>NZ_MVDG02000001.1:0-1473395 GCF_002008315.2 Arthrobacter sp. KBS0703 | reverse complement strand
GCGCGGCAGGCAGGCGTGGACATCACCCACGTCGCCGAGACCCACGTTCACAACGTCTACCTCACCGGCGGGCTGATCCTGGCCCGAGCGCACGGCGCAAAGTACCTGGTCAACGCCGCGGATTCCGTGGCGTTCGAGCGCGAGCCCATCACCGACGGACAGTCCGTGCAGATCGGCGGGTTCTCCCTCAGGGCCGTGGCAACCCCCCGGCCACACCCACACCCACCTCATATTATGCCCAACCGCCAGCTGCCACCACCCGTTTGCTCGACGGCTCTTCGGACTTTTTACACCGGGTCCACGGCTATCGCAGGCCCAACACAGCGCACCACCTGACGGCGGCGCGGAAGGGGGCGGACCGGATCTGAGTGCTCGGCTGGTGCGTCGGGGAGCGGAGGCGAAACAATCTGGGTGTGAGCGCCCCAAAGCACACAAGCCGGTATAGGATCAGGCCGCCGGCTGAAACTAGACGGCGACAGGAGGTGCCGGGCTTCCTGTTGGACACATGGCCGAGGAGATCATTGGGCGCGCAGAGGCAGTGGCTTATGGTGGCCCGGGAAGGGGCGCGCCACGTCCTGGGTTTCGACGACGACAGCATCCAGATCTGGAGGAGGACGAGGTTTTTCCGTCGGTGCATCGCCAAGTACCCGCGGTCCAGGGATGGGGAAGTCGAGGCCCTCGGTTTTTTCAGCACAATCGAACCCGAAGCCACAGAGGTCCCGGCGCCGGGAAGGCCGCTATCCAAGATGCGGATGACACGAACGGGCATGGGCGCAGCCGCTGCCGCCTTGCTCATTCTGGTCTTGGCCGTCGTGGTCATCGTGGTTCCGAAGGGTGTCGCGCCCGCTGCTTCGGCCGGCGGAGCAGACCACTCGTCGGAGCAGGTGCCGAATGCGCAGACCGGCTGGGCTTACAGCGACTCACACCAGGCCGCCTTTCTGCAGTGGACGCGCACAGGAGCCACGCTGAGCGGGTCATTAACGATGACGAGCCTGGACCCAGGAGCGACGGCCGCCAAGACGAGCACAACATCATTCACCGGGAGCATCGACAGCGACCATGCCAGCCTGTCGTTCTCCCAGCCGTTCGGTTCCATCTCGAATCTTGCTGCGCTAATCCAGGGTGACAACGTCACCCTTTCCATCCCGCAGAAGGACGGGACTCTGGAACCCTGGACGTTCAGGCCGGCGGCCGCGACGCTCTACAACGATGCGGTGACCGTGCTGAAGCAGCAGGCGGACAGGAACCACCAGGATCAGGTGCAGGCATCCGCTGCCGCCGCTGACCAGACGGCGCGGGCCGCCGCCCAGCAGCAGGCAGACAACGCCGTCGAAAGCGCCGCACACTCGTTGGCAAGCGCGGTCAGCGATGTCGTGGCCTCGACCGGATACGTCAAAAGCGACCTGGACGGGGTTGCAGCGGATCTCACCGCTCAGCAGAATGACGTGACCACGACCCAGCATGATGCAGACGCGGTGATGAAAGAGATTGGAACGGAGGCGGGAGCGAACGGGACGACATGCTCGGACGCAGCTGGTGTTGCATCCGACGCCTCGGGCGTCGATGCCGACGAGGCTGGGATCAGCGGCGACATCACATCGCTCTCCTCGGACCTGGACTCTTTGAAAACCAAGCTGACCGACCTGGTCGATGCGAAGGAAGCCCTGGCCCAAGCGCAAAAGGCAGACCCCTCATACCGCCCTTCCAGCCCCATCCCTGGCGGCAACGAAATATCCGCGGCCACCACGGCGGCACAGCACGTGGTGGACAATGCTTCGGCAGTTCTAAAGTCGGCCCCTGCGCAGTCCGCGGAACTGAGCCGCCAGGCTCACGACATCGCAGACGATGCAGCGAAGGCAGGCAACTGCTAGCTGGCGGCTATGGCGCGGCGCGGCCAATGGAGCATTGGTTTGTGGTCCCGGAGCACATCTGCCTGCTCAGGCATGGATCTCCTCGTCTAGCAACGCGTCGTGATTCCGCTGGGCAAGACTAACGGCACCGGGGTCGGCTTACGTGGAGGAGCTGCCTGGCCCATCCATTACGCACCACCTGTCGGCGGTGCGGAACGGGCGCTGGCGAGGGCGATAACCTCCGGTCGTCCGGCAGTTATCGGGCGGCGCCGTCCAGTGTGGTTTCGGCTCGGGCGATCGCCCGGCGGCCTGCGAAACTCCCTTCCCGCCATGGCGCGTGTCGGATAATGTGCATGTCGGTGGGCAGCGTGCCACCTCGACCGTTGGGGGACGATGAGGGATTACACGGGCCGCTTCCTGGCCATGGCAGCAACCTTGGCCATCGCATTGAGTTCCTGCACGGCCGTGCAGAACAACGGAACGAGACACCGCACGGAGGCGGACCTAGTGCGCATCCTGGACAGCGCCCCTCCATTCGATGGTGCCCCGCTTCAACTCATGAGGTCCGAACAGATCCGCAAGTCACTCACAGCGCTCGACGGTCTGAAGGAAGAAGGGGTCGCACAGCCGAGTTCCTGTCCTGACCTGACACTGGCCAACGCCCTGGACCTGCCCGAAGCCGAGGCTGTCCTCGTTGGGTACACGGGCGAGGACGCAAGCGGTCCCTTGGTGGTGAGCCTCCTGTCGGGGTTGGAGGCCGATGCCGTCGACAGTGCGCAGCGTGCCATGGCGGCTCTCGTTGACCGCTGCCCTGAGGTGACAGTCAAGACGTCGACCGACAAAGTTCATTCAACCGGGCACAGTGTCGACGCTCCGGTCAGCACAGCAGGGACACTCGGAGTCCCGGTCAGTCACGAGATCGCCGGGGGAGACACGATCGTCACGAACTTCTACACGGCAGTGAAGAACGGCGTCCTGATAACTGTGCAGTTCACCGTGCCGGACATCATGCGCGACGGGGATGTCTACCACGCGGCTGACATGCTGGACAGCTTGGCTGAGGCAGTCCGTCCTTAGCTGTCATCGGCTGCTGTCAGTAGCTGAGCACTGCGCCAGCGGTGACCGCGGGCTCATGTGTGCGGAACGGCCGTCCCCCTCACCGGTACGGCAGGCGGGAGCTCGCCCCCACAAGTTGTCCATTGACAGTCCGCTCGGTGCCAGAGCACCCTAGTGCCTGTCGGGCTGGGGCGCCTCAGGATCAACGACGATCGGGGACCCCAATGATTACTGTCCGGTTCATCTACTTCACTGGCATCAAGACAGGCCTTTTCCATAACGCCCGGCTGTCTGGAACATGGAACAGCTGGGGCGATATACCGATGCAGGACATCACCGCCGAGGACGGCTGCCCGGCTTTCGAACTCAATGTGAACTTCGACGACGTTCTGGCCGGCCAAGAGATCCGGTGGGGTGTCCGACTGGACGGACCTGCGGGAGGGAACCAGTGGGGGATCCCCACTGAGGACTCGGGCCTGGGCGTGATCAGGCCGGAACGCCACACGATCCTGCCGGAGGCCGGAGGACAGGCCACAGCGCCCTACTACCTGACGCTCAGCCGGTTCCTGGGAGCCCAGAAGTTCTACCAGGGCGGCGGGGAGTGCATCCGGTTCGCCGTCTGGGCGCCGAACGCCAAAAAGGTTGAGGTCGTCTTCGGGAAGAAGAACAACGGCTACATCGCCGACGACGGGACGGGCATTGACTCGAACCAGCCTGCCATAGCCCTCCACGACATCGGCGGCGGCATCTGGGCCAGCGTTCCGCAGCCGGGCTTCCAGTCCTACGTGGGCTTCCCCTACATGTATCGCATCGAAAACGCGGAGGGCGCCACGAGGATGCGGACCGACATCCATTCCCGCTGGCAGATCGGACGGGGCGACAAAAACCCGAAGCTCACGCAATGGGACGGAAACCCGGCCACTCTCGACGGCGGCGTCAGCTGCAGTGTCGTCATCGACCAGGACGTGGTGCGGAAAGAATTCGAACCGGCCACCAACCCGCCGACTCAGATCACCGACGAGGAGTTCTGGTCCAGCGAGTTCGCCTCCGGGAATCCGGTGCCTTCAAGGCTCACAGAACTGGTGATCTACGAACTCCACATAGGCTCGCTGGGCTACAACCGGCCGGACGCAGGCAACCTGCAGGACGCCATGGACTTCATCCCTCATCTGGTGTCCCTCGGCGTCAACGCAGTCGAGTTGCTCCCTGTGTCCGAATTCCACGGGACGCTCGGTTGGGGCTACGGGGACACGCACCATTTCGTCATCGAGTCCAGCGCCGGCGGACGCGACAAGTACAAGCATTTCGTACGTGAATGCCACCGCAACGGGATCGCGGTCATCCAGGATGTCGTCTACAACCACTTCGACAGTGAAGCTGAGCGGGCGGAGTGGCAGTACGACTCCGAACTGCCTGAGCAAAACATCTACTACTGGTACGAGGGCCGGTCCACTGACCACGCAGATCCGAAAAACGGATACCTGTGGAACGGGTCAACTGGGTGGACCCCGCGGCTGTGGGAAGAGAACGTCCGTCAGATGTTCACCAGCAGCGCGGCTGAGTTCGCGGAGGAATTCCACGTCGACGGCTTCCGTGTGGATCTCGTCGAAGCCATCCACCGCGATCAGCGCCGGGAGATCGACCGTGTCGAAATTGGGGCAGCGAAAACTTACGGCCACAAGCTGCTGCGCGAGTGGAGCCGCACACTGAATCTCATTCGGCCGGCCGTCATGCGCATAGCAGAAGACCACTCGGATTGGTCCGCGGTGACACAGCCCACGGATATGGCGGGGATGGGATTCAATGCGGCCTGGTACGCCAGGCTCTACCACGACCTGATCGGTGACGCGAATAATCAGCTGGACAAGGCGAGGGTGCTCCACCGCGTTGGGTTCGGGACGGACGATCCGGTGCCGTTGAGCCAGCTCTCCGGATCACTCGCCAGTTCAGGGGAAGCACGGATCGTCTACCACGAGTCCCATGATGAGGCCGGAAATTCCGACGACACCATGCGCACGATCCGGGTGGCCGTCAATGACGCCTCCCTGTTCGGGCCGACTCGGGACGCTGCGGAAGCGCGGACAAGATTAGTCGCCGGGATCAGCATCCTGTCGGCTGGCACGCCGATGTTTCTCATGGGCGAGGAGATCGGAGCCCGGGCGCCTTTCATACACAACCAAATCCTGCAGGGCCGGGAAGATATTCTGGGTGAACGCCACCGGCTGGGAGCGAACCTATTCCGCTACTATCAGGACCTGATCAGGCTGCGCCGCTCCAGCCCGGGCTTCCGATCACGAAACATCGACATCATCCATGCCTCCGATGACGCCCGGATCATCGCCTTCACACGGAGCGATGGGGCAACCCGTGAGCTGGTTGTCGCGTCCCTGAATACCCGGCCGTTTGATGCGGGCTACATCATCCAGAGTTCGGTGGACCGGCTGGGCCCCGGGCAGTGGCGGGAGGTCTTCAACAGCGACTCGAGGTTCTATGGCGGATCGGACGTCGGTAACTTCGGTGCCGCGCTGCTCAGCCAGGACGGGCGGATCGAGGTGCGCTTGCCGGCCAACGCTTTGGTCGTACTGAGCAGGATGTGAAGACGGGTGATTCTTCTCGCTCGGTGATTTGACCGCAATGCGTGCAGAACGAAGCAGCGCCCTCACCGGGATCGGCAAGGGCGCTGGTGCGGCACGACAGGGTTAGTGCTCCTCAGCAGGGGGATTTCCAGTGAGTCCCCGCAGCCACGGCAGACGATCTCATCGGTCCACTTCCAGCTGTAGCCGGGTGAAGCTCCTTGATCCTGTCCATGCCGTCGCTGACGGCCGCCGCGAGAGAGGCGAGTTCAGCCAGGTCCGCTTCGCTGACCAGGCTGCTGAGTTCCGTGTGTTCGAGTGTCATGGCCCCCAGGCCTTCCGTGACGCTGATGGTGCTCTTGACACTTATGTGTGCGGCGTCACGTTTCAGCCTCATCGGGCCAGGCAGGAACTAGTCGACGGTGAAGAACTTCTTCGGGTCCTCGGCTCCGAGGAGGTCGCGGTGGAAGGCTATGGCATCGACACGTGTCGTGTCCACGAACAGAACGGCGACAGAGGCCGAGTGCACCACGGTGAACCGGGTGCCTCCTTCAAGCCAGGACATCATGCCGGTGTAGTCCTCGACGACCAGCCCGTCGCCCAGGAGACCGCGTCGGGTGAGCAGCTCCTCGACCGGACGCCAGGCCCAGTCCATGAGCTCATTTATCGCTGCTTCCACCGTGGGAATGCTCATACCTCGATGGTGGCACCGGCCACCGACAATCAGCGGAAGAGCAGCGGGTGTGTCGGTGAACCTATCTATGCGCCGATGTTACAGGTCACCACGGCGTACTCACCTGTGGAGGTTTGCTTGGACATTTCGTGGCCGTCGGACAGTATCCGGCAGGTAATCGACGTCGTCCCGGCCCCAGCCTGGGCACTCACACCGAGGGACCAGAAGCTGCCATGCTGCATGCCGGCGAAAGCCTCCTCGGGGAATTCGTAGGTCTTCTTTACAGTGCCAGTGACCTCGCCGGAGGACTGTTCCTGCCCCATCTTTGAGTTGATGAAATTCGAGTAGGTGATCAGGCTTATGGGCCCGGTAGCTTCCACGATGTAGGTGATCTTCCGGGTCTTCGGCGCCTCGGTCGTGGGCGTCACTTCAGGAACCGCCTCTACGGTCGGTTGAGGCGTTGCAGTAGGGGCTGCGACTGCAGGCGTCTTCAAGTGGGCCTGCATTGCGTCAGCAAAAGGAGAATCCGGACAGACAATCAATGCCGCCCGAACCTCGTCGTGACCCTGGACGCTGGTCCGTTGGGCTGCCTCGGACTTGTTCCAAGTCGCGCAGATCCCGACAAGAAGGCCGTGCAGCACGGCATCATCCGGCGTTTGACCCTCCTGAGCAATGATGGAGGTCGTCTTCTGGTCTTCCTCGGTCAGGACGACCGTTCTGTCCCCGGCTGCTTCCTTCGCGTAGCAGGACTGGACGTTGCCCTTCTTGGCTTCAGCCCAGGCTTCTTCCAGGCCCGGAAAGAAACCTGATACGCCGTTAGGGTCCTGGCAGTAGAGCTCGAACAGGTCCCGTGTGGTCAAAGGGACATCAGCCGTTTCCTGGTCACTGGAAATCGGAGAGGCGGCGGCAGCCGTCTGGTCGCTCACTGGCTGGGACGGCGTCCCGCATGAAGTGAGAGCAAGCAAGACGGCAGCAATGAATGCGCTCTGAATTGTCTTGCGTATGGACACGGTTCCCCCAAGAAGTAACGGCCGACAGATTGCGGCAAAAGTAGTAGTCGCTGAATGTTAGCCTGCCGTACGCTGCACGGCAGTGCGTTACGTCTTGCGCTGTTCCCTTCGGCGGTCTTCCCGTGCGACGCGGCGCGCTACCGGGGCAACCACATTCACCACAGGCACTTGATCCAGTCCGGCTTTGTGGCGACGGATCGCCTTCCGATGTGACTCGATCCGGATCTCAGCGATCTTGGGATCGACGGGTCCGAGGGCGGACTCGCCGCGCTGGCGTTTCTCGATAGTGGCGATGGCCTCTCATGGCGTTCCACGACGTTCGGGCCCCGGTCTTTGGCGGCGCGTTTGCGGCGGGCCAGGTCGGAGGCGCGCCCGGACCACGACGGACACCCCAACGCGCACCGGCCACAGCAAACGCACCTCCATTTTCGGATTAGCAAACGCACCTCCATTTTCGGATTAGAGGCCGGGTCGAGACTGTGCGCGAGCAGGGGCCTCTCAGCGGATTCCGATTCATGAGTGAAGAAGGACTGGGAAGCACCCTTACTGGCCCCGAATTATGAGAGGCCCAATGCGCAGCGGAGCCTCACCAGGCCAAACTAGAACACCGTTGCCTTCCCGGCTGTTTTCCAGGTCGAGAACGTCAACACGGGTCACGCGTCCGTCGATGTGCGTAATCGAGTGTGTGACCCTCTGATGCCAATGACCGCAAAACACGTGGGGCGGGGCCAATTCGTCAACAACATTGCGGAGCAGAACTCTGGTGCGATCTGCCTGCTCAATCAGTTCTGCGGGCAGACTGAACATACCGCTGACCGGTACGCCGGCGGGAGCATCATGAGTGATCAGAATGTCCAAGGGGCCGCCGGCGATGAGGCGTTCTGCTTCCTCAACGGTGGGCTCCTCGTTGGGCCACCAGTCTTTGCCCTCCGTACGCCATGCTTTGTCCACTGACAACGCGCCTCCCAGTCCGCCTATCCGCAGGCCTTGGATGGTTGTTCGCCCGCCGCGGGGTAGCACCCTGATGTTGCCCTGGAAAGTGGCAAGACCGTCTTCCTGAACTGGGAGCCGCTTTGCAGTCCAGACGTTGTCATGGTTACCAATAGACAGGGTGAGCGAAACCGCGTGTTCAGCCAAGACCTTGTTCAGTCTGTTTTCGTAACGCCCGCGTTTTGCCCCCGGCCAGTCAAGGCCAAAATCCCCGACGTGGATCATATGTTTCACGCCCTCGCGCGCAGCGGATCTTATTGCAGCCAGCGCCCACCCCTGCTGGCCATGCCAATCACCTACCACGGCAAGGGGCGGACCGATCTCGTCTTCGGTCATACCCTTGGATGCCTCTCTGGGCTATCTTTGACGCCAGCGACCGTTGTCATCTCACCGAACGGTTGGCAAATTCTTCTCAGCATTAATCCGCAGCTTCCATCGCGGCCATTTCGTCGCTGATGATGGCGACGGGGATTCCGGGGCCGACCATCAGCCGAACGTGTCTTACGGGGTCCCCGCCACATCTACCCCTAGCCAGGAGTAACTTCCCGAGGCATAGGAGTCCAGGAGAACGTCGGCCAGCCGGTCGGCATCTGCATCATCCGGCATTCGTAGTGTTTGTCCCGCATAAAGAATAGACACCATAAGAGAAACTAACCCTCTGCGGAAGGCAGCGCCGGCGTCACAGGAGCCATCCTAGTCCCCTTCACTCTTCCGGCGGGAGCGGCTTCGGCAAACGTCTCAGGAGAGGGTGATCGGGATCGAGCTGGCGAAGAGCCTCCTCCAGTTCATGGATCCGGCGTTCGTATTGCTTCCGACTAAACATCTCCGCGATGTTTTCGAGATGAGTTACAGCGGCCAGGTGCTGAGGATTAATGCAAAGCCGGACTCCGCACTTGTGATGAACGCTTAGAGCCCCCAGCTCTTCAGTAAAGGAACGGATGGCCTCCCACGAGACCCGGTGGGCCAATCGGTTGGTGGGCCCGCGGCCGATGAACCCGTAGCCGGAACGCTTGGCTCCTGTCCAGATCCAACAGGCACCGGGATCTTCGGGATCGATGGTGCACCGCGACTTGAGTATGTCGAGTACTGCCGGGCCGTCGCATTGAATGATGGCCTGCCTCAACCGCCCCAAGCGGCCAAACCAGCCGGCGCTTCCTTGTCGGCTGTAATGGAGGTAAAACTCTTCCGCAGTGGTCACAATGCCCGCTCGCCTTCCTCGTGGTCAGACAGTGGTGTTATCGCTACTACGCGACTCGTGGTTCGTAGAGTCGGGATATTCGGATCGCCTGTATGCACTTGCAATATGAAGAGCGCCGGCAGGCCCACTTCGAGTCGGAGAACTTGGTGCACCGCGAGGGGCTGTCCGTCGCGTCGCAGGCAGCTCATCCCGGCGTCAAGGTGATCCACAGCAGGTTCGACGGCTGCAACGAATCGAGTCAGCGAGCTGGCCGACAGATCCAAAAGATATGGCGAACCGGTGGCCGTTCGGATCCGGAAGGCCCCATTTTCTCGATTGAATGCTTCGCTTGTCATGGGAGCAGGCTAAAGAGTGGGTACGACATTAAGGCAGGTGAGTGACGAGGACTCGGGGCTCTGGCCCTTTACGACTCCGTCACGTACACCGGGCAAGGCTAGGACAGGTCATCTACATCAGCGGCCAGCTGCAGTATCCAAGGTTCCGTTTGCTAACCAAGTCTGGTTTTCCAGGTGATCCGGCCGCGGGAAGCGGCCCGCTGGACGTCTTCATGCCGTGGCACCGGCACGGACATGCCCGCCTTGCCTCACGGTTTTGGCGCTCAACTGTATTTTCCCCCAACCAGGCGGCAGTGCTGGATTCCCCTCGACGATGGGCAAGGTCCACCGTCCATGTCGGCGTATCCCTGCCGAAACGGCTGCCTGTGGCAATCCTTAGATGTGCCCCAGACCGTTGCACACGCCGCCAACTCTTTGCTACGTGAGCCAGCTCCCCACGGCACATGCTATGTGGATGCTGGCGGCCGCAGCCGCAGACATCATTGTGACCAGGAGTCGCCCAGCGGGGAACGCCAGAGCCGTCGGATTCCATGTCCTGCTCCTACCTGGGGGCGTTGTTGCCTTGATTGCATGACCGCAAGCCGCTGACGCACCGCAATACATCCCCCGGCCCTATAACCGTCCCCCGTGCTTCAGGCGGGTCCGAGTCGAAAGCGTAGAAAGGACTCGCCCTCCTCTGCCGGGATTCTCGCGGGGCAGGGCACCGCAGCATTCGACCCGTAGAGTCGTGGCGGAACGCGGGCTATAGGGCTCCGCGACCCAGAAAGGCCGCCTACGCCGCCCAGTGGAACCGTGCTCATGCTCCGCTACCAAATGCCCTGTTCATGGCGGCTGTCGTGTCGCTGAGGGCCTCAGGCAACAGATGGGAATACCGATCCAATGTAGTTGTGATGGACTTGTGCCCGAGGTGCTTTTGGAGTTTATAAATATCCAAGCCTGCATGCAGCAACCATGATGCGTTGGAGTGACGCAAGTCGTGAATACGAGGACGTTTCGTCAGACCTTTTGTTTTAGCCTTCACGACGGCCCGGTCCCAGACACCCCACGCTCGCCGGTGATCCATGTGACTCCCGGCGGTGTTCAGGAACACTGGGGACCCTGCCTTCGCGGTTGTCAGCAGTGGGTGAATCAGTGAATATGCACCCGCTGTCAGCGCTACCGTCCGCTTGGACTGACGTGTCTTCGTGGGCCCGATGTACGAAACGTTGTCTTCGTCTTTCGTCCATGCACGCACCACGTTCACAACATGCTGGCCAGACGGGTTGGTCTGGAAATCCCTCGCCTCCAGTGCGGTTGCTTCCGAGAACCGAAGGCCCGTATGGATCAGGAAAGTGAAGAATGTCCTGTACGGCTCGGCGAGTTCCCCTTCAACCAAATCCCACTCGGCTCGAGTAAGGAACGTTGCCGTCTCTTCCGTTGCTTCGCTCTTTGGCAAGGAAACACCCTTGCAGGGGTTGTCGGGTCGGCGTTTGTCTCTGACCATCGCGTTGAAGGCCGCCGAGATGAGTCCATGTACGTTGGCAATCGTCTTTGACGACAACCCCTTGTCCTGCATCCCTTTGATCCAGCTGACGATGTCTCGGTACTCCACTCTTGCGGCGTCCGTTGTTCCCAAAGTTTGCGCGATGTGGGATTTGAGGTTGGCCTTGTAGCGCCTCACCGTGTAGCCATTAGCACTGGTCAGCAATCCGATGTGATCCTCGATCATGCGAGTCACCGTGTAGACGCCGCCGTAATATTCCCGGGCAGCGTTCAGTGCGCCTCCCACGTCACCACCGTGGGCAGTAAGGACGGTGTGGAGGAACTCGGCGCTCTCCCTGGAGTCCATTTTCTGCGTCATGCGTTGCCTGGTGTCCGGATCGATCCACCGGACGTAATACGTAATTGAACCGTTTTTTCTTTTTCTTGCTTCGATCTGTGCCATGCCATCACTATGCGGCGATCCCCCTTGGAGGTGTCGCTTTTCGACACTCGCGTGGCTGGAAACCCGGTTCGCGTGGTTTAAGGCACAAAAAAACCCCGGTTTCCCGGGGTTTTTCTTGTGCGCGGAGGGGGACTTGAACCCCCACCCCCTTTCGAGGACTAGCACCTCAAGCTAGCGCGTCTGCCATTCCGCCACCCGCGCAGGTGGTAATTCGGTGACCCGTTCCGCCTTTCAGCGTTTCGCATCTCTCCGAAGCAGCGAGAAAAACTCTAACACGAACTTTGGGGAAACATGGAATCGGGCCGACTGGGTAGGCTGAACCTACGCGTTCCGGTGGCCACAACCCGCCACAGCCGCCTGAATCCGCATTCCCCACGATATAAGGAGTGACCAATGTCTCACATCCGGCCAGAGGATGAAGTCGTCACTATCTGCCAGGAGCTCATCCGCATCGACTCGTCCAACTTCGGGGACGGTTCCGGGCCGGGCGAACGGGCCGCCGCCGAATATACGGCCGGCCTGATCTCCGAGGTCGGCCTGGAAGCTGAGATCTTCGAATCGGAGCCGGGCCGGGCCAGCGTGGTCACGCGGCTGGCGGGGGAGGACCCCTCCGCAAGCGCGCTGGTAGTGCACGGGCACCTGGACGTCGTTCCGGCACTTCGGGAGCAATGGTCGGTGGATCCGTTTGGCGCCGAACTGAAGGACGGGCTTATCTGGGGCCGCGGCGCCGTGGACATGAAGGACATGGACGCCATGATCCTGTCTGTCCTGCGGGACTTCGCCCGGACGGGCCGCAAGCCCAAGAGGGACATCGTCTTTGCTTTCTTTGCCGATGAGGAGGCCGGGGGCGTCCACGGCTCCCAGTTCGCCGTCAAGCACCGCCCGGAGCTGTTCGAAGGGGCCACGGAGGCGATATCGGAGGTAGGCGGATTCTCCGCCACCATCGGCGGGCAGCGCACCTACCTTCTCCAGACGGCGGAGAAGGGCATCTCGTGGCTGCGGCTTGTGGCCCACGGCCGGGCAGGCCACGGCTCGCAGATCAGCACCGACAACGCCATCACCCGCCTCGCCGGGGCCGTGACCCGCATCGGCGAATACCAGTGGCCCATCGAGCTGACGGCCACCACGCGGCAGTTCCTCGACGGCGTCACGGAACTCACCGGTGTGGAGTTCGATCCCGACAACCCGGAGATGCTGCTCAAGGAACTGGGCACCGTGGCCCGCTTCGTCGGCGCCACGCTGCAGAACACTTCCAACCCCACCCTCCTGAGGGGCGGCTACAAGCACAACGTCATTCCCGAATCGGCCGAGGCCCTGGTGGACTGCCGGACCCTTCCCGGCCAGCAGGAGCAGGTGCTCGAAATTGTGCGCGAGCTGGCCGGCAGCGGCGTGGACGTCAGCTACGTGCATCAGGACGTCTCCCTCGAGGTGCCCTTCTCCGGCAACCTCGTGGACTCCATGATCGATGCCCTGCACTCGGAGGACCCCGGGGCCAAGGTCCTGCCGTACACGCTGTCCGGCGGAACCGACAACAAGGCCCTCAGCAAGCTGGGCATCACCGGCTACGGCTTCGCGCCGCTCCAGCTGCCGGACGATCTGGACTTCACAGGGATGTTCCATGGCGTGGACGAACGGGTTCCTGCCGAGTCACTGAAGTTCGGCGCAAGGGTCCTGAACACCCTGCTCACCAACTACTGAGCCGCCGCCCCATGGACGCCGAACAGCTGCTGCCCGACGATCTGCTCGAACGCATCCGCGGCAGGGCCGCAGGCTACGACGAGAGTAATGCCTTCTTCTCCGAAGATCTTGCGGAGCTCGCCGCTGCAGGATACCTGAAGCTTTTTGTTCCGGAGTCCGACGGCGGAGCGGGCTTTGGTCTCGAAGCGGCCGCCAGGTGCCAGCGGCGGCTGGCGACGGCGGCCCCGGCCACGGCGCTTGCCGTCAACATGCATCTGGTCTGGACCGGGGTGGCGCGTGTCCTCGCCGAAAGGGGCGACACCTCGCTCGACTTCGTGCTGCGGGAAGCAGCAGCCGGGGAGATCTTCGCGTTCGGGAACTCCGAGGCCGGCAACGACTCTGTCCTCTTCGATTCCCTGACGGAAGCGAAGCCCCGCCCGGATGGAGGCTATACGTTTACCGGCACGAAGATTTTCACGAGCCTCTCGCCGGCCTGGACCCGCCTGGGGATCTTCGGCAAGGACAGCGCGGCCCGCGGCGGCGAGGGCGAACTGGTGCACGGGTTCATGGAGCGCGGCGCGGCGGGGTACAGGATCGTCGATGACTGGAACACGCTGGGAATGCGCGCCAGCCAGTCCAACACCACCGTGCTGGACGGCGCCGGGGTGCCGGCGGACCGCATCTTCCGGAAGCTGCCGGTGGGGCCCAACGCGGATCCGCTGATCTTCGCCATCTTAGCGTGCTTTGAGACGCTCCTTGCCGGCGTCTATGCCGGCATCGGCGAGCGTGCCCTCGCCCTGGGGGTCGAGGCTGCCAAGCGCAGGACGTCCTTCAAGAACGGGGGACGCAGCCTCGCCCAGGATCCGGACATCCGCTGGAAGGTGGCGGAAGCAGCCATGGCGATGGAGGCGCTCTCCCCCCAGCTCACGGAGGTCGCCAGAGACGTTGACCGGCTGGTGGACCATGGAAGCCTATGGTTCCCCAAGCTCGTCGGACTTAAGGTGCGTGCGACTGAAACGGCGCGGACCGTGGTGGATCTGGCCATCCGCGTCTCCGGGGGCTCAAGCTATTTCCGCGGCTCCGAGCTCGAGCGGCTCTACCGCGATGTGCTCGCCGGAATGTTCCATCCGTCGGATGACGAGTCGGCGCACAACACGGTTGCGAACGCGTGGCTCGGCCCGCTCGCGGACTAGCACCCGGGCCTTGCACCCGAGGCCCGGGAACGGGCTCCGCGGGGCCCGGCTGGGCACCTAGGGCTATACGGTGCGCTGCACCTGCGTGACCCGGCGCCGCAGCCAGAAACGTCTGCCGCCGCCCACGTACAGCCTGCTGCGCTCCAACTCCCACTTGCCGTACTCCGAATGTTCAACCAGCCGGCGGCGTGCTTCGGGCAGTGAATCGTCAGGACTGACCGTCAGTACCAGGTACTCGTACTGCCTCACGTAGTCCCGTTCCCGCAGGACCGAGCTGGTCAGAAAATGTTCCTTCATTGCTCTCCATTTTCGTCCTTTTCCCGCTAACGTGAAGGCATGAGCATCGATCCGCGTGTCGCGCTTCAGTCCTTGACCGCCGCTTTGGAAGAACATCTTGTTGCAGCTTCAAACCGCCGGGGTGATGGTGACCCCTCCGTGGAAGCTGCTTTCTTTGCAGTTGCTGATGCTTTCGAAGTCTACGAGGACGCCCTCTATGAGGCATACAACGAAGTGACGCCGCTCCAGGTGTTCGATGACGAGGAAGACGACGAAGACGAAGGCAACGAAGTGGACGACGACGAGGATCTCGAGATCCTGGAGGACTGAGTCCAGCTTTAAGTGCCTGGCCGGAGCCCCGGGACTGAGCAGGTCCTAGAGGGCCGGGGAGCTGCTGGAGACGTCCTCGAGCGCCCGGGCAATCTCCGCGGGCAGCGGCGTCAGCTGTGAATCCAGGATCTCCTTGAGCTGCACCGGGGTTCGGGCGCCGACGACGGCCGTGGCCACGCCGTGCCGCGTGAGCAGCCAGCTGAGCGCCACATCCAGGGACGACCTGCCCAGTCCGCGGGCGGCCATGGCAACGGCCTCCACGACGCGCGACGCCGGCTGTTCCAGATACGGTTCCACGTACGTGGCAAGCCTGGTTCCGGCAGCCCGAGAGTCGGCCGGGACATGGCCGCGGTACTTCGCCGTCAGGACGCCGCGGCCCAGCGGAGCCCAGGCCATCAGCCCCAGGCCGGCATCCTCGACCGCCGGGATCAGCTCGGCCTCGGCCTGCCGCCGCACCAGCGAGTATTCCGACTGGTTGGCCACGAGCGGGAATCCTGCCACGGCCGCGGCTTTGGCCGTCTGCCAGCCGTTGTAGTTGGAGATGCCCGCGTAGCGGGCACGGCCGCTGCGGACCGCGAACTCCAGCGCGGAGAGAGTCTCATCCAGGGGAACATTGGGGTCCCACGCCTGGGCGAACCAGATGTCGACATAGTCGGTCCCCAGCCGGGCGAGGCTGGCGTCGAGCCCGGAGAGCATCGCGTTCCGCGACGCGTCCACCTTCTGCCGTCCGTCCGACGGCGACACGCCGGCTTTGGTTGAGATGACCACTTCCGTTCGGGAGACGACGTCGCCGAGCAAGGCGCCCAGCAAGGCTTCCGCCTGCCCGTCCGCGTAGGAGGCCGCCGTATCCACAAGCGTGCCGCCGGCATCCACGAAGGTCCGCAGCAGCTCCGAGGCATCCTGGTCATCCGTTTCGCGGGCCCATGTCATGGTGCCGAGGGACAGGGCCGATGATCGTAGCCCGCTGTTGCCGATGTAACGCTGCTGCATAGCAGCAAGCTTACGGGGAAACGACCGGCATCATGACGTAGGGTCGAACCGTGAACTGGATTGAAGCGGCCCTGCTGGGTCTTGTGCAGGGACTGACCGAATTCCTCCCTATTTCATCAAGCGCCCACCTCAGGATCGTGGGGTCTTTCCTGCCGAACGCGGCGGACCCCGGGGCAGCCTTCACTGCGATCACGCAGCTCGGCACCGAGACCGCTGTGATCGTCTACTTCTGGCGCGACATTGTCCGCATCGTGAAGGCCTGGTTCGGATCCCTGACGGGGCGTGTGTCCCGCCAGGACCCCGATGCCCGGATGGGCTGGCTTGTGATCCTTGGCAGCCTGCCGATCATCGTCCTGGGCCTGCTGTTCCAGGACCAGATCGAGTCCGTGCTGCGCAGCCTGTGGATCGTGGCCACCACCCTCATTGTGTTCGGCCTCATCCTGGCCGTGGCGGACGCGGTCGGAAAGCAGGACCGGGATCTCACCCGCCTCACGTACAAGCACGGCATCTTCTACGGACTCGCCCAGGCCATGGCACTGATCCCCGGCGTGTCCCGCTCCGGCGGCACCATCACGGCGGGCCTCCTCATGGGTTACACACGGGAGGCGGCTGCCCGGTACTCATTCCTCCTGGCCATTCCCGCCGTGTTCGGCAGCGGCCTCTACCAGCTGTTCAAAGTGGTGTCCAAGGACGGGGTCAGCGGACCCTTCGGCCTGCCCGAAACGGCGCTGGCCACGGTCATTGCGTTCGCCGTGGGTTACGTCATCATCGGCTGGTTCCTGAAGTTCATTTCCACGCGCAGCTACCGGCTTTTTGTCTGGTACCGCATTTTCCTCGGCCTGGCGCTGTATCTGCTGCTCGGTTTCAATGTCATCAGCGCCTAGCACTAGGCTTGGGCTGTGAAGTCCTGGATATCCCGCCCCGTTCCTGAACTGCCGGGCACCATGCCCGCCCTCCGTCTCTATGACACGGCCGCCGGCGGTGTCGTGACACTCCAGGCCGACGGCGACCAGTCGATGTACGTTTGCGGAATCACCCCGTACGACGCCACCCACATGGGTCATGCCGCCAGCTACGTCGCCTTCGACCTGCTGAACCGGGCCTGGCGCGACGGCGGTCAGCAGGTCTCCTACGTCCAGAACGTGACGGACGTCGATGACCCGCTGCTGGAACGCGCCACCGCTACCGGCGTTGACTGGCGCGAGCTCGCGGCCAGCCAGATTGAGCTGTTCCAGACCGACATGGAAGCGCTCAACGTGCTGGCGCCCGACCACTACGTCGGCGCCGTCGAGTCGATGCCGCTGATCGTCCCCGCCATCGAGCAGCTCCTCCAGGACGGACTGGCGTACCGCGTCACCGGCACACCGGGCGAGCCAGACGGGGACGTATATTACGACGTCGAGGCCGCCGGAAAGCATGCCGTCACCGTCGACGCCTGGACGCTGGGCGCGGTTTCCGGCCTGCCGGAATCCGAAATGCTTGAGCTGTTCGCGGAGCGCGGCGGCGATCCCGGCCGTGCCGGCAAGCGCCAGGCCCTGGATCCCCTCCTTTGGCGCATTGCGCGCGACGGCGAACCCCGCTGGGACGGCGGCCAACTGGGGGAGGGGCGGCCCGGCTGGCACATTGAGTGCACGGTGATAGCCCAGAAGTACCTGCCCGCACCGTTCACCGTGCAGGGCGGGGGCTCGGACCTCGTCTTCCCGCACCACGAAATGGGCGCCGGTCACGCCTACTCACTCTCCGGCGTGCCTTTGGCGGAGCACTTTGCCCATGCCGGAATGGTCGGCCTGGACGGCGAAAAAATGAGCAAGTCCAAGGGCAACCTCGTGCTGGTGTCCAAGCTGCGGGCCGCAGGCGAGGAACCGGCAGCCATCCGGCTGGCCATCCTGGCACACCATTACCGCTCGGACTGGTCCTGGACGGCCGAAGGATTTGCGGAGGCCAAAGAACGGCTCGAACGCTGGCGCTCGGCGCTGGCAGTGGCGCCCGCCGGGTCGGCAGCACCCCTTATGGCGGACATGCGTGCATCGCTCTCCGCCGACCTTGATGCACCCGCTGCCCTGGCGGCCGTGGACAGCTGGGCAGCGCTGGCGCTGGCAGGCGGAGATGCGGCTTCAGCCGCGGACCGGGCCCTGGTGAGCGACGCCGTCAACTCGCTGCTCGGCGTCGAGCTCTAAGGGATAACCCGGCGCGAGGCCCTAAGGCTTATCCTTACCCCTGCGCTTGAGGTAGCGCTCGAATTCCCGGGCGATGGACTCGCCGCTGGCCTCAGGAAGGTCGGCGGTGTCTTTCGCTTCTTCCAGCTGCCGCACGTATGCCGCGATTTCCGGGTCTTCGGTGGCCAGTTCGTTGACGCCGCGCTCCCAGGCATCGGACTCCTCGGCCAGCTCATGGGTATCAAGCGGTACCTGCAGCAGTTCCTCGATGCGGTTAAGGAGGGCGAGCTGGGCCTTGGGCGACGGAGCCTGCGCCACGTAGTGGGGCACTGCGGCCCAGAGGGACACGGTGGGAATGCCCGCAAGCAGGGACACCTCGGAGAGCACTCCCACGATGCCCACGGGACCTTCGTACTGCGAGGCCTCCAGGTTCAGCCGCTCGCGCAGGGCGCTGTCATCGGTTGAGGTGCTGACCGGGATGGGCCGGCTGTGCGGCACGTCCGCGAGCAGTGCACCCACAAGGATCACGTAGTCCACGTGGAGGGCTTCGGCATGAACCAGCAGCTCTGCCGTATAGGCCCGCCATTTGTACGACGGTTCGGTGCCCTGGATGAAAATCACGTCCACGTTGGTCCCGGGCGCGCTGGCCTTGTAGATCCGGGTGGACGGCCACTTGATCTTCCGCTCGCCGGACGCCGTGCGCCTGACCGTGGGCCGGGTGAACTGGAAGTCGTAGTACTCGTCGGCATCAATGGATCCGACCTTCTTGCCGCCCCAGAGCTTGTTCAGGTAGCGCAGCGCATCGCTGGCGGCTTCCCCGGCATCGTTCCAGCCTTCGAAGGCAGCCAGCATCACCGTGATGCGCTGGCCCTCGGGAACGGGCTGCAGCAGCTGCTCCGTCTCAGGCTCGGCGGCCGGTTCGGTGGTGTCTCCGTCGTCGAAGCTATTCATCCCTTCACCCTACGTCCACAACCGTTCCCGATGCATTCAATGAACCGCCATAGATACAGACAACGGCGCCGGGCGGCCGGGGAGGCCCGGGACGCCGCACAGTCCCGCTGATATTCGCCGAGGGCGTAGGCGGGGCCCGTCGGGGAAAGCGCCGTGCAGCCGCCCCGTAGACTGGGGACCATGCAATCTTCTGCCGCACAGCCCCTGCTCAAAGCCGTTTTATGGGACATGGACGGCACCATCGTCGACACCGAACCCTACTGGATTGAGGCCGAACACGGCCTCGTTGAGGCCCATGGCGGAACGTGGTCCCATGAGCAGGCCATGCAGCTCGTAGGCCAATCGCTGGTCCATTCCGCCGGCATCCTGCAGCGTGCCGGCGTGCAGCTGGAGGTCCGGGAAATCATCGACACGCTGACGGCGCAGGTCATCAGCCGGGTGCGTCGCCACGTCCCGTGGCGGCCCGGTGCCCGCGAACTCCTCGATGAACTTTTCACCGCCGGCGTGCGTTGTGCCCTTGTGACCATGTCAGAGACACCCCTCGCCCGGGAGATCGTTGAGAGCCTTCCGCGGCCCTACTTCGAGTTCCTGGTGACCGGCGACACCGTCACGCAGGGCAAACCGCACCCGGAGGCGTATCTCAAGGCCGTCGAACTGCTGCAGCGCCAAGACCCCGGGCTCACCGCGGCACACTGCGTGGCCCTGGAGGACTCAGCCCCCGGCGTCGCGGCCGCCGTGGCGTCCGGAGCGGTGACGGTCGCCATTCCGCACATCGTGCCGCTGCCCGAAGATCCCCGCCGGGCCATGTGGGATTCCCTGGAAAACCGCACCGTGGCAGACCTTGAGGAGCTTGTTGCGCTTCGGCACGGGACCCATGCCCGCGCCTCAACGCTGGACAGCGTCAACTAAGGAGCCAGCCCGTGTCTGATCCCGCTTCAACCGGACAGCGGCCCCGGCGCCGCAGCTTTGGCGAAGGCATCCCGCTGGGCAGGATTGCTGGCATTCCCGTCATCCTTGCCTATTCCTGGTTTGTTATCGCCGCCTTCACCGTGGCCGCCTACGGACCTGTGCTGGCGTTCAGAAACCCCGCACTGGGTGCCGGAGCCTACTACGTGGCCTTCGCCTACGCCCTGCTTCTGCTGATCTCGGTGCTGGTCCACGAGTTGGCCCACGCCCTGACGGCGAAGATGTACGGCTGGCCCAGCGAGAAGATCGTCCTCAACCTCTGGGGCGGCCACACCCAATTCGAGAGCTTCACGGCCACGCCAGGGCGTTCCGTGCTCGTGGCGCTGGCCGGCCCGGCCGCGAACTTCGCGCTGGCGGGTGGGACCTGGCTTGTGGTCTCTTCCCTCCACCCGACCGGCGTGGCGGACATCCTGACCAACATCTTCCTCTGGGCCAACCTCGTGATCGGCATCTTCAATGTGCTGCCCGGGCTGCCGCTGGACGGCGGCAGGCTGGTGGAATCCGCCGTCTGGAAGGTCACCGGCAGCCACGCCAAGGGCACCATCGCCGCGGGCTGGGGCGGGCGCATCATCGTGATCGCACTGGCCCTGTGGTTCGTTGCCCTCCCGCTGCTCCGCGGAGGCGAACCGGACACCAGCACCATGCTCATTACCGTGCTGGTGTGCGGATTCCTCTGGATGGGCGCTTCCGCCTCCATCCAGCAGGGCCGCCTGCGCAGCAGGCTGCACCTCGTCAGCGCCGCAGCACTGGCTGAACCGGCGGTCGGACTTCCTGAATCGGCGACTGTCGCCGACGTCCTCCAGGTGACAGCGGGCGGCGGGCCCGCCGTCGTACTCTACGCACCGGACGGCAGGCCCACCAGCGTGGTTGACCCGGCGGCGCTGGCGGCGGTTCCGGCGTCGGCAGCGGCCGCCACGCCGCCAGCGCCGTAGCCCCCTGTCTCTTATACACATCTAGATGTGTATAAGAGACAGGGGCCTATGTGCCTGAGTGGTCCAAGGGCCAGGAACTACTCCAGTATCTCGCCCAGCTGGAGGGCCACGATTATGCGGTGATCGACCACAAGGGCCGGGTCACAGGTCTCCTGCGCCAGTCCACCGTGGTGACGGTCATTACAGGCAAGGCAACCCGCTAAAACACCCGGCCGCAGGACCGGAACCGGTAGAGTTACGTGCCGGTCGTGAAATCGGCAGCCGATAAACGGCGCACCCCCGCCGCGCCGCTACGGGGCACGGCAAACACAGCTTTACAGGAGCGAGGAATATTCATGAGCAGCGAATCTGCCGCCAACGGGACCAGCACTGCCCAGCCGGACGCCGGGACGGCCGGCACGGGGGATCAGCCGGTCGGCGCTGCCCGGCGGCGAGGCCCCTTCCGCGAAGGTGAACGCGTCCAGCTGACGGACGAGCGCGGGCGCATGAATACGATCAGCCTGGAAGCCGGCGGAGCGTTCCACACCCACCGCGGATTCCTGAACCACGACGAAATCATCGGCAAGGTTGACGGCTCCGTAGTGGTCAACAACGTGGGGCAGCAGTACCAGACCCTTCGGCCCCTGCTGTCCGACTTCGTCCTGTCGATGCCCCGCGGTGCCGCCGTGGTGTACCCCAAGGATGCCGGCCAGATCGTCACCATGGCGGACATCTTCCCCGGCGCCAGGGTGGTGGAAGCCGGCGTGGGATCCGGTGCGCTCTCCATCTCGCTGCTCCGCGCCGTAGGCGACCACGGCTACCTTCACTCCTTCGAACGCCGCGAGGAATTCGCCGCGATCGCCCGCGGCAACGTGGAAACCATCTTCGGCGGCCCGCATCCGGCCTGGAAAATCTCGCTGGGAGATTTCCAAGAGGAAGTGGTCCGGACTGAAGAACCCGGCTCGATCGACCGCGTGGTGCTCGACATGCTGGCCCCATGGGAATGCCTCGACGCCGTCGCCACGGTCCTCGCCCCGGGCGGCGTCTGGATCAACTACGTTGCCACTGTCACCCAGCTCTCGCGCACTGCCGAGGCCATCCGCGCGGACGGCCGCTTCACCGAACCGGATGCCTGGGAATCCATGGTCCGCGGCTGGCATCTTGAGGGCCTCGCGGTACGCCCGGACCACAGGATGGTCGCCCACACCGGCTTCCTGCTGGTCACCCGCCGTCTCGCCGACGGCGTCACCGGAATCTCCGTAAAGCGGCGCCCGTCCAAGACGGACTTCAACGAAGAGGACGTCAACGCCTGGACACCGGGCGCGGTGGGAGAACGCCTGGTTTCTGACAAGAAACTGCGGCGCGCGGCCAGGGACGCCATCGCGGGCACCAACGTCAAGGATGATCCGGAGATCACAAACTAGTCCGCATTTCGGATGTCGTCAGCAGTACCCGCCGACTTGGGGCTATGGTCTTAAGAGAAGTGCAGGAAGGGGCTGATGCATCATGGAGACGCCGAACAACGACTCCGTACCTACGCCGGCCGAGCAGGCGGCCAACGAGCTGTCTGTCGCGGACCGGCAGGTCAACATCCTCCGGGATAAGCTGCGGCATATCGACCGTCAGTTGGCGGCTGCCACGCAGAACAACACCAAGCTCGTGGCGATGCTGGAAACGGCAAAATCGGAAATCCTGAGGCTGAAGAACGCCCTTGACCAGGAGGGGCAGCCGCCGTACAGCTTCGGCACCATCCTCCAGCTGAACCCCAGAAGACAGGCCACCGCCGGCAGCAGCGGCCAGGCCGCCACCGAGGAATCGGTGGATATTTTCAACGCCGGCCGGAAAATGCGGGTGGGCATCAGCCCGCTGGTCAACATGAACCAGCTTGCCGTCGGCCAGGAAGTCCTCCTGAACGAGGCACTCCTGGTGGTGGCAGGCCTCGGGTACGAACGCGCCGGGGAACTCGTCACGCTCAAGGAACTGCTGGGCCCGGACCGTGCGCTGGTCCTTGGCCGGGCGGACGAAGAGCGCGTGATCCGGCTCGCCGGGCCGCTCCTGGCGGAGAAGCTCCGCGTGGGCGATGCGCTGTCCATCGACTCCCGCACCGGCTATGCCCTGGAAAAGGTCCCGCGGTCCGAGGTGGAAAACCTCGTCCTCGAGGAAGTTCCGGACATCACGTACGAGGACATCGGCGGCCTGGGCCCGCAGATCGAACAGATCCGCGACGCCATCGAGCTGCCGTTCCTGCACCCCGACCTGTACCGCGAACACGGGCTTAAGGCGCCCAAGGGCATCCTGCTGTACGGCCCTCCCGGCTGCGGCAAGACGCTGATCGCCAAGGCCGTGGCGAATTCCCTCGCGGCCCGCGCGGCCGAACGCTCCGGCAACATCGACCTGAAGAGCTACTTCCTCAACATCAAGGGCCCGGAGCTCCTCGACAAGTACGTCGGCGAAACCGAACGCCACATCAGGCTGATCTTTTCCCGGGCCCGGGAGAAGGCCTCGGACGGCAGCCCCGTCGTGGTGTTCTTCGATGAGATGGATTCCCTGTTCCGCACCCGCGGCACGGGCATCTCGTCCGACGTCGAAACCACCATCGTTCCGCAGCTCCTCAGCGAAATCGACGGCGTGGAACGGCTGGACAACGTGATTGTCATCGGCGCGTCGAACCGCGAGGACATGATTGACCCCGCCATCCTGCGTCCCGGCCGCCTGGACGTGAAGGTCAAGATCCAGCGTCCCGACGCGGAAGCGGCGGCCGACATCTTCAAGAAGTACATCACCCCCGACCTTCCGTTCCATGAGGACGACCTCGCCGAGCACGAGGGCGACGTGCAGGCAACCGTCGACGCCATGATCCAGCGGACCGTCGAAGCCATGTACTCCACGGAAAAGTCCAACGAGTACCTCGAGGTCACCTATGCCAACGGCGATACCGAGATGCTGTACTTCAAGGACTTCAACTCCGGCGCAGTGGTGCAGAACGTCGTGGACCGTGCCAAGAAATATGCCATCAAGGATCTGCTGACCACGCAGCAGAAGGGCCTGCGGATCGACCACCTGCTCCGCGCGGTGGTCGATGAGTTCCGCGAGCATGAGGACATGCCGAACACCACCAACCCGGATGACTGGGCACGCATCTCGGGCAAGAAGGGTGAGCGCATCACGTACATCCGCACGATCGTCCAGGGCAAGGCCGGGCAGGAGCCAGGCAAATCCATCGAGACGATGCCCAGCACGGGCCAGTACCTGTGACGGCCGGTTCCGGGCTGGCGCAGGGGGGAGCCCTGCCCGCCGGAGGCGCGATGCGGGTGATGGGGTCGGAAACCGAATACGGCATCCATGCGCCGTCCGCTCCGGGGGCCAACGCCACCATGATGTCGGCGCGGGTGGTCCAGGCCTATGCGCAGGTCACCCGGCTCCGGGCCGCCGGCGGGGCCGAAACCCGGTGGGACTACACGGATGAGGAGCCGCTGCATGACGCCCGGGGCTGGACCCTGGAACGGGGGCAGGCCCATCCGAGCCAGCTGACCGACCAGCCTCCGGTGCTTGATGCCGAGGCGGTGGCGCTGGCCTACGGACGCGACGAGCTTGAACTTGACGGCGAAGACGAGTCCGGCTCGCTCCTGATGAACATGGTCCTCGGCAACGGGGCACGGCTCTACGTGGACCACGCCCATCCGGAGTACTCGAGCCCGGAGGTGACCAACCCGGCCGCCGCCGTGGCCTGGGATGCCGCAGGGGACCTCGTGGCGCTGTCCGCCGTCCGGAGGCTGGCCGCCGACACCGAACTCCCCGCCGTCAACCTCTACAAGAACAACACCGACAACAAGTCGGTGTCCTACGGCAGCCACGAAAACTACCTCATGCCCCGCTCGGTCCCTTTCGGCGACATCGTGCGCGGGCTGACCCCGTTCTTCGTGACCCGCCAGATCATCTGCGGCTCGGGGCGGGTGGGAATCGGCCAGGACAGCTCCCGCCCGGGCTACCAGATCAGCCAACGGGCGGACTTCTTCGAGGCGGAAGTGGGCCTTGAGACCACCATCCGCCGCCCCATCATCAACACCCGCGACGAACCGCACGCCACCGCGGACAAGTACCGCCGCCTGCATGTGATCATCGGCGACGCGAACCTCAGCCAGGTGTCCAACTACCTCAAGTTCGGCACCACGGCGATGGTGCTCAGCCTGATCGAGGCCGGCCTGGCTCCGAAGATTGAAGTCCACGAGCCGGTGGCCGCCCTGCAGGCCGTCAGCCACGACACCTCGCTGACCGCAAAGATCCGGCTGCTGGACGGCCGCCGCGTGACGGCCCTGGACCTCCAGTGGATGTATCACGAGGCTGCCGCCAAGCTCGCGCAGGACACCGGCGTTGCCGATGCCGTGGACGGCGACGGCCACACCCACGCCGTGCTGGACCGTTGGGCCGCCACACTCACGCAGCTGGACAGCGACCGCGCCGCAGCAGCCACGTCCGTGGAATGGCTGGCCAAGCTCTCCATCCTGGAGGGGTACCGTCAGCGCGACGGCCTCGACTGGGACGACGCCCGCCTGGGCCTGGTCGATCTGCAGTGGGCGGACATCCGGCCCGAAAAGGGTCTGTACTACCGGCTGCTGGCAAGGGGCCGCATGCAGCGGATAGTGAACGACGCCGACATCGCCGCCGCGGTGACGGAACCGCCGTCGGACACGCGGGCTTACTTCCGCGGACGCTGCGTCAGCAGCTTCAGCAAGGACGTGGTGGGCGCCAGCTGGGACTCGGTGATCTTCGATGTGCCGGGGTACGGCAGGCTGCAGCGCGTCCCCACGCGGGAGCCGCTGCGCGGCACGAAAGCGCTGACCGGGCCCCTGTTTGCCCGGCACCGCGAGGCCGGTCCCTTCCTTGCGGAACTGCTCGGATCAGCACCGGCTCCGCCACCGGCATAAAGCGTCCCGAAGAGCCGCTTTGCGTGGCAATATTGGCATACAGGATGTCCCGCCGGAAGCGGCGGGACTGAAAGAAGGAGATGAACATGGCAGGGCAGGAGCAACAGCAGCCGCAGCCACGCGACAGCGAGGTCGAGGAAGAAGTCGCCGCACCGCCGGCACCGGCCGAGGGACAGGCATCCGCATCAACGCAGGGCGTTGACGATCTCCTGGACGAGATCGACGGCGTCCTGGAATCCAATGCGGAAGAGTTCGTCCGGGCGTTCGTGCAAAAGGGCGGACAGTAGTCCGGCAGCGCCGCCAACCCGCACCGGGCACGGAGGCCTGAGGTACCGGACAGCCGCTGAATCACCACGTTGAAGGAGTGCACCAGTGCAGGAGACAACAGCCAACAAGGTAGCCGCCAACGCGACGTCGTCGTTCACTGAGCATCTCCAACGCGACCGTCCGGAACTGCTTCCCTATAACCGTCCCTTCGAGTTCGGCCCGTCGGCAAGTCAGCCGCTGCAGGTGCCTCACGCCACCACGATCGTCGCCATGACGTATGCGGGCGGCGTCGTCATGGCGGGTGACCGCCGGGCCACGATGGGCAACATCATCGCCAGCCGCCACATTGAGAAGGTCTTTCCCGCAGACCAGTACTCGGTGCTCGGCATCGCCGGGACGGCCGGCATCGCCATCGACCTGACGCGGCTTTTCCAGGTTGAGCTGGAGCATTACGAAAAGATCGAGGGAACGCTGCTGAGCCTGGACGGCAAAGCCAACAGGCTCGGCGCGATGATCCGCGGAAATCTGCCCATGGCACTGCAGGGTCTCGCCGTGGTGCCGCTGTTCGCCGGCTTCGACACCGCCGCCGGGGTGGGCCGGCTGTTCTCCTACGACGTGACCGGCGGCCGGTACGAGGAGCAGGAGCACCACGCCGTCGGCTCCGGCTCGATGTTCGCCCGCGGAGCCCTGAAGAAGCTCTGGCGCCCCAACCTGATGGAGGACGAAGCCGTCTCGGTCGCCGTCGAGTCCCTCTACGATGCGGCCGACGACGACTCGGCCACCGGCGGCCCGGACCCTGTCCGCCAGCTGTGGCCCGTCGTCTACACCGTCAACCGTGCCGGCGCGAGGCGCGTCGCCGAACGCGAACTCGCCGCCGTCGCCGGGACCATCATCGAGTCCAGGGCAGCTGCCCGGCGGGAGGCCTGACATGACCCAGCAGTTCTATGTCTCACCCGAACAGCTGATGAAGGACCGTGCGGACTTCGCACGGAAGGGCATCGCGCGGGGCCGGTCGGTGATCGTCGTGAGCTGCGAGGACGGCATCGCGCTCGTGGCCGAAAACCCGTCTCCCTCGCTCCACAAAATCGGCGAGATCTACGACAAAATCGCATTCGGGGCCGTCGGCAAGTACAACGAATTTGAAAGCCTCCGCCAGGCCGGGGTCCGTTACGCCGACGTCCGCGGGTATTCCTACGACCGCGACGACGTGACCGCGCGGGGCCTCGCCAGCGTCTACGCGCAGAGCCTGGGTGCCGTCTTCACTGCGGAGCAGAAGCCCTTCGAGGTGGAGCTAGCCGTGGCAGAGGTGGGAGCGTCCCAGGACCGCGACCACCTCTACCGGCTGACGTTCGACGGCTCGATCGCCGACGAGCACGGCTTCATCGTGATGGGCGGGCAGGCCGACAAAGTCTCAGGCGCGGTAGAGGCCGGCTGGCACCGTAATCTTTCCTTCGCGGCGGCCATCCGCCTCGCCGTGAAGGGCCTAGTGACGGACAAGGAGTCGCCCGAGCTCCCGGCAAGGGCCCTGGAGGTGGCCGTGCTGGACCGCGGCTCCGAAAGCAGCAGGGGAACCCGCCGGGCCTTCCGCAGGTTGTCCGACGTCGACGTCATGGAACTGCTGGCTGAGGAGAACTGAAATGGACAAGAGGATCTTCGGTATTGAGACCGAATTCGGCATCTCCTATTCGAGCCCTGATTCGCGCCCGCTCGCGCCCGAGGAAGTGGCCCGGTACCTGTTCCGGAAGGTAGTCAGCTGGGGGCGCTCCTCGAATGTCTTTCTCACCAACGGGTCCCGCCTGTACCTCGATGTCGGCTCGCACCCGGAGTACGCCACCGCCGAATGCGATGACCTGGCCCAACTGATTGCCCACGACCGGGCCGGCGAACTCATTCTTGACGACCTCGTGGACGAAGCCCAGTCCAGGCTCGCGGCCGAGGGATTCAACGGCACGGTCTACCTGTTCAAGAACAACACGGACTCCGCCGGCAACTCCTACGGCAGCCACGAGAACTACCTCATACCGCGACGGGGCGAGTTCACCCGGCTGGCCGAAATCCTCATCCCGTTCCTTGTCACCCGCCAGCTCATCGCCGGCGCCGGCAAGATCCTCAAGACGCCCCATGGCGCCACCTACGCCTTCTCTCAGCGCGCTGACCACATCTGGGAGGGTGTCTCCTCCGCGACCACCCGCTCCCGCCCGATCATCAACACGCGTGACGAGCCGCACGCGGACGCCGAGTTCTACCGCCGCCTCCACGTGATTGTCGGCGACTCGAACATGTCGGAGACCACGGCACTGCTCAAGGTCGGCACCGTTGACCTGATCCTGCGCATGATTGAGGCCGGGGTGATCATGCGGGACATGCGGATGGAGAACCCCATCCGGAGCATCCGGGAGATTTCCCATGACCTGAGCGGCAGGGCACTGGTCCGGCTCGCCAACGGACGCCAGCTCACGGCGCTGGAGATCCAGCAGGAGTACCTCACCAAGGTCACCGCCTTCGTCCAGGAGCACGGCGCCCACAACCGGCACGTGCCCCTGATCCTGGATTTGTGGGGCCGGACCCTGCGTGCCATTGAAAGCGGCGACACGAGCACCATCGACACCGAAATCGACTGGGCCATCAAGAAAAAGCTCATGGACAGCTACCGCAACCGGCACGGGCTGGGGCTTGATGCACCGCGGATTGCCCAGCTGGACCTCACCTACCACGACATTTCGCGCAGCCGCGGCCTGTATTACCTCCTGCAGGCACGGGGTGCCGTCCGCAGGGTCACGGACGAGACCGCCATCAAGGATGCGGTCGACGCACCGCCGCAGACCACCCGGGCCAAGCTGCGCGGCGATTTCGTGCGCAGGGCCCAGGAGCTGGGACGCGATTACACCGTGGACTGGGTCCACCTGAAGCTCAATGACCGCGCCCACCAGACCATCCTCTGCAAGGACCCGTTCCGTAACGTCGACGAGCGCGTGGATGCGCTTCTGGACTCTATGGGCTGATACCCAGCTTGACGCGTTACTCTGGAATAGGCTGTTTTTGCTGCCCTGACTGCCTTGCCGTGGGTTACACCTGCCGCGGCAACGCCTCCATCTTGCCCCGACGAAAGTTCTTACGTGCGCCGACTACTAGCAATTCTCATTCCCGGACTGCTTCTGCTGACCGCCTGCGGCGGCCAGCCTGCAGCCCCGGAACCGACCAGCCAGTCCGCGGGTGAGACCGCCAAGCTGGACTCCCTAAAACTGACGGATAAGGGAGACAAGAAAGCACCGGGCGTAGAGTTCACCAAGCCCCTGGACGTCACCGAACCCACCGTCAAGGTGGTCACGGAAGGCAGCGGCGAACGGGTTAAAGCCAACCAGGTCGCCGACATCTCCGTGCTTGCCCTAAACGGCAAGGACGGCGCCACGCTGGACGACAGCTTCCCCCGCGACCCCGAACCCCTCGAGCTGAACGACAAGCTCAAGACCGGCAGCGCAATCGTTTACAACGCCTTTGTCGGAGCCAAGGTGGGCTCGCAGCTGGCCCTGGCCATACCGGGCAAGGCTGCCGAAGCCGGCGCCGCGGCCCAGCCGGCCCAGCTCCTGATCATCAAGGTCCTGTCCGCCAAGGACGCGCCGAAGGTGCTCGAGAAGCCCGAGGGTGAAACCGTCACTCCGCCGGCCGGACTGCCGACCGTGACCGAGAAGGACGGCATCCCGGAAATCTCCGTCAAGGGCGTCGCTGCCCCGAAGAAACTCATCGCCCAGGACCTGATCAAGGGCAACGGTCCCGCGGTCAAGGCCACGGACACCCTGACCGTCAACTACGTGGGCGTGGCCCTGGCCAGCGGCAAGAAGTTTGATTCAAGCTTTGACCGCAAGGAGACGGCCTCGTTCGGACTGGACAAGGTCATCAAGGGCTGGACCCAGGGCCTGACCGGTAAGTCGGTAGGCTCCCGCGTGCTGCTCGTCATCCCCAAGGCCCTCGCCTACGGCGACGCCGGCCAGGGGGATGCCAAGGGCGACCTCGTGTTCGTCGTCGACATTCTGGGCACCAAGTAAGTACGCCACAGCAGTTTCCCATCCAAGCAGAAGGAGCAACCATGTCATTTGGACAGCGAGACCTCGACCGCCAGAAGCCGGAAATCGACTTCCCTGAAGGCCCGGTTCCCACCGAGCTGGTCATCACGGACCTCATCGAAGGCAGCGGCCCGGAGGCCAAAAAAGGCGACACCGTCTCAACCCACTACGTGGGTGTTGCCTGGTCCACCGGCGAAGAGTTCGACGCTTCGTGGGGCCGCGGCGCCCCGCTGGACTTCCGGGTCGGCGTCGGCCAGGTCATCCAGGGCTGGGACCAGGGCCTGCTGGGCATGAAGGTCGGCGGCCGCCGCCGCCTCGAAATCCCTTCGGAGCTGGCCTACGGTTCCCGTGGCGCCGGCGGGGCGATCGGCCCCAACGAGGCCCTGATTTTCGTGGTGGACCTCGTAGGCGTCCGCTAGCCACTGCTGGCTGAGCAGCGGAAGCGCGGTAACAATCGGATGGAATTTCCGCATTGTTGCCGCGCTTTCGCGGTTTAACCCAGGCAGCTTTAGTAACCTAACGAGAGTGTCCGCCCAACGAACCGAGCGCCTGCTCAACCTCCTGATCGCCCTGTTGAACTCCAAGTATGGCCTGCGCCGCAGCGAACTCCGGGAGAAGATTTACCACGCCGGTGCGGCCAGCGACGCGGCTTTCGGCCGCATGTTCGAACGTGACAAGAACGATCTGCGCGAGTTCGGCTTTGACGTCGAAACAGTCATGGACCACGGCTGGAACTCGGAGGACCCTGCCACCACGCGCTACCGGATCGGCAAGGAATCGAACCGGCTTCCTGACGTGGAACTGACCCCGGACGAGTGGACGGTGCTGCTGCTGGCCTCGCAGCTGTGGGAGCAGGCTGCCCTGGGCGCCGCCGCCACGAACGCCATGCGCAAGCTCCAGGCCTCCGGCGGCCTTGCCGACGTCGAGCTGCCGGCCGGGGTCCAGCCCCGCATCAAGCCGGCCGGACAGGCCTTCGAAGACCTCGTCGCGGCCATGCACGCCCAGCATCCGGTCCGTTTCCGCTACCTCGCCGGCAGCACCGGCCGGGAGGAGGAGCGCGTGGTTGAGCCGTGGGGCCTCGGCAGCCGCTTCGGGCAGTGGTACCTCGTGGGTTATGACCGCGCCCGGGCCGCCCGGCGGTACTTCCGGCTCTCCCGCTTCACGTCGGCCGTCACGGTACTGGAGAAGGAGGCATTCACGCCTCCTGCCGCCTTCAACGTGAGGGCGGAACTGGCCGGCCTACCGGAGCTGCCGCTCGCCTCCGCCGTCCTGGACGTCCGGAAGGGGCGGCTGCTGGGACTGCGGAAGCGTTCCGCACCAGCCGCCGTCGTGGCCGGCGAGGCGGTGGCTCCGGAGGCGGTGGCGGGATCCGCAGCGTCCGACGGCGGCTGGGACCGCCTGGCGGTGCCGTACCGTGACGCTGAGCTGCTGGGGGAGGAACTGGCCTCCTACGGCCCGAACGTCCGGGTGGTGGCTCCCGCTGAACTGGCCACGGCCGTGCAGCGCCGGCTGGCGAGTGCCGCTGCCTTCGCGGCTGCTCCGGTGCCGTCCTTTGACTTCGCTGACGCCGGATCCGGCAAGCGGCCCCGCAAGCGGACCTCCGAAGACCAGCTCAAGCGGATGCTGCAGCTCGTTCCGTTCCTGGTCCACAACCAGGGACTGCATATCCAGGACGTCGCGGACAGGTTCGGGGTGACCCGCAAGGAACTCGAAAATGACCTGCTGATCCTGATCTGTTCGGGGCTTCCGCAGGGCTACCCCGACGAACTCCTCGACATCCAGTGGGAGGACGGCCACGTCTTCATCAGCCAGTCCCTGGAACTGAACAGGCCCGTCCGCTTCACCGTGGACGAGGCGTGCGCCCTGCTGACGGGCCTCGAGACGCTGAACGGCCTCCCTGAGCTCGCAGAGGGAAGCGCCCTGGAATCGGTGACGCTCAAGCTCATGGCGGCCGCCGGCGAGGAAGGGCTCCGCGCCGGTGCGCTGTCCGGTCCGGAGGTGGGGCCGGCCAATTCCGCCAACCTCGGCCTCATCCGGAGTGCCATCGAATCCGGATCGCAGCTCCATCTCGTCTACCTGTCGGCGCAGAAGGATTCCCTCTCGGAGCGGGACGTTGACCCGTTGCGGCTCTATTCCATGGACAACACGTGGTACTTCGAGGCGTACTGCCACTCCGCCGCCGGGCTGCGGAACTTCCGCCTCGACCGTATCGAGGAGCTCACACTGAACGGCAAGCCCGTCTCCTCGCCGCTTAGGCCCGACGGCGGGTTCCCGGCAAAACTCTTCACGCCCAACGACGACGACACCCTGGTGACCGTTCAGCTGACCGGCAGGGGTACCGGGCTTGCGGACGACTATTACGCCGAGCGGACAGTGGCACTGCCCGACGGCGGCCTCGTGGCGGAAATCAGGTTCGGCAACCCGTCATGGCTGCCGATGTTTGTTGCCCAGCACGGCGGAACGGTCCGGATCCTGGAGCCTGCAGCCCTTGCCGACGCGTCCCGGGAATGGATCGACGCGGCCATGGCCCGGTACGCCAGCTAGACTACTCAGCATGCCTTGGTGGTCATGGATCCTTATCTGGATTGCGCTGATTGCGCTTTCCCTTCTCTTCTTCGTGGTGATGGGCGTCCGGCTGTTCCGCCAGTTCATGGCCACGGTCAAGGAACTCGGCGCCGCCGGGGAGAAGCTTGGGCACCTGCCCGCGCCCGTGCCGGAGACACTCACGCCCGGAGAAGGAACATCCCCCGCCGAAGGCGTCCCGCCGGGAGGGGCTGTCTTTGCCTCACCGCACCGGATGCGACATGATTACCACGCATCCAAATCTGCCCGCAAGGAATCGCGGCGCCAGCGCCGAATCCAGCGCAAGGCGGAACGTGGCCAGCCCCAGGCGCTGCGCGACATCGAATTCAGTTAAACGTAGGATGTAAGCAGAGGAAAGGACTTCCAGTGGGACGACTCTTTGATGGCCCGTGGCCCATCGTAATTATCATCATCGTGGCATTGCTGCTGTTCGCAGCGCCCAAACTTCCGGCCATGGCACGCAGCCTCGGCCAGTCCATGCGGATCATCAAATCCGAGGTCAAGGAAATGAAGAACGACGGCAAGCCAGAGGCCTCCAACGACGGCACCGACCCCGTCGAGGGCAGGGTTGTCAACCACCCGCAGTCCAGGGCAGCAAACGGCGAACCAACCGACGGCACCGACGTCCCGCCGTCGAACCGCGCTTGACCTGAAGTGGCACTGACGAAGGGCCGCAAAGCCAACCCGGAGGGCCGCATGGCCCTCATGGATCACCTGAACGAACTCAAGAACAGGCTGATCAAGTCTGCCATCGGGCTGGTTATCGGCGGCGTGGGCGGCTGGATCCTCTATGATCCGGTGTTGAGCGCACTCAAGGAACCTGTGGACCGGATCGCGGAGCACACCGGGGGCACATCGTCCGTGAACTTCTCGAGCATCGCATCACCCTTCGACTTCAAGCTCCAGCTGGCGCTGCTAATCGGCGCCGTCATTTCCAGTCCGGTCTGGATCTACCAGCTGTGGGCGTTCATCACGCCCGGGCTGACCGTCAAGGAGAGGCGGTACACGCTCGGCTACATGGCCGCAGCGGTGCCGCTCTTCCTCGCCGGCGTCTGGGTGGGCTGGATGGTCACGCCCCAGGTGGTCCGGGCGCTCACGCAATTCACCCCCGCGGGGTTCTCCAACCTCATTGACGCCCGCGATTACGTGGACTTCGTCACCCGCATGGTGCTTTTCCTCGGCCTGGCCTTCCTGGTGCCCGTGGTCCTCGTGGGCATCAACATGGCGGGCATCATCCGCGGCCATACCATCCTGAAGGCATGGCGCATCACGGTGTTCCTCGTCTTCGTCCTTGCCGCCGTGGCGGCTCCCGGGGCTGACGCCCTGTCCATGTTCCTGCTGGCCGGGCCGCTGCTGCTGCTCTTCTTCGCCGCCATCGGCCTGTGCATCCTCAACGACCGCCGGCGCGACCGCCGCGCGGCGAAGCAGACCGCTGAGACCGAGGCCACTGCGGACATTGCGACTCCGGGCAGCGAACTGAGGAATCTCTAGCGCCGTCCCCGCTAGGCTTGAGGCATGTCCACCACAACCGGTTCACCGTCGCCATCCGAACGCTACCGGGCCAGTGCCGAACGGACGGCGGAATCCAAAACCCACCTGGGTTCCTTCGCCCTGACCTTGGACTTTGACCTGGATGATTTCCAGCGGCAGGCGTGCAGATCGCTTCAGGAAGGCCGCGGAGTCCTCGTGGCCGCACCCACCGGCGCGGGCAAGACCATCGTGGGCGAGTTCGCCATCTATCTGGCGCTGGAGCGCCGACTGAAAGCGTTCTACACCACCCCCATCAAGGCCCTGAGCAACCAGAAGTACTCCGAGCTCGCGGAAAAGTACGGTGCGCAGAATGTGGGGCTGCTGACGGGGGACACCAGCATCAACGGCGAAGCGCCAGTGGTGGTGATGACCACCGAGGTGCTGCGCAACATGCTCTACGCGGACTCAGCATCCCTGGACGACCTCGGCTTCGTGGTGATGGACGAAGTCCATTACCTGGCCGACCGCTTCAGGGGCGCCGTGTGGGAGGAAGTGATCATCCACCTGCCCAGCGAAGTCCAGGTGGCCTCGCTGAGCGCCACCGTCTCCAACGCCGAGGAGTTCGGCGCGTGGCTGGACACCGTCCGGGGAGACACGGACGTCATCGTGTCCGAGCACCGGCCCGTTCCGTTGTGGCAGCACGTGATGGTGGGCAAGGAAATTGTTGACCTGTTCGCCGGGGAGACCACCTTCGACGAAATCGCGCCCGAAGGCGACCCCGTCGCCGCCTCCGCACTGCCGGCGGCACCGAGTCCCGCAGACGCCGGCCAACGCGGCTTCGAGGTCAACCCGGAGCTCCTGTCCATGGCCAGGGCCGAAAGCCAGCTGAACTTCCAGGGGCGCTTCGGCCACGGCGGCCGCTGTCTCTTATACACATCTAGATGTGTATAAGAGACAGCACCGGCAGCGGGCCGACGACCGGTCCCAGCAGACTCCGCCGCGCACGGCCGTCCGGAAAGCCAGCCGGCCGCAGGTTATCGCCAGCCTGGACCGGCAGGATCTCCTGCCCGCCATCACGTTCATCTTTTCCCGGGCAGGCTGCGACGCCGCGGTTTCGCAGTGCGTGGCCGCTGGGCTTTGGCTGACCACCGAGAAGGAACAGCGGATCATCGCCCAGCGTGTCGACGAGGCGGGCCAGGACATTCCCTCGGACGACCTTGAGGTGCTGGGATTCTGGAGCTGGCGTGAGGGGCTTCTGAGGGGCATCGCGGCGCACCACGCGGGAATGCTGCCCACCTTCAAGGAGGTCGTCGAAAAGCTCTTCGCCGAGGGCCTGGTCAAGGCGGTGTTCGCCACGGAGACCCTGGCCCTCGGGGTCAACATGCCGGCCCGCTCGGTGGTCCTGGAGAAGCTCGACAAATTCAACGGTGAGGCCCACGTGGACATCACCGCGGGGGAGTACACCCAGCTGACCGGCAGGGCCGGACGCCGCGGCATCGACGTCGAAGGCCACGCCGTGGTCCTCTGGCAGCCCGGCACGGATCCCGCGGCGGTGGCCGGCCTGGCATCGCGGCGGACCTATCCGCTGAACTCCAGCTTCAGGCCCACCTACAACATGAGCATCAACCTGCTCGCCCAGTTCGGCCGCCCGCGGGCACGGGAGATCCTTGAATCCTCCTTCGCCCAGTTCCAAGCGGACCGGTCGGTGGTGGGACTGGCCAAGCAGGTGCGCAGCCGCGAAGAGTCCCTGGCCGGCTATGCCAAATCCATGACCTGCCACCTGGGCGACTTTACTGAATACGCCCGGCTGCGGCGGGAGCTCTCCGACGCCGAAAACTTCACGTCACGCAGCAAGTCGCGGGCGCGGAAGTCGCTCAACGAGGATTCCCTGAGCCGCCTGCTGCCGGGCGACGTTGTGGACGTCCCGGCAGGCAGGGCACCCGGCGTTGCGGTGGTACTAAGTTCGGACCACTCCTCCCGCGAGCCTCGGCCTGCCGTGCTCACGCTGGAAAGCCAGCTGCGCAGAATCGGCATCGACGACCTCGAGGGGCCCATCTCGCCGCTGACAAGGATCCGGATCCCCAAGTCCTTCAACGCGAAAGTCCCCAAATCCCGGCGGGACCTTGCCTCCTCCGTTCGCAACGCGCTGCGGGAGAACCGGCCGCCGGCCAGGGGCAGCAGCCGCAATAACGACTTCGGCCTGGGCACAGCCCTTCCGAACCAGGAAAAGAAGATCGCCGACCTGCGTCGGGCCCTGCGCGCCCACCCCTGCCACGGCTGCAGTGAGCGTGAGGACCACGCCCGGTGGTCGGAACGCTGGTGGAAGCTGCGGAAGGAAACGGACGGCCTGGTCCGCCAGATCCAGGGCCGCACCAACACCATCGCCAAGACCTTCGACCGCGTGTGCGATGTCCTGTCCGCCTACGGGTACCTTGAAACTCCGGAGCCGGGCAAGCACAGCATCAGCTCCGACGGGCAGCGCCTGCGGCGGATCTACGGCGAGAAGGACCTCCTGATCTCCCAGGCACTGCGCCAGGGTGCGTTCGACGACCTCGACGCAGTGGAAGTCGCGGCCTTCGCCAGCGTCCTCGTGTACCAGGCCAAGCGGGAGGACCGCGGCCTACGCCCCCGCATGCCCAGCATCTCGCTCGAAACTGCTGTGGACATCGTGGTGCGGGAATGGTCGGCGTTGGAAGACGTGGAGGAACAGAACAAGCTCCCCCTCACAGGGGAACCGGAGCTCGGCCTGATCTGGCCCATGTACAAGTGGGCGCGCGGGCGCCACCTCCAGGAGGTGCTCAACGGCACGGACCTCGCGGCCGGCGACTTTGTCCGGTGGGTCAAGCAGGTGATTGACCTGCTGGACCAGCTGGCCAAGATCCCGGGCCTGGACCCACGGCTTGCCCGGCTGTGCGCCGAAGCCATCAAACTTGTCAGGCGGGGAGTCGTGGCCTACTCCACCGTGGTCTGAATCCTGCTGTTCCGGCCACGTCCGCATCAGATACCCCAAGGAGTTCCACCCCCATGACCGACGCACACGCGCGCGCCCAGGCCGCTTCCGGACCGTCGAAGGTGACGCTATACCGGAACGGCTCCGTCTACACGGCGGCTGACCCTTTCGCCACCGCCATGCTCGTGGACGGTGACACCATTGCCTGGGTGGGCTCGGAACAGGCGGCGACGTCGATCGCGGACAGTTCCATGGAAGTCATCGATCTCCGCGGCGCGCTGCTGGCCCCCGGATTCGTGGATTCCCACGCACACCTGACGGAGACGGGCATTGCCCTGGGCGGGCTCCAGCTGGGCGACGTCCGCTCGGCCCGGGAGCTGCTGGATGCCGTGGCCGCAGCCGGCGGCGCAGGCACCATCCTGGGACACGGCTGGGACGAGTCACTGTGGGATGATCCCGCGCTCCCGGAGCCCGGCGAGCTGGAGCGCGCTGCCGGCGGCCGGCCCGTCTACCTGTCCCGGGTGGATGCCCACTCGGCGCTCGTGTCTTCCGCGTTGGCTGCGGCGGCCGGCCTGCAGGACCGTGACGGGTTCGCGCCCGGCGGCCACATCAAACGGGAGGCACATGCCGCGGCACGGCTGGCCACCAGGCAGCTCTCCGCGGCCGAATTGAAAGACCACCAGAGGCGGGCACTGGACGAAGCCGCGGCCAACGGGTACGTGGCGCTGGCCGAAATGGGCGCACCCCACATCGGGAGCCCGCTCGATCTGCAGCTGGCCGCCGGCTGGAATGCCGGAGCAGATTCCGTGCCCCTGCCCGAAGTTCTGCCTTACTGGGGTCAACTGACGACGTCGGCGACGGACGCCGAGGCCCTGCTCGCCGAGCTCGGGGTTCCGGTCCGAGGGCTTGCCGGCGACCTGAACATCGACGGTTCCATCGGATCCCGGACGGCTTCCCTCCGGTCGCCGTACACGGATGCCCCGGGGGAGAAGGGAACAACCTATCTTTCCGCGGAGGAGGCGGCCGCACACCTGGCCGCCTGCTCCCTGCTGGGCATCCAGGGCGGGTTCCACATCATCGGCGACGCCGGCCTCGACGCCGCCCTGGAAGCGCTGGACCTGGCTGCCGCGGAAGTGGGGGAGCAGCGGATCCGCGCGGCCGGCCACCGCTTCGAACACGTGGAAATGGCAGACGCCGAGGCCATAGCGCGCCTGGCTAAGTACTCAGTGACGGTGAGCGTCCAGCCGGGGTTTGACGCGGCTTGGGGCGGCTCCGGCCGGCTCTACGAGCAGCGCCTGGGCTCCCGGCGCGAGAACATGAACCCGTTTGCGTCCTTCTATTCGGCCGGCGTGCCCATCTGCTTCGGAAGCGACAGCCCGGTGACCCCGCTGCGCCCGTGGTCCAGCGTGAGGGCCTGCCTTGAGCACAACAACCCTGCGCAACGGATCTCCGCCCGGGCGGCGTTCCTTGGCCACACCCGGGCGGGCTGGCGGGCCGCCAGGCACGCCAACCCGTTGGCCGGCCAACTGGTGCCGGGTGCTCCGGCAACGTTTGCGGTCTGGGACGTCGAGGAACTCATGGTCCAGGTGGCCGACGGCAGGGTCCAGTCCTGGAGCACCGATCCGCGCGCCCGGACGCCGCTCCTTCCTGCACTGGACACCGGCAGTGACCCGCGCTGCCTCCAGACCGTGCGGAACGGGCAGGAACTGTTTTCCGCCCACATTCTTCGCGCCTGACCCGGGCTGGCGCGGCCGCCGCAATAAACCGCCATCCAAGCAGGATTCGGCGCATGTTTGCAGGCGCCGAATCCTGCCCTGACCTGCGGCGATGCACGTAAGAGCAGGTCAGGGGCCGGTTGACAGGCAAACGGCAGTCCGTAGCATTGAGGGTCAACGGACGGGTGCTTCTGGAGCAGTATCTGTCTGGCCGCCGCTTCACCTTTTGGAACGCGAAAAGCGCTTGGTGACTCGTGGCGGCGGCATTCCGGGGCAGGTCCACAACGCAGCAGAAAACAGTTCCCTTAGCGTACATCGCGTCATCGGGAACTGGCCCGCAGCAGCGTGGACCTGCCCGTGGCATCCCTGGGCGTGCTCATCGGGGCTTTCGTCATATGCGGCGGGACCCGGTGACTGCGGGAAGCCGGGCCGCAACGGGCCCGTATAATGGGGAGTTGCGCTTTGCGAGCCGGCTGTCCCGCCGTGCTCCACGCGCGCTGACCGCTCCCATCCAGGAAAGGCCTCCCTGTGCGTGTCCTCACCATCATTCCCACCTACAACGAGCTGGAGTCGCTCCCCATAACGCTCGGCCGTCTGCGTGCCGCTGTGCCGGCCTCCGACGTCCTGGTCGTGGACGACAACAGCCCGGACGGCACCGGACAGCTGGCGGACAGCGTCGCTGCCGAAGACAGCCAGGTTCACGTCCTGCACCGCAAGGGCAAGGAAGGCCTGGGGGCGGCCTATATCGCGGGCTTCAAGTGGGGCCTGAACGCCGGGTATGACGTCCTCGTCGAAATGGACGCCGACGGATCGCACCAGCCTGAGCAGCTGCCGCAGCTCCTGGAAGCCGTGGAGCAGGGCGCTGACCTTGCCATGGGCTCCCGGTGGGTACGCGGAGGAAAGGTGGTCAACTGGCCGCTCTACCGGCAGGCGATTTCCCGCATCGGGAGCACGTATTCACGCATCATGCTTGGCGTCAAAATCAAGGACGTCACCGGCGGCTACCGCGCCTTCCGGCGCACCACCCTCGAGAAGCTGAACCTCGACCAGATCGAGTCCGTGGGCTACGGCTTCCAAGTGGACCTGGCCTGGCGCGTCGCCAAAATGGGACTCACCATCGTGGAACGGCCCATTACGTTCGTTGAACGCGAGCTGGGCGCCTCGAAGATGAGCGGCAACATTGTCGTCGAGGCCATGCTCAACGTGACGAAGTGGGGCCTGACGGCACGCTGGAACAAGTTGACCGGAAAAGACCGGACGGATAGCCGGGCCTAACAGCCCGAACCGAACACGAAAAAGGCCGGATCCGCTGCGTTCAAGAAACGCAGCGGATCCGGCCTTCCCGCGTATTGGCCCTGTGTGTTAGTGCCGGCTAGGCAGTGCGCCGCTCGCCGCGGCGTTCGCGCAGAATGGTGAGGCGGTCTTCGAGGATCTGCTCAAGCTCGGGAAGGGACCGGCGTTCCAGCAGCATGTCCCAGTGCGTGCGGACGGCTTTTTCGTTGCTGGTATCGGGGCGTTCGCCATCGACGAGCAGCGCTTCCTTGCCGGTCTTGGAGACCCATACAGGGGGGATTTCGGCTTCTGAGGAGAAGGTGACAAACACCTGTTCGCCGTCCTCGCACCGGTACTCAACCCGCTGACGCGGAGCCGGCTCCACGCCGGATTCGGTCTCCATGCTTTGTGCGCCAAGCCGCATACCCCGCAGGCTGCGATCGCTCATGATTTCTCCCTCTGGTCGGTTCGCGGAGTCGGGCTCCGCGCTAGCCGAAGGCTAAAACACGGCCTCCGGACTACGGTGTTGCTCTACGTAGCATCACTAAATGAAACGCTTTGCCAAGCATTGTTGTTCCGCCCGGACTGATCCGGCCGGACAAATATACTATTATACGGTTTCCCCGCACTGACGGCAATGCGTGGTCCGCCGCCGGACTGTCCGCTCGCGCAGGTCCCGGGCCGGGGTCGAGGGCCCCGGGGAGGAAAAAGGGAGACACGCTGGCGGCGTGCCTCCCTTTCCTCTGCGGCCTACTTCAGGACAGCCTGCTTCGGTGCGGGCCTAAGATTCGGGCTGTTTGCCCGCATCAGGGCCGGGCCCGAACAGATCGCCCGAGCGCGGATCCGGGTTGGTTCCGCCCAGCGCGTTGCCAATGCCTTTCAACGCTTCGCCCACTTCGCTCGGAATGATCCACAGCTTGTTGGACGTGCCTTCGGCGAGCTTGGGCAGCGTCTGGAGGTACTGGTAGGCGAGGAGCTTCTGGTCCGGATTGCCCTTGTGGATGGCGTCGAAGACCTTCTGGATAGCCTGGGCCTCGCCGTCGGCGCGAAGAATGGCCGCCTTGGCATCACCCTCGGCTTTGAGGATGGCGGCCTGCCGCTGGCCTTCGGCCGTCAGGATGGCCGACTGCTTGGTGCCTTCGGCTGTCAGGATCGCGGCCCGGCGGTCGCGTTCGGCCCTCATCTGCTTTTCCATCGAATCCTGGATGGAGTGGGGCGGATCAATCGCCTTCAGCTCCACGCGGGACACCCGGATGCCCCAACGGCCAGTGGCCTCGTCCAGGACGCCGCGGAGCTGCCCGTTTATCTGGTCCCGCGACGTCAGCGCCTCTTCCAGGTTCAATCCGCCGACGACGTTGCGGAGCGTGGTGGTGGTCAACTGCTCCACGGCCTGGATGTAGTTGGCGATTTCGTACGTGGCGGCCCGCGGATCAGTCACCTGGAAATAGACCACGGTGTCGATGGACACCACGAGGTTGTCCTCTGTGATGACAGGTTGCGGCGGAAACGAAACAACCTGCTCGCGGAGATCCAGGAGCGGCAGCAGCCGGTCAACAAACGGGATGAGGATGGTCAGGCCGGGGTTGAGGGTCCGCTGGTACTTTCCGAGGCGCTCAACCACTCCGGCCCGGGCCTGCGGCACGATCCGCACCGAGCGGACCAGCACAATGACGACAAAAACGATCAGGACCAGCATCACGAAAGTGACGGCGACTCCTCCTGGGCTATCCATACTTCTCCTTCTCCCCAAATTCAGTGAAGCTCTACCTTGGCGGATCGCCCGCCACATCTCCTGACACCGGAACAGCGGCAGCAGAAATCTTTGTGTCCGCGTTACTGGATGGACGTTTCGGCCTGCGGTGCCACTACCGCCGTTGCGCCGTCAATGGCGGCTACGATGACCCGCTGGCCCTCAGTCAGGACGCCGGATTCGGAACGCGCGCTCCAGACGTCGCCGCCGATCTTGACCCGGCCTCCGGTGGCGGACACCGCCTCCATGACGAGTGCGGATTCGCCGATTAGGCGGTCAACGTTGGTGCGCTGGTCGGCCGGACCCTTGTGCAGGTGCTTGAGGGTGACCGGGCGGACGAACGCGATCATGAGCAGCGATACGACGCAGAACACGACGATCTGAAGCCAGAAATCGGCGCCGGCGAAGTCGGCCACGAGTCCGGCCAGGGCGCCGCCGCCAAGCATGATGAAGAAGAGATCAAGGGTCAGCATTTCCACGGCCGCGAAGACCAGGAAGACAGTGAGCCAGAGTGCCCACCAGTTTTGGCCGAGCCATTCAAACATCCGTATCCCCCTTGATTCCGGGGGCTGCGGGGCAGACCCTCCGTAACTTTCTTCCATCCTAGACCGAAGCGGCGGGGAGCTGGGGGTGGAGTTTCGGCAGGCGCCGGAACGTGGCCAAGCCGTTATGCGGCTGCGGTTTTTCGGGGCACAAATACGCTGATGCGGAACTTCCCGGAGACAGCGGTGACTGCGGGAAAGCCAGCGAGCCTGGCCGTGAGCTCCGGCCGGTCTGTGTGGTGGCCGGCGGGGCCCATCAGCGCCAAGTTGGCCACGTCCTGCGGGGACAACGCGAGGGCCAGATCAACGTCCTGCGCTGACAGCAGCTCGAAGTGGCCCGTGAGCGCGTCGGCCAGCCGTTCGTCCTTCGCCGGTTCGATTCCGAGCATGCCGGCCTGGCTAGCAATTTCGGCGAGGTGGCCTGGCCTCGGGGTCACCACGATGAGCCGCCCCGACGGCTTGAGGACACGGGCGAATTCGGCTGGGTTCCGGGGCGCGAAGACCACGGTAACGACATCGACGGCGGTGTCCGCCACCGGGAACTGCTGCCAGACGTCGCTGACCAGGTTCTGTCTCTTATACACATCTAGATGTGTATAAGAGACAGTTTCGCCGCCCGCCGGAGCGCGAACTTCGAAATGTCCAGGCCTACGGCGGCGATGCGGCCGGCGCTGCCGGCGCCGTCCAGGACGGCCCGGAGGTAGTGGCCCGTGCCCGTTCCGGAGTCAAGCACGGCCGGTTCGGGGCCTTGCAGCGCGGGGGGCCGCCGCGCCTGTCTCTTATACACATCTCGACCGCGGCGGCAAGCGGCCGGTAATGCCCGGCGTCGAGGAAGGCGGCCCGGGCGGCCACCATGTCGGCGGAATCCGGCTGGAAGGCGGTTCCCTTACCCACCAGCAGGTTGAAATAGCCCTGCCGGGCGGCGTCGAAGCTGTGGCCCTCCGCGCAGGCCAGGGCACGGGGCCGGGCGGCGCCGTCACCGTCACCAAAGGCGGGGGAGAGCGTCTTCCGGCAGACAGGGCACAGCAGGGACGGCAGGCGGGGAGGCATACGGACAATCCTAGGGCTGATGCTGCGGCGCCGGTGAAGGGGGACGTGAGGTGTTTCACACGCCGCGCGGGAAACGCTAGGCTCACGTGGGTGAAGCCTGAACATCTGCCGCTGCTCAAGTCCGTCTCCGCGCCTGCCGTCCATCCCGACGGCACGCGTGCCGTCGTTTCGGTGACGCGTCCCGACTTCGAGGCCGACGCCGACGTCGGTCAGCTGTGGAGCGTACCGCAGGACCCCGAAAAACGGCCGAGGCTGATAACCCGTGGCTTCCGTGACACGGCCCCGGTGTTTTCGCCGGACGGACGGGTGCTGGCGTTTCTCCGCGCCGCACCGGGCGGCAAGCCCCAGCTCCACGTGGTGGAAGCCGCCGGCGGCGAGCCCCAGGCACTGACTGACCGCGCCCTGGGTGTCTCATCGTTCGCGTGGGCGCCTGATTCCCAACGGATTGTTTTTGGTTCCCGGGAGCCGGAAGCCGGGCGTTACGGCACGCTGGACGGCGTCAGTTCCGGCGGTGAAGATGCCCGCCTCATCACGGATTTCAAGTACAGGATGAATGGCGTGGGGTATACCCGGGACAAGCCGCTTCAGCTTTTCACGCTGGAAGTGCCGGACCTGGGGACGGAGCCGGCAGTCCAGCCCGCGGGGCGCGCCCTCAAGGACAGGAACCAGCCCCCGGCGGCCGGCGGCGGGGCGAAAGTGGCAGGCCTTCCCGACGCCCGGCAGCTCACCACGGCGGCGACAGACCACACCGGCGAGTCCTTCAGCAGCGACGGGACGTCCGTGTACTTCGTCGCAGCCCTGCACGAAGCCAGCGACCAGGACCTGGTCAGCGGCATCTACCGCGTTCCGGCCGACGGCGGCGAGACGGCTCGCGTCGAGGCCAACGCCGGGCCGCAGACAGTCCAGGACGTCCGCGAATCGTCGGACGGAAAATGGCTGTTCTTCACGGCGCAGGACCTCGGCACCACGGGCCAGGACTTTGTGGCCAAGAACACCGTCCTGCACGTCATGCCCGCAGCAGGCGGCGGGGCGCGGGCGCTAAGCGGCGCAGAACACATGGACGTCGCTGCGCCGGGCGCCCGCCTTGAACTCCGGGGAAACGATGGCGTCCTGGTGGTCAACAACGCGCAGGGCACCGTTGAGCTGCTGGAGTTCAGCGCCACCGGCAGCCACGCGCTCCTGGTCCACGGCGACAGGGTTGTTACGGGAGCCGCTGCGGCAGGAGGCTCGGTGTACGTCAGCGTCGCTGATTCCGCCACGACCGGTGACGTCTGTGTTCTCGAAGGCGGCCAGCTCCGGCTCCTGACGGACTTTTCGTCGGCGCTCCGCACGGAGGCCGGAATCATTGAGCCGCAGGAGCTGACGTTCCCCTCGGCCGACGGCTACCCCGTGCACGGGTGGGTGCTGATGCCCCCGGGCAAAGGCCCGCATCCGGTGCTCCTGAACATCCACGGCGGTCCGTTCGCACAGTACACAGTCGCCCTGTTTGACGAAGCGCAGGTGTATGCCGAGGCAGGCTACGCGGTGGTGATGTGCAACCCGCGCGGCTCGGCGGGCTACGGCCAGGCTCACGGCAGGTCCATCAAGGAGCGGATGGGAACTGTGGACATGCAGGACGTGCTCGCCTTCCTCGACGGTGCCGTGGAGAAATTCTCCTCGCTGGATCAGGATGCCGTGGGAATCATGGGCGGCTCCTACGGCGGCTACCTCACCGCCTGGACCATCAGCCAGGACCACCGTTTCAAAGCGGCCATCGTGGAACGCGGCTTCCTGGATCCCGTCAGCTTTGCCGGATCATCGGACATCGGGTGGTTCTTCGGGGGCGAATATAACGGCCGCTCGGAAGAGCTGGTGGCGGCACAGAGTCCCATGGCAGCGATTGCCGCCGTCAGGACACCCACCCTCGTGATCCACAGCGAGGACGACCTGCGCTGCCCGGTGGAACAGGGCCAGCGGTACTTCACCATGCTGAAGCAGCAGGGTGTGGAGTCGGCCTTCCTTGTGTTCCCCGGGGAGGATCACGAGCTCTCGCGGTCCGGCACGCCGCATCACCGCCGGCAGCGTTTTGAGCACATCCTGGCGTGGTGGTCGCGGTTCCTGCCCACCGCCGGGAATCCCGGGCCGTCCAGCCAGCCTGACCCGTCCAGCTAGCCCGACGCGTCCCGCTGGCCCGACGCGTCAGGCGTGCCGGCACTTCCCGGCCGCCCGCCCATGAAGCCGAGTTCCTGCCGGGCTCTGCCGATGCCCGGCTCCGCCCAGCGTGCGCCGTACTCGCTGTTGGTGCTGAGCGAGCGAAGTTCGGCGCGGTCGAGGTACAGCGTTCCCTGCAGGTGGTCGGTCTCATGCTGGACGATCCGAGCCTGCCAGCCGGAAAAGTCCCGGCTGGCCGGCCCGCCCTCCGGTGTCACGAAGTCGAGACGGACCCGCTCCGGGCGCTCCACCACGGCCTGCAGCCCCGAGACGGAGAGGCACCCTTCGAAGAACGCCGCAGTCGCGTCGCCGAGCGGAGTGTAGGACGGGTTGAGGATTGCGAAGAAGTCCAGCGGAACCCGGCCGCGAGCCGCGGCGGTTTCCTCGTCGATTTCGAACTGGTCCTCAAGGACGGCCAGCTGCAGCGGAATGCCCAGTTGCGGGGCGGCCAGCCCGACCCCGGGGGCCTCGTGCATGACCTTCCTCATCAGCGCTATGAGCTGGCTGAGTTCAGCCGCTTCCAGCTGGCCGTCGAACGGCGCGGCGTGCTGGCGCAGCACCGGGTGGCCGGCCTGCACGATGGGCGGCAACGTGTCCGCGGCGAGCATTTCCTGCACGAGTTCCCGGATTGTGGCCGGGCTGAGGGACGTAGGCGGTGATGCTTGGCTCATGGGGACAGCCTAGTGGTGCGGGCACACGCGACCGTGACAAAGTCAAGGATCCTGCCCCTCAGATCCCTGTCCGCAGCGATCTTTAGGATGCCCGTCCGGGCGCCCACCCTGACGCGCAGCGGGATGACGGTGCCTACCTTGTCCTCGGCCACGGCATGCGGATCGCAGCGGGCCGGGCGGATTCCGAGTTCGAGTTCTTGGGCGGGACCACCGGCGTCTACGGTCAAGTCCAGCGGCCAAGGCCTTGCCGGGTCCTCGGCCAGCAGCGGCGTGCCGTCGATGCGCTCGATGACCAGCCGGCTGGCGCCGCCCTGCTGTTCGGGCGGAGTGCGGACCGACGGACGGACGGAGAGCCGCAACAGGGCACCCTTGCCATCGCGGGAGATTTCAAGCGCCGGCCCAAGACCAATCGTGGCCACGGAGCCCGCGTCCCTGGCCAGGCACTGTTCGGTGTTGTTCCGCGGGAGGACACCAAACGGGTCCGTGGCGGGGAGGCTCTCGTGCGCACCGCCGGGCGACAGCCGGACCGTGACGGACACAGGATCCTGGGCGTCGCCGGGACTCCCGGTGCCGGTGCCCGCCGCGCAGTTGGCGGCCGTCAGGTGCGCCGGCAGGCTCTTGGCCTGACCGGGCGGAATCCCGGCTCCGTCCGGCGAGGCCCGCCAGGCAATCCCGGCGGCGAAGAGCGGGGTGCCGAGGCCCGCTGCCTGGACTGTGATCGTGTGTGAGCTGTTGTTGGTCAGCTGGATCTCGACGATCTGCTTCCCGTAGTTGTCCCGGAACTGGTTCACCATGGCCGTGAGGGGCGGCGCCGTCGGAGTACCGGCCGACGGACTCGGCGGCGTGCGGGTCGCCTCGGGCAGGCTGCATGCTGCCGGTGCCAGTAACGCCGCTGCGGCGAGAACGACGGCGGCACCCATGTTCCGGCGTCGGGCTGTCCACGGTCGCGAACGCATGCTTGCAGTCTAGGCCCGGGACCGCGCCACCGCATGAGGACTGCCGGCTCATTGCATGGTGAAGCGCCTGGCCACGAACTCATTGAACGCCGGAACCGCAGCCACCCGGGCGATGGCAGCGTTTCGGGCCCGCAGCACGCCGCCCGGGAGCGGCCTGCCGAGCGCCATATTTACCTCCGCCTGGCGCCTGGCTGCCGTGGCGGCCCGGCGGCGCTGCGCATCGAAGCAGCGAAGCGCGGTGCCGGTCGGCTCGCCGTTCAGTGCGGCAACGATGACCGGCAGCAGGGCCTCGGCGTCGAGCCAGCCAAGGTTCATGCCCTGGCCGCCGATGGGGCTAATTTCGTGGGCGGCGTCCCCGATAAGCGCCGTCCTGCCGGCCACCATGCGGGAGGCCAGCCGCGAGCGCACGCCGAAGCTGCTGAGCATGCTGTTGCAGGAGGCGTCCACCGCCACCCCGTCCTGGCCGCGACGAGCCCGGCGAGATCGGCGGCGTCTGGACGGACCGGCGGGCGCGCCAGCCTGACCACCCACCGGCGCACGCCGCCGGGCAGCGGAAAGGACTCCACTATGCCGTCTTCCTCGAGGAACAGGGCCGCATCGCTGCCATAAGCGGTGGATTCGGGAAAATCGCCCATCAGGTAGTGGTCCGGATACCGCTTTTCGCGAGCAGGCACTGACAGCAGCCGGCGCACGGTCGAATTGGCGCCGTCCGCCCCGACCGCGAGCGCGGCGGACAGCCCCGCCGCACCGCCCGCGCCGGTGCCGGCCCCGGCGACGTCCAGCGTGACCCGGCCCCCGTCGTCGTGCATGTCCGTCACCTCAGCCCCGCGCAGCAGCGCGCCGCCGTCGAGCTCAAGAAGGCGCCTCTCAAGGACTGACTCGGTGACCGGCTGGGGAACGGCGAGGACAAAGGGGGAGCGGTCGGACACAGGCCCAAACGGCATGTCCGCGATCTCGCGGCCGGCACTGACAGCTTGGCCGCGGCGGATCGGGATACCCTGGGCGACGAGCGCCGAGGCCACCCCGATGCGGGCCAGGGCGGCGAGTGCCGGGGGATGGATGCCGATGGCCCTCGTGTGCGCGTTTCGGCCGGTTCGCTTCTCCAGGATCCGGACCGACACCCCTTGCTGCAGCAACAGCGCGCCCAGATACAGGCCCACCGGCCCGCCGCCCACGATCAGGACATCGGTCATGCAGCCCCCTTGCGGTACGTGAGCAGGCAATGGAACGGGGAGTGGGGCTCGGCTGTCCAGCCGTTGGGGACGACGGCGGCGAGTTCCGGAACGGTGTAGCTGCGCCTGATGGAGGTCAGGCCGTCGCGCCGGATGTACGAGCCCGTCAGCGGCAGCGCGGCGGCCGCAAACAGGGCGTAGGCCGCCGCGCTGCGCCGGAGGTCGTTGTGGAACGCAGCACCCCGGGCCAGCGCGGCCGAGTCGCCGAGGAATGACTGCAGTTCGCGCGCGTCCAGGTGGTGCAGCACATGGTTCGAAATCACGACGTCGTATGCCGCGCCCTCCGCGACAAGCTCGGCGCTCGTGGCCTGGCGGAACCGCACACCCGGCACCGGCTCCCGGTTCGCGGCAAAGCGGTAGGCCCGCTCGTCCGGATCGATGCCGGTGACCCGGAGATCAATTCCGTCCGTGGCGGCCCAGCGGGCGAACATCAGGGCCACGTCGCCTCCGCCAGAGCCTACGTCCAGGAGACTGGCCGGGCCCGTCCGTGGGAGGAGCGGCCGTACCCTGCGGCGATACAGGCCGTGCCAGCCGGACAAAGCGCGGTTGACCAGCGCAAACTGCCTGTAGGTGCGGTCAAGGCGGTCCGGGTCGCAGTCCGGCCGGTCCATCTCTTCAACGGCGTGGGTGTCGCGGGCTCCCAGGATTCCCATGACAGGTCAGGCGAGGGACGATTCGGCCTCACCGGCGGGCAACGGAATGTCCGGCAGGGGTTGCCGAACCTTGGTGAAGAGTCCGGTTTCCACGGTCAGCCCGGGCCCAAAAGCCATTGAGCAGATGCGTTCATCGCCTTCACGCGGCGGGAGGTCGAGGATGTGCTTGAGGACAAACATCACCGTGGCGCTGCTCATGTTGCCGAAATTCCGCAGCGTCTCGCGGGCCGGGACCAGCTGTTCGTCCGTGAGCTCGAGCCGGGACTGGACCTTGTCCAGAATGCTCCGGCCGCCGGGATGGATGGCCCAGTGCGTGATGTCCCGGTACGGGAGTCCGCTCAGCGAGGCGTCGCGGGCCAGCAGCGGCTCCAGGGCGCCCACGATGTGGTCGTCGATGATGTGCGGCACGTAGTTTCCGAGGACCATTTCAAAGCCCTCATCACCGATGTTCCATGCCATTGAGTCTTCACCCACGGGGGTCAGGACAGTCTCGAAGTGGTCCAGCTGGAACAGCGCCGTTGACTCGGGAACCTCCCGCGCCGTCACGACGGCGGCCGCGGCGCCGTCCGCGAACAGCGCGGACCCCATGATGGCGTCCGGATCGTTGGACGTCCGGACATGGAGCGAGCACAGCTCTGCGCACACGATGAGGACAACGGCCTCCGGATCCGCCTCGCAGAAGGACTTGGCGGCACGGAGCGCCGGGAACGCCGCATAGCAGCCCATGAAGCCCAGGTGGTACCGCTGCACCGCCGGGTTGAGCCCCAGGGCGCGCACGATCTTGTAGTCAGGGCCGGGGTTGAAGAATCCCGTGCAGGAGACGGTGATGAGGTGAGTTATGTCGGGTGGATCGATGCCGGCGCACGCAGCCACGGCCGCGCGGGCGGCCTCGATGAACAGCTTCGTGGCCTCGGTGGCGAAGAGGTCGTTGCGGGCCTTGGTGCTGGGACTGCGGAGCAGGCCGGTGCCGGGGTCGAAAAATTGCGGATTGACTGCCCGGGAGTCCATGGTCAGTTCCTCGACCGCCGTGTACCGCGTGTCAATCGCGGCCGAGTCGAAGCACGTGGCCACCAGCCGTGAACCGAGCCGTGTCAGGCCGGGCTGGGCGGCAAAGACGTCACGGGCTTCCGTCTGGACAAGCAATGTCGGCGGAACAGCAGTTTCGAGGGCGCGCACATAGACCGTCATTCGTTCATTCTTAGCGACACCGGAGCTTAAGACAATGGATGTGCCCGGACCGGATCATGCCCCTGACCAGCATCTTCAGCCCGGCCGAGAAGAGTTCCTCGTCCCCGCTGAAGCGGCCTTGGCTCAGCGGCAGAGGGTCCCTGGCGGCGCTAGACAACTCCGGTAGCACATGGCACGATCTCGCATGTGACCAGCCCGGCGGTCCGGCGTCCTTTCGCGGCCTGCGCACGACGAAGGCGAACAACCGACGGCGAAATTGCCGGCCGGGCGACCGGGCTGCCTTTCCGGACTTTCCGTTCGTCCTCAGCCTAACCATCCCGACCAGATCCAACACCTCAGGAGTGACCATGACCGGCTCTTCAACCCAGGGAATCAAGACCGTACTGCATCCCGTTTCCGACCTGGCGGCTGCGACAGCCGTTTACGCCGCCCTGCTCGGCGTAGCGCCCCAGACCGAGGGGCCCTACTACGTCGGCTTCGATGCCGCCGGCCAGCACATCGGACTGGTGCCCGGCGGCGGGCCGCAGGCCATGACCTCACCGGTGGCCTACTGGCACGTGCCGGACATCGAGGCGAAGCTGGCCGAGGTGACCGCCGCCGGTGCCACCGTGAAGGAGCCGGCGCACGACGTCGGCGGCGGCCGCATGGTGGCCACCGTCACCGACCCTGACGGCAACGTCCTCGGGCTGCTTGAAGACAAATAACTTTCCCGGGTCCTGTTCCGCCGCGGGGCCGGGCGAGACCGGACCGGACCCCGAAGCTGGTTAGATAGAGCCAGACGACGCCGACGGAGGCCGCGAAGGCGGGCCCCTCAACCAATGGAGCCACGATGAGCATTGTCACGAGGACGGACACGCAGTCGCCCGCGCTGGAACCTGCCGACAGCCACGATCTGATCCGCGTGCAGGGCGCGCGTGAGAACAACCTCAAGGACATCAGCGTCGAACTCCCGAAGCGGCGGCTCACGGTATTCACCGGGGTCTCCGGCTCGGGCAAGAGCTCGCTGGTGTTCAGCACCATCGCTGCAGAGTCGCAGCGGATGATCAACGAGACCTACAGCGCCTTCGTGCAGGGCTTCATGCCGAACCTGGCCCGGCCCGAAGTGGACCTGCTCGAAGGCCTCACGACGGCAATCATCGTGGACCAGGAGCGGATGGGCGCCAACCCGCGTTCCACGGTGGGCACCGCCACGGATGCCAACGCCATGCTTCGGATCCTCTTCAGCCGGCTGGGACAGCCGTACGTGGGGCCCCCCACGGCGTTCTCCTTCAACGTCCCCACGCGCAAGGCAAGCGGGGTGTTGAGCACGGAGAAGGCCGGGGGCCGGGTCGAGAAGAGTGTGGTGCACGGTGCGGTGTATCTGGGCGGCATGTGTCCGCGTTGCGAGGGCATGGGCTCGGTCTCCGACTTCGACCTGACTGCGCTGTACGACGAGAGCAAGTCGCTCGGCGAAGGTGCCCTGACCGTTCCCGGCTACAGCATGGACGGCTGGTACGGTCGCATCTTCAGGGGCGCCGGGTTCGACCTGGACAAGCCGATCGCGAAGTTCACGAAGAAAGAACTGAACGACCTTCTCTACAAGGAGCCGACCAAGATCAAGGTCGAGGGCATCAACCTCACCTACGAGGGCCTGATCCCGAAGATCCAGAAATCGATGCTCTCCAAGGACGTCGACGCGATGCAGCCCCACATCCGGGCCTTCGTGGAGCGCGCCATCACCTTCCAGGCCTGCCCGGAGTGTGAAGGGACACGGCTCAGCCCGGAGGCCAGGTCCTCGAAGATCCAAGGCAAGAACATCGCGGACCTGTGCGAAATGCAGATCAGCGACCTGGCCGGTTGGGTCCGCGAACTCGACGAGCCGTCGGTCGCGCCGCTCCTCAAAGGCCTGCAGCACCTGCTCGACTCGTTCGCCGAAATCGGGCTGGGTTACCTCTCCTTGGACCGGCCGGCGGGCACGCTCTCCGGGGGAGAGGCACAGCGCACCAAGATGATCCGGCACCTCGGCTCGTCCCTCACCGACGTCACCTACGTCTTTGACGAGCCGACCATCGGCCTGCACCCGCATGACATCGAGCGGATGAACCAGCTGCTGCTGCAGCTGCGCGACAAGGGCAACACCGTGCTCGTCGTCGAGCACAAGCCGGAGACCATCGCCATCGCCGACCACGTCGTTGACCTTGGCCCCGGCGCCGGCACCGAGGGTGGCAGAGTCTGCTTCGAGGGAAGTGTCGAAGGCCTGCGGGGAAGCGACACTATCACCGGCCGCCACCTGGACGACCGGGCCGCGGTCAAGGAATCTGTGCGCACGTCGTCCGGCAGGCTCGAGGTGCGCGGTGCCTCGACGCACAACCTTCAGGCGGTCGACGTCGACATTCCACTGGGCGTCCTGTGTGTGGTCACGGGTGTCGCGGGTTCGGGCAAGAGCTCTTTGATTCAAGGTTCGGTGGCCGGCCGCGACGGTGTTGTGGTGATCGACCAGGGTGCCATCAAGGGGTCGCGCCGCAGCAACCCGGCGACGTACACGGGCCTCCTCGAGCCGATCCGCAAGGCGTTCGCGAAGGCCAACGGGGTCAAGCCGGCGCTGTTCAGCTCCAATTCGGAAGGCGCCTGTCCCACCTGCAACGGCGCCGGCGTCATCTTCACCGAACTGGGTGTTATGGCCACCGTGGAGTCCACCTGCGAGGACTGCGAGGGCAGGAGGTTCCAGGCATCAGTCCTGGAATACAAGCTGGGCGGCCGCAACATCGCCGAAGTGCTGGCCATGTCGATGACCGAGGCGGAGGGGTTTTTCGGGGAAGGCGAGGCACGCACACCGGCGGCCCACAAAATCCTCGACCGGCTCGTGGACGTCGGGCTCGGCTACCTCACGCTGGGCCAGCCGCTCACGACGCTGTCCGGCGGCGAGCGGCAGCGCGTCAAGCTCGCCACCCAGATGGCCGAAAAAGGCGACATCTATGTTCTCGACGAACCTACCACCGGCCTCCACCTAGCCGACGTCCAGAACCTGCTGGGCCTTCTTGACCGCCTTGTGGAGTCCGGAAAGTCGGTCATCGTCATCGAGCACCACCAGGCGGTGATGGCGCACGCCGACTGGATCATCGATCTCGGCCCGGGCGCCGGCCACGACGGCGGCCGGCTCGTCTTCGAGGGCACGCCGGCCGACCTGGTAGCCGCGCGTTCCACCCTCACCGGAGAGCACCTCGCGGCCTACGTCGGGAGCTGACGGAAAGCAATGCCGGGCGCCCCGGGGCGCACCCAGCCCTCGGCCGGCTTGTTCTTCACCTCAAGGGTTTCGCCGTGTAGCTGCAGACGTCCGGCCCGCCGCTTGCGCGACGGGCCGGACGTCTGACTTCGTTCGAGCCGGGGTTAGGGGCCCGGCCGCCCCGTAGCCCTAGAGGGCGGATCCCGTCGTGAACACCCAGGTGCGGGTGGCGAACGGGTTGCCCGCGAGGTCGCGGACTGCTCCTGTGCCGCCGGTGATGGTGACCCGGTATTGCGTGTTGGCCAGGAGGGTGGAGCCCGGGTTGATGGTCAGCGTCCGGTTCGTGCTGTTGAACCCGAGAGCGGCAGTGACAGTTGCGCCGTTGGACACTCTCGTGACCCGTACAGTGGCCGCCGAAACGCCGGTGATGTTCTCACTGAACCGCGCCGTGATGTTGGCGGTGCGGCGGGCTCCGGTGGTGCCGATGCCCGGTGATACCGAAACCAGCGTGGGCGCCGGGCCGGTGGTGAACTGCCACGACGTGAACGCGATCGTGTTGCCGGCCGTATCCCTGATCGAGGACATAGATGCGGTGTACGTGCGGTCCGGCAGCAGGTTCGCATTCGGATCCAGCGTCGCCGTCCTCGTGGCGTTGTTGTACGTCACCGTGGCGGGGATCGCGGTCGCCGAACCGTTGAGCCGCAGGGCGAACGTTCCGGTGCCGACATTTGCGACCGCTTCGCTGAACGTCGCGGTCACGTTGCCTCCTTGGTTGACGGACCTGGCGCCAGCAGCTGGCGTCCTGGCCGTCACGGTCGGAGCGATGAACTCCGAGCGGGGCGTCACGAGGGCCGTGCGGGCCGACCGTGCCCCCGTTCCTGCGGTACTGGTCGCTGCAACATCGAAGGTGTAGCCGGTCGCATTGATCAGGGTGTTCACCACTGCACTGGTGCCCGTTCCTACAGTTGTTGTCCGCACGGGGGTGGTACTGGTCCCTACGAACGTGCGGATTTCGAAGCCCGTGACCGGTGCCGCGTTGGGTACCGGCAGCGGAGCGAGCCAACTGAGGGTTACCTGGGCATTGCCGGCCACACCGGCGGCGTTGCGGGCGGCTCCCGGAGCTACCAGTGTCACTGGTGCTGCAGGTGTCACTGCCGCGGAGGCGGCCGAGGCCCCTCCAGTGCCTACTGCGTTGACCGCCGCCACGTCGAACGTATAGGCAGTCCCGTTGGTGAGCCCAGTAACGACGGCGGTGGTCACGTTGCCGGTGACCGGCTGGGTCGCAGCCAACGTGGTTCCGTCGAAGGCACGCACGGTGAATCCGGTGATGGGCGAGCCGCCGTCCGAGGCCGGAGCGGTCCAGTTGAGCGTTGCCGTGCCGTCACCGGCAGTTGCGGTCACGAGGGTCGGAGCGTCCGCAACAGTCAGTTCCGCCGTTGGCGCCGGAGTGACTACGTTGGATGATGCCGAGAACGGGCTGGTGCCCTGTGCGTTGGTTGCCGAGACCTGGAAAACATAGTGATTCCCGTTGGTCAGGCCAGGAACCACCAGGCTCGTGTCCGTGCCGGCTGCGGGGAGCAAGGCTCCCACCTGGACTCCGGCCGGGTTGGTCGTGACATCCAGTACCTTCACGTTGAAGCTGCTGGCTACGCCGATGGTCGGCGCTGTCCACGTAACTGTGGCCCGAGCGTTGCCGGCTGTCGCAATGCCGATGACCGGAGCGTTGGTGACAACAGTGTCGGAAAAGGCGAGCACCTCGATGTTCCGCAAGGTGTCGGTGCCATCGGTGCCGACGTTGTCGGTCACCGTGGTGGTCGAGCCCGCCGAGCCAATGGTGCCGTCGCCGCCGGTAGTGGTGACGGTGTAGTTGGCCTGGGGACCGGAGAACACCGCGGTGTCGATGTTGCCGGCGGTCTGGGCTGCCGTGGGGGTGATGACCTCGCGGACCGCGACTAGGTTGCCGGGATCGATGACACCGGCGGCAACGTCCGCCTCCAGGGTATGGGGGTTGCCCGCCTGGTAGGTGTGCTCCATGAGGTCCGTGCTGCCGATTTCCGTTGCGGCGTCGGCCGGGTTGGTCCGCACGCTGATCCGCACCTGGACGTACCGGTCGCCGTCGATCACGTCGTTGGCGCCGCGGCCCTCGATGCTGTCGCTGCCGAGGCCGCCGAGGAGGATGTTTCCATCTCCCCAGACAGGGCCCTCGAGCGGGCAGACGCCCATGGCGGATGCCGCTTCCACCGGGGCGAGCGGGGTGCTCGGAGCGGGGAGGAGATTGGCCAGGCCCGCGATGCGGTCGATGCCCGTCTGGTCGAGCACGTCGCAGCCGCTGAAGCCTGCACCGCCCACGGCACTGGGCACCACGTCGTCGCCCTTGATGACGTCGTTGAACGCGGAACCGGAGTTGGCCTCAGTTTCCTGCCACCGGTCACGGTTGACCACGATCTGCAGCGGGAGGCCGGCAAGGTTCTGGTTGATCTTCATGTCATCGTTGGCGCCCACCGTGTCGTACTGGTGGATGGCCCAGTCGAAACCGGCCGCACCGGCGAAACGGTCGATCGCCGCATTCGACGCCATGAGATCGTCGCCGCCTTCCGCGTCGTAGTCGTTCTCGCCTACTTGGCCGATCATGATGTCATTTCCCGGCTTGGTCTGGGCCGGGTCGTCGAAGAACGGTGCACCATGGTCGCCCTGGAGCAGGTCCTGGCCTGAGCCGCCCTGAATCCAGTCGTCACCTCCATCGCCAAAGACGGCGTCGGCACCGTCACCGGCCCGCACGAAGTCGTTGCCGGGGCCGGCAAAGGTCTCGTTGTCGTTGGCTCCGCCGTTGGTGAAGTCCTGGCCGTCGCCGCCCATCATGATGTCGTCGCCGATGCCGGAGTTGAGGTAGTCGTTGCCGGGACCGCCCTTGAGGACGTCGGCGCCGGAGAGGTCCGTGATGCGGTCATTGCCGTCGCCGCCCAGGGCAACGTCATCACCGCCCTGGCCCTCAATAACGTCGTTACCGGCATTGCCCCAGATCGTGTCGTTGTCGTTGCCGCCTGCCACCCGGTCCGCATTGGCGGTGCCGTTGTAGACCGACTGGCCGTTGATGCCCGACGGGTCGACCGTGTTCTTCTCCTGGTACTGGATGGTGCCGTCCGGCTTGCGCAGGAGCAGCAGGTTCTCGTTGCAGTCCGGTGTGGTCGGATCGTCGGCGACGGAGGGGCCGGAAGCGAGATAACCCTCCGGGGTGCCGGCGAGATTGCCCAGCTGGAACTTGCAGTCGGCCGTGGCGAAGACGTCGGCCTTCAGCGTGTGCGTGCCGTCGGTGTTGCGCATGATCATCTCGGCGAAGCTGTTGCCCTCGAGCTGGGTGCGCAGGTTCATGCCGGGCGTGCGTGCCAGGTAGTACAGCCGGTCGCCGTTTTGGAGATCGGTGAGCTGGTTCTCGAACACGTAGTTGAAGGTGCTGCCCAGCAGGCCGCCGAAGAGGTTGGTCTTCTCAGCGAGTCCGCCCACCCACAGGTCGACCTTGTTCAGGCCGGTCTCCTGGTTGGCCCACGCGCCGGCGCTGTTCATGAAGTCCATCATGTCGGCGGTGGGAGGCGTTGCACCGGGGCCCGGGTCCACGATGGCCTTGGCAGCTGCCCGCTTGTCAGCCAGCGTGGTTGCGCCGGTGATGGTCGGGTAGGTGCCGTAGGCGGCGACAAAGTTGATCAGTGACTCAGGGTGCTTGATGTTCTGGCCAAAGTCGGCCCAACTCGTGTATGGCGTGAGCTGGCCGTCTCCGGTGGAGTCGTGGATCTGGCGGCGCACCTCGTTCAGGGGCGGAACGCCTGCCTCCCGTGCACGGGTCATGTTGATCGTCGCGAGGTCCAGCGGAAGGCCCAGCAGGTTGTTGCGCAGCGTATCGGTCACAAACTCATCGAGTTCGTTGCCGGTCTGGTCACTCATGCCCATGACGACCGCGCCCGCAGCCTGTTCCGAGGTGAGCTGGCCTCCATGGCCGTCGTCGGTGTAGGACGGCGGGTTGAGGAAGCCGTTCAGCAGCGGGATGGAGTTGTCGGTCCCGTCCGGGTTGGTGCGGGCGATGGTCTCGGTCAGCATTGAGTGTCCGAACCGGTAGACCGCGTGGGCGAATTCTGCGTGGATGGCCGCGTTGATGTCCGTGTGGTAGACGTGGAACGGCTGGATTGCGGGCTGGACCTTGCGGGCGAACTCCTCGAAGACCAGGTGCTGGTACTCCATCTCGGTGACGAAGCGGGCGGCCTGGAAGAGGCGCTCGCCGTTCCAGCCGTCGGGTGTGCCCAGAGCGGATTTCCACTCGGCCAGTGCTGCAATGCCCTTGGCCGACGTGTCGTTGGTCAGGGTGGTCTTGAAGTCTTCCACCAGGCGGTCGTGCTCGGAGTGGAAGACCTGGTGGATGGTGGACAGGCCGATGTTCTCGTTGACGCGGCCGTCCCCGGCGATGAAGTGCGCGTTCAGCATTTCGTCGTCGTACGTGCCGGGGGGCTGGCTGGCGAAGTCTGCCGAGGCCGTAGTGTCCGCATCCGGCAGGGGAGTGACGGGCGGAGTGGACGGGTTGTGGTCCGTGTCCTGCGGGGACGGGTCGGCGTTGTGGGCGATGTCCGTCAGGAACGGGGTGTCGAAGTACTTGACGTTGGCCGGCACCAGGGTGCCCTTGCCGCTGTTGTCAGTGCGATCGGCCTCCACGAGTCCGGTTGCCGTGACGAACTGCGGGAGCCCGCGGGCGGGACCAGGGATGAACTTGCCGTAGGGGTCCACTGCGATCTGGGGGACGTTCAGCACGTCCTTGTCGAGCAGTTGAATGCCGAGAAGCTTTGCGGCCTGGGCCTTGGTGGTGGCCCAGGTGGCCATGCCGTTGGCCGACTTGGTGCCGGCTTCCCCGCCGAGCAGCTTGCCGGTCGAGACCGGCTTGCCGTCTGCGTTGTCCACGTACTCCCGCAGGAACACCTGGTGTGAGGGGTGGGACGTGTACGTCTGCGACTGGTCCACGTAGGGGGAGTCGGTGTTGGACGCGTCCTGGACGTCATCGGCGGTGCCCATGATCCCGTCGGGTCCGGGCTGGTTCTGCGCACGGGTCAGCACCATGAAGCGCTGGTTGGCTGGCAGGTCATCCGCGTTGCCGAAGATGTGGTCCTTGCCGGCGACCAGCGGATCGTCGTCCCGGAGCGGCACGAAGACGTTGCCGCCGCTCTTGACGGTCTGGTCCACGCCGTGGTCGAAGAACTGCCCGAAGAGGGTGAACATCGAGTTGTAGGGCGGTGAAAGGCCGACGTCAGTGGTGACGTTCGGGATGAAGAGCGTGTTGTGCGACGGCACGCATCCGTCGGGAACGCCGGCCACCGGGGGAACGGCCAGGGGATCGGGGTCCGTGGTGCAGGGGTGAACGCCAACGTTGCCCTGGGTCCGGACGGGGAACCCGGCTGCGGCCACGGCAGCGGGGTTGGTGGAGGTCTGGTCCACGATCAGGTTGCTGATGTCGCGGGGCTTGCTGTCGAAAACGTTGCCGGTTTTCTGCTTGTAGGACGACGGGCCCGGAGGGCCGAAGCCTGCCGGCACGGGGTCTGCATCGTTGAAGACCGGCGTGGCGTAGCGGGGGAATGTCTGGTCAGACTGGCCGAAGGTCTCGCGGCCGGCGATCAGGTTGTTGCAGGAGCCGTCGACGGTCCGCAGACCGTAGGAGGTCAGTGCGTCGGGAATCTGGTTCGGGCCCGTTCCGATGAGGGCACCGCAGGGGCCGGTCACGGAGGTGGTGTTGGCCACGTGAGCTTCCGCGATCTTGATCTGCTTGAGGATGTAGGCGAGGTCTGAGGCGGTGACGGTGAAGCCCTGCCCGACCGGGGCGGTGACCGCCTGGGCCGCGATGACCGGCAGCCCCATGGCCAACGGGAGGGCGAGGGCTGTTGCTGCGCTGACCAGCCGGAACGTAGTGGAATGCTTGCCGGAACGCTTGCCGGTGACGCGTCGCCGCTGGCGCCGGGCGGGGGGTAGTTGGTTGGGGCCTGGGGGCTTATCTTGCACTGCCAGGCCGGATCTGGCTGAGAGTTTCATGGCACACCTGCCGATTCGAGGGATAGGACGCGCCCATGATTGGGTGCACTTCTCCGGAAAACCTTGGACCAAGGACGCGATCCCCGGAAAAAGTCCCCTCGTTCCGGGGGTTACCCAAGGCAACTACAAGGTGGCACGATCCAGCCCTCGGTGGAACAGGCCGACGTCGGATCAAGACCCGTTCAGTGGCCGGCAGCCGGCCGGCTTGGTTCACGATCTCGGGGCTGGCGTGGAGGCTCAGTGGCGGCACAAGAAAAGCCCCCGGCGCCTTCGAGGCGTTGCGGGGGCTTTCCTAGCGGCAGGCCCGCCAAGCCGATAACTCGGGGGCCTGACGCCACACTAAAAGCCATTCCTGAGATTTCCCTCAGAACTCGGAGGGAAAATGCCCGGCCGCCATTGCCCGGCCCAACGGAGTGCTTCGGCGGCGGATGCCGTTCCTCATTTCGCCGGGATGCCGGGGTCGTGGCATGGCCGGGGGAGCGGGATCACTTCCGTTTTCGATGGGGCTTCGACCCGCTGCCCGCCTTCTCAGCAAGCCCTCAGGTTTAGCCGGGCACAATGGCCGAACCTTCGGTCGACCACCTGACCGGAGCTTCGCCAATGGAGGGGACAGTGGGGGTTTCGTCAATTCCAGCAGTCGTGCCGAACGCAGCTGCGTCCCGGGCGGACGGTACTGTGAGACGCATGGAGATGCGCCTTGAAGTTGTTCAGGTACCGGTGGCCGATGTCGACGCGTCGAAATCGTTCTATACCGAGAAGCTGGGCTTTGTGCTCGATCACGACGTTGAGCACATCCCCGGAATGAGGGTGGTGCAGCTCACTCCGCCAGGTTCGGCTGCCTCCATCGTGATCGGCACGGGAATGACCAGCATGACGCCGGGCACCCTTGAGGGACTGCAGCTCGTCGTACCCGACCTGGGCGCTGTACGCGCCGAGCTCGTGAGGCGCGGTGCCGATATCAGCGAGATCCAGGACATGGGCGGAGTGCAGTTTGCCTACTTCGGTGATCCGGATGGCAACCGCTGGGTCCTCCAGGGCGCAACGCCGTCTGTAGTTAAGGACGCATACCTGGGTGGATCCGGGTCGTAGCCGGAATGCTCGCACGCCCTTATTAACCCGACAGTGGGCGGCAGGCTAAACGGCAGAGGACGTGTTGATGTGGGACGCAGCAATTGCGCTTACACATAGGCATGTATCCGGGGGCCATCAGAAGCTGCAAGGCAAGAGCCTGCTTAGTCTGTACGGCACTTCGTCGGACGGCCGGTAATGCGCTGGATCAGGGAAAATCTTTCCGAAAATCTGATCACGAACGATTTGCACTCGGCCCTTTTAACCACGATGGCGGCGGTGGCGCGCAGGACGGTGAGCTCGTCGTACTTAACTGTCATGCGCAGGAATTCATCGGACGGTGTTAGTCGAAGCGTTTCGGCAAGATGGCGTTCTCGTGGCCACTGTGACTCTCGTACTTTAACTGGCGTGCGCAGGCATTCATTGGCCAGGAGTTGTCCATTCGCACCCTTCCCCTTGAAGGTAGGCACGCATTACGAAGCAGAGCCTTCGAAACTCGGCTTCTTTCTCCGCCTCCACGTCGTCTTCGTCGAAAAGGATGGTCTGGACGTTCAGCTCAGGGACATGGGCGTCCATCCACCCGCAGCTGGCTCGGATAATTGCTGTGCGGTCCTTGTCGGAGCAGTTGCTCACATGGACGCCATGGAGCCAGGAATCATCGCTTGAGCTGACGTTCGCCAGGGCGAAGTTCTCGTCGAACACCTCAGCTACGACCCGATGGAGCATGGCTTTGATGTCGATGGTCATGATGAAAGTCTCTCAGGTGCTTCAAGCCCTTGGCATGCTGGCTTAGCGGCCCCGGCAGACCTCGCTGACAGCAGCTACGTAGCCGGCATAGGCCGCGGCAGAGTCGAGTGTCGTTCGATGAATTCCTCAGTGGACGGGAGTTCTTGCAGCTACTTCTACTCCCGTGCCTCAAACGCCGATAATCTACATTATGTCAAGTTGAATAGCGACGATTGCATCTGATGAAGTATCACCGCCTCCGCCAATACTCCGGGTCACCAGTAGGAATCACTCTATGTGCGAGGTCGTGCCATCCGCTTGATCCGGAGGGATGCGCTGACGCGGGGCACTCGACGATCCGGGAAGAATCGAGAGTGTGGAATTCCCGGTGACGCCGGGCAGACCAGCATCCGGACTTCGTCGACGACGCCGGCGTCCATGAGGAAATACATGAGCCTCAGGCTCCCCCACAGCCAGATGTCCTTGCCGCCCTGCTCCTTAAGCTCCCGAATGGTGGCGACCGGGTCGCGCGTCACGGTCGCGGCGGGAAAGTCACCCCAAGGCGCGTCATCCAGCTTCGACGAGGCGACGAACTTGGTGAGGTTGTTGAGCTTCTCGCCGTACTCGCCCTGCTCATCGGCGTACGGCCAGTAGTCCTTGTTCTGATTGTAGGTATTCGCGCCCAGAATCATCGTGTCGACGGAGTCGATGAACCCCATCACGTTCGCCTTGAACGCACTGGTGTCCGTTTCGGACAAGGGCTCCCCCGACACGAAGCTGAGGCCGCCGTCTTCCTCGGCGGCTATGTTGTTGACGGTAACCCACTGCTGGACTATGAGTTTTCGCATGGCGCCACTTAGCCCATGGGCACGCGGTCAGCGACGCCTGTCTCAGTAGCGCTGGTCCGGGCCGGCGCGGTGTTCGTCACCGGCAAGAATCCTCAGTCCCCAAGGGCGAGGCATTCTGTCCAGGGCGAACGGGTGACCCCGCTCGCCGGGCTGGACGGGTGAAGGTGCTCGGCGATTCCTGCCCGAGCAGCCGCGCCCGCTCCCCCACCTAGCGGTCAGCTTCTTGCTTCTGTCTGCGCGCGGCCAATCACGAGTAGTACCCATCCTCGAACCGTTCGGTCGTAGGCATCGGCTTCGGCATCGGTCGCGCAGCTAGGTCATGCGTTCGGGTCAGCCGAGGACGTTGCGTACTCCGGGCGCCCAAGAGGCCGATAAGCCTGGATGGTGATGCCCCGCGCAGTGGTCCGCGAGTTGACCAGATCGAGCGCGACGTCCGGACCCGTTTCGGGGAACAGCCGCCTGCCCTGGCCGACGACGACGGGATAGGTGATCAGGTCGAGCTGGTCGACCAGGTCGTTGGCAAGCAGCCACCGGACGAGGGCACCGCTGCCGGGCACCAGCAGTTCGCCGTCCTGCTGCGCCTTCGGTCACGGACGGCAGCGGCGACGTCGCCGGTCAGCACACTCGTGCCCGCCCACTGCGGGTCGGTGAGGCTGGTCGATGCCACGTACTTGGGCCGGCTGTTCAGTGCTGCGGCGATCGGGCTCGTGCTCGGATCGATCATCGCTCCCCAGTAGCCGGCGAAGATCTCGTACGTCCGCCTGCCGAAGAGGAACGCGGCCGCACCGCCGTAGACCTGGTTGAGATAGTCCCCGGTTTCACTATCGAGAAGGGGTATGGCCCATCCGCCGCGCTCGAAACCGCCGCTGCGATCTTCGTCAGATCCGCCCAACCCTTGCATCACGCCGTCCACCGAGACGTTAGTCGTCGTCGTCAACCTCATGTCGTGGTGACACCCCTTCTGGATCTGCGCTACGGGTATAAACAAGCACACGCGCAGTTGTTGGTCAACCGGTTAGCGTCGCGTCACGTGTACGTGGGGTGCGAGGGATTCCGCACGGATGGACTCAGGTAGGACCGCTGCCCGGCGGGCCGCTGAGCACGGTGGGGACGTACTCGAGCAGCTGGAGCCGGCCGTCGAAGGTCCTGCTGTCCACCATGTCGAGCGAGACGTCCGGATAGCCGTCATAGATCCGCTCCCGCCCGGTGCGGCCGGTGATCACCGGGAAGACGACCAGCCGGAACCTGTCCACGAGGCCGGCGGTCAGCAGCGACCGGCAGAGGCTGAGGCTGCCGAGGGTGCTCAAGGGTCCCGTCCGGGTCCGTTTCAATTCCGTCACGGCTTCGACCGCGTCCCCGGTGACCAACTCCGAGTTCGGCCAAGTCAGAGGCGCCTGCAGCGTGGAGGAGAAGACGACCTTGGGCACGGCGGCAAGGCCGGTCAGACTAGCCCCCTCATTCTCGGAGAATCCCGAGCCGCCGGACGCTGCATCCTCTGACATGCTGGACATCACCCGATACGTGTTCGCCCCGAGAAGGAAGGTGTAGCCCTTCTCCCCCTCCTGCTCGAGCCACCCCAGGTATTCCGGCCCCTCCAGGCCCCACCAGCCGGGCCATCCCTCGGCCGAGGCGTACCCGTCCAGGGAGATGATCAGGCCGACCATCAGCTCCGCTGATGCCGCCTCTGCAGATGTCTCCACCATCGCCGTCTCCTCGATCTGATCGACGTCGCCCCCCGCAAGTCCCTGACCGGCACCACGTGTACAGGTGGGCCACCGAGGCCCGTGCCGGCAATGCTATCCCTGGAGCGATCAGACGCTCAAGGGCACGGGAACGGAAGATGGCCGCATAGCTGTAAGTGGGGCCAACTCGGGTCGACAGGCAATGGCGCTCCCACCACGAGTGGATCTACGCCGACACCCGTGGTCATGCCGGTTTACGGTCAATTCACGGGTGTCCGATGAGCTCGGCGACGCGATCGATTTCTTCATCCAGGTTGTAGAAATGTACTGCCAGCCGTATTCTGCCGGCGCGGACCGAGACCACCACGTTTGCCTGGCGGAGCCGCGCCAGGACCGCATCGGCGTCTGACCCGGACGGAGACGGTGGTGCCATGGCGGGAAACCACGCCATCGACATGTCGAGAGGAAATCGACGCCGTCGCGCACAACGTCTAGCGGCACGGCCCCGGCCGCCTGGCAAGCGTCGACGAAGAACCATGCTCCAGACCCGGCAGCAACCCGGCCAATGGCCGCCAGGTCAGCTCGATAGCCGTTGGCCGAATGAACGGCACTTACCGCGATCGGGCGGGTCCCGCCGTCGACCGCCTGACGAACCTCCTGCACCGACACGCCATCTCCGCCGGGCGCCACCGTGCGCACTTCGTAACCGCGTTCTCGAGGCAGGAGCCAGGGAAAGCAGTTCGAGGCGAACTCATTCTCTGCGACGACGATGTTCTCACCGAACTTCGCTGACGGCAGGTTAGCGGCAATAATTCCCGCAGCAGTACTCACGGCAGGAACGATGGCAATCTCGCCGGCCCTGGCGCCAACAATCTCGGCAAAAATGGCCCGGGAGTCCTCCCCCGCCTGTTCCGCCTCTGTCCAGTCAAACCGGCCAGCAGACCAGCGTTCGACCGCCAACTCATAGGCTGCTCGGGCCGGGGCGCGGCCAACATTGATGCTGGCCGTATTGAGATAAATGATGTCGTGGAGTCCGGGGAATAGCCGACGGATATCAACGGCATGCACTGCTGCGCCACCCCCTGTCATCGCAACAGCCGAAGCCTATTTCTTTCGCGCGGTGCCGCCGTGGATGGCGGTCCGCCCGGTCGACGCTTTCGCACTAAAGGGAATCTGTGTCCAAGCAGCTTCCGGCTCCGTTTCTTCAGCGGCCGCGGCGGCGATCGATTCGGCCAGGCTCGTGTCATGGCGCGAAATGAAGTAATGCACTGCGGCCGCCGCGATGGCTCCGATGAACCAGGAGAAGGCCGACAGTGCACCGAATACGGGAACGAGAGCGACAACCACTGCCGGGACCGCCGAGACAAGGAAGGAGATGACCGCTTTCCGGTTCCAGCCACCCGTATACGTGTAGTACCCCTCTTCCCTGAACAGGTCCCGAACCAGCACGTGCTGCTGGCGGAGCACGTAATAGTCGACCATGATGATCCCGAAAAGCGGCCCGAGCAACGCGCCGAGCCCGCCGAGGAAAAGGCTGATCACGACCGGGCTGTTGAACAGATTCCAGGGCGTAATGACCAGCGCGATCATTGCCGCTATCAGGCCGCCGCGCTTGAAATCAATTCTCGAGGGCCAGGCGTTCGCGAGGTCATAGGCCGGCGAGACGAAGTTTGCCACGACATTGATTCCCAGCGTTGCGACAGCGAAGGTGACGGCCCCGAGCAGCAGAGCCCAGATGCTGTCGATCCGCCCGACGATCTCAACCGGGTCGTAGATGTGTTCCCCGTAGACCTTGAACGTTCCGGCGGTGACGACGACTGAGACCACGGAGAAGGCGATGAAGTTCACCGGCAGCCCCCACAGGTTCGCGGTGCGGACTGCCTTGCGGGACGGCGCGAACCGGGAGAAATCGCAGAAGTTCAGCATCAGTGTGGAGAAGTAGGTCACCGTCAGCGCGACGGCGGCAAGGAAGGCATGTGCTGCCCCCCACTGAGCGTTTCCCCCGGGCAGATCGAGGGAAATATTCCAGCCCGCGTTGATCAGGATATAGACGACCAACAGGCCCATCACCACCCAGACGGCAGGACCGGCCCAGTCCTGGAACCTCCGGATGGTCTCCATGCCGTTTCGCAGCAAAAGAAGCTGGAGCGACCACATCAACACAAACGCCAGCCAGCCCAGCGTGGACTCACCAAGGAAGTTGTTCTCCGTCAGACCCTGCAGTCCGGGCCAGATCTTCAACGGGATGATGATGACGGCGCGAGAGGCCAGCCACGTCTGGATGCCATACCAGGCGATCGCCACGAGCGCACGAATCAGGGCCGGCAGGTTCGCGCCGAATGTTCCAAACGAAACCCGGGCGAGCACCGGGTAGGGAACGCCGGTCTTCTGGCCGGCGTATCCGGAGAAGTTCATCAGGAAGAAGACGATGACAATTCCCGCCACCAAAGCAAGGAACACCTGCCATGCACCCAGGCCCAACGCGAAGAGGCCAGCGGCAAAGGTATAACCACCGAGCGAATGAATGTCCGACATCCACATCGCAAACAGCGAGTAGAAGCCCCACGTGCGATGCTCGGCAGGTGCCAGGTCTTCGTTGTACAGACGCCTGCTGGCCCCGGGCGGAATGGCGTGAGACATCTGGCCCTCGCTTCCCAAACATTCACAGGTACTGAGAGTTACTTCTTAGAGGCCGCCCGCTTTGGGGCTGCCGTAGCGCTGCCACTAATGCCAATATACCCAGCTTGGCAACGGCGCGCAGACCCAACCTGCCTGGGCTGCGCTGTCGGGCGAACAAGAAAGTCCGGCCCTGGTCGCCGTCGTTGGCCACACAAAACGAAAGCGGCGGCCGGCACCAATTCGGTGCAGCCGCCGCCAAGTCAGGCCAAGTCGCGGATCAAACGTTAGCCTTCCGCTTCACCCAGCCCCACACGCCCGTGGCGACAAACAAGATGAGGCCGATGATGGCCAGCCAAATCAGGCCCTTCACGGCAAAGCCAACGATCGAAAGAACAAGCCAGATGACCAGAAGCGCAATTATTAGTCCCATACAGGCATCCTATGCCTGCGGCTTGTTCCGGCTGCCGCGCAAAGCGGCTTCGTCGTGCGCGCGACTAGCAACGGGTGCTGATCGTCGAACGCACAGCGCACGATGTGGCTGCCCGAACGGATGCAGTCTTTGAGCTACCGGGCAAGGGCCACCACGAGGATCCAGACGGCGAAAGCGGCGAGAAGGATGATGGACCCGTACTTGAGATAAGGCAACCAGGTGGGAGACTGAGCCGAATCTTCGCTGTCTTTGTACTCCCGCATCATCCAGTCATACCGCGGGTTCCTGAACGTTCCCTTGGATCTGGTTACGAGGCCGCCCAGAGCCCTATGTGCCCGCCATGACAAACTCCCGCCGAGCCATGGCCGCACCCGGCCCCAGCAGGTACAACTGAGTCATGACGACCTCGCTCCTGGTGCTCGGCCCGATGATGCGATACGTGGATGAAACCTCGGCGAGTATCTGGGTGGAGACCCTGGAAGCTGCCCGGGTCGCGGTGCGTGCCGGGGGCAGGGAATGGGAGGCCCGCACCTTCGCAGTGCACGGCCACCACTACGCGCTGGTGCCGCTGGACGGACTCGCGGCAGGAACTGTCACGCCCTACACCCTTGAAATCGACGGAACGCAGGTCTGGCCGGAACCTGCGTCCGGGTTCCCGCCGCCGGTGATCCCGACACTGAAACCCGGCAAGCCGCTCCGGATGGCCTACGGCTCGTGCCGCACCAGTGTCCCGCACGATGCGTCCGGCAACCGGACCCACGGCGTTGACGCACTCCGCGCATTCGCGCTCGGGATGGCCTCGGGCAGTGCCCAGGCGTGGCCGGATCTGCTGGCGTTCCTCGGGGATCAGGTGTACGCGGACCTGACCAGCGAGCAGATGCAGGAATTCATCAGCGCACGCCGGGACATCGACGCGCCGCCGGGCAAGGAGCTCAAGGACTACGAGGAGTACGCCCACCTCTACAATCTGGCCTGGTCGGACCCGGCAAACAGGTGGCTGCTGTCCACCCTTCCCAGCGCCATGATCTTTGACGACCACGACATCCGCGACGATTGGAACGCCTCACGCAGCTGGAGGAAGAAAATGGAAGCCACGTCGTGGTGGCGTGAGCGGATTGTTTCGGGGCTGGCCTCATACTGGGTCTACCAGCATCTCGGGAACCTGTCGCCGCTGGAGCGTTCGGAGGATGCTCTATGGCAGCAGATCGCCGGGCACACGGGCGAAACCGAGCTTGACCTGAGCGAAGCGCTGGACAGCTTCGCCGAACGGGCCAACCGGGATCCGACGTCCTACCGGTGGAGCTACTGCCGTGACTTCGGGGACACGCGACTGATAGTGGTGGACTCCCGCGCCGCCCGGAACCTTGCCCCTGAAGACCGCGCGCTGATTGACGAGGCGGAAATGACCTGGCTCGATAGCCGGGTGCGAGGCGGTTTCCGCCACTTGCTGGTTGCGACGTCCCTGCCGTTCCTGCTGCCGATGGGCCTGCACTATGTGGAGTCCTGGAACGAGGCCGTTTCTGAAGGCGCCTGGGGAAAACTGTCTGCCCGTGCCGGCGAAAGGCTGCGGCAGGCGCTGGACCTTGAACACTGGGGTGCCTTCCAAAAGAGCTTCCGGAGGGTAGCGGACATGGTGGCCGAGGTCGCCGACGGCAAACGCGGCCCAGCACCAGAAGTCGTCGCCTTCCTCTCCGGTGACGTCCACTACTCCTTCGTCTCGGAGGTGGAGCGTGCCGCGGGCAGCCGGATAGTGCAGGCAGTCTGCTCCCCCATCCGCAACCCGCTGCCACGGATCATGAGGTCCTTCGCTGCCATCATGTCCTATGGCCTGGCCGCGCCGATCGGTTCCTTGGCCGCGCATTCGGCGCGTGTCCCGGACCCGCCTTTCCGCTGGTCCGGACTCAAGGGCCCGTGGTTTTACAACAACCTTGCCTGCCTCGAGGTGGCGCCGGAGGGCCTGAAGCTCTGGTGGCAGACCGGCGTGGTGGACGACGGCGACCACCTGCACCCCCGGCTGGAAAGCGTCGCCACGCTGACGCTGGCTCCGAGGAGCACCTAGCCTGAACGTAGGCTGTAGCCACATGGTCCGGACGAAGTCCGAGAATCGAAGTGCCCGGCCGAGAGGAACAACATGGCACACGCCGAGAACGACATCACCATCAGCCGACCCGCCGGGGAGGTCTACGCCTTCCTCGCGGACGGGCTCAACAACCCGAAGTGGCGGCCGGGCGTCCAAAAAATTGCCCTCAAGAGCGGCGCCGCCGGCGAACCCGGAGCCGTATACAGCCAAACGCTGACCGGTCCCAAAGGGCGGCCCTTGCAGGGAGACTACGAAATTACCGACGCCGAGCCGGGCCGCCTCCTGTGCTTCCAGGTGGTGGCCGGACCCGCCCGCCCCGCGGGCCGCTATCAGCTAGCGGAACATGAGGGAAGCACCACGGTCCGTTTCAGCCTAGACCTCAAACTTCCGCTGATGATGAGGGTCCTGGACTCCCTCGTCACCAAAACCATGGAATCCGAAGTCGCCCAGCTCGCGAACCTCAAGGGAATCATCGAAGCAATCTAGGGATGGCCCGGCGGGCCCCGGGGAGCACAATGGTCACATCCCTAGCCCGGTGGTGATCGCAAATGGCCCCCGCAATAGTGATCGGGTGCACCGTCTTGCTGTTGCTCGGCCTCTTTACGGTGATCCGGTGGGGAGGCCATCGCCTTGCGTACCCCGCATCTGCCAACGCCGAGCCCGCCGCTGCTCCTTCTCCCCCGTTTGACTCTGCAGCTCCCCCGCCGGGCGCAGCCGGCGGAGCCGGCGGAGCGAGGGTTGACCCATCAGACGCCAAAATCGCTGCGCTCCGGAACTATCTCTGGTGGGCCAATGTGGCCACGTTCGCGGCGCTGGCCTCCGCATTTTGGCCGTGTGGCCCGGCGGCCGGCTGATCATGCGGGTCCTTGCGTTCACCTCGCCGGACTCCGCCCAGGGCAGGCTGACGGAGGCACAGGCCAACGTCGGCTTCCCAACCCTTGAGGGGTCTCTGGTCTTGTTTGTCGTCGCCGGACTGCCCGCCGGATACCTCGTCGCGATCCTGTTCGTTGTCCTGCACCGCTGGCTTCCGGCCGGCCGGCTGGCAGGACCCCTGTTTGGGATCCTCGTTCTCATTTGGCTGGGCGCCCTGCTCGATCCCCTGCGCGCAGACAACATCGACTTCAATGGGACCCGGTTGGCTCGCAGTCGCCCTGTTCGCGGGCCTCTCGATCCTGCACTGCGCCATAGCCGCGGCCGCGGCTGGCTGGTGGAGTGAATGGCTGCCCCTGTGGTCCGACAGGACAGCCAAATACTACGTTCCGCTGCTTCTGGGATTCGTGCTCTTCCCGCCCGCGGCCGTCGCCGTGGGGTTGGGCGCACTGGCGCTGCTCACCTGGATGACGATCTTTCCTGCCGGCTCGTTGGGAGGGCGCGGGAGGACGCAGGTACCCGCGTGGGTGGGAGCAGGCATCCTCGTCGCCGTTTCGGCAGCAGCACTTCCCGTTTTCCTCACCGCGGTGATTTCAATCGGGACCCGGACAACGTAATCACCGGCACCGACGGGACGATCTGCTGCGGCTTGAGCGTATTCCCCTACCCGCGCGCAGAGACAACGGCGGGCGGGGTCACTTTTGCGCGCTTCCCGGGTGGTCCGTTTAGCATCGATTATGGCGATTTCCGAAGCACTCCTTCAGTTCGCGCTCGTCGCGGCCCTCCTGACCGTCATTCCGGGGATGGACACGGTGCTGGTTCTGCGCACGGCGATCAGCCGGGGCCACGGATCGGCGTTTGCCACCGCGGCAGGCATCTGCACCGGCACGGTGTTCTGGGGCATAGCCGCAGCGCTCGGTGCGTCGGCGCTGCTGGCTGCCTCCGAAGCGGCTTTCACGGTGCTGAAAGTGGCCGGCGCCTGCTACATGGCATGGCTGGCCATCAATATGATCGTGCGCAGCTTCCGCCGGGGCGCAGCCGTTGACACCGCAATCGCGGCCGGGCAAGGCAGTGCGCGCGCGGCGTGGTTGTCGGGCATCACCACCAGCTTGCTGAATCCCAAGGTGGGCGTCTTTTACATGGCGATGATCCCGCAGTTCCTGCCGCCGGGCGCGTCCCCGCTCCTGATGGGCGTCCTGCTGCCGCTGGTTCACAACGTCGAAGGAATGGCCTGGTTCGCGCTGATCATTCTGGCAACCCATCATGCGCGGCGCTGGCTCCAGTCGGACACGGTGTCCAAGGCAACAGACCGGATCGCCGGCGTCGTCCTCCTGGCCTTTGCCGCAAAGATCGCCACCAGCAAAGCCGCCTGAGCAGTCCAGCTAGGCCGCGGACCCGCCGCCCGGCAGCTGGCTCACCAGTCCCACCGTGTTTCCTTCGCTGTCCCTGATGAAACCCATCCATTCGTCGGTTCCCGCGGGGCCGAGCTTTGAGTCCTCGTGACGGAAAATCACCTCGGGTGGGGCCACCACCTCGACCCCGCCAGCCTCCAGTTCAGGCATCAGCCGCCTGACGTCCGGGACGGCCAGGTAGATCAGCGACGGCGGGGCTCCCCTCTCGAGCAGGAGGCGAACGCCGTCGAGGTCGAAGAACAGCAGTCCCGGCGGGTCAAACACGGCCTGCGGCCGGGTCCCCAGCAGGGCCGAATAGAACTCCGCCGCCCGGTCGAGGTTCTCGGCGTGCTGTGCGATCTGTACGAGTCTCACTGGTCCTCCTTCGCTGGACGGTGCATGGACCGGTCGAGTCATCGTCGGCGATTTTGCCGTTCGGGGCAACACCTGCCGCGGAACAGCCGGCCCCGGACCCGATAGGCTCGGGAGCATGCGTTCCACAGAAAAACCCGTGATCCAGCGGTCCACTCCCCGAATCATTGCAGCAGCGGCGGCCGCGGACACCGTGCTCATCCTGACGTTCGCAGCCATAGGCCGGGACGCCCATTCACGGGGGGAATCCGTGGCGGGAATCCTGCTCACCGCCTGGCCGTTCCTGGCCGGTGCAGCGGCCGCCTGGCTCCTGCTGCGCGTGTGGCGCCGGCCATTGGCGGTGTGGCCGGCCGGCGTTGCGGTATGGCTTGGCGCCGTGGGCATCGGAATGGTCATCCGCGCCCTTACGGGGCAGGCAGTCGTGCTGGCGTTCATCATTGTGGCGCTCCTGAGCCTCGCCGTTTTCCTGCTCGGCTACCGCCTTCTGGCCGCCGGCCTGCTCCGGCTGCGGCGATCCCGGCGGCGAGGCTGATGTACTAGGCTGGCACCACCAGCGCACACGAGCCGGGCACCGTCACGGCACAACTGATCCGAAGGGTTCACAGTGATCACCGCATTCGTCCTGATCAAGACCGACGCCTCGCGAATCCCGGAGACAGCCGAGGAGATCTCCGCCATCCAGGGCATCAGCGAGGTCTACTCTGTCACCGGAGAATGGGACCTGATCGCCGTGGCCCGCGTGGCACACCATGAAGACCTTGCAGACGTGATCGCCGACAAACTGTCCAAGGTGCCCGCCGTGGTGCACACCACCACGCACATAGCCTTCCGCGCGTATTCGCAGCATGACCTCGACGCCGCCTTTGCGCTGGGGTTCGAGTAGCCGGCACTGAAATTGAAAAGGGGATGGCCCGGCACCGTAGTGCCGGGCCATCCCCTTTTGCAGTCCTACGCCTGGGTCAGGCTGACCCATTTGTCGAGGACTGCAGCGGCGGCGCCGGAGTCAACCGACTCGGCGGCCCGTCCGAGCGCCAGGCGCATGCGCTCAGTCAGGGGCCCGGCGGCGTCAAGATCGTAGGCCACGAGCCCCGCGGCCGCGTTCAGCAGAACAGCGTCGCGGACCGGACCGGACACGCCGGCCAGGACGTCACGGACGACGGCGGCATTGGCTTTGGCGTCACCGCCGCGGAGCTCTTCCACAGTTGCGGGACGGATTCCAAGGTCCTGCGGCGAAAACTGCTGTTCAGTCACTTCGCCGTTGCGGATCTCCCACACCGTCGACGGGCCGGTGGTGGTTAGTTCATCCAGTCCGTCGCTGCCGCGAAATACCAGGCCGCGGCTTCCCCGCCTGGCCAGGACGCCGGCCACGAGGGGCGCCATGCGCGCGTTGGCGACACCGACGGCAGAGGCCTGGACCCCGGCCGGATTGGTGAGCGGCCCCAGGAAGTTGAAGGCCGTTGGTATGGCGAGCTCCCGGCGGGGCACCGCGGTGTGGCGGAACGACGGATGGAACACCTGGGCAAAGCAGAACGTAATGCCCGCCTCTTCCGCGTTGCGGGCAACGTCCGGGATGGAAAGGTCCAGCCGCACGCCGAGGGCCTCGAGAACATCAGCGGAGCCTGACGACGACGACGCGGCGCGGTTTCCGTGCTTGACCACCCGGGCGCCGGCTCCGGCGCAGACAAGCGCCGCCATGGTGGAGATGTTGACGGTGTTGAGCTGGTCCCCGCCGGTGCCCACGATGTCGAGCTTCTCGCCTGCAATATCAATGGGCTTCGCGTGGGCAACCATGGCGTCGACGAGGCCGGCGAGCTCCTCCACGGTCTCGCCCTTGGCGCGCAGCGCAACAAGGAAGCCGGCGATCTGGGCGGGCGTCGCCTCCCCGGACATGATGGTGTCCATGGCCCATGCCGTGTTGTCCGCAGTCAGGTCTTTACCGTCCATCAGTGCGGAGATGAGCCGCGGCCAGGTGTTGCCTGCCGCCAGTGCCGATGCCTGAGAAGTCACCTCCTGATGCTATCGAGGTGCGCCTTCAGAAAACCAATGTGAACGGTGCCGGGAACTTTTCAGCGCGATTTCGCGTCTTTGTAGAAAAAGTCTCCGCAAAAGGCGGTTTGCGTTGGGCAGGACGGAGTTTTACAGACATAATGTCTATGTGACATCTGCGACCCATGCCCCCAGTACCCCGGCGCACCCCACGCTGAACCGCCCTAATATGGTTTCTGTTGGAACCGTAGTCTGGCTGTCCAGCGAGTTGATGTTCTTCGCCGGCCTCTTCGCCATGTACTTCACACTCCGGTCTACGTCCGGACAGATGTGGGCGGAAGAGACAGCAAAGCTCAACTTCCCCTTTGCGCTCGTCAATACGATCGTCCTCGTGGCCAGTTCATTCACTTGCCAGATGGGCGTTTTCGCCGCCGAAAGGCTCCAGCCGCGCCGCAGCGGAGGTCCGCTGCAGTTCACCCGCTGGGGCATGAACGAGTGGTTCACCCTGACGTTCCTCATGGGCGCGTTCTTCGTTGCCGGCCAGTCCACGGAATACGCCATGCTGGTTTCCGAGCACGTGACGCTGTCCACGAACGCTTACGGCTCCGCCTTCTACATGACCACGGGCTTCCACGGCCTGCACGTCATCGGCGGCCTGATCGCCTTCCTCCTCATCATGGGCCGCTCCTTCGCTGCGAAGAAGTTCGGCCACTTCGAGGCAACGTCGGCGATTGTCACCTCGTACTACTGGCACTTCGTGGACGTCGTCTGGATTGGCCTCTTCCTGGTCATCTATGTCCTCCAGTAGCCAAAACTTGACTCTTCTTTGCCAAGAGACTGAATTTCAAGAAGCGGCTCGCGGAGCCGACGCACGATCGAATAAAGGAACCACCACGTGAAGGCACTCTCGCAGAAGCGACGTCACCCACTGGCAGCCATTGCGCTGCTGTTGATGGGTCTCCTCCTCACTGGTGGGCTGTACGCCGTTGCCACCACCGTCAACCAGGCGAAAGCCAGCACTGCCGACTTCAGCGCCAGCGACACCGAGGAGGGCGGCAAGCTTTTCGCAGCTAACTGCGCCACCTGCCACGGCATGGGTGCCAGCGGAACGCAGGACGGCCCGTCCCTGGTTGGCGTCGGCGCCGCTGCCGTTGACTTCCAGGTTGGCACCGGCCGCATGCCCATGCAGATGAACGGACCCCAGGCTTACAAGAAGCCTGCCCAGTTCAATGACCAGCAGACCCACCAGCTGGCCGCCTATGTCGCCTCCCTCGGCCCCGGCCCGTCCATTCCCGAAGCAGGACTCCTTGACGAAAAGGGCGATTCTGCCAAGGGCGGGGAACTGTTCCGCACCAACTGCGCCATGTGCCACAACGCGGCAGCAGCCGGTGGAGCACTTACCCGCGGCAAATTTGCACCGGCACTCGCTGACGTAACCGGTAAGCACATCTACGAGGCCATGGCCACCGGCCCGCAGAACATGCCGGTCTTCAGCGATTCCAACATCACCCCCGAAGGCAAGCGCGACATCATCACCTTCCTGAAGCAGATTGAAGCCAACGGATCTCCCGGCGGCGCCGACCTCGGAGCCCTCGGCCCCGTATCTGAGGGTCTGTTCGTCTGGATCGCCGGCCTCGGCGTGATCATCGCCTTCACCATCTGGCTGACGTCCCGCACGTCCTAGCGCGCAGGTCACAACAAAGAAACGTCCTGCTGACCGCTCAGCAGGTTTGAAATTGAACATTAACTCGGCAACGCCGAGACGAGAGAAGGATGAGGCGAATCATGGGCAACCATAGTGACGGCAGTCCGAACCACTCGGGCACCGTAGCTACGGCTGGTCAGAATGAGGTGGAGAAGTTCCAGGATCCTGGAATTCCCCCGCACCGTTTGCGCCTGGCTGACACGGACCCGAAGGCCGCAAAGCGAGCAGAACGGCAGGTAGCCATTCTGTTCGGCACGTCGGTCGTTGGCACCGTGATCTTCCTGGTGGCGTACTTCGCTATTGACCTGGGCAGTGACTCAACGATCGCTACGATCCGGCTGCAGAACGCGCTCCTCGGCGTGGGCACGGCCTTCGCGATGCTTGGCATCGGTACGGGCATTGTGCACTGGGCCAAGGCCCTGATGCCGGACCACGAAGTATCCGAGGAACGTCACGCAATCCGCGAGGAAGACGACCGCCAGGCAGCGGTGCGCATCGTTGACGACATCGTCGAGGAAACGGGCATCAAGCGCCGTCCCCTCATCCGGAACACCCTGCTCGGTGCCGTGGCTCTGGCACCGCTCCCGGCCCTGGCAGTCTTCGGCGACCTTGGTCCCCGGCCTGACGACAAGCTGGCGCACACCATGTGGGCCCCGCAGGAGGGCAAGCTCAAGCGCCTGACCCGCGACCCCGACGGAACGCCCATCAAGGCCTCGGATGTCACCATCGGTTCGGCCTTCCACGTCATCCCGGAAGGGCTGAACGAACTCCACGAAGGCAAGCTGAACGAGAAGGCCAAGGCCGTCGTTCTGCTCATGCGCCTCGATCCGGCTTCGCTCAACCCGTCTCCCGGCCGGGAGAACTGGGGCTACAACGGCATCGTCGCGTACTCCAAGATCTGCACCCACGTCGGATGCCCTGTTGCACTGTATGAGCAGCAGACGCACCACCTGCTGTGCCCGTGCCACCAGTCGACCTTCGACCTCACCAAGGAATGCAAGGTTATCTTTGGCCCGGCCAGCCGTCCCCTCCCCCAGCTGCCCATCGCAGTTGACGATGAGGGCTACCTAGTCGCTACGAGCGACTTCAAAGAACCTGTAGGACCAAGTTACTGGGAGCGTGATGAGCATGAGCGCAGCGTCAACGGCTGAAGCCCCCGCCTACGTAGCCAAGACCAAAGTCGGCCGAATTACAGATTTCGTCGACGAACGCGTCGGCGGCTCGGGAATTCTTCGTGAGTTTGGCCGGAAGGTCTTCCCTGACCACTGGTCCTTCATGTTCGGTGAAGTGGCGTTGTATTCGTTCGTCATCCTGCTGATGACGGGAACGTTCCTGACGTTCTTCTTCGACCCGTCCATGGCCGAGACGCACTACACCGGCTCGTACACGCCGCTGAAGAACGTCGAAATGTCAGTCGCGTACAGCTCCTCGCTGAACATCTCCTTTGATGTCCGCGGCGGCCTGTTCATGCGCCAGGTCCACCACTGGGCGGCGCTGCTGTTCGTTGCCTCCGTCTCCGTGCACATGCTGCGCGTGTTCTTCACCGGCGCGTTCCGCAAGCCGCGCGAGCTCAACTGGGTGGTGGGCGGCGTCCTGCTCATCCTCTCCATGGCCGCCGGCTTCACCGGTTACTCCCTCCCCGATGACCTGCTGTCCGGTAACGGCCTGCGCATCATCGACGGCGTCATCAAGTCCATTCCGGTCATCGGCACGTACATCTCGTTCTTCCTCTTTGGTGGCGAGTTCCCCGGCACGATGATCATCGGCCGCCTGTACATGCTGCACATCCTGCTGGTGCCGGCCCTGATCCTGCTGATGATCGTGCTGCACCTCTTCATGGTGGTTGTGCACAAGCACACCCAGTACCCCGGCCCGGGCCGGAACGACGGCAACGTCGTCGGTTACCCGCTCGGCCCGGTTTACGCAGCCAAGGCCGGTGGTTTCTTCTTCATCGTGTTTGGTGTGGTCGCACTGATGGCCGCGTTCTTCACGATCAACCCCATCTGGAACTACGGTCCTTACGATCCCTCCCCCGTGTCCGCAGGCACGCAGCCTGACTGGTACATCGGCTGGGTTGATGGTGCACTGCGCCTCATGCCCGGTGTGATCGGCGACTTCCACTTTGAATACGTCATCTTCGGCCACGTCCTGACGCTGAACGTACTGCTTCCGGCGCTCGTTCCGGCCGGGCTCGTGTTCACGGTGCTCTTCACCTACCCGTGGATCGAACGCTGGATCACCAAGGACAACCGCGAGCACCATGTCCTGGACCGTCCCCGCAACGCACCGACCCGTACCGCCATCGGCATGGCCGGGTTCACGTTCTACTGCGTCATGTGGGCGGCCGCCAGCTCGGACCTCATCGCAACGCATTTCCACGTGGCACTGAACGACGTCACGTACTGGCTGCGCGCACTGTTCTTCATCGGCCCGATCATCGCCTTCGTCGTCACGAAGCGCGTTGCCCTGGCCCTGCAGCGCAAGGACCGCGAAATTGCCCTCCACGGCCGGGAGACCGGACGCATAGTGCGCCTGCCGCACGGGGAGTTCATCGAAGTCCACGCCCCCCTCGACGAGTACAAGCGCTACAAGCTCGTCGGCTTCGAGTCCCCACTTCCCCTTCCTGCGGAGCCGAACGAAAACGGCGTCGTCACCCGCAAGGAAAACCGGCGGGCGAAGCTGTCGCAGTGGTTCTTCGAGGACAGGGTTGCTCCGGCATCGCCCGCTGAACTCGAGGCCGGCCACGGCCACCACGAGGCAGTGGAAGCCGGCGAGGCGCACAAGACGCTCAGCCACTAGCCCTGCCGCTAGTCACGGTCAGCACACAGAAAAGGTCCGGTCCGCTTTGGACCGGGCCTTTTCTGTGTCGCGTTCATTGCTCGCCCGGTGCGCCGCCAGGCGAGTCCTCCCGGGCGGAACCGGCTATTGGTGGCGGTACCCCGAGGCGTAGTTTCGCGCGGGCCGGATGCCGGGCCGCTGCAGCGGCACCCAGAGCTTATAGCGGTCGGCACGGTAGTAGGAGACGGAATAGTCCACCATGGCTCGCGCAACGAACGCGTGCCTTTGGATCTTCAGCAGCGGGGAGCCTATTTCAACGTTCAACAGCCGCGCAGTGGAGGGCGAGGCGGCCGTAGCTTCGATCATGTCCTCGCCCCATTCCATGACCAGGCCGAACTGTTCGCTGAGGACGTTATACAGCGAGGTGGGCGGCTCCCCGTCCAGCAGGCCCGGCACCCGGTGCGCGGGGATGAAATTCTCATCCACGCTCATTGGCTCGTTATCGGCCAGCAGGAGGCGCCGGAACCGCACCAGGGGCGTTCCCTCCTCCACCTGCAACTCGCGCGCGAGGAAGGCACTGGCGGCGATCTGCTCAAAACTCAGCACTTTGGCGGCCGGCACCATTCCGCGGCGCTGCATTTCCTCGCTGTAGGACGTGAGCTTGACCTGGAGATCAAGTTTGGGCTTGCGGACAAACGTACCGAGCCCCACCACCCGTTCAATGACCTCCTCCCCCACGAGCGCATCAATGGCTTGCCGGACGGTCATCCGAGCCAGCCCGAAGCGCTCCGCCAGGTCGCGCTCCGACGGCAGGCCGGAGCCGGGCGGGCACGAGGTGGCGATATACGTCCTGAGGATCTCGCGAAGCTGGACGTAGATGGGGGTTCCGCTTTTCCTGTCGATTTCGCCGGCAATGCCGGCAGCATTAGCGGCCACAGTCGTTGCTCCTGGAATGCATGTTCACATTTCAAGGTTAGGCCATTCGCCTGTCAGGTCTAGACCACGCACCGGGGGCGGCCGCGGAGGCGCTGCCGGGCGGATATTCTTAACGTCAGACATGAAAAGACGACGGCGTCGTTCCGTCCAGGAAGAGGAGTCCACTTGCCAGTTCGTAAGGCAACCGTCACTGCCGCCATTGGCCTGCACGCCCGCCCGGCAGCGGTCTTTGTGCGTGCCGTGACTGAGACCGGGCTGCCGGTGACCATCCGTAAGGCCGGCATTGACGCCGTCGACGCCCGCTCCCTGCTCGAGGTCATGACCGCCGACTTCAACTGCGGCTGCGAGGTGGAACTCCGCGTCACCGAAGCGGCCCTCCCGGCCGGCCGCAGCGTTGTGGAGGCGGAATCCGCGCTATCGGGCCTCGCCGAACTCCTGGAGTCCCAAAAGGCGGGCTGACACCAACGGCATGCGGCCATGGCCACGGCCAACAACACCAACAACAACGACAGCGGGCCCCACCAAATGGTGGGGCCCGCCGTCGTTCAGGGTGTGTCCTGAGGGTTAGTGTGCGTGGTCTCCGCGGCTGTACTCGTAGACCCAGCCGACGAGGGCCACAATAGCCATGCCCGCTGCGATGAAGACGATCCAGAAGCCAATCGCGAGGCCCAGGAAGCCCGTGGCGCAGGACAGGCCTAGCACCAGCGGCCACCAGCTCCACGGGCTGAAGTGCCCCTGCTCGCCGGCGCCCTCGTGGATCTCGGCGTCGTTGCGGTCCTCGGGACGCATGCCGACGCGCTTGCCGGTGAATCCGAGGTAGGCGCCGATCATGCCGGCCAGGCCGCCCACGAGGAGGATGCCCAGGATGCCGACCCACTCAGACCAGTTGGTCAGGAAACCGTAAATCATTGAGACAGGGACGAAGAAGAAGACTCCTGCTCCAAAAATCCAAGATTCGATCTTCACTGCGCGGTGTCCTTCTGATCGGCGTTGCCGAGCACAGCTGCTGCCGGTGCCGGTGACTCAATGGTGTGTGGCTGTGAGAGCTCGGGGTGGTGCAGGTCCAGGGCCGGACGCTCCGAGCGGATGCGGGGCAGGGACGTGAAGTTGTGGCGTGGCGGCGGGCAGGACGTTGCCCATTCCAGCGAGGCACCGAAGCCCCAGGGATCATCCACCTGAACCTTTTCCGTACTCCGCGCGGTGATGTACACGTTCCAGAAGAACGGGATCAGTGAGGCGCCGAGGACGAACGAGGAGATGGTGGAGAACTGGTTCATCCACGTGAAGTTGTCCTGCGGCATGTAGTCCGCGTAGCGGCGCGGCATGCCTTCAACGCCGAGCCAGTGCTGGATCAGGAACGTGCCGTGGAAGCCGAGGAACAGGAGCCAGAAGTGGATCTTGCCGAGGCGCTCGTTGAGCATCTTGCCCGTCCACTTCGGCCACCAGAAGTAGAAGCCGGCGAACATCGCGAACACCACGGTGCCGAACACCACGTAGTGGAAGTGCGCCACCACGAAGTAGGAGTCGGAGACGTGGAAGTCCAGCGGCGGGGAGGCCAGGATGATGCCCGTCAGGCCGCCGAAGAGGAACGTGATGAGGAAGCCGATGCTCCACAGCATGGGGGTCTCGAACGTGATGGAACCGCGCCACATGGTGCCGATCCAGTTGAAGAACTTCACGCCCGTGGGCACCGCGATGAGCATGGTCATGAACGAGAAGAACGGCAGCAGCACCGAGCCGGTGACGTACATGTGGTGCGCCCACACCGTCACGGACAGCGCGGCGATGGCGATCGTGGCGTAGACCAGGCCCTTGTACCCGAAGATCGGCTTGCGGCTGAAGACCGGGAAGATTTCCGAGACGATGCCGAAGAACGGCAGCGCGATGATGTAGACCTCGGGGTGGCCGAAGAACCAGAACAGGTGCTGCCAGAGCACGGCCCCGCCGTTTTCCGGATCGAAGATATGGGCGCCGAAGCGGCGGTCTGCTCCGAGGGCGAACAGGGCGGCGGCCAGCGGCGGGAAGGCCATCAGCACGAGGATGGCCGTGACCAGCGTGTTCCAGGTGAATATGGGCATGCGCCACATGGTCATGCCCGGGGCGCGCATGCAGATGATGGTGGTGATGAAGTTGACCGCGCCCAGGATGGTGCCGAAGCCGGAGAGCGCCAGGCCGAAGACCCACAGGTCACCGCCGATGCCCGGGCTGAACGTCGTGTTGGACAGCGGAGCGTACGCGAACCAGCCGAACGATGCCGCGCCCTGCGGGGTGATGAAGCCGGACACCGCGATGGTCGACCCGAAGAGGAAGAACCAGAAGGCCAGTGCATTCAGCCGCGGGAAGGCGACGTCGGGGGCGCCGATCTGCAGCGGCATGATGACGTTGGCGAACCCGGCGAACAGCGGGGTGGCGAACATGAGCAGCATGACCGTGCCGTGCATGGTGAACAGCTGGTTGTACTGTTCCTTGGTCTGCAGGATCTGCATGCCGGGTTCGAACAGTTCGGCGCGGATGAGCAGGGCCATCACGCCGCCGAAGCAGAAGAAGATAAACGAGGCGATCAGGTACATGTACCCGATGGTCTTGTGGTCAGTGGAGGTGATCCAGTTGACGACGATGCGTCCCTTGGACTTAGGAACTACGGGAGCGCCAAGGGTCCCGACAGGTGCGGATTGTGTGTAAGTAGCCACGTCGCTCCCCTTACTTTGTTTCGTTCAGGTTCGGGTTGCGGTCGTACTCTTCGCCGAGCAGGCCCGTGTTGCCGTCCTGGCGCAGCTGGGTCAGGTGAGCCTGGAATTCGGACTCGGACACGACCTTCACGCGGAACAGCATTTCGGAGTGGTACTCACCGCAGAGTTCGGCACACTTGCCGTCGTAGGTTCCCTCTTTGGTGGGCGTGAACCGGATGTAGTTGGTCTTGCCCGGGATCATGTCCCGCTTCTGCAGGAAGGCCGGAACCCAGAAGGAGTGGATGACGTCGCGGGAGTTCAGTTCAAGATCAACCGACTTGTTGACGGGCAGGTACAGCGTGGGCAGCTTTTCCTTGTCCACTTCCTTGCCGGTCAGGTGCGCCTGGACACCGGCTTCGTGGACGTCCCCGGTGACGACGTCGCCCTGCTTGTAGTTAAAGTCCCAGGCCCACTGCTTGCCGCGGACGTCAACAACGACGTCGGCGGGCTTGGAGCGGTCATCGATGGCCTGCTGGTCACGGTCGGTGAAGTAGAAGAACACCAGCACCATGAAGAGCGGGATGGTCAGGTAGAAGACCTCAAGGGGAAGGTTGAAGCTGGTCTGCCGGGGGAAGCCCACGGTACCCTTGCGGCGCCGGTAGGCGACGATGCACCAGACAATGAGTCCCCAGGTGATGATGCCCACCACGAGGGCGGCAATCCATGAGTTGACCCAGAGGTCCATGATGCGGTCAGTGTGATTGGTGGTGCCACGCTCTGTAGGCAGCCACCCCTTCGTTACCTCTGGCGAACATCCAGTCAAAACCAACGCGCCGGCAATTGCCAAGCCAGAGATCGAGGTGATCGTTTTGCGTCGGCTGCCGGTTCGGTTCTGCGAACTCACAGACGGCCCTTCCTACTTGTTGCTGTTGCCAAGGAGGCGCGAAGCTTCCCGGGCACACTAAAAGTTTTACTACTCGGTGTAGAGCTTACCGTCCCCCGCGGGATTTCGCCCACATGTCTGACCAGTGTGGCGGCGCCGGTTGTCACCGACGCCGCCACAACGGTCTAGCAAGGGCAAAAGTGCCCGTTAGTGGAAAGAATCACCGCAGGCGCACGAGCCGCCGGCATTGGGATTGTCGATGGTGAAGCCCTGCTTGGAGATGGTGTCTTCAAAGTCGATGCTGGCGCCGCTGAGGTAGGGCACGCTCATCTTGTCGACGACGACCTCGACACCGTCATAGTCGCGCACAGCGTCTCCATCAAGGAGTCGCTCGTCGAAGTAGAGCTGGTAAATCAGGCCGGAGCAGCCGCCCGGCTGCACGGCAACGCGGAGGCGCAAGTCCGTGCGGCCTTCCTGCTCAAGGAGGCTGCGGACTTTGCCTGCTGCCACGTCGGTCAGCTGAACCTCGTGGCTCGCCAGTTCGTCACTGGCCGTACCGGTGGGTTCGGTGCTGTTTTCATTGGTCGTAGTGCTCATTGGCCTACCTTCTAACGACGGTCCTGGCGGCCCGCTTGCACGGTGCCTGCCCCTACGGAAACGGTATGGGCTATAGCTACATGCTACGTCGATCACGCCTGTAGCTCTAACTACAGACGTAACCGACGCCTCACCGGACTTGTTCCCGGGACGGTCACGACGGCCGCCCCGGGGAGTGCCGCTGCCCCAGGCTTTCTCCGCCAGGAGCCCGGAACGTCAGCGCATATCCTCGACGTTGAGGCGCGCCAGCAGGAGCGCCTCGGCAAGGACCGCGTTCCGGAAGTCCTCAAGGTGCAGGGATTCGTTGGCGGAGTGCGCCCGTGAATCCGGGTCCTCAACGCCCGTCACGAGGATCTGGACAGCCGGGTACAGGTCGGTCAGGTCGGAAATGAACGGGATGGAACCGCCGATGCCCATTTCCACGGCCGGCACTCCCCAGGCTTCCCCGAGCGCCCAGAGCGCGAATCCCGCGGCGGCGGAGCTGGTATCGGTTTGGAAGGCGTTGCCGCTCTCCCCCGGGGTGAAGACCACTTTCGCCCCGAACGGCGCGTTGAGCTCGACGTGCCTGCGGACGGCCTCCATTGCCTCGGACGGGTCCTGGCCGGGGGCCAGGCGCAGGCTGAACTTGGCACGGGCCCTCGGGAGCAGCGTGTTGGAGGCGACATCTACGGCAGGCGCATCGAATCCGATGATGGACAGCGCCGGCTTGGTCCACAGGCGGGAGGCAATGGTTCCGCTCCCGGCCAGCTGCACGCCGTCGAGCACTGAGGCATCGGCGCGGTACTCCGCTTCGGTGAGATCGACGGCGACGTCGTCCCGGCTGACCAGGCCTGCCACGGCCACATTGCCCTCGGCGTCGTGCAGGGTGGCGATCAGCCGGGACAGCAGTGTGGGCGCGTCCAGCACGGGTCCGCCGAACATTCCCGAGTGCACGGCGTGGTCCAGGACCTGGACCTCGACGGTTCCGTCGATCAGCCCGCGGAGGCTGGTGGTGAGCGCCGGAACGCCCACCTTCCAGTTGCTGGAATCGGCCACCACAATGACGTCTGCACGGAGCAGCTCGCGGTGGGTTTCCAGGAATGTCCGGAAGGTCGGCGAGCCGGCCTCTTCCTCCCCCTCGAAGAACAGGGTGACGCCCAGCCCGAATTCGTCGCCGAGCACCTGCGTCACTGCCCCGTAGGCCGCGATGTGGGCCATGATCCCGGCTTTGTCGTCCGCGGCGCCGCGGCCGTACAACCGGCTTTCACGTTCGACGGCGGTAAAGGGCTCGGAATCCCACAGCGCCGGATCCCCCGGCGGCTGGACATCATGGTGTGCGTACAGCAGGATGGTCGGCTTGCCTTCCGCCGCTTCCCGACGCGCCACGACGGCCGGCCCCCCGGGGGTGCCGTCTTCCTTGTCGCACCGAAGGATACGGACGTCGGCTATGCCCGCGCCCCGGACGAGGTCGGCGACAGCTTCAGCGCTGCGGTCCAGTGGCGCGGGATCGAAACTCGGCCACGCTATGCCCGGAATGCTGACCAGGTCCTTCAGCTGGGCCACCGTCGAATCGAAGGATGCATTAATGGCGCTCCGCAGGGCGGCGGTGTCGACGCCGGCCACAGAATCACCGATCTCTTGCGGGGTTGCCGCTGGTGATGAAGTCATGGCCCAAACACTACCTGTGTCACACACCACAACAAACAGCGGCAACCGGCCGCCCGGAGCGGTCCGGAGCGCGTGCCGCCTGCCCGCCGGTGTGACGGGCGGCCGCCTCCTTGCAAGGTATTCTGTTGTGGTGTTCGGACGTAAAAAGGAAGCGCCAGCGGCGCAGGACGTAGTAGACCAGCAAACGGCCCAGAGTGAGGCTTTGGGCAAGGGCGCACCCACGCCCAAGCGCAAGGCCCAGGAGGCCGCCCGCAAGCGCCCCCTGGTGCCCGAGGACCGCAAGGCCTCCAAGGCGGCAGAGCGTGCCGCCGTCGCGGATCAGCGGCTCAAGATGCGCCAGGCCATGGATACGGGCGACGAGAAGTTCCTGCCGATCCGTGACAAGGGACCCCAGAAGCGCTTTGCCCGCGACTACGTCGATGCCCGCTTCAGCCTGGGCGAGTACCTCATGTTCGGCGCCCTGGTGTTCGTGATCATCTCGCTGGTGGTCCCGTCCACGAGCGAGCAGATGATCTACGTCCTGGGCGGGTTCTGGGTTATGTTCCTGGCCGTCTTCGTGGACGTGTTCATCCTCTCCCGCAGGCTCCGCAAGCGGCTCGCTGAAAAGTTCGGCGAGGTGGAGCGCGGCACGGTCTGGTACGGCTCGATGCGCTCCCTGCAGTTCCGGAAGCTCCGCCTTCCCAAGCCCCAGGTCCAGCGCGGACAGTACCCGTCCTGACCCTTTTTCTTCAGGCCGCCCCCTTCTAAGGGCCGGTCCCGGACCCTCCAGATTGCAGCAGCCCCCGGCGGTACTACCGCCGGGGGCTGCTGCGTTCAGGCCCGCCGCAAGTTCAGGGCTGCCGCTTCAGGACGGGACTAGCCGCGGCGGCTCCTGGCCAGCTGCCGGTTGATGCGGGCCGCCCAGAACGGACCCTCGTAGAGGAAAGCGGTGTAGCCCTGAACCAGGGTGGCGCCGGCGTCCAGCCTGTCCTGGACGTCCTCGAAAGTCTCCACGCCGCCCACGGAGATCAGGGTGAGCCTGCCCGCGGTGGCCGCCTTCAGCCGGCGCAGCACCTCCAGGGAGCGGTCCTTCAACGGAGCGCCGCTCAGGCCGCCGGCGCCGCAGGCCTCGACCTTTTCCGCGGAGGACGAGAGCCCGGCGCGTCCAATGGTCGTATTGGTGGCGATGATGCCGTCCAGGCCCAGGTCCAGCGCGAGGCGCGCAACGTCGTCGATGTCTTCATCGCTCAGGTCCGGTGCGATCTTCACCAGCAGCGGAACGTGGCGGCCAGCCGACTTGTCGGCCTCCTCCCCCACGGCCTTCAGCAGCGGCCTCAGCGTTTCCACGTTCTGCAGGAGCCGGAGACCCGGCGTGTTCGGGGAACTGACGTTCACCACGAGGTAGTCTGCCGCCGGCGCCAGACTGCGGGCGCTGATGAGGTAGTCCTCCGCAGCGTCCTCAAGCTCCACAACCTTGCTCTTGCCGATGTTCACGCCGATCACGGGGCGGATCTTGGGGTGCTGGCGCTGCAGGGCCGCGCGGGCGGACTTGAGCCGCGGCGCGACGGCCGCGGCGCCGTCGTTGTTGAATCCCATCCGGTTGATGACTGCGCGGTCCTCGATCAGCCTGAACAGCCGGGGCTTCTCGTTTCCCGGCTGGGCACGGCCGGTGATGGTGCCTACCTCGACGTGGCCGAATCCGAGTTCGGTCAGCGCCTCGATGCCGTGGCCCTCTTTGTCAAAGCCGGCCGCGAGTCCGAACGGCGACGGGAACGTCATGCCGAGGGCGTTCGTCTGCAGCGACGATGGCGGGGCGGTGAACCGTTCCAGCACGCGGCCGGCGCCTATGGTGTGTGCCAGCCGGATGCCCTTGAACCCGATTTTGTGGGCGCGTTCCGCGTCCATCCATGAAAAGGCCAGCCTGAAGAATGTGGGATATACGCGCATGCCTCTAGTTTTCCGTCTCCGGCGGTGCAGACCAAACCCGGACCGACACACGCGCCCGGCTTCACGCCTCCGCGGCGTCCGCTGCCGTGCGTGAGGCCACGGCGGGGCGGTGAAAGTCTAGGCTGGTGCCATGGAGTGGCAGAGTGACATCCTCGGCGCGGACTTCGAGTCCTGCGCCTTCGATGCCACGGGCAGCGACGGTGTCACGCGCACGGCAACGCTGGTCCGCTTCGTCCCGCGCAAGGACGGAGCCCCCTCCGTGCCGGCCGGCCGGCGCCGTGCCGTGATGTTCCTGCACGGCTGGAGCGACTACTTCTTCAACACTGAGCTGGCACGTTTCTGGGACAGGCAGGGCTTCGAATTCTTTGCCCTGGACATGCACAACCACGGCCGCAGCCTTCAGCCCGATAGCCCCGGCGGTTACGTCGCAGACCTCGGAAACTACGACGCCGAGATTGGCGCGGCAATCGGAATGATCGCCGCGTCCGGGCCTGAGGCACCGCTGTCGCTTGCCCTGATGGGCCATTCCACCGGAGGCCTGGTGGCGGCCCTGTGGATAAGCCGGAATCCCGGAGTCGTGTCCCAGCTGGTTCTGAACAGCCCATGGCTGGAAATGCACGGCAGCACGCTGGTCCGCCGTGCCGCCTGGGCCATGGTGGAACCCCTTGCCCGGCTGCGGCCCGAGGCAGTGCTCAGGCTGCCGGAGCGTGGCTTCTATTGGCGCAGCATCAGCAGCTCGGCCGAGGGCGAATGGAGCCTGGACGATAACTACCGGCCGCCCATGGCGTTTCCGGTGCGCGCAGCCTGGCTCAGCGCGGTTCTCGCCGGCCATGCCAAGGTGGCGCGGGGCCTCGGAATCGACATTCCCATCCTCGTCCTGATTTCCGGGGCAAGCGAGAACGGCATGATCTGGACCGAGGCGATGCGCAGCACCGATGCCGTGCTGGACGTCAACGTCATCGCCACGCGGGCACTGTCCCTGGGCCGGAGCGTGTCCGTGGAGCGCATCGACGGCGCCCTTCATGACGTGTTCCTGTCCCGCGCCGAGGTCAGGGCGGACGCGTACCGGAGGCTGGCCAGGTGGATCCACGGCTACGCGGCCGCCGACGGGACCGTTGACTGAAGCGGCCCTACCTCGAGCGCGCGGCGTCCACCGGTTTCGCTGCCGCGTCCACCGCACCGCCGTAGCGACGGTCCCGCTGGGCGTACTCCAGCACGGCATCCCACAGGGTGCGGCGGTCGACGTCGGGCCACAGGGTGTCCATGAACACGAACTCCGCGTACGCCGACTGCCACAGCATGAAGTTGGAAAGGCGCTGCTCGCCTGAACTGCGCAGGAAAAGGTCGACGTCGGGAAGGTCCGGTTCGTCGAGGTACTTCTGGATGGTTTTCTCCGTAATCGCGCCGGGTTTGAGCCGTCCGGCGGCGACCTCCTGCGCAATGGCGGAGACCGCGTCCGCTATTTCCGCGCGGCCGCCGTAATTAACACACATGGTTAACGTGCACGTGCTATTTCCGGCCGTGTACGCCTCGGCCTCCTCCAGCTCACGGATAACCGAGCCCCACAGCTTTGGCCGCCGGCCCGACCAGCGGATCCGGACGCCCCACTCGTCCAGCTGGTTGCGCTGGCGTCGCAGCACATCCTTGTTAAATCCCATCAGGAAGCGGACTTCCTCGGGAGACCGCCGCCAGTTTTCCGTGGAAAAGGCGTAGACCGTGACGTACTTGATGCCCAGCTCAATGGCCCCGGCGACGACGTCCAGGAGGGCAGGCTCGCCGGCCTTGTGCCCCTCGATGCGGGGCAGGCCGCGCTGGTTGGCCCAGCGGCCGTTTCCGTCCATCACGATGGCCACATGCTGGGGCACGAACTCCGCCGGGATGGGAGGAGGGACGGCGCCCGAAGAATGCGGGTAGGGGTGCACCACCGGATCGGTCCGGCGCCGTGCGGGGCTGGTCTTCTTTCCCAAGGACACTGTTAGGTACGCTCCACATGTTTGAGGGACTTCAGGACACGCTCAAGGTGCCACTGCAGATAACTGGCTACGAGGCCGGCCGCTTCGCGGCGGTGGAGCGGAAGCGAGGAATCCGCCGTCGGCCAGTCGCCCGTGAGCAGTGCGCCCAGCAGCGTCACCGTCTCCGCGGCGGGCGCCGGCGAGCCTGGCGGTCGGCAGTCTCCGCAGACCATGCCGCCCAGCGGTGCAGAAAAAGCCGTGTGGGGTCCGGCCGCGCCGCATCGCGCACAACCGGTGAAGCTGGGTGCCCAGCCGCCGGTGGACAGGGCCCTCAGCAGGTAGGAGTCCAGGATCAGTTCCGGAGTGTGGTCCCCCCGGCTCAGGGACGCGAGGGCGCCGACCAGCAGGTTGTACTGTGCCGTTCCGGCTTCGCCGTCGACGTCGGTCAGCTTTTCGGCCGTTTCGGTCATGGCGGCGGCCACCGTGTATCTGCCGTAATCGGCGGCGATATTGCCGCCGTAGGCGCCCTTGGCCACCGCCTGGGTGACAATGTCCAGCGATTTTCCGGAGATCAGCAGCAAGTCCGCCACCATGAAAGGCTCGAGTCGGGCACCGAAGCGGCTGCTCGTGCGGCGGACGCCCTTGGCCACCGCCCTGACCTGACCGTGATGCTTGGTCAGCAAGGTGATGATACGGTCGGCTTCCCCCAGCTTGTGGGTGCGCAGCACCACGGCGTCATCGCGGTAGGCGCGCGCTGCAAAAGACTGTTGGACCACGCTTAATCTTCCCACTGTCCTCCGGAAAGTCCTGCTTTCCGGGTTTCAGGTGCGCCGCCGGACGCTGCCGGCAGCGCACCTGACCCGAGGCTCAGGCCTGGGCGTCCCGGATGGCCCGGTTTACTGCCGAGATGACGGCCTTCAGGGACGACGTGCTGGTGTTCGCGTCGATCCCGACACCCCACAGCACCCGTTCCCCTACGGCGCATTCGACATAGGCCGCGGCGAGGGCGCTGCCGCCCTCGGACAGGGCGTGTTCGCTGTAGTCCAGCACCCGGACGTCGACGCCGTCTTCGCGCAGGATGCCCAGCAGGGCGGCGATGGGGCCGTTGCCGGTGCCCGTGCGGTGGACCGGGGTGCCGTCGATCTTGAGCGCTGCGTGCAGCGTCATGGAACCGTCTTCATCGGTCTCCGTGCTGAACGAGCCCAGGGCGTAGCGTCCCCACTGGGCGTCGACCGTGCCGGAGGGCAGGTATTCATCCTGGAAGACCTGCCACAGCTGGGCGCCGCTGACTTCGCCTCCGACGGTGTCGGTCTGCTTCTGGATGACGCCCGAGAATTCGATCTGGGCGCGTCGCGGCAGGTCCAGGTTGTGCTCGTTTTTGAGCAGGTAGGCGACGCCGCCCTTGCCCGACTGGGAGTTCACCCGGATGACGGCCTCGTAGCTGCGGCCGAGGTCCTTCGGGTCGACCGGCAGGTACGGGACCTGCCAGGTGAAGTCGGCAATGTCCTTGCCGGCGGCGGCGGCGTCCTTCTCGAGGGCTTCCAGGCCCTTCTTGATGGCGTCCTGGTGCGAGCCGGAGAAGGCGGTGAACACGAGGTCTCCGCCGTACGGTGTGCGCTCGGCCACGGGCAGCTGGTTGCAGTACTCGACGGTGCGGCGGACCTCATCGATGTCGGAGAAATCGATCATCGGGTCGATGCCCTGCACGAACATGTTCAGGCCCAGGGTCACCAGGTCGACGTTGCCGGTCCGCTCGCCGTTACCGAACAGGCAGCCCTCGATCCGGTCCGCCCCGGCCAGGTAGCCCAGCTCCGCGGCCGCAACGCCGGTGCCGCGGTCGTTGTGCGGGTGCAGGGAGAGGATGATGCCCTCGCGCGGGTGCAGGTTGCGGCTCATCCACTCGATGGAGTCGGCGTAGACATTGGGGGTGGCCATTTCCACCGTGGCGGGCAGGTTGATGATGACCTGGCTGTCGGCCGAGGCCTCAAACACGTCCGCGATGGCGTTGCAGACGCGGACGGCGTACTCCAGCTCGGTCCCCGTGAAGGATTCCGGCGAGTACTCGTAGGTGATGTGGGTGTCCTGCAGCGTCTCTTCGTATTTCTTGCACAGCCGGGCGCCCTGGAGGGCGATGTCCAGGATGCCGTCTTCGTCCTGGTTGAAGACGACCCTGCGCTGCAGGACGGAGGTGGAGTTATACAGGTGCACGATTGCCTGCTTGGCGCCGACCAGGGACTCATAAGTCCGCTCGATCAGGTGCTCGCGGGCCTGGGTCAGGACCTGGATGGTGACGTCGTCGGGGATGTGGTTGCCCTCGATCAACTGCCGGACGAAGTCGAAGTCCGTCTGCGAGGCGGACGGGAAGCCGACTTCGATTTCCTTGTAACCCATCCCGACCAGCAGCTGGAACATCTTCAGCTTGCGGGCGGGGCTCATCGGGTCGATCAGGGCCTGGTTGCCGTCGCGCAGGTCCACGGCGCACCAGCGCGGAGCCTTGGTGATGACCTTGTCCGGCCAGGTGCGGTCCGGCAGCTCAACCGTGATCTGGTCCTGGAACGGGACGTAGCGGTGGACCGGCATTCCTGAGGGCTTCTGTGCGTTTCGCATTACTATCGTGGCCTTTTCTGTGATTCCTGAGTAAAAGGGTGGCCGGGCAACACAAACTCCGCAGCGAGGGTGGGCCTTGCGCTAGATCGCGTCTGAGGCCTCGCCGCGGCAGCTAAGAAGAAGGAGCTCTGCACGCATCATTTCACAGTAACACGGGTGCGTAAGATGAAGGAGCAACACCTCCAGCAACGTCCACAATGCAGACGCTGCACCGGTGCCAGCGCCGGCAGCAGCCCGTCATCGAAGGAGCCTCTGTGACAAATTCGGGGATCGCCCTGTCAAACATCGACCACGGTGTCAGGCCGCAAGACGACCTGTACAAGCACGTGAACGGGGCATGGCTCACGAGCACGACGATCCCGGACGACCGCCCCCTGGAGGGAACCTTCACCGCCCTTCGCGACGGCGCGGAGCTGGCGGTCAAGGAAATCATCGAGGAAGCGGCCGGCAAGGGCGCCGACGCCAGCGGGATTGAGCGCAAGATCGGCGATCTCTACAACAGCTTCATGGATGAGGCCGCCGTCGAAGCCAAGGGAATGGACCCGATCCGCGGGCGGTTGGCCGAGGTCTTTGCCACGGCCACGATTGGCGAACTGCTTGCGCTGGCCGGCACGCTGTTCCGCGCCGACGTGTCAGGCCTGTTCTACATTTACCCTGCCCCGGACGCCGGCAACCCCGAGCGCGTCCTGCTCTACACAGGCCAAGGCGGCCTTGGGCTCCCGGACGAGTCCTATTACCGGGAGGAAAAGTTCGCCCCGCTGGTGCAGTCCTACCGCGAATACGTCGGCACCATGTTCGGCCTGGCCGGCATAGCGGACCCGGAAGGTGCCGCCGCCCGCGTGGTGGCCCTGGAAACCGCACTCGCCTCGCACCACTGGGACAACGTCACGCTCCGTGACCCGCAGAAAACCTACAACCTGAAGTCCGCCAGCGAGGCCAGTGAGCTCTTTCCCCTGCTGGACACCTGGTTTGAGGCTGCCGACATCGTTCCGGAAAAGCGGCAGGAGATCGTGGTCAGCACGCCTGACTTCTTCGCCGGCGCGGCGGCGCTGCTGGTCTCGGAGTCGCTGCCGGTCTGGCAGGAGTGGCTGGCGCTGCGGGTCATCAATTCGGCCGCGCCGTACCTGTCGTCCCCCTTCGTGGACGCCAACTTCGCGTTCTACGGCACCAAAATCAGCGGCACCCCGCGGAACAAGGACCGCTGGAAGCGCGGCGTCGCCGTCGTCGAAGCCGCCCTCGGCGAGGCCGTGGGCCAGATTTACGTGGCACGGCATTTCCCGGAGGGCCACAAGGCCCGGATGCAAACGCTCGTCGGCAACCTGATCGAGGCGTACCGGGACAGCATCACCGGCCTCCGGTGGATGGGCGAGGACACCAAGGCGGAAGCGCTCAGGAAACTGGGGGCGTTCCGGGCCAAGATCGGCTTCCCCGACGAATGGATTGACTACTCGGCAGTGGTGGTCGACCCCGCCGACCTGCTGGGCAACGTCGAGCGGGCCCACAACGCCGACGTCGACCGCCACCTTGACGAGGTGGGCAAGCCGGTGGACCACAACAAGTGGCTCATGACGCCGCAGACGGTCAACGCGTACTACCACCCGATGCTCAACGAAATCGTGTTCCCGGCCGCCATCCTCCAGCCGCCGTTCTTCACCGCGGACGCGGACGACGCCGTCAACTACGGCGGAATCGGGGCGGTCATCGGCCACGAAATCGGCCACGGCTTCGATGACCAGGGCTCGCAGTTCGACGGCACGGGAGAGCTCCGCAACTGGTGGACCGAGGACGACCGCAAGGCCTTCGAAGCGCTGACCAGCCGGCTCGTGGCCCAGTTTGAGGTCCTTTCCCCGTACGCGGCCCCGGGGCACACCGTCAACGGAAAACTCACGCTCGGGGAAAACATCGGCGACCTCGGCGGGCTCACCATCGCCCACAAGGCCTACCGGCTGAGCCTCAACGGGGAGGAGCCGCCGGTCCTCGACGGCCTGACCGGCGAGCAGCGGTTCTTCGCGTCGTGGGCGGCCGGCTGGCGCCAGGTGATCCGGACCGAGGAGGCCATCCGGCGGCTCGCCACGGACCCCCACTCCCCCAACGAGTTCCGCACCAACGCAATCGCCAGGAACCTGGATTCCTTCCACGCCGCGTTCGGCGTCGCGGAGCAGGACGGAATGTGGATGGCGCCGGAGGAACGCGTCAGCATCTGGTGACAGCAGCAAGATGCCGGGCCAACCCACGGGTTGGCCCGGCATCTTGCGTTGGGCAGGCTACTGCTGGACGATCAGCTCGGGGTTGGCCTGCTGGCACACGGTGTCCCCGGCGGTCTGGTTCACGATGTCCTTCGGCACGGTCGTCTTGCCGAACTTGGTTCCGGACGCAAAGTCGGCGCCGAGGTACACCTGCACGCCTGCGACGCCGGGTGACGGCGCCACCTGGGCGGCCGGGATGCCCAGCAGCGCGGCGACATCCGCCGCCACATCCGCAAATTCGGGTCCGTAATAGACGAAGGTTTTCGCTGCCGGCTGCGCTTCCAGCGGCGCAACCTGGGTGAAGCCTCCCGCGGTCACGGCTTCCGCGATCTCCTGCGTCCGGGCGGGGATTCCCGTCCCGTTGGCGACGGTGATCGGCTGCAGGGTCTTGTCATACGGCGCCGCGGGCTTGGTGGGCTTTGGCGTGGCCGACGGCGTGGCACCCGCCGTCGGCTTCGCTGACGGCGGCGGCGTCGCTTTCCCCTCCGGGTCGGTGAGGTCGACGTCTTTCTTCAGGGCCGCAAAAAGCTGGGACGCGGCCGGCTGCGCGGCCTCCAGCCGGTTCGGGTCGCTGGTTGCAGGAACCGTGGGCACGGCAACGAAGGCGACCTTCCCGACGTCGATCGTCTTAAGCCGGTTTCCGATGGTGATCATCGCGGGAACGGACGCCAGTCCCTCATCGACGGTGAGGTTCTGGGTCACGACGTCGGCAATGTTGAGCATCTTGCCCGGATCCGAGAGGGTCCCGTCGTCCTTGATCTTCCGTGTCAGGGAGGACAGGAACCCCTGCTGGGCTTTGATGCGGCCGAGGTCACCGCCGTCGGCAAACGCGTGGCGGGTGCGCAGGAAGGCCAAAGCCTGCTCGCCCTTCACCTGGGACGTGCCCTTGGGCAGCCGGAGCCGGGAGTCGGGATCGTAGACGGCGTCGCTGATGCAGACATCGACGCCGCCGACAGCGTTGGACAGTTCCTTGACGGCGTTGAAGTCGGCCATCATGAAGTGGTCCACCTGCAGTCCGGTCAGCTTGTTCACGGTGTCCACGGCGCAGCCGATGCCGGCTTCGCCCATGGCTTCGTTGATCATGACGCCCGTGCGCGCCGGGTATTCCTTGCCCGTCTTTTGGTCCGTGCACTTGGGGATGTCCACCAGCAGGTCGCGGGGGAAGCTGATGACGCTGACGCGCTTGTTGTCCTCGGAGATGTCCATGAGCATCATGACGTCGGACTTGCCGTAGCCTGTCGAATCGTCCTTGGTGCCGTAGCCGGAGTTCTTGCCGTCACGGGTGTCGGAGCCGAGGATCAGGATCTGCATCCGGCCGGTGGCGTCGTCCACGGTGTCCGTGCGGCCGTTTCCGGCGCCGAGCGCGGACGTGGAAATGTTCGACTGCAGCCGGAAATACCAGTACCCGGCGAAGGCGAGTCCGCCCAGGAGCGCCACGGAGACGACGGCGGTGGTGACCTTAAGCCACAGCGGCATGTTGCGCACGTTCAAGTGCCGGGCAGCGCCCAGGCGGGCATCTTCGGCATGCCGGGCAGCTGGCTCGGACCGGGCTGTGCCCGGCCCTTGTGCGCGGTTGTCGCGGCGTCGCACCACAGGAAGTACCTTTCCTTAAAAAATGGGATTCGGCCTATTTTAGTCGCCCTGTCTGGGAATTTGCCGAAAACAGGCCCATATTGCAGGCGCGGCGGCGCCGCAGCGCTGCTGAAGGCGGCGCCGGCGGCGCCGGGAAACAGGCGGGAGGGGTCAGAAACCGAGCTTGACCAGCTGCTTGGGATCGCGCTGCCAGTCCTTGGCGACCTTCACGTGGAGGTCTAGGTAGATGCGCGTCCCCAGCAGGGCTTCGATGCCTTTGCGTGCGTTCGTGCCAACCTCCCGCAGCCTGCTTCCGCCCTTGCCGATGATGATCGCCTTCTGGGAGGGGCGCTCCACGTAGAGGTTTACCCGGACATCCAGGAGCTGGTTGTCCTCGGCCCGGCCTTCGCGCGGCACGATCTCGTCGACGACGACCGCCAGGGAGTGCGGCAGCTCGTCCCGCACGCCCTCCAGCGCGGCCTCGCGGATGAGTTCCGCCACCATGACAGCTTCCGGCTCATCGGTCAGCTCGCCGTCGGGGTAAAGCGGCGGCGACGGCGGCATGTGGCTGATCAGGACGTCCGCCACTGTGCCAACCTGGAACCCGTCGGTCGCTGACACGGGAACGATGTCCTTCCAGCCTTCCTCGCCGAGAACTTCCCGTCCCAGCGCGGCGACGGCCAGCAGCTGTTCGGTCAGCGCCTGGCGGTCCACGAGGTCGGCCTTGGTGACGATGGCGATGATCGGCTTGCGTCCCACGGCTGCGAGCTGGGCGGCAATGTATTTGTCGCCGGGGCCGATCTTCTCGTTGGCCGGAAGGCAGAACCCGATGGCGTCCACCTCGGCGAGCGTGTCGGCGACGAGGTCATTGAGGCGCTTGCCCAGCAAGGTCCGCGGACGGTGCAGCCCGGGCGTGTCAACCAGGATCAGCTGGGCGTCCTCGCGGTGCACGATGCCCCGAATGGTGTGCCGCGTGGTCTGCGGCTTCGCCGACGTAATGGCAACCTTCTTGCCCACCAGGGCGTTGGTCAGGGTGGACTTTCCGGCGTTCGGCCGGCCCACCAGGACGGAGAATCCGGCGTGGTAACCGCCGAAGGGTCCGCCGCCGTCGGCCTTATTCTGCTTGCTCACGTGGAACTCCCTGTTGCATTGATTCGGCCTCGTCGAGAAGGTCTTCAAGGTCAGTGTCTACTTTTGGTGCGGCCGCCGCAATGATGTGGCTGACGCGGTTCCGGCGGCCTTCCAGCCGCTCCGCCCGCAGTGTTACGCCGTCTACTTCTACGGTGCTGCCGACGATGGGTACGCGGCCGAGGGCCTTGGCCAGCAGGCCGCCGACGGTGTCCACTTCGTCGTCGTCGAGCTCGATGTCGAAAAGCTCCCCGAGGTCGTCGATGCTCATCCGGGCGCTCACGCGGTACGTTCCGTCGCCGAGTTCGGTGGCTTCGGCGCTCTCGGTGTCGTACTCGTCCACGATCTCGCCGACGATCTCTTCGATGAGGTCTTCGAGGGTGACGAGCCCGGCGGTGCCGCCGTACTCGTCGATGACGATCGCGACGTGCGTGGATTCCTTTTGCAGCTCCCGCAGGAGATCGCTCACGGGCTTGGAGTCCGGCACGTACCGCACCTCGCGGGCCAGCGCGTCCACAACCGGCGGTTCCTCGTCAGGGCGCAGGCCGTGCAGGACTGCGGCCACATCCTTGAGGTAGATAATCCCCAGGATCTGGTCCGTGTTCTCCCCGATGACGGGCATCCTGGAGTAACCGGAGCGGAGGAACAGGGACATGGCGCGGTGCAGGCTGGAGCCGGCATCGATGGTCAGGATGTCGGTCCGCGGGACCATGACGGCCCGGACCAGGGTGTCACCGAAGTCGAACACGGACTGGATGAGCTCCGCTTCGTTGTCCTCGATCACGTCCGATTCCGTGGCCCGGTCCACGAACTCACGGAATTCCTCTTCGCTGAAGAAGGACTCATCGCCGCCCGGCGCACCGGGGGCCACGGAGCTGCCCAGCCTGACGAGCCAGCCAGGGATCGGTCCCAGGACGCGGGCCAGGAACCCGATGAGCGGAGCCGAAAAAAGCACCACTGCGGCCGAGTGCGAACGGCCCAGCTGCCGGGGTGACACGCCGACGATCACGAAGCCGAGGACGGCCATGATTCCCGTCGCCGCGAGGCCGGCAAGCCACACATTTGCCAGGAGGCTGTAGAGGAGAACAGCAACGGCCACCGCGGACGCGGTCTCGAACCAGATGCGCCAGAAACGGAGGGCCCGCATATGCGTCATGGGCTGGGCCAGGATCCTGCGGAGCGCGTTGCCGCGGCTCTTCAGGAGCGCCTGTTCGGCGTCGTGCCGCGGAAGGAAGCTGAACGCGGCTTCGGCCGCCGTCAGCAGCGCTGCGGCGCCGAGGAACACCAGCGCCATGCAGACGAGGAGAAAGGAGGTCACTGCGTGGTCTCGGCGGGAGCTTCTTTGCCGGTGAACGCCGCGAGCAGCTCACGCTGCAGGCCGAACATTTCTGCCTTCTCTTCGGGTTCGGCGTGGTCATAGCCGAGCAGGTGCAGGATTCCGTGCGTCGTCAGCAGCAGCATCTCGTCCTGCGTGGAGTGGCCGGCGGTGCGGGCCTGGACCTCGGCAACCTGCGGGCAGATCGCGATGTCGCCAAGCATCCCCTGCGGGGTGGGCTTGTCCGGGGTTCCGGGCGTCAGCTCATCCATCGGCACGGAGAGCACGTCTGTGGAGCCGGGCTCGTCCATGAGTTCGATGTGCAGCTTTTCCATGGCGGGCTCGTCCACCAGCAGGATGGACAACTCGGCCTGGGGATGAATGTACAGCTGTTCGAAGATGAACCGGGACAGCGCCACCAGCTGCGCTTCGTCCACGGGGACGCCCGATTCGTTGTTTACCTCAATGCTCATGCGTGCTCTCCGCGCCTCTCCCGGGGAGCGGAATGCTTGACCCGGTTTCGCTGTACGTCGTCCCAGATGCTGTAGGCGTTGACGATGTCGCCGACCAGCCGGTGGCGGACCACGTCCGCGGAATCCAGGAAGGAAAAGTTGACGTCGTCTATGCCCTGGAGGATCTCCTCCACAATGCGGAGCCCGGAGCGGGTTCCGAACGGAAGGTCCACCTGGGTGACGTCGCCGGTGACCACCATCTTCGATCCGAAGCCCAGCCGGGTCAGGAACATCTTCATCTGTTCCGGCGTGGTGTTCTGCGCCTCGTCCAGGATGATGAAGGCGTCATTGAGCGTCCGGCCCCTCATATATGCGAGGGGGGCGACTTCAATGGTGCCCGCCGCCATGAGCCGCGGAATGGACTCCGGGTCAATCATGTCGTGCAGTGCGTCGTACAACGGGCGGAGATAGGGATCGATCTTGTCGCTGAGCGTGCCAGGCAGGAATCCCAGCCGCTCGCCCGCCTCAACCGCGGGGCGCGTAAGGATGATCCGGCTGACTTCCTTCTGCTGCAGGGCCTGCACGGCCTTCGCCATCGCCAGATAGGTCTTGCCCGTGCCTGCCGGGCCAATTCCGAAAATCACGGTGTTGGCATCGATGGCATCCACATAGTTCTTCTGGTTCAGCGTCTTGGGGCGGATGGTCTTGCCGCGGCTGGACAGAATGTCGTGGGTCAGCACATCCACCGGATTCTGCAGCGACTGGCTGCGGAGCAGCAGGACCAGCTGCTGCAGGACGGCCGGGGTGATCACCGTGCCGCGGGCCACCAGGCCGCGCACCTCGTGGAGCAGCCGCATGATCCTTGGTACGTCGGCCGCCGGACCGCTGATTGAGAGTTCATTGCCGCGGACGTGGAAACTGACCGCCGGGAACTGGTCCTCGATGAAGCGCAGGGCTTCGTCGTGGCTTCCGAGGGACTGGACCATCTGATCAGAGTTGTCGAAGATGACCACCTCCGTCCGGACACCGGGGAGAGTATGGGGGAATTCACCTGTAGTGCGGTCTCCGGTGTTGAGGCGGCGCTTTCCGTTTGCTGATTCAGTCATGGTGCCGGCCCGCAGGCCACTTGTTCCCTCCAGTTCGAAAATAACTCTTAAGAGTTCTTCCATCTTACGCCAGCGCCCGCCCGCGCTCACCGTTCCCGGCGGCCGCCGAGGTAGCGGTTCCGTGACGGGTTCCCGCAATTAGGTATCAACTTTGTATCGGCCTCATATCGTTCCCGTTGCAGTTCGCCCGTCAGCCGATAAAGGCCACCGTGGCCCCGGAGCCGTGTGTAATGCTGGGAAAGAAGTCAGCGGGGAACGGTTCGGCCTGCCCGCAGCCACAGCCGCCAACACACTCAGCACGCACATGCTGCTGATACGAAGGGTCCACAGACATCAGGCAGTCAGGAAGTTCCAGCCGGAAGGTAGCTTCGCGGATGCGCTCCGCGGTGCTCCTTGGGCTGTTCCCTGCCGCCTTGCTGCTGTCCGGCTGCATCGCCGACTCCGACCCCGCCGTCACATCATCGAACGTTCCCTCCACTTCCCAGCGCGCCGCGGGTACCGACGGCGTTCCCACCACCAGCGCGCCGCTGGAGACCATGCAGTCCTCGAACAAGGCGCCGGTGTACTGGATCGGGCGGAGCAACAGCAACGTCTTCCTCTACCGGGAGTTCCGGGATGTTCCGGACGAGGAGAACCCGATCACCCGGGCCTTGCGGGCCATGATGTCTGAAACACCCCTGGATCCGGACTACTTCACGCCCTGGCAGAACCCCAAGAACCTCGCGACGTCGATCTCGGGCACCAACGTCATCACGGTGGATGTGTCTGCCGACGCCTTCAACGCCAATCTCGACGCCGACATGGCCCAGCGGGCCATCCAGCAGCTTGTTTACACCGCGACGGCAGCGGGCGCGAGTTCCGGCCTGATCGACGCCGGCCAGCAGATTGAAGTCGTGATCCTAGTGGACGGGCACACCGACTACGTGGCTTTCAAGCACGTCAAGCTCGGCTCGCCCACGTCACGCAGCGCCGGGATGGTGGCGCCGGTGTGGATCATCGATCCCCAGCAGGGCGTGGAAGTCGCCGACGGCCGGGTCAAGATCACCGGGCGCAGCACCGTTCCCGGCGGCAAGCTGCACTGGCAGATCCTCAAGGTCCAGGAAAACGGCGACAAGCAGCGCTATCTGGCTGGCGAAACCACTGCGGCGAAAGAGCCGGGGGCCTCCGGAGCCTTCAACATGGCAGTCAATCTCGGACCGGGCAGCTACGAGATCCGGGTTTCCCAGATCAATCCCAGCCAGCCCGCCGAGGAACTGAACGTGGACTCGCGGGGTTTCACCGTACGCTAGTTGCCGGCACAGCCGTTACCAGCGGCCCAGGACATCACTCGCGACGACGACGGCGGCCGGTCCGGCGGTGGACGACCGCAGCACGTGCGGCCCAAGGAGGGCCGTCACCGCTCCCTCCCCGCATAGCCTGGTGACTTCCCTGGGGCTGATGCCGCCCTCGGGCCCGACGATGAGGAGAATCTCGGCGGGTCCGCCGTCCTCCGGCAGGCCGGCGTCGCGCCACCCCTCCAGAACCTGCCGCAGCGGCTTGACCGCGTCCTCGTGAAGGATCACCGCAAGGCCGGCAGCCGACACCGCGGCGGCCAGGCCCTGGGTATCGACGGCGGAGCGGACATCCGGTATCCAGGCACGGCGCGCCTGCTTCGCCGCGGCCGTCACGGCGGACTGCCACTTGGCGTGGGCCTTCGCCGCACGGTCGCCCTTCCACCGGACGATGGAGCGTTCCGACTGCCAGGGCACGACTGCGTCGATGCCGAGTTCGGTCGAAGTCTCGATCGCGAGTTCGTCACGGTCGCCTTTGGCCAGCGCCTGCACGAGGACCAGGCGAACGTCAGGCCGCTCCTCAACGGCGACGGATGCACATTCGACCGTCAGCGCCGCCGGCGCCACGCTCGACACGGTCCCGGTGAGCCTCTTGCCGGCGCCGTCGGCGATATCAACGCTCTCCCCCACTGCCAGCCGCTTGACCGTGACGGCATGGCGCGCCTCGGCCCCGTCCAGCGTGAATTGCGATCCCGGCGCCGCGTCGTCCAGCGCTCCGGCGGTGGTGAAGAATACGGGGTTGCTCACCGCTACAGGTTACCGAAGCGGTCCCGGAGCTTGGCGAAGACGCCTCCGCTGGCCGCGAGCTTGCCCTCGGAGAACTGCTCGCCCCGGAGCTTCGCAAGCTGCCGCAGCAGGTCTTCCTGCGCAGGATCAAGCTTCGACGGCGTCTCAACCTGCAGGTGCACCTTGAGGTCACCGCGGCCGTAGCCCCGCAGGTGCGTGACGCCGAGGCCGCGGAGGGTGATGATTTCGCCGGACTGGGTGCCCGCCTTGACGTCGATCTCCTGTTTCCCGTCGAAAGTGTCCAGGCTCAGTTCGGTGCCAAGGGCCGCGGCAGTCATGGGGATGTTCAGGGTGGCATGGAGGTCGTCGCCGTCGCGGACGTAGGTGGCGTCGTTGTTGACCCGGATCTCCACGTAGAGGTCGCCCGAGGGTCCGCCGGCCGGGCCGGCTTCACCCTGTCCGGAGAGCTGGATCCGGGTGCCGGTGGCCACGCCCGCCGGAACCTTGATGGTGAGGGACCTGCGGCTGCGGATCCGGCCCTGGCCGTTGCACTCGTTGCAGGGGTCCTTGATGACCGTTCCGAAGCCTTCGCAGGAACCGCACGGGGCGGCCGTCATCACCTGTCCGAGGATGGAGCGAACGGCCCGCTGGACCTGGCCGCTGCCGCCGCAGATGTCGCAGCGTTCCGGGTGGCTACCCTCGCGGCAGCATGACCCGTCGCACGTGGGGCAGGTGACCGCGGTATCCACCTCGATCTTCTTGTTGACGCCGAAGACGGCGTCGCGCAGGTCGATCCGGATGCTGATGAGGGCGTCCTGCCCCCTGCGGACCCGCGACGCCGGACCTGAGGTTCCCCCCGCGCCGAAGAAGGTGTCAAAAATGTCTTGGAACGCGAACCCCTGCCCGGCGTAGCCGCCGCCGCCGAAGCCGTTGTCAGTGCCGTTCTCGTTGCCTGTGGTGTCGTAGACCCGGCGCTTCTGCGGATCGGACAGCACCTCGTAGGCATGCGTGACGGCCTTGAACTGGTCCGAGGCATCTTCTCCGGGGTTGACGTCCGGGTGCAGGGTGCGGGCCAGTTTGCGGTAGGCCTTTTTGATCTCTTCGCCGGTGGCTTCCGGGGAGACTCCAAGAACGTCGTAGTGGCTGCTCAAAGTTCGTATCTCTTCCTCGTTGTACTGCCTGGGGTGCGGGGACCGCCGGGCCGTGGCATCACGGGCCCAGGATCCTCGAAAGGTAACGGGCCACCGCGCGTACGGCGGCCATGGTGGTGGGGTAGTCCATGCGGGTGGGGCCAAGGATCCCGACCTTGGCGCTGGCGTTGGGGCCGTAGCCGGTGGCTACCACCGAAGCCTCGGCGAGTCCGTCATAGGGATTCTCCCGGCCGATGCTGACGGCAACCCCCCGGGGGTCCTGCGCCATGTCGCTGAGGAGCCGGAGCATGACCACCTGCTCTTCGAGCGCTTCCAGGACGGGCCCGATGCTGAGCGGGAAGTCCACGTTGGACCGCGCGAGGTTGGCGGTTCCCGCCATAACCATCCGGTCCTCCCGGCTGCTGTGGGCGAGGGCTTCAAGAGCCCTGCTGAGGGCGACGGCGGCCCGGCGCTGGTCAGGCCCGCAGCCTGCCAGCACAGCGGCAAGGTGCTGCGGGAGCATGATCAGGGGTGTCCCGCCGACGCCTGCGAGGAACCGCGTCCGCAGGTCGGACAGGGCGTCCTCCCCCAGTTCCTGGCCGACGTCGATGACCCGCTGCTCAACCTTGCCGCTGTCGGCGATCAGGACGATCAGGACCTTGCGGGGGGCCAGCAGCACGAATTCGATATGGCGCACCACGGCACGGCTCAGGTGGGGGTACTGCACGACGGCGACCTGGTTGGTCAGCTGGGACAGGAGCCTGGCAGTCCGGTCAAGGACGTCGTCGAGGTCCTCAGATCCCTCCAGCAGCGACTGGATGGCGCGGCGCTCCGCCTGGGACAGCGGTTTGACAGCCGAGATCTGGTCCACGAAGAGCCGGTAGCCCTTATCGGTGGGGATCCTTCCGGCGCTGGTGTGCGGTGCCGTGATGAGTCCCTCATCCTCCAGCGCAGCCATGTCGTTGCGGATAGTGGCGCTGGAAACGCCCAGATGGTGGCGTTCAACCAAGGCTTTTGATCCGACGGGTTCCCGGGAATGGACGTAGTCCTCGACAATGGCGCGCAGCACCTCGAGCTTGCGTGGTTCGCTCATGGTCCACCTCCGATCGACCGTAACTGGCTTGTCAGGACGGCGCCCTGCAAGCCATTTTTTAGCACTCCACATGCCTAAGTGCTAACAAGTCTAATATGAGACGGCTCGTTGTTAGCATTGGTACCGCTCCGGGCGAAATTCCGGGCACCCTTCGGCCCGGCAGCAGATAAGTTGCCGGGGCGGCATCTTCCTAGTGCAAAGCGATGTGAACGAATGCAGTACCAGACCTGGGGCCCGCAGGAGATTGCGGCGCCCGCAAAGAATGACTTGCCGGAAGTGCCAGCAGAGCGCGGGATGGTGCTCGAAGAGGTCCAGTCGGGCTGGGTGGGCGCGGTGACCCGCGTGGAGAAATCCGGCGGGATGCACGTCGTGGCGCTCGAGGACCGGTGCGGGAAATCGCGGTCGTTCCGCCTTGGTTTCGGGTTCCTCCTCGAAGGCCGGCCCATCCGGCTGATGCCCCCTGCCCCTTCCGGCAAACCGCAGGGATCCGGGACAGCGGCGCGGACGGCGTCGGGTTCCGTCAGGGTGGAGGGCCAGCGTGCCCAGGTGGCCAAGGCGAGCCGGATCTGGGTGGAGGGCAAGCACGACGCCGAACTCGTGGAAAAGGTCTGGGGTGACGACCTCCGGGTGGAGGGCATCGTCGTCGAGCCTCTTCACGGCATTGACGACCTGGCGGGGGCCGTCGCTGCGTTCCGCCCCGGACCGGGCAGGAGGCTGGGTGTGCTGGTTGACCACCTGGTGCCGGACTCCAAGGAGTCCAGGATCGCCGCGGCCGTCATGGCTTCTCCGGGCGCCGCCGGAAACGTGCTGATTGTGGGCCACCCGTACGTCGACGTCTGGCAGGCCATCAGGCCGTCCGTGCTCGGCATCGCGCAGTGGCCGGTGGTGCCCCGCGGGACCGACTGGAAAACGGGCATCCTCACGGCCTTCGGCTGGCCGCACTCCACGAAGGAAGATGTCGGGCTTGGCTGGCAGAAGCTGCTCGGCGCCGTGCGGACCTATGCCGACCTCGAGCCGGCCCTGCTAGGCAGGGTAGAAGAGGTCATCGACTTTCTCACTGTGCCGTAGGCACAGCCTAGGGGTACCGCATCGTAGGACCGCTGGATACAGCGCCGTGGGCGTGAACGCACACCACGCTGTGGTTCGGTCGTCCATTCCGCGCCCGACCCAGTATTCTTGGTACGGCGCCTCACGCGCTGCCGCCTTCCGGCCCCACGGGCCGGCCGCGCCAGCATTGCAGGCACCGGCAATAACGCACCAACGCAAGTTTAAGGAAGACAAGTGGCAGAAGACGCTCGCGACCGCAGGGACACCCCGTCCGGCCAGGACCTGCCCCAGTACCATGGCGTTCCTGCCAATGCTCTGCCGCTGACGGCCAGCGAGGACAGGCAATGGGCCACGCTGGCCCACTTCGGTGGCATCCTGGGCTGCGTCCCGGCGCTGCTGATCTACCTGATCTTCCGCGACCGCGGGCCGTTCACGGCGCAGGAATCCAAAGAAGCCCTCAACTTCTCGCTGCCCCCCACCATCGCGGCGGTCCTCGCGAACCTCCTGGTGCTGCTTCCCGTGGTCGGCAACATCTTCGCTGTGCTGGCGACCCTCATCTGGATTGCCCTGACGTGCTTCTCAGTGTCCGCGGGCATCCACGTCAACCGCGGCCAGCCGCACCGGTACCAGTACAACCTGCGCTGGATCAAGTAGCCCTCCGGGGTCCCGCGACTCCGGGGTCCTGCGGAGAGTTAATCCGGCAGGATCCTTCGGACAACGGCATCCGCCAGCAGCCGGCCTTTGAGCGTGAGGACCAGCCGGCCCCGGAATGCCTCCGCGGGTGACACGAGACCGTCAGCAATGAGCCCTGCCACGGCGTGCCTGCCCAAGGCGGACAGCGAAGCCACGGCCAGGCCTGACGCCAGCCGGGCCTCGAGCATGACCGTCTCCACCTGGCGGGTTTCGGCGTCGAGGGTTTCGCGCCCTGCCGCCGGAGAGACGCCCGAGGCGAGCCGTCCGGCGTAGGCGGTGGGATGCTTGACGTTCCACCAGCGCACGCCGCCGACGTGCGAGTGAGCCCCGGGTCCGATCCCCCACCAGTCGTCGCCGCGCCAGTAGGCAAGGTTGTGCCGGCACGCCTGTTCCGGCGTGACGGACCAGTTGCTGACCTCGTACCAGTCAAGGCCGGCGTCGGAAATCAGCTGGTCGGCGAGTTCATACTTGGCGGCGTGGTCGTCGTCGTCAATCCCCGGAACCTCGCCCCTGCGGATCTGCGCCGCGAGCTTGGTGCCGTCCTCCACAATGAGCGCGTAGGCGCTGATGTGGTCCGGGCGGTAGGAAAGCGCGGTCTCCAGCGAGTAGCGCCAGTCCTCAAGCGATTCACCGGGCGTGCCGTAAATGAGGTCCAGGCTCACGGCCAGCCCCGCCTCGCGCGCCCACTGCACCACCAGCGGAACGCGGCCGGGTGTGTGCGTGCGGTCCAGAACCTTCAGGACGTGGGGCACGGCGGACTGCATGCCGAAAGAAACCCTGGTGAAGCCGGCGTCGGCGAGCACGCGGAGAGATTCGGGCGTCACGGAGTCCGGATTGGCCTCCGTGGTGACCTCGGCGCCCGGTTCGATCCCCCACTCGCTGATGGCGGCGCGGAGTATCCGGGCCAGGTCCTCAGCCGGAAGGAGCGTGGGGGTCCCGCCGCCGAAGAACACTGTGCGGAGCCGGCGGGCAGGAAGGCCCGACTGCTCCAGCGCGCGGGCGGCGAATCCCACCTCGGAGATGGCCGTGGAGGCATAGGCATCCTGCGACGCGCCGCCACCCAGCTCCGTCGCGGTGTACGTGTTGAAGTCGCAGTAGCCACAGCGTACGGCGCAGAACGGGATGTGCACGTAGAGCCCGAAAGCCCGGTCCGCGGCACCTTCCAGCGCCTGCGGCGGCAGGAGACCGTCCGACGGCGCCGGGTCGCCCAAGGGAAGAACGCTAGGCATGTGTCCCGCCCTGTGCACAAGTGGCGCGATGTCCAGGGAAAGCCACAGCAACCACTACTTCTTGGCCTTGTCCTTGGATTCGTCCGTGGTGAGCGCCGCGATGAACGCTTCCTGCGGCACTTCGACCCGGCCCACCATCTTCATGCGCTTCTTGCCTTCCTTCTGCTTTTCCAGAAGTTTGCGCTTTCGGGTGATGTCACCGCCGTAGCACTTGGCCAGGACGTCCTTGCGGATGGCCCGGATGCTTTCCCGGGCGATAATCCTGGAGCCGATGGCGGCCTGGATGGGCACCTCGAACTGCTGGCGCGGAATGAGTTCACGCAGCTTGCCGGTCATCATCACACCGTAGGCGTAGGCCTTGTCCCGGTGCGTGATGGCGGAGAAGGCGTCAACCTGCTCACCCTGGAGCATGATGTCCACCTTGACCAGATCGGCGACCTGCTCGCCGTCGGCCTTCCAGTCGAGCGATCCGTAGCCGCGGGTCTTGGACTTGAGGATGTCGAAGAAGTCGAAGACGATCTCGGCCAGCGGCAGGCGGTACCGGATTTCCACCCGGTCCTCCGAGAGGTAGTCCATGCCGCCCATGACGCCGCGCCGGCTTTGGCACAGTTCCATGATGGCGCCGACGAACTCGTTGGGCGCAAGGATGGTGGCGGATACCATCGGCTCGCGGACTTCAGCGATCTTGCCGGTGGGGTATTCGCTGGGGTTGGTGACGTGGACGACCTTCTTGTCTTCCAGCGTCACTTCATATTCCACGTTGGGGGCAGTGGAAATGAGATCCAGGTTGTATTCACGCTCGAGCCGCTCGCGGGTGATTTCCAGATGCAGCAGGCCCAGGAATCCAACACGGAAACCGAATCCCAGCGCGGCGGACGTCTCGGGCTCGTACACGAGCGCGGCGTCGTTGAGCATCAGCTTCTCCAGCGCATCGCGGAGCACCGGATAGTCCGTGCCATCCAGCGGGTACAGGCCGGAGAAGACCATCGGCTTGGCGTCGGCATAGCCGGGGAGGGAATCGGAGGCCGGCTTGGCAAGGTTGGTGACGGTGTCGCCCACCTTGGACAGGCGGACATCCTTCACGCCGGTGATGAGGTAGCCGACCTCGCCGACGCCGAGCCCCTTGGAGGGGGTGGGCTCCGGGGAGCTGACGCCGATCTCGAGGAGTTCGTGGGTGGCGCGGGTGGACATCATCTGGATGCGTTCGCGCGGGTGCAGCATGCCGTCAACGACGCGGACGTAGGTGACCACGCCGCGGTACGTGTCGTAGACGGAGTCGAAGATCATGGCGCGGGCGGGGGCGTTCGGGTCGCCCTCGGGGGCCGGCAGGTCGCGGACGATCTTGTCCAGGAGATCCTCGACGCCCATGCCGGTCTTGCCGGAGACGCGGAGCACGTCGTCGGGGTCGCCGCCGATCAGGTTGGCCAGTTCCGCCGCGTACTTCTCGGGCTGTGCTGCCGGGAGGTCGATCTTGTTCAGGACCGGGATGATGGTGAGGTTGTTTTCCATCGCCAGATAAAGGTTGGCGAGGGTCTGCGCCTCGATGCCCTGGGCGGCGTCCACGAGGAGCACTGCGCCTTCGCAGGCGGCCAAGGACCGGGACACCTCGTACGTGAAGTCCACGTGGCCGGGGGTGTCAATCATGTTCAGTGCGTAGCTGGTGCCGTCCAGTTCCCAGGGCATGCGGACGGCCTGGGACTTGATGGTGATGCCGCGCTCTCGCTCGATATCCATGCGGTCCAGATACTGGGCCTTCATGTCGCGGGACTGCACGACGCCGGTGTACTGAAGCATGCGGTCGGCCAGGGTGGATTTACCGTGGTCAATGTGCGCGATGATGCAGAAATTCCGAATGATGGCCGGATCTGTCGCGGCGGGCACCGGGGCGGTGCGGGCCATGGGAGACACGCAGGGTCCTTACTGTTGGCATTTCCGCGGCGTAGTTCAGGCTGGATTCTGGCCACCCTGCCACCTGCCGCATATCTGAGCCTCTAGTCTCCCACGTCCGGGCCCGTGGCAGTACATTCTGCATGCCCCTTGCGCCCCGGTGTCGTGTGGTCCCGGGTCCGGCCCGGGCGGCTGCCGCGGCGGTATCGTTGCCCGCATGGCCTTGAACCTCCGCACCGTCGGCAATGCGCTCCGATCGTCCTTCCGCTTCCTCGAGGGCCTGGGACGCACGCAGCGCTCCCGGGCGGCCACGGCGAAGAACACGCCGTCCCGGACGCCCGCACGGACCAGGACCCGCGCCGGAGCAGGCGGGCTGACCGGGACCTACCCCGGCGACTTCGCGGGCACTGCAACCATCCGGTACGCGCCCTCGCCCGACGGACGCCCGGACCCGGGTGAAGTGGTGTGGGCCTGGGTGCCCTACGAAGAGGACCATTCCCAGGGAAAGGACCGCCCGGTGCTGCTGGTCGGCCGCCACGGGCGGTACCTGCTCGGCCTGATGCTGACCAGCAAGGACCACGACGGCGACCCCCGCGGCCGCCGGGACTATGTCGACATCGGCACCGGACCCTGGGACCGGCTAGGGCGGCCCAGCGAGGCAAAACTCGACCGCGTCCTCCGGATCAAGCCCGCGGACATCCGCCGGGAGGGCGCCATCCTCGGCCGGGGCCAGTTTTCCCGCGTGGCCGACGCTCTTCGGCAGCTGCGCGGCTGGAAATAATCGCGGGCGCGCCGCGCCGTCGCTAAATGGCCACTGATGGCCGAAATCTGCTACTATTCATATCTGTGTGTCCGTGCAGGTCGACGGCCACTGATGGTTGGCCGCCATAGGTATCCCCACGCCGCTCAGTCAATGGCCAATCTGAAAGCCCTCTAGACCATTTCCGCATTAAAAAGAGAGTTCACACGTGGCAAATATCAAGTCCCAGAAGAAGCGCATCCTGACCAACGAGAAGGCTCGCCTGCGTAACAACGCAGTCAAGTCCGAGCTGAAGTCGGCCATCCGCGCCGTCAACACCGCCGTTGCGTCCACTGACAAGGATGCCGCTGCTACTGCGCTCGTTTCTGCCAGCCGTAAGCTGGACAAGGCTGTCAGCAAGGGTGTTCTTCACAAGAACAACGCTGCAAACCGCAAGTCGGCGATCTCCAAGAAGGTCAACGCACTCTAAGGTTTTCCAGTTCAACTGAACTGATGCTTGTGGCCGGCGCCGATGGTGCCGGCCACATCTCTTTAACGTGTTGACGCTCCCGGCTGGGGTGCCGTCGAACCCTGTTCTGGTCCTGCTGCTACCGGCCCCGGGTGCTAACGGCCACGGGCGGCCGTGGCGATCACGGTCACCGCGTGTTCGACGGCGTACACAGGGTCCCGTGAGAGGCCCTTGACCTGCGCGTCGGCCTCAGCCGTGACCTGGATGGACCGGGCAAGCCCCTCCGGCGTCCACCGCCGGACGTCGCGCTGAGCCTGCTCCACGAGCCAGGGCTGCATGCCCAGCTGTTTGGCAATCTGCGAGGATGACCCCTGGGCGCCGGCCACTTTGGCGACGGTCCTCAGTTTTGCGGCCAGCGCCGCCACCAGGGGAACAGGATCCGCGCCGGTGGCCAGGGCGTGGCGCAGGGTAGACAGCGCGGCCGGCCCGTTGCCGGCCATGGCGGCGTCGGCGACTTTGAAGGCGGTCGCCTCGATGCGGCCGCCGTAGTAGCGTTCAACCATTTCCGCATCAACGGCGGTGGAGGCATCGGCGATGAGCTGGCTGCAGGCCGCCGCCAGTTCGGACAGGTTGGCGCCGACGGCGTTCACCAGAGACTGCACGGCGTCAGGTTCGATCCGCCGTGAAGCCGCCTTGAATTCGGCCGCGACGAACGCGGTCTTCTCGGCATCCTTTTTCAGCGGCTGGCAGTCGACGACGGGCCATCCCCCGGCCTTGACCACGTCGAGGAGCTTCTTGCCTCGCACTCCCCCGCTGTGCCGGAGCACCAGCACTGCGTCCTGCTCCGGGTGGGCAAGATATTTGAGTCCATCCGCGAGGAAGGCGTCATTCATCGACTCGAGGCCATCCACCTCGATCAGCTTGCTCTCGCCGAACAGCGACGGGCTGACGTTCATGGCCAGCGTCCCGGGTTCGTACACGCCCGCATTGAGCCGGGTGAGTTCCACATCCGGAGTTGCCGCCCGCACTTGCGAACGGACCCGGTCCATTGCCCGGATGCCGAGATAGTCCTCCGGACCGGTGATCAGCACGACCCCGGCGGGAGTCACATCCCGCCACGTGGCCGAATTGGTGGCCGACGTCCTGGATCGTTGGGGCTGTGCAGCGGCCACTGGCGGTTCCTCCCGGGATTTGGATTGTTGACTCTAAGCCTGCCACGGCGCGCCGGCTGCACCAAGCCGCGGGCCGTCCTGCCAGGAGGGCCGGCCCGCGGGGACTTCCCGTCCAGCAGCCGGTCAAGCAGACAGGCCGTCCGGTGGTGTGCGGCCAGCACGAGGCGCATGGCTCCGGCGGGATGGGCCGCCGTCCAGACTGCCACCGCAGTCAGGACGGAGAACAGCACCATGGTGAGCAGCCCGAACGGGCCCTCGGGCCACGGCGGAGCCGCGCCCGGAAGGCCGGCGGTGAACCTGGCGATGGCGGCCACCCCGGCCGAGAAAATGCCCGCCGTGCCGATCAGTGCGGTAGCCAGCCACGGGACGAGGGCCACCAACGGCACGGCAGCCGTCCCCAGGATGGTGACCGGTGCCACCAGCGGCGCCACGAGCATGTTGGCCAGCAGCGAGTATGTGGAGAACTGCGGTTGCAGCACCACAATGACGGGTCCGCACAGTAACTGGGCGGACAGGGGCACGGCGATGCCGGCGGCCGCCCAGCGCGGGACTGAGCGTGGAACCCAGTCCATGATGTGCCGCCCCAGCACGATGATCCCCAGCGTGGCCAGGACAGAGAGCAGGAATCCGAAACTGGTGCCCAGCGCAGGATCGATGAGCAGCAGGGCAATGACCGCCAGGCACATGAAGCTCAGCCCCTGTCTCTTATACACATCTGCCAGCCAGCGATGCCAGGGCGATGGCGCCCATCAGCGAGGCCCTCAGGACACTGGCGTCCGGGCCCACCATCAGTACGAACATGCCGAGTCCGGCCAGGGCGCAGGCGGCAGCCGGGATCCTTGCCAGGCGCACGCTGCGCGCCGCCAGCAGCAGGGCCCCGAGGATGAGGCTGCAGTTTGCGCCGCTGACCGCGGTCAGGTGGGTCAGCCCGACGGTCTTCATGGCAGCCTCGAGTTGTTCATCCAGGCCACTGGTGTCTCCGGTCACCATGCCCGGCAGCAGCCCGCGGGCATCCGCATCCAGCCATCCGGCCGCAGCCGCGAAACGCCGCCCAGAGCGGCAGGCTCCTGCTGCCAGGCGGCGGCTGCCTCGAGCGTCACCGGAGGCGACGACGCGGTGAGCACACCGGCCTCCGCGTCGCCGGGATCAGGGGCCGCAGCTTGCCCGTCGCCCGACCAGCCGGCCCGGGACCGCATGCTCCCAGTCCTGTCCTCCCATGATGACTATTGCGGCCTCCGCCCGGAGCAGTCGGCCACCGGTGTTGAGTGTCTTGACCATCGCTGTCACCGCCCAGCGCTCTGCGAGGGGGGAACCGCCTGGCACTTTGAGCGCTCGAGGGGCGCCGGTGATTTCCACCTCCGCCACCACGGAGGCGTGTGCGGCGATGGCCCCTGCCACGGGACCGTCATGCCTCTGCGCGGCGGACACGGCCGAATGCGCCGCCGCGGCAGCGGCCAGGACCATGGCTGCCGCGACGGTCATCAGGAAGCTCCGCGGGAGGCGGCCTCCGGCGCCTCGCCTCAGCAATAGCACGAGGAGCAGTCCCGCCCCCGCGGCACACCCGCAGCACACGGCCAGCAGCCCGACGGGTGTAAGCCACGGACCCGCAACCGTTGCGATCCACACCAGCAGTGCGGCGGGCGCCAGGCGGACGTCAACGCGCCGCCGCAGCAGGCGGCGGCAGCCGTCTTCGGCTCATCCGGGACGAGCCGCTGCAGGACCATTTCGCGAAGTCCGTGCAGGACGGCTGCTTCCCTGCGGCTGGGATCGGCCGTGCCTGCTGCCGGGAATGTCCCCTGCGTCCTTCCGTCGGGTCGGATCGGGTCTGCAGTGCTACTGCGCACGGAGGCCGCGCTGGCGGAGGGCCTGCCGGTGGCGTCCGGACTGACTGCCGCCTCGACGTATCTGTGCCACCGGCTTCTGGCACCTCCACTGTTGCCGTCCATCTCAGACGGTCACCAGCGGAAGCAGTGTTTCGAGCATTTTGGGACCCACCCCGTCCACGGCGTCGAGTTCCTCGACGGTCTTGAACGGACCGTGCTCCTTGCGCCAGTCAACGATGCGCTGGGCCAGCACCGGGCCGACCTTTGGCAGCTCCGCGAGTTCTTCGGCTCCGGCACTGTTCAAATTCACCTTTCCGCCGGACCGGCCGCCTGTCGCCCCGGAGGTTGCCGGGCCCGTCCCTGCTCCGTCGGGCGGCACGGCGTCCGGAGCCCCATCGGGCGGGGTGGCTTCACCACGGCCGGGCACGTAGATTTTCTGGCCGTCCTCCAGCACGGACGCGAGGTTGAGCCGGTTCAGGTCAGCTGCCGGAGCGGCGCCGCCGGCTGCCGCAATGGCCTGGTGGACCCGGCTGTTTCTGGGAAGCTCCACGATGCCAGCCTTCTTGACGGCACCGGCCACGTGCACCACCACGGTACCTGCGGAGTCCCCTGCCTCGCCGCCGCCAGCCCCGGCCGGGCCATCGCCGCCGGCTCCCGCGGTACCTGAAGGAGCCGCCTTGGCGGCATCGCTTGTGACGGCGCTCAGCGGCATGACTTCAGGACCGGCGGTCGCGACCCTCCACCAGAACCAGCCGCCGGCGAGCAGCGACAGGACCCCAGCAGCACCGCCGCGCGAATGCCGAGCCGCCATCTGAGCCGGGCATCGGCCGTGCGGTCCTCCGGACCCGGGTCCGGTCCGGATCCCGGCCCGTTTCCGTAGGTGAACCCGTTGCCGTCCCCCGTGTCCAGTAGTCCGGGAAGGGCGCTCCCGGACGCAAGGCCGCCGTCCGCGTCCGGCAGCGGCCCGAGTGTTGCCGCCAGCCGCCTCGCCGCCCGCCCGTCGGCTGCATGATCGCCTGCCGCACGACCGCCTGCCGCACGGCGAGCGGGCGAACGGCGTCCGGCGCCGCCGCGCGACGGGGTGCTGGCTGCGGCTCCAGCGGTCGGGCGTGACATACCCACCACGCTAGGAGGCCTGTCTCTTATACACATCTAGATGTGTATAAGAGACAGTGTGGATACCGACGACGGATAGAGTGCGGGAATGAGACTCTCCTACCCTCACTGGATACGGTTTCAGGGCCACACCGTGGGCCTTGTGTGGCAAACCGATGACGGGTCGCAGGAAATCGGTGGCGACACTGACGCCCGCCGGGGAGCACTACGCCCCATACGTCGATGCCGCCGAGCGCCGCATCATCAAGGAGGTCCTCGACCGCGGACGGGCCATTCTGGCGTCCCACGTCTAGGCACACCGCCATGGTGATGGAGCGCTGGGGACGCCGCCGCCAGGTAGGGCTACTGCTGATACGTGATGTAGGCCTCGTACTGCACCCGCCACTTCTCGGGAGCCTTGGGGTCCGGGACGGTGGTGGTGAGGAACTGGACGCTGGTCACCTGGCCCTTGAGGTACTTCAGCCATTTGGTGACTTCGCCGGCGACGTCCTTGTCGAACTGCGCCACGTGATGGACCTGCATTGCCATGGGAGCCTCCTTGGTCGGTGGGGAGACTGTACTACCAGCGGCGGGGCCCGGCCAGCCCTGATCCGGTGCGCACTCCGCCTAGGCCGTGGGCTGCGCCGGCCGGTCACGTTCCGGCTTCCGTTGGCCGTCCGCGGTGGCGGTGGACCCGGCCAGCGAGGTGCTGCTTTCACCCACGATCACGGCAAGGACGCCGAGGCCGGCGTGGGCGGCCAGCACGGCCGGCAGTGCACTGGTCTGGGCCTCCGGAGTGTCCGGCAAAGCGGCCGCCAGCCGGGCGGCAAGAAGCTTGGCTTCCGCCTCGTTGCCAAAGTGGTGGATGGCCAGCCTGGCCTCCCCCCGCGGCCTGCCCGCGGCGTCCGCCACCACGATCTCCTCCAGCCGGGCAATGGCTCTCGCAGCGGAGCGGACCTTCTCCAGCGGCACGATCTTGCCGCCGTCGACCGCTAGGATCGGCTTGATCGAGAACATGGCCCCCACAAGGGAGGCGGCCGCGCCGATCCGGCCGCCCCGGCGCAGCTGCTCCAGGCTCGGCACGTAGAAATAGACCTTGGCCTTGGCAACGCGCTCTTCGGCGAGCCTGCGCACTTCCTGTCTCTTGGCGCTGCGCCCGTCCGCCGCCGCCACTACGGCGCTCTGCACGGCCAGCCCCTGGGCCATGCCCACGGACCGGGTGTCCAGGACCTCGACGGGAATGCTGACGCGGCCGGCCGCCACCCTCGCCGACTCGGCCGTGCCGGAGAGATCACCGGAAAGGTGGATGGACACCACTGACTCGAAGCCTTGGCGTTCGGCTGCCAGGTAGGCCTGTTCGAACTGCCCGGGCGACGGCCGGGACGTCTTGACCGGTGTGGCGGCGGCCAATGCCACGGCAATAGTTTCGGCGATGTCGTCCTCGCCCTCACCGTAGATTTCCCCCCCACCATGACAGGCATGGGGATGACGGCCAGCCGCCCGTTGAGGGAGAAGGCCCTCACCCAGTCGGCGGGCAGCGCGGCGGCGGAGTCGGTCACCACTGCCGTGCGCACGACGACGGCGGGCTCGCCCGTCGTCGGGCCCTGCCCCGGCCGGGTGGCCTGGCGCAGACGGACGAGGTGTTCCTTCAGCCACAGCCAGGCTGCCGGTTCGCGGTCGATCACGGCACACCTCCTGCAGTTCTGGCCGGCCGCCGGCGATGCCGGCGGCCGGAACCCGACTAGGCCGGTGTCTCTTATACACATCTAGATGTGTATAAGAGACAGCCAGTTTAGGTGCTCGCACAATGACCGTCCGGATGCCGCGGCCGTCGAGTGCCCGCTGGACGTTTTCCGAGGCCAGCGCAAGCTCGCGCAGCTCATCCTCGGAGATGGCGGGCGAGACCTCCAGCCTGTCCCTGACCTTGCCCTGGACCTGGACCACCGCCGTGATGGTGTCCTGCACGAGCAGGGCCTCATCGTGGGCGGGCCAGCCTGCGTTGGCAACCGAGGCCGGGTGCCCCAGCACGTTCCACATGTCCTCGGCGGTGTACGGGGCGAACAGGCTCAGGATCACGGACACGGCCTCAGCGGCTTCGCGCACGGCCGGATCGGCACCGCCGGCGCCGGAGTCGATGGTCTTGCGCGTGGCGTTAACCAGCTCCATCAGCTTCGCCACCACGACGTTGAACTTGTTGTTGTCCAGCAGCTCGGCGGCGTCCGCAATGGTCCTGTGCGTGACTGACCGCAGGGCCCGGTCGCCCGTGCTGAAGTCCACGCCGGGCCCGCTGGTCACATCCTGCCCCAGCCGCCAGGCGCGCGCCAGGAACTTCGCGGATCCCGACGGCGAGACGTCCGCCCAGTCGACGTCGTCTTCGGGCGGGGAAGCAAAGATCATGGTCAGCCGGACGGCGTCCACACCGAACTTGTCCAGCTGCTCGCCCAGGTCCACGCCGTTGCCCAGTGACTTGCTCATGGCCTTGCCGCCGTTCAGGACCTGGCCCTGGTTGAGCAGCGCGCTGAACGGCTCGTCCGCCGCCAAGAGGCCCATGTCGTGAATGACCTTAGTGAAGAAACGGGCGTAGAGCAGGTGCAGAATGGCGTGCTCGACGCCGCCGACGTACTGCCCCACCGGCATCCAGTCGTTGATCTTCTTGGGATCAAACGGGCCTTCCGTGTAGTGCGGCGACACGAACCGCAGGAAGTACCAGGAGGAATCGACGAACGTGTCCATGGTGTCCGTGTCCCGCTGGGCTGCCCGTCCGCAGTTCGGGCACTCGACGTTGACCCATTCAGCGGCCGCAGCCAGGGGGGACGTGCCCCGCGGGGACAGCGCCTCGCCGCGCAGGCCCTCGGGAAGCGTAACCGGCAGCTGCTCGTCGGGCACCGGCACTTCGCCGCATTCGGCACAGTGGATGATGGGGATCGGAGTGCCCCAGAAGCGCTGGCGGCTGAGGAGCCAGTCACGCAACCGGAAGTTCACGAACTTCTCCCCGGTGCCCTGCTTGCCGAGGATTTCGATGGCGGCCGGAATGGCCTCCGCCTTGGGCAGGCCGTCAAGCGCACCGGAGTTGATCAGCGTGCCCTCCCCCGCCGTTGCCTTGCCGGAGACGGCGGGATCCTCCTCGCCGGTGTCCAGCACCGCGCGCACGGGCAGCCCGAACTCCCTGGCGAAGTCGAGGTCACGCTGGTCGTGCGCGGGCACGGCCATGATGGCGCCCGTGCCGTAGTCGGCCAGGACGTAGTCAGCTGCCCAGACCGGCAGCTTTTCACCGTTAAGAGGATTGATGGCGTAGCGGCCGGTGAACACGCCGGTCTTTTCGCGCTCGGTGGACTGGCGTTCGATGTCCGAAAGGGCCTTGATCTTTTCACGATAGGCCATGAGTGCATCGTGGTGTTCCGGGGTGACCAGGTCCAGGGCCAGGTGCGCGTCCGCGGCCACGACGAAGAACGTGGCCCCGTGCAGGGTATCCGGACGAGTGGTGAAGACGGTGACTTCACGCTCGGCGCGTCCGTCAGAGGCCTCGATCACGAACCGGACATGTGCGCCTTCCGAGCGGCCGATCCAGTTTCGCTGCATCGCCAGTACTCGCTCGGGCCAATGCCCCTGCAGCTCGGACATGTCGTCCAGCAGCCGGTCCGCGTAGTCGGTGATCTTGAAATACCACTGGTTGAGCGACTTCTTGGTCACGGGCGTGCCGCAGCGCTCGCAGGCGCCATTGACGACCTGTTCGTTGGCCAGAACGGTCAGGTCCTTGGGGCACCAGTTGACCGGGGAGTCCTTGCGGTAAGCGAGGCCGCGCTCATAGAAGCGCTTGAACAGCCACTGGGTCCAGCGGTAGTACTCAGGGTCGGACGTGTGCACCCGGCGGGACCAGTCAGCGGAGATGGCGTAACGCTTGAACGAGGCCGCCTGGGTTTCGATGTTCGCGTACGTCCACTCACTCGGGTGGGCGTTGCGCTTAATAGCGGCGTTCTCCGCAGGCAGGCCGAAGGAGTCCCAGCCGATCGGGTGCAGGACGTCGTATCCCTGCTGGCGAAGGTACCGTGCCACGACGTCGCCCATGGCGAACGCCTCGGCGTGGCCCATGTGGAGGTCGCCGGACGGGTAGGGGAACATGTCCAGCACGTAGCGGCGCTCGCGGGAACCGTCGTCGGCCGGGGTGAAGACCTTGAGGTCCTCCCATACCTGCGGCCACCGGGCCTCCATGGCCGCGAAGCTGTAGGCGCCCTCCTCGGGGCTGTCGGCTCCACCTGCTGTTGTTCCGGTTTCGGTCTCCGGCTGAACGCTCACTGCTGCCCTCTTCTGTTCTGTCATGACGTCTGTCCTGTCACAACGGTCTGATCCCCTGCCGCCTGCCGGGAATGCGTCCCGGACACACAAAAGCCCCTCGACATGGAGGGGCGGCCGCTCGGTAATCCGTATTTGTCCGGGATACCGGGCGGCTAGCTAAGCAGAAGGATCGCACGCATAAACCTACTCTAGCGCACCGGGCCGATCCCCCCACGGCAGAATGAGCATTTTGAGGAGGGAGGCCGCACCGCCGGGGCGGTGCGGCCTCCCTCATCCAGGGCGGAAAGTTACTTCACGTCGTCGTCCACCCAGTCCATGGCCTTGGTGACGGCCTTCTTCCACAGCCGCAGCTGCCGGTCCCGCTCTGCCGGGTCCATGGCCGGCTCCCACCGCTTGTCCTCGGACCAGTTCGCGGACAGCTCTCCGAGGTCCTTCCAGAAGCCGACGGCGAGGCCGGCGGCGTAGGCGGCACCGAGCGCGGTGGTCTCCACCACCTTCGGACGGATGACGGGAACGCCAAGGATGTCCGCCTGGAACTGCATGAGGGCATCGTTGGCAACCATTCCGCCGTCGACCTTCAGCTCGGTGAGCGGGACGCCGGAGTCCGCGTTGACCGCGTCCAGCACCTCGCGGGTCTGGAAGGCTGTTGCCTCCAGGGCGGCCCTGGCGATGTGGTTCTTGTTGACGAACCGCGTCAGGCCCACCATGGCGCCCCGGGCGTCGGAGCGCCAGTACGGCGCGAAGAGTCCCGAGAAGGCAGGAACGATGTACACGCCGCCGTTGTCCGGTACGGCGGCGGCAAGGGTTTCCACTTCCGGGGCGCTGCTGATCATGCCGAGGTTATCCCGCAGCCACTGGATGAGCGAACCGGTGACGGCGATCGACCCTTCCAGGGCGTAATGCGGCGCCGCGTCCCCCAGCTTGTACCCGACGGTGGTCAGGAGCCCGTTCTTCGAGTGGACGATCTCCTCGCCGGTGTTGAAGATCAGGAAGCAGCCCGTGCCGTAGGTGTTCTTCGCTTCACCGGTCTGGAACGCAGCCTGGCCGAACGTGGCGGCCTGCTGGTCGCCCAGGATGCCGGCCACGGGAACCTCACGCAGCAGCTGGGATGTGTGGACCGTGCCGTAGACCTCGGATGAGGACTTGATGGCCGGCATCATGGTCACCGGAACCCCGAAAATGCCCAGGATCTCTTCGTCCCACTGCAGCGTCTCCAGGTCCATGAACAGCGTCCGGGACGCGTTGGTGACGTCGGTGACGTGCACGCCGCCGTCCACGCCGCCCGTCAGGTTCCACAGCACCCAGCAGTCGGTGTTGCCGAAGACCAGGTCCCCGGCCTCGGCCTTGGCCCGGGCGCCTTCGACGTTGTCCAGGATCCACTTGATCTTGGTTCCCGAGAAATAGGTGGCCAGCGGCAGGCCGACCTTTTGCTTGAATCGCTCCGCGCCGCCATCGCTGGCCAGTTCATCCACGATCGGCTGGGTCCGGGTGTCCTGCCACACGATGGCGTTGTAAATCGCCTTGCCGGTGGTCTTGTCCCACACCACCGCCGTTTCGCGCTGGTTGGTGATGCCGACGGCGGCGATGTCATGCCGGGTCAGGTTCGCCTTGGACAGCGCGGAGCCGATGACCTCGCGGGTGTTGTCCCAGATCTCGGCGGGGTCATGCTCAACCCAGCCGGCCTGCGGGAAGATCTGCTCGTGTTCCATCTGCCCGGAAGACACAATGCTGCCGCTCTGGTCGAAGACAATGGCGCGGGTGCTGGTGGTGCCCTGGTCGATGGCGATTACGTATTGGCTCATGATGACGTCCTTGTCGTGGTGCTTTCTACTGAGGAAATGTGCGTAAAACGGAAAAGCATTGTGCTGCCGGAGTCGTGCCGTGGATCAGGTGTCAGGTGGCCGCGGTGAATACGATCGGAAGCAACCCCACCAGGCCTGCCAGGGTTCCGCCGATCAGCGGGCCCACCACCGGAATCCAGGAGTAGCTCCAGTCGCTGGACCCCTTGCCCTTGATAGGCAATATGGCGTGCGCGATGCGGGGCCCGAGGTCACGGGCCGGGTTGATGGCGTAGCCGGTGGGGCCGCCGAGGGACACGCCGATGCCGACGACCAGGAGCGCCACGGCGAGCGGGCCAAGCCCTGACGGTGTTCCGCCGAAGGTGAGGATGACGAAGACCAGCACAAACGTGCCGATGATTTCAGTGATCAGATTCCACGGCGTGGAGCGGATGGCCGGGCCGGTGGAGAAAACGCCAAGTTTGTTGGCCGGCTCCGGCTCGACGTCGAAATGCTGTTTGTGCGCCAGCCACGTGACCACGGCACCCAGGAATGCTCCGGTCAGTTCCCCACCGAAGTAGGTGAAGGTGGATGCGAAGTCCACTGGAACGCCGGGGGCATACTCTGCCTTGCCGTTGACGAGCAGGCCCAGGGTGACGGCCGGGTTCAGGTGGGCGCCTGACCGTGCGGCAACGTAGACACCGGAGAAGACGGCGATGCCCCATCCCCAAGTGACCATCAGGAACCCGCCGTTGTTGCCTTTCGTGCCTTTCAGGGCAACGTTGGCCACCACTCCGCAGCCCAGCAGGGTCAGCATGCCGGTTCCGAAAACTTCGGAAAGAAAAACCAATCCAAGAGACATCTTTGACTCCTCTATTTTCTGTTGTCAGTCCTTCGCAAGGTTGAAGGACGGTTGTGCCGTCACCGCTACGCTGCTGGTGGCGGCGGCCGGGCCGGGTCGACTGTGCGGTGGACCCGGTCCGGCCCTGACGCCCGGGCTGCCCGGCCCGGGCGCCGGGGTCTGTGTGACCCTGGCTCAGGAGACGAGGCTGTGGACCTCGACGCCGTGGTATCGCTTGAGCACCTCCTGAGCGTGGTGGATTTCGGCGGCCTGGTCTGCCGCGTCCCATCCGAGGGGCGCAGCCAGGATCTCGGCGATCTCGTTGAGCAGCTCGCCGGTGACGAGCCCGCGGAAGGCAAGGGATGTACGGCGGATCAGGACATCCACGAGGTGGCCGATCTGCTCGTTGGCTGCCATGTACTCAAGCTCGCGGACGCTGAGTTCCCGGGTGGAACGCAACAGGCTGTCAGGGCCACCGTCGAGGTGGCCGATGACCTCGCCGGCACGGGTGCCGTAGCGGGTCAGGAGGCCTGCCACGCGGTCGGCATCCCGGTCCGCGTTCATGTGCGCCTTGATCCACTTCTGGATTCCGGCCTCGCTGTCCGGGAAGCCGGCGCCGCCGCCGATGGCGAGTTTCGCCGTCGAGACTTTCCGTTCCATGGCCAGTTCGGCGAGGACGTCGTTGCTCAGGTGTTCGGCGAGGGCCCGGAACGTGGTCCACTTGCCGCCCACGAGGCTGAGTACGACGGCGCCGCTGCCGCCGGCTTCAGGCGCTCGCCGTTCGATGCGGTAGTCCCGGGAAACGAAGCCGGGCTGGGTGGCGTCATGCCTGGGCAGGGGCCTGACACCCGAGAACGTGTAGACGATCTGTCCCCGGCTAACGGTGATGTCGGGGAAGACGTGGCCGATGAGGTCGAAGAAGTAGTCGATTTCGGCGTCGGTGCAGACCGCGTCCTGGGACATGTCAGCATCCACGTCCGTGGTGCCCACCAGCACGCGGTCCCCCATGGGGTAGATGAGGACGATCCTGCCGTCGGTGTGTTCAAAGAAGATCTCGCGCCCGTTGCAGGCGGCCAGCAGGCCGGGGTGGTCGAGCACGATGTGCGAGCCCTTGGTGCCGCCCATGAAGGACGTCGCGGCCCCCATGGCCTGGTTGGTGAGGTCAACCCAGGCGCCGGTGGTGTTGATGATGACATCCGCAGTGAAGTCAAAGACCTTGCCGGTCAGTTCGTCGCGGAGCTCCACCGTGCTGGAACCGGCTCCGTGGGATTTGATGGAGGCCAGCGCCAGGTAGTTGCTGGCGCGGGCGGTCTTCCCCGCCTTCGCCGCCGCTGCCGTTCCCGCGCCGGTCTTTCCACCGGCTTTCTCGCCGTCCTGAAGGACGTCGAGCGTGAGGCGCTCGGGGTTGTGGACGGAGGCATCGAAGTAGGTGGCCGCGTACTTGATGCCCGGGTGCAGCATCGGCAACTCGGCGAGGGCCCGCTTCCGTCCACGGAACTGGTGGCGCGGGACGTTTCCGCCGTCACGGGAAAAGGAGTCGTACAGGCTGAGGCCGAGCTTGATCAGGAAGGCCCCGCGTTCCTTGGGTTTGCCGTGCTGCTTGTGGGTCAGGAACCGCAGGGGCGCCGCCAGGACGCCGGAGAAGGTGCTGAAGATCGGGATGGTGGTCTGCAGGGGTTTGACGTAGTGCGGGGCGATCCGCAGGAGGCGGTTGCGCTCGACGACGGATTCGCGGACAAGGCGGAACTCTCCGTTTTCGAGGTAGCGGATACCGCCGTGGATCATGTGCGAGGACGCGCCGCTGGCGCCCTGGCAGTAGTCCCCGCGTTCCACCAGTGCCACGTCGACGCCCTGCAGGGCGAGGTCGCGGAAGGTGCCGACGCCGTTGATGCCGCCTCCGACAATGAGGACACGGGCGTTCGGCCGCTGCCGCAAACTGCCCACCGAGGCGCGCTCTGACGAGCCCCGGGCGCTGGAAATGAACGGATGGCCAGATGAGTCCTTGAGTCCCAAATCTGCTCCTTTGGGTTTGGTCCGTGGGCTTTGGTGCAGGCGGCGCGCCTTGGGACGCGCCGCCGTTCACCACTATTGTTCGAAGCAATGGAAAATGGAGTCAAGCACTATGCACAAACGTGCAGAACGGATCGAACATGCCGCGTCCACGACATTCCGAAGCCCTCCGGGCCGCACAGTTGTATTACCTGCAGGATCTCACCATGGACGCGATTGCACGGGAGCTCCGGACGTCCCGGTCCACAGTTTCGCGGCTACTTTCGACCGCCCGCGAAACGGGCCTGGTCCAGATCCAGATCCGCAGTCCGCTGGACACCGGCCCGGAATTGGAACGGATAATCCGGACGCAGTACAGGGTGGATGTGCACGTCGTACCCGTCCTGGACACCCTAAATGAGGCCGAAACACTGGACCGTGTGGCCATGCAGGCCGCCCGCACCATCGGTCCGCTGGTGGACTCCAACGCCATCATCGGCGTGGCCTGGGGTTCCACCCTCAGCGCGGTCAGCCGGCACCTGACCCGCAAGATCACGCACGACAGCGTGATCGTGCAGCTGAACGGGGCGGGCAACATGCAAACGACGGGCATCACGTACGCGAGCGACATCATGCGGCGCTTCGGCAGCGCCTACGGAGCCCGGGTGGAACAGTTCCCGGTTCCTGCCTTCTTCGACCATGCGGCGACGAAGACGGCCATGTGGAATGAACGGAGCGTGCAACGCATCCTGGATCTGCAGTCCCGCATGAGCATCGCCATCTTCGGCGTCGGCTCCGTCGACGCCGACTATCCCAGCCACGTATACGCGGGCGGTTACCTCGACGAGGACGATCTGAACATCCTCGCGAGCTCCGACGTCGTGGGTGATGTGGCCACCGTGTTTTTCCGCGGCGACGGGTCCTCGCACGGCATCACGCTGAACGAGCGGTCCACCGGCCCGTCGCTGGATCAGCTCCGCCAGGTCCGCCGAAGGATCTGCGTGGTCTCCGGCGCGTCCAAGATCAACGGCCTCCGGGGCGCCCTCGCCGCGGGCCTGGCCACGGATCTGATCCTGGACGAGGCGTCGGCCCGGCGCCTGGTCAGTTTCGACGGCGCGAACTAAGCGACCGAGTCTTGCACGGCAGAGTTCGCCGTGATTCCGTGGACAGCCCGGCCAGCGGGTTACGAATCTTCCGCCGGGGCCGCGGGCAGTTCCGCGCGTCCCTGCGCCGTATCGGTAGAGTCATAACCATGACTACCTCACCCCGGCTCAGCCTGAACAACGGCGTGCTGATCGACCAGTTGGGATTTGGGCTCTACAAGGTTCCGCCTGAGGACGCCGCCAGGTTGGTGGCCACGGCCCTGGAAGCGGGATACCGGCACTTCGATACGGCGGCAATGTACGGGAACGAATCCGGCGTGGCCCGCGGAATCGTCTCGCTGTACGGGATTCAGGCCGCCCCGGGCGGGTCAGGCGAGGCCGCGCCGCCCACTTCGCGCGAAGACCTCTTCATCACCACCAAAGTCTGGAACGACGACCACGGCTACGACGCCACGCTCCGCGCCTTCGATACGTCCATGGTCAACCTCGGGCTCGAGTACGTTGACATGTACATGATCCACTGGCCGTGCGCCAAGCGCGGACTTTTCCAGGAGACATACCGCGCCCTTGAGACCCTGTACCACGAAGGAAAGGTGCGGGCGATCGGGGTATCGAACTTCCTGCCGCAGCACCTGGACCGCCTGCTGGAGACCGCCGAAGTGGTGCCTGCCGTCAATCAGATCGAGCTTCATCCCTGGCTGCAGCAGGCCGAGCTGCGGGAAAAGCACCGGGAGCTGGGAATACTCACTGAGGCCTGGAGCCCGCTGGGCCGCGGGCAGGTCCTGGAGGATCCCGTCATCCTTGCGCTCGCAGCAGAGCACAAAGTGACGGCGGCCCAGGTCATTCTCCGCTGGCAGCTGCAGCTAGGCAACATCGCCATTCCCAAGGCCAGCTCCGCGGACAGGATCCGGGAGAACCTCGATATCTTCCGCTTCGAACTCTCTGACCTCGACATGGCGGACATCGCCGGCCTGGACCGCGGCTACCGCACCGGCTCCCACCCCGACAACGTCAACTAGGGCCCACACAGCATGCAGACAGCAGACTCCGAGCCGTCCACGACGCCGTCGTTTTTCAGCGGCGACCTTGCGGCGAGAACCAGGGCCACCGACGTCGACCTCGGGGGCACCACCGTGGCGTACTGGACCTACGAACCCGTGCGGACAACGCCGGAGACGCGCACCATCCTGGTCATCCACGGCTTCCGCGGCGATCACCACGGGCTGCTGCGGGTCGCCGACCAGCTGCCCGAGATGCGGCTAATCATGCCGGACCTCCCCGGATTCGGCAGCTCGGCAGCCTTTACCGACGACGGCCACAGCGTCCGCCGCTACGGTCAGTTCATCAGCGATTTCATGGACGCCCTGAACCTTGGCCCTGACACTGTGCTGCTGGGGCATTCCTTCGGCTCTATCGTGGCGGCCCACTTCGTCGCCGGCCATCCGCGGGCCGTCCGGCCGCTGATCCTGATCAACCCCATTGCAGCGCCCGCCCTGGAAGGTCCCAAGGGCGCCATGACCCGGCTGGCCGTGCTGTACTACCGGCTCTCCGCCCGGCTCCCGCGGGGCTTGGGGCTGCTCCTGCTTCGCAGCCGCCTCATTGTCCGCGTCATGAGCATGGCAATGGCCAAAACAAAGGACAAGGAGCTCCTGGATTTCATTCACGGGCAACACCATGCCTATTTCAGCGCGTTCGCGAACCGCGAGAGCCTGCTGGAGTCCTTCACAGCATCAGTCAGCAGCAACGTGGCCGAGGTGGCCGAGGAGCTCACCCTTCCCGTGCTGCTGATCGCCGGGGAAAAGGACGAAATCGCGCTGCTGAAGGACCAGCACAAGCTCGCGGCCCGGCTCCCGGACGGCACGCTGGACGTGATTCCCGGCGTCGGGCATCTGATCCACTACGAAACACCGGAGCCCGCCGCCGCTTTCATCCGCCGCTTCCTGAAGGACCACCCCGCGTGAAAATTGTCATCGACGCCCGTTTCACCCGGACGGACCACCACGACGGCATCAGCCGCTACGGCGCGAGCCTCATCGCCGCGGCCTCGAAAATCGCCGACGTCTCCATGCTCATCAGCGACCCCCGGCAGCTGGCCCTCCTTCCGGATGTGCCCTACACACTGATCAACAGTCCGCTCTCCCCCGCGGAACTGTTCGTGGCCCGGAAGGTCAACGAACTGGGCGCCGACGTGGTGGTGTGTCCCATGCAGACCATGGGCACATGGGGGCGGAAGTACGGCCTCGTGCTCACGCTGCACGACCTGATCTACTACGAGCACCCGCAGCCGCCGGGCTTCCTGCCGGCTCCGGTCCGGGTCCTGTGGCGCCTGTACCACAAGGCGTTCTGGCCTCAACGGCTCCTTCTCAACCGCGCCGATGTCGTGGCCACCATCAGCCGGACCACGGAGGCGCTCATGGCCAAGTACCGGCTGACCAACCGTCCTGTCCGCATTGTCAGCAACGCCCCGCAGCCCGCGCAGCTGCCCCGCGACCCCGCAGCGGGGGCCGACAAAACCCTGCTCTACATGGGTTCGTTCATGCCGTACAAGAACGTGGAGACCATGCTGGCCGGCATGGCTGAGCTGGCCGGCTACACGCTGCACCTGCTCAGCCGGATCACACCGCAGCGCCGCGCAGAACTCGAGGCCTTGATTCCCGAAGGCGCCAACGTCATCTTCCACAACGGCGTTACCGACGACGAATACACCGCGCTGCTCAAGCGCACCACGGCGCTGGTCAGCCTGTCGAGGGCCGAAGGCTACGGCCTGCCCCTTGTTGAGGCCATGGCGCTGGGAACACCGGTCATCGCCAGTGACATTCCGATTTTCCGGGAAGTGGGCGGTGACGTCGCCACCTACGTGCACCCGGAGTCGGCGGACGCTTTTGCCGCAGCGGTCCGCAGCCTCGGCGACGGCCACCACTGGCAGGGGGTGTCCCGGCGCTCGGTGGAACGCGCCAACGAGTTCAGCTGGGACGAGTCCGCCCGGCAGCTCGTTGACGTCGCAGCGGAAGTCATGGCGCTCCGGGCCGCCAAGCCCTAGAGGACGTCCACGCCGTCGAGCCGCAGCTGCACGGGGTCATCGCTGCGCTTCGCCGCACTGGCGGCCTTCGCTGCCCTGAGGAGCCTGGTCACAGCGCCGGCCTGCCCGTAGGGGATGAACAGGAGGGTGCGGACGTCCTCGGCCCCGGCCCGCGCCCCTGCCGCGCTCTGACCAGGTCCTGCCGCCGGCACGTGTGGGGCAGGAAGCAGCGGAGCAGGACCGGCGACGCGCAGCTCCACGCCCTCCCCGGCCAGAAGCTTCATGACAGACGCCGTGAAATGACCGACGGCGGTGCGGCCTCCGGTCACGGAAGCCACCCTTACCGCCGGCGGAAGCTGCAGCTCGGTGCGCAATCCCAACTCGCGCTGCGCGTACCCGGCAGGGTCCCAGCGGAGCAGCGCGCCCACAGCTGCGGTGTCGTCGGCGGTGATCACCACAATGCCGCCTTCCGTCGCCGGACGCACCAGGGCCGCGGCATTGAACCACCGCCGGACGGCGTCCTCCCCCGCCCGCAGATTTTCGCGCCGCAGCAGCGAATCGCCGTCAAGCAGCAGGGCGGCGGCGTAGCCGCCGGCGGCGACCGGCTCGGCACCCACGGTGGCCACGACGAGTGCGCCGGCGTCCGGGACTGTGGCCTTGACATGGTCCCCGGAGGACGTGACGACTGCCTTGCCGGGGAAGGCTCTGCCCAGCTCTTCGGCCGTGCGCAGAACGCCCGTGGCACCGCGGCGCAGCCGGGTGCCGCTGCAGTGGCTGCAGCGCCAGGCCGGCGCCGGCGTCGAACACCACCGGCACTGCGGCACGGCTGAACTGCCCGAAGCACCGGCAATGGCCAGCGGCCCCTGGCAGGACTCGCAGCGGGCGGCCTCACGGCACGTCTCGCAGGCCAGCGACGGGGCATATCCGGAGCGGGCCACCTGAACCAGCACAGGCCCGCGTTCCAGTCCTTCCTTGGCCGTGCGCCACGCAGCGCCGGGCAGGCGTGCCATCCTGGCCAGGGGGTCGCGTTCCATTTCAAAGCTGTCGGCGGTGTTGAGCACCCGGGGAACCGTCCGGCGGACCACGGCGCGGTCAGACTCCACGGGCATGGCCCAGCCTGCATCCACAAGGCGCTGCAGTTCCGTGCTGCGGGTGTGCCCCGCCAGGAGGCATGCGGCGCCTTCCTGCTCCGCCCGGAGCAGGAGCACCTCCCGGGAGTGGGCATACGGGGAGCGCTGCTCCACGTGGAGGTCGTCGCCGTCGTCCCAGCACACGGCGAGGCCGAGGTTCCGGACCGGCGCGTAGGCGGCCGAGCGGGTGCCTACCGCGACGCCGGCAGTCCCGTTGAGGACCCTCAGGTAGCTGCGGTATCTGGGCGTCTGGCCGTCGTCAGCCGTGAGCCGGGCTATGTCCCCGGCAGGAAGCACCTCCTCCAGGGCGGACTGCACCCTGTCCAGGTCGCGGTAGTCGGGAACGACGACCACCGCTCCGCGGCCGGATTGCCGAACGGCCGCGACTGCGCCCGCGAGGAGCCGCGGCCAACCGTCGGGGCCGAAGCCCTGCAGGGCGCTTAGGACCGCTCGGGGCGAGCCGCCGTCACTCAGGTGCCGGAGAAACGCGGCGCCGTTCCGGTAATCCGCCCATCCGGCGCCGGGCAGGGTCCCGGACACGGGCGCTTCCTGCGGCACCGCATCCTGGGCCGCAATTTCCTTCTCCACCTTGACGACCCTGGGCGGTATGGCCACCCGGAGCACATCGCTGACGGTGCCCGCGTAGCGTGCGGCAACGCGGTTGGCGAGCTCCCGGAGTGCGGGCGTGAGGACGGCGACCGGCGAGATGACCTTATGCAGCGGCACCAGGACATGGCCGGCGTCGGACTGCTCGGCCCGATCGAGGATGTAGCCGCTCAGTTCCTGGCCGCTGAACTTCACCTTGACCCGGACCCCGGGCTGCGCTGCGTCATCGAGTTCGGCCGGCACACTGTAATCGAACGGCCGGTCCAGGTGGGGCAGGGACGATTCGATCAGCACGCGGGCCACCGGGTTGACGCTGGCCGGCGGCGGACCGGCAGTGGTCCTGGCACTGGCGGGAAACCCCTGCAGCAAGGAAAGCTGCAGGGGCTGATCCGGCATGCCGGCAGAAGTCATAGCGTCCGTCATAGCGCCTACCTCCGTCCTGAATTAACAACCAGCCAAGCACAGGGGTATGACATTCCTGGCTGCCGGCGCCTTCGGGGCAACGGGTTAGGCGTTGAAGTAAGCCTTGAGGTCGTCCACGCGGTCCAGGCGCTCCCAGGTGAAGTCGGGATCATCCCGGCCGAAGTGGCCGTGCGCGGCCGTCTTGGCGTAGATGGGGCGCTTGAGGTCGAGCGCGTCGATGATGGCGCGCGGCCGGAGGTCGAAGATCTCGGCGATCGCGGCGCTGATCTTGGCAGGATCCACTGTTTCGGTTCCGAACGTCTCCACGTACGTGCCGACGGGACGGGCCTGGCCGATCGCGTAGGCAATCTGGATTTCGGCCCGCTTGGCCAGTCCTGCCGCCACCACGTTCTTGGCCACCCAGCGCATGGCGTACGCCGCGGAACGGTCCACCTTGGACGGGTCCTTGCCGGAGAAGGCGCCGCCGCCGTGGCGTGCCATGCCGCCGTAGGTGTCAACGATGATCTTGCGTCCGGTGAGCCCGGCGTCGCCCACCGGACCGCCGATCACAAAGGCGCCCGCAGGGTTAAGAATGTTGGCGGTCCGGGAGATATCCAGGTTTGCGAGGGCAAGCACGGGGTCGATCACATGCGAAGCGAGGTCGGCCCGGAGCTGGTCCAGGCTGAATCCCTCGGCGTGCTGGCTGGAGATCACGATGGTTTCGACCGAAACGGGCCGGTCGCCGTCGTACCCGATGGTGGCCTGGGTCTTGCCGTCCGGACGCAGGTACGACAGTTCGCCGCTCTTGCGCACCTCGGTGAGCCGTTCGGACAGCCGGTGGGCGATCCAGATCGGGGTGGGCATGTAGGACGGCGTCTCGTCGCTGGCGTAGCCGAACATGAGGCCTTGGTCGCCGGCGCCCTGGAGGTCGTAGTCGTCCACCTGGCGGCCTTCGCGGGCTTCCAGTGAATTGAAGACTCCGCCGGCGATGTCGTTCGACTGCTGGCCGATGGATACGGACACGCCGCAGCGGGCGCCGTCGAAGCCGTTGGCGGACGAGTCGTAGCCGATGCCCAGGATGGTTTCGCGGACGATCTGCGGGATCTCGACATAGGCGTCCGTGGTGACCTCGCCGGCAACGTGGACCAGGCCGGTGGTGGCCATGGTCTCCACGGCGACGCGGGATTCGGGATCCTTGGCGAGCAGTGCGTCCAGGATCGCGTCACTGATCTGGTCACAGATCTTGTCCGGGTGGCCTTCGGTCACGGACTCGGACGTGAAAAGCCGGAGCGCGGACGGGACGGACCCGTGGGATTCTGGAATGTGCAGCGGTAAAGTCACTCAACTACCTTACTGGTTGGCAAACGGACGGGCGTCAGCGTATGTCCCCATGCTAAGGAGACGTTCCTTACGCCCGTCAGGTTCGCGGAAAGACCTTGCTCAGCTCGGCGCTGATGCGATCGATGACTACGGCGGCCACGTCCTGTTTGGAGCCGGACGCCGATTGGGGTTCGGAGCCGGTCCGGGAAAGGATGACCACCGAGTTGTGGTCCTGGCCAAAAACCTTGTCCGAGCCCACGTGGTTCACCACCAGAAGGTCGCAGCCTTTGCGTTTCAGCTTCTCCGCGGCATACCCGAGGACGTCGCCGTGGGCGTCCCCCGTCTCGGCGGCGAAGCCGACCACGAGCTGGCTGTTGCCCCCGGCGTCGCGGACGGCAACGAGTTCGTGGAGGATGTCGGGATTCCGGATCAGCGTGATGACGGGATCAGCGGTGTCGTCCCGTTTCTTGATTTTGGTGTCGGAGACGTCCGCGGGGCGGAAGTCCGCCACCGCGGCGGCCATGATGACGACGTCGGAATCGGCTGCCGCCGTCAGGACGGCTTCCCGGAGCTGCAGGGCAGTCTCAACCTCCACCAGTTCGACGCCCGCCGGAGCGGGGACCTCCATGTGCGCGGCCACGAGCCGCACCGTCGCTCCGGCGTCCCGGGCCGCGGCCGCCAGCGCGACGCCCGGCTTTCCGGAGGAACGGTTTCCGAGGAACCGGACGGGGTCCAGGGGCTCGCGCGTGCCGCCCGCGCTGATGGTCACGGTCCGGCCGGTGAGCGGAAAGAGCGGGGCTTCAGTGCCGCCATGACCGGGAACGGATTCCTGCAGGCCGCGCGCCAGCGCCATGGCCGCCTCAAAGATGGCCTCAGGTTCAGGCAGGCGCCCCGGGCCGGAGTCCGAGCCGGTCAGGCGCCCGCTGGCGGGTTCCAGCACGGTGGCACCCCGGCTGCGCAGCGTTTCCACGTTGGCCTGGGTTGCGGGGTGCTGCCACATTTCGGTGTGCATGGCGGGGGCAAAGAGCACGGGCCCGCTGGCCATGAGCAGCGTGTTGGTGAGGAGGTCGTTGGCCTGCCCGGTGGCGGCACGGGCCAGCAGGTCGGCAGTCGCCGGGGCCACGACCATGAGGTCGGCCTCGTGACCGAGCCGGACGTGGTTGACCAGGTGGACGTCGTCGAAGACGCTGTTGGTCACCGGGTTCCCGGAGAGCGCCTCCCAGGTTGCCACACCGACGAAGCGGGTGGCCGCTTCGGTGGGGATGACCGTGACGTTGTGGCCGGCTTCAGTAAAAAGCCGGAGGAGCGACGCCACCTTGTAGGCGGCAATCCCTCCCCCGACTCCGAGGACTATGCGCACGTGACCTCCGTCAACAGGCAGTCTGTTTACTCTGCGGAAGTTACTCTGCAGCTTCGACCGGAGTGGCGACCAGTTTGCCTTCGTTGATCTCGCGCAGCGCGATGGACAGCGACTTCTCGTTCAGCTTGGTGTCAACCAGCGGTCCAACGTACTCGAACAGGCCCTCGTGCAGCTGGGCGTAGTAAGCGTTGATCTGACGTGCACGCTTGGCACCGAAAATCACCAGTCCGTACTTCGAATCGGCAGCCTTCAGCAGCTCGTCGATCGGCGGGTTGATGATGCCTTCAAGGTTCGTGGACACGAATTCTCCAAATTCTAACGGGCTGGCACGAACCGGCGCCTAACGCGGGTTCGGGATCAGCCCCATGAGTGAAACAAGCTCGTCCGCTGCCCGTCGAACGTCATCATTGATGACCGTGTGATCGAACTCCGGCTCAGCGGCAAGTTCTAGTTTAGCGGTTTCCAGCCTGCGCTGCTGTTCCTCGGCGCTTTCTGTGCCGCGGCCCACCAGGCGACGGACCATTTCGTCCCAGCTGGGCGGTGCCAGGAAGACAAACTGGGCGTCCGGAACGGCATCCTTGACCTGGCGCGCACCCTGCAGGTCGATCTCCAGCAGGACGGAGCGGCCTTCGGCAATTGCCTGGTTTACCGTGCTCTTCAGCGTGCCGTAGGTGTTCTGCCCATGCACCACGGCCCATTCAAGGAATTCGCCCGCTGCCACCAGTGACTCGAACTCCTCTTTCGACTTGAAGAAGTAGTGCACTCCATCGACCTCGCCGGGCCGCGGAGCACGCGTGGTAGCCGAAACGGACAGCCAGACGTCGGGGTAATTGTCGCGGATATAGGTGGACACGGTGCCTTTGCCAACAGCCGTAGGACCAGCGAGGACTGTCAGTCCGGGTTTCTTGCTCACGTATTCCTTTGGGCGGTGTTCAGATGACTCTGTTCGGATGAATCTATTTCTCGTTCATAAAATCTACCAGCGCCCGGCGCTGGTGGACGCCCAGCCCCCTCACCCGGCGCGAGGCTGCGATGCCCAGGTTGTCCATGATGGCCGCTGCCCGGACTTTTCCGATCCCCGGCAGCGCCTCGAGCAGTTCGGTAACGCGCATGCGGGCGATGGCTTCTTCGGTGCCCCCGGAGTCCAGCACCTCGGCGATGGACAGGTCACCCGTTTTGAGTCTCTCCTTGGTGGCAGCCCTGGCAGCCCTCGCCGCCGCGGCCTTCTTCAACGCATCGGAACGTTCCTGCGGCGACAAGGGTCGTAAGCTCACGGTCATTCCCCCGGGGTCATCCAGCGGATCCAAGGCCAAGGGCGGGCGTTGGACTTGTCCTTGAACCTACTCCCTGCCCGCCCGAGAAATCAATGGACTATTCGGCGCGGAGCCCGTCAAGGGTGCGCGCCGCCGCGTCGGCCAGAGCCCGGATCCCCGGGCCGGCCTTGAGGATGTCACGGCTGGACGTTCCCAGCACCTGCGCGTAGGCCGTGCCGAACGTCCGCCGCAGGTCCGCGGGGGTCGCTCCCTGGGCGCCCAGGCCCGGAGCCAGGATGGGCCCGCGGACGGCTTCCAGGTCAAGCTGGAGGTCCGCCAACGCGGTCCCCACGGTGGCCCCGATCACGAGCCCGACGGAACCCAGCGGTCCCGGATACCGCGCGTTTTCGCCGGCGGCCGCCTGGACAATCCTGCGGGCCACGGAATCGCTTCCGCCCACGTGCTGGACTGAAGCGCCCTCCGGGTTGGAGGTGAGAGCCAGGACAAACACGCCGCGGCCGTGGGCTGCCGCGAGGTCCAGGGCGGGCCGGAGCGACTCGAACCCCAGGTAGGGGCTCAGCGTCACGGAATCCGCTGCCAGGGACGACCCGTCCCTCAGCCACGCGTCGGCGTAGGCAGCCATGGTGGAGCCGATGTCGCCGCGCTTGGCGTCGGCGATGCTCAGCACGCCCGCCTCTGCCGCGGCAGCAAGCGTCCGCTCGAGTGCCGCCATTCCGGCGGAGCCATGGCGCTCGTAGAGCGCCACCTGCGGCTTCACCGCGGCAGCGAGCGATCCCACGGCTTCCAGCACGGTGAGTGAGAACCGCTCCAGGCCCGCGGCGTCGTCGTTCAGCCCCCAGCTGTCCAGCAGCGCCGGGTGCGGGTCGATGCCGACGCACAAGGGGCCGCGGTCGGCCATGGCCCGGCCCAGCCGGGAGCCGAAGGACTCCGGGCTGGCCGGTTCAACAGAGGCCGACTCAGGCATGCTGCACTGCCGCCTTCTCCGCTGCTGCCTTCTGCGAAGCCTTGAGGGCCGCGGCGTGCTCCTGCAGGCTGGTCACGGACCATTCGTAGGTGCGGAGCGCCTCGATGGCCTGGACGGCGGCGTTGAATTCGGCCACCGTGGTGATGCACGGAATGCCGATCGAGGTGGCCGCGGCGCGGAGTTCGTAGCCGTCGCTGCGGGCCTCGCCGCCGGAGGGCGTGTTGAACACCATGTCGATTTCGCCGGCCACCACCATGTCGGCGATGGTGCCCTCCCCTTCGGCGCTGCTGCCCTCGGCAACCTTGCGCACCGGGGTGGCCTGGATGCCGTTGCGGCGCAGGACGTCGGCGGTGCCGCCGGTAGAAACGATCTCGAAGCCGAGGTCGGAGAGGCGCTTGACACCCATGATCACGGAGCGCTTGTCCCGGTTGGCCACGGAGACGAAGATCTTGCCCTCAGTGGGCAGGGCATTGTTCGCGGCGGCCTGGCTCTTGGCGAAGGCGGTGTCGAAGTGCTTGTCGATGCCCATGACCTCGCCGGTGGAGCGCATTTCCGGCCCGAGGAGGGAGTCCACGACCTTGCCCTCCGGAGTGCGGAAGCGGCTGAACGGCAGGACCGCTTCCTTGACCGAGACAGGCGCATCCAGCGGCAGCGTGGAGCCGTCGCCGGTTTCCGGCAGCATCTTGTAGGCGCTGCGCAGCTGGTTCACGGTCACACCGGTGCCGATCAGCGCCGCGGCCTTGGCCATCTGCACGCCGGTGGCCTTGGAGACGAACGGCACGGTGCGGGAGGCGCGCGGGTTGGCTTCCAGCACGTACAGGACGTCCGAGGCCAGCGCGAACTGGATGTTGATGAGGCCGCGGACGCCCACGCCCTCGGCGATGGCCCGGGTGGCGGTGCGGACGCGCTCGAGCACGTTGTTGCCCAGCGTGATGGGCGGCAGGACGCACGCGGAGTCTCCGGAGTGGATGCCGGCCTCCTCGATGTGCTCCATGATGCCGCCGAGGTACATGTCCTTGCCGTCGAACAGGGCGTCGACGTCGATCTCCACCGCGTCTTCCAGGAACCGGTCGATCAGCACCGGGTGCTCCGGCGTGATTTCCGTCGCGTTGGCGATGTAACGGGACAGGTTGGGCTCGTCGTAGACGATTTCCATGCCGCGGCCGCCCAGGACGTAGGACGGGCGCACGAGCACGGGGTAGCCGATCTCGTCGGCGATCTTCTTGGCGTCCTCGAAGGACACCGCGGTGCCGTTCTTCGGGGAGATGAGCCCGGCTTCATCCAGCACCCGGGCAAAGGCGCCGCGGTGCTCGGCGAGGTCGATCGCTTCCGGTGACGTGCCGAGGATGGGCACGCCGGCGTCGGCCAGCTGCTGGGCCAGCTTGAGCGGGGTCTGGCCGCCGAGCTGCACGAACACGCCCATCACGCCGCCGGTGCGTTCCTCGGCCGCGATGACCTCGAGGACGTCCTCCAGGGTCAGCGGTTCGAAGTACAGGCGGGTGGAGACGTCGTAGTCGGTGGAGACGGTCTCCGGGTTGCAGTTGACCATGACGGTCTCGTAGCCGGCCTTGCGCAGGGCCATGGAGGCGTGCACGCAGGAGTAGTCGAACTCGATGCCCTGGCCGATGCGGTTGGGCCCGGAGCCGAGGATCAGGATGGACGGCTTGGCGTGCAGGGCCACCTCGTCCTCCTCGTCGTAGGACGAGTAGTGGTACGGGGTGTAGGCGGCGAACTCGGCGGCGCAGGTGTCCACGGTCTTGTAGACCGGGCGGATGCCCAGGGCCTGGCGCACACCGCGGACCACGGCCTCGGAGTTGTGCGTGAGGGCGCCGATCTGCTCGTCGGAGAAGCCGTGGCGCTTGGCGCGCTGGAGCATGTCCACCGTCAGGGCACCGGACTGGCGGATCTCGCGGGAGATCTCGTTCAGCAGCTGGAGCTGGTCCAGGAACCAGGGATCGATCTTGGTGGCCTCGTACAGGTCCTCGAGGCTGGCCCCGCCGAGCAGGGCGCGCTGGACCTGGTGCAGGCGGTCCGTGGTGGGGCGCTTGGCCTTCTCGATCAGCTCCGCAACTTCCCATTCCGGAACGTGGCTGAAGTCCAGCTGGGACCCCTTCTGCTCGAGGGACCGCAGCGCCTTCTGCAGGGCTTCGGTGAAGTTCCGGCCCATGGCCATGGCCTCGCCCACCGACTTCATGGTGGTGGTGAGCGTCGGATCGGCTGCCGGGAATTTCTCGAAGGCGAACCGCGGAACCTTGACCACGACGTAGTCCAGGGTGGGCTCGAAGGAGGCCGGTGTCTTCTGGGTGATGTCGTTGGGGATCTCGTCCAGGGTGTAGCCGAGCGAGAGCTTGGTGGCGATCTTGGCGATGGCGAAGCCGGTGGCCTTGGAGGCCAGGGCCGAGGACCGGGACACGCGCGGGTTCATTTCGATGACCACCACGCGGCCGGTGTCCGGCTCGATCGCGAACTGGATGTTGCAGCCGCCGGTGTCCACGCCGACTTCGCGGATGACGGCGATGGAGATGTCGCGCAGCCGCTGGTATTCACGGTCCGTGAGGGTCAGCGCCGGAGCCACGGTGATGGAGTCGCCGGTGTGGACGCCGACCGGATCGAAGTTCTCGATGGAGCAGACAACTACGACGTTGTCGTTCTTGTCCCGCATCATCTCGAGTTCGTATTCCTTCCAGCCGAGGATGCTCTCTTCGAGCAGCACCTCGCTGGTGGGGCTGTACTGCAGGCCCTGGCCCACGATCCGGCGCAGGTCGTCTTCGGTGTATGCGAGGCCGGAGCCCAGCCCGCCCATGGTGAAGGAAGGGCGGACCACCATGGGGTAGCCGAGGTCCTCGGCCGCCTTCAGTGCCTCGTCCATGGTGTGGATGATGTGGCTGCGGGCGGATTCCGCTCCGCAGCGCTCCACGACGCCCTTGAACTTTTCGCGGTCCTCGCCGAGTTCGATCGCGGCGATGTTGGCGCCGATGAGCTCCACGTTGTACTTTTCCAGCACGCCGTTCTTGTCCAGGGCGATGGCGGTGTTCAGCGCCGTCTGGCCGCCCAGGGTGGGCAGCAGGGCGTCCGGGCGCTCCTTGGCGATGATCTTCTCCACCACCTCGGGGGTGATGGGCTCGATGTAGGTGGCGTCGGCGAACTCGGGGTCCGTCATGATGGTGGCCGGGTTGGAGTTGACGAGGATGACGCGCAGGCCTTCCTCCTTGAGGACGCGGAGGGCCTGGGTGCCGGAGTAGTCGAATTCGGCCGCCTGGCCGATCACGATCGGGCCGGAACCGATGACCAGGACGCTCTTAAGGTCAGTTCTCTTAGGCATTACTTCTTGTCCTCAGTCTTGGTGTCAGTTTCGTGTTGTGCGTCCGCATCCGTTCCGGCTGCGGGGTGCGCAGCGTCCACGGGCTCTCCGGACAGGTTGGCGGTACGGCCGTTCCGCGTGCCGTTCATCAGGTCGATGAAGCGGTCGAAGAGGTACGCGGCGTCGTGGGGGCCGGACGCGGCTTCGGGGTGGTACTGGACCGAGAACGCCGGGATGTCGAGGCACGCGAGCCCTTCCACGACGTCGTCGTTCAGGCTGATGTGGCTGACCTCGACCCGGCCGAAGCGTTCCTCCGGTGCCGTGGTGGGCCCGTCAAGCGGGGCGTCGACGGCGAAGCCGTGGTTCTGCGACGTGATCTCCACCTTCCCGGTGCGGCGGTCCATGACCGGCTGGTTGATGCCGCGGTGGCCGTACTTGAGCTTGTACGTGCCGAAGCCCAGGGCGCGGCCCAGGATCTGGTTGCCGAAGCAGATGCCGAAGTAGGGCAGCTTCTCGTCCAGCACGGTGCGGAGGAGCTTGACCTGGGTGTCGGCCGTGGCGGGGTCGCCGGGGCCGTTGGACATGAAGAAGCCGTCCGGGTTCAGCGCCCTGACGTCCTCGATGGTGGCGGTGGCGGGGAGCACGTGGACGCGGACGCCGCGCTCGGCGAAGCGGACGGGCGTCATGGCCTTGATGCCGAGGTCGATCGCGGCGATGCTGAACCGGGCCTCGCCCTCCCAGCCGTGGTCCTTCGGTTCCACGACGTAGGCCTCGTCGATGCTGACTTCCTCGGCCAGGCGGGCGCCTTCCATCGGCTCGCTGGCGAGCACTACGTCCAGCAGTTCCTTTTCGGTGGCCTGTGCGGCTTCGCCGGAGAAGATGCCGGCGCGCATGGTCTTGTGCTCGCGCAGGTGGCGGGTGATGGCCCGGGTGTCCACGCCCTGGATGCCCACGATGCCCTGCTCCACGAGTTCCGAGTCAAGAGATCGCTCAGAGCGCCAGTTGGACGGGCGGCGGGCGGCGTCGCGGACGATGTAGCCGGCCACCCAGATGCGGCGGGATTCGGCGTCTTCGCTGTTCACACCGGTGTTGCCGATGTGCGGGGCCGTCTGGACCACCAGCTGGCGGGCGTAGGACGGGTCCGTGATGGTCTCCTGGTAGCCGGTCATGCCGGTGGCGAAGACCGCCTCTCCCAGGGCGGTGCCCTGGGCGCCGTAGCTGGTGCCGCGGAAGATGCGGCCGTCTTCGAGCACCAGGGCGGCCGGGGTGGAACTTGCGGCCTGGGGTGCAGTCGCTGTGTTTACTTCGTTGGGATCCGTCACTGTATTACTTTCCACTATGGGCGTCGGCCTGGGGGCCTGCGGAGATCAATTCCTGAAGAGTCTGGAGGAGGGCCGGTTTGTCCGCGGCCCGTCGGGTCCGGAAACCCGTGTCCAGTTCGTGGGTGCCGAGGGACCAGCTGAGAACCAGAAGGCCGTCCTTCTCGACGAACTTGCCGGCCATGCCGCTGTCCTGGCGGACGCCGGCCAGCCTGGCCGCCGGGATGAAGAGCGGCCCGGCTCCGGAACGCTCAAACAGCACGCCCTCCGGGTGGACCGTGAGTTCCGCGTTCGTGCGGATGCCCAGGCCCTGGACGGCGATGCGGTCCAGCCAGTCGCCGGCCGTTGTGGTGGCCACGTACTGGCCGTCGGCGGCGGCAAGCGGCTGGCTCAGTTCCGCCGGAACGGCGGGCAGCTGTTCGACGTCGGACTGTCGCCGCAGGCGGTTCCGCCAGCCGATGCCGATCAGGACCAGCACGACGGCGATGAGCGGGAGCGTGATGACCAGCGTGAGGGCTTTGTTGTCCATCAGTACCCGCCCGCCGGCGCTGCGGCGGCGTCGGCCGGGTGACGGTAGGGGGTGTTGAGTTTGCCGTCCAGGACGGTGGGGTGACCCTTGAAGAACGTGGCCACCACCTTGCCCGGGAGCTCCATGCCGCGGAACGGCGAGTTGCGGCCCATGGTGGCCATGGCCGACGGGTCGACGGTCCAGCGCGCGGCCGGGTCCACCAGGATGATGTTGGCGGGCTCGCCTTCCTCCAGGGGGCGGCCCTGGTCCGTGAGGCGGCCGATGCCGGCCGGCGCAATGGACGTGGCCCTGGCGAAATCGGCCCAGGTCATAAGGCCGGTCTCGATCATGGCGTGCTGGACGACCGAGAGTGCGGTCTCCAGGCCCGTCATTCCCATCGCCGCCTGCGCCCACTCGCATTCCTTGTGCTCGGAGGGGTGCGGTGCGTGATCCGTGCCCACGACGTCGATGGTGCCGTCGGCGAGGGCGGCCCGCAGCGCCTGGACGTCCGCGTCGGTGCGCAGCGGCGGGTTGACCTTGTAGACGGGGTCGTAGCTGCGGACCAGTTCGTCGGTGAGCAGGAGGTGGTGCGGCGTCACTTCAGCGGTGACGTTGATGCCGCGGGCCTTGGCCCAGCGGATGATTTCCACGGAGCCGGCCGTGGACACGTGGCAGACGTGGAGGCGGGATCCGACGTGCTGGGTGAGGAGGACGTCGCGGGCGATGATGCTTTCCTCGGCGACAGCGGGCCAGCCGGTGAGCCCGAGGACGGCGGAGACGTCGCCTTCGTTCATCTGCGCCCCGGCCGTGAGGCGGGGTTCCTGCGCGTGCTGGGCCACCACGCCGTCGAACGCCTTGACGTATTCGAGGGCGCGGCGCATCAGGACGGGGTCATGGACGCAAATGCCGTCGTCCGAGAACATGCGGACCTGGGCCCGTGAGTCGGCCATGGCGCCAAGCTCGGCCAGCTGCTCCCCCGCGAGCCCGACCGTCACGGCGCCCACGGGACGGACGTCGACCCAGCCGGCGGCGCGGCCCAGGCTGTGGACCTGCTCCACCACTCCTGCGGTGTCGGCCACGGGCGTGCTGTTGGCCATGGCGTGCACGGCGGTGAAGCCGCCCAGCGCGGCGGCGCGGGTTCCGGTCTCGACGGTTTCCGCGTCTTCCCGGCCCGGTTCCCGCAGGTGGGTGTGGACGTCCACCATGCCCGGCAGGGCGATGAGGCCGTCGGCGTCGATGACGGTGGCGTCTCCGGCGGCGCTGCTGGCGGCTGCGCCGCGCGCGGCAATGACGCCGTCGCGGATTAGCAGGTCCTCGGCTGCGGCTCCCAGGATCGCCGCCCCGCGGATGAGGTAGGTGCCGGGGCTTCCGGTTGCGGCGTTCGTGGTTGTGCCGGTATCGGCGGATTGTTCAGCCATCAGTTGCTCTCCTTCAGGGTGGCGGCTGGTTCACGGGTGTCCCCGGAGAGCAGCAGGTACAGGGCGGCCATGCGGACGGACACGCCGTTGCGCACCTGTGCAAGCACGGTGGAACGCGGCGAGTCGGCGGCGGCCGCGGAAATTTCCAGGCCCCGGTTCATGGGTCCGGGGTGCATGATGATGGTGTCCTTCAGCCCGAGGCTGTCCAGCGCGCGGAGCCTGTTGTCGTCAAAGCCCCAGCGGCGTGAATACTCGCGCGTGGAGGGGAAGTACGAGGCATTCATGCGCTCGCCCTGGACGCGGAGCATCATTACGGCGTCCACTCCCTTTTCCAGGGTTTCGTCCATGTTGTAGCTGACGCTGCACGGCCACTGCTCGACGCCGATCGGCAGCAGCGTGGGCGGCGCCACGAGGGTGACCTCGGCGCCGAGGGTGCGCAGCAGCCAGACGTTGGAGCGGGCCACGCGGGAGTGCAGGACGTCGCCGGCTATCGCCACGCGCATGCCTTTGAGGTCGGCGCCGCTGGAGGAAAGCCCCGCGAGCTTTGTCCAGTGGCGGCGCATGGTGAAGGCGTCGAGCAGCGCCTGGGTGGGGTGTTCGTGGGTGCCGTCGCCGGCGTTGATGACGGCGGCGTCGATCCAGTCGGTGGCCGCGAGCCGGTGCGGAGCGCCGGAGGCCCAGTGGCGGATGACGACGGCGTCCGCCCCCATTGCGGACAGCGTCTGGGCGGTGTCCTTGAGGGACTCGCCCTTGGACACGGACGATCCCTTGGCCGCGAAGTTGATGACGTCCGCGGAGAGCCGCTTGGCGGCTGCTTCAAAGGAAATGCGGGTCCGGGTGGAGTCTTCGAAGAAGAGGTTGACCACGGTGCGTCCGCGCAGCGCGGGCAGCTTCTTGACTTCGCGGTCGCCGACGGCGGCCATTTCCTCCGCGGTGTCGAGGATGCGGACGGCGTTGGTCAGGCTGAGGCCCTCGGTGGACAGCAGGTGCTTCATGCGCCGGCCTCGATGACCACTTCGTTGACAGCCTGGCCGTCAATGACGTCGGTTTCCTCGAGGCGCACCCGGACTTTCTCGGCTGAGGACGTCGGCAGGTTCTTGCCCACGTGGTCGGCACGGATCGGAAGCTCCCGGTGCCCGCGGTCGATCAGCACGGCCAGCCGCACGATGCGGGGGCGGCCGAGGTCAACAATCGCGTCCAGCGCGGCCCTGATGGTGCGTCCGGAGTACAGGACGTCGTCAATCAGGACGACAACCTTGTTGTCGATCCCGGACAGCGGCAACTGGGTGTGGTGGGGCGGCCTGGTGGGCTGGTGGGAAAGGTCATCGCGGAACATGGTCACATCCAACTGCCCGACGATGGCGGCCGCATCAACGGCGGGATCGGCGGCTGCGATCTTCTGCGCGAGCCGGACTGCCAGCGGATAGCCGCGGCGTGGGATGCCCAGCAGCACCAGGTCCTTTGAGCCTTTGTTGGCCTCGAGGATCTCATGGGCGATACGAGTGAGTGCACGGTCGATGTCCGCGTGGTTGAGTACAACCCTGGCCGGGACCGGTGCCTGTGTGACATGAGTCAACGCTCGTCTCCCCTTTCCCCGCCTCACGGGACGGAATTAAAAAAGGAACATTTGCCTTCCCAAATTACCACACGGGCGCCCGGGGGCAGCCCCGGCGGGAGGCGTCGTCGGTCACACCTGCGGCGGCCGGCGCCGGTGGCTGTGCCCGGGCTGACCGTGGCCTTTGGCGACGCGCATCCCCGCCGCATAGGCTCATCCCTATGTCGATGAACCCGCAGCAGCCTGCATCCGGCCCGTCGGGCAGCCGCCCCGGTGACCCGCAGTGGCAGTTCCGTGAGCAGGCCACCAACCCCAGCTGGATGGGTCACGTCCAGCCGCAGAACTACCAGCCGGCCCCCGGGCACGGCGGAGGTTCGGTCGTCCAGGTCATCCCGGAGTCGGCGTCCACTGTCGGCACCCGGACGTCGGGGGGCGCGTTGGGGCTCGTCGTGGCCGGAGGAATCCTCGCCTTCGTCAGCCTGTTCCTGGTGGTGCCCTTCCTGCTGGCCAACACCGGGGCCACCGGGTTCGCCATCGGCTTCGTCGCGTCGCTGGTCCCGCTGGGTGCCGTGCTGGGGTCCGTCTACATCATTGACCGCTGGGAGCCCGAGCCGAAGAGGCTGCTCCTCTTTGCGTTCACGTGGGGCGCCGCGGTGTCCATCGCCGTGACACTGCTCATCCAGCCCGTATTCGCCCTTGCCGCCCCGTACTCGGACGAGGCCGCCTTCCGGGACTTCATGACCACCGTGCAGGCGCCCGTAGTGGAGGAATTCGCCAAGTCCCTGGGCCTGCTCCTGCTGCTCCTGATGGCCCGGAAGAACTTCGACGGCCCGGTGGACGGGGTGGTGTTCGCGTTCACCATCGCGGGCGGCTTCGCGTTCACCGAGAACATCCTCTACTTTGGCCGTGCCATCGCCGAGTCGGGCACGCCCGGCAGCGACCTCGCCCAGATCTTCTTCCTGCGCGGAGTGATGTCACCCTTCGCCCACGCCATCTTCACCGGAACCACCGGTCTGATCATGGGGCTCGCGGCGCGCCGCTGGCACGCGGGCGCGTCGGTTGCCGCCTTCGTGGTGGGCCTCATCCCCGCCATGATCCTGCACAACCGTTGGAACAGTATGGGGCAGGACTTCCTGGCCCAGTATGTGCTGGTGCAGGTCCCCATCTTCCTGCTGGCGGTCGCGTGCATCGTGGTACTGCGGATTGCCGAAACGCGCCTCACGCGCCAGCGGCTCCTCGAGTACGCCGCCGCGGGGTGGTTCACGCCGGTTGAGGTGGAAATGCTGGCCACCGCCGGCGGGAGGCGGCAGGCCGTGCGCTGGGCAGGCGCCTACCACCGTGCGCCGCAGATGAAGGAGTTCGTCAGGGCAGCCACCAGGCTCGCTTTCACCCGCCAACGGATCCTCAGCGGCAGGGACGTCCAGGCACACCAGCAGGACGAGGTGCAGCAGCTGCGCGAACTCGTCGCGCTGCGCGCCGCCGTCGGACACTAAATCCGGCCGGCACGAAGCCGCCGTCGGACGGAAGAAGCTGCCTGACGCGGGCAGCAGAGAGCCCCGGCCAGTTCAGTTCACTGGCCGGGGCTCTCTTTACGTGCTGTTGACCTTCGTAGGGTCAGGCCAGCAGTGAAGGCTTCAGCTGCTGGAGACGCCCGAGCAGGCCGTTGATGAACGACGGCGACTCATCGGTCGACAGCACCTTGGCCAGGGCCACCGCTTCGCTGACGGCGACGCCGTCTGGCACGTCGTCGTTGTAGAGCAGTTCCCAGGTGCCGATCCGCAGGATGATGCGGTCCACGGACGGCATGCGCTCCAGGGTCCAGCCCTGTGAGTACGTTTCCAGGAACTCGTCGATGGCGGGCTGCAGTGAAACGACGCCCTCGACGATTTCGAGGGTGTACGGGTTGACTATCTGGTCGGTCCTCTCCCGCCGCGCGCGCAGCACGTCAAAGGCGGAAACGGAGCGCTGCTCCGCTTCGAAGAGGACGTCAAGGGCCCTGTTACGGGCTTTACCGCGGGCGCTCACTACTCGCTTACCCTGCCCAGGTAGCTGCCGTCACGGGTGTCGACCTTGACCTTGGTGTTGTTCTCGACGAACAGCGGCACCTGGATCTCGTAGCCGGTCTCAAGGGTGGCCGGCTTGGTTCCGGCGGAGGAGCGGTCGCCCTGCAGGCCCGGCTCCGTGTAAGTGATTTCGAGGACAACGCTCGGCGGCAGTTCGATGTACAGCGGCGTGCCTTCGTGGATGGCAATGTTGACCATCTGGTTTTCGAGCATGAAGTTGGTGGCGTCGCCCACCGTGGCACCGGAAACGGTGATCTGGTCGTAGTCCTGGGTGTCCATGAAGACGAAGTCCGCGCCGTCCTGGTACAGGTACTGGTAATCGCGGCGGTCCACGGTGGCGGTCTCGATCTTGAGGCCGGCGTTGAAGGTCTTGTCGACCACCTTGCCGGACATAACGTTGCGCATCTTGGTGCGCACGAACGCGCCGCCCTTGCCTGGCTTGACGTGCTGGAACTCGATGATGTTCCAGAGCTGGCCCTCAAGCTTCAGGACGGTTCCGTTCTTGATGTCGTTTGTGGTTGCCACTGGTTTCCTCTGGTTTGTATCTGACTGCTTCTAGCTGCCAGCCGTATGCCAAGCAGGCATGCCGATCGGCCCGCCAGCGTGTATTTATCAAAAATCCAAGAACCATTCTAGCGGACCTGCGGGCGGCCTCGTTCGGCCCGGTCCGGCGGCCGCTGTCAGGAGGCCAGATCGAGGACGTCGCGTGCCCTCTGGAGCGCCACTGTCGACGAATAGATGAGCGCCGCGTCGGCTGACTGCTCAACCCTTAGGTCGAGCGCCCGGGCGAACGACTCCACGGCCGCACCGATGTGGCCGGAAACGAAGTGCGTCCTGCCGAGGTACTGGTGCACGAGTGCCTCGTTCGGCGTGCCGGGCACCTCCGCGAGGAGCTGCTTGAACAGCTCAACGGCGCGGTCAAAGCGGTGGGACACGCGCAGGACCTCGGCCTCAAACGTCCGGAGCCGGAACGACTCCGGGTCCTTATACCGCGCCTCGGCGAGCAGTTCCGCCGCGTCCGACGCGTGCCCCTCGACGAGGAGCACGAACACGCGGTCCGCCGGGTCGGTCGACGACTCAAGGGCCGCAGCGCAGGCCTCGTCGTTGGTGATCTCCGGCAGCAGGGTTTCCGGGTTGATCCTGATTCCCGGGAAGCCGCCGGCGGGCCACTCGATGGTGCCGCCGTCGAACTCCCGCATCAGGAGGCAATCTCCTGGTAGGCGGCGAACAGCAGCGAGGTGTCCGGAACGTCCAGGATGCCGGGCTTCGCGACGCCGTCGAGCACCACGAACCGGAGCAGGTCACCGCGTGATTTCTTGTCGCGGCGCATGCCGTCGAGGAGTCCCTGCCAGCGGTCGCGGCGGTAGGTGACGGGCAGTCCGAGCGATTCGAGGATGCTCCGGTGGCGGTCGGCGTCGGCGTCGCTGAGGCGGCCCACGCTGCGGGAGAGCTCGGCGGCGAACATCATGCCCACCGAGACGGCCGCACCGTGGCGCCAGGAGTAGCGCTCGACGAGCTCGATCGCGTGGCCAAGGGTGTGTCCGTAGTTGAGGATCTCGCGCAGGCCGGATTCCTTCAGGTCCTCGGACACCACCCGGGCCTTGACGGCAATGGCACGCTCAATGAGCTCACGGAGGGCGTCGGAGCCGGGGTCGGTGACAGCCTCCGGGTCCTTTTCCACGAGATCGAGGATGGCCGGATCGGCGATGAAGCCGCATTTGATGACTTCCGCCATGCCGGAGATCATCTCGTTTTTCGGCAGCGTGTTCAGCGTGTCAAGGTCCGCGAGGACAGCTGCGGGCGGGTGGAACGCGCCCACAAGGTTCTTGCCTTCGGCCGTGTTGATGCCGGTCTTGCCGCCCACCGAGGCGTCCACCATGCCGAGGAGGCTCGTGGGCATGTGGATGACTTTGACGCCGCGCAGCCAGGTCGCGGCAACGAAGCCGGCGAGGTCCGTGACGGCCCCTCCCCCGACCGAGACGACGGCGTCGGAACGGGTGAAGTCGTTCTGGCCCAGCACCTGCCAGCAAAAAGCGGCCACCTGGATGTGTTTGCCTTCTTCGGCATCCGGGATCTCGGCGGTGAGTGCGGTGAATCCCGCCGCGGCGAGTTCGTCCCTGACGGTGTCTCCGGTGAGCCGGAGCGCCCGGGGGTGGATGACCAGGACACGCCGGACGCGCTCACCGAGCAGCTCCGGGAGGGTGCCCAGGAGGCCGCGCCCAACGACGACGTCGTAATTGTCGCCGGCAGACTCGCCCGTGACCTTGATGACGGTTGATTCGCTCACTTCTCAACTTCCTGTTTCGCGGCCGCGTCTTGCCCGGCCGCCGTAGTCGCGGTGATGGATCCCGCGCTGATGTTGTCCGCAGCCGGGGTGGCCGCACCTGCAAGGAAAGCGCCGAGCGCCGCTTCGAGCCGGCGTCCCAGCTCCGGCACCGTCCCCCGGCGGACGTCGAGGACGACGTCGGCGAGGCGCTCGTAGACGGGTTTCCGGGTGGCAAACAGCGTTTTCCAGCGGCGGATCCCGTCGCCGGCGAGCAGCGGCCGGCCCGAATTCCTCGCAATCCTGGCTGCGACCGTCTCCGCGTCGCACTCGAGGTAGACCACCGTGCACCGGTCCAGCAGCTGCTGGGTTCCTGAATCCAGGACCGAACCGCCGCCGAGCGAAATGACGGTGGCAGTGCCGGCCGCTTCCTCGACGACGCGGGCAACAGTGCGTGCCTCAATCTCCCGGAACACCCGCTCGCCGCGGCCCGCGAAGATGTCCGCGATGGAGCCGTGGCTTTCAACGATGACGGCGTCGGTGTCCACGAAGTGGGCGCCCAGCTGTTGTGCTAGCTGTTGCCCGATCGCTGACTTGCCAACGGCCATGGGGCCGATCAGCACGATGGGCCGGCCCCCCGCAGCAGAGGGTGTATTGCTCGAAGGCACTAGCGTCCGATCGTGTCCAGCGACGCCGGAATGCTGTCGAGGTAGCCCCTGATGTTGCGGGCGGTCTCGGTCACGGAATCGCCGCCGAACTTTTCGGTGACGGCCTCGGCAAGGACCAGTGCAACCATGGCCTCAGCAACGACGCCGGCGGCCGGAACGGCGCAGACGTCTGAACGCTGGTGGTGGGCCTTGGCGGGTTCGCCGGTGCTGATGTCGATGGTCTTCAGGGCACGGGGCACGGTGGCGATCGGCTTCATGGCGGCCCGCACACGCAGCACATCACCGATGCTCATGCCGCCTTCGATGCCGCCGGCACGGTTGGACGTGCGGATGATCTTGCCGTCCGCGTCCTTGATGATTTCGTCGTGGGCCTGGGATCCGCGGCGCGCGGCAGTGAGGAACCCGTCCCCCACTTCGACGCCCTTGATGGCCTGGATGCCCATGAGGGCGGCGGCCAGCCTGGAGTCCAGGCGGCGGTCCCAGTGGACGTAGCTGCCAAGTCCCGGGGGCAGCCCGTAGGCCAGGACCTCCACCACACCGCCGAGCGTTTCGCCCTCCTTGTGGGCGGCGTCAACCTCTGCCACCATGGCGTCCGACGTTTCACGGTCGAAGCAGCGGAGGGGGTCGGCGTCGAGCGCAATGACGTTGTCCGGGACCGGCAGGGGCCGGCCTTCCGGGACCGTCACGCTGGCGATGGACACCGTATGGCTGACAAGTTCAATGCCGAGGTGCTTCAGGAACTGTGCGGCGACGGTTCCCATTGCGACGCGCGTGGCGGTCTCGCGGGCGCTGGCGCGTTCAAGGACCGGACGGGCCTCATCGAAGCCGTACTTCTGCATGCCGGTGAAGTCTGCGTGGCCCGGGCGGGGACGCGTGAGCGGGGCGTTGCGCGCCTGATCGGCGAGTTCCCCGGGGTCCACGGGATCGGCAGACATGATCTGCTCCCATTTCGGCCATTCGGTGTTGCCCACCTGGATGGCGACGGGGCCGCCCTGCGTGATGCCGTGGCGGACTCCGCCAAGAATGGTGACCACGTCCTGCTCGAACTTCATCCGGGCACCGCGGCCATAGCCGAGGCGGCGGCGCGCCAGGGCATCGGCAATCTGCCCGCTGGTGAGTTCAACACCTGCGGGGACGCCTTCGATAATTCCGACCAGTGCCGGACCATGGGATTCACCGGCAGTCAACCAACGCAACATACAATCCATCCTGCCATGTCTGGCGGTCAGTACACGCGCCGGGGAGCCCCGACTGCGTCACACATCACATCTATGACTTCCGCGCTGGCGGCGTCGTCGCGGCCCGTAAAGTAGCGGACCTGCTCAACAGCCTGGTACAGCAGCATCTCCAGGCCGGCGACCACTTTTCCGCCGCGGCTTTCCCAGGCGGCCGCGATCCTGCTGGGCCATGGATCTGTCTCTTATACACATCTAGATGTGTATAAGAGACAGCCGTCCGCCGGCGCGCCCAGCGCCTCAAACTCTGCCGCCATGCCGTCCGCGGCCCGGGGAGGCAAGGTGGATATTACGACGTCGGCGCCGGCCAGTGCGGCGACAGCTTCCGTCATGGGGCGCACGGCGATCTCCATCGCCAGGCCGCTTGCGGCGGCCCTGACTTCGGCCGCCCGGCCGGTGTCCCGGACGTAGACGGCAACCGACCGTGCACCGAGTTCCCGGAGCGCGGCTGCGGCCGCCGCCGCGGTCCCGCCGCCGCCGAGGACCACGGCCACAGGTGCCTCGGCCGCTCCGGCGTTGCGCAAGGCGTTGACGATGCCCGCGACGTCCGTGTTGTAGCCGAGCCGCCGTGCGGACTCCCCCGCACCTTCGAAGACGACCGTGTTGATGACGCCCAGCACCTGTGCCACTCCGCGGACCTCATCCACTTCGCGGACCATGGCCTTCTTGAGCGGCATGGTCACGGACAGCCCGCGCCAGCCCGGTTCTGCCCGGACGGACTCCATGAACGCGGGCAGGGACTCCTCCGTCACGTCGATGGCGGTGTAACCAATGTCCGCGCCGAGTTTCGCATAGGCGGCCAGGTGCAGCGCCGGCGACTTGGAGTGGCTAATCGGGTGCCCCAGGACAGCAGCACGCAGGCTCATACGCAGCGGCCCGGGTTGGCCTCACACCAGGCGTTGTACTGCTCGACGTACCCGTTGTGTTCTGCCAGCGTCTTGGAGAACTTGGTTTCCTTGGTGTCGAGGTTGATCGTGACCCAGTACAGGTAATCGTTCTTGTTCGGCTTGGCCGCGGCATCGATGGCGTTCTTGCCCGGCGAGCCGATCGGGCCTGCCGGCAGTCCCTTGATGGCGTAAGTGTTGTACGGGTTGGACTTGTCGGCTTTTTCCGATTCGTCGATGTGGAAGGTCTTCTTGCCCAGCCCGTACGTGACGGTCGCATCCGACTGGATGAGGCCGTTGGTTTCGGTGTTGTTGGGCTTGAGCCGGTTGTAGATGGCGCCCGCAACGTCCTTGTACTCGGCCTGGCCGCCCTCTGCCTGCACGATGCTCGCGACCGTAACCACGTCATACTGCTTGGCGGGGTCCGTGACGCCCTGTTTCTTCAGCTCGTCGGTGGTGCTCTTGACCAGGGACGTCAGCATCGCCTTCGGCGTGGTTCCGAGCGGGAACCTGTACTCGCCCGGGGCAAGGTAGCCCTCAAGGTTTTTGGCCGTCGCGGGGAGGCCAAACTGTTTGGGCGAATCGCTGAGCGCTTTCAGCTGGGATACCGGTATGCCGGAACCTTCGGAGATTGCCTGCAGCGATTCGCCGATCCGGAGTCCGGCGCTGAGCGCGACGTACATGACCTTGGACTGTTCGGCGTTCAGCAGGACGGCTACGGCGTCGGCATTCTTCATTTCCTGCTTGAAGTCGTATTCGCCGGGAGCAAGGGTGCCGCCTGAGGCGGCCAGCGCGGAGACGAAGGTGTCGGCGTTGGCTACCACCCTGGCATCCTCAAGTTTCGCGGCAACCGAGACGGGCCCTTCGCCGGGCAGGACTGCCACCTTCACCTGGCCTGTCCCGGGACCGGGATAGTCACTTGCCTTGTCGGAACCGAGCAGCGGCTTGAGGAACTGGGCCCCCACGACGGCGGCAGTGACGAAAAGTGCGAGGGACAGCAGCAGCGCCACCAGGCGGCGCCGGCGTCGGACTTTCTTGGAGGGCCGGGGCACCGTGCTCACGCTGTCCGCATTGGCCAGCAGCTGGTGCCCGACTGCCTCGTGTTCAAGAGCGTCATGGTCCCCGTACGGGTCGTGGTGCGCATCATCATGGACGTCATGGTGGTGGTCCTGGTAGCCGGCCCCTGCGGCGTCAGCATGGTGCAGGCCTTCGTCAGCAAGGTCCAGATGCTCGTCAGCGTGGTGCAGGTGCTCGTCGGGGTGATGCGGGTGTTCGTCGGGGTGATGCGGGTGTTCGTCAGCGTGGACGGCTGCTTCCTCGGCGGCGGGTTCCTGCACGGCCGGTTCCTGGACCGTGGGCGGAACAGGCGGCACGCGGGGCACGGCGACCGTTGCGGGCACGGGCTCAGGCTCCGTCACCGGCTCGGGGGCGCGCTGCGGAGCGGGCCCGGGAGCGGCGGAGGCAGTTTGGGTGGGCGCGGGCTGCCCGAACATCTCCGGCGCGGTGTCCTCGCCGGACTCGTAGGCGTGCTCGGGAACGACGTCGCCGGATTCCGCCGTGAGGGCCTTCTCCCGGGCACGGATTTCCTTGCGCGTCAGCGGCCGTCCGGCGTCCCTGAGGGTCCTGCCGGAGGAGTCGTCGTTATTGACCGGGCTCACTGTAGCCTTCCATCCTCTGAAGATTGTGTGTCGTGCACCGGGACAGCCTGCTCAGCATTGCCTGCTGCGGCGTCTCCGGTAAGCCCCGGCTGGGAAAGCGCGCGTACGCGGCTCCCCACATCCGTTCCCCTGGCTTTTTGCATGTCGATGGCGTGCTGCAAGATTCCCGCAGCCGCAACCTGATCCACCACTTTACGGTGATTTTTGCTGCTCATGCCAGCTTCGTGAAGGTGTCGGTGGGCTGTGACGGTGCTGAGCCGCTCGTCAACGAGGTTGACGGGCACGTCCAGCCCGGTGCGGACAAGCTCCTCTGCCAGCAGCTGGGCGTACTCCGTGGCCATGCGGGCGGAGGCGTGTTCTTCCCCCTTCATGGTCCTCGGCAGGCCCACAAAAATCTGCACAGCACCCCGCTCGGCCGCCAACGCCGCAATCACGCGGACATCTGAGTTCTTTTTGGGGTTGCGGTCCAGTGTTTTGAACGGCATGGCCAGGATGGCGTCGCGGTCACAGATGGCGACGCCGACACGGACGGTGCCCACGTCGACCCCCAGTTTGATGCCCTGGGGGTAGACGTGGGACGCAGCGGATGAGGTCACGGATCTGCTAGCGCCGTGTTACGGCATCTACGACAGCCGCCAGCGCCGGGCCGACCTTCGAGGCGTCGGTGCCGCCGCCCTGGGCGACGTCGTCCTTGCCGCCCCCGCCGCCGCCGAGGATGCCTGCAGCAAGCCGGACCAGTGCTCCGGCTTTGACGCCGGCCTCGCGTGCGGCTTCGTTCGTGGCGACCAGGATGACCGGACGGTCGTTGCTGACTCCTGCCACAGCCACCGTGGAAGCCTCGGAACCGAGGCGGTTCCGCAGGTCCATGGCGAGTCCGCGGAGGTCATCCGCGCCGCTGACCTGGCCGGCGTCGTGCGCAATGACCCGAACGCCCGCGGCGTCCTTGGCCGTACCCACGAGCTGGGCGGCCTCGGCGGTGAGCTTTTCCTTGCGGAGCCGCTCCAGCTCCTTTTCCGTGGCCTTCAGCTTGGTCAGGGTCGTGGCGATCCTGTCGGCCAGCTGGCCGGACGGAACTTTGAGCATTTCGGTCAGCTCAGTGACGAGGGCGCGTTCGGCGGCGAGGTGGCGGAAGGCGTCCATGCCGACGAATGCCTCGACGCGGCGGTTGCCCGATCCCACGGACTGTTCGCCCAGCAGCGACAGGCTGCCGATGAGGGACGTGTTGGAGACGTGGGTGCCGCCGCACAGCTCGCGGGACCACGCGCCGTCGATTTCCACGACACGGACCTCGCTGCCGTAGTTTTCTCCGAACAGGGCCATCGCGCCGAGCGCCTTGGCCTCGGCGAGGCCCATAACCTTGGTGTCCACGCGGAAGTTGTTCCGGATGGCCAGGTTGGACACTTCCTCGATCTCCGAACGGGTGGCGGCACTGAGGCCCTCACCCCAGGCGAAGTCGAAGCGCAGGTATCCGGCCTTGTTGTAGGAGCCGCGCTGGGTGGCTTCCGGGCCGAGGATCTGGTGCAGCGCCGCGTGCACGATGTGCGTCCCCGTGTGCGCCTGCTCGGCGGCATGGCGGCGTTCGCGGTCCACCGCGGCGCGCACCAGCGCGTCGGAAGCGATTTCACCCTCGCGGACGATCGCCTTGTGGACGCTGAGGCCCTTGACCGGCCGCTGCACATCGAGAACTTCGACGACGAACCCGTCACCGGTGATGAGGCCGGTGTCGGCAGCCTGGCCGCCGGCTTCGGCGTAGAACGGCGTTTCGGCGAGGATCAGTTCGATCTCGTCGCCGGTGGCGGCCTGCGCGACCTTGCGACCGGCGCTGAGGATCCCGCGGACGCGGGATTCGCCGTCGAGGTCGGTGTAGCCGGTGAAGACGGTCTCCCCCTCCGACAGCAGCTCCTGGAAGGCGCTGACGTCCGCGTGGGCGCCCTTCTTGCCCTTGGCGTCGGCCTGGGCGCGCTTGCGCTGCTCGAGCATGAGCTTGCGGAACTCGGGCTCGTCGACCTTCAGCCCGGCTTCCTCGGCCATCTCGAGGGTGAGGTCGATCGGGAAGCCGTACGTGTCGTGCAGGGCGAATGCATCGGCGCCCGAGAGCGGCCGGCCGGCGGCCTTGGACTCGGTCACAGCATCTTCGAGGCGGGCGGTGCCCGATGCGATGGTCCGGAGGAACGCCTTCTCTTCCGCGTAGGCGATCCGGCTGATGCGGTCGAAGTCGGTCGCCACGATCGGGTAGACGCCCTTCATGGCGTCGCGGGAGGCGGGGAAGAGGTCCGGCAGGCAGGCCTTTTCGACGCCGAGCAGGCGCATCGAGCGGACGGCACGGCGGATCAGGCGGCGCAGCACGTAGCCGCGTCCCTCGTTGGACGGCGTGACGCCGTCGGCAATGAGCATCAGCGCCGAACGGATGTGGTCGCCGACGACGCGCATCCGGACGTCGTCCGTGTGGTGCGGATCGTCAGCCGTTTCGGCCGACGTGTACTCCTTGCCGGAGAGTTCGGAGGCCTTGTCGATGACCGGGCGGACCTGGTCGGTCTCGTACATGTTCTCGACACCCTGGAGGATCATGGCGAGGCGCTCCATGCCCAGGCCGGTGTCGATGTTCTTCTTGGGCAGCTCGCCCACGATGTCGAAGTCGTCCTTGGAGCGGACGTTGTCGATCTGGTACTGCATGAACACGAGGTTCCAGATTTCGACGTAGCGGTTTTCGTCGGCGATGGGGCCGCCTTCGACGCCGTAGGCGGGGCCGCGGTCGTAGTAGATCTCCGAGCAGGGGCCGGCCGGTCCCGGCTGGCCTGTGTGCCAGTAGTTGTCAGCCTTGCCCATGCGCTGGATCCGGCTGGCGGGGACGCCCGTGTTCTTGAGCCAGAGGTCCTTGGCTTCGTCGTCCTCTTCGTAGACGGTCACCCACAGCAGTTCCGGCGGAAGGCCGTAGCCGCCGTCGTCAACGCTCGTGGTGAGCAGCTCCCAGGCGAACTTGATGGCGTCTTCCTTGAAGTAATCGCCGAACGAAAAGTTGCCGCACATCTGGAAGAAGGTGCCGTGGCGGGCAGTCTTGCCCACTTCCTCGATGTCGCCGGTGCGGATGCACTTCTGCACGCTGGTGGCCCGGTTGAAGGGGGCCTCTTCGCGCGCGGTCAGGTACGGAATGAACGGAACCATCCCGGCGACCGTGAACAGCAGGGACGGGTCGCTGGAGACCAGGGAGGCGGAGGGCACGGCGGTGTGGCCCTTGCTGACGAAAAAGTCGATCCAGCGCTTGGTGATCTCCTGCGACTTCATGAGCTGATTACTTACCCTTCTTGGTTCACGCGTTCTGCCGCGTGACAGTTTGATTCAGATGGCAGGTCCGGAACAACGGTTACTGCCGGTTTAATTCTCCCGCAGCGGCGGCTAGCGCCGCACAACGTCCTGGGATTCGACGCCGAGAGCGGTGCGCAGGTCGGTCTCCCGCTCGTGCATTCCGGCGCGGACCGCGTCGGCGAAGTCATAGACGCCGTCGGCCAGCCGGCCCACGGCGCGGTTCAGGCCTTCGGGCCCCAGGTTCGCCTGGGCCTCGGTGACTTTGCGGAAGGCGATGACTCCGATGGCCACGCCGATTCCCATCCAGACAAGTCTTTTCATTTTCAGTTCTCCGGGGGGCTAGCGGCTGCGACGGCCGGCGGCGGGCTTCTTGCGGGCGGCGAAGGCGGAGCGGACGCCGTAGCTGAAGGCGGCAACCTTGATCAGCGGCGAGCCCACCGTGGCGGCAACCAGGGAGGACAGCGCCGAGATGTTCGCCGAGGCGTCCGAAACGTTGGACGCGATGCCGTCCACCTTTTTCAGCTGCTGGTTGGTGGTGGAGACCGTCGCCGTGACTTCGTCCATGAGTGGGGTCGCGCCGTCGCTGATGGAACGGATCGAGGTCCGCACTTCATCGAACACCCGCCCCAGCTTGAGGATCGGGACAGCAAGCAACAGGACCAGGAGCGCAAATACCCCGGCCGCGATCAGGCCGGCAATATCGCCACCAGACATAGACGTTCATCTCCTTGAAACTCCGTGGAACGGTACATGGTCCGCGGCGGCAGCGTGCTGCAGCCGCGGATGTCCCCCAAGTACCTTACATACAAAGAAGCCCGCGGCGCTTGCCACGGGCTTCCTTGTGTACGCTGCCGGAAATTTAGCGTGCGTAGAATTCGACGACGAGCTGCTCTTCGCAGGTCACGGGGACCTCGGAGCGCTTCGGGCGGCGGACCAGGCGTGCCTGCAGGGCGTCAAGCTTGACGTCCAGGTAGGCCGGAACCTGGGGCAGGACGTCGCGGTGCGCGCCGGCTGCTGCAACCTGGAACGGAGGCATGGTTTCGCTGCGGCTGTGAACGTGAACCAGCTGGCCCTCGCTGACGCGGAAGGACGGGCGGTCAACGCGGATGCCGTCAACCAGGATGTGGCGGTGCACAACCAGCTGGCGGGCCTGGGCGATGGTGCGGGCGAAGCCTGCACGCAGCACGAGGGCGTCGAGACGCATTTCGAGCAGTTCGATCAGGTTTTCACCGGTCAGGCCCTTGGTGCGGCGTGCTTCTTCGAAGGCACGGGTCATCTGGGCTTCGCGGATGCCGTACTGGGCGCGCAGACGCTGCTTTTCGCGCAGACGTACGGCGTAGTCGGAGTCCTGCTTCTTGCGGGCACGGCCATGCTCACCGGGGCCGTACGGACGGCGCTCCATGTACTTGGCGGCCTTGGGGGTCAGAGCGATGCCGAGTGCACGCGAGAGGCGTGCGGTACGGCGAGCACGAGTGTTGTTAGCCACTTGTGTCCTTCCAATATCTGCGGTGTGTCAGTGTTACTGGCCTCCACGATGGAGAGCATCGGCCAACCGCTGCCTTTTGCTACTGGGCGCAGGCATAACCTCATCAAACGTGAATTTGGTGGATTTTGCGTCCGCGCCTTGCCAGACAAGCATCAATCTTACCAGAGTGCTTACTTGCCCCGGACAATCTTGCGGAGGCGTTCGAGCCGGATGGCGATGTCCCGCTCGGCGCCGTTGGCGGTGGGCACGTAGTAGTCCCGGCCCACAAGGTCATCCGGCGGGTACTGCTGGCGGGCCACGGAGTGCGGGGCGTCGTGGGCATACTTGTACCCCTGCCCGTGGCCCAGTTGCTTCGATCCCGGGTAGTGCGCGTCCCGCAGGTGCGCGGGGATTCCGTTCCCCAGGCCTGCCCGGACGTCCGCAATGGCCTTGTTCAGCCCCATGTAGGCGGCATTGGACTTCGGCGCCGTGGCGAGGTGGACCACGGCCTCGGCGAGGACGATCCTCCCTTCCGGCATGCCGATTAGCTGGACCGCCTGCGCGGCAGCCACGGCGGTCTGCAGGGCCGTGGGGTCAGCCATGCCCACGTCCTCGGCGGCGGAAATCACGATGCGGCGGGCCACGAAGCGCGGGTCCTCCCCCGCCTCCAGCATCCGGGCGAGGTAGTGCAGCGCCGCGTCCACGTCGGAACCCCGGATGGACTTGATGAACGCACTGGCGACGTCGTAGTGCTGGTCGCCGGCGCGGTCGTACCGGACCGCGGCGACGTCGAGCGCCCGCTCGGTGTGGCGCAGTTCAACGGTGACCGTTCCGCCGTCGTCCGCTTCACCCTCTCCGGCGTTGCCGGATGGGTCGCCCCCGTCGGCGCTGTCGCCGCCTGGCGAAGGGCCGACGTCGTCCGCATCGCCGAAGGCCACTCCGGCGGCGGCTTCGAGGGCGGTCAGGGCGCGCCGGGCGTCGCCGCCGGAGAGCCTGACCAGGTGGGCCAGGGCGTCAGCGGTCAGCCGGACCTTGCCGTTCAGCCCCCGGACATCCTCCACGGCACGCTGGAGCAGGCCTTCAATGTCGGCGTCGGTCAGCGGCTTAAGCGTGAGCAGGAGCGAGCGGGACAGCAGCGGCGACACCACGGAGAAGGACGGGTTCTCGGTGGTGGCCGCCACGAGCACCACCCAGCGGTTTTCGACGCCGGGCAGCAGCGCATCCTGCTGCGCCTTGTTGAACCGGTGGATCTCGTCCAGGAACAGGACAGTGGTGGTCTTGTACAGGTCGCGGGCGGTCAGTGCCTCGTCCATGACCCGGCGCACGTCCTTGACGCCGGCCGTGATGGCGGACAGTTCCACGAACTTGCGCCCGGGCCCGCGCGCGATCACATGCGCCAGCGTCGTCTTGCCGGTGCCGGGCGGACCCCAGAGGATGAGCGAGCTTGGACCTGTCTCTTATACACATCTAGATGTGTATAAGAGACAGCTGGCGCAAAGGCGATCCCTGCCCCAGCAGGTGCTGCTGACCCACGACGTCATCCAGGGTGCGCGGCCGCATCCGGACAGCCAGCGGGCTCCGCGGCGAGGCCGTCCGCCCGCCAAGCGGGCCGCCGCTTGGGCGCCCGGACGGCGAGGCGTCGCCGTCGTCCCCTGTCTCTTATACACATCTCCGGCCCCGGGCCGAAGAGATCATCCACATAGATAGGCTACTCATAGATTCATCGGGCAAAGTCCGGTACCGGGAGCAAGGAAGTCGGCCATGCCACACAGCGGTGCATCAGGCGGCCGTCCTGCCGCCGCCTCGCGGACCGCGTTCATCTCCGGAGAAAGGCTTGCCGGCTGGGTGGATCGCTTCGGCGCCAGCCACGGTGAGATTGAGGTTGAGGACCACGACGACGGCGTGCGGCTGCTTGCGGCCGACGGCGCCACCGCGCTTCTCCGGGCCCCGTGGCCGGACGACGGCCGCCCCGGACGGGGCGCCGGCCTGGTGGCCCGGCTTGCTTCGCTCGCGTCGCAGCCCCGGCGGATCGGGCTGGTGCTCATCCGCCGCGGCGGGTACGGAGTCGCCGTGGCGAGTGAGGGCAGGCTCCTGGCGGCCAAGACCGGTTCGAAGTATGTACAGTCGCGCACGGCGGCCGGCGGCCAGTCGCAGCAAAGGTACGCGCGGCGCCGCGCCAACCACGCCGACGCGATGGTGGAGGCGGTGGCGGAACTCGCCGGGCAGATTTTTGCCGGGCAGGTCATCGAGTACATCGTTCCGGGCGGCGACCGGGGCATGGCCGAGCTGGTGCTCGACGAGCCGCCTCTCAACGCCTATGCCCGGGTGCCGCGCCTGGCCTACCTCGACGTCCCCGATCCCCGGGCGGCGGTGTTGAAGAAGGCAGCCGCGGATGCCTGTGCCGTGCGCGTCACGGTCACGGACCCGCCTGCCTAGCTCCTCCCCGCGCCGCTTCGACGGCTCCCTGCCGGCTCGACGCTTTGCAACATCGGGTGCGCAGGGAACCGTCGAAACGGGGGGAGCTATTCTTCGGGCGCCAAGGTGACGGTGGCTCCGTCGAGATGCCGGCTGAAGCCGAGCTGGCAGGAGAGCCGGGAGCCGCATTCCCGGTAACCCTCCGCTTCGACGAGCAGCTCCAGTTCATCCTCACTTCGCTCGCCGAGGGTGTCGAAGACCTCCTTCTCCACGAACACGTGGCAGGTTGCGCAGGAGGCGGTGCCGCCGCACGAGGCCAGGACCGGAAGGTCGTTGTCACGCAGGGCTTCCATCAGGGTCTGGTCCGGCTCCCATTCGAGGTCGTGGGTGGAGCCTTGCCGGTCGATCACGGTCAGTTTGTTGTTGCTCATGACTGTTCCTTAGATTCGGGCTGCCGTAGGGACAGCGTCTGTGGGGTTGGGGCGGGTGGAAATGGCGTCGGCGAGGGAAACGCTGGGGTCCGCTGCCAGCCTCGGGTCGATCCGCGCTCCCAGGGCGATCAGCTTCCTGGCCGGCCGGAAGTCCGTCAGGCCCGCAATGGTGTCGACGGCGGCCAGGCGGCCGTTCCGGAGGTAGACCACGGAGAACCTCCCGCCCGCGGGTTCGCCGCGCACGATCACGTCGTCGTCCGGGTGGCGCACCCCTGCGGTCTGCAGCCGGACACCGTGCTGGACGGTCCAGAACCATGGGATTTCCGGAACCGCTGCCTGCTGGCCCGTGATGTGGGCCGCCACGCGGTCCGCCTGGGCCTGCGCGTTCTGAATGCACTCCAGGCGCTGGCTGGCGCCGTCGATCGGGCTGGTGAATCGGGTGACGTCCCCGGTGGCGTAAATCGCGGGGTCAGAAGTCCGGCCGTCCCCGTCCACGAGGATGCCGTCCCGGCACTCGAGCCCCGCGTCCGCGGCCAGTTCCTGGTTGGGCAGCACCCCGATTCCGGCCAGAACGACGTCGGCCTGGACGACGGTGCCGTCGGCGGTGACCACGCGTTCGGCCCGCCCGACTCCGTCAATCGCCGTGATCGCTGCGCCGAAGATGAACTGGACACCGTGCCGTTCGTGGAGCTGTTCGAAGTGACGCGATACGGGGGCGGAGGTCACGCGGCTCATCACTCGGTCCTGGAACTCCAGCACCGTGACCTCGCAGCCCTTGGATGCGGCCGCGGCTGCCACTTCAAGTCCGACGTACCCGGCGCCGATGATGGCGACGCGGGCTCCCCGGACCAGCAGCCGCTTGAGCTCGAGGGCGTCGTCCCGGGTTCGCAGCGACTGGACGCCGGCGAGCCCGGCCCCTGGCACCGTGAGGGGCCTGGCCCGCGAGCCCGTAGCGATAACGAGCCGGTGGTAGGCATGACGGCTGCCGTCGGACAGCAGGACAGCCGAACCCTTCCTGTCGATGGACTCCGCGGTGATGCCACTCAGCCGGTCAATGCGCTTGTCCTCGTAGAACTTCTCCTTGCGCAGCACGGCGGACTCATCCGGCGCCCCGTCTTTCAGGAGTTCCTTGGAGAGCGGAGGGCGTTCATAGGGCGTCTCCTTCTGCGCGTCGAGCAGCAGGATGCCGCCCTCCCAGCCCCGGGCGCGGAGTCCCGCGGCGACAGCGACACCGGAGTGCCCGGCGCCGACGACAATCACCGGAGGAGTGGCTTTCCTAGCCGGTTCGCGGTCACGCATCGGACTGCTCCAGCGTCACGTGCAGATGCTCCGGCCCCGAGTTGGTCAGGTTGTTTCCGCGCACGTACTCGATCGGCTTCGTCGGATGCAGGGCCAGTGATCCGAGCTTTTCGGCGAGCAGCTTGACGGTCACCAGGACTTCAAGCCGCGCGAGGGGTGCCCCGAGGCAGCTGTGGACGCCGTGGCCGAAGCCAAGGTGGCCGTCGGTGTTGCGGTCGATGTCGAAGCGCTCGCCGTCGGGGTACTTGCTGCTGTCCCGGTTCGCCGCGGCGGGCAGGAGGCGGACGATGGCGCCGGCCGGAATTGTCACGCCGGAAACCTCCACGTCCTCCGTGGTGATCCGGCTTGCCCGCTGCACCGTTCCGCGGTAGCGGGCCAGTTCCTCGACGAAGAGGCCCGCGTCGTCCGGGTTCCGTCGGATCCGGTCCAGCAGTCCGGGCTGCTCGCTGAAGACGCGGAACGCGTTGGCCAGCAGGATGGTGGTGGTGTCGTGGCCGGCGACGAAGACGAAGGCACAGAGTTCCTTGGCTTCCTTCTCACTGAGCAAGCCGCCCTTCCACATCCGGGCAATGTGGCCGCCGACGGAGTCGCTCTCCTCCCGGTAGAGCCGCTCCATGGCGTCTTTCAGGTAGGCGAAGAACTCGAAGGTGCTCTGTTCGTCGGTGCCGGTGCCCTGGGCATTGCGGGCGAGCCGGCCGAAGTAGCTGAAAGTCTCGTCGGACCAGAATTTCATTTTGTCGAAGTCCTCGGCGGGCACGTCGAGCAAGGCGCTGATGGTGGACATGCTGAGCGGGATGGCGTAGTCGTCCACGGCGTCGCCGCCCCCGGCGGCGAGCATCGGGGCCAGATACTTTTCGGCGTTTTCACGGACCCGGTCCTCGAAGCGGGCAATAGCCTTCGGGATGAAAGCCTGGGCGACGACTTGGCGCAGCCTGGTGTGATTGGGGGCGTCGAAGAGGGTGAGGAAGGTCAGCGGAACCGGGTCCACAACCTGGGAGGAGAAGACTTTCGGGGCCCGCATGGCCCGGCGGACGTCGTCGTACCTGGAGATAAAATAGACATCCGAAACGGGTGAATGGGCCCGAAGCACGGGGGCGTAGTCCCGCATCCATGCATAGTGGGCGTACGGATCGCCCTGCGTTCCGTCATCGACCACCTTGAACGGCGCCATGCCCTCGGGCCAGCTCAGTTCGTGCGAATACGGCGGCAGACCTGTTTCATCTCCCGCGGTCGCCGAGGAAGTTTCTGTCAAAGGGGCAGACATCATTGTCCTTCTTTCCGGATTGCGTCGACGTGATTTACGTCTCAATTCACCTTGCCGACTTCACCGTTTCCGCACCCACAGGACTTCCGTTCATCGGTTGTGAAAGTCCGCCGCCGGACTGGCGACGAAGACGGCACTGCAGGGTGACGGCTAGGGTCGGGGCACCGCGGAGGCCTTCAAAGCCCGTGAAATTCCGTTTGCCGCGGTCAGGAGCGCGGGGACGGTCACCGGAACGGCGGCTTCCTGCCGCGGAACAATCGCGTTGAGCGCGGCAGCGATGGTCTTGCCGGGGCCGAAGACGGGCACGGCGATGCCGGTCCATTCGGTGACGCCGATGCCCGGCAGGGCCACGTAGCCGCGCTGCCTGATTTCGGCCAGGTGCTTCCGGATAAGGGCCGGGTCAACGACGGTCTCGGGCGTCACCGGCGCCAGCGGACCTGATAGCACCTCGTCCTGGAAGCCAGGCGGCGAGAAAGCCAGCAGCACGAGGCCGGACGAGGCGGCGTGAATCGGCATTCTCTGGGCAATATGGGCCGCGTCCAGGCTGGATTTAGGCGAGGACAGACGCTCCACGTAGAGCACCGTGCCGTGGTCCAGCACTGCCAGCGTGGTGTGCTGGTGCACGGCTGCCTGGACGTCGTCCATGAAGGGCAGCGCCAGCTCACGAAGATTCAGCGCACGCGAACCCCGTGCTGCCAGCTCCCACATCCGCATCCCGGAACGCAGGTTCCCGTCCGGCAGCCTCTCGATCAGGCCGTGGAGGACCAGATCGTCCACGAGCCTGTGAGCTGTGGTGAGGGGCAGGCCTGCGCGGCGGGCCAGGCCGGAGAGAGTCATGGTCGGCACGTCCCGGTCGAACGCGGCCATGACCCGCACCACGCGGCTGATGACCGATTCACCCGATGGGGAGTTCGCCATGGACGCCTCCGGCCCGGCGCTCTAGGCTTCCACGGTGGCCGCGCGCCCCACACCCCGGCCGGCCGCGAGTCTGGCGATGTCGCGGCCCGCCCGGTAGCCGAATACGAGGGCCGGCCCAATGTGCGAGCCGTATCCCGGGTAGCCGCCGCCGAAGACGCTTACCGCGGCCGCACCGACGGCAAGGAGGCCCGGGATGGCCGTTCCGTCGGCGGTGACGACTTCGGAGTGCTCGTTGACGCCGACTCCGGCGAAGGTGCCGAGGTCTCCCATCTGGATCTTCGCGGCGTAATACGGACCTTTGCCCACGGGGGCGAGGTTCGGATTCGGCGTGTGCTCCAGATCGCCCCGGAAGTGGTTGTACAGCGTTGAGCCGCGGCCGAACGCCGGATCCTCGCCGCGCTCCGCTGCCGGGTTGAAGTCAGCCACCGTCGCTTCGAGGCCCCCGGCGTCGATGCCGAGGTTTCCTGCCAGCTCCGCGAGGGTGTCCCCCTTGACCAGGTATCCGGTCCTGTAGAAATAGCCGCGGGGCATCGGCCAGGGCTTGGCGTAGCCGATGCCGTATTTGTGCATGGTCTTCGCGTCGCCGATCACGTAGCCAAGCGTCTTGTCCTCGTCCTGGTTGTGTCCGATCATTGCGCCGCCGAAGTCGTGGTAGCTCAGCGCTTCGTTTCCGAAGCGCTTGCCGTGACGGTCGACGGCGATCAGGCCCGGCAGGCCGATCGCCCGGAGGTGCGGAAAGAGTCGCTGCCTGCCATCGAGGTACTTGAACACGGTCACAGGCGCCCACGAACCGACGCTGGACACCGCATCGTCGATGTGCCCGCCGGCGCTGATCGCCAGGATGGCGGCGTCCCCGCCGTGGCCAACTGTCGGCGTGAAGTGATCGTCGCCGTCGGCGTCGTGCGGAAAATACCGCTGCCGCAGTTCCGTGTTGCCCGAGAAACCTCCGGCGGCGAGGATGACGCCGAGCCGCGCCGTCACCGTGGCCGCGTGCTCACCGCCGATCACCGCCCCGGTGATGGTTCCGGCGTCGTCGCTGGTCAGCGAAAGGGCTGGCGACGATTTCCACAGCCGCACGCCCAGGTCGTCGGCGCTCTTCACCATGCGGGTCATCAGGGCGTTCCCGTTGGTACGCAGGACCGGGCGCTTGTACCGGGCGGCGTCAGCCCATGTGCGCAGCAGCTTCTTTGCCACATAGACGAACGAGCTGACCGACTGGTTGACGTGGAAGAACTCGTTGATGTCGGGTCCCACTTGCGGCATGTAGCCGAACACGGTGTAGGAACTCATGTAGGGCTGCATCAGGAGCCGTTTGTCGCCGAGCACCCGCGCGTCAACATCCTGCGGCAGGATGGCACGGCCGGACAGCTTCGCGCCGGGCAGGTCCATCTGGTAGTCCGGGGACTTCTCCGGGTAGGTGAACTTCACCTCGGTTTCGTCCTCGAAAAAGGAGATCGCTTCAGGGACGGTATCCAGGAAGTCCCGAACGCCTGTTTCGTTGAATGTCTCCGGGGCAAGGTTCTTCAGGTACGTCTCCGCGGCCGCCCGGGTATCGCCCTGCGCCATGCCCTGCTTGTTGCCAGGGACCCACGCCCAGCCGGCGGAAATGGCGGTGGTCCCGCCGAAGTACTGTTCCTTTTCCGCAACGATCACGGTCAGTCCCTGCGAAGCGGCTTTCAGGGCTGCCGCCATCCCGGCGACGCCGGAGCCGATGACGAGCACATCACAGACAGTCGTGTTCGTTGTTCCTGTGGTGCTAGCGGTACTTGTCTTTCCCATGGTTCCTGCCTTGCTCATGATTGTTGCTCCGTTCAGTCGGCCGCCCGCATCCTCGCGGCGGCCGGGTGAGGCTAGACCCAAGTAGACGCGGCGACAACGGCGCCCGGGAGGAGGATTACCATTGAGCGGGAATCCTGAGGAGGAAGCGTGGCCAATTCCGCATCGGGCGAGTCGATCATCGGCCGCTTCGTGAAGATCGTGAGCGCGTTCGACGACCGCCACACCTCCATGAGCGTCGCCGAGCTGGGGCGCCGGACCGGGCTGCCCGTGACCACCACCTACCGGCTGGTCAACGATCTGCTGCGCGAACGGCTCCTCGAACGCGAACCCGGCGGCGACATCCACATCGGCACGCGGATGTGGGAACTCGTTTCCCGCGGGTCCAAGATGCTGGGACTGCGGGAGGCCGCCCTGCCGTTCATGGAGGACGTCCAGGCAGTGGTGCAGCACTCCACCACCCTGGGCATCCTTGATTCGGACGAGGTCCTGTATATCGAGCGGCTGGGCTCCGACAAAACCATCGTCGACATCACCAAGATCGCAGGCAGGCTGCCCGTGCACGCGACATCCTCCGGCTTGGTCCTGCTGGCCCACTCCCCCGCTGCCTATCAGGACACCTTCCTGGCCCGGCCCCTGACGAAGTTCACCGAAACCACCTTGACCGATCCGGCGGTTCTCCGTCGGCACCTGGCCGAAATCCGGCAGCGCGGCTTCGCTGCCATGCCGGGAGTGATCGTGCCCGAGTCCAGCGGCATCGCCGTCCCCGTCTTCGGACCCGACAACACCGTCCGCGCCGCACTGAGCGTCGTGGTTCCCCGGAACGAGGAGAACGCTGCCGCCCGGGTGCCAGTCCTGATGGCCGCAGCGCGGGGCATTTCCCGGGCGCTCGGCTGGCGTGGCGAGCTGAAGGGAACGCTGCGCCAGAGCCACGGAAAGTAAGGTTTTCCGTTCATCGGCAATCGTGTGGTTCCTGTCACAGCTCCCCTGCCAGTCTGGCTAGGACGCAGCGAAGAGGCTGCAGGAGCACGAGGAGCACCCCATGAATCCCATACTTAACCGCGTGGCCGGAAAGACCGCCATTGTCACCGGAGGCCGCGGCGACCTGGGCGGCGCCACCGCCGCCCTCCTGGCTGAACACGGCGCAACCGTTGCCAGCCTGGACGTTGCCGGCATCCCCGCTGCCGCGGCCCACGCAAACATCTGCGAGTACGACGTCGATGTCACCAGCGAGGCCAGCGTCGCCGACGCCGTCCGCCGGGTCCGCGACGAACTGGGCACGCCGGACATCCTGGTGAACGCCGCGGGAATCATCGGCCCCGCCGGCGCCTCGCACACGGCGACCGTTACGGACTTCGACACGATCTTCAACGTCAACGTCAAGGGCGTCTGGCTGATGACCAAGCACGTGGTCCCCGGCATGATCGAAAAGGGCGCCGGCAGCATCGTCAACTTCTCCTCCATCCATGGCATCACCGGCGGCAGGAATGTTCCGCTCTATCACGCCACCAAAGGCGCCGTCCGGCTGCTCAGCAAGTCGGACGCGGCGGCCTACGGAAACTACGGCATCCGCGTGAACTCCATCCACCCCGGATCCATGGACACCCGGATGAGCCGCCGCTCGGCCGAGCAGTCCGATATCGGCGCCGAGGCCTACTACAAGCAGCTGGTCGGCTCCAACCCTCTGCCCCGCCAGGGCCAGCCGGCCGAGATCGCCTACGGCGTGCTGTACCTGGCCTCGGACGAATCGCGCTTCACCACGGGATCCGAGCTCGTGATCGACGGCGGCTACACCGCCGTCTAACCGGTCCCGCCGCCTTCGGCCGCGGCAGCCCCAGCGGCCGCCGCGCCGGAGATTCTGCGCAATCACTCTCCCCCCGAAAGGCACCACCATGAAATTCGTAAACGGAACCGCCTCCGAGAGCTACGACGTCGTCGTCGTCGGTTCCGGCGCCGGCGCCCTCACCGCGGCGGCCACCGCCGCCCGGGCCGGCAAGTCCGTCGTCGTCCTCGAAAAAAGCGACCTGCTGGGCGGCACGTCCGCCGTCTCCGGCGGCATGCTCTGGGTGGCGGACAACCACCACGCCCGCAAGGCCGGCATCACCGATTCCAAGGAGGCGGCCGCCAGGTATGTGCGCGCGGTGGCCCGCGGACGAGGCCGCGAGGAACTGCTCGACGCGGCACTGAACTACGGCGACCGCATGCTCCGGTTCGTGGAGGAGGAATGCGGCGTCCGCTTCATCTTCCTGGACAACTTCCCCGACTACCGGCAGGACCTGCCCGGCGCCCTGGAGGGCGGCCGCACAGTGGAGCCCGAACTGTTCAACAGCAAGGACGCCCTGGGCGGGCTCAGGGCGCACGTCCGCAGCGACGGCCGGGCGCCCTTCACCATGCAGGAGTACGAAAACTGGGGAGCGTTCACCAAGTTCCCGTGGGACGAACTGGCCGGCCGCCAGGACGACGGGCTCGTGGCCAAGGGGCAGGCCCTCGTCTCGATGCTGCTGGCAAGCCTGGTCCGCGATGGTGCCGCGCTCGTCACCGGTGCGCGGGGGCACCGGCTGCTGACCGACGGCGGCCGGGTGACCGGCGTCGAACTGGAATCCGGCGAAGCCTTCCGGGCGAACGACGGCGTGGTGCTGGCCACCGGAGGCTTCGAGTGGGACAAGGCTCTGGCCGACTCGATGCTTGCTTCGCGGCTGTACACGATGTGCTCGCCGCCCTCGAACACCGGAGACGGGCTGCGGATGTCGCAGCGCATCGGCGGGCAGACCCGCGGCACCCGCGAAGCCTGGTGGGCACCGATGTCCGTCACCGGCGACACCCGCGACGGGCAGCCTGTGGGCACCCTGCTCCGATTCGAACGCCAGGGCCCGGGATCGATCATGGTGAACCGCCACGGCCGCCGGTTCGCCAACGAGTCGCAGAACTACAACGATCTCGCCCGCAGCCTGCAGTCCTGGGACTCTGCCGCGAACCGGACCCTCAACACCCCGGCCCACGTGATTGTGGACCACGGCTACCTGGAGCGCTACGGCATCCTGGCGCACCGCGCCGGCCAGCCCACGCCGGGCTATCTGACCGAGGCCGCGACCCTTGAGGAACTGGCCGCGAAGATCAACGTACCGGCGGAAAATCTCACCGCGACCGTGGCCCGGTTCAACGAGTACGCGGTCAAGGGCCAGGATCCCGACTTCGGCCGCGGCGAAAGTGCCTATGACAAGTACTGGGGCGACGACGACACCCCGTGGCCGAACCCGTCGCTCGGCCCGCTCCGGTCCGGACCGTTCTACGCGCTGGAAGTGGTCAACGGCGCGTTCGGCACCAACGGCGGCGTGGCAACCGACGGGCTGGCCCGGGTGCTCGACGTCGACAACCAGCCCATCCCCGGCCTGTTCGCCGCCGGCAACACCACGGAAAACGCCTACGCCGCAGGCTACCCGGGCGCCGGCGCCACCCTGGGCCCGATCATGACCATGGGCTACCTCGCCGGACGCACCATCGCCGGCCAGTCACCGGAGTACGACTCAGCCGAACAGGCTGAGCAAACCAAGGAACTGGTGGGTGCCTGAGATGATCCGCCACACTGTGCTCTTCAAGTTCAAGCCGGGCTTCCCGCCCGCCGATAAGCAGGCCTGGATTGACGGCCTCAACAACATGACCGGCAAAATCCCCGGCATGCTCAGCCTCAGCCACGGAGCGGACATCCTCAGCACCGACCGCTCCTTCGACTACGCCATTGTGGCCGACTTCGAAACGGTCGAGGACATCGACGCGTACAACACCCACCCGCTCCACGAGCCGCTGAAGGCGTACTCGTTCCCCAACAGCCAGCAGATCCTCTCCGTGGACTTCCACCTCGGGGACACCTCTGCGGCCACCACTAAGACAACGCAGTCTTAAGGAGATTCCCATGCATACCGGACCCTCAACGCAGGCAGCCCCCCAGCCGGCCCCCCGGAAAACGCCGGGCAAGGCTGCCCTGGCATCCTTCCTCGGCAGCACGCTGGAGTACTACGACTTCTTCATCTACGGAACAGCCGCCGCCCTGGTATTTCCGCACCTGTTCTTCCCCTCCGCGGACCCCGCCATCGGCCTGATCGGCGCCTTCGCCACGTTCGGCGTCGCCTACGTGGCCCGGCCGGTCGGCGGCCTGGTCATGGGCCACTTCGGCGACAAGCTGGGACGGAAGAAGATCCTGCTGCTGACCTTGGGCATCATGGGCCTGGCATCGCTGGGCATCGGGTTCCTGCCCACCTACGAGCAGCTCGGCGTCTGGGCGCCCATCCTCCTGGTGGCCGGCCGGCTGGCACAGGGATTCTCGGCGGGCGCAGAGTCGGCAGGAGCCTCCGCCCTCACGCTGGAACACTCGCCTGAGGGCAAGCGGGGCTTCTTCACCAGCTTCGTGATGACGGGCTATGCCTCCGGCATGGTGCTGGCCACCCTCGTGTTCATCCCCGTCACCGCCCTGCCCCAGGAAGCGATGATGAGCTGGGGCTGGCGCATCCCGTTCTGGCTTTCCATCGTGGTCCTGGCCATCGCTTACTGGGTCCGGACGCACCTGGACGAAACACCGGTCTTCGAGGAGGCCCAGGAGTACAAACAGGTCACCCCGATGCCCATCAAGGAAGTGCTCCGGTTCCAGGCTCCGGACGTGCTGCGTGTCGTGGGCATGTCCATCATGTCCGTGATGCAGACCATTTTCACGGTTTTCGGTCTGGCGTACGCCACTTCCACCGCGGGATTCGACCGGGCGTCCATCCTGACCGTAAACGCCGTGGCCATCGGCCTGTCCATGTTCGCCATGCCGCTCGCGGCGAAACTCGCGGACCGGATCGGCCGCCGGCCTGTGCTGCTGACCGCCGCGATCGGCTGCTCAGTCACGATCTTCCTGTACTTCCTTGCGCTTTCCTCCGGCAATATCGTCTTGGTCTTCCTGGCGGCCTTCCTGAACATGACCGTGTTGTACTCGGGCTTCAACGGCATCTGGCCGGCGTTCTTTGCCGAGCAGTTCGCCGCCCCGGTGCGCTATACCGGCATGGCCATGGGCAACCAGCTGGGGCTGGTCCTCGCCGGCTTCGCGCCGATGATTGCCGGCATGCTGCTGGCCCCGGGAGTCGCGGGCTGGGTGCCGGTGGCCGTGTTCGGCACGGTCTGCATGCTCATTGCTGCAGGGTCCGCGTTCTACTCCCGGGAAACGTACAGGACGCCGATCCAGGAGCTTGGGGCACCCTACCTGGGGGGAACCGCACGGCGCCGGAAGGCACTCGACGAACAGCGACTGGCCCAGCAGCCGGCCGTCCGGATTCCCTAAGCCCCGCTCCCAATAGCCTGCGACGAGGAAGGAATGCACATGCGCCGACGCATCAGGCCGCGAATCTTCGGCCCGCGGAGCAAGTACGCCAGCCACAGGCCGGTTGAGGCATCGGGGATGTTTCCCGGCCGGCGGCCATGGCCCCAGTCCGGCCGGGCGGTATCCGAAGAGACGCCCGCGGGAACCGCCCAACAGGCCGACGGCGGCGAACTTACGGCGTCGCCCTGGATCGGCCTTTACTACAGGAGTGAGTGGTCCTAGCTCCTCCCCCCGCGCCGTTTCGACGGTTCCCTGTCGGACCGATGCTTTGCAGCGTCGAGTGCGCACGGAACCGTCGAAACGGCGGACGCAGGTTCGCTCAGCAGCCAGAGCCCGCCCTCTTCAGCGGAGCCTGCCGGTAGACGTAACGGGCGGCCTCGCGGAACCCTGCGCGCGTGTAGAGCTCCCGTGCGGGGGCGTTGGATGCCATGACGAGCAGCCAGTAGCCGGCCAGCCCCTGCGCCGAGCCTTCGTCCAGCAGCGCACGGACCACCCGGCCGGCGTGCCCCTGCCGCCGGGCATCGGGGCGCGTCGTCATGCAGTACAGTCCGCCCCACCCGTCGGGCCCGCCGGGAGGAACCGCAAGGCGTCCGACGGCGGCCGGCCGGCCGCCGTCGTCCCTCACCATCGCGTACAGCGACGGGCAGGCGGTCAGGATCCCCAACGCAATGGCCAGCTGATCCGCGCCGCCGCGGCCGTCCACCGACCACCACAGCTCGGCCCACTCAGCCGAGGGCCGCCGAGAGATTTCCGCGGCGGGATACCCTAAACCCGAATGCACTGGGGCGTCTGAATAACCAGACCTGCCGTTGCCGGGCATGGCCATGATTAGCGTTTCGGACTGACTGGAGAAGCCCTGCCGGTCAAGCAGCGCATCCAAGGGGTCTGCGGGGCCACGGGCGAACATCTGGTAGATCACCGGAAGCCGTCGGTCCCGGTACCAGGCCGCCGCGTTCCGCGCGGCGGCCACGGGATCCGCACCCGCGGCACGGGGCCATACGGACTACGCCCTGTCTCATATACACATCTAGATGTGTATAACCAGACGGAGTTCGCCCGCTGCGTGACGCCTAGATGTGTATAAGAGACAGGCGTGACGCCGTCGGCGGCGCGAAGCACCCACTCCCCTGTGTCGTGGCGGTCAGGGGCGGGCCACGCGGCGTCCATCAGCTCTTCCAGCCGCGGCAGCGAAATCAGGTCCGGCATGGCTTCCTTTGTATCAGCCGACTGTGTCAGGGGACGCCAACGGCTCCCCGGGATTCCGGGGAGCCGTTGATACCGCAGCTGCGGCGGCCCCGAAGGGGCGCTAAACCAAGACGCTTGCTGCGCCGGCTACTTCTCTTCGGGCGACTGCTCGTCGGCCTTCTTGGCCTCAGGCTTCTTGGCCTCGGGCTTGAAGTCCACGCCGGCTTCCTTGCGCTGCTGTGCCGTAATGGGGGCAGGGGCGTCCGTGAGGGGGTCATGGCCGCCGCCGGACTTCGGGAAGGCGATGACGTCGCGGATCGAATCGACTCCGGCGAGCAGGGCTACGACACGGTCCCAGCCGAAGGCGATGCCGCCGTGGGGCGGGGCCCCGTACTTGAAGCCCTCCAGCAGGAAGCCGAATTTGGTCTGCGCGTCCGCCCTGTCGAGACCCATGAGCTCAAATACGCGCTCCTGGACGTCCCGCTCGTGGATACGGATGGATCCGCCGCCGATCTCGTTGCCGTTGCAGACGATGTCGTAGGCGTAGGACAGCGCCGATTCGGGATCCTTGTCGAACGAGTCCATGAACTCCGGCTTAGGCGAGGTGAACGCGTGGTGGACTGCGGTCCACTGGCCGGTACCCACAGCCACGTCACCGGACGCCACGGCCGTAGCAGCGGGTTCGAACATGGGTGCGTCCACTACCCAGCAGAAGGCCCACGCCTTGGGATCGATCAGGCCGGTGCGGTGGCCGATCTCAACGCGGGCGGCGCCGAGCAGTGCACGGGAAGGCGTCTTGTCGCCGGCGGCGAAGAAGATGCAGTCGCCGGGCTTGGCGCCAACGGCGTCGGCGAGGCCTGCACGTTCGGTTTCCGTGAGATTCTTGGCCACGGGGCCGGCGAGCTCGCCGTCTTCCTTGTACAGGACGTAGGCCAGGCCCTTGGCACCACGCTGCTTGGCCCATTCCTGCCAGGCATCCAGGGCGCGGCGTGCCTGGGAGGCACCGCCGGGCATGACCACGGCACCCACGTAGGGCGCCTTGAAGACGCCGAAGTTGGTGTCCTTGAAGAATTCCGTCAGCTCAGTGAGTTCCTGGCCGAACCGCAGGTCGGGCTTGTCGGAGCCGTACCGCGCCATGGCGTCCGCGTAGGTGATGCGCTGGATGGGCGTGGGGATCTCGACGTCAATCAGCTTCCACAGCGCCTTCACGATGTTTTCGCCGAGCGAGATGATGTCGTCCTGGTCGACGAAGCTGGCCTCAATGTCCAGCTGGGTGAACTCCGGCTGGCGGTCGGCGCGGAAGTCCTCGTCGCGGTAGCAGCGGGCAATCTGGTAGTACTTCTCGAAACCGCCCACCTGCAGCAGCTGCTTGAAAAGCTGCGGCGACTGCGGCAGGGCGTACCAGGAACCCGGGGCGAGGCGGGCCGGCACCACGAAGTCGCGGGCGCCTTCCGGCGTCGAACGCGTCAGCGTGGGGGTCTCGATCTCGACGAAGCCGTCCTGGTGGAGCAGTTTGCGTGCCACGCGGTTGGCTTCGGAGCGGAGGCGGAGGTTGCGGCTGGGGCCGGGGCGGCGCAGGTCAAGGTAGCGGTGCTTGAGCCGGGCTTCCTCGCCGACCTCGACGTGCTCGTCGATCTGGAACGGAAGCGCGTCCGCGGTGTTGAGGATGACCACCTTGTCCGCCATGACCTCGATCTCGCCGGTGGCCAGCGCCGGGTTTTCGTTACCCTCGGGGCGCTTGGACACCGTGCCGGTCACCTGCAGCACATACTCATTGCGCAGCCCGTGGAAGACCTCTTCTTCGCGGACCACGATCTGGGCGACGCCTGAGGCGTCACGCAGATCGACGAATGCGACACCACCGTGATCACGACGGCGGCCAACCCAGCCAGCCAGGGTTACGGTTTGTCCAATGTGCTCGGAACGGAGGGATCCGAGGTCATGTGTGCGCAGCACAACATTCCTTTCAGAAGGAAAACAAAATGAAGTTCAATAGGATCGTTGCGGAACGATCCCGTCCGAGTTTACCCGCTGGAAAGGTTCACGACCCGCCATGACCAGGCACCAGAGGCTCCAGCGAAGGCTTGGTGTGTTCGACGCAACTTCGATCGGACTCGGATCGATGCTCGGCGCCGGCGTCTTTGTGGTTTTCGGTCCGGCTGCCGGCCTCGCCGGAAATCTGCTCCTCGCATCCATCGTGATTGCCGGGGCAGTGGCGTATTGCAACGCCGTGGCGTCCGCCCAGCTCGCGGCCACATACCCGGAGAGCGGCGGCACGTACCTGTACGGCCGCCGGCAGCTGGGCGAATGGCCGGGCTTCCTCGCGGGATGGGGTTTCGTGACCGGCAAGACGGCCTCGTGCGCCGCCATGGCCCTGACCTTCGGGCAGTACGTGGCGCCGGAGTACGCCACCCCGGTGGCTGTCGCAGCCGTGGTGGTGCTGACCGGCGTGAACCTGCTGGGCATCACCCGGACGGCGTTCCTGACCCGCATCCTGCTGGGCATCGTGCTGGCCACCCTGGTGTTTGTGTCCGCGGCCAGCATCCTGGGTCCGAACCCCGCCGGCAGCGGGACGGGAGACTCCGTGGGCAGCGTGTGGGGCATCCTGCCGGCGGCTGGCCTGGTGTTCTTCGCTTTCGCCGGCTATGCACGGATCGCCACCCTGGGCGAGGAAGTGAAGGACCCCGCCAGGGTGATCCCGCGCGCCATCCTCGGTGCACTGGCCGGCGCCTTCGCCATCTACGTGCTGCTGGCGGCGCTGCTGCTGGCCCATCTGCCCGTCCAGTCGCTTGCCGCCTCATCGGCACCGTTGCTCGACGCCGTGGTGCAGTCCCGCCTGGCCGGCTGGGCGCCGGTCGTGCAGGCCGGTGCCGCCGCCGCGTCCCTGGGCGCACTGCTGGCGCTCATCACCGGCGTGGGGCGCACCGCGATGGCCATGGCCCGCGAACGAGACCTGCCCCGCCCGCTCGCGCGGGTGGGCGGACGCCATCCGGTGCCCTTCGTGGCGGAACTCGCCGTGGCCGCCGTCGTGATCCTGCTGTTGCTGGCCAGCGACGTCGTGACCGTGGTGGGGTTCTCCAGCTTCGGTGTGCTGCTCTACTACGCCGTGACCAACGCTGCGGCCTACACGCTTAAGGACCGCCCGCGGCATGCGCCAAAGTGGCTCAATGCGGCGGGACTCGCCGGCTGCCTCCTCCTGGCCTTCACCCTGCCGCCGGCGTCGGTGCTGACCATGGCGGCTGTGCTTGCTGCCGGGATTGGCGGACGGGCGCTGGCGCTCCGGCTGCGCCGGCACTGAGCCTCCGCACCGCGGAGTAGATCAGTCCGGGCGGTCACCGGCAGCGGTCAGCCCCGCCGATTACTCCGGTGAAACGCCCGTGACCTGGACGTGGAGGTCCTCGTCCGACGGCGTCCATGTCGCCGGATCGGCGTCGGTCTGGACCCCGGAACGGATGTCCTTGACCTGGTGCTTGCCGTCGTCGTCGGTGAACCAGACGAAGGGGATCCCCCGGCGGTCGGCGAACTTGATCTGCTTTCCGAACTTCTCGGCCTTGGCGGCCACTTCCGTGGGGATGCCGCGGCTGCGCAGCTGGGTGGCCACGTCCTGCGCCTCTCCCCACGTGTCGTCCGCGTTCAGCGCGACGAGCACGGCGGTGGGCACCGAGCGGGACGCCTTCGCAAGGTCCTGGCTGAGGATGCGGGAGACGAGGCGGGTCACGCCGATGGACAGCCCGACGCCGGGGAACTTGCGGCTGCCCTTGCTCGCCAGCGCGTCATACCGGCCGCCGGAGCAGATCGAGCCCAGCTGCTCGTGGCCGACCAGCACCGTTTCGACCACTGTTCCGGTGTAGTAGTCCAGCCCGCGGGCAATGCTCAGGTCCGCAACCACCTTCCCCGGAGCGCGCTTCACCGCGGCCTCAATGACCTGCTCGAGTTCGTCCAGGCCTTCTTCGAGGAGATCGTTGCTCACACCAAGGGAACGGACCTGGGCCACGAAGGACGTGTCCTCGGTCCGGATGCCGGCAAGCTTCAGCGCTGCCTGTGCCTGCTCGTCAGTGGCGCCCAGCTCGGTCCTGAGCAGCTCGGCCACCTTGTCGGGACCGATCTTCTCCAGCTTGTCGATGCTGCGGAGCACGCCGGCGGTGTCGTCCAGGCCGATGCCGCGGTAGAACCCCTCTGCGAGCTTCCGGTTATTGATGCGGAGCCGGAAATCCGGGATGGGCAGCGCGCCCAGGGCCTCGGCGATGACCAGGGCGATTTCGACGTCGTAGCGGAAGGGAAGGTCGCCGTCGCCCACCACATCGATGTCCGCCTGCGTGAACTCGCGGGCGCGACCTTCCTGCGGACGTTCCCCGCGCCAGACCTTCTGGATCTGGTAGCGGCGGAACGGGAAGGCCAGGTATCCGGCGTTCTCAACGACGTACCGCGCAAACGGGACCGTCAGGTCAAAGTGCAGGGCGAGTGCGTGGGGGTCGTGCTTGCCCTTGCCCTCTTCGCCTTCGTCGTCCTGAAGCCGGCTGAGGCCGTAGACCTCTTTGTCGATCTCGCCCTTGCGCAGCAACTGGCCGACCGTTTCCACGGCGCGGGTTTCAATCGAGGAGAAGCCGTGCAGTTCAAAGGTACGGCGCAGGGTGTCCAGGACATGCTGCTCCACCAGCCGCTCCTCGGGAAGCCACTCGGGGAATCCGGACAGGGAGGCTGTGCGTGCCATGGTGGAGTTTCTCCTCAGGTAACCGAAGGCCGGGGTCCGCTGCGCAGTATTCCGCGTCGCCATTTAAATCAAAAAGCGGCGGCAAGGGCGGGAGTCCAGCCTGTCATGCATAAACTATGTGCGGCAGTCAGTTTATGCTTTCGGCGCCTGCATCTCTAATGCGGGGGCCGCGACGTGACCGGCCGCCACACTGCAGCTGCAGCCGGGGATGCCTTCAGGGCGGATCAGGCGGGCAGCCCGATCAACGAGGAGGACCTGTGGCGGCCAGCCCACGCGAGACGCGTGAAGCCAAGAGGCGCATCCAGCAAATGGAAGCCAAACGCGAGCTTCGCCGGGACCAGGAAAAGCGCCGCAAGCGGGACAACCTGCTTGCCGGTGGCGCCGGAGCGGCGGCGGTGATCCTCGCCGTCGTGCTTCAACTGACGGTTTTCTCCGGAAACCCGACAGAGGAAGAGTTCGCCGCGGCTGAGGCAGGGCTGGCGTCGCCGTCGGCCTCTGCATCGGCCCCTGCCACCAACGCCCCTGCCACCAACGCCCCCAACATCCCCAAGCCGGAATCGGCCGCGGGCAAGGTCTTCACCGGCGAACTGAAACTCAACCGCGGAGCCGTGGGCGTGCAGCTGGATGGCACCAAGGCGCCGCAGGCCGCCGCCGTCTTCAAGTCCCTTGCCGACTCCGGCTACTACCAGGGCGTCAGCTGCCACCGGCTCACCACTGCGGATAACTTCGGCGTGCTGCAGTGCGGCTCCAAGACCGGAGACGGCCAGAGCGACCCCGGCTACACCTGGGGGCCGCTCGAAAACACGCCGGCGGACAACAAGTATCCGGCCGGCACCATTGCGGTGGCCCGCACCGGCGGAAACGCCTACGGCAACGGCACGCAGTTCTTCGTCGTATACAAGGACACCGTCATCCCCGCTGACGCCGCGGGCGGCTACACAGTGGTGGGCAAGGTGACCTCCGGCCTGGATGTGGTGACAAAGATTGCGGCTGCAGGTCTTAAGTCGGGCGGAAACGCCACCGACGGCGCTCCTGCGGAACCAGTCACGATAGACTCGTTCTCTCTGAAGTAAGAACCCCGTGTTCCAAGCGGCCACGGGTGCATTACGAGAGTATTTTCCTCCAAGCGAAAGACTTTTAGCGGTGACAGACAGTCAGAAATCCGACGAAACAGCTGCCGACCTGAACGAGGTTCCAGCCCCTCCGGCCGAACCGACGGACGCAGCAGCAGACGACACGCAGGCAGAAGCAGTGCAGGCTGAAGCCTGTCTCTTATACACATCTAGATGTGTATAAGAGACACAGCCGGAGGCTGAGCCGGCTGAGGTAGCCCCCGCCGAGGCCGGCGCCGCGGAACCTGCGCAGGCTGCAGCTGAGCAGGCCGCACCGGTTGAAAAGGAGGCCGCGCCGGAAGCTGACACCGTTGAAGCGCCCGCTGAAGCTGCCGCCGCTGAGGCTGCACCGGTTGAGGGAGAGGCCGCCGCCGAAGCGCCTGCCCCTGCTGCCCCGCGGCCGGCGCCCCGGCCGGCACCTGTCTCTTATACACATCTAGATGTGTATAAGAGACAGCCCCAAGGCTGGCCCTGCGGCTGCCGCGGCGCCTGTCCCGGCTGCACCCGCGACGTCACTGGCTGAAGCGGCCCGCTGGGGCCGGGTCGAGGGTGACGGCCACGTCTTCCTGACCATCGACGGCGAGGAGCACCCCGTCGGGCAGTATCCGGACGTGAGCAACGACGAAGCGCTGGCGTACTTCGCCCGGAAGTATGACGACATCGTCGCCCAGATTGTCCTGCTGGAACAGCGCGTTGCGTCCAAGGCGCCCACGACTGACATGCAGAAGACCGTGACTCACCTCCGCGAGCAGCTTGCTGAGCGCAACATGGTGGGAGACATCCGTTCCGCGGAAAGCCGGCTGGACGCACTGTCCACGGAGATCACTGCGCTCGAAAAGGCAGAAAAGGCGCAGCACGACGCCGTTCGGGCGGCCGAACTCGCCGCCCGGGAGGCCATCGTCACGGAGGCCGAAGCCATTTCCGGAACGGATCCGGCGCAGATCCAGTGGAAAACCTCCAGCGCCAGGATGAACGAACTGTTCGAGAGCTGGAAGACCGCGCAGAAGAGCGGCGTCCGGCTGGGCCGCAGCAATGAAGATGCACTGTGGAAGCGGTTCCGGGCCGCCCGGACCGTCTTCGACCGGCACCGCCGAGCCTACTTCTCCCAGCTGGACAGCAACAACTCCGCCGCGAAGGCCGCCAAGGAAAAGCTCATCGCCGAGGCCGAGGCACTGTCCTCCTCCACGGACTGGGGCTTTGCGGCCGGCGAATACCGCCGGCTGATGGACGACTGGAAGGCGTCTCCGCGCGCCAGCCGCAAGGATGATGACGCGCTGTGGGCGCGTTTCCGCGCGGCCCAGGATGTCTTCTTCTCCTCCCGCCAGGCTGCGAACGACGAGATCGACCAGGAGTACGCTGCCAACCTGAAGGTCAAGGAGGCCCTCCTCGAGGAGGCCAACACAATCCTGCCGATCAAGGACCTGGGCGCAGCCAAGAAGGCCCTGCAGTCCGTCCGCGACCGCTGGGAGGAAGCCGGCAAGGTGCCCCGTGCGGATATGGGGCGCATCGAAGCCGGCCTGCGCAAGATTGAAGATGCGGTCCGGCAGGCCGAGGACGAGATCTGGCAGCGCTCGAACCCCGAGACGAAGGCCCGCACCAACAGCGCCCTGAGCCAGCTTGAATCGGCCATCGCCGGGCTCAAGGATGATCTGGCCAAGGCCGAGAAGGCCGGCGACCAGCGCAAGATCAAGGCAGCCCGGGAAGCCCTGGACGCCCGCCAGGCATGGCTGGACCAGATCCAGCGTTCGGCGAGCGAGCTCTCCTAGCCAGGACACCTGCAGGCCCCGTACCGGTTATCCACATAGCCGGGGCGGGGCCTGTACTCGTTTCGAGCCGTTCCGGCAGGATGGCTGAATGGCCTCAATTTCCGGGCGCGCCCCCGACTCCCCCGCGCACCTTCTGGACCTCTACGCCCCGGGCCCGTTGTTTTCCTGGCCGGAACTGCAGTCCATGGCGGCCGACGGCGTGCTGGCCCAGCTCTACCAGCACGGCTACACCGTTCCCGGAATGGCGGCGTCCCCGCAGCTGAGGGCCCGCGCTGCCGCGTTTGCCGTGCCGCCGGCGATCCGGCAGCGGGTCGTGGCCGGGCGCATGACGGCCGCCTGGATCTACGGCTGCGCGCGCGAGCCGGACCGCCTCGCGCTGCTCGTGGACACCAAACGCCGGATCTCCAGCCTCCGGTCCACCAGGGGGTGCACGCTCCACGAGGTCCGGCTCGGCCCGTTCGACGTCGTGAGCCTTGGCGGGTTGATGGTCTCCAGCCCCCTGCGGACTGCCTTGGACATTGCCCTGCACGTGGAGGCCGAACGCGCCGTACCGGCCCTGCGGCAGCTGCTGGACAGACCCGAACTCGATGTCCGGCTACGGCTCCTGACCTTGGCCGTGGAAGCGACGCCCCGGCTGCCCCACAAGAACGCGGCGCTCGAGAAACTCGCCCTGCTAGCTCCGCCGGCGGTTGCCCGTGGTCCGGTAGACGTCGAACACACCGTCGATTCTCCGGACGGCACTGAGCACGTGGCTCAGGTACTTGGGGTCGCCCATCTCGAAGGCAAACTTTGAGATGGCAACTCGGTCGGTCGACGTATGAACGCTTGCGGCGAGGATGTTGACGTGGTTCTCGGAGAGGACCCGGGTGACATCGGACAGCAGGGATTTCCGATCCAGCGCCTCCACCTGGATCTCCACGAGGAACACGCTCGACTGCGTCGGCGCCCAGTCGACGTCGACGATCCTGTCCGGCTGGTCCTTCAGGCCGGAAACATTGGTGCAGTCGGTCCGGTGCACGGAGACGCCCGAGCCTCGCGTAACGAAGCCGAGGATGGGGTCCGGCGGTACGGGTGTGCAGCAACGAGCCAGCTTGACCCAGACGTCGCCCACGCCGCGGACCACCACTCCGGAGTCCGAGAAGCGGGCCTTGCTGACCTGGGTGGGAATGCTGACTTCGGTGAGGTCGTCGTCGGGGGTTTCGTTTCCGCCCAGGCTCTCGATGAGCTTTTCCATGACGGACTGGGCAGACGTGTGCCCGTCTCCGACACCGGCGTAGAGACCGGAGATGTCAACGTACTTGAAGTCCTCGGCAACGGCGGCGAGGGCGTCATGGGTCATCAGGCGCTGCAGCGGGAGGTTCTGCTTCCGCATGGCGCGGGTCAGCAGCTCCTTGCCGCGGTCGATCGCCTCTTCGCGCCGTTCCTTGCTGAACCACTGGCGGATCTTGTTCCGCGCACGGGCGCTCTTGACGAAGTGCTGCCAGTCCTGGCTCGGGCCCGCCCCTTCGGCTTTGGAGGTGAAGATCTCCACCCAGTCGCCGTGGTTGAGCTCGCTGTTGAGCGGGACCAGCTTTCCGTTGACCCTGGCCCCGATGGTGCGGTGGCCCACCTCGGTGTGCACCGCATACGCAAAGTCCACCGGCGTGGAGCCTGCCGGAAGCGCCATGACCTCGCCCTTGGGCGTGAACACGAAGACTTCCCGGGCGTTGATTTCAAACCGGAGCGAATCGAGGAATTCACCGGGATCGGACGTTTCCTGCTGCCAGTCCACCAGGGAGCGGAGCCAGCCCATGTCGCCGTCGCGCGGGCTGCCGGGGCCGGTGGCGGTGCGGTTCGGCTGGTCCTTGTACTTCCAGTGGGCTGCCACGCCGTACTCCGCGCGCCGGTGCATCTCATGCGTGCGGATCTGGATCTCCACCGGCTTGCCGCCCGGCCCGATCACCGTGGTGTGCAGGGACTGGTACATGTTGAACTTCGGCATGGCGATGTAGTCCTTGAACCGCCCCGGCAGGGGGTTCCACCGCGAATGCAGCGTGCCCAGGGCCGCATAACAGTCACGGACAGAGTCCACCAGGACGCGCACGCCCATGAGGTCGTTGATGTCGTCGAAGTCCTTGTCCCGGACGATCATCTTCTGGTAGATCGAGTAGTAGTGCTTGGGCCGGCCGGTGATCGTCGCCTTGATGCGCGCCGTGCGCAGGTCATCGGCAATCTGGTTCCGGATGACGCTGAGGCTCTTTTCGCGTTCCGGTGTCCGGTCGCCCACCATCCGCACGATTTCCTCGTACACCTTGGGGTAGAGCGCGGCGAAGGAAAGGTCCTCCAGCTCCCATTTGATGGTGTTCATGCCGAGCCGGTGGGCCAGCGGCGCGAAGATCTCGAGGGTTTCCCGGGCCTTGCGGGCCGACGACTCCGCGGAAACGAAGCGCCACGTCCTGGCGTTGTGCAGCCGGTCCGCCAGCTTGATCATAAGGACCCGGATGTCCTTGGCCATGGCCACGACCATCTTGCGGACCGTCTCGGACTGGGCGGCTTCGCCGAAGCTGACCTTGTCCAGCTTGGTCACGCCGTCCACGAGCATGGCAACTTCCGGACCGAAGTCCGCCTTCAGGTCCGCCAGGGTGTAGGGGGTGTCCTCGACGGTATCGTGGAGCAGCGCCGCCGCCAGCGTGGTCCCGCTAAGCCCCAGCTCCGCAAGGATGGTCGCCACAGCCACGGGGTGGGTGATGTAGGGGTCGCCGCTCTTGCGCTTTTGGCCCCGGTGGCTCTGTTCCGCGACCACGAAGGCACGCTGGATCAGGTCGAAGTCCTCTTTGGGGTTGTTCGCCCGTACAGTCCGCAGCAATGGCTCAAGGATGGGCGAATAGGTGGCGGTGCTCCGGCCTGTCAGCCTCGCCAGCCGCGACCGCGTGCGCTCACGCCTGCCCGGGAAGGTGGGCCGGACACCCGAGTTGTCCACGGGAACGCCCGGCGCGGGGCGTCCGTCAGCAACCAGACCAGTCTGCGGACCCTGGCCCGGACTGTTGTCCCCGGCTGCTGCTGGAGCCGACGTCGAACCCTCTTCCAATGAAGCACCCCTCATCAACCCGTTTAATTATCCCAGTCTATTCCCGCCGCGGGCCTGTTCGATAACCGGCTCCGTCCGATGGCCGGCGCCCCGACGCAAAAAGGCCGGATGCCGTCATGATGACGGCATCCGGCCTTTGGCGGTGCCTGCTAGGCCTGTGCGGGCTGCGCGGCGGCCGCGTCCTTGGCGGCGCTGTCCGCGCGGCTGTCTCTTATACACATCTAGATGTGTATAAGAGACAGGACCAGGCCCGGTTCGTTCTGCCGCAGCCAGGCGTACATGGGCGCAGCGACGAAGATCGTTGCCGCGGTGCCGATGAGGATTCCCACGAAGAGGGCCAACGAGAGGTCGCGCAGGGTGCCTGCACCGAGCAGGCCGGCCCCGATGAACAGGATCGCTCCCACGGGCAGGATGGCCACCATCATGGTGTTGATGGACCGGACCAGGGTCTGGTTGACGGCCAGGTTGACCTCTTCGCCGAACGTGCGGCGGGTGGACGAGTCGAGATCCGCCGTGTTCTCACGGATCTTGTCGAACACCACCACGGTGTCGTACAGCGAATAGCTCAGCACGGTCAGGAATCCGATGATCGCCGAGGGCGTGACCTCGAAATCACTCAGCGCGTAAACGCCGGCCGTGATGAACATCGTCACCAGCATGCCCGCAATCGCGGACAGCGACATCTTCCAGGTCCGGAAGTACAGCGCCATCAGGACCGTCGCCAGGGCCACGAAGACCACCAGCCCGATGAGGGCCTGCTTGGTGACGTCCGCACCCCAGGTCGGCCCCACGAAGGTGGAGGTCACCTCGTTGTCGGTGACGCCGTAGGCCGTGGTCAGTCGTTCCTTGATCTTGATGGTCTCGTCGTCCGTGAGCTTGTCCGTCTGGATCCGCATGGTGGTGCCGGCGACGTTCGCCACACGCGGAACGCTTCCGGCCACGACGTCGTGCACAGCCTTCTCGCCCAGTGTCGCGTCCGTGGTCTTGACGTTGGAGACGGTGAACTCGGAGCCGCCGCGGAATTCAATGCCGAGGTTGAACCCGCCCTTGGCCACCGGAATCAGGATGGACAGGGCCACGGCGACGGCGGCAATGAGGAACCAGAGCTTCTTCTTGCCGACGAAGTCGTAGGAACGCCTGCCCGTGTAGAGCTCGTTACCGAATTTCGCAAAACTGGACATTACTTGCCCTCCTTGGCCGGGCCCTTGGAGGAACCCGCGAGCTGCTCCTGCTGCTCCGCGCGGCGGCGTTCAGCGATGGTCATCCTGCGCTCCGCTTCAGCAGCGGCACCCTTGTTCTTTGTGCGCACCAGGGACGGCTTGTCCTCCGGTGTGCGGAGCCTGCCGGCGCCGCGGTAGAGCGGCACCGCGCCGAGGCTCGCGGGGTCGAGGCCCGAGAACTTGTGGCCTTCACCGAAGAACCGGGTGCGGGCCAGCAGCCGCAGCATGGGGTGCGTGAACGTGAACACGACCATGAGGTCGGCAAGCGCGGTCAGGCCCAGCGTGAAGGCAAAGCCCCGCACGTTGCCCACGGCCACGAAATAGAGCACCAGGGCGGCAAGCAGGTTGACGGCCTTGGAAGCCAGGACCGTTCGCTTGGCCCGCTTCCAGCCGTTCTCGACGGCCGAGACGAGGCCGCGGCCTTCCCGGAGTTCGTCGCGGATGCGTTCGAAGTACACGATGAACGAGTCCGCTGTCTGGCCGATGGAAACGATGATGCCGGCCACGCCGGCCAGGGACAGGCGGTAGTTCTCCGTCCAGCCCAGGATGGCGATGGCCAGGTAGGTCAGGGCACCGGCAACCACGAGGGATGCGATGGTGACGAAGCCGAGGGCACGGTACTGGAACAGGGAATACACCACCACCAGCAGGAGTCCGATCAGGCCTGCAAGCAGGCCCATGCGGAGCTGCTCGCCGCCGAGGGTCGCCGAGATCTGCTGCTCGCTCTGGATGTCGAAGCTGATCGGCAGCGCACCAAAACGCAGCTGATCGGACAGGGCCTTGGCCGACTGCTCGGTAAATCCGCCGGTGATCTGCGGGCGGCCGTCGGTGATGACCGCCTGGGACCGGGGCGCTGAGATGACCTTGTCGTCCAGGACGATGGCGAACTGCGACTTCGGGTCCGTGCCGGTTTCGCCCCCGGCAGCGACGTAGAACTGGTTCAGGCGCTCGGTGACGGTCTTGAACTTGGCCGTACCTTCACCGTTGAACTGGATGTTGACGGCCCACTCGTTGGTGACGGCGCCGTGGGCGCCCTGCTGGAGCTGGAACGTCGACCCCTGGATGTCCACGCCTTTGACCTCCACGGGACCAAGGATGTACTTGATGGCCGGGGTCTGGGCGGTAGCGCGCTCACAGGTCACCAGCGGCTTGGCCGGATCCGAGCGCTGCTGCTTGTCCTGCGCCGGCTTGTCGCAGTCGAGTGCCTCGAACTGCTTCTGGATGTCCGCCGTGATCCAGTTGGAGTCGCTGGCGTTCGCGGGCTTCGCCGTCGGCTTGGGCAGTTTCGCCGCCGGCGTGCGGGATTCCGCGGGAACAGCCGCGCCGGGTCCGGTGACCAATACCGGGCGGAAGTTCATGTCGGCGGACGCCTGGATCAGGGCCCGGGTCTCCGAAGAGGGCGTTCCGGGGAGGCTAACCACCACGTTACGGCCCGACTGGGTGCTGATTTCGGCTTCCGCGACGCCGGAACCGTCCACGCGTTGGCGGATGATCGCCACGGCCTGGTTGAGCTGTTCCTCGTTGATGTCGGACCCACCCTCGACCTTGGGTGCCAAGATCATCTGGGTTCCGCCCTCAAGGTCCAGCGCGAGCTTCGGAGCCCAGCTTGCCTTTCCGGCCATGGTGCCGCCCGCAAGGACGGCCGTCAGGACAGCCAGAATTACGCCAAGCCAGACCAGCACCCTGAGGGATGGTTTATTGCGGCCAGTTCGTGCCATTGTCGATCTTTCTATTAATTACGGAGAAGCCGCCGGTGCGGGTATGAACCGCACCGGCGGCAGCCCGCAGCCGTAGATGGTGTGCCCAGCGGGACGCGGCGGACTAGATGTCCTTCTTGCCCTCATCATTGAGGCGCTTCAGGGTTTCGTCCGGCGTCTCGCTAACGGCGGAAGCAGTTCCAAGCTCGGAGGTTCCGTGCTCCTCGGCCGTCAGCGACGACGCGTCATCGGGCACAGCGTGCGCCTCGTCGGCGGCGGGCTCCACGATCTTGGTGACGGCTTGGCGGTGGACCGTGGCCAGGTTGCCGGGTGAGAGTTCCAGAACAACCTTGTTGTCTTCGTCATCGATCGACACAATGCGCCCGTACAGGCCAAAGCTGGTCATGACCTCAACCCCCGGCGCAAACTGCGACTGGAGCGAAGCCTGCTGCTGCTGAGTCTTCTTGTTCCGGCGGAACATCATGAAGATGAAGATGCCGAGCATGACGAACAGCAGGATGGTCATGATGTCGATGCCGCCGCCGGCCTGCGGCTGGGCCTGGGCAGTGATATGTCCGAACACAGGGAAGTTCCATTCTGTACTTGCGTAGCTGGTTGACAGCAACATCCGCTTTGCACCGCGTCGGGCCACACGCGTGACTGACAACAGACGGCTGGCTGGCGCCAGCCACGGAAACAAAGCCCGGAGGTGCCGAGCGTCTTTCCAGTCTAGAGGGAAACCGCGTGCAACGGTGCTAGTGGGTGTTCGGAATCCATTGCGATTCGGTCTCTGCGCCCGTCTCTCCGGTGAGTTCGTCAACAGCGAACACGTCCAGCGGTTCCTGCCCGAACACGCCGGGAGGAACCGAGAAGCCCAGGTGGGTCCATGCCGGCGCCATGGCGATGCGGCCCCGGGGCGTCCGCCCGAGCAGGCCTTCCCGGACCAGGTACGGCTCAGCCACCGTCTCCACGGTCTCCGGTTCCTCCCCGACGGCGATGGCCAGCGTCGACAGTCCCACGGGTCCGCCGCCGAACTTGGTGATCAGCGCTTCCAGCACGGCGCGGTCCAGGCGGTCCAGGCCGCGCTTGTCCACCTCGTACATGTCCAGGGCGGCCGACGCTGCCCGGGCGTCGATCTGTTCGATGCCGTGCACCAGGGCCCAGTCCCTGACCCGCCTCAGCAGCCTGTTGGCGATACGCGGCGTACCGCGGGACCTGCCGGCGATTTCGCTGAATCCGGCCGAGTTCACCTTCAGGTCAAGGAGCCCGGCCGATCTGCGCAGCACGAGCTCGAGCTCCTCCACCGAATAGAACTCAAGGTGCCCGGTGAAACCGAAGCGGTCGCGCAGCGGTCCCGGCAGCAGCCCGGCCCGGGTGGTGGCGCCGACCAGCGTGAAGGGCGGCAGCTCAAGCGGGATGGCCGTTGCCCCCGCGCCCTTGCCCACCACAATGTCCACCCGGAAGTCTTCCATCGCCATGTAGAGCATTTCCTCGGCGGGGCGGGACATCCGGTGGATTTCGTCGAGGAAGAGAACCTCGCCTTCGGAGAGCGAGGAGAGAATGGCGGCGAGATCCCCGGCGTGCTGGATGGCGGGGCCGCTGCTGATGCGCAGCGGCGCGTTCATTTCCGCGGCGACGATCATGGCGAGGGTGGTCTTACCGAGACCGGGCGGGCCGGAAAAGAGCACGTGGTCCGCGCTGCGGCCCCGCATCCGGGATGCCTGCAGCACGAGGGAGAGCTGCTTGCGGACCCGGTGCTGTCCCACGAAGTCGTGGAGGTTCTTCGGCCGAAGGGCGGCCTCGATGGCCCGCTCCTCCGGCTCTTCTCCCCCGGCTACGAGGGACGGTTCAGCCACGGCTGCCTACCCGGTTGCCGGCGCGGGCACCGTCCTGGCCGAGCCAGCGCAGCGTGGTGCGCAGGATCTCGGCGACATTTCCCTGGTCCGCAAGGTCGGGTGAATCGGCCAGTGCTTTGTCGATGCTGCCCGTGGCGTCCTTCTCGGACCAGCCGAGGCTGGTCATGGCGGCCACCACCTGCGGTTTCCAGACCGATTCCGCCGAGGCGGCAGGGGCGGCAGCTGCCGGAGTGCCGTGCGGAACGAGTTTTCCGGCCAGCTCCAGGACGATGCGGCCGGCTACCTTCGGGCCGATGCCGGGGACCTTGGTGAATGTCTTGCTGTCACCGGTGTGCGCCGCGACGCGGATCGCTTCGGGATCGTGGACGGCCAGGACGGCCAGCGCAAGCCGCGGGCCGACGCCGCTGACGCTGAGCAGGACATCGAAGACCTCCCGTTCGTCGTCGGAGGCGAAGCCGAACAGCGTCAGCGAGTCCTCGCGGACGATCAGGGACGTGAACAGCTTGCCTTCGTCGCCGGTGCGCAGCTTGCTGAGGGTCTGCGGTGTGGCGTTAACGCTCATTCCGGCGCCGTTGAGATCGATCACGGCCGTGGACAGGCCAACGTGCGCTACGGTTCCGCGGAGAAAACTTATCAAGGCCGGGCTCCTGAACTACCGCCGGCAAAGACCGACTATCCGAACATATCTACGAATACCCTAGCAAGGGCCGCGGAAAATCAGCGCGCACGGCGCGCCTTTGCCTCCGCGTCGGCCCTGTCTCTTATACACATCAGATGTGTATAAGAGACAGCGATCCCGGTCCGGTGGTGGCCACGGCCGCTCCGCTGCCCGCCCGCCAGGCGTGGGTGATGGCAAGGGCCAGGGCGTCGGCGGCGTCCGCCGGACGCGGCGGTGCGTCGAGGCGGAGGATCTTGGTCACGAGTTTGGTGACGGCGTCCTTGTTTGAGTTGCCGCTGCCGGTGACGGCCGCCTTGACTTCCGACGGCGTGTGGAGCGCCACCGGGATGCCGCGCCGGGCGGCTGCCGCGATGACGACGCCGGAAGCCTGCGCCACACCCATGACCGTGCTGACGTTCAGCTGGGAGAAAACACGTTCCACCGCGAGCACGTGCGGCTCGTAGCGGTCGAGCCAGTCGTCAATGGCGAGGGCTATGACGAGCAGGCGCTGGTCCAGCGACTCCTCGGGGGACGTGCCCACCACGCCGACGGCCACCATGGTGGCGCGGCGGTTCTTCTCGACGTCCACCACGCCGATGCCGCAACGGGTGAGGCCCGGGTCGACTCCCAACACGCGCAGGGTCAAGGCCGGGCCTCAGAGTCACTACAGGACTGCAGGATCACTCGGCTTCCAGTGCGGCCTGCACTTCGTCGCTGAGGTCGGCGTTGCTGTAGACGTTCTGGACATCGTCGAGGTCTTCCAGCGCGTCCACGAGCTTCATGAACTTCTTGGCGGCATCCAGGTCAAGCGGCACCTCCATGGAGGGCACGAACTCGGCCTCGTCGGTGTCGTATTCGATCCCGGCTTCCTTGAGGGCATCGCGGACAGCCTGCAGATCCTTCGGGTCCGAGTGGATTTCAAAGGTGTCGCCGTTGTCCTTGACTTCCTCGGCGCCGGCGTCGAGCACCGCCATCAGGACGTCGTCCTCGCCGAGCCCGTTCTTGGGCAGCGTCACCACACCCTTGCGGGAGAAGAGGTAGCTGACGGAACCGGGATCGGCGATGGTGCCGCCGTTGCGGGAAATGGCCAGCCGGACCTCGGAAGCTGCCCGGTTCTTGTTGTCGGTGAGGCACTCGATCAGGAGCGCCGAACCCTGCGGGCCGCGGCATTCGTACATGATTTCCGTGTAGTCCACGACTTCGCCGGTGAGGCCCGCGCCGCGCTTGATGGCACGGTCGATGTTGTCCGCGGGGACTGAGGTCTTCTTCGCCTTGGTGACAGCGAGTTCCAGGCTGGGGTTGCCGGCCAGGTCCGGGCCGCCCATCCGGGCAGCAACTTCAATGTTCTTGATCAGCTTGGCGAACGACTTGGCCCGGCGGCTATCAAGGATGGCCTTCTTGTGCTTGGTCGTTGCCCATTTGGAGTGGCCTGACATGCTTTACGCTTCTCCTCTGATCATTCGGATAAAAAGTTCATGCACGCGCTTCTCCCCCGTCACTTCCGGATGGAACGAGGTGGCCAGCAGGTGGCCGGAACGCACTGCAACAATTCTAGCCGTCCCCTGCAGATGGGCTGCGTGGGACGCGTGCGCGGGGTCCGCCGGTTCAACCTGGGCGAGCACCTCGACGCCGGGGCCGACGCGCTCCACCCAGGGCCCGCGGATGAACACCGCGTGGACCGGGGCGACGCCCGCGGCTGTGGCGCTGAAATCCAGGCCCTTGAAGTCGAGATCGGTTTCGAACGACTCACGCTGGCGGCCGAACGCGTTGCGGCGCACGGTGATGTCCAGCCCGCCGAAGGTCTGCTGCGGGTTTCCGGCGAGATCCGTGGCGGGGTCGGCGATGTCGTGGGCGAGCAGGATCATCCCGGCGCAGGAGCCGTACACGGGCAGACCATCGGCAATGCGCTGCCGCAACGGATCCGCCAGTTCAAAGGCACGCGCGAGCTTGTCGATGGTGGTCGATTCACCGCCGGGAATGATGATCCCGTCCAGGTTGTCGAGTTCGGCCGGGCGCCGGATCCCGACGCCGGTCGCACCGGCCGCTTCAACGGCCCGGAGGTGCTCGCGGAAGTCGCCCTGAAGCGCGAGCACACCGATGCGCAGGCCTGTGCCGGCGCCGGAGGGCGCACCTGAACGGGTACCTGAACGCGGGCGCGGAAGCGCGGTGGAAAGGGGATTGGTCATCCAAACAGCATAGTGTCCCGGACGCTGTCCGGCGTCCCCGCCGGTGCCCGACCGCCCGATGGCATGCCGCTACTGGGATATATTACAGAGCATGTTTTCCTTCAGCGTTCCGCTCGGCAAGCTCGTCCGCCGGGTCTCCCGGCTCAGGGGCGGAGGCTCCGCCCTGCCAGGGCTTGTGGTCGAAAAAATCGACCCCGGCTTCATGCAGCGGGCACTGTCCACGCTCCCCCACGGTGTAGCCGTGGTGAGCGGCACCAACGGCAAGACCACCACCACCAAGATGGTGGTGGAACTGCTGGAAAGCCAGGGCCTGAAGGTGTTCACCAACCGCACCGGAAGCAATTTCACCAGGGGCGTGGCCGCTGCCCTCCTCGGCGACGTGGACTGGCGCGGACGGCTCGACGCCGACATCGCTGTGCTGGAACTGGACGAGGCCCACGCCGTGCACTTCGTCAACCGGGTTCCGCCGCGCTACAGCCTGCTGCTCAACGTTCTCCGTGACCAGCTGGACCGCTTCGGCGAGATCGACAAGACGGCCCAGCTGCTCCAGCACATCGCCTCCAAGACCACCGGCACCGTGGTCCTGAACCGTGAGGATCCCCGGGTGGCCCGGATCGCCGGCACGCTGGACGGGCCGGATGTCCGCTACTTCGGCCTGGACGACTCGCTGCTGAGCACGTTTCCCAACGACGACGAACTGCGCGCCGGTCCCGGCAGCCCCGCGCCGGCGCCGGTACGGCAAAAGCCGCCGGCCGACGTCGTCCTGCGGCGGGTGGGGCCGGACAACGCCGATTTTGAGTACGACGGCGGCACGGTCACCACGGCGATGAAGCTCCGCGGCGTCTACAACATTTTCAATGCAGCGGCGGCGCTGACGCTGGCGCGCAGCATCTGCGGCAGCGGCGCGGCGGCCGCGGACCACGCCGCACTTTTGACGGCGCTGTCCCAGGTGGCGCCGGCCTTCGGCCGCGGCGAAAGCCTCGTCGTCGACGGCCTCCCCCTGGACCTTGTGCTGGTCAAGAACCCGAGCGGGTTCCGGCTGGGGCTCAAGTCGTTCGCGGCCGGCGGCTACGCCACCATGATCGCCATCAATGACAACTACGCGGACGGTCGCGACATGTCGTGGTTGTGGGACGTCGACTTCGAATCCCTGCGGGTTGACGGCGTGGACCAGCTGACCGGCTCCCGCGCCTACGACATGGCGCTGCGGCTGCAGTACGACGAGGTGGCCATCGGCGCCGTGAACACTGACATTGCGCCGGCCCTGGCCGCGTTCATTGCCGGGGCGAAGGACAAACCGAAGCGCGTCTTCTGCACCTACACCGCCATGCTCGCCATCCGACGTGAGCTCTCCAAAATCACCACAGTGGAGGTGGTCTCATGACCCCCGGAACATCAGGCAGCAAGGGAACCATCAGGGTCCTGCAGCTTTATCCGCGGGACATGAACATCTACGGCGACTGGGGCAACGCCCTTGTGCTGCAGCAGCGGCTGAAATGGCACGGTTACGTCCCGGAGCTGCTGGAGTACAACGTGGGGGACGAATTCCCGGACGAAGTGGACCTCATCGTCGGCGGCGGCGGGCAGGACAGCGGGCAGCTGGTCATCCAGGATGACCTGCAGGCACGCGCGGAAACCCTCCGCGGCCTTGCGGAGGACGGCACCCCCATGCTGCTGATCTGCGGGCTCTACCAGCTGTTCGGGCGATTCTTCAAAACACGCTCCGGGTCGGTCATTCCCGGCATCGGCGTCCTTGACGTGGAAACGCACGGGACGGATGAACGGCTGATCGGCAATGTCAAAGTCACCACGGCCGAGTTCGGGGACGTGCTGGGCTATGAGAACCACAGCGGGCAGACCACCCTGGGCCCCGGCGTGGCCCCGCTTGGCACCGTGGCCAAGGGCACGGGCAACAACAGCAGCGACGGCCAGGAGGGCGCCCGGTACCGCAACATCGTGGCCAGCTACCTGCACGGCTCCCTCCTGCCGAAGAACCCGGCGATCGCAGACTTCCTGATCCGGACCGCCGTCGAACGCAAGTACGGGAGCTTTACGCCGGGCGAGCCGGATGACCGCTACGCGGTCCTGGCCCGGGAACACGCGGCCCGCCGGCCCCGCTAGGAGCGGCGGCGCCGGAAACCGTGAGCGGGGAACAGTAGCCGGTCAGCGGTCCTTGGTGATCAGCAGCTCGTGCGCGCCGGCTTCAGCCGCACCCATCGACTCGACCACGGCCCTGGTCCGCTGCCGCGTCGCTGCGTCCGCGGCGGGGCTGGCGCATACGCCCTGCGGCGCATCGGACGCCACCGAGCACCAGCGGTAGGGCGCGTTCACGATGACCGAGGGCGCCCAGCCCAGATCCGATGCGGTCCACTTGCCGGCGGCGTCCTGGCTGAACTGTGCCCGCACTAGCAATCCCTCGTTGTTCACCACGTACGTGGGCGACAGTTCCGTCACGCCGTTGCCGAGGCCGTACACAATCCAGGTCCCCTTGTACTTTTCGACGGGCAGCACGGAGTGCGTGTGGTGGCCGTAGACCATGGTGAACTGGCCGCTGTCCACGAGCGCGTGGGCTACTTCCTGCTGCTGGGCATTCGGGACACTGGCGTATTCGTCGCCGGCGTGCATAACGCCCAGCACAATGTCGGCCCCGAGTTTCCTGGCCTTCTTTGCCTTGGCGATCATGGCGGAGGCGTCAAGCAGGTCCACCTGCCATGCCGCTTCCGGTGTCTGCCCGTTGAGGCCGTACGCGGCTTCGATGACGGCGATCTTCGCGGCTCCGGTCTGCATGATGAGGACGCCCTGGGACTCGGCCTCGGTCCGGTAGGAGCCTGTGTGCTCCAGGCCGGAGGCGTCCAGGACATCCAGGGTCCGGACCAGCCCCTCGGTGCCCTGGTCGATGGTGTGGTTGCTGGCGGTGGTGCAGGCCCTGTAGCCCACGGCCTTTGAGGCGGCAATGATCTGCGGCGGCACGTTGAACGACGGGTAGGCAGAGAAGGGGCCCTGCGGAACGGCCACCGGCGTCTCCTGGTGGCAGATGGCGAGGTCGCTCTCCTGGATGTAACGCCGCTGGCCCTCGAGCAAGGGGCCGAAATCAAGCCCCTTGATTCCCGCCGCCAGCGCGTCCACGCGCGCCTGCTCCCACAGCTGGGCATGGACCAGCATGTCGCCGGTGACCAGCACGGACGTGCATCTGACCGCCTTGCAGGCCGGGCCGGCGCCCGGGGTCGGAGTGGGGGCCGGCGTCGGAGTCGGGGCTGTCTCTTATGGCGCAGCCGCCGCCGAGGACGCCTGGGTCGCTGCCGCCGAGGCAGATGTGTATAAGAGACAGGGCTTGTCCCGTTCGGCGATCACCCCGCAGGAAGCCAGTGATGCGATCAGTGATGCCGCCGCGGCCGTGCGGAAGGCACGGCCGGCGGTTCCGGTGCGAATGATCCCCATGCCGCCATCCTAAGGCGGCGCAGCCGCCGGACCGCGCAGCCAGACACGCCGGACATGATTGTGAACCGGACCACAGCATGAAAGTGTTGCTTCATGACTAATCCGCTGCTGAGCCCGAGCACACTGCCGTTCGGCCTGCCTCCGTTTGCAGACATCAATGACGCCCACTACGCCGAGGCAGTTGACGCCGGCCTCGCCGAGCACCTGTCCGAGATCGCGGCGATCGTGGACAACCCGGAACGGGCGACGTTCGAGAACACTGCCCTGGCGATGGAGCGGTCGGGCCGGCTGCTGGAACGGGCCGCCGCGTCCTTCTTCACGCTGGTTTCCGCTGATGCCTCCGATGCCATCCGGGACCTTGAGACGGAGCTGTCGCCGCTTTTTGCCGCCCATCAGGACGCCGTTTACCTCAACCGGGGACTCTACGAGCGGTTCGCCGGCATCCGCACCGACGGCCTGGATGCCGAGTCGGCCCGGCTCGTGGAGGAATACCTCAAGGAATTCCGCCAGTCCGGGATCCAGCTGGACGATTCCGGCCAGGAGAAGCTCAAGTCCCTCAACGCCGAGCTCTCGCGGCTCGGCACGGAGTTCGGGCAGCGGGTCAAGGAGGGCATGAAGTCTGCGGCCCTCCTGCTGGATGATGCCGGGGAGCTGGCCGGCCTGCCCGCCGACGAGGTGGCCAGTGCCGCGGAAGCCGCCCGCGTGGCGGGCCACGACGGGAAGTACCTGCTCACGCTGATCCAGCCGAGCAACCAACCCGCCCTCGCGGCACTGGAAAACCGGGGCGTCCGGCGCCGGCTTTTCGAGGCATCCGTGGCGCGGGGCAGCAGCGGCGGCAGCCTAGACGTCCTCGAGCTGGTGAAGTCCATGGTGCGGCTTCGCGCCGAGAAGGCCGCTCTGCTGGGTTTTGCCAACTATGCCGAACTGGTGGTGGACCGGCAGACCGCGCCGGACTTCGAGGCCGTCCTGACCATGCTGAACCGGCTGGCGCCTGCCGCGGTCCGGAATGCCGACGCTGAGGCCGCCGCCCTGGCGGAAAGCGCCGGCCATCCGCTCGAGGCCTGGGACTGGGCCTACTACTCCGCGAAAGTCCGGCGGGAGCGCTACGCGGTGGACGAACAGGCGATCCGGCCGTACTTCGAACTGGACCGGGTGCTGGTGGACGGCGTGTTTTTCGCGGCCACCTCGCTCTACGGCATCACCTTCCAGGAACGGGACGACCTCGCCGGCTACCACCCGGACGTCCGGGTCTGGGAGGTCCGCAACCAGGACGGCACGGAGCTGGGGCTGTTCCTGGGCGACTACTACACCCGGGAATCCAAACGGGGCGGCGCCTGGATGAACTCGCTCGTGGAGCAGTCAGCTTTGTTGGGCACCAAACCGGTGGTCATCAACAACCTGAACATTTCCAAGCCGCCGGCCGGTGAACCCACGCTGCTGACGCTGGACGAGGTGCGGACCGCGTTCCACGAATTCGGCCACGCCCTGCACGGGCTATTCTCGGACGTCACGTATCCGCGGTTCTCCGGCACGTCCGTGCCCCGGGACTTTGTGGAGTACCCGTCGCAGGTGAACGAAATGTGGATCATGTGGCCCGAGGTCCTGGCCAACTACGCCCGCCATCACGCCACCGGCGAGTTGCTCCCGCAGGAGACGGTGGACCGGCTCAATGAGTCCAGGCTCTGGGGCGAAGGCTTCGCCACCACGGAGTACCTCGGTGCCGCACTGCTGGACCTGGCCTGGCACGTGCTCGACGCCGGCAGCGTCCCGCAGGACGCCCTCGAGTTCGAGGCCAAGGCGCTGGCGGCGGCGGGGGTGGCCCACCGTCTGATTCCGCCCCGCTACCGCACGGGCTACTTCCAGCACATCTTCGCCGGGGACGGCTACGCGGCCGGCTACTACTCTTACATCTGGAGCGAGGTATTGGACGCCGAAACCGTCGACTGGTTCACCGAGAACGGAGGACTCACCCGCGCCAACGGGGACCGATTCCGCACTGAGCTGCTGTCCCGGGGCAACAGCAAGGACCCGCTGGACTCCTTCCGCACGCTGCGCGGACGCGACGCCGCCCTGGAGCCGCTCCTGAAGCGCCGCGGCCTCGAGTAGCTTCCGCCCGGCTCCCAACCAGGTAGCAGCAGGCGTCGGTTTGGGCGCTCAAAACGACACCTGCTGCTACCCACTGGGGGTTAACGCGCGACGGCGGCGGCTCACCGTTGAAGGTGACCCACCGCCGTCGTACTGCCTTTGGAGCTTTACCAGCCGCGCTCGGCGAGGCGGTGCGGCTGCGGAATCTCGTCGACGTTGATGCCCACCATGGCTTCGCCCAGGCCGCGGGAGGCCTTGGCGATGACGTCGGGGTCATCGAAGAAGGTGGTGGCCTTCACGACGGCGGCGGCGCGCTGGGCGGGGTTGCCGGACTTGAAGATGCCGGAGCCGACGAACACGCCGTCGGCGCCAAGCTGCATCATCATCGCGGCGTCGGCCGGGGTGGCGATGCCGCCGGCGGTGAACAGCACCACGGGAAGCTTGCCGGCGGCAGCAACCTCCTTGACCAGTTCGTACGGGGCCTGCAGTTCCTTGGCCGCGACGTAGAGCTCGTCCTCGGGCAGGGCGGCAAGCTTGGCGATCTCGGAACGGATCTGGCGCATGTGGCCGGTGGCGTTGGAGACGTCGCCGGTGCCGGCCTCGCCCTTGGACCGGATCATGGCCGCGCCCTCGTTGATGCGGCGCAGCGCCTCACCGAGGTTGGTGGCGCCACAGACGAAGGGAACCTTGAAGTTCCACTTGTCGATGTGGTTGACGTAGTCGGCCGGGGTCAGGACCTCGGACTCGTCGATGTAGTCCACGCCGAGGGACTGCAGGACCTGGGCTTCGACGAAGTGGCCGATGCGGGCCTTGGCCATGACCGGGACGGAGACGGCGTCGATGATCTTGTCGATCATGTCCGGATCGGACATGCGGGACACGCCACCCTGGGCGCGGATGTCGGCCGGAACGCGCTCGAGCGCCATCACGGCAACGGCACCGGCGTCTTCGGCGATGCGGGCCTGCTCGACGTTGACGACGTCCATGATGACGCCGCCCTTGAGCATCTCTGCCATGCCGCGCTTGACGCGGTTGCTGCCCGTGACGCTGTTGGCGGACGAGCCGGCTTCGCTGCTTACATCAGGTGTAGACACAAAAACCCCTATGGGTAGATAGATGACCTTCGCCGGGAGTGCGGGCGGCACGGAAATGCCGTAATTTGCACACACCGGATTACCGGTCCATTGACCAGGCAGTCCTAATACTAGTCCCACCCCGGCAGCCGGGCTTAATCAGGTTTTTTCGGTGTCCTCGAGCGACTGGTCACGGACCGCCAGCACGCGCTGGACCACCGTGACGAGGCTGGCCAGAGCCAGCAACACGAGCGTCACGAACAGCGCTATGGACGGCAGCCCCAGGCCGGTGAAGCCGGTGACCACCAGGACGGACACCAGCCGCTCGGCGCGTTCGGCAATGCCCACATTGGCCTGGAAGCCCAGCGATTCGGCCTTCGCCCGCACATAGGAGACCACCATGCCAAGAACAAGGCAGACGACGGCGGCAATCGCTATCGCTTCATTGTCGCCGCCCGTAAAAAACCAGATGGCCAGGCCGGCGAAGAGCGCCCCGTCGGCAATCCTGTCCAGGGTGGAGTCCAGGAAATTGCCCCAGCGGCCTCCCCCGTTCTGCAGCCGCGCCATAATGCCGTCAATGACGTCGGAAAAGATGAAGGCGGTGATGAAGAGCGTTCCCCACCAGAGCTGGCCCAGCGGGTAGAAGACCAGGGCGCCCACCACCACGCCGGCCGTCCCGACGATGGTGATCGCGTCCGGGGATACGCCGATCCTGAGGAGCCAGCGGGCAAGCGGGGAGAACAGCGCGGTGAAGAAACCGCGGGCATGCCTATTCAGCATGCGTCTCCCCGGGCCACGCCTCGGCAACCTGCTGGCGGACTTCGTCGAGGGTCTGCGTGATCGCCTTGGTCTGGGCGATGATGGGGAAGAAGTTTCCGTCCCCGCCCCACCGCGGAACAATATGCTGGTGCAGGTGCCCGGCGATCCCGGCGCCGCCCACAACTCCCTGGTTCATGCCGAGGTTGAAGCCGCCCGGATTCGCCACCTTCCGCAGCACCCGCATGGCGGTCTGGGTCAGCTCGGAGAATTCGGCGGTCTCCTCGACCGTCAGGTCCGTGTAATCCGGAACGTGCCGGTAGGGGCACACCAGCAGGTGCCCCGGGTTGTACGGGAAGAGGTTCAGCACCACATAGCTCGTGCGGCCCCGGCACACGATGAGGGACTCCTCATCCGTGCGCGAGGGGGCGATGCAAAAAGGGCAGTCGTCCTGATTCTTGAACTGGTGCTGCCCGCCCTTGATGTAGGCCATGCGGTGCGGAGTCCACAGGCGCTGGAAAGCGTCCGGCACGCCGGCGAGGCCGAAATCATCCGTCACCTCAGCGTCGCCCGGATAGCCCGCCCCTGTGTTCTCCTGCACTGCGTACCCTTCCGCCGCGGCTAGCTGGTCCGGTCGCGGACGGCATCCACGATCCGCTGGACGGCGTCGGCCACGGGCACACCGTTGTCCTGGCTGCCGTCGCGGAAGCGGAAGGACACAGCGCCGGCGTCGGCGTCCTCGCCTCCTGCGATGAGCACGAACGGGATCTTGTCCTTGCTGGCCGTGCGGATCTTCTTCGGGAAGCGGTCCGAGGAAATGTCCACCTCGGCCCGGATGCCGGCAGCCTTGAGCTGGCCGACGACGTCGAACATGTAGTCATTGAACGCCTCGGCCACCGGGATGCCCACCACCTGCACGGGAGCCAGCCAGGCCGGGAACGCTCCGGCGTAGTGCTCCGTGAGCACGCCCATGAAACGCTCCACCGAACCGAAGAGGGCACGGTGGATCATGACGGGGCGCTGGCGGGTGCCGTCAGCGGCCTGGAACTCGAGTTCGAAGCGTTCGGGCAGGTTGAAGTCCAGCTGGATGGTGGACATCTGCCAGGTGCGGCCCAGGGCGTCTTTCGCCTGGACGGAGATCTTGGGGCCGTAGAACGCGGCCCCGCCCGGATCCGGAATCAGTTCCAGGCCGGAGGCTTCGGCCACTTCAGCCAGGGTGCGGGTGGCTTCCTCCCAGGCAGCGTCCTCGCCCACGAATTTGTCTTCGTTCTTGGTGGACAGCTCCAGGTAGAAGTCGTCCAGGCCGTAGTCCTTGAGCAGGCCCAGGACGAAGTTCAGCGTGGTGGTGAGTTCGTCCTTCATCTGTTCGCGGGTGCAGTAGATGTGGGCGTCGTCCTGGGTCATGCCGCGCACGCGGGTCAGGCCGTGCACAACGCCCGACTTTTCGTACCGGTAGACGGAGCCGAACTCGAAGAGGCGCAGCGGCAGTTCGCGGTAGGAGCGGCCGCGCGAGCGGAAGATCAGGTTGTGCATGGGGCAGTTCATCGGCTTCAGGTAGTAATCCTGGCCGGGCTTGCGCACGGTGCCGTCCTCGTTCAGCTCCGCGTCGATGTGCATCGCCGGGAACATGCCCTCCTTGTACCAGTCGAGGTGGCCGGAGACTTCGTAGAGGTGGCCCTTGGTGATGTGCGGCGTGTAGACGAACTCGTAGCCGGCGTCCACGTGGCGCTGGCGGGAGTAGTCCTCCATGGCCTTGCGGATGATCCCGCCCTTGGGGTGGAAGACCGGCAGGCCGGAGCCCAGTTCATCCGGGAAGGAGAACAGGTCCAGTTCGGCGCCAAGCTTGCGGTGGTCGCGGCGCTCGGCCTCGGCAATGCGCTCCTGGTAGGCCTTCAGGGCGTCTTTGGTGGGCCAGGCGGTGCCGTAGATACGCTGCAGCTGCTGGTTGTTCTGGTTGCCGAGCCAGTAGGCGGCCGACGAGCGGGTCAGGGCGAAGGCATTGGAAATGAGCTTCGTGTTGGGCAGGTGCGGGCCGCGGCACAGGTCGCACCAGACGCTGTCCCCGCTCTTGCGGTCCACGTTGTCGTAGATGGTGATGTCGCCGGCGCCCACTTCGACGTTGACGCCTTCACCGGCTTCGGCGGCGTTGTTCTTCTTGCCCAGGAGCTCGAGCTTGTAGGGCTCGTCCTTCATGGCTTCGCGGGCTTCGTCCTCGGAGACGACGCGCCGCACGAACTTCTGGTTCTGGTTGATGATCTTGAGCATCATCTTTTCCAGGGTCTTCAGGTCTTCCGGGGTGAAGGGTTCGGCGACGTCGAAGTCGAAGTAGAAGCCGTCAGTGATGTAGGGGCCGATGCCCAGCTTGGCGTCGGGGCGCAGCTGCTGCACTGCCTGGGCCATGACGTGGGCGGTCGAGTGGCGCAGCACGTTGAGTCCGTCAGGGGAATCGATGCTGACGCCCTCGATCCGGGCGCCTTCGGGAAGGGGCTGGTCCAGGTCCTTCAGCTCGCCGTCAACGCGGGCCACAACGACGTCGCGGCGCTCGAAGAAGAGTTCCGCGCCGGTAGTTCCGGTAGTCACCTTCATCTCTTCGCCATCGACGATGAGGGTGATCTGCTCGGCATCTGACACGGGTGTCTCCTATTCAAAGTTAAGGCTTCGTAGCTTGTGGCATACGGGGACCACAGCCAGCCTCGTCAATGGTATCTGTAACGGGAGAGGCCAGCCAAAGCGGCGCACGGGCGGGCCCGTCAGCCTCCCAGCCCGGTGATGGCCAGATTGCGGCCGATTCCCTCCAGCGGCCCCGGCACCCTGAATTCGTCCGGGATGACCGTTCCGGGGTGGACATCGGACGTGCCCTGGCCGCCGGAGCGGGTTCCGGGACCGGGGTGCTCCGGACCTTGTTCAGCCGCACCCTCTGTGCCGGGCGCGCCCTGCGCCGGGAAGGCCTCTTCAGGGAAGGGCAGTGTGTCGATCCGGCTGAGGTCCCAGGCCATGCTGGCGCTGAGGCTAATCCCCCGCGGGCCTGTTCGCCTGGTGGTTCCGCGGATGAGCAGCAGCCGCGTGCCGAACAGCAGTGGCCCGGCGTGCTCCTGGGCTTCATGGAAGAACACCGAGTCCACGCATCCCGTGCCGTCATCAATGCTGATGAAGACAACCCGCCGGCCGCCGCGCATGGGCGGGGTCTGGGTGGCAATCCGGACGCCCGCCACCAGGACCTCCGTGCCGTTCCTGAGTCCGAGCAGTTTGTCTGCTGTGGTGACACCAAGCTTGTCCAGGAGCGGCCGGTGGCTCGACATGAGGTGATCGCTGACGTCCACAGCCATCAGGTCAAGCTCCGCCCGGACATTGTCCACCATGGTGGGCGGCGGAAGCTCGGCCTTCACGTTCCGCAACTCGACATCGCCCAAAGGCAGCGCCAGTTGCCCCTCGATGACGTCGGGTCCTTTCCGGGCCTGCCGGCCCTGGAGGTTTTGGAGGTGCTGGACCAGGTCCGCACGGTTGGCGGCGCCGCCCGATTCACGGTGCAGCGAATCGAAGGCACCCAGCTGGGCGAGCCGCTTGATACTCGGTTTGCTCACCCTGGACCTGGCCCGAAGGTCCGCCAGGGAATCGTAGGGCTGCCCGGCCACGATCCGTTTCAGCTCCGAACCGGAAAGGCCGAAGATCCCGTTCAGGCTCAGCCTGATGCCGAGCTTGCCCCGGTCCGGCCCTTCAGTGACCCGCTCCACCCGGTACTCGGCGCCGCTGCGGTTGATGTCCAGCGGAAGGATGGGGATGCCGAGGCGGCGCGCCTCAGCAACCAGCAGTCGCTTGGGATACATGCCGGGATCGTGTTCCCACAACCCGGCCAGGAAGGCCTCCGGATGGTGGGTCTTCAGCCAGGCCGACTGGTAGGTGGGCACCGCAAAGGCAGCCCCATGGGCTTTGCAGAATCCGAAACTGCCAAAAGCCTTCAGGGTCCCCCAGACCTTGTCCACCACCTCCGGGGTGTAGCCCCTGGCCCGGGCTTCCTTGCGGAAGAATTCCTCCACCTTGGGTTCAAGGAGTTCGTTGCCCAGGGCACGGCGGAATTCATCTGCCCTGGCCAGCCCGCAGTCCGTCATGACGTGGAAGGTTTTCAGGATCTGCTCATGGAACACGGTGACCCCGTGCGTTTCCTGCAGCACCGGCTTGAGGTCCGGATGGGGATAGACCTCTGGCGCGAAACCGTGACGGTGTTCCAGGAAGGGCCGGACCATGTCCGATTTCATGGGCCCGGGCCGGAACAGCGAAATATCGATGATGAGGTCATTGAAATCCCTCGGCGCCATTTTGCCCACGAGTTCGCGCTGTCCCGGCGATTCGATCTGGAAACAGCCCAGGGTATGGGTGCTTCTGATGAGCTCGTAGGTGGGTTCATCATCCAGCGGCACGGCGTTGAGGTCTATGCGGCCATCCTCCCTGATGTAGTCCGGACCCTTGCCGTCCGGCCCCACGGGATGGGCCCCTGCGGCCACCACTTCCTCCTTCGAAGGGTGGATGCGGATGATCTCCCGCACGGCAAAGGCCATGGCGCTCTGCATCCGGACACCCAGCACATCGAGTTTGAGCATGCCCATGGGATCCATGTCGTGTTTGTCGAACTGGCTCATGGGCAGCCCCAGGCCGCTGGGCTGGACGGGGGTCCGGTCCAGCAGGGTGGCATCCCCGAGAATCACGCCGCAGGGGTGCATGGAGATATGGCGCGGGAGGCGGTCCAGGCGCTCGGTAAGATCCACCAGCAGGTCAAGCTGCTGGTTTTCCGAAAAGTCCCGCTGCTCCACCCGGCCTGCGAATTCCCGCAGTTCGGGTTTTTCCTCCAGCGCCTCCCGGAATTTCCGGGCAGAGAACCGCCACAACTGCTTGGCAATCTCCCCCACATCGCCGCCGTCCATTCCCAGGGCCATGCCTGCATCCCGCACGGCTCCCCGGGCGCGGTAGCCGTTCTGCATGCTCATCAGGGTGACGCGCTGGGCGCCGAAACGGTCAAAGATTTTCCGGTAAACGTTGTGCCGTTCAGCGCTTTCGACGTCGATGTCGATGTCGGGCAGGGTGGACCGGTCCCCGGACAGGAACCGTTCGAAAATCAGGTCATGCTGCAGCGGATTCACCTGGCTGACGTCGATCAGGTAATTCACCAGGCTGGACGCCCCCGACCCCCTGGCGGCGGCCCGCACCCCCATGTCCAGGATCATCCGCGAAACCTCCGCCACAGTGAGGAAGTAGGAGGCGAAACCGAGGTTGGCGATGATCTTCAGTTCATGATCGAGCCGCGCCCGCATCTCGGCATGCGCTGTGCCCGAAATCCCCGGGAAGCGGCGGGTGACCCCGGCTTCGCAGCGAAGGGCCAGCTCTGCCAGCGGATCCCCTTCAATGCCGATCACTGAGGCCTCGGGCACCGCCGGCCGTTTCCAGCCCATGTCGGAAACCGGATCCATGCGGCACCTGTCCGCGAGCGCCTCCGTTTGCGCGAGGAGCACCTGGAGATCCGCCGCCCCGTAACCGGCGGCGTGAATGATTTCCTTCCCCAGCTGAAGCATCTGCGAGGGCGATTTCAGCCACCCCTGGCCGTTGGGCTGGAGCATGGGCGCGGCGGACAGCTCGGGCAGCGACTTCAGGGTGCGGGCGGAATCCAGGACGTCGGCCGTCGCGGCGCCGTCCTCCGCGCAATAGCGGACCGCGTTGGTGAGCACTGCCGGAACACGGAATTCCTGGGCCAGCTTCAGCATCCGCACTGCATGGGCCGTGCTCAGCGGCTCCCCGGGAGCAGTGAGATGGGTGACAACTTCGGCGGCGAGGCTTCCTGCCGGCAAGGCATCCAGCCAGCTCTTGAACAGCGTGCGTGGCCGAAGGTAACGCCGCCCGCCCAACGCCCGTCCGACGTCGGAATCAGGGCCGACCAGGACGGTGAGCACCGGCTTCAGGGTGCTGGGGTCAAGGATCCTGGAGGCGAGCTCCGCCCGGGTGACGGCAACAGGGACCGCTCCCCCGGCCTTGCCGGTGGTGCGGGCGTGCGCATCCGAAATCAGCCGGCACAGCGCCTTGTAGCCGGCACCGTTGGTGTGGCCGTGCGCAAGCACCACCACCCGGCCGGAAAGCTGTGTGCGGAGGTCTCCGTCGTCGTCGAATACGGCGAGGTCCACCCCTACAACCGGGTCGATGCCGGCAGCCATGCATGCCTTGAGGTGCTTGACGGTGCCGTAGAGCCCGTCCCTGTCTGTGCATGCCAGGGCCGTTGCCCCCTCGGCCGCTGCCGACTGGGCAAGCTCATCAGGCCAGGAAACACCGTAGTGGGCGCTGAAGGCGGTGGAAACGTGAAGGTGCGTGAAGGTCATGCTGTCTTATGCCGGAGTGCGTCGTGGATCCGGAGCAGCCTCCAGCGTCCGCTGCCGGTGTGTCGGACCAGATCCAGGGTGAGGGATTCATGGGGTTCAAGGGATTCCGCAGAATCAAGGCGTTTGCCGTCGGCGCGGGAGGGCACCACCTGGATGCGCCAGATCTCGTGGTCAACGAGCCCCGGCCCGCTGCCCAGCGGCGCCCGCCGCTCCTCCGCCCACCACTGCCGGCGCTCATACCAGCGCACCGGTTCGGCGCAGACGGTGTACTGCCTGCCGCCCCATTGGACTTCCACGGGTTCGCCCGCCCCGTTGCAGACGACGTCTACAGACTCGCTGAACGTGCCCACGGGTGCCTCCGGAAACCAACATGAATCTGCTGAATATAAACGGTTATTCGAATATGTATTCGAATACGTCCAGTCTACGCCGGGGCTCGGACAAAACCTAGATGGGTGTGGACTGAAGGCGGCTTAGGGGGCAGGATGGTGCCATGAGTTCCAATGACGCGCTCCTGAAGCATGTAAGCATCGCCGCCAATGAGGCAACCCTCGTGGCCAGGTTTGATATCGAAGGCAACATTCCAGGATCGGGCGCCTTTGTCGTAGGGCTCATGGCTGCCACTCCGGACTATTCGCATCAACGGAGGCTGGGAATCGAGTTCATGAACGGTGAAGCGGTCTCCATGTACTTCTTCAACCACGACGAGACGGAGGAGACTTTTGACATCAGCAACGTCGAGCACTCCGGCAACACGATTACCGGCAACTTCCCTGTAAGCACAGTGTTCGGGCTGGGCAAAGGACATCTCATGTCAGGCTTCAGCGAAGCCGACGGCCGGGAATACCAGTCCGGAGTGCCCGTGGAGGAATCGCTTTAACCAGCCCGGGCGGGGCTAAGAAGCCCCGCCCGATAACGCAAGCCCCAGGGCTTAGTTGTTGTCCTTGTGGATTTTCAGCTCGAGCTCAATGAACTTCGAGATCATGGCCCGGTACGTGCTTTCCACGATGTCCGGGTCAATTTCCTTTTTCTGGGCAGCAGCCCGGACGTGCTCAATGACCCGTTCCACGCGACCAGGGGCCCTGACTTCCGCGTCGTCGCCCTTGAGCGTTCCCGCGATCCTGATCAGGCGCTCACGGCGGGCGATCAGCGTGACGATCTGGTCGTCCACCTCATCGACGGCGACCCGAACGGCAGCGAGCTGCTCTTTGTCAGCCTGGGCACTTTTCTCGTCTCCGTGATTTGTGGACATGTCCATGACAGTATCGAACCATGCAGCCCCGAGTCGATTTTATTTCACTGGGAGTGCGAAGCGTGGCCGCCTCCCGCCGCTTCTATGTGGACGCCCTCGGCTGGCCCGTCCACCGGGAGGTTCCGGATGAGGTGGTGTTCATCCAGGCCAACCACGGCCTGGTGCTCTCCCTGTGGGACGCAGCGCAGATGCAGGCCGAGGCCGCGGTGGACGCCCCGTCTTCTGTCCCCTGTATTACGCTGAGCCACAACGTGGGCAGCGCCGAAGAAGTCGACCGCGTGATGGCACAGGCGGAAGCCGCCAGCGCCGCCGTTGTGGCCGCTCCCAAGACGCAGCCCTGGGGCGGCTACACGGGATATTTCGCGGATCCGGACGGCTTCCGGTGGGAAATTGCCTATAACCCCACGTGGACCGTGGACGACGGCGGACGCGTCACCGTCTGATTCCTGCCGCCGTGTGCAGGTGTCAGAACAGTGCCTCGACGGGTTCGATGAGCTCCGGAGAGTTATTGCGGACATTTCCGACGGCCGGGCCGACGGAGTCTACGCGCCAGCCGGCGGCAACGTCCGTCACGCCTGAGCGGACCAGGTCGACCAGGCCGGCGGCGTCGTCAGCCTGCGGATCGATCCAGGCCGCCATCGTTTCCCGGCTCATGGGAAGGGGGACGCGGTCGTGGAGCGCGGTGAGCTCCCCGAAAACCGTGTGCTCGGCACCGGCCGGCGGGGAATCCGCAGTCATGATGGACATCGAAAGCATCCAGCGGGCGGGGTCGTCCTGGTCCTTCGACGGGTCCTTCCACCACTCGTAGAGTCCGGCGAAGACCATGCCGGAACCGTCCCTGGGGCGGACGTAATAGGGCTGCTTGCTGCGGCCCTCCCCCTGCTTCCATTCGTAGTACCCGTCGGCCGGCACCGCGCAGCGCCGAGACAGGACCGCTTTGCGGAAGGCGGGCTTCTCGAGCACGCTTTCACTCCGGGCATTGATCATCTTCGGGCCGATGACCGGGCTCTTTGCCCAGGACGGCACCAGGCCCCAGCGCGCAATGTGCAGCTGGCGGACCGTGTCGCCGTCGACAAGCCGCTCCAGGACGATGGGGGCACCGTCGGTGGGCGCAACGTTCCACGACGGCGGGATCTGAACTTCGTTTTCGATTTCGGCGTCGAATTCTGCCAACAGGTCCCCGACCGCCCTGGCCATGACATAGCGTCCACACATGGCACCAGCATGCCATCGCAACAGAGGCGGGGGAATACCGGCTCCCGGGTTACCGTTGTCACGAACGAACTGACAGGCAAGACATCAACCAGAGGAGAGCTCTGTGGATTTCACTCCCGAAGACGGCACCATCACCATGTTTTCGACCACGTGGTGCGGCTACTGCAACCGGCTCAAGAAGCAGCTGGACGCGCAGGGAATCGGCTACACCGAAATTAACATCGAAGAGGTGGACGGCACCGCCGAGCTCGTGGAGCAGATCAACGGCGGCAACCGCACCGTCCCCACCGTTCTCTTCCCGGACGGCACCGCGGCCACGAACCCGTCGGCGGCCGAGGTAAAGAGCAGGCTCGCAGCCTAGGAGCGCTTCTCGCCAGAACGGCTGAACACGCATGGCGGCTGTCCGGCCCGCTGCCCGTACCCGACGAACCGGGACGGGTCAGCGGAGCAGGGCAGCCGCAGCTTTTTGCAGCGACACCGCGATTCTCGTAAGCGTTGCCGATTCCACCGACCACTGTTGCCAATAGAGCGGAATATCCATGTGGCGCTCGTCGTCCAGGACGACCAGAGTGCCGGCCGCGATAGCGTCGGAGGACTGAAGGTCGGGCAGCATTCCCCAGCCCAGCCCCAGCTCGATCGCGCGGAGGAAGTCGGCGGATGCGGGCACGTAATGCCGCGGCGGCACTGCGCCGCCGCCACCCAGCCGCTGCTCAAGGTAACGGTCCTGCAGGGCATCCTTGCGGTCGAAGACCACCACGGGTACCGCGGACAGGGCGGCGTCGGTGAATCCGTCCGGCAGCCACTGTTCGGCAAAGGCCCGGCTGGCCACCGCCCTGTACCGCATGATGCCGAGGGGCCGTGCAAGGCACCCCTGCACAGGGTTCGGATTGGATGTTATCGCCGCCATCGCCGTGCCTTCCCGGAGACGGCCGATCGAGTGGTCCTGGTCGTCGATGGTGACTTCGAAGCTGGCCCGGTCAATGGCCGCCAGGGCCGGCAGGACCCACGTGGCCAGCGAGTCGGCGTTGACCACCAGCGGTATGCGCGGGCGGGCCCCGGCTCCCTCCAGGCCCAGCTCTTCCATGGCCTCACTTTCGAGGAGTGCCACCTGACGGGCCAGCCGGACCACCACACTTCCCGATTTGGTGGGTCTGGCCGGTTTGGTCCTGAGCAGCAGGACGCGCCCCGTCTGCTGCTCGAGGGCCTTGATCCGCTGGCTGACCGCTGACGAGGTCACATGGAGGACCTCGGCCGCCCGGTCGAAGGTGCCGTGTTCGATCACCGCAGCCAGCGTCCTGAGCTGTTCGGTTGTCGCGTCCATCCTGAAATTTCCTTAAGGTACGTAAGAAAGTTTAGCTGTACTCATGATTGCGCGCCGCCTAAAGTCAAGCAAGTGGAATTCACAACAACTTTCGGATCGCTCCTGGCCGGCTTCGGTGCCGGCCTCTCGCTCATCGTTGCAATCGGCGCCCAGAACGCCTTCGTGCTGCGCCAGGGATTGCGCCGCGAACACCTGGCCCCCATCGTGGCGGTCTGCATCGCCAGCGACGCCGTGCTGATCGTTGCAGGCGTGGCTGGAGTCGGCGCCCTGATCCAGGCCGCGCCGTTCGCCCTGGCAGTGGTCCGCTGGGCGGGCGCCGCCTTCCTTCTCGCTTATGCCGTCATCGCCGCGAGGCGGGCCCTGAATCCCGGGGCGCTCGCCGCTTCCGGCCCGCCTGCCCGGACCACGCTGGCCGCCGCGGTGACCACCGCCGTCGCCCTCACCTGGCTCAACCCGCACGTGTACCTGGACACGGTGGTGCTCCTGGGCTCGCTGGCGTCCGGCCACGGCCAGGATGGCCGCTGGCCGTTCGCCTGGGGAGCGGTGGCCGGCAGCACGCTGTGGTTCAGCCTCCTCGGCTTCGGCGCGAAGTTCCTCGCCCCGGTCTTCGCCCGCCCCGGCGCCTGGCGCGTCCTCGACGGCGGAATCGCCGTCCTCATGACGGTCCTGGCTGTGCTCCTGGTGGTTTCGTGACACTCGCCGCCGCCGGGCGCTGGACACACCGGGACGGCTGAACACACAGGATAGGCACCGACGCTGCGGTGCCTATCCGGTTTGTGCCTAGACCTTCTCGTGGATACGGTCAGTCATCGGTTTCGGAGCCTGGTGCTCCCTGCGGCGGGCAAGGAAGGCCCACAGTTTGGTTTCGTCCGCGTGGGCGGGTTCCGGGGTTTCCGCAGGTGCGGTCTCCCGGCGCCCTTCAGGCTTCCGGGCTGCGTCCTTCTTAGTGCCCCAGCCGAAATCCTCACGCGATGAGTAGCACATCACCGACCTCCTTTACAGCGGCTGTCCTTTAATGGTGCGCCGTTTTGGGCCGAAAAGTCGACGGGTTTCCGGACGATTGGGCCCGCAGATCCGTGGGCGTTACTTACTTGTTTGCAGGCTGCTGAACTCCGCGTGCCTCAGGGATGCGTAACCGGCGTAGGTGCTGACCACGGCTGCTTCGATGGCATCGACGTCCAGGTGGGGCACGAGGTCGTTGACCGCTCCTGCGGTCGCCGGATCCCAGTCCAGGCCGAGGGCCGCGTAACTCGCTGTGAGGACGCTGCGGATCGGTGCCGAGTCTTCCACCACCACCACGGAGCTGAACAGCCAGCCGCCGGAAACCACGCGCTGGGCGGTTCCCACCAGCTTGACCTGGTGCGCCGGGAACTGCGGATCCGTGCCGTGGACGCTGTATTCACCCGGGCAGTACTCACCCGGGATCTCCCCGACCGCAGCCTGCACGCCTGCACTCCGGAGCGCCTGCGCCAGCATCTCGCCGAAGAATGCGAACCGGCCCTTGGCACCGGCGATGGCGTCGGAGTGCGGCTCCACATGGTCGATGATCAGCGTGCCTTCGTGGTACGCAGCCGCCCGCCCTCCGGCCTTCCGGATCAGGGGTTCAAACCCCAAGTCGCGGCAGGCCTGGGCAGCAGCACCGAACCCGGGCAGATGCGCGTCGCGCTGGCCGAATGCCACGGTCGGGGCCGGGCGGTACAGCCGCAGGGTCGGCCCGATCCGGCCGGTCTTGGCCTGGCCCAGCAGCTCGATCCCGAATTCAAGGTCCCTGACAGCCCCCAGCGACTCTGCCTGGCGGACGACGGTCAGCGTCCGCGAGTCAGCCCCGGCCTGCTGCATATTGCTAAGCTCCCTTATGGTCATATTGCAATTCCTGGTGGTAGCCGCTGCCTTCGCCGCGATCGACGCCGTATGGCTCAAGCTCATGAACCCGTTCTACCGCAGCCACATCGGTGACTTGCTGGCCGACCGGCCCCATCTAGGTTACGCCGTTGCTTTCTACCTGATTTACATTGCGGGAATCGTCTTTTTTGCGTTGCGGCCGGCGCTCGACGGCGGCAGCTGGCTGACCGCCGTCGGGTTCGGAGCAGCGCTGGGCGCCTTCGCCTACGCCACCTATGACCTGACCAACGCAGCGACGCTCAAGGCCTGGCCCCTGCAGCTGATTCTCGTTGACATGGCCTGGGGCGCTCTGCTGACGGCGCTCGCCACGCTGGCCGGCTGGCTGGTGTTCCACTAGGGGATGCCGGGGCACTTACAGGCCCTGGGGCCGGTCAGGACTTCCGCAATGTCAGGATCTGCTCCGCCCGGCCGAACGGGCCGGCGAGGTCGTGCAGCACCGTTGACGTGAGACCGATCCCGTCCGCGCCGAAGGACACGGCGTTGTCCAGGCCAAGCCATTCGCCCTCGGGCCTGCGGTACATGTGGATCTGCAGGTCGAGGTTGGGGAAAGCGTAGCTGCCCTTGCCGGGCGGAACCCGCGCGGCGATGCCGTTCGCGGTATCCACGAGCCCCATCAGCCTGGCCAGGTCGGTGCTGTCGGCGGTGTCCGTCAGCGGATGGTCGGTGCGCAGCCAGACCTTCCCTGCGCCGGGCCGGTGCCCCTCGGCCACGCGCATTTCGAGCGAGCGGATGTACCCTCCCGGCCAGATGCTTGCGCCGTCGTAGGGCTTGCATTCATCCGGTGACGGAATGACGGCGTCTTCGACGGCGGCGACGGCGGATGTGTCGCTGGTGATCATCCGCCAGGCCGTTGCCCTGATGACTGCCCGTCCCCCCGCCACAAGCTCGGCCTGTACGAGTTCGATGGTCCGGCCCGGGCGGAGGGTCCTGGTGACGACGTCGACCTCGCCGCCGGGAATCAGACCCAGGATCTCGTAGCTGAGCCGCGCCATGCGCATGTCGCTGCGCGGCTCGTGGCGTTCCAGCCGGTCCGCCAGCAGTCCGGAGGCCGGAGCCATGTGCTGTTCGTGCTCGTTCCAGGCCCCCTGGGCGTGGATGGTGGAGCGGAAGCGTCCGCCTCCCAGGTCCTGGTAGTAGAAGTCGCCGTCGGCGAGTTCCGGCAGTGCAGCAGTCAACGTTGACCCTTTCGAAGCTTGGAATTAACCCGGAATCACACTATCGCCTCCGGCGCATACCTGCAGGGTCACAGTCACGCTCAAGGACGGCGCCAGCACCGATGCGGACTCCGCTTCCGGCGCGGTCACGGTCGACTCCGACACGGCTCGCCGTTCGTCGTCCAAAGCGCCACGAAGCAACACGCAGGGCCGTGGCCCGGGCGGAAGGTAACCGGCAGGGAAGGCAACCAGCCCCTTGGGAAGAAAACTGCCCAGGTGCCCGTCCGGCGTCGTCAGCTGTTTTGGCGGCGCCGGACGCGCGCTTAAATTTCCCGATCTCCATATGATGTTCTGGGTAGACTCGGAGACTGGTCCTTCTAGCAGCCCTCGGAAGAGGTGTTCCACTGATGCGAGTTATTAGCTACAACCTCCGCAAGCACAAGGCGAGCGGCGAACTGGTCAGTCTGGCCCGTAATTTCGGTATAGACGCCCTGTGCCTGCAGGAGTGCGATTCGGCTGAGCTGCCGGACACGCTGGGCCCGCTCCAGCTGGCCGACTTCACCAAGGGCAACCGGCTGGGCCTGGCAATCTATTACCGCAGCGACCGGTTCACGGCGCTGGAAACCAAGACGTTTGCCCTGCACAAGTCCATGCACGACCGCGTGATGGCGCCGGCCCACGAGCGCCTGATCGGGACGCGCATGGTGGACAACGCCACGGATCACGAACTGGTCATCGGCTCGTTCCACGCGGCTCCGCTCACCGCATCAAACTCGCTGCGCCGGAAGCAGATCCATGCGGCCCATGCGGAACTGCTGAGCATGGGTGAGGGCCTCATGACCCTGATGGTCGGGGACTTCAACTACCCGTTCTTCACGAAGAACCTGCACGCCCGCATGAAGGACTCCGGCTACGCCCTGTCCCTGAGCGACCGCAGGACATATACGCGGTACAAGGTCTTCAAAGGCCACTTTGACTTCGCCACTTCCCTAGGCCTGGACATCGAGAGCGTGGAGACCCTGCCGCGGGGCAAGTCAGACCACCTTCCGATCCTGATCACGGCGGAGTACGGGCAGGACCGGGCACCGATCAAGGCGGCGCAACCCGTTTCATGATGTGACGGCTTCTCCGAGGGGACCCGTGCGCTTGAGCCGCGATTGGATCAAAAAAGCCGTACCGGGCATCCATCTCGCCCGGAGCTATAAGTGGTCCTGGCTAAAGTCCGATCTTGCTGCCGGAGCGGCACTCAGCGCGGCGCTGATTCCTGCGGGGATGGCCTACGCTGAAGCGGCCGGCCTGCCGGCCGTCACTGGCCTATACGCGTCGATTGTTCCCATGGTATTTTATGCCGTCTTCGGCCCTTCTCGAGTGCTTATCGTCGGGCCGGATTCTTCGCTGGCTCCAATGATTTCGGCGGCTGTCCTCCCGCTGGCCGGCAATGAACCGGCGCATGCCGTCGCGCTGGCCGGCGTTCTGGCCATCCTGATCGGCGTTTTCCTCATCGCCGGCCGGATTTTCCGGCTCGGGTTCGTGACCGGCCTCCTCTCGAAGCCCATACGGGTCGGCTACCTTAACGGCATCGCTCTGGCCATCATCGTCAGCCAAGTGCCACGGCTGCTCGGGTTCACGGTTCCGCCAGGTCCGCTCCCGGACAGGGTGGCGGCAACGGTGGATGCCGTCCTTCAGGGATCCATCAATCCCCTGGCAGTGCTATTCGGGGCGGGGACGCTGGCGATGATCATTGCCGGCCGCTTCCTCCCGTGGAGAGTGCCTGTGGTTCTGCTGGCAGTGGCAGGGTCCATCGCCGTTGCCGCATCGGTTGAGGCGGGACCAGGCCTGGGCATGGTGGGTGCACTGCCGTCGGGGCTGCCCGCACCTGCTTTGGGCGGCGTCAGCATAGAAGAGGTGATGAGCCTGATCGGACCTGCGGCGGGAATTGCGCTGATTGCCTTCGTCGACACGTCCGCGCTATCCAAAAGCCTGGCCAGGCACAGCGGGGGCCGCAGCGGCGGCAACCAGGAAATGGGTGCGTTAGGCATCGCCAACGTAGCAAGCGGGATGTTGGGCGGGTTTCCCGTCTGCGGGAGTTCTTCACGGACGCCCATAGCCCTCGACGCCGGGGCACGCACTCCGTTCAGCGGCATCGTGGCAGCCGGACTGGTCACTCTCTTCATGGTGGCTGCACCCAATGTGACCGCCTTCCTGCCGACAGCAACGCTCGCTGCTGTCGTGAGCGTGGCCGCCGCATCACTCGTGGATATCCGGACGGTTCTGCGGCTGGTGAGGATGAGCCGGACTGAAACGCTGCTGTTGCTCGCGGCGTTTTTGGGCGTAGCGTTCGTTGGCGTCCTTGAAGGCATTGTCCTCGCCATCGCCCTGTCCCTGATCGCATTTGTCCGCCGTGCGTGGGATCCCTACCGCACGGAACTGGCCGGCCTTGACGGCATTCCCGGCTATCACGACCTGACGAGGCATCCCGAGGGCAAACGCGTGCCCGGCCTGGTGGTGGCCCGCTTTGATGCTCCGCTTTTCTTCGCGAACGGGGAAGTTTTCGCAGACCATATACGAAGCCTCGTAAACAATGCGCCCGGACCGGTGCACTGGGTGATCGTCGCAGCGGAGCCGATCACGGATCTGGATACCACCGCACTGGACGAGCTCGTCCGGCTGGACGATGAACTGGCCCGGCTCGGAACCAGCCTTGTGTTCGCAGAGATGAAGGGTCCGATCAAGGACCGCATGATCAAGTTCGGAGTCAGCAGCAGATTCGGACCGGACCACTTCTTTCCAACCATCCATAGCGCCGTGCGTAGCTACAAAAAGACGATGGGACTGGAATGAACCCCTGCTACTCCTCCGCCGTCAGAGGAACCACCTCGATCCGGGCATCCGGTCCGATCACAACCAGCACACGCTCGCCGCTGACGCCCGCCAGTGCCTTTGCAAGTTGCCCGGGGTCCGGCTGGCCGGGTTCGCCGGGTTCGCCGGAGCCAGTCCCGCCGGCGTCGGCCCTTTTCCAAACGGTGATTCTGGCCCCGCTCGCCTCGCTGATGACGCGGGACAAGGGGGCGGGGTCGGAGCCGGTCACCAGGATGACATGCCCGATCGTGCGCCGCGGGGGCGGCGGTCCCAGCGGCAGGGCTGCGCGCTCCCGCCTCCAGACGCCGTAGTGATAGCCCGCCACGAGGCCCGTGGCCACGAGCAGCCCGAGCGGTGCCCGCACCCGCCCGGCGAGACTCCCCCGGCCCGCGCCGTCCAGCAGATATTCGAAGGCCTGGTAGCCGATGACCAGCAGCGTCACGAGCGCCACGACGGCGCTGAGCCCGAAGACCGCGACGAGGTAGATGCGCCGCCCGCTCGTGCTCTTCCCCGACGGCGGAGTCCCGCCGTCGGGGACGGCTCCATCCGGGTGGCCGGTCGGATTCCAGACCCTCCACCAGACGGGCCCGCCGGTGGCCAAAGCACTGATACCGCCAAGCAGCAGTGTCCTCGTGTCCGTCCCCGCGAGCGTGGTCTCGGCCAGCCCCAGCGTGGCATTGACGATCACCCCTATCCCGGAGGCGGCGGCCGCCAGGGCGGCTCCGGAGGCCAGCAGCCTGGCTGCCTGCCGCATCTGTCCTGACCGCCTCTCGGCCAGCGTTGTGTGGTACGCCCAGACGATTGATCCGATCGCGGCTGCCGCCAGCGCTGGCCCGAGCGGGTCCAGGATCCGGTTAAGGGGATCGGTTCGGTCCAACACCAGACGGAGCAGCACGAACAGGGCGGTGACCGCGCCTGAGATCGCCAGAATGCACCCGCCGAGGACGCCGAAAACGGCAACCGCCACATTGGCCAGCCCGGTGGTCAGGAGCCGGCCCCCGCCGCGGATCCAGTGCCACCACCAGGCCAGGCCTCCGCCTGCCGTCCAGACGAGCGACTGGATAACGGAGACCCACCATGGCCGGCCCAGGGACGGCGCCGCCGCAAACACCTGCAGGGCAGCACCGAGAAGGCCGCTCAGGGCTGTGGCCGCGCCGCCGGCGCCGAGGAAGAGGCCGAACACCGATCCGACCAGCGTGGGTACGCCGCTGAGCCGCCGGGGACCTTTGACCGGGTGCAGCCACATCCGGCGGTGCCACGCCCAGACGCCGGCCCACGCGATGCCTGTTGCCAGGGCAGGACGCCACTGGGCGGACTCCCCTGCGACAAGCTGCGCGCCCATGCCGAGAAACGCCGTCGAGAAGGTGATGAGTGCAACCGCATAAATGCCGGCGACGTAGAGTCCCCAGGCGAGGGAGGCACGCTCCGCCTCCTCGCTGAGCCGCCGCCACACAGTCCACCACAGGACGGCTGCCAGCGATCCGCCAACCACCGCGAAGGCCAGGGACCTTGCGAGGCCTCCGACGTCGTTCCCTGCGAGCGCCGTGCCGGCGCTCAACAGCCGGTCCAGCAGGCCCGCCAGGCCGGACGCCCCGATGAGCATGAGGGCAAACAGGAGCAGGAAGACTATGAGCCGCCGGACCGTGGGCAGTGCTTCGTGCGTTGGCTGGGCTGCCGCGGGCCGGACGGCGCTCACGGCTTCCCCAACGGATCCGGACAGACGGTGAGCTGCCACGGGGCGGTCTTCACGAGCCACTTGCCGTTGACTTTGACGAGGTCAAACACGTCCTCGGTCTCGTACTCAGGGTTCCCGAAGGGCCCGTTTCCGTTCGAAACGGTCAGCACCACGTGCACATCCGCGGAATCAGGGCGTTCGGTGGTCGATAGCAGCGTGACCCGCAGGCTCCGGGTCGACACGCTGTCGACCGGTCCGCACTGCCGGCCCGAACTTTCCGCAAGGTAGCTGGCGGCGCCGGCCTCGTCGCCGTCGAGGACCGCCTCTGCATAGCGTTGCACGACGCCCGCCGGCGTATCCGCCGACAGCGGCTCAGGCTGGCCGCGGAAAAAGACCGCCGCCAGTGCCAGCACCACGAGGCCGGCAATGACGGACAGGATAACAATCAGGATCCGGTCAGGCCGCCCCGCAGGTGCGCTCATCCCAAGAGCTAGGTGGGGCGGTGCTCGACGGTGAAGTCGCCGCCGGGATACATGATGGTCTCGTGCCCGTCGTCGAATCGGACGAAGTACGGCGGGGTTCCGTCGGGACCGCGGACTTCGAGAATCTCGCCGTGACGGTCGGACGACTCCACCGTCCTGCCGTGGATGACGATGCGGTCTCCTTGGCTTGCCTGCATGGCAATCACCTCCCAGCCCAAGAGTACGATGCTCTTCGGCTCTGGGGAACAGCCTGCGAGGACAGGATCACGAGCCGCCGGCGTCAGGCCCGGCCGCTGGCGTGCAGGATGCAAAACGGAGTCCAGGGCCGGGCTTCCAGCCGCCCCTCGGCGATCTCTTCGCCGCACACCGCGCAGATGCCGAATGTGCCGTCATCGATCCGTTCCAGGGCGGCCTCGACCTGGGCGAGGCCGGACCTGCTCTGATCCAACAGTGCCGACGCCTGAGAGAGTTCGAAGGCGATGGTGGCACCTTCGGGATCGTGCTCATCGTCCACGTTAGAGTTTTGCCGGGCCTCGTTGGCCGAGGCGATGTCCGCGCTGAGTGCCGGGAGCAAGGCCAGCTTCCGGGCGCGTTCCTCTTCAAGCAGGATCCGGAACCGCTCAGTGTCCGCCATCTTGGCGTCTCCCGTCCCGGTGGCCGCGGAGAAGCTCAGCGCCCGTCATGACGGAGGGGCCGCCGGTGGTCCAGCAGCTTTTCGCTCAGCGCGGGCCAAGACGCGGCGAAGGCGGGGTGGAGGTTGATGCCGGCCACCTCATGGATCGGGATCCAATCCAGTTCAATACTTTCGGGGTCGCTGATGGCGGGTTCAAACGGCTCCACGACCTCCACCGCCACGGTGGTATAGGACCAGTAGCCGACGTCGAACACCGAGGTGAAGAGCACCCTGACGTTCTGCTCCGGGACGGCGGCCTCCTCATAGGCCTCGCGCAGCGCACCCGTGACAGGATCCTCGCCCTGGTGCAGCGCGCCACCGGGGAGCCCCCACGTCCCGCCGTGGTGGCTCCACGTGGCGCGGTGCTGGAGCAGGACCCCCTTTCCGGCGTCGTGGGCCAGGAGCCCGGCGGAGCCGAACCGGCCCCAAAACTGTCCGCGGTCCCCGTCCACCCAGGCATCGCCCGGGTCGCGCGGGCCCAGCGGACGGCGGGGATCTCCAGGCGAGGTGGGCACAATTTTCTCCATCGTCCCAGTCTGCCCCATCGGAAAATGCTGTGACAGGCCGCTGACGCAGCACCAAGGCAGGGAGCCCGGCCTGCCTCGGCAAGCGGGGCTCTCTGTCACGTCAGTCGTGCTTGAACGCGTCCTTGACCTTTTCGCCCGCCTGCTTCAGATCGGCCTTGGCCTGGTCGGCTTTCCCCTCGGCTTCGAGGCCCTCGTCGTCCTTGGCCTTTCCGGCACCTTCCTTGGCCTTGCCGGCCAGCTTTTCCGCCGTGTTGTCGATCTTGTCGTCCAGACCCATGGCACTGCCCTTCCGTCTGCGCGACCCACTGGCTGCAGGCCGGCTCGTGTTCCCAGTGTAGGATCGCCGCCCGGCCGGGTGAAGGCACCCAAACCTTGGGGTTGGGGAATCGCGGACCCGGCAGACCCCCTGTTTGGGGGGTCTGGGCAACACCACCTGTTCAGGTCTGAAGACCGGGTTTTCCCAAGACGTGCGGGCCAGAGTTGCAGTGTCCTGAAGTTGCAGGTAGCCGCGAACCTTCACTGCAGGATGGCCGGGTCCGGGCGCACTCCCCCCAAAGCGCCGGACCCGGCTACACCCCTCCCGCACAGAGGCCGCACCCGACGGCATCGGCGGGGGCGTGCGTTCAGCTCCAGGGACTCCAGCCAGGGCCCCGGGCAGCCAGAAGCCTGTCGGTGGCCGAGTCCGGCTGCCCTTCGAAGTATTTATCCAGCACCCGGTGGAAGACCGCTTCGCCCGGTGCTGCCCGCAGGAACAGTGTCATCGATGAATGGAGCTTCAGCGAGTCGATGCCGCCGAAGACCTGAGTGGCGTTCCGGGCGTTGAGGCCCGCCACGATGCCCGCGCATTCGATGAGCCGGGGGCCGAGCACCGGATGCCGCAAGTAGGCCCGGGCCTCGTCGAGGGAGGCGATGGCGTAGATCCGGGACGTGGCGCTCAGGCCCAGCCCGGCGATCTGCGGAAAAACGAACCACATCCAGTGGCTGCGCTTGCTTCCGCTCCGGAGCTCGACGACGGCGGCATCGTATGTGCCGCCATCGTTCTGGGCGGTCACGAACCGCTCCAGGTTGTACCGGTCACCGTTGGGGTCATCCGGGGCAGGCCCGGCAGGATCGCCACTCATACCCCATGGTGGCCGGGCTGTCTTTCGGCGGTCAAGATCCGTGATGCGCGACGGCGGGGGTCGCCTTCAGCGGATACGTTTCGTTCACGCGTCCGTAACCCGGCCCGAAAGCACGCATCTCACGGTGCCGGGCGGGACGCTGCGCGTAGATGGCTGCCTGGGGCGGCATGCGGCACCACTTTTGCGGCGCTTCAAGAGGTCCCGTTAACAATTCGGAAACAGAACGGTCATGCGGGCTTTACCTGACGGCGTTTTCTGAAACGTGGGGGAAACTTTTTTCGCCACGGCCTGAAACAAACGTCCACCACTATCGATGAGGGGCTTGGGACCGGCAGCAGCGGTCTCCTGTACGGATGACTTGTTGCGAAGGGAAGACGCGTGGAAATCACTGCGGCAAATGTTTGGATGATGGTGTCAGCGGCGCTTGTCCTCCTCATGACACTTGCGCTGGGCCTCTTTTACGGCGGCATGACCCGAGCCAAGGCATCCCTGAACATGATCATGATGAGCTTCATCTCCGCCGGCCTCGTTGGCGTTGTCTGGGTCTTGTGGGGTTACTCCATGAGCGTGGGCGAAGGTTTCCTGGGCCTGTTCGGAAACCCGTTCACCAGCTTCGGACTGGAGGGCCTGCTCGGCACCCCGGATCTGATCAAGGCAAGCTTCGCCGGGACGTTCGCCATCCTCACGGTGGCCCTGATCAGCGGAGCCATCGCCGACCGTGCCAAATTCACAGCCTGGGTGGTCTTCGTGCCCATCTGGATCACGCTCGTCTACTGCCCCCTCGCCTACATGGTCTGGGGCGGCGGCCTCATGAGCCAGGGCGGAGCCGTCAGCGCCGTCTTCGGACAGGTCATTGACTTTGCCGGCGGCACCGTCGTCGAAATCAGCTCCGGTGTGGCCGCACTGGTTCTTACCGTGATCGTCGGCAACCGCCACGGCTTCCGAAAGGACCCGGGCCACCGCCCGCACAACATTCCGTTCATCATGCTCGGCGCTGGCATCCTGTGGTTCGGCTGGTTCGGCTTCAATGCCGGTGCCGCCACGACAGCCGAACAGGCGGGCCTGATCTGGATCAACACTCTCGCGGCTCCCGCAGCGGCGATGCTCAGCTGGCTCGTCACGGAGAAGATCCGCCACGGCCACCCCACCTCGCTCGGAGCCGCGTCCGGTGCCGTGGCCGGTCTGGTGGCAATCACCCCCTCCTGCGCCAACATCAGCCCGCTTGCCGCAGTGGGTCTTGGCCTCCTGGCCGGGATCGCCTCGGCGCTGTTCGTCGAACTGAAATTCAAGTTCGGCTTTGATGACTCGCTCGACGTCGTCGGCGTTCACCTGGGCTCCGGCCTGGTCGGCACGCTGGCGCTGGGCTTCATCGCCCTTCCCGTCAACGGCGAAGGCGGCGGGCTCTTCTACGGCGGCGGATTCCAGCAGCTCATCGCCCAGACCGTGGCGGTCCTCATCACGCTCGCACTCTCAGGCCTCATGACCGCCGTTATCGGCGTCGGAATCCACAAGACCATCGGGTTCCGTGTCAGCCGCGAGGCCGAGGTCACCGGCGTGGATCTCTCCGAACATGCCGAGACGGCCTACGAGTTCGGCGGACTGGGCCCCAGCCAGTTCCACCCGCTGCGGCAGCACATCCACACGGCGTCCGCCGTGCGGCCCGCAGATGGGTCGGCTCTGGAGCAGGAAGAGATCCAGGCGGACGCCGCGGCAGCCGATGAAGTCCAGCGGGTCGCCGCCCCGGCGTAGGACTAGCCCAGCCGCAGCTCCGGGCGGCCTTTCGCCACCTCGTCCAGCACCACACGGATCACCTCACTGGCCGCCGATCCGTCCGGTCCGGTGTCCGTCGCCCCCGCCATTACCGTCCGCGCGCGGCGGGCGAACCCGTCCCAATCGCCGCCGCCTGCGCGGAGGGCCCGCAGGGGTGCCATGAGGGCCGCGCGGCGCAGCCAGGCGTCCTGTCTCTTATACACATCTAGATGTGTATAAGAGACAGGTCCAGGACCGCGTCGGCCCGGGCCCTGGCCTGGGCGTCGAGTCGCTCCATCAGCGGACCGACGACGTCAACGGCTAGCGGATCAACCAGAGCCGGCACGCCCGCCTCCCGAACGAAGCCTTCGATCCGTGTCAGGTCGGAGTTACTCAGCATGTCCACCTTGGACTGCAGGAGAACGACGGCGGCCAGGCGGCGCTCGTACACCGGCACCGACCACAGCTCCGTACTCAGGGCCGTGACGTCATCGTGGGTCAATCCGGAGTGGCGACGGAGGGCATCGCGGACCGTGCCGCGGACCGCCCCCACGGACGCACCATAGAACTGCAGATCGCCGCCGAGCCTGAGGCGCATCTCGTCTGCCCGGTACCACGACGCCTCGCGCTGCAGCGAGTCGTCGATGAATTCTCCAGCCGCACTCACCTCCCTATTCTTTAGGCCACCATGGCTATCGACAAGAATGCTCCAGCGGAGGAGGCTTTCACCGTACGCGACTCGTAGTCCGGACTGGCGTGAATTGGGCCAGCCGGCCCCGCTGGCGGTTCCCGTATGAAGACGTCCAGCACTGTCCCAACCCTGCTATGAATGAAGGAGCGCAAGTGTCCCAGAACGTTGTCTCCCAGCTAAGCGTCAAGTCGCACAACTCCCCCGATGAACAACGCCGACCGGACAAGGCCGAAGTGGACGTCGTCACTGTCGGGGACTACACCATCGGCAGGTTCAAGTTTGAGCCCGGCTGGCGTTGGTCCGAGTCCATCAAGCCCTTGGCAAAGACCGATTCCTGCCAGAACAGCCACGTGGGATTCTGTGTTTCCGGCAGCCTCGTCGTCGAGACGTCGGATGGAAAACGGATAAACATTACCGAAGGCGATTCCTACACCATCCCGCCGGGCCACGACGCCTGGGTCGAGGGGAACGACTCCTTCACCGGCATCGAGTTCCTGAGCGCTGCCACGTTCGCGAAAGCCACGGAATAGCCGAACGGTGCCGGCAGGCCAACCTGCCGGCACCGTCCCCGCCGGCACAGTTTGGCCTGGTCTCTCCACCCCCGATTTCCGTGCAGCGGTCCCACGGACTCACTCGTCGGCGTGCGGCGGCGTTTTTTGGTCCGCGCGCTTCGGTCAGGACGCAGCCAGCGCATCTGCTCAGCCTAGGCAAACGGGCCTCTGGTGCGCGCAAATGTGGCGTGCCCGCGAAATTGTTTCAATTCGGTGTTCCTGCAGGTCAGCCGCGCCGGCGGCGGCGTGGCGGTGATTTGCACGACGCCAGCGGTTTGCGGACAAAGATCACAATCAAGTAACGTTGGCGCCTGGCCCACAAGGGCTGGCCCGAACGGGCCCCGGATGCCTGAACGCTGGGCCCGGATGCGCTGAGCGGCACCATGTCCGCTCCGGCCCCACCGACGGGGGCCCAGAAACGCTTCGCGCTTTCTTCATCACCATCGTTGTGGCTGTCGCATGCGTGGCAGTCCTATGCCCGGAGGGTTTTTTGATCAAGAAGAATATAGCCATAGCCATTAGCATCGGGGCTCTGTCCCTGTCTCTTATACACATCTAGATGTGTATAAGAGACAGCCCCGGCGCCCGCGGAGGCGGCGACGGCCGCCGCAGTTGGCGCGTCAGCCCCGTCGTCGGCGGGCCGTGCATCAGCTACTGCCGCGAGCACGTCCGCCGAGGCGAAGGCTGTGGCCGCGAAGGCCAAAGCCACCACGCAGAAGGCGGCGGCAGCACAGAAAGCCGCCGCAGCACAGAAGGCCGCAGCAGCGGCCGCCCCTGCGCCTGCAGCGCCGGTTGCCAATACCAAGCCCGTGACCGCAGCTCCGGCACCGGCCGCAGTACCGGCCGCCGCGCCAGCCGCTGTCTCTTATACACATCTAGATGTGTATAAGAGACAGGCGCAGGCCGCTGCCCCGGTAAAGGTGGCGCCCGCCGCAACTCCGGTGGCGCCCGCCGCAACCGGCAGTGGTACGCAAGCTGCCACCGTTCGCGGCTGGGGAGCCGTCGTCGCCGGCGACGAATTCTCCAACACCGGCGCGCCGGACCGCACGAAGTGGGGCGTCTACAACGGCACAGGCCATGCGGGCAAGGGCGTCCGCAGTCCGGCGGCCTGGGCGGTTGCCAACGGCGTCGCAACGGTCAGCGGCAACTCAGCCGGTACCACCGGCGGCATGTCGGCCAAGTTTGCGAAGCAGAAGTACGGCAAGTGGGAAACGCGCATGAAGACGAATGCACGGGACCCTCAGTACCACCCCGTCCTGATTCTGTGGCCCGACAACAGCGACTCCAAGTGCGCCGAGATTGACTACGCTGAGGGCACGTCCGACACAGCGCAGATGAAGTTCTTCCTGCACTACGCCTGTGGCGGCGGAAATTTCCAGACGACGGCAGCAAAGGCCATTGATACCACCCAGTGGCACAACTATGCGGTGGAGTGGACCCCGGCCGGCATCACCGGATACATCGACGGCGTGAAGACCTTCACTGACACGAACCCGGCACACCAGCCGACGGGCACCATGCACCAGACGCTCCAGCTTGACTGGTTCCCGACCGGCGCCCGCACTGCACCCTCGCAGATGCAGGTCGACTGGGTGCGCGTCTACAAGTAGACAGCACCGGGGGCACCCTGACGGCGTCAGAATGCCACGACCACCGCAGGGCGGCCGCAACACGCGGCCGCCCTGCGGTGCTTCTCGTTAAGGGCGCAGTGGGCTGTCTTCGCGAAACTGCGCGGCCCGCAGCGTAGGTGTCCGTCCCGACCGGCCATGGCCGGGCGCCGCGGCGGGTGGGAGACTCAGGTTCATGCGTGAACTCGTCGTCCTCGGCACCGCTTCACAAGTCCCGACGCGTACGCGGAACCACAACGGGTACCTGCTGCGCTGGGACGGCGAAGGCCTCCTCTTCGACCCGGGGGAAGGCACGCAGCGGCAGATGATCCATGCCGGCGTATCTGCGAGCCGGGTCACCCGTATCTGCCTCACCCACGTCCACGGTGACCACTGTTTCGGACTGCCCGGCGTGCTGTCGCGGATGGTGCTCGACGGCGTGGCCCACCCGGTCTACCTGCACTATCCGGCCTCGGGGGCGGACGTCGTACAGGCACTGGTGTCCGTCGCCCCGCCGGGCCTCGACCTGCGGATGCTGCCGCACGGAGGACGCGGGGAGATCGCGCCGGGGCTGGAGGTGCTGCCGCTGCGGCACAGAGTCGAAACCTACGGCTACCGACTTATCGAACCAGACGGACGCACGCTGCTGCCGGAACGTCTGGCGGCGGCCGGCATCGGGGGCCCGGACATCAGCCAATTGCAGCGCGAGGGTATCCTGCGTGGCGTGCGCCTGGAGGACGTCAGTGTGCCGCGGACCGGGCAGGGTTTTGCCTTCGTCATGGACACCGCCCCGTGCACAGGTGCCGAGGAACTCGCCGACGGCGTCGACCTGCTGGTGGCGGAGTCGACCTTCAGCGACGACGACGCCGATCTCGCCGCGCAGTACGCTCACCTGACCGCAGGGCAGGCTGGCGCGCTGGCGGCAAGCGGCGGCGTCGGGACCCTCGTTCTCACCCACTTTTCCTCTCGCTACCCGGACGTCACCCGGCTCGCCGAACAGGCGAGGGCGCGCGCAGGTGGGGCCGCCGTCGTGGCAGCGAACGATCTGGACTGGATCGCGCTTCCCAAACGCGAGCGCGCCTCCTCGTAATGCTCAGCCCATCAACTTCCGCACGCCGGTGACGGATCGAACAGTCAGCCGGAAGTCAGCTGAGCGAAATGACGAGGTACAGCGCAGCGAGCGCCAGCGCTGTTGGCGTCATGACGAGCCGCTCGGGCTTGCTGCGGGAGATCCCGTTCAGTATGACGCCGAGGATGAAGTAGGCGGTCAGCAGACGCGCCCGCAAGTACTGAACCTCAGACGTACTTGCTGAACCAGGCCAACGTGTCGTTCCAGGCGGCGGTGGCCTGCGCCTGGTTGTAGCGCTCTCCGGTGTCGTTGTGGAACGCGTGGTCGACGCCGGGATAGACCTTGAGTTCGTGGCGGACGTCAGTGGCATCCAGGGCGTCACGGAGCTTCGGCATCGGGCCGGTGATCCTGTCGTCGAGTTCGGCGTAGACGCCAGAGACCGCCGGCTTGATGGTCGGAACCTTGTCCAGATCGGGCGCGGGTCCGTAAAACGCCGAGGTTGCCTTCAGCCCGGTCAGCTCCGTCGCCGACTGCCACGTGATGCCGCCGCCGAAGCAGTAGCCGGTCATGGCGATTCGTCCTGCGTCAACGTAGTCCTGTGAGTTCAAGTACTCGAAACCGGCCCTGAAGTCGGAGACGTGGCGCTGCGCTCCTGCTTGGGTCAGCGCACCCGGCACCGCATCCGGATCGAGACCGGCGGTACCGCCTTCCCTGCTCAGCAGGTCCAGCGCGAGCGCCGCATAACCCTCTTTGGCGAATCGGCGGGCCACGTCCTGGATGTGCGGGGTCAGCCCGCGGTTCTCATGGCACACCAGCACGGCAGGCCCCGGCTTATTCCCTTCGGGCCGGGCGAGGTACCCGCTGATGTCGGTTCCGCCCGAAGGGAACGTCACGGTCGCCGTCACCAGGCCTGCGGCACCCTCCGGAACGGACAGCGGGCTCTTGGCTCCCGGAACCGCGCCTGATGATGCCGTGCCGGTCCCCGAAGCGGAGGTGGACGGCGCCGGTGTCGGCATCGGGTCGGTGGCCCGCGGAACCTCGTTCGGCGAGCACCCGACCAGCGTCATCGCGGCCGCTGCTGCGGTCATGCTCCCGGTTATGAATGCCACCCGTCGCGTGAACGTGCGCTGGCTCATGGCGCCGGCGCGGTAGTCGTCAAAGAATTCCTCGATCAGGTACTTCTCAAACTTGCCAAGCTGGGTCATGACAGGCCTCCCGGAGTTTGGCCACATCCTCCTCCGAAGTCCGCCGGCGGGCAAGAGACTCGGTGGTCAGCAGTTGGGCGAATCGTATTCGTAGGCGCCTGAGTCAGCGTCGGCGGTTCCTTGGCAGTCCCCGTTCTGGGGCACCGCACCGCCGTCGAGGTCTGTCAGCGAACTGCTCACACCTGCACGGTCAATAGCGGGGCTGGTGGCCGTCAGATGCAAGTCCGCCGGGGCGTTGACGAAGCCTGCCGGTGCAGCTGTGGATGTGCTGTTCAGTGTGAAGTTCCTGGGCCCGTTGAGGACATTTTGCCGTTCGGTCCAGCCTGAGCCGTTGATCCACAGCGAGTTCTTGACGCCGACCAGGATATTGCCCCGGATCACGGTGGAAGCCGGGCAGGAGGCGTGGCAGACCATGGCTTGGGAGTCCGGGCCGTTTAGGTAGACGGTGTTGTACTCAAACACTGTGCCGTTGGTTGGTCCGAATGACGTGGTGGCACCTCGGGCGATGAAGCCTTTGGCCTGGGCGCAGTTGGTACCGCAGGTGGAACGAACGAGGTTGTAGCGGTAGGCGTTGTTGTCCGCGGTGCCTGCGGAGGACCGTCCGAGTTCAGCGAACGAGTTGTTGTCCACGCCGATGTTGTGGTGGATGTTGTTCCGGTTGCCGTTGAAGATTTCGATGGCCCCGCCGTCGAGCTTGAAGTCGAAGGATGCGGCCGCGGAACCGGAAACGGTGTTGCCGGCAACTTCGTTGTCATTGCCATTGATCAATATGCCAAAGGCGCCCGAGTCGTCACTGCAGTTAACCGCCTGCGGGGTTCCGCAGTTGGTGCCGGGGGTATTTACGTTCATGATGTTGTTGTTCGTCAGGGCGTTGCCAGTGTACGTGCCGAAATCAGAGCCCGTGCTGATCTTCACACCCGCTGCGTTGCTGGACGCGCTGGAATTCCGGAGAGTGTTGTGGTCACCGACGACGCTGTAGCCGGCATAGCCGCAGGAAACCGCTCGCAGGCCCTCCACAATGGTGAAATCGCCGTTGATACGGACACAGTTCCCGGATTTGCCGCCGGTCACCGTCGGCGCACCACCCGTTCCGTAGCTGTTCAGCGTGATCGGCGACGCCGACGTGCCGCTTTGCGCGGTGACGACCCCTCCAGTAAATGTGTCGCCGCGGCGAAAACTGACCGTGTCCCCGGGCTTAAGGATGGCCTGATTGACTTTGGTGAGGGACTTCCAGGGGGTGGCGGCGGACGTGCCTGTGTTGCTGTCGCTTCCGACGGCACTGACGAAATATGTAGTGCCGGCGGCAGAGGCCGGCGAGGAGATACCGGCAATCATGCCGACGGACAGAAGGAGGGACATGAGGATGGCTGTGTACAGCGGCTTGGCTTTCATGGGTCACCTTGTAGCTTCGGGCCGGGTCCGCCCCCGCCCCGTCAACGAGGCAGTGGAGGCGTTCTCAACGGGCGGGCGGATGTGAGGACATCAGAAAGTGGACTGCGAGCACCCCAATACGGCTGAGTGGCAGGCCTGACTTTGAGCCTCAGTCGGATAGCCAGCCTGCCCCTTCTCCCCTGTGAAAATGCTGAAGACACATCGCGAATCGTCTGATGCGGTCCCCCAGCGGCAACCTTTCCCCAAGGAAGACACTGCAGAGTTTCCAGTGGCCGGCACGTGCCTCACTTCGGATAGAAAGGACGGCGATGAACATCAGGCGGACCACCCTGTCTGCAGCGGCACTGCTTGGAGCCCTGGCGGTGGCCGGCTGCGCCCCATCAGCTCCCTCCCCGGAGCCAACCTTTACCGTGACAGCGGCACCGCCCGCCGCGCCTGCAGCCCAGAAATTCACGGCAGCGACCAGCGGCAAGGTCCTGGCGGCCCGGATCTTGGCGCGTGCCCGCCCCAAGGATGCTGGAGTCAAGATCACGGGGATGGAGTGCAAGAACTTCCCCAATATCAGAGTGGGCACACACACCGATTGCCAGGTGATGGTCAACGGCGGCAAGCGCGGCTACCTCGTCACGTTCACCGAGCGCGACGGCCACTACGTGGTCAAGCCGCAGAAGCTCACCTGGTAGCCACGGGAGCGGAGCGGCAACCTATGGCGGCGAGTGGCGGCGCTGCCGGCTGCGTGAGGGCGAACTGCAGATCAGGATTCCGACCACGGAATGAACGGCGGCGCGGTCTCAAACCATGCCCTGCCGTGCCGGTACCGGAAGGCCGGCCCCGTATAGCCGGCCGAACGGAGATCGATAATGTCCTGCACCCCTGCCTCCGGGCGTCGAGGCTTGGCCCACCACGGGCCGTAGTCTGCCGGATCGGTTTCACGAGCAGGAGGAACCTCTGGAAAGTCTGCGTCGATGCGTCCGCGGATTTGCCGGACGGGAATCCCGGCAAACGTGTGCCCGGCAAAACCGTAGAGGAGCTGGCGTCTGGCGTCCGGGTCTACGTATTCCGGCAAGCCGGAGCCGGCGTCCCACAGCCAGGTTTCCTCAGCCCGGGCGGTGAATTCCCCGGGCGTGAGCTCATTGATCCGATCGATGCCGTTCAAGGGGCAGTAATCGGAAGCGGGTATGCCTTCACCTTCCATGAGGTCGTCCTCGGAGTCTGGAAAGGACCGGCGGAATTCTGCCAGGCAGTTACAGCCGGGAGCTTCCGCGACGTCCATGGGCACCTGCCCGGCGTTGTTCCGGGCGTAGGGCCACCATGACACCGTGCCGACGCCAGATGGGATTTCCCAGACCATGCGCCGTCCTACGCGGCCCATCGCGAACAATCGCCAAGCCTGCTTGACCGCTTCGGCGACCGTCATGATGCTCGCCGCGGTTGCCGCCGCCGCAAAGACGCCCGACGACGACTCCTCTCCCAATTCCTCATAGGTCCGGCCAAGATCCGCAGGCAGTACGCCAAGGGCCAGTGCCCAACCAGCACACGCCGCTGCCAGAAAAAGCATCAGCCTTAGCAGGCCACGGCGAAGCACCCTGTTTCCTGCCCGGATGGCGTTGGGGCCCACTGCCGTCGTGCGTCCTGTGTGGGAGGCCTGTGCGAGTCTCCGGACAGCGTCCAACTGTCGCCACGATCTGCCGGCGGCGATGAGGGCCCACAGGGCGGCAAGTGCAGCGCCCAGCCACCACACAGCAGCCGACGCATAGCCGTCAAGTGTGTGCGGAATGGCAGCGACCAACAGGACCAGGGGTGCAGCCACCAGTGCATATCTGCGGAGCAGGAATCCAAAGACAGAAAAACTCAAGGCAAGGAATATGCTCGCGAGCCCGAACATATCGATGACGCGGTAGGCGCCCGTCCAGGCAGGTTCGTCAAGAGTTTCCCACCCGCGGTCCGCGATGAAAGCCCCGGCAGTCGTGAGCACCCCAATCAGCCATGCCGTGGTGCCTTCCCGGCGGCCAGAGGTCCTCCTCCGGAAAGCGGCCCAGGCCTCAACGTCAGGCCGCACGATGGCACCTGTTATTACTGACAATTGCCCCTCCTCATCAGTTTCTGCACGGAGACGATCATGCCATGCCGGAAAATGCCGTCTCACCTCGAGGGTCACGCGTGAGCCGTGTGGATAGGCATCAGCTCCAGCGAGGATGACGGGTCCGTTGCCAGTCGCGCATTGGTTTCTACGTCGAGACGTTCATCTCCATACTGAAGCTTTGCGCGCTCCAAGCCCTCGAAGATCGATGTTACTGAGGCCGACGTTGCCGACGGCTTCGCCGCAAAGCTCGATTGCCAGGTTGATTGCGCGGTCCGGCTGATATGTCAGCGCGCTCCCAATGAATTGGCAGCCCAACCGCGTGCAGTCCGTCGCCGCTGACGCACTGGTGCCAATTGAAATAGAGACGGCCGGCCCCGCACGTTTCACGCACAGGGCCAGCCGCGGGAATTACCTGAGGGCCGGAATACCTACAAGACTAGAAGTCCCAGTCGTCATCCTCAGTGTTGACAGCCTTGCCGATCACATACGACGAACCCGAACCCGAGAAGAAGTCGTGGTTCTCGTCAGCGTTCGGCGACAGGGCCGACAGGATGGCCGGGTTCACGTCGGTGACGGAGGCCGGGAACATGGCCTCGTAGCCTAGGTTCATCAGCGCCTTGTTGGCGTTGTAGTGCAGGAACTTCTTGACGTCCTCGGCCAGGCCGACGGAGTCGTAGAGGTCGTGCGTGTACTGGACTTCGTTCTCGTACAGCTCGAAGAGCAGCTCGAACGTGTAGTCCTTGATCTCCTGCTTGCGCTCCTCGGACAGGCCCTCCAGGCCCTTCTGGAACTTGTAGCCGATGTAGTAGCCGTGGACGGCCTCATCGCGGATGATCAGCCGGATCAGGTCGGCCGTGTTCGTCAGCTTGGCCCGTGAAGACCAGTACATCGGCAAGTAGAAGCCGGAGTAGAACAGGAAGCTCTCCAGCAGTGTGGAGGCCACCTTGCGCTTCAGGGGGTCGTCGCCCTGGTAGTAGTCCATGACGATCTGGGCCTTCTTCTGAAGGTTCACGTTCTCGGTGGACCAGCGGAATGCCTCGTCGATCTCCTTGGTGGAGGCCAGCGTGGAGAAGATGGAGGAGTAGCTCTTGGCGTGCACGGACTCCATGAAGGCGATGTTCGTGTAGACGGCCTCCTCATGCGGAGTGATCGCGTCCGGAATCAGCGAGACGGCGCCGACGGTGCCCTGGATGGTGTCCAGCAGGGTCAGGCCGGTGAACACGCGCATGGTGAGCTGCTGCTCATCCGGGGTCAGAGTGGCCCACGACTGCACGTCGTTGGACAGCGGGATCTTCTCCGGCAGCCAGAAGTTATTGACCAGGCGGTTCCAGACATCCACGTCCTTGTCGTCCTGGATGCGGTTCCAGTTGATCGCCTCGACGTGGCTAAGCAGCTTGACCTTTTCGGTCATGTCATCCCCTAAACGTTGGGTTGTTCTTGAAGTTAAGCGTACGACGGCGGGCGGGCACCCGCCGTCGTACTGGCACGATTTAGTTGAAGATTAAAGCATGCAGCTGACGCAGCCGTCCACCTCAGTCCCTTCCAGCGCGAGCTGGCGGAGACGGATGTAGTAGATGGTCTTGATGCCCTTCTTCCAGGCGTAGATCTGGGCCTTGTTGATGTCACGCGTGGTGGCGGTGTCCTTGAAGAACAGCGTCAGGGACAGGCCCTGGTCCACGTGCTGCGTGGCAGCGGCGTAAGTGTCGATGACCTTCTCGTAACCGATCTCGTACGCGTCCTGGTAGTACTCCAGGTTGTCGTTCGTCAGGTACGGCGCCGGGTAGTACACGCGGCCCAGCTTGCCTTCCTTGCGGATCTCAATCTTGGACGCCACCGGGTGGATGGAGGAGGTGGAGTTGTTGATGTAGGAGATCGAGCCGGTCGGCGGAACAGCCTGCAGGTTCTGGTTGTAGATGCCGTGCTCCATGACGGAAGCCTTCAGCTCGCGCCAGTCATCCTGCGTGGGGATGTGGATGTTCTTGAACAGCTCCTTGACCTTCTCGGTCTGCGGCACCCACTCCTGCTCCGTGTACTTGTCGAAGAACTCGCCCGAGGCGTACTTGGACTTCTCGAAGCCGCCGAAGGTCTGGCCGGTCTGGATGGACAGCAGATTCGAGGCGCGGACGGCGTGGTACACCACCGAGTAGAAGTAGATGTTGGTGAAGTCCAGGCCCTCTTCGGAACCGTAGTGGACCCGCTCACGTGCCAGGTAGCCGTGCAGGTTCATCTGGCCCAGGCCGATGGCGTGGCTCTGGTCGTTGCCGCGGGCGATGGACGGCACCGAGGTGATGTTGGACATGTCCGACACAGCCGAGAGCGAGCGGATGGCCGTCTCGATGGTCAGGCCGAAGTCCGGCGAATCCATGGTCTTCGCGATGTTCAGCGAGCCCAGGTTGCAGGAGATGTCCTTGCCGGTCTGGTCGTAGGACAGGTCATCGTGGTACGTCGTGGGCTGCGAGACCTGGAGGATCTCGGAGCACAGGTTGGACATGATGATCTTGCCGTCAATCGGGTTTTCCCGGTTCACGGTGTCCTCGAACATGATGTACGGGTAGCCGGATTCGAACTGGATCTCGGCGAGAGTCTGGAAGAACTCGCGCGCCTTGATCTTGGTCTTCTTGATCCGGGAATCGTCTACCATCTCGTAGTACTTCTCGGTGACCGAAACGTCCGAGAACGGCATCCCGTAGACGCGCTCGACGTCGTACGGCGAGAACAGGTACATGTCCTCGTCCTTCTTGGCTAGCTCGAACGTGATGTCCGGGATCACGACGCCGAGGGAGAGGGTCTTGATGCGGATCTTCTCGTCCGCATTTTCCCGCTTGGTGTCCAGGAACCGGTAGATGTCCGGGTGGTGCGCGTGCAGGTAGACGGCACCGGCACCCTGGCGGGCACCGAGCTGGTTGGCGTAGGAGAAGCTGTCCTCGAGGAGCTTCATCACGGGGATGACGCCCGAGGACTGGTTCTCGATCTGCTTGATCGGGGCACCGACCTCGCGGATGTTGGTCAGCGCGAAGGCGACGCCGCCGCCGCGCTTGGACAGCTGCAGGGCGGAGTTGATGGAGCGGCCGATCGACTCCATGTTGTCTTCGATGCGGAGCAGGAAGCAGGAGACCAGTTCGCCGCGCTGCTTCTTGCCGGCGTTCAGGAACGTCGGGGTGGCCGGCTGGAAGCGGCCTTCGATGATCTCGTCCACCATCTGGGTGGCCAGCTTCTCGTCGCCGCGGGCCAGGTGCAGGGCCACCATGCAGACGCGGTCCTCGTAGCGCTCCAGGAAGCGCTTGCCGTCAAACGTCTTCAGCGTGTAGGAGGTGTAGAACTTGAAGGCGCCCAGGAAGGTCTCGAAGCGGAACTTCTTCTTGTACGCGCGGTTGTAGAGTTCGCGAATGAAGTTCATCGTGTACTGGTCGAGGGTTTCGCGCTCGTAGTACTCGTTCTTGACGAGGTAGTCGAGCTTTTCCTCGAGGTCGTGGAAGAACACGGTGTTGTTGTTCACGTGCTGCAGGAAGTACTGGTGCGCAGCCTCGCGGTCGGCCTCGAACTGGATCTCCCCGTTGGGACCGTAGAGGTTCAGCATGGCGTTGAGTTCGTGGTAGCCCAGGCCCTTGTAGGCGGCCGGCATTTCGGGCTTCTTCTGCTGTTCGACGGCGGTGGCCCCCTTCGAGCCTGCGCCCTCAGTTACTGGTGTGTCTGCGACAGTCGTGTCCAAAACTCTTCCAATCCTTCTTGTACACGGGAGACGTCTTCAGGCGTGCCCATGAGTTCGAACCTGTATAGGTGGGGGACCTTGCATTTGGCGGCGATGATGTCCCCCGCCATGCAATAGTTATCCCCGAAATTCGTGTTTCCCGCCCCGATCACGCCCCTGATCAGGCGCCGGTTCTGCGGGTTGTTCAGGAACCGGATGACCTGCTTCGGCACCGAGCCCTCGCCGCCCGTCCCGCCGTACGTGGGAAGGACCAGCACAAAGGGCTCGCAGGCCGTGAGCGGTTCATCCTTCGCATGGAGCGGTATCCTGGCCGCCTCCGCACCCAGCTTGCCAACGAATCGCTTGGTGTTCTCGGAGGCCGAGGAAAAGTAAATGAGGTGACTGTGTGTCCTGTTTGCAGTCGTCATGCTGTTTACAGGCGTCGTGTTCGCAGCCTGGGCTGCGACCGGCGCATCGGCAAGTGCCGGCGCGGCCATGGGAGTCACCTTACCTACATAGGAATTCTCTGCCGGAAACGGCGTGGGAAGCCTTAGGCCACCGAAGCGGCGGCGCTCAGCGCCAGCTCTTCGATCTTGTCCGGGCGGAACCCTGACCAATGGTCCTGGTCCGTGACCACTACCGGAGCCTGCATGTAGCCCAGGGACTTCAGGCGCTCGAGGGCCTCCGCGTCCTGGGAGATGTCCACGCTCTGGTAGGTGATGCCCTTTTTGTCCAGCGCGCGGTACGTCGCGTTGCACTGAACACAGGCCGGCTTCGTGTAAACCGTAACGGTCATGGTCCCTGTCCCCTTTGTTGAAGTCTCTACTTTGTGAAGTCTCTGCTCATCGCTGCGGTGGACACTGCGCCGGACTGAAACCATTGTCCGATGCCGGCCTCGCCTGTGCCCCGCTCAATCTGTATGTCGATACTACATGTAGTGCACGGCCCCCGGCGGGACCCCAAGATGATGTATTACAAGTATGTCATTTAATGCACTTTTAATCCACAGGCAGGTGCCCTCAAAATGTCCGGGATTCCGGCTTTTTCGAGGACGAAATCCACACCCTGTGGAGTAGTTAGCCACATTTAAACGCCAGCGTGTCGTCTCAAAGACGGCGTGTCGCGGGTGCCGGACGGCAGCAGATCGGGTGGCCCCGGACACAAGAAAGGGACCCTGAAGCACGCTTCAGGGTCCCTCCTGTGATTAAGGAAACGCCGGATTAGAGCTGGGCCTCCCGGCGGTCCAGCACGATCTGCTGCACGTCCAGGTAGCCGGACTGGAAGCCGGCCCGGGAATAGCACAGGTAGAACAGCCACATCCGCTGGAAAACTTCGTCGAACCCGAGCTCCCCCACTTCACGGGACCGGGCCAGGAACCGTTCCTCCCAGAGCCGCAGCGTGGCCGCGTAGTGGTCACCCATCCCCCGGCGTTCCCGGACACGGAGCGTCGTGTGCTGCTCGGTGACGCTCTCGATCGCCCGCACGGAGGGAAGGAACCCGCCGGGGAAGATGTATTTGTGCACCCATGTGTAGGCGTTCCGCGTGGCAAGCATGCGGCCGTGCGGCATGGTGATGGCCTGGATGGCCACCTTTCCGCCCGGAGCCAGCACCCTGTCGATGGTCTGGAAATAGACCGGCCAGTACTCATAGCCCACCGCTTCGATCATCTCGACGGAGACCACGGCGTCGTATTCGCCCTCCACCGCGCGGTAATCCTGCAGTGCCACGGTGACCTGGCCCGAGTAGCCGGCCTTCTCAATGCGCTGCTGCGCCAGCGCCTGCTGCTCGCTGGACAGCGTGACCGAATACACGGTGGCGCCGCGGGCGGCCGCGCGCAGGGCCAGCTCGCCCCAGCCCGTCCCGATCTCCAGCAGCCGGGTCCCCTCGCCCACTCCGGCTTTGTCCAGCAGCCTGTCGATCTTGGCCTGCTGGGCGGATGCCAGCGCGTCCCAGCCGACTTCCGGCAAGCGGCCGGCCCCGTCGGTGAAAAGCGCCGACGAGTAGCTCATGGTGGTGTCAAGGAAGTTGGAGAACAGCTCGTTGGAGAGGTCGTAATGGCGCGAGATGTTGCCCCGGGTGTTCTGCTCCGTGTTCCGTTCCTGGCGGGGCGCCCGCGGCAAGTACAGGCTCCGCAGCTTCTGCAGCGGCACGGGGATGAGCGTGTCCACCGAGGAGGCGAACACCTCCAGGACGGCGGCGAGATCCGACGCTTCCCAGTCCCCCGCCATGAAGGACTCCCCCAGTCCGATCAGGCCGTTGTCGCCGATGCGGGTGTCGAAGTCCGCCGGCCTGACCATGGTCATCACCGGCGAGCCGGCGTCGCCCGTTCCCAGCACGGACCCGTCCGGGTACTCGACCCGCAGCGGCAGCCGCCGGGCGGCACTCCGGAACAAGGCGCCCGCGGCTTTTCCGGCCAGGGCCGCCCTGGCTCCGGCAGGAGGACGGGCGACGCCGGGCCACACCTCGGCGTCGATGACTGCGGGAGCCGGCGGGACCCGGAGCGGACCGGACGCGCTGCCCTGGTAGGTGGGGTCTGTAAGAGTCATGAGACGGCCTCCTGTGACGGGTGGTGGGGGCGGTTGATGATGGGCAGGCCGCGGGCCCAGAGCTTGATTCCCTGCCAGTGGATCTGCAGGACCAGGCGCAGCGGCGCCAACGGAACGGCGAGCGCCGCGGCGAGGATGCTGCGCGGAGTGGCGGCCTGGCGGACGCCGGTCATGGTGGCGGTGAAGGGCTTCCGCCCGGGGCGTTCGAGCACCACCGCGACGGCCAGCTGGCCGTCAGGCTCAGGCAGGGTCATCCGGTAGCTGCCGTCCACCTCGTTGAACGGGGAGACGTAGAACTCCTTGTCGGCGCGGGCACGCCCCGAGTCGTCGGTGTGCAGCAGGTAGCAGTGCCGCTCGCCGTAGGTGTTGTGGACCTCGGCAATAACCGCTCGCAGGGCGCCGTCGGCGCCGTGGCACCAGAACAGGCTGATGGGGTTGAAGACCTGCCCCAGCACCCTGGCGTTGGCCAGCATGGTGACCTTCCCGCCGTCGGGCTCTTCTCCGTTGGCTGCAAGGAAGCAATCCACATTTTCACGGATGCTCGCCTCAGGATCGCCCAGGTGGTCCTCGGCGTGGAAGCCGGCCAGCGGGCGCATCCACCGCGGCAGCACGGGCAGACCGTCCAGGTCCACGAACCAGCTGTAGCTGCGGTAGGTGAAGGCGTTCTCCAGCGGATCCCGCCGAACGTGGCGGATGCTGGTGCGGTAGATGGCCGCGGTCATGGCACGAGCTCCGCCGGCTGGTTGACGTCCAGCACCCCTGGCCTGCCTGCGGGCTCTTCCCAGTCCCGGCCCAGCTGTGCGGCCGCCTGCACTCCGGATGCTGCCCCGTCCTCGTGGAACCCCCAGCCGTGATAGGCGCCCGCGAAGGCGAGCCGGCAGTCCCCGAGTCCTCCGAGGCGGCCCTGGGCGGCCACGGAATCCGGCGTGTACTGCGGGTGCTCGTAAACGAGATCCTGCAGGACGGACGCCGGCTCGATGAGTTCGGACTCGCCCAGGCTCACTATGTAGCTTCCGCCGTCATCCGGGTTCAGCCGCTGGAGGCGGGTGAGGTCGTAGCTCACCAGCACGTGGTCCGGGCGGGCCGCACACGACGGAAGCCGGTAGTTCCAGGACGCGCGGGCGGCCTCGCTGCGCGGCAGCACGGCGGGGTCGCGGTGGAACTTGATCCGGTTGACGGAGTACGGCATGTCGCCCAGGATGCGGGCTTCGTCCGCCGTCGGCTCGGCGAGCATGGCGAGGGCTTCCCGCGGATGGGCGGCGATGACCGCAGCGTCGAAACTTTCGGTGCCGGCCGCCGTCGTGATGTCCACGCCGGAACCGGTGCGCCGCACGGCCAGGACAGTGCTGGACAGGCGGACATCGGGCAGGCCGGCGACCACGCGGTCAACGTAGCTGCGCGAACCGCCCGTCACGGTCTTCCACTGCGGCGAGCCTTTGATGCCGAGCATGCCGTGGTGGTCGAGGAAGGTGAAGAGATACCGTGCCGGATAAGCGAGCGCGGTGGTGGGATCGCAGGACCAGACGGCGCTGACCACCGGGGCCATGAAGTGCGAGGTGAAGTAGTCGCTGAAGCGTTCCCGGTCCAGGAATTGGCCGAGCGTCTCCTCGCCTGCGGCGGTCCCTCCCGGGTTGGCCGCCAGCAGTGCGCGGGCCTTCCGCCAAAAACGCAGGACCTCGGCCAGCATCCGCAGATACTGCGGCCGCACAAGGTTCGAGGGCCGGGCGAAGACGCCCGCCGCCCCCTTCGCCCCTGCGTACTCCAGCCCGCAGCCGTCGCAGCGGATGCTCATGGTCATGTCCGAATCCTGGGTTTCCACCCCGAGTTCGGCAAAGAGCCGGATGAGGTTGGGGTACGTGCGGTTGTTGTGCACGATGAAGCCCGTGTCCACGGCCAGTGTTCCCGAAGCCTGCGGCAGGTCGTGGGTGTGGGCGTGGCCGCCGGGCCGGGCGTCGGCTTCGAACAGGGTCACGTGATCGCGCCGGCTGAGTATGTGGGCTGCGGTGAGGCCTGCGACCCCGCTGCCGACGACGGCGATGCGCCGGCTTCCGGCCGCTGCCTCCGTTCCGCCGCTGGGTCCACCGTACGGAACGCCTCCGGCGTCCCCACTCCATGCTGGGTTCGGTGACAATCTTTTGCTCCTCTGCTGAACAGATGCCGCTAATGAATACTCATGGGCTATTCGCAACCGTCAGGGACACGGATGGGTGGGAATCTTTTCCTGTACGTGAACAGCCGGAGTAAGGTGGGCTGGTGGTCAACCCCGTGCACTTGAGGACTCTGCTTGAGGTCACGCGGCTGGGGTCCTTCGCGGCCGCGGCCAGCCGGCTCGGCTACACTGCCTCCGCCGTGTCCCAGCAGATGTCGGCCCTTGAGCGGGACACCGGCGTGCACCTGTTCCAGCGGTCCGCCAGGAGCGTGGTCCCCACCGAGGCCGCCACGGTGATGGCGCGGCACGCCGCCAAGGTCCTCACCGACATCGAAGCCCTGATGGCCGCCGCGTCCAAGACCCACGACACCACGAGCCAGGAACTCCGGCTTGGCATCTTCCCCAGCCTCGCAACCTACGTCCTGCCGCGGATCCTGAAGAACCCGCAGTGGAAGGGACTCGGCATCGACCTCCGGGTCTCCGTCGCCGAGCCGGCCCAGACCATCCAGGGGCTGCGTACCGGCGGCGACCTTGACGTCGCGCTCGTCTATCAGGTGGGCCAATCCGGACTGGCGTGGCCGCACACCATCAACCGGCAGTGGATCGGCGATGACAACTTCCGGGTGGTCCTGCCCTCCGGCTGGGGGTTCCGAACGGACGCCAAGGTGGCGGCCGACCACCTCTCGGACATGCCGTGGATCATGCACCACCCGGGCACGAGCGACGCCACGGTGATCGAGCGGCTCTTTGCCAGCTGCAACCTGCACCCACGCGTCGTGGCCTACAGCGACGACTTCCACGCCAGCCTCGAAATGGCGGCCGCCGGGCTGGGCGCTGCGCTCGTTCCGGAGCTTGCGCTGCGCCACCGGCCGGCAGGCGTGGTGGTGCTGGACGTTCCCGAGATCAGGCTGGCGCGCAATGTGTTTGCGCTGTTGATCAACGACAAGAAGACCGCCCGGGTGCAGCTCTTCGTTGACCTGCTGGCTGACACGCTGGGCAGCCTGGGGTCCTCAGATAAATAAGCCCCGATGCTGGAATGCACCGCTTTTCGGGTCTATGTTGAAGATATGACCACCAAGGTAGCGAGCCAGCACTTCGGAGAAATCGAACTCAACCACGGCAGGGACCACAACGTCGCCGCGGAGCATGAGCTGGCTGGCCAACGCCTTGAGCTTGACCTGAACATCAACGCGCATGACCACTTCGATGAGGCGGCCATGCACAAGGTGGACTACCGGTTGCGCTACCTCCCCGAGCTCGTGGACGAGGTCCGCGAGATGATCGCCGAGGAACTCGAGCAGGAGGGCACCAGCGCGCAGGAGTACCTTCGCTTCCACTGCAACGCCATCAAGGACGAGCAGCTGCAGAAGGTCTTCGGGGTCACGGACAAGAGCCAGCTCACCAACGCCGTGTTCCTCAAGGCGCTCAAGCTCGGCCACGTGGGCATCTACCCCGGCCAGCCCGAGCGCTACTTCGTCCTCGATTTCACGCTCGGCTCCCACTTCACCGACGAGGTCCTGGTCGCGTCCGCGGACGAGGACGGCGTGGTCGACGACGAGATCGTCTGGGAGCCCTGATCTCCCCAAGCAGTTAAACGCCGACGGCGGGCGGTCACCCAAAGGTGGCCGCCCGCCGTCGTGCGTGGTTGCTGGTTCCTACTTTGCTGCTTCCAGCAGTTCCGCGCGGACCGTCTTGGTGGCTGCGACGAGGTTGCGCAGGGACTCTTCGGTCTCGGCGTAGCCGCGGGTCTTCAGGCCGCAGTCCGGGTTGACCCAGAGCTGGCGGGACGGAACGTGCTTCACAGCGGTGCTGAGCAGCTCGGTGACTTCCTGCTCACCCGGAACGCGCGGCGAGTGGATGTCGTAGACGCCCGGGCCGACACCGCGGCCGAAGCCGTGGGACTCGAGGTCGTGGACAACCTCCATGCGGGAACGTGCGGCCTCGATCGAGGTGACGTCCGCGTCCAGTCCGTCGATGGCGTCGATGATGGCGCCGAACTCCGAGTAGCACAGGTGGGTGTGGATCTGGGTGGCGTCGGCAGCGCCGGCGGTGGCCAGGCGGAACGAGTTCACGGACCAGTCCAGGTAGGCTGCCTGGTCGGCCTTGCGCAGGGGAAGGAGTTCGCGCAGGGCGGGCTCGTCCACCTGGATGACCTTGATGCCGGCAGCTTCGAGGTCGGCGATTTCGTCGCGCAGCGCCAGGCCCACCTGGTTGGCGGTCTCGCCCAGCGGCTGGTCGTCGCGGACGAAGGACCAGGCCAGGATGGTGACCGGACCGGTGAGCATGCCCTTCATCGGCTTGCTGGTCAGCGACTGGGCGTACTCTGCCCACTTCACGGTGATGGGGGCGCTGCGGGTGACGTCGCCCCAGAGGATGGACGGACGGGTGCAGCGTGAGCCGTAGGACTGGACCCAGCCATGGACCGTGACGTCGAAGCCTTCGAGGTTCTCGGCGAAGTACTGGACCATGTCGTTGCGCTCGGGCTCGCCGTGCACCAGGACGTCGTAGCCGAGCTCTTCCTGCAGGTCGACGACGCGCTTGATCTCGTCCTTCATGAGCTGCTCGTACTGCTCGTTGGTGAGGTCACCCTTGTTGTTGCGGGCACGGGCCGAACGGATTTCCGACGTCTGCGGGAAGGAGCCGATGGTGGTGGTGGGCAGCGGCGGCAGGTGCAGGGCGTGTTCCTGGGCGGCTTCGCGGACCGAGTACTCGGAGCGGTTGAAGTCGGCCGGGGTCAGGGCGGCGGTGCGGGCCCGGACGTCGGCGCGCTGGACGCCTTCGGCTGCGGCGCGGGAGGCGATGATGCGGGTGGCTTCATCGATGGCCGGCTGCACGGCGGCGGCGTCGGTCAGCAGGCCGGCAAGGGTCACAACCTCAACGGCCTTTTGGTCGGCGAATGCCAGCCAGCTGCGGAGCTGCTCGGACAGCTGCGCCTCTTCCTCGACGTCGTGCGGGACGTGCTGGGTGGAGGTGGAGGTGCTGATGGCCAGCTTGGCCACCGACTTCTTCAGTTCGGCGATCTTCTCCGCGGAGGCGGCAAGATCGTTGCGCCAGATGTTGTGGCCGTCCACGACACCGGCAACCAGGGTCTTGCTGCCCAGGGCGGCGAGCGCTGCCGCGGAGGGGACGGCGCCCTTGAAGACGTCGATGTGCAGGGCGTCGATGTTGGTAGCAGCGAGGGTGCCGAGCTGGCCATTCAGTGCGCCGTACGGGGTGGAGACGAACAGCTGCGGGCGCTGTGCGGCGGCGGAGAGGACCTCGTAGGAGCGGGCAACCGCGGCCTGGATCTCCTCGGCGGAGGTGTCCTGGTCCACCACGAGGGCAGGCTCGTCCAGCTGGACCCAGCTGGCGCCGGCGGCGGCCAGCTTCTCCAACAGCGCGGCGTAGACCGGCAGGACGTCCTCGAGGCGGGACAGCGGGCTGAAGCCGGCCGGGGCGTCGTCGGAAGCCTTGCTCAGGAGCAGGAAGGTGACCGGGCCCACGATGTACGGCCGGGTTTCCACGCCGTTGGCCAGCGCGTATTCGAACTCTTCAACGATGCGGCTGGAGGTCAGCGCGAAATTGGTCTCCGGGCCGATTTCCGGCACGAGGTAGTGGTAGTTGGTGTCGAACCACTTGGTCATTTCCAGCGGCTGCTGTTCCTTGTTGCCGCGGGCAAGAGTGAAGTAGCCGTCGATGTCCAGCTGGCCCTCGGCGTTCAGGAGGTTGCCGAAACGGGCCGGCACGGCGCCGAGGTGGGCAGCGGCGTCGAGCACCTGGTCGTAGAAGGAGAACGTGCCCGGAACCGCTGCGGCTTCGGTCAGGCCCAGGCCCTGGAGGCGCTTGGCGGTGCCCAGCTGGATTTCCTTGGCGGCGGCGTCAAGGGCTGCGGCGTCGATCTTGCCGGCCCAGTAGGCTTCGACGGCCTTCTTCAGTTCGCGGCGGCGGCCGATGCGGGGGTAGCCCAGGATCGAGGCGGACGGGAACGGAGTGGGCACGGCGGTGTTCTGCTCAGTCATGTGAATTCCTTGAATGGTTGGGAAGTTGTGAGTGTCTTGGGGCGGTCAGCTGGCGGTGGTGTCAGCTCGCGAGCTGGCGGCGGGCGATCGCGTTCAGGCGGCTGGCGGAACGTGCCGGCCGGACAAGCGACAGCTTGTCCAGGACCTCCAGCGCGCTCTGGTGTTCGTTGAACGTGTACAGGTGGAGGCCGGGCGCTCCGGCGTCCAGGGCCGCGTTGGCCAGGTCCACCGTGGCGCTGACGCCGATGCGGAGCCGATCGGCGTCGGAGTCTGCCGCGGCAAGCCGCTCGATGAGCTCCGGTGCCGGTTCGACGCCGGTCAGCTCGCCGAGGCGCTTGAGCCTGCGGAGGCTGGTGAGCGGCATGACGCCGGGGATGATCGGAATGGTGACGCCGGCCCGGCGTGCCCGGGTGATCAGGTCCGCGTATTGCTCGGTCCGGAAGAACACCTGCGTGATGGCGAAGTCAGCGCCGGAGCGCTGCTTGGCCAGCAGGACCTCGACGTCGTGGGCTTCACTCGGCGACTCCGGATGCCGGGTGGGGTAGGCTGCCACGCCTACGGCGACCTTGCCGGCGCAGAGCAGCGCCGAACGCCGCTGCTCCACCCGCCGGATGAGTTCGATCAGGTCCTGGGCGTAGCGCAGCGAACCGCTGACGGGCTCTCCGCTGTCCTTGGGCTGGTCGCCGCGCAGGGCCAGGATGCCCCGCACCCCGGCGTCCAGGAGCTCGCCGATGATTTCGGCCAGCTCCGACGGGGTGTTGCCCACGCAGGTCAGGTGTGCCAGCGGACGGAGCGTCGTCTCGAGCACCAGGCGGTTGATGAGTTCGACGGCGGTGTCGCGGTTGGAGCCGCTGGCACCGTAGGTGACGGACACGTAGTCGGGGTCAGTCGTCTCCAGCTCGCGGATCGTGGTCCAGAGCGTCTCTGCAGCCGCAGGCGACCGCGGCGGGAACAGCTCATAGGACAGCGCCACGGGTGCCGTCTCGGAAAGATTTGGATGTGTGTCAATAAGGCTGGGTGGTGACATTTGCGTCCTTGGCTATGGGCCATTGAAGGCTTCCTGCAGTGGCGGAGCCGTGCAGTGTGCGGTCAATGAATTGAGTTTGGGGAACACGGAACGAACTTCGGCAGGGCGCAGCCGCGACTGTTACGCCTGAATAGAAGTTGTCCGTGAGCAAATGTCAGGCCCACATGGGGGCACCCACACCCTCCTGGGCTGCCGGCAGGCGGCATATCCACAGCGGAGGATCGCTGACACGTTACCTCGGTAACTTGTATAGAACTCTAGAAGCCGCGCAGGGGTGGGTTCAAGTCGGCCATCGAATTAAGACGCATTCTTACGCTAGGGCCGTTCCGGTTTCAGAATAATATTCGTCTGGACGCCCCGTACGGCTACCCTTCAGCGGCCCAACCCCTTTTCAAACGGATAAATCTAGTCCATTATTTGTGCACGTCGTATCCGGATTTGGCAACGGTCTCAGGTTAAGGAGGCCTTCTGGACGTTCCTCGGTGAAGTGCCCCGAGAGACCCTATCCCGCGCCCTTCAAAGGGCGGCGTCGCTACGTCCCCTTTGCCAAGGCGCGGTATCACCAGCGCCGCACCGCGGCCGCCCTCTGCACCGAGGGCGGCGCCGCGCCGTTGCTGGAAGCCATTAATCCCAACGGCGAAAGGCCACGAGATGTTCAAGCCTCACAATCGACCAACGGTGATCGGTTCCGCTTTTGTGCTCTTGCTGGCGTTGACGACAGTGACGTCGTGCGCAACGCAGCAAGGCACCACCCCGCCGGCCACGTCCACCGGAACATCCGGCTCAGCATCACCCACGGCATCGGCATCATCCACGGGGACGACGTCAGACTCGGCATCGCCGGCAGCCTCCGGGACGGCGAATGCCGCGGAACTCTGCGGACCAGGGTCCGCGATAAATTACGATCCCGCCCACTTCCAGCAGTCCCCAAGGCTGGACAACAAGTGGTTTCCGCTGAAGCCCGGGTCGCAGTACACAACAACAGGCGACGTCAAGAGCGCCGAGGGGACGACCAAGCGGACTGTTGTCCACACGGTCACCGGCCTCACCAAGGTGATTGACGGCGTGAAGACCCTGGTCATGTGGGACCGTGACTACTCAGACGGCGTGATCGTGGAATCGGAGCTGGCCTTCTTTGCCCAGACCGAGAGCGGAACAGTCTGGCTCTTCGGTGAGTATCCGGAAGAGTACGAGAACGGCAAGTTCACGGGCGCCCCGAGCACGTTCATCCACTCACTCGACCTGGCCCAGGCGGGCATCGCCATGCAGGCTGAGCCGAAGATCGGATCCCCAAGCTACGTTCAGGCACACGCACCCAAGGTGAACTTCCTGGACTGCGGACAGGTCTTCCAGGAGCAGCAGCGGGTCTGCGTTCCCACGGGATGCTACGACGATGTTCTGGTGATTGATGAACGCAACCCCCTGGAACCCGCCGTTGGCCACCAGCGTAAGTTCTATTCAGCCGGCACGGGCCTGATCAAGGTGACGGCTGTGGGTGGCGCGGACCAGGAGACCCTCGACCTTGTCAAGGTGGAGCAGCTCACGGACGCCAAGCTGGCCGAAGTCAACCAGGAGGCCATGAAGATCGACCAGCACGCGTACACGGTCAGCAAGAACGTCTACGCAAAGACGGCCAAGGCCGAAGTGACAACTGAGACAACCAGCGGTTACTAAGGGAGCAGGTTTCAGTCCGGCCAGTGCGGACTGAAGGCCAAGCGCGCGCTCCCTGTATCGGCGCGGTTACCCCGGCGATTCCGGCCGCCGGGGTACACCCTCCCCCTGTCGAACGAACGGGACTATCCTGATGCCATGACGCAGCTACCAGCCAGTTACGAGGAATACCTTGTCGGCAAGGACCCCCGCTTTGTTGACATGGTCCGCCCGATCCTGCTCCAGTCGGCCGCGGACCAACTGCACGGCGTCAGGGTGCTGTTCATACCCAAGGGTCACCAGGCGCATCTCGACGACACGATTCCGTACGGGACCATCGTCGAAGACATCGACTAGCGGCCTTAGCCCTCCAGTAGGAGCCGCTGGGCCCGCGGCGCGAGCGTGTGCTCCAGGACAAGGCAGGCGGCGCCGATGGCGCCCACGTCCTCCCCCACTCCTGTGCCCACCACTTCGATCGCGTGGATGTTGCCCGCGTCGCTGTTCTGCTGGATCAGGTCCGGGACCAACTCCAGGTAACGCCGTGACAGGTAGCCCCAGAACGGGCCGCCGAAGACGACGCGTTCCACGTCGAGGGTATTGGCCACCACCGACGCCGCCCGGGCCACCAGCACCGCCGACTTGTCAATGATGGCCGCCGCGGCGCTGTTGCCGGCCTCCCCGGCCTCGCAGAGCTGGGCGAACCGTTCCTGCACCACGGAACCGCCGGTCAGCGGGCCTTCGTCCGACAGGATTCCTGCCGCCTGGGCCTGGGCCACCAGGACCTGCGGTATGCACGAGGACTTCACGCAGCCGCGCAGGCCACAGTCACAGGGCGGGCCGTCCGGGTCCACGATGATGTGGCCGATTTCGCCGGCGTTACCTGATGTTCCGCGGACCACCTCGTCGTTGAGGACAATGCCGCAGCCGATGCCGGTCCCCATGTACATGAAGACGAAACTGCCGGCGCCGCTGGGGCCGCCCGCCCAGGTTTCCGCTACGGCGGCACTGGTCACGTCCTTGTCCATGAGGACGGAAAGGCCGGTGGCGTCGGCCAACGCATCACGCAGCAGCACCCGGTCCCAGCCGTCAAGGAGCGGCGGTTCCACGACGGCCCCGTTGTCGTGGTCGATCGGACCGGGGGCTGCGATGCCCAGGCCGGCGATTTTCTCCCGGTCCACACCCGATGCTTCGACCAGCTTGTCGATCTCGGTGGCTATGGCGGCGATGACCGCCTCAGGGTTGCCGTTGTCCGGGATCTTGACCATCGAATGCAGCACCACGGCGCCCACCAGGTCCAGGACGACAAAGGTCGCCACAGCGGGATCCAGATGCACGCCCACGGCATACATCCCCGCAGGATTCAGCCGGAGGATGGTCCTCGGTTTTCCTGGCCCGCTCCCTTCCTTGCCGGCTTCCACAATGAGGCTCTGGTCCAGGAGCCGGCGCGAGATGTTCGAGATGGTCTGCGGGGACAGCCCGACGATCTGGGCCAGTTCGACACGGCTTAAGCCGCCGGACGAACGCCGAACGGCGTCCAGAATGACGGTCAGGTTGAAGTCACCCATGCGGGGCAGGTTAGTTCCGCGCCGCGGTGCGGGCTGGCGGATCTCAGTCAAGGATTCCCCTAAGCATCTTCGGTTGGCCAGTATCGATGTCTGAATCGTACGTTACGTCCCGGTATAGGGGTACGCCCCACGCGCTGGCGGAATCGCAGACCATCCGGCGCCTCCGTTGCCCCTCGTCATGCGTGCCGTTTGACGCTGACCGAGACGGTGAACTTGGGGTTCCTGCCTTGTACGGAGGTGGGCCCGACCAGCCTCTCAAGGGCCGGCAGGTAGTGAAGATGGCTGTTGAACACGGTCCAGAGCTGACCGCCGGGGGCAAGGACGCGGGCCGCTGCCTCGAACATCTTAATCCCGGCCCCGGCATGGACGCTGGCTCCCAGGTGAAACGGCGGATTCAGCAGGATGAGCCCGGCACTGCCATCAGGAACGGAGCCCATGGCATCGTCCTGGAGCACCGTGATCTGCCGGTCCAGGCCATTTGCCGCCGCCGTGGCCCGCGCTGAAGCGACGGCGGCCGCCGACTGGTCCGTTGCGATCACCGCCGCATCGGGATGGCGGCGAGCGTACATGGAAGCCAGGATCCCGGTTCCGCAGCCGAGGTCCACCGCTGTAGCCGCTGCGGGGATCCCGGGGAGGAACTCCAGCAGGAAACGCGTGCCGATGTCGAGTTTGGTGCCCGCAAAAACGGCGCCATGCGCGCACACCTGCAGATCCAGCTCGGCGTTGCGCTCGGTCACCGGATACGGCGGGGCGGGTTCGACGGGTTTTGGCTCCGAGGCGATGAGAACCCGCGATTTCTGCCGGGCCAGCTGGGGCTGGACCGTTTCGAAGAATCGCCCGAGCACCGCATTCATGCCCAGGGACATGTGCTTGACGCGCCCGCCGGCGAGCAACACAGCGCCGTTCGGGGCGTAGCGCGCGACGGCGTCGGAAATCTCCTCGAGTTCAGCGAGCGTCTTGGGCAGCTGCAGCAGAACGACGTCGGCGCCCGCCAGCAGTTCCGCGCCCAGCGGCAGCTGCTCAAAGCCCCCGTCGATGCCGAGTGAAGCTGCATTGTGCCGGAGGGCCCGCTCGCCGGTGACGAGGTCCTGGTACACGCGGACCTGCGGCGCCGGAGGCGTACCAGGCCCGCCCAGCAGTCCCAGCGTCAGTGCGCCGTAGCGGTCGCCGATCACGGCAACCGTGCTCGCAGGTGTCAGGAGTTCCGCCGCGGTGTCCAGCAGACGCGTGTCGGTGGCGTCCCACGCCTGCAGGTTGGCGGCCTCGACGTCCGGGTACCTCCGCAGCCTGCCCAGAAGGTGCCCAAGACTGTTCTCTGCCACGTGTTGCCGCCGCCTCTTCCCTGCTGATTGGTTATGCGTCTGCCTGTCGCCGGCCGGCCAGGCTCCTGTGCAAACTTACCGTGGATCCTGCTCAGGCGGGCTCCGAAGCCAGGAGCTTCAGGAGTTCAGCGACGGCGGCCCGTCCGGCGCGGTTGGCGCCGATGGTCGACGACGACGGCCCGTAGCCCACGAGGTGCACGCGCGGCTCCGCCGCGACCCGAGTGCCCTCCATGGCGATGCCGCCGCCCGGCCCTCGCAGGTGCAGCGGCGCCAGGTGTTCCAGCTCGGCGCGGAAGCCCGTGGCCCAGAGAATCACGTCCGCGGCGAGCAGGTTTCCGTCCGTCAGCCGCACGCCGTCGGGCTCTATGCCGGTGAACATGGGGCGACGTTCGAGCACCCCCGCGCGGCTGCGGCCCGGAGCGCCGGGGTCCAGCTGAGCCCGGTGACGGCGACGACGCTTTGCGGCGGCAGCCCCCGCCGCACGCGGTCCTCCACCAGGGCGACGGCGTCATGGCCGGCCTGCCGGTCAAACGCCGCCTCCCGCCAGACGGGCTCGCGGCGTGTGAACCAACTGGTTGAGGTCACCTTTGAGATCTCGTCGAGCAGCCCGACGGCGGAAATGCCGCCGCCCACGACGACGACGTGCAGCCCGCGGAACTCCTCGGCGGAGACGTAGTCCGCGACGTGGAGCTGGCGCCCCTGAACGTGAACTGTCCGGGATAGATCGGCCAGAACGGCCTGGTCCAGGTTCCCGTGGCGTTGATGACAGCCCGCGCCGACCACCCGCCGTCGGACGTGGTGATCCTCAGCCGGCCGGCGGGATCGGCGTCCTCGCGCTCGACCGCGAGCGCCTTGACCGGCCGTTCGACGGCGATGCCGAGTTCCCGCTCATAGCCGGCAAAGTACCGGGTCAGGAACGCCGAGCTGGGTTCGGCCGGATCAACGTCCGGCTGCGGAATGCCGGGGAGATCGCTGATTCCGTTGACCGTGGCCATCCGCAGGCTTTTCCAGCGGTGCCGCCAGGCGCCGCCCGGGCCGTCCTCGGCGTCCAGCACCGCGTAGGTTCGCGCGGACTGGCCGTCCGGGTGGGCGCCGGCGGGCACTCGTGGCGCGGGCATCCGGTGCGCGGGCATGAAGCCGCGGCGGGCGAGGTGGTAGGCGGCGGACAGCCCAGCCTGGCCCGCGCCGATGACCACGACGTCGGCAGCCCTCACGGAAGTTTCCACTCCGGTTTCCGCAACCTGTCCCTAGACCTTCTTGACCACGCTGGATTTGAGCTGCATGGGGCCCACGCCGTCCACCTTGCAGTCGATGTCGTGGTCCCCCACGCCGTCCAGGAGGCGGATGCCGCGCACTTTGGTGCCCACTTTGATGACGCTGGAGCTTCCCTTGATCTTGAGGTCCTTGACCACGGTGACGGTATCGCCGTCGGCCAGGACGTTGCCCACCGCGTCCTTGATGACCCGTTCCGCCGGCTGGTCCGCTTCAACCGGCGCTGGTGACCATTCGTGGCCGCATTCCGGGCAGACCAGGAGGGCGCCCATCTCGTACGTGTGCTCGCTGGAACATTTGGGGCAAGGGGGAAGAATCTCGTTCACGTCCCTATGTTAGTCGGGGCATTCCGGCGGCACCCCCGGGCCTCCGCCGGCCCCCGGACAGTCACAGGCGATCTTGATCCGAACATCGGGGAAAGCTTCCTCGGTCTTGAGGTCCCCGCGGGAAGGTGTGTCATGGAGCCGCGCAGCAAGGGTGCGGCACGCTGATGGATGGGCGCGAAGATGCAGCTGGTAGCGGTAGGCGGTGTGGCGTGACGGGCGGGGACGAGGTTCCGGTGCTGGATAGCGGTCCGCTGCAGACGCTCGCGGAAGAGGTCGGGCCCGCGTTCGCGCAGGCCTTCATCGACGATTTCCTACAGATGTTGCCCGGCAGGGCGGCGAAAATACTCCATGGCCTGGCCGGCGGAGATCTGCGGGCGGCCCGTGATGCAGTGGTGAGCCTGAAGGCCACCTCAGCGATGGCCGGCGCCCTGCGGCTGGAAAGGTGCTGCCAGGAACTTGAGTTCCGGATCCGGCGGGGGCAGCGGCTGGACCCGCTGACGGTCAGGGCGGTGCTGTTCGCGAACATTCGGCTCCTGGTTCGTGAGGCCGCGCGCCAGGGACACATCCCGCCCTCACGGCCGAAGGGGCACTCCCCGGAGTGACGTGCGGGTGCGCTGGGTCACCGTGATCGCGAGCCGGCAGTCAGGTGCTGATTGCGCTGCTCGATGAGGCTGCGAAGGTAGCGGGCCAGGACGAGCTTCTCCGCCAGGCGCCCGATCGGGCCGAAAGGCGCTTTGAAGTCGATCCGGTCAACCATCACGGTTCCATTCGCGTCCTCACTGAATTCGTGGACGTGCCGGAAGCTGCGGAATGGGCCGTTGACCTGCTCATCGACAAAGTAAAGGGGCGTTTCCATTTCGGTGATCCGGCTGGTCATTCGAATTGGCACACCGAAGTGCCACGCCCGCCAGGTGACTTCCTGCCCTAGGGAAATGAGGCCTGACATGACCCCGGCCACGGCTTCCTCCCGGGACTGCGCCATGGAGTCTTTGTGGGCATCGATGCTGCGAGAAAGGTCAAACAGCTCTTCCCTGGGCATCCTTGCCCAGGTTGTGCATTCGAAGGAGGCCATGCTCAGAGTATGTCAGCTGTGCGGCCCGAGTTGATGGTGCCGAGCCTTCAACCATGGGACCGCGGCAGGTGTTGCCGGGTCCGGTGCTTCTAGGGGGAGTGCGCCGGACCCCGGCCATCCCGAGCTTCGGATTCGCGGCTTCAGCTCCAGGACACGATCACTCTTGTCCCTGCCCAACCCGATTCTTCACGGACAGCGTTGAAGCCATGCGCTGGCTGACCGGCTTCCGCAACGGATGACGTTAAGGGCGAAGCCTCCGGGCCCGAACGTCCAGAAGGGGCGGCACAACGTGTGCCGCCCCTTCTTTAACGCTGACTTACTGCTCGACCGGTTTGTGGTCCGGCTGGCCTAGATGCCGCCAGGCTGGTCGAACCGCTGCCCTGCCGGATTGGACGGAAGAATCGTCATCACTAGAAGCGCGAGGCCACCGAGGAACGGCACCAGCGCCACGAGCATCAGCCAGGCGCTGAGGTTGACGTCGTGGAGCCGCCGCGCCCCCAGCGCCAGGGACGGGATGATGGTTGCCAGGCCGAACACGACGGCGAGGGCGCCGCCGATAAACAGGCCGGGTCCGGGAGCGGAGGTGACAGCCCCGGACGCGGACGTCGTAGCCCCTGCAGTTCCGGTGCTGATCAGGATCTGCAGGACGATCGACACCGCAAATGAGACGAGTGCCCACCACCAGTACTCGCTGCGGCTGGCCCGCCCGTGGAAGACGGTGTACTTCTTGAAGAAACGTCGAACGGCCTGCTGGAAGGTTGCGCCGTAGAGGGGCGCCCAGAGTGGCGGTTCGGACCCTTGGACGTTTTGTGCCGGATATGGCTGCTGGTAAGTCATATATTCCCCCATGCGTAGTTGTGATGACGAGGTTCATCCTAGGCCCCGTAACGGCCGCGCCGGCCGAATCACAGGTGAATTTTTCCTCACGGATCCACGAAGGTCAGGAGTAAGTCAGGCTTATCATCAGCGCCTTGAGCTGGGCGTACTGTTCCGTGGCCATCCAGGCTTTGGCTGCATCGCGGCTCGGGAAGGCCGGCCGCGGCGGCTGGTTGAAGACGACCCCGGTTTGAGCGCCCCCGTTTCCCATGGCGAGCAACGCACAGCCCGACGAGGTGGCGCCCTCCTCCAGGTTTCTGGGATGGCCGACCATCACGGTGTACCAGTCTTCACTGCCGGCATTTTCCACTGCGAACTCGAACATCGGCATGGTGCCATCGGTTTCACGCATTCCCGGGACAGCTGCCTTGTCCAGCACGGTGCGGTTAACGGGGCCCGCTGTGCAGCCGATGCCGTCGGCGCCGCTCGAGACGCGGAAGAGGTCATCGCCGGTACCGTCAGACACGACCGCTTCAAGGGGCTGCCAGGGAGGACCCTCCCGGCCCGGGTGGCTGCCGTCGCAGTGGATGTCACGCTGGCGGCTACGCTTTCGGCTGCCTGGAAGCGCTTTGTTAGCGGGTGGATTGCCCGCTCAAGCACTTAGTTTCCGGGTTGGGGCAAGTCGTTACACATCTGGCGAGAAATGCCGCGCGGTCCGGCGCCGGCGCCAACGGGAGTACGCAAACTGCCCAGGCTGGCGCGTCAGCCCGGCGCCCGATATGGCAAGATTAGGTGCCGGCGACGACACGTTGCCATGCTGCCGCCAGCGGCGTTCGAGGCCTCCCCCAATTGGGCTGCCCCCCGGAGCCCAAAGGCTCCGTCACGCTCCCTTAGCCTAAGACTGCTTGCCGCTCCCGTCCATAGTCTCGGACCTTGCCTGCCCCTTCAGCTGCGGATTACGCTCCGTCCTCAGGTTGGCGCAGGGTTTCGCCAGCTTCAGAGGACGCCAGATACGGAGACGAGCTGCGCCCTGCCCTCTTCGAGCCGGCACGCGACGGCGATCACCGCGGCGGAGTAATTGTCCACGGCGTCGAAAATCACCCGTGAGCCGTCCAGCAGACGGCCCACCGTCTGCTTGGCGTGTTCGACGACCATGTCGTTGACGTTCGTCTTGTTCTGGCGCAGCGAGCTCAGCACCGACGGGGTGATCCGATCAACCAGGTCGCGGATGTGGCCCAGCGGCACCTCCCCCGTTTCCACGGCGTCTTTCGCAGCGGTGACGGCACCGCAGTTGTCATGTCCGAGGACGACGATCAGAGGGACTTTGAGCACCGAGACGCCGTACTCGAGCTAACCCAGAACGGCGTCGTCGATCACATGACCGGCCGTGCGCACCACGAAGACGTCACCGAGGCCGACGTCGAAGATGATCTCCGCGGCCAGACGTGAGTCCGCACAGCCAAAGATGACGGCGAACGGGCTTTGGGTGTTCACCAGAGCGCTGCGCCGGGAGGCGTTCTGGTTCGGGTGCAGCGAATCTCCCGTGACGAAACGCGCGTTGCCTTCAAGGAGGCGCTGCCACGCATCGTACGGGCTGATTCTGGTGCTCACCCTACTTACTTTACGAGAGCGTCCGGCAGGCCCAAGCGGGGAGGCCTCGCTTCCGAGGCCGGGTCAGGCGCAGTGGCCTCAGCACCCAAAGGCGGCCGATAAGACTGCCGAGTCGCGTTGGATTTCGGTAAAGAAAAAACCGCCGGAACAGGGCTTAGCCCTTGTTCCAGCGGTTTCTTTGGTGGAGCTGAGGGGACTCGAACCCCTGACCCCCTGCATGCCATGCAGGTGCGCTACCAGCTGCGCCACAGCCCCAAACCGTTTCTCCGGGAGTGTTTTGCGTTTCCCGGAAGCAACCTGACTAGCGTAATCCAGAATCGGGCCGTAAGCCAATCGGCAGATTGTGATGTACGCCACGGGCAGAATGGCCGCAGTCCCGGACCGAAAAGCGTGGCCGCTGAGTGAACGCGAAGCCTGTTTCGGAGACCGCCCCTACCCGGCTCTCAGCGCGCTTGCGCCGCTGTTGTCGCTCGCAAGTTAGGACCATAATTGGAAGTAATCACCGGGGCTGGGCCGGCGGCGGTGCCGCCTGTCTGAGACCCGGGTGGCTCCCCCAGCCGCCGCCGTCCCTTATCAACGGACGGCCTCAAGGCACTATGCACGGGCCGCGTGGGGCGCATTGCCAGACTGTCCTTGCGGTGATAAAACGTCCTTATGGGCAGGCTGCACCACCAGTAGCCGGCCCCGCAGGATAAACAGGAGATCACGTAAGTCGGCACAGATCCCCTCATAGACCGGAAGGGATGCCGGGACACGCTAAGGCTGCCTATTGGGCGGTGGGCTTTTACAGAACGCCAAGGCGCATTGTCGCGCAACTGCAGCAGACAGCGCACGGACTGTCCCTCCCGCAAAGGTCCCCGGTCGCAGATGCGGCCGGGGACCACCCACGCCAGGGTCTCAGAGGCCGACGGAGCTGCGGTTGATGTTGATGACACGGATGACGACTGCGGCGAGGACCAGGACGACACCAAGGGCGATGAGGCCCCACGTCGGAACCGACGCGGAATCGATATTCCGGTAACACTCCGCGGCGGCCTTGGAGCCGCGCCGGAGCGAGTCGAAGATCTCAGCGGAGCGGCTTTCCGGCAGCAGCGGGCTGCCGCAAAGTGGTCCGGTTTTCTGCAAACCGACGATGATCCCCGCGACCAACACGGAAAATCCCGCGACAATCAACCAGATCCAGCCGCGGCGCGTCCTGAGGTCCAGCTGTCCGGCCCCGTCCATGTCTCCCCCCTTTGAAAACGCACCTGATGCAGGGAATCATATCGGTCCCGGGGCGCTGCGCTAACCGGTGGGGTCCAGGCGTGCACGTTGCGGTAGTTTCCGGACGCCGTCGGCTGCCGTACCCGTCGACGCTGCGTCAAGACGAGAGAAAAGAAAAACCGCCGGAACAGACCTAAGTCGTGTTCCGGCGGTTTCCTGGGTGGAGCTGAGGGGACTCGAACCCCTGACCCCCTGCATGCCATGCAGGTGCGCTACCAGCTGCGCCACAGCCCCTTATTTTCGCCGCTTCGACGCCATCAGCTCTCGCCTCAGGCCTGTCCTTTGTCCGGATCCCTCCGAAGCAACTCAAATATCTTAGAACAGCGATTCCGAAAATTCCAAATCGGGCATATTCGGTGCCGTTCGCTGCTGGCCTACTCCTGCTCGGAGGCAGCAGTAGCCTTTGCCGAGGTGTCGTCGCCCAGCTGCAGGTCCACTACGGGGCAGTCCTTCCAGAGCCGCTCAAGCGCATAGAAGACGCGGTCTTCCTCATGCTGGACGTGGATCACGACGTCGGAGTAGTCAAGCAGGACCCAGCGGCCGGCGGAACGGCCTTCACGGCGGACCGGGCGGAGGTCCTTCTTGATGAGCTCCTCTTCGATGCCGTCGACGATCGCGTTGACCTGGCGCTCGCTCGGTGCGGAGGCAATCAAGAAAACGTCTGCCAGGGCGAGGCGTTCGCTAACATCGAGGGCGACGATGTCCTGGGCGATCTTGTCGGCCGCCGCCCTTGCTGCGTGTCGGGCGGTGGCGATGGATGAATCAGATGCAGTCACGGGACTCCTTGTAGTGGTGTAAAACGTGTGGTGGAACGTTGCTGAAGTCAGCGCGAGAGACCGCTGATGATCATGATGACGCCGGCGATGAGGGCGATGGCCCCCAGGGCCAGCACCCCGACCTGGAGGAGCCTGAGCCGGTGTGCACGGCCGAGGCCGGCCGTGGCAGCATCCAGGGGGTCAAGACCGTACGCGGACTTCGCGGCCACAGGAGGGAGCGCGGTGAAATCCTCGCCCGCCTCCGCGTCCCAGGCTGCATTCTGCGGCGCTGCCGCGGATCCCGCGGCCGCACGTGCGGCGGCCTCGGCGCGGGCAATGACCCGTGACCTGCCCGTTGACGGTGTGCTTCCGGCGGAACGGGCAGATTTGGATGGCCGTTTTCCCCGTGCCGGCACGCGGGGCCCGGGGCTGGTCACCACGGGAACGTACGAGGTGGCCGGACGCTTCATCACCGGACGGTCGACGCCCGGCACCTGGACAAACTCCAGGGGCGTGACCATGGCGAGGTTGCTGGCGGTGGACGGGCCGTTGTGCGGCTGCGCCGGCGTGTTCTGTTCAGCCAGTTTCTGTTTGGCCAAGATGTGTATAAGAGACAGGCCGCCCGTTCCGCGAGGGCAATCTGTTCGGCCAGGATCTCCGGGTCCACGGCTTCGGGGTCCGTGGCCGCGATGTGTTCCATCTTGGCGATCTGGTTCTCGGCCTGCGCGGCGATGAGTGAGCGTGCTTCAAGGGCCTGCTCGACTGTCATGCCGTCGGGCAGTTCACCGCCCATCGGCCCCGCCGGCTCGGCGGCCGGCGCGCGTCCGCCGCCGGCCCCGTCCTCGGCGCTGGGGTTACGCTTCTGCACAGCATCGTCAGCGGGCGCCGGGGCAGCCTTGGGGGCCACACCAGGTTGAGCAGGCGCCACATCGGGACCGGCTGCCGCAGGCGGGACCACGGCGATGGCCGAGGTGACAGCCTGTTCCTTAAGCTGCATCAGCCTGAGCTGGCGGCGCGTGGGCGGCCCGCCTCCGGACAGCTGCTCTTCCTTTTCCGCCAGTTCCTTGATGGTTCGCAGGGCCGCACGGTCCCTGGCCCGGATCTGGGACGAACGCTCAGCAGCGGAGCCGGCCGGCACGGAATCCACGGGACCGGGGGCTACCCGGCGGACGCGCCCGGTGGCTTTGCCAGAGGTGGCCATGCCGGGGTGGGACGTGCTGTCCGGGCCTAAGGCCTCGCCGTTGCGTGGAGCATCATTCTTGCCGGTGTTAGCCGGCTGTTTCGAGGCAGGAGCTACCCCGCCGGCACCCGTGGTGCCGGCGTCCTGGTTCTTACCCAGGGCTTCATCTCTGGCCTTCCGTAGTTCACGGCGGCTGCGGACGGGTGGCTGTTCCTGACTCATCTAAAACTCATTCAGTGCTGGCTGGTTCGTCTGTCTCGGGTAAGCGCGGAGCTGCTGTTCTGGGCCGGCGAAGCGGCGTAGAGGCCGTATTTTGCGATGTACTGGACAACCCCGTCCGGCACGAGGTACCAGACCGGATTGTTGGCGGCCACGCGGGCGCGGCAGTCCGTCGATGAGATCGCCATGGCCGGTACCTCAAGGAGGCTGACGTCCTTCCGGCCCATGCCGTCCAGTTCGTGACCCGGCCGGGTGACTCCAACGAAGTGGGCCAGGGACCAGAGCTCGTCAATGTCTTTCCACGACAGGATCTGAGCCAGGGCGTCCGCTCCGGTGATAAAGAACAGATCGGCATCGGGCCGTTGGGTGCGCAGGTCACGAAGCGTGTCTATCGTGTACGTGGGACCCGGGCGGTCGACGTCGACCCTGCTGACGGTAAACCGCGGGTTCGACGCCGTGGCAATCACCGTCATGAGATAGCGGTGCTCCGGTTCGCTGACCTTCTTGCTGGACTTCTGCCACGGCTGGCCTGTGGGTACGAAGACCACTTCGTCCAGTCCGAATTTCGCGGCCACCTCGCTGGCGGCAACGAGGTGACCGTGGTGGATGGGATCGAAGGTTCCACCCATCACGCCCAGCCGCAGCCGGCGTTCCGAACCGTGGTGGCGCAATGCGGCAGGAATGTTAGTGACCCTGGCCGTGATCGTGCTTGTTGGGATGCTGGCGGTGCGGGTCTGCATGCTCGTCAACCGCCGTGTGGCGGTTCCCCAGGTTGGTGTAGGAGAGGGTGATGAACATGAGGATCAGCAGGATGGAAAAGATCGACACGCCAAAGACCCATGGCTCGGCCAACATCGGCGCCCTTTCTTCATGTTCGGCAACGGACGCAGCGATCTGCTGGAGCAGCATGTTCTCCCCTAGGATAAAAGGATGACGACGGCGGACATTCCCGCCGTTCAGGACTTCTGTTCTATGTTACCGCGTTGCTAGACGCGGACCTGGCCCTCGCCCTGCACGATCCACTTGGTGGTGGTCAGTTCGGTGAGGCCCATCGGTCCGCGGGCATGCAGCTTTTGCGTGGAGATGCCGACTTCGGCGCCCAGGCCCAATTCGCCGCCGTCGGTGAACCGCGTGGACGCGTTCACGATGACCGCCGCGGAGTCGATTTCCGCAATGAAGCGCTCGGCGTTCCCGAGGTCGTTGGTCAGGATCGCCTCCGTGTGGCCGGAGGACCAGGTGCGGATGTGCTTCACGGCCTCATCCAGGCTGTCCACCATGGCGACGGCAAGGTCCAGATCCATGTACTCCGTGGCCCAGTCCTCGTCCGTGGCGGGCACGGACTCCACCGACGCGGGAAGCGCCGCCCGGATCCGGTCATCGGCGTGCAGCCGGACACCGGCCTTGCTGAGGGCGGCAGCCACGGCCGGAAGAACGGTTGAGCCGGAGTGGACCAGCAGCGTCTCCACTGTGTTGCAGACGCTGGGCCGCTGCGTCTTGGCGTTGAGGAGGATCTCCACGGCCATGTCTTCGCTGGCGGATTCGTCGATAAAGATGTGGACGTTGCCCTCACCCGTTTCGATAACCGGCACCGATGAGTTGTTCACGACCGTCTGGATCAGCTCCCGGCCGCCGCGGGGGATCAGCACATCCACGCGCCCGCGGGCGCGCATCAGGACGTTGGCCCCTTCGCGGCCGTACTGGTCCACCGTCTGCACGGCATCGGCCGGCAGGCCCACGGACTCGAGGGCCTCGCGAAGCACCAGGATCAGCGCTTCGTTGGTGGCGGCTGCGGCGGTGCCGCCGCGAAGGATCACCGCGTTGCCGCTCTTCAGCGCCAGACCGGCGATGTCCACGGTCACGTTGGGGCGTGCTTCATAAATGGCCGCCACGACGCCCATGGGAACGTTGATCTGCCGAAGCCGCAGGCCGTTGGGCAGGGTCTGCCCGCGGACCACATTGCCGACGGGATCCGGCAGTCCAGCGAGGTTGTCGAGTGCTGCGGCGAGGGCCTCGATCCGGGCCTCAGTCAGGGTCAGGCGGTCCAGAAGGGCCGCCGAGGTGCCATTCGCGCGGCCGGCCTCAACGTCTTTGGCGTTGGCAGCAAGGACCTGGGCCTTGCGTTCCAGCAGGGCCGCCCCGATGGCGCGGAGCCCCTGATCCTTCAGAGCCCGGTTTGCGCGGCCCATGCTGCGGGCAGCCAGGCGGGACCGGTCAGCGATCGCATACACCGCCGCCTCGACCTCAGCGGGTGAGGGCTGGCTGTTTTCGGGCATGGAGGGGACCTGCGTAGCGTCGTTGGATGTCTCTGCTGCTTGGTTCATCAGTGCCTCAGTCATCATTCAAGTCTAGGCGAGCCGGCCCGTTAGACCAGAACCAGGTCATCAACGTGAACAACTTCACGGTCGAAGCCCCGCCCCAGGGACTCCCCCAGCTCCACGGTGGAACGGCCCAGCATCTGCGGCAGTTCAGCCGACGAATAGTTCACCAGGCCGCGGGCGATAACGGTACCCGCGGCGGAAACCATTTCGACGGCGTCGCCGGCTTCAAAGGTGCCCTCAACGGCCGAAATCCCCGCCGGGAGCAGCGAGGTGCGGTTGTCCCGCACGGCCCGCACAGCGCCGTCGTCAAGAATCAGCCGGCCCTCCACGTGCGCGAGGTGGGCGAGCCACATCATGCGCACGGACTTGCGCCCGCCGTTCACGGTGAACCAGGTGCCAACATCCTCCCCGGCGAGGGCAGCGGCTGCGTTCGCCGTGGACGTGACCAGTGCGGGTATGCCGGAATCGGCAGCCATAGTGGCGGCCTCGACCTTTGTCTGCATGCCGCCGGTGCCCACTCCGGCCTTGCCGGGGCTGCCGATGGACACACCTTCAAGGTCCTGCGGGCCGTCGACCTGCGGGATGCGCTTGGCGCCCTTGGAGGGCGGTCCGTCATAAAGGGAGTCGACGTCGGAGAGCAGCACCAGCGCGTCAGCCCGGACCAGGTGTGCCACGAGGGCAGAGAGCCGGTCGTTGTCGCCGAAGCGGATCTTGTGGGTCGCGACGGTGTCGTTCTCATTGACCACGGGCACGACGCCGAGGTTCAGCAGTCGGTTCAGTGCCCGGAACGCGTTCTGGTGGTGGCTGCGCCGCATCAGGTCATCCGCGGTCAACAGCACCTGGCTCACGGTCACGCCGTGGGCGCCGAAGGCTTGGGTGTAGCGGGCCATGAGCAGGCCCTGGCCCACACTGGCAGCGGCCTGCTGGGTGGCAAGGTCGCGCGGGCGCTTTGCCAGGCCCAGGGGTGCCAGTCCTGCCGAGATGGCACCGGAAGAAACCAGGATGATTTCAGTTCCGTCATTGCACTTGGCGGCCAGCGCATCCGAGAGTTCGGTCAGCGCTTCCTCTGAGATTCCGCCCTTAATGCTCGTAAGAGACGACGATCCTACCTTGACGACGATGCGGCGCGCTCTGGCGAGCATGCTGCGGTCTTCAGTTTTGGGTTCCTCGATGACAATTGCGGAATTATCGGTCACGTGTGCGGGTTCACTCCTCATTTTCGGTGTTCAGTCCACTCTCCTTGAGCGGCCGTGCAGCGCGGCGGCCGCTGACTGACTCAGTCCAGATGCCGGCCTTGCGCTCGGCCTCCAGCTCGGCGCGTGCCGCAGCCTTGGCGTCGCGGCGCTCCTGCTGTTCGTCGCGCTTCTGCCCGCGGGTGGGGCGGTCGCCGATGTCGGCAAAGCGGACGTCGGTGCCACGCGGAGAGGCGAGCAGCTCGGCACCGGCCATCATGGTGGGCTCCCAGTCGAATACCACGCCGTCGTCTTCACCGATCACCACGGTGTCGCCGGGCTTGGCGCCCTGCTTGAACAGCTCGTTTTCCACGCCTAGCTTGGCGAGGCGGTCGGCGAGGTAGCCGATGGCTTCCTCGTTGGTGAAATCGGTCTGCTTGACCCAGCGCACAGGCTTCTCGCCCAGGACGCGGAACAGCGGCTCCAGGTTCTTTTCCTCGCGGCGGATCCTGAATCCGGCTACGTTGACTGCACGCGGACGCAGCACCGGAGCATGCACCTTGGGGGGCGTGGCGGCCACGGTGTCGCGGGCGGCCTTGACGATCTCGGCCATGGCGAAGCCAAGCTGGCGCAGGCCCTCATGGCTTGTGGCTGAGACTTCGAAAACACGGTATCCCCGGGATTCCAGCTCAGGCCGGACAAATTCAGCCATGTCCTTGCCGTCCGGCAGATCGACCTTGTTCAGGGCGACCAGCCGTGGCCGGTGGTTGAGGGGGACAACTTCGCCGTCAGTGCCGGCGTAGCTCATGTCAACGGCGTATTTTTCGAGCTCAGCTTCAATAATTGCGAGGTCGGCGAGCGGGTCACGGTCAGATTCGAGCGTACCGCAGTCCAAAACGTGCACCAAAGCCGCGCAACGCTCCACGTGGCGGAGGAAGTTGTGGCCAAGGCCCTTGCCTTCGCTGGCTCCCTCGATGAGTCCGGGGACGTCGGCGATGGTGAAACGGACCTCGCCAGCCTGGACCACGCCGAGGTTGGGGATGAGCGTGGTGAAGGGGTAGTCCGCAATCTTGGGACGGGCGGCGGACATTGCCGCGATGAGGCTCGACTTGCCGGCGGAAGGGAATCCGACCAGTGCGATGTCGGCTATGGATTTGAGTTCCAGCACGATGTCGCTGGAGTCGCCTTCGATGCCGAGCAGGGCGAACCCGGGCGCACGGCGCTTCTGGGAGGACAGCGAGGCGTTGCCCAGCCCGCCCTGGCCGCCGGCCGCCGCAATGAATTCGGTACCTTCGCCCACCAGGTCGGCAAGGACCTGGCCGTCCTTGGTCTTCACGACGGTGCCGTCGGGTACGGGAAGGATCAGGGTTTCACCGTTCTTGCCGCCTCGCCAGTCACCCATGCCGGGGCCGCCGTTGGTGGCATGCCGGTGGGGGGCGTGGTGGTAGTCCAGCAGCGTGGTGGTCTGCGAGTCAACCCGCAGGATGACGTCGCCGCCGTCGCCGCCGTTGCCGCCGTCGGGGCCGCCCAGCGGCTTGAACTTCTCACGGTGGACGGAGACACAGCCGTGGCCGCCGGTACCGCCGGATACGTGCAGTACTACCCGGTCTACAAAGCTCGCCACGGTGAATCTCCTCTGTGCTTAACCTGGCTGTCTTGGACACCCAAATTGATTGTAATGCGGTTAAAAGAACAGTGGAGCGGGCCATCATGGCCCGCTCCACCGGTTCAGATCTTGTTGTTACTCTGCAGCTGCAGCAGCAACGATGTTCACGACTCGACGGCCGCGGCGGGTGCCGAATTCGACAGCGCCGGCCTGCAGTGCGAACAGGGTGTCGTCTCCGCCACGGCCAACGCCTGCACCGGGGTGGAAGTGGGTGCCTCGCTGGCGGACGATGATCTCGCCTGCGGAAACTACCTGGCCGCCGAAGCGCTTGACGCCGAGGTACTGGGCGTTGGAGTCACGACCGTTGCGAGTGGAGCTCGCGCCTTTTTTATGTGCCATTTGGAATGCCTGCCTTTAAATTCTGGGGAATCTGCTGAAAACCTGAACCGTAACCGGTGGGGTTACTTGATTCCGGTGATCTTGACCTTGGTCAGTTCCTGACGGTGACCCTGGCGCTTCTTGTAACCGGTCTTGTTCTTGAACTTCTGGATGACGATCTTCGGACCACGAAGGTCCTGAAGGATCTCAGCCGTAACAGTTACCTTGGCCAGGTCCGCAGCTGCGGAGGTGACCTTCTCACCGTCCACCAGGAGCAGTGCGGGCAGCTCAATGGTGCTGCCAGCTCCACCGGCGACGCGGTTCAGGGTAACGAAGTCTCCAACGGAAACCTTCTCTTGGCGGCCGCCTGCGCGGACAATCGCGTACACCACTTGGGAACTCACTTCTCTCGACGTTTATTACTAAATTTGCGTGCGGAATCCGGGTCCAATTGTTTGGCCTGGCTCTCGCTGTGCCTCAACGCCGTGGGTTCCCCGGGGGAACCCGTGAGCTAACCCAAGAACTATTCCGATTGGATGGTTCCCGGGGTCATAACCCAAGTGTTGGCGTAAGCACCGAAGATCTAGAATACGCTAATTTTGCCTTCGGCCGCAAATGAGGCTGGTTTCGGCGGGTTGTCCGTGATAGGCGCCACAAGGGCTTCCGCACCGACTTGCCGTTACCGTGCGCGACTATCTTACCGGGTCTGGCCCCCGATTCCGGTCAGCTGTGGTGGCGCGGCGCGTCGAAGAATTCCACCTCGTAGCGGCAGGACTGCCGGAAGGCGGTCACCATGGCCTCCCGCTCGGCCGGCGACGCGGCGAGTCCCGCCGCGTCAGTGATGCCGATGGCCTTCCTCGTGGCGGCGGCGAAGTCCTCGTCGGCGTAAGTCCGCAGCCAATCGGCGTACGGGTGGGCCGCAGGCGCCCCGGCCGCAACGAATTGCGCGTGCAGGGCCTCCCCGGCGTCGGCGTACAGCCAGAAGCACGGCAGGACCGCGGCCACCAGGACTGAATAGCTGCCGGACACCGACGCGGCCAGCAGATGGTCCACGTAGGCCTTGGTGACGGGCCCCAGTTCCGCCTGCATCGTCCTGGTGCTCAGCCAGCTGCGGTGCAGCTCCGATTCGACTTCGAGGCACTGCTGCGCCGACCGGGCCCAGAACAGCTGTTCGGATTCGGTGGGGGCAAGGGCACTGGCCCGTGCCAGGACGCGCGAGTACCCGTTGAGGTAGATGGCGTCCTGGGCAAGGTAATAGGCGAATTGCTTCTCCGGAAGCGTGCCGTCCGTCAGCGCTTTGATGAATCCCAGGCCAAAGATCGCTTCGAGATCGGCAGCGGCTTCTGCGCGCAGTAGCTCGGCGAAGTCGCCTTCCCGCCGCGGCGGTCCGGCCGGCGCCGGGGCGCCAGGCGTCAAGTCACCGGAGGGCAGGTTCGCGGACGGCAGGTGGTGGAAGTGGTTCACCGGTCCGTTGCCGCTGCCCACCTCCAGCTGGTCGGAGGTGCGGAGCGCCTCGGCAAGCCACGGTTTGACGGCGCGCAGGGATGCTTCCCAGTCCCCCAGCCTCGCCTGGACCGTTGCCATGGCGGACGACAGCGAACATCCGGTGCCGTGGCTGTTGCGCGTTTGGATCCGCTGGCCGTCCACCACCACGACGTCGGCGGACAGCAGGCCCCGGGTGTTGATCAGGGCATCCGGGCAGTCATCGCCGTCGAGGTGGCCGCCTTTGACCAGCACGGTGGCCCCGGTTCCGGCTGCAAGCCGCCTGCCCTGCTCCAGCGCCTCGGACCAGCTCGCAGCCTCGGGCTCGCCGAGCAGCATGCCCAGCTCCACGAGATTGGGGGTGATGAGGTCAGCCAGCGGGAGGAGCGCGCGGAGGGCCGCCTCGGCGGACGCCTGAAGCAGCCGGTCGCCGCTCGTCGCCACCATGACGGGATCAAGAACAACGACGCCGGGACGGACCTTCTCCAGCCAGCTGCGGACCGCGGTGATCACCTGCTCGTCACCGAGCATTCCGATTTTCACGGCGTCAACACTGATGTCGTCGCTGACGGCGTTCAGCTGCGCGGTGAGGAACGGCGCGGGCGGAACGTGCACGCCGCTCACCCCCCTGGTGTTCTGGGCGGTCAGCGCCGTGATGGCGGCCATTCCGTAGCCGCCGCTGGCTGCGATGCTTTTCAGGTCCGCCTGGATACCGGCGCCGCCCGACGGATCCGAGCCGGCGATGGCAAGGACACGCGGAATGGTCCGGGACGTAGCGACGGTCGTGTCGACGTCGCTGACGGCGGAACCGGGAGCGGCCGCAGGCGCGGGCAGGACAGATGCTGTAGACAAACGAGACATCCCTTCGCCGGTGCTGACCGGACAGGTTCAACGGGTTTGGATCTCAGCCGGCACCTGGCGCGGCACCCCGTGTCAGTCCCCCAGCCTAGCGGCTAACTCCGCCGCCGGCACTGCGTTGCGGATTACGACCAACGGCGTTAACCAGCGGAAGCCGGTGCTGCAACTGCAGCACCGGCCTCCGTCATGACGGGTCAGCTCAGAGTTCTGAGGCGGGTACGCCTACTCCGAGAATGATCGGTTCGTTCGCCGGCTTGGCGGCCGCCGCTGATTCCGCTTCAGGAGCCTTGGCCTCGTGTGAGTGCCCGGTGGCTGCTGCCGGAGCCGTCTCGTGGTGCTCCACCGACGTCTCGTTCGCTGCGCCCTGGGCACGGCTGGCGCTGCGGTTGCGGCGCGGGCGGCGGGCCCGGGGCTGCAGGGCGGAGTGGTCCTCATAGCGGTCACCGTCAGAACCCGGGGCTCCCGTGGCGGGACGTGCCGTTGCCGCAGCAGGGGCAGCAGCTGCGCGTTCAGCAGCTGCCGGTGCTGCGGCGGCCGGGGCGTTTCCCCCAGCGGAGGGCGCCGGCTCGCCGAGGTGGGCGAAGGCCTTCTCCAGCCGGTCCAGGGTCAGTGCCGGGGATTCCTTGGCGTGTTCGTCAGCGTGCTCAACAAACGGCAGCACCACTTTCTCGCCGCCCAAAGGTCAGCACGGCACCCGGGCGGCCCGAAACGCTTTCCGTCTCGGGGGCGCGGTGCACGACCGGGCTTTCCGGGGCGGCCGCGGCGGGCACGTCCGGACGGGCGGCGTCGCCGGTGGCGCTGTGGGCGGCATCCTCATGCAGGTGCGCGGCGTGGGCTGCGGCTGCAATGTTGGCCAGTGCTGCCCGGGTGGCTTCGGCCTTGGCGTGGCGCTCCGCGTCGGTGGGCTCCGGGTGGGCAGCGGCCGAAGCCGCCGGGGCGCCGTCAGTCGCAACCTGCCCGCCCTTGCCGCGGCGGCGGCTCTTGCGCTCGGTGCGGGCGACGGGCTGGCTCTCGGTCCGCGGGACATGGTGCTCAGCGGCCACGATGTGTATAAGAGACAGGCGGTGCTCGACGGGCTCGTCGTGGGTGACGATGCCGCGGCCGGCGCACGTCTCGCACTGCTCGCCGAAGACTTCCAGCAGACCGGTGCCCATGCGCTTGCGGGTCATCTGTACCAGTCCCAGGGAGGTCACTTCGGCCACCTGGTGCTTGGTGCGGTCACGGCCCAAGCATTCCACCATGCGGCGCAGGACCAGATCGCGGTTGGATTCGAGCACCATGTCGATGAAGTCGATGACGATGATGCCGCCGATGTCGCGCAGGCGCAGCTGGCGAACCACTTCCTCGGCGGCTTCCAGGTTGTTCTTGGTGACGGTCTCCTCGAGGTTGCCGCCGCTGCCGGTGAACTTGCCGGTGTTAACGTCCACCACGGTCATGGCCTCGGTGCGGTCAATCACCAGCGAGCCGCCGGAGGGCAGGAACACCTTGCGGTCCAGGGCCTTGTGGATCTGCTCGTCGATCCGCCAGGCCGCGAAGATATCGGTGTCCTTGGTCCACTTCTCCAGGCGGCCCACCAGGTCGGGTGCCACGTAGGTGACGTAGGCCTCGATGGTGTCCCACGCCTCCTCGCCGGAAACGATCAGCTTCGAGAAGTCCTCGTTGAAGACGTCGCGGACCACCTTGATGGTCAGGTCCGGTTCTCCGTAGAGCAGTTCCGGGGCGAGGACCTTCGTGGAGCTCGACTGACCCTCGATGCCTTCCCACTGCGCGCGCAGCCGGTTGATATCGTGCGTCAGCTCCTCCTCCGAGGCGCCTTCCGCCGCGGTGCGGACGATCACGCCGGCATTCTCCGGCAGGCGGTCCTTGAGGATCCGCTTCAGGCGGTTGCGTTCGACGTCTGGGAGCTTGCGGGAGATGCCAGTCATGGAACCGCCGGGAACGTACACGAGGTACCGGCCGGGCAGCGAAATCTGGCTGGTGAGGCGGGCGCCCTTGTGGCCGACCGGGTCCTTGGTGACCTGGACCAGGACGGAGTCGCCGGACTTCAGCGCGTTCTCGATCCGCCGCTGCTTGCCCTCGAGGTTGACCGCTTCCCAGTTCACTTCACCGGCGTAGAGCACGGCGTTGCGGCCGCGGCCGATGTCAACGAAGGCGGCTTCCATCGACGGCAGCACGTTCTGGACCTTGCCCAGGTAGACGTTGCCGATCAGGGAGTCCTGCTGCGTCTTGGACACGAAGTGCTCGGCCAGCACACCGTCTTCGAGGACACCGATCTGGATTCTGTCGTCGCGCTGGCGGACGATCATCTGGCGGTCCACGGATTCGCGGCGGGCCAGGAACTCGGCCTCGGTGATGACGGTGCGGCGGCGGCCGGTGTCGCGGGATTCGCGGCGGCGCTGCTTCTTGGCCTCCAGCCGGGTGGAGCCCTTGACGGACGTGACGCGGTTGTTGACCGGCGCCTCGCTGATGGCGCGCGGCGCACGGACGCGGGTCACGGTGTTGGGGGGATCGTCGCCCTCCCCGCCCTGTCTCTTATACACATCTAGGTCGCCACGGCGGCGGCGGCGGCGGCGGCGGGACGTCACGCCGTCGTCGGCCTGGCCGGTGATCTCTTCATCGGCGTCGTCGGCCGCATCGCTGCCGTCCGCATCGACGTCGGAGTCGTCGGTGTCCGTGATGTCGCGGTCAGTGCGGCTCCGGCCCCGGCGCCCGCGGCTACGGCGGCGGCGGCGTCCGCCGTCGTCGTCCTGCTCGTCCTCGACGCCTTCGACGTCGCTGTCCTCGGCGGCGGCGGCGCGGCAGCCGGGCGGATCACTTTGTTCAGGTCTGGAGCCTGAAAGATGATCGACGTGACTGACGCCGGCTCCAGGAAGAGCGATCCCACCGGGGCCTGTTCTTCAGGCTCCTCTTCGGCGGCCGCCTCCTGCGTGCCGGCGGCCGCGGTTGCCTCGGCCTGGATCTCCGGAACAGTGGTCTCTTCAACCCGTGTCTCTGCTGCCGGGGTTTCGACTCCTGCGGCCGGGGCTTCCTCCGGGGCGGCCGTTTCTGCGGCAGCGGCTTCGGCTGTTTCCACGGCCTTGGGCTTGGCCACGCGCCGGGCGGCGCACAGGCTTCGCTTCGGGCTCGGGCTCTGCAGCGGCCTCGGGCTCGGCAGCGGGCTCGACGACGGCGGGCTCGGCCGGGGCGGCAACGGCACCTGCCGTGGCAGCGGCATCAGCAACGGGGCGTCGGCGAAAGCGGGCAACGGCTCCTCGGCTACTTTCTTCCGGGACCGGGTTCGGCGTACGGGAGCCTTGGCCTCGGCAGCCGGAGCGCCGGGCTCGCCCTGCGCCTGCTCGCCCGGTGCGGGCTCGGCGACGGCGGGCTGCTGGAGTTCCGGGGTTGTTGCCGCGGCGTCAGTGTCCGCCGTGGCCTTGGGCGCTGCCTTGCGCCGCGTCCTGGTGGCCCTCTTGGGAGCCTCGGCTGCTCCCGATTCCTCGTTGGCAGCCTGTTCTTCGTTAACGGCTATTACCTGGTCATTATCCATATGTGGCGACACTCCTGCCCCTGACATGCCGCCACATCCGGCACCCATTGGGGCACATATTGTCAAAACCCTCAGGCGTTGACAGAAGTCAATTGGATACCCTCAGGTTCGCACCGGCAGTGGGGTGCGGCAGCCCTGAAAGGCCGGCGGGGATGTCACTGGAACCCGTTGTTTCTGCAATCCACAACCAGGTGCCGTCCAATGGAATGCGGGAGGCCGGATCTAGGTATCCGGAGCCTTCACTGCTCCTCATTGGCGGTCTTGGGAACAAGCCACCGGACCGGAGTTCGAATGTGGTTCGAGCTCCAGCCACGTTCATTCTCTCACACCGCACTTCAAAATCGCTGTAATTGCGTGACAAAGGCGGTCAATGCCGCCTGCGGCGGCGGCGGCAAGTTTGCTCCCAGTTGGCGGCGATACAATCTCGGCAGGAGCACCCCAGACAAAGGACGCCATCCCATGCCCAGCACCTCGCCTTCCGCCGGCACGGATTCCGGTACCGCATACGCCGACGAATCCGAACGCACCCGCGCCACCGCCGGCGCCGTCTTACCTGCAACCACCCGCGACCGCCCCTTCGGCTGGCTGCTGGTCATCACCGGGGTGGTGGGGTGGCTTGCCTCGGGCATCCTGGTGCTCGAAAAGCTGGAGGTACTCAAAGATCCCAACCACACCACTGTCTGCGACGTGAATCCGTGGATCTCGTGCGGGCAAGTCATGCAGACACCGCAGAGCTCCGTGTTCGGGTTCCCCAACATGTTCATTGGCATCGTCGCCTTCGCCGTCATCATCACCACCGGAATGGCGCTGCTGTCCGGGGCAAAGTTCGCCCGCTGGTACTGGATCGGGCTGCAGACGGGCGTGACGCTCGGCTTCGCCTTCGTGGTGTGGCTGTGGTTCCAGGCACTCTACGAGATCCGCATCCTGTGCCCGTTCTGCATGGTGGTGTGGGCCGTCATGATTCCGCTGTTCGTCTGGGTGACCGTGCGCAACACCGTCCACGGCGTCATCCCTGCACCGGCCCGGGTGGCGCGCCTCGCAGGAGACTCCGGCTGGATCATCACGGCGCTCCTCTACGTCGCCGTGATCGCCACCATCTTCTTCGCCTTCATCCAGGTGTTCGTCGGCACGTCCGGGTTCTAAGCCAAAGAAAAAAGCGCGAACTGGCAATTAATGCCCTCAAAATCACCTTTTGAGGGCATTTGCTGCCAGTTCGCGCTGGTCGCTCTTAGGTCCTAGAACCAGATCTTGATTTCGCGCTCGGCCGAGTCCACGGAGTCCGAGCCGTGCACGAGGTTCTGCTGGACCTTCAGGCCCCAGTCGCGGCCGAAGTCGCCGCGGATGGTTCCCGGCGCAGCGGTCGTGGGGTCGGTGGTGCCGGCCAGCACACGGAAGCCTTCGATGACGCGGTGGCCCTCGAAGATGGCGGCGACAACGGGGCCGCTGAGCATGAACTCGACCAGCGGCTCGTAGAACGGCTTGCCCACGTGCTCTTCATAGTGCTGCTCCAGCAGCTCACGGCTGGCGTCGACCTTCTTGAGTTCGGCGAGGGTGTAGCCCTTGGCTTCGATCCTGCTGAGGATCTCGCCGGTCAGGTTGCGGGTGACGCCGTCGGGCTTGATCAGGACGAGGGTGCGCTCAATGCTCACAGCTGCTCCAATGTGGTTGGTTGTGGGTTTCCGGGTAAGTCTACGGGTTCTGGCCGGCGCCTTCATTGCCGGCGCCGGCCGGATGCGCGGCGTCCCATTCGGCCTGTTCACGCGCCCGCTGGGCGGCTTCCGCGTCGATCCTGATGCCGGTCCTGATGCCGTACCACCAGGAAAGGGCGAACAGCGCACCCACCAGGAACATCGTGGGCTCCACGAAGCCGAGGAGGATGAGCACCAGCTGGAGGATCCAGCCCAATGCAACGCCCCACGGCTTCGACAGGACGGCGCACGCCAGGATGAGGACCAGGCTGAGTCCGATGCCAACCGAAAGAATCAGTACCGGGGAGATCTCGCTGCGGCGGAGCCCGAACACCGCCAGGGTGGCGAAGAACGCCACGAACGCCTCCAGCAGCAGAACGGTGGACGCGAACATGATCTTGGTGGAACGCCGCTTCTTGGGCATGCCAGGCCGCCATTCGCGCTGGGCCTTGGTCAGCCGGGCCATCAGGCGTCCGCCTTTCCGAACAGGATTCGCGCATCCGCGACGAGGGTGATCGAACCCGTGACCAGCACTCCGCCGGCAAGGTCGTCGTTGGCTTCGGCGCGCTCCACGGCCCACTCGAGGGCGTCGTCGAGCTTCTCGGTGATGTGGATGTTTTCCTCGCCAAACCCAAGCTCGACGGCGATCTCCGCAAGTTCCGCGGCGGGAACCGCCCGCGGCGAATTCGACTGGGTGAAGCAGTATTCCTCGGCAAGGTCGCCCAGGGACTCCTTGAGCTGGCGCAGGATCTCCTCGGCGTCCTTTTCCTTGAGGATTCCCACCACCACCACGAGTTTGCTGAAGCTGAAGGCTTCATGAATGGCCTCGGCCGAAACGCGGATGCCGTCCGGGTTGTGGGCGGCGTCCACGATGATGGTGGGGGCGGTGCGCACCACCTCAAGCCGCCCGGGCGAGGTGACGGTGGCGAAGGCCTCCTGGAGCACCTCGGCGTCGAGCTCTTTGTTGCCGCCGCCCAGGAAGGCCTCGAGCGCGGCGATGGCCACGGCCGCGTTCTCCGCCTGGTGGGCGCCGTGCAGCGGAACCATCAGCTCCGGATAGCGCCCGGCGATGCCCTGGATGGTCACCAGCTGCCCGCCGACGGCAACCTGCCGTGATTCAACGCCGAACTCCACACCTTCGAAGCGGAACGGCGCCTGGACTTCCTTTGCCTTCTCCAGCAGCACCTGGGCGGCGTCCACGGGCTGGGCGGCGCTGATGAGGAAGCCGCCGGGCTTGATGATGCCGGCCTTTTCGTAGGCGATGTCCTCGGTGGTGTCGCCAAGGAGGTCGGTGTGGTCCAGCGAGATGGGGGTCACCACGGCCACCTGGCCGTCACCCACGTTGGTGGCGTCGGTGATGCCGCCCAGGCCCACCTCCATGACCGCCACGTTGACCGGCTGGTCGGCGAAGACGGCGAACGCGAGGATGGTCAGGCACTCAAAGTACGTCAGCTTTGGCTGTGCCTCGGCGAGGAGCTCGTTGTCCACAATTTCGAGGTACGGCCGGATTTCGTCCCAGATCCGGACGAACGTCTCATCCGAGACCGGCGCGCCGTCGATGCTGATCCGCTCCGTGACTTTGGACAGGTGCGGGCTCGTGTAGCGGCCGGTGCTGAGGCCGTGGGCCCGGAGGCCGGCCTCGATCATGCGTGCCGTGGATGTCTTGCCGTTGGTGCCGGTCACGTGGATGATCGGAAACGCCTTGTTGGGCTCCCCCAGCACATCCATGGCGCGGAACAGCGGCGCGAGCCGCGGCTCCATCTTGTTTTCCGGCGCGCGGCCCAGCAGCTCGGCGTAGACGCTCTCCACGGAGAATTCGTCGGTCATAAGTTTCAGGCCTCTGCTTTTTCGACGGTGATGCGGGGTTCCCCGGAGTCGGCCGGAACGGTGTCCAGTTCCAGCGTCAGGGTTTCGGTCTTGACTAGTTCAGCGTTCGCCAGCAGGGCGTCCAGCACGTTCTGCGCGGCCGTGACGGTGGTCCGGATCCGGTCGCTGACGTTCAGCCCGGCGTCCTTGCGGGCCTGCTGGATGGCGCGGACGGTGTCACGGGCCAGCCCTTCGGCTTCAAGCTCCGGGGTCACCTCGGTGTTCAGGACCACGAAGCCGCCGCCGGGCAGCACCGCGACGGACGCCGAACCGCCCTCGGACTCGGCCACCACGGTCTCCAGCGTGTACTCCTGCGGCTCCAGTTCGAGCCCGCCCGCGGTCACCACGCCGGCCTCGGAGACGGACCAGTCACCGGACTTGGAGCCCTTGATGGCGAGCTGGACGTTCTTGCCGAGGCGCGGGCCCGCGGCCCGGGCATTGACCACCAGCTTCTGTTCGATGCCGAATTCCTCCGGGGAGGCGCTGGCGGCGTCGAGCATGCGCACCCGCCGCAGGTTCAGTTCATCGGCGACGACGGCGGCGAACCCTTCCAGCGCATCCGCACCGGGTGCCACCACAGTGAGTTCCTGCAGCGGCAGGCGGACGCGGAGGTTCGCGGCCTTGCGCAGCGAGGAACCGGTGGAGCAGATCTGCTGGACCCGGTCCATCGCCTCCACGAGGGCGGGGTTCGCCGGGAACAGCCCGGCGTCCGGCCAGTCGGCCAGGTGCACGGAGCGGCCGCCGGTGAGTCCGCGCCAGATTTCCTCCGAAATGAGCGGCAGCAAGGAGGCGGACACACGGCTGACGGTTTCCAGCGCCGTGTACAGCGCATCGAAGGCGTCAACGTCCTCGTCGAAGAAGCGCTGGCGGCTGCGGCGGACGTACCAGTTGGTGAGCATGTCCAGGTAGCTGCGGAGTTCGTCGCAGGCCCCGGAGATGTCGTAGCTGTCCAGCTGCGCGGTCATGTTTCGGACCAGGTCCCCGGTGTTGGCCAGCAGGTACTGGTCCAGGGTGTCGGAGTAGCCGTCGTAGCGCAGCTGCGCGTCGTAGCCGTCGCCGCCCTTGGCCGCGTTCGTGTACAGCGTGAAGAAGCTGTAGACGTTCCAGAGCGGCAGGATGACCTGGCGGACGCCGTCGCGGATTCCCTGTTCGGTGACCACCAGGTTGCCGCCGCGCAGGATGGGGCTGGACATCAGGAACCAGCGCATGGCGTCGGATCCGTCGCGGTCCAGGACCTCGGAGACGTCCGGGTAGTTGCGCAGGCTCTTGGACATCTTCTGCCCGTCGGAGCCAAGCACGATGCCGTGGCTGATCACGTTGCGGAACGCCGGCCGGTCGAACAGCGCGGTGGACAGGATGTGCAGCATGTAGAACCAGCCGCGGGTCTGCCCGATGTATTCCACGATGAAGTCCGCGGGGTTGTGGGTGTCGAACCACGCCTCGTTCTGGAACGGGTAGTGGACCTGGCCGTAGGGCATGGAGCCGGAGTCGAACCAGACGTCCAGGACGTCCTCGACGCGGCGCATGACGGACTGGCCCTCTTCGGGGGTGCGGGGGTCGTCCGGGTTGGGACGGGTCAGTTCGTCAATGAACGGGCGGTGCAGGTCAACCTGGCCGTCGTTGTTCAGCGGCAGGCGCCCGAAGTCGGCTTCGATCTCGGCCAGGGAACCGTAGACGTCGGTCCGCGGGTATTCGGGGTCGGTGGACTGCCAGACGGGGATGGGGCTGCCCCAGTAGCGGTTGCGGCTGATGGACCAGTCGCGGGCGTTGGCGAGCCACTTGCCGAACTGGCCGTCCTTGACGTTACCCGGGATCCAGTTGATCTCCTGGTTCAGCTCGGACATGCGGTCCCGGAACTTGGTGACTTCCACGTACCAGGAGGACACGGCGCGGTAGATCAGCGGGTTGCGGCAGCGCCAGCAGTGCGGGTAGCTGTGCTCGTAGCTGGCCTGGCGGACCAGGCGGCCCTGGGCGCGGAGCACCTGGGTGATGGGCTTGTTGGCGTCGAAGACGTGCAGGCCGGCGATGTCGTGCAGGTCGCCGTGCTTGAACAGCGGCAGGAACTTGGCGCCCTCGTCGACGGACAGGATCACCGGGATGCCGACTTCCTCGCAGACCTTCTGGTCGTCCTCGCCGTAGGCGGGCGCCTGGTGGACAATGCCGGTGCCGTCCGTGGTGGTGACGTAGTCAGCCACGAGGATGCGCCAGGCGTCCTCCGTGCCGAACTTTTCGGTGTCGCTGAAGTCGTGCCAGAGCGGCTCGTACCGGAGCCCTGCGAGCTCGGCGCCCGTGTGGGTGGACGTGACGGCGGCGGCCGCGGCGGCGCCGTCGTCGTACCCCAGATCCTTGGCGTAGGTGCCCAGCAGCTCGGCCGCGAGCAGGAAGCTGCCGGTCACGGGCGCTTCCGGCGACGCGGCCTTGATGCCGTTGGGTCCGGCGGGCAGCACGGCGTAGCTGATGTCAGGCCCGACGGCGAGCGCCAGGTTGGTGGGCAGCGTCCACGGCGTCGTGGTCCAGGCGAGCGCCTGGACCCCTGCCAGCTGCCGGGAGAGCCCTGACTCCCCTGCCGTGATGGGGAACGTCACCGTGACGGTCTGGTCCTGGCGGTTCTTGTAGACGTCGTCATCCATGCGCAGCTCGTGGTTGGACAGCGGCGTCTCGTCCTTCCAGCAGTACGGCAGGACGCGGTAGCCGTTGTAGGTCAGGCCCTTCTCGTGGAGCTGTTTGAAGGCCCAGAGCACCGACTCCATGTACTCGACGTTGAGGGTCTTGTAGTCGTTCTCGAAGTCCACCCAGCGCGCCTGGCGGGCGACGTAGCTCTTCCACTCGTCGGCGTACTTCATGACGGAGGCGCGGCAGGCGTCGTTGAACTTGTCGATGCCCATGGCTTCGATCTGGGTCTTGTCCGTCATGCCCAGCTGCTTCATGGCTTCGAGCTCGGCGGGCAGGCCGTGGGTGTCCCAGCCGAAGCGGCGCTCCACGCGCTTGCCGCGCTGGGTCTGGTAGCGGCCCACCAGGTCCTTGGCGTAGCCGGTCAGCAGGTGCCCGTAGTGCGGCAGGCCGTTGGCGAAGGGAGGGCCGTCGTAGAAGACGAATTCGTTGCTGCCAGGGGCGCCGCCGGGAAGGTCGGCGGGGCGCTGGTCGATGCTTGCCTGGAAGGTGCCGTCCTGGTCCCAGTATTTGAGGATGCGTTCTTCAACCTCCGGGAACTTCACGGAGGCGGACACGCCGGAGGTTTTGGCGCCTGCACCTGACGGTGCGGCTGAGGCCTTGGGGTAATAGGTCATCTCGACATCCTGGGTTGAGCTGTGAACAAGTGGATCATTCAGGATGCGAGGACGGCCCGTGCGCTGTTGTCCAACAGCGTTGGACAATGCAACCCGGCACCGCGGTACCACCTCACTTACCGGCACCGGTCCCCCAACTGGAGTACCGGCGTCGGCCGCTCATTGCTGCTGTGACGGGCTTACCCGTCCGGTTCTAATGGCCTGGTGCGCCGTGCGGCACGCCGGACGTTCTTCCGGAAGCTCACCGGTGATGGCCGGGTCAAAGCTGGTTCCTCCAGTCTAACGGCTGTGCTGACGGACTCCATAACCAGTGGGCCGTAGTAATTCACCCGCGGCGAACTGTCCGTGCCTAGACTCGATCCCATGACCGACGCCGACAGGAACCCTTCCGAACGCCCTCCGGCGCCCCCGGGACGCGGCGCCGGCGCTTCGAAGCACGGACGGCCCTTCGTCTGGCAGCTGCTGGCGTTCGCCGTGCTCCTGCCCGTGGCGTCGCTGTCGATCTTCCGGGCCGTCCCCGCGGAATGGCCGACGCCCGTGGTCCAGCTCCTGTCCTTCACGCCCTGGATGGTGATTCCGGCCATCGCGGCCATGGCGCTTGCCCTGCTGAGCCGCCGCGTGCTGGCCATGGCCGCTGCCGCTGTCCTGCTGGCGGCGCAACTGTTCTGGCTCTGGCCGCCCGACGCCGGCCGTGCGGACGCCGGGGGCTCTTCCGCTGACACGGCCGGCTCGTCGGTCCCGCTGACAGCCATGAACATCAATTCCCGGTTCGGCCAGGCCGATGCGGCCGAAATCGTCCGGCTGGTCCGGGAGAACGGCGTGGGCCTGCTGACGGTCCAGGAGCATACCCAGGCACTTGAAGACCGGCTGGAGGCCGAGGGGCTGGGAAGGCTCCTGCCGCACAGGATCAGCAGTCCCACGGATGACGGCGCCGGCAGCGCGACCTATTCCAAGTACGAGATGCAGGCTGTCGGCTTGGTGCCGGACACTCCCTTCCAGATCCGCACGGTGCGGCTGCAGCTGCAGGACGCCGGGCACGGGGCCACGCTCGAAGTGACAAACGTTCATGCGCTGCCGCCGGTGGACGTCCGGGTCGGCCAGTGGCGGAGCGACCTCGCGGCGCTGGGCAGGCTCCTTGGCCGCGCCGGACCCAGCGGGCCCGGCAACCGGCTGCTGATCGGAGATTTCAACGCCACCTACGATCACGCCGAGTTCCGGAGCGTTCTCGACGGCGGTCCGGGCGGACGAAAAATGGTGGACGTGGGGACGGCGTCCGGCGGCCGGCTCATGCCCACATGGCCCATGGAACCCACCTGGCCCATGGAGGGCATCCCGCTGCCCGGCATCGTCATCGATCACCTGGTGACGACGCCGCACATCAGGAACTCCGGCTACGCAGTGCACCGTATTCCCGGAACCGACCATGCCGCTGTGATGGCCACGTTGAGCGTTCCGGCGGCCGGCTAGATCCATACGCTGCCGCCCGGACGGGCAGCCCGGACGCGCAAAAGGGCGGGGCGCCCCGCCCTCCTTTCACAACCCGTTGCGGGGTCAGCGCCCGGGAACAGGCTGCTTGCTCTGCGGGAGCTTCATGCCGGACTCGGCCATGACATCGCGGAGGCGGTCCGGGTAGGCGAAGGTGAGGTCCTTGATGTACTTGCCGACGTACGGGAACATCGGGTCCCCCGGCGTGACCGGGCCAGTGTCGGCGCACTTCTTGTCGCTGATCCTGCGGTCGTGCGTGATGACCTCGCGCCCGTCCTTGGTGATCTGGAGGTCAAGCTCAAGCGTGGTGACGCCGGTTTCCAGGGCCTTGGCGAAGGCCGGAAGGGTGGACTCGACCGTGAGTCCGATCCCGCCCCGGTGGGCCTGGAGGTCGAAGTGGTTGTCTCCGCCCTGGGCGTAGGTGTCCGCAGCCATTGCGTGGGACGGAATGGCGAGGAGCAGGGCTGCGCTGAGTACGGCAGCGCCAAGCGTCGTCAGGGTGTGCATGTGGTGTTCTCCACTCTGGTGGTGTGCATGTGGTGTTCTCCACTCTGGTGGTGTGCAGGTGCACGTGCCACCGTGGCGGCCGGCTGCCAACGGCCGGCCACCACTGCCCGACATCCGGACCAATCCGGGGTGAACGTCCGGTGCCGTTACGCCTGTTTGCGGATCAGCTTGTGAGTCGCCGCCTGCGCCACCGGCCGGATCACGATCTGGTCCAGATTGACGTGGTGCGGCGCGCACACCGCGTACCGCACCACATCCGCCACGTCCTCCGCCGTGAGGGGCTTTTCCACGCCCTGGTAAACCTTGCTGGCGGCGGCGGGGTCGCCCAGCCTGTTGAGGGCGAACTCTTCGGTCTGGACCAGCCCGGGGAGGACCTCGATCACGCGGATGTTGTGTTCGGCCTCCTCCAGCCGGAGTGCTCCTGTCAGGGCATGCTGGGCGAACTTGGCGGCGTTGTAGCCGGCACCGCCCTCGTAGGCGGTGAGCCCGGCCGTGGACGTCAGGTTCAGGACCGTGCCTTCGCCGCCCTGCCGCAGCATGGGCAGGAACGCGCGCGTGAGTTTCAAGGTGCCGAGGACATTAACCCGGTACATCCAATCCCAGTCGTCCGTGTTGGCCTGCCCCACGGGATCGGCCCCGCGGGCGCCTCCGGCGACGTTGATCAGGGTGTCGATCCCGCCGGCCGCCGTCACGTCGGCCAGGAGCCTGGCGACATCCGCGTCCTCGGTGATATCGGCCGGAATGGCGACGGCGCCGGTCTCGGCTTCCAGCGCGGCCAGCCGTTCCTGTCGCCGGGCCACCGCATAGACCGTCCACCCTTCGGCCCTCAATGACCGGACGGTCGCTTCCCCGATGCCGGTGCTCGCGCCGGTAACTACAGCTGCTTTTGTGTTCGAAACCTCAGTCATGGCACCACCCTAGCGCCATTCGGCAGCAGCGCTCAGCGCCGTCCGCCCCTAGAAACTCCTGGCTTCGAGGAACTCCAGCAGCACCCGGGCATGGTTCACTTCCGGGTCCCTGGCCCCGTACAGCAGCGTCACCTTCTGGTGCCGTGACGCCAGGTCCAGCAGCTGTTGCACCGCGGGGTTGTCCTCCAGTTCGTCCTCATACTGGGCCCGGAAATCGGCGAACCGCTCCTGCATGTGGGCGAATTCCTGCCGCAGCGGCGGCGACGGCGCGATTTCCTTGAGCCAGAGCTCAAGGCGGGCCCTTTCCTTGCTGACGCCGCGCGGCCAGAGCCTGTCCACCAGAACCCGGCAACCGTCGTCGTCCGCGGGATCGTCATAGATGCGCTTAATCCGGAAAGAACCGCCTGCATGTTCCATACGCGGCATGCTACTGCAGGCCGGCCGGGAGGCGCCGCTGCAGGCTACCTCTGCGGGGCATGAAACAATTGGCCCATGGCTGAATCAACGCAGGGTACAGACACGCCCGCCACCGCCCCCATCAACGTTCCCGACAAGCCGGCCCTTGAAGGCCTCGAGGCTGCCCTGACGCAGCGCTGGCTGGACGAAGGAACCTACAAGTTCAACCCGGACACCACCCGGGAGCAGGTCTATTCGATCGACACTCCCCCGCCGACGGCGTCAGGCTCCCTCCACGTGGGCCACATGTTCTCGTTCACGCACACTGACGTCCAGGCCCGCTACATGCGCATGACCGGCAAGAACGTGTTTTACCCGATGGGCTGGGACGACAACGGCCTGCCCACCGAGCGCCGCGTGCAGAACTACTACGGCGTCCGGTGCGATCCGGCCATCCCCTACGACGCCGGGTACCGGCCGCCGGCACAGCCTGCGAAGAACCAGCGCGACTTCGACGTCGTCTCCCGGCAGAACTTCATCGATCTCTGCGAGGAACTCGCCGTCGAGGACGAGAAGGTGTTCGAGAACCTGTTCCAGACCCTGGGCCTGTCGGTCGACTGGAACCTGACCTACCGCACGATTGATGACACCTCCCGCGCCGTCTCCCAGCGCGCCTTCCTCGCGAACCTGTCGGCCGGCGACGCCTACATGGCCGAAGCCCCCACCCTGTGGGACGTGACGTTCCGCACCGCGGTGGCCCAGGCCGAGCTCGAGGACCGCGAAGTGCCGGGCGCGTACTACCGCTACCCGTTCTTCACCGCCGACGGCGAGAAGATCTACATCGAGACCACGCGTCCCGAACTGCTGGCGGCCTGCGCCGCGCTGGTGGCAAACCCCGACGACGAGCGCTACCAGCCGCTGTTCGGTAAGACCGTAAAGTCCCCGCTGTTCGACGTCGAACTGGAGGTCAAGGCGCACCCGCTGGCCAAGGCGGACAAGGGCTCCGGCATTGCCATGGTCTGCACCTTCGGCGACCTGACGGACGTCACCTGGTGGCGTGAACTGCAGCTTCCCACGCGTGCGATTGTGGGCCGCGACGGCCGCATCCTGGCCGACACCCCGGAGTGGATCACCACCGACGCCGGCCGTGAAGCGTACGCGGCCATCGCCGGCAAGACCGTTTTCTCGGCCAAGGAAGCCGTGGTAGAGCTCCTCACCGAGGCCGGCCTGCTGGACGGCGAACCCAAGAAGATCACCCACCCGGTGAACTTCTTCGAGAAGGGCGACAAGCCGCTCGAGGTTGTCACCTCCCGCCAGTGGTACATCCGCAACGGCGGCCGTGACGCGGACCGCCGCGAACGCCTGATCAGCCGCGGCCAGGAAATCAACTTCCACCCGTCCTTCATGCGCTCGCGCTACGAGAACTGGATTGCCGGCCTGAACGGCGACTGGCTGGTCTCCCGCCAGCGGTTCTTCGGCGTGCCGATCCCGGTCTGGTACCCGCTGGATGCCCAGGGCAACCCGGACTACGACCACCCGGTCCTGCCGTCCGATGAGTCCCTGCCGGTCGATCCGGCCGCGGACGCCGCGCCCGGCTTCGAGGAGTCCCAGCGCGACCAGCCCAACGGCTTCACGGGCGACGCCGACGTGCTGGACACCTGGGCCACGTCCTCGCTGACCCCGCAGATCGTCGGCGGCTGGAGCCGGGACGAGGACCTCTTCGCCAAGGTCTACCCGTTCGACCTCCGCCCGCAGGGCCACGACATCATCCGCACATGGCTGTTCTCCTCGGCCGTGCGCGCCGACGCCCTGCAGGACAGCGCACCCTGGAAGCACGCGGCCATCTCCGGCTGGATCCTGGACCCGGACCGCAAGAAAATGTCCAAGTCCAAGGGCAACGTGGTGGTGCCGACGGACGTCCTGAACGAGTTCGGCTCCGACGCCGTCCGCTACTGGGCCGCCTCCGCCAAGCTCGGCGCCGACACCGCGTACGAGATCGCGCAGATGAAGATCGGCCGCCGGCTGGCCATCAAGCTCCTCAACGCCTCCAAGTTCGTGCTGAACCTGGGAGCGACGGAGAACTCGGTGGTCTCCACGGACCTGTCCGTGCTGACCAACCCGCTGGACCGCGCGGTGCTGGCCCAGCTCTCCGACGTGATTGCCCAGGCCACCAAGGCGTTCGACAACTACGACTACGCCAGGGCCCTGCAGATCACCGAATCGTTCTTCTGGCAGTTCACCGACGATTACGTCGAGCTGATCAAGGACCGCGCCTACGGTGCTGCCGGCGAGACCGAGCAGGCCTCCGTGCTGGCCGCCCTGGCCACCACGCTGGACTCGCTGCTGCGGCTCTTCGCCCCGTTCCTGCCCTTCGCCACGGAAGAGGTCTGGAGCTGGTGGCGGACAGGCTCGGTGCACCGCGCCGAGTGGCCGGCCGCGCTGGAGATCACCGCCGGGGACACCACCATGCTGGGCACTGTGGGCGTTGCCCTCAGCGGTATCCGGAAGGCCAAGTCCGAGGCCAAGGTCAAGCAGCGCACCGGGGTGCTCGCAGCGACCATTACGGCCAATGCCTCGCTCGTGGCCCAGCTCGAGGCCGGGCTCGGCGACCTCAAGGCCGCGGCGAATGCCCAGGAGATCACGTTGGCTACCGGCGACGGCGAACTGACCGTGAGCGGCGTGGAGCTGGCTCCGGCAGAGGAGCCCGCCCAGGCCTGACGCCGGTCCGGAGTCATTCCGCTGACATCAGGAAGCTGACGAGGGCGCCGTGCCAGGAAAACCTGGCCGGCGCCCTCGCTCATTCTCCGTGTCTGTGGCCCGCCGCCCGGGCCTCTGCTTCGCTGATCGCCCAGGCTGCGTTGACGAGGCCGATGTGGCTGAACGCCTGCGGGAAGTTGCCCAGCAGCTCGCCGCTGTCCGGCGCGACCTCTTCGGCCATCAGGCCCAGGTCCGTCGCGAACGCGGCTGCCCGCTCGAAGACGGCCCGGGCGCGCTGGGTGAGTCCGGCGAGGGCGAGTGCGTGCGCCAGCCAGAACGTGCACAGCAGGAACGTGCCTTCCTCCCCTGCCATGCCGTCGTCGGCCAGGTAACGGTACACGAGGCCGCGGGCGTCCGTGAGCCGCCCCTCGATCGCCTCAATCGTGGCGATCATGCCCGGATCATCTGCCGGCAGGAAGCCCACGACGGAGAGCAGCAGGGCCGAGGCGTCGAGCTCGTCTGAGCCGTACGCCTGGGTGTAGGCGTTCGCCGCCACGCTCCATCCCTCGGTGCGGATGGACTCCGCAATCGCGTCCCTCGCCTCCGTCCAGCGCGGGACCCTTTCGGTTGCGTGCAGGATTCCGGCGAGGGAGATGGCGCGGTCCACAGCGACCCAGCACATGAGCTTGGAGTGCAGGTAGTGCCGCGGCTCCCCGCGGACTTCCCAGATGCCGTGATCGGCGGACTCCCAGCGCGCGGCGGCCGTGTCCGCGGCGTCGGCGAGGAACGTCCGTGTTTCCGGGGCCAGTTCCGCGAGGTACTGCGGCAGGGTGGCGGCAGCGTCCAAGAGCTCGCCGTAGACATCGAGCTGGCGCTGGTTCCAGGCGCCGTTGCCCACCCGTACCGGAGCGCTGCCGCGCCAGCCCGGCAGGTGCGCGAGTTCGCGTTCGGGCAGCTCCCGTTCCCCCCCGATGCCGAACATGATCTGCAGTTCCTCGCCGCCGGCTAGCTGGCGGGCGGCCGCGGTGGCCAGGAACTGGAAGAACGTCCCGGCCTCGTCCGGGCAGGCCGCCACCCACAGGGCCTGCAGCGTCATGCTGGCGTCCCGGATCCAGGTGTAGCGGTAATCCCAGTTGCGCGCACCGCCGGCCACCTCCGGCAGCGACGTGGTCGGAGCAGCCACGATGGCCCCGGTGGGGTAGTAGCTGAGCGCCTGCAGAATCCGTCCGCTGCCGGCCACGAGCTCCTGCCACGGGCCGCGGTAGTTCTGGTGCATCGCGGACCAGCTGGTCCAGCCCTGGACGGTATCCCCGAGCCTGCGTCCGATCTCATCCTGGCTCCAGAACCCCGTGACCGCGCCCCCGAGCTCACCTGAACCGGGGGCTCCCTTTGAAGAGTGCGGAGAGTGGAGGGCAAAGCCGACCACGTCCCCGGCGGAGAGGGTGAAGCGCACCTGCGCCGTACCGGCGTCGTCGTCGTTGTTGATCCGGAACGGCATCGGCGTCGAGAACGTCAGGACCGTGTCTCCCGCGCGGACCAGGACACCGCCGTCGGCTGCGCTGAGCAGCGGCCGTGCGAGGCCATAACCGGGCCGGGCGCAGAGGACGATGTCGACGTCGACCGAGCCCTGCGTGCAGGACACCTGCCGCAGCAAACTGCCCGGCGAGTCCGCACCGAGCTCGTGGCCCCGCCGGCCGTCACCGAGGGCGAGGGCATCCGTGACGGTCACGCACCCGTCCGCGGTGGTGTGGGTGGTTTCCAGGACCAATGTGGGGCCGAGGTAGCGGCGGGTCGAGGAGTAGGCCCCGGCGGGCCGGACCGACCAGTATCCCGCCTCGGGGCCGAGGATCCGGCCGAACACCGAGGGGCTGTCGAAGCGGGGGAAGCAGAGCCAGTCCACGGAGCCTGCTGCGCTCACCAGCGCGCCCGAGCAGCAGTCGGACAGGAGGGCGTAGTCCGCGATCGGTTCACTGCTCATGGACACACCTGACCGGGCTGTTCGGGCAAGTTTCGGGTGGCAAGCTTCTTGGGGGCCACGCATTCAGGGCAAAGGGGAAGCCCCATCAGCGTTTTGCCGTTGGTGGGGCTTCGACTTTTCGGTTATCTCGTGACGTCTGCGATAACCTGGCGAGATCCTCGGATTTTCAGGTCTTCCTACCTCGTCACTGGTAGCCATCATCTGCCTTTGCCGAAGGCTGCGACAGATGAGTGTCACTGAATCTTTGGTTCTCGTGTCCCTCTTCTTTCGAAGTGGGTAAGAACCATTGTTGTCCGCCGGATTTGGATGCGCAATAGCCCCGGCAGAACTACTCTGATGTAGTTCTGCCGGGGCTACCGGTGCCTCAAACTGGCGTGAACGGCCGCTTGCTGCCTAGTCGAAGGCGGGGCTCTCGGTCCGGCTGCGCTTGATCTCGAAGAAGTGCGGGTATGAGGCCAGAGTGACCGTCGCGTCCCACAGCCGGCCGGCTTCCTCGCCGCGGGGAATGCGGGTCAGCACGGGGCCGAAGAAGGCTGTGCCGTTGAACGCCACCACGGGTGTCCCGACATCCTGGCCGACCAGGGAGATGCCCTGCTCGTGGCTGGCGCGGAGCTGGACGTCGAACGCGTCGGACTCGGCGGCCGCGGCCAGTTCCGCCGGCAGGCCGCAATCGGCCAGGGCCTTGCTGATGACGATCGAGAAGTCCTTCTGGCCGCCGTCGTGGATCTGCAATCCCATGGCGTCATAGAGCGGCTTGACCACGTGGTCGCCGTGCTGTTCCTGGGCGGCGATGATGACGCGGACCGGGCCCCATGCCTTGTCCATGGCTTCGCGGTACTTGGGGTCCAGGTCCCGGCCCTCGTTGAGCACGGAGAGGCTCATGACGTGCCACTCGGTGCTGATGTCACGGACACCTTCGACCTCGCCGATCCAGCGGGACGTGATCCAGGCGAAGGGGCACAGGGGGTCGAACCAGAAGTCGGCCTTGTTGGAAATGGTTTCAGTCATGGATGAATCCTTCTCTCGTCGTGGTGAGCGGGCAGCGCCCGGCCATGGCCGGCGCGCAGTGACGGCGGCACGCCGCGATGGCGCGCGCGAATGCATCACGTGAGGTCAGCGGGAGTGGCATACGGCAGGCATGCCCTCATGCACAGCGACGAATTAGGCGGATTTATTCCGACGCTTGGCCACCACATCATGCGCGATCATGGTGGGCTGCGCCTTCTTGGCAACGACGTCGGCCGTGATCACCACACTGGCGATGTCATCCCTGCTGGGCAGATCGAACATCACCGGCAGGAGGACTTCCTCCATGATGGCGCGGAGACCGCGGGCGCCGGTTCCCCGCTCCAGGGCCTGGTCGGCGATGAGGTCCAGTGCGGCGTCGTCAAACACGAGTTCGACGCCGTCCAGCTGGAACATCTTCTGGTACTGCTTCACCAGGGCGTTCTTGGGAGTGGACAGAATCTGGATGAGCGCAGGGCGGTCCAGGTTCGACACAGTGGTGATGACCGGCAGCCGGCCGATGAACTCGGGAATGAGGCCGAACTTGAGGAGGTCCTCCGGCATCACTTCGCCATAGGAGTCGGTGGTGTTCTTAACCTCGTTGAGCGGGGCCCCGAAACCGATGCCCTTGCGCCCGGAGCGCGAACCGATGATGTCCTCTAGGCCGGCGAAAGCGCCGGCGACGATGAAGAGGACGTTGGTGGTGTCGATCTGGATGAATTCCTGGTGCGGGTGCTTGCGCCCGCCCTGCGGCGGAACCGACGCCACGGTGCCCTCGAGGATCTTCAGCAGGGCCTGCTGGACGCCCTCGCCGGAGACGTCGCGGGTGATCGAAGGGTTCTCGCTCTTCCGCGAGATCTTGTCGATCTCGTCGATGTAGATGATGCCCTGTTCGGCCTTCTTGACGTCGTAGTCCGCGGCCTGGATGAGCTTGAGCAGAATGTTTTCGACGTCTTCGCCAACGTAGCCGGCCTCGGTCAGGGCCGTGGCGTCGGCGACGGCGAACGGCACGTTCAGGCGTCGTGCCAGGGTCTGCGCCAGGTAGGTCTTGCCACAGCCGGTGGGGCCGATCAGGAGGATGTTGGACTTTGCGATTTCGACGTCGTCGTGATGGACGCCGTCCGCCAGGCTGCCGCTCTTGGGGGCGTGGCCGGCCTGGATCCTCTTGTAGTGGTTGTAGACGGCGACGGCGAGGGACCGCTTGGCGGGTTCCTGGCCGATGACGTATTCCTGCAGGAAGTCGAAGATTTCCCGGGGCTTGGGCAGTTCGAAACTGCCCAGATCGGCTACTTCCGCGAGTTCTTCTTCAATGATCTCGTTGCAGAGCTCAATGCACTCGTCGCAGATATAGACGCCGGGCCCGGCAATGAGCTTGCGCACCTGCTTCTGGCTCTTTCCGCAGAAAGAGCACTTGAGCAGATCCGTGCTCTCGCCAATCCGAGCCATATGTGAACCCCTTAGTATCTTGCTGCGAGTGCAGCTGTGCACGGTTGCTTGAATCACGGTCATCCCCTGGCGGATCGGGCCGTGATTACATCCACTCTAGGTCACATTCGGCCTGAGGGGTGGAAACCGGACGCCGGTGCGGCCCAAAAAATCTGAACCTCACCGGCGCCGGGAAAACATCCTCTTACCTGACAATCGCCTGCGGCTTGATCTTGCGCGAATCCAGCACCTGGTCAATCAGGCCGTAGTTCATGGCCTCGGCGGCGGTAAGGATCTTGTCGCGCTCGATGTCGTTGTTGACCTGCTCCGAAGTCCGGCCCGAGTGCTTGGCCAGCGTGTCCTCGAGCCAGGACCGCATCCGCATGACTTCCGCGGCCTGGATCTCAAGGTCCGAGGCCTGGCCCCCCTGGCCGCCGGACAGGGCCGGCTGGTGGATCAGGACACGGGCGTTGGGCAGGGCAAGCCGCTTGCCGGGGGTACCCGCAGCAAGCAGGACTGCGGCCGCGCTGGCCGCCTGGCCCAGGCACACGGTCTGGATCTCCGGGCGGATGTACTGCATGGTGTCGTAGATCGCCGTCATGGCGGTGAAGGAACCACCGGGCGAGTTGATGTACAGCGTGATGTCCCGGTCGGGGTCCGTGGACTCCAGCACCAGCAGCTGCGCCATGACGTCGTCCGCGGAGGCATCGTCAACCTGGACACCCAGGAAGATGATGCGGTCCTCGAAGAGCTTGGTGTAGGGGTCCTGGCGCTTGAAGCCGTACGGCGTGCGCTCCTCGAACTGGGGCAGCACGTAGCGGCTGGTCGGCAGGTTGCCGGCAGACGATCCGAAATTGTAGTTCATGTTCATTGCTCCTGGATTCAGTTCTGTCTACGTGCCGGTCAGTTCTCGCCGTTGGAGGCGGCATTCTGGGTGCCTCCGCCGCCGGCAACGGAACCTGCGTGGGCGGCGATCTTGTCGAAGAAGCCGTAGTCGAGGGCGTCCTTGGCCGTGAACCACTTGTCGCGGTCGTTGTCCTTGAGGATGGTTTCGACTGTCTGTCCGGTCTGCTCGGCGGTCAGTTCCGCCATGACCTTCTTCATGTGAAGGATCAGCTCGGCCTGGATCTTGATGTCCGAGGCAGTACCGCCGATGCCGCCGGAGGGCTGGTGCATCAGGATGCGGGCGTTCGGGGTGGCGTAACGCTTGCCCTTGGTGCCGGACGACAGCAGGAACTGTCCCATGGAGGCGGCGAGGCCGGTGGCCACGGTAACGACATCGTTCGGGATGAACTGCATGGTGTCGTAGATGGCCATGCCGGCGGTCACGGAGCCGCCGGGTGAGTTGATGTAGAGGTAGATGTCCTTCTCGGGGTTCTCCGCGGAAAGGAGCAGCAGCTGCGAGCAGATCGCGTTGGCGTTCTCGTCGCGGACCTCGGACCCGAGCCAGATGATGCGCTCTTTCAGCAGGCGGTTGTAAATGTAGTTGTCCTGGGCTGCCGGATCGACGGTTGCCATGCGGGGCGCCCCTGCTTGCTGTGACATATGTACTTACCTCTCGCTGGTGACGGTGACATCACTGAACTTCACTACTTGGACACTAACCGCTTTCGCAGCGGTTTTGTTCTTCGGAATCGCGCTGTTCGCTGACGGCGCACGATCGCAGCCGGCCGCATCGTCCGCGTGAATTCCGGGTCCCCGGCAACCGGGGCTTAAACGGAGAAGCCCCCGGATCCAGGGATCGGGGGGCTTGTCCGCAGCTGCCAGCTACTGGAACTTCACGGCTGATATGTCTGAGCTATCAGAACTTCGCCGCAGCGGGATCGTCGCTCGGTACGGCCTCGACCGCAGCGTCTTCTGCTGCTTCGCCTTCGGCGGCAGGAGCCTCTTCGCCGCCGGGGCGGACGAAGTCGCTCAGGTCAACCTTGTTGCCCTCGGAGTCCGTGACCTCGGCCTGGCCGAGAACAACGGCCAGCGCCTTGCGGCGGCGGACCTCGGAGACCATCATGGGGACCTGGCCGCTCTGGTCAATGATCTGGGCGAACTGGTTCGGGTCCATGCCGTACTGGCTGGCGGTGGTGACGATGTAGTCGATCAGCTCGTTCTGGCTGACGTTGACTTCTTCCTTCTCGGCGATGGCGTCGAGGATGATTTCGTTCTGGAAGGCACGCTCGGTGTTGGCCTTGACCTCGGCGCGGTGCTCCTCGGTGTCGTGCTCGCCTTCACCGTGGGCGTTCTCGGCGTTGAAGTGCTGCTCGAGCTGCTCTTCGACAACCGAGTCCGGGACGGGAACTGCCACGAGCTCGACGAGCTTGTCCAGGACCTTGTCGCGGGCTTCGACGCCCTGCTCAACGACCTTGGAGTCGGCGGCCTGCTTGGCGAGGTCTTCGCGCAGTTCAGCCAGAGTGTCGAATTCCGAAGCCAGCTGGGCGAAGTCGTCGTCGGCCTCAGGCAGCTCGCGCTCCTTGACGGACTTGACGACGACCTTGACCTGCGCGGCTTCGCCGGCGTGGTCACCGCCCACAAGGGTGGTGTCGAAGATGGCGTCTTCATCGGCGCTCAGGCCGGTGACTGCCTCGTCCATGCCTTCGAGCATGGTGCCGGCGCCAACCTGGTAGGACAGGCCCGCGGCGGAGTCAACCTCGGCGCCGTCGATGCTTGCCGTGATGTCGATGGTGAGGAAGTCGCCGTCAGCGGCGGGGCGCTCCACAGACTTGAGCGTGCCGAAGCGGCCGCGCAGTTCATCCAAGGCCTTGTCGACGTCCGCTTCGGAAGACTCCGCAGCGGCAACCTCAACCTTGATGCCGGCGTAGTCCGGAAGCTCGATCTCCGGGCGGACGTCAACTTCGGCGTGGAACTTGAGCTCGCCATCGGTTGCGGACGGGTCCGGAACCTCAGTGATCTCAACCTCGGGACGGCTCAGGGGGCGGATGCCCGATTCCTGAACGGCAGCCTGGTACCAGCCGTTGAGGCCTTCGTTAATGGCGGTCTCCAGCACGTAGCCGCGGCCGACGCGCTGGTCGATCAGCTTGGAGGGGACCTTGCCCTTACGGAAGCCAGGGACCTGGATCTGGGAAGCAACAGTCTTGTATGCCTCTTCGATGCTGGGCTTCAATTCCTCAAAGGGGACCTCAACATTGAGCTTGACCCGCGTGGGGGTGAGGTTCTCGACAGCGCTCTTCACAGTCTAAGTACTCCTGGGTTTTGTTGGATGGGGTTCTGCAAACGCGTGATTCTGTCCGGGCCATCGGCCCGGGCCGCAGAGTCGGGGTGACAGGATTTGAACCTGCGACTTCCTGCTCCCAAAGCAGGCGCTCTAGCCAAGCTGAGCTACACCCCGTAATGCACAGGACAGTCTACGTTCATACCTGCCGGCTTTGCACATTTGACACGTGGGGCATGAATTAGGTTTAGTTATATCCGGCTTCAACAGCCAGACCGAAAGATTGAGTGAAGGCCGCAGGCCTGAACGCTTTCCTACGGGGACGTAGCTTAATGGTAAAGCCTCAGTCTTCCAAACTGATTACGCGGGTTCGATTCCCGTCGTCCCCTCCAGCACAAAGGGCCCCTCACCGAGGGGCCCTTTCTTGTGTCGCGGGGACCTTCTTCCGGAGATCAGCCGGCGCGCTGGCATGACGGGCACCAGTACAGTTTGCGCGCTGCATGCTCCGTCAGCGCCACTGGCGTGCCGCAGACGCGGCAGGGCTGGCCGTGGCGGCGGTACACGAAATGCGCGTCCTCGGCCGGCGGCAACGGAGCCGATCTGCTCCAGAAAGCCGCTGTCGTGGTGATGATCCTGCCGTCGCGGACGCCGTCGGCCATCACAGCGGCAGTGTCATCCCAGAGGAGGCCGGCCGCCTCCGCCGTCAGCGAGCTGCCGGGAAGCCAGGGGTCCATCCGCCGGCGGAACAGCACTTCGGCGCGGTACACGTTCCCGACGCCGGCAATCACCTTCTGATCCATCAGCAGGGATGCCAGCGGCATCCGGCGGGCCAACACGCGCCGGACAAAGTCATCGCGGCCACCACTCCCGTTGGGCGGCGGATCGGCTTCCTGCCGCGGATCCCGCATATGAAGCTGTCTCTTATACACATCTAGATGTGTATAAGAGACAGCGGGTCGGGTCCGAGCCGGGCCAGCACGGCATCCGCGTCCGCCTCGGTGATGGCGGCGCAGGTGGTGGCTCCGCGCAGGTCGGCCCAGCCGTGCTTCCCCGCCAGCCGCACGCGTACGGCGCCGACCGGTGCGGGCGGCCCGGCGTAGGCCGCCGGCGCGGCGTCGTCGGGAACCTCCCGCTCCCCCACCTTCCGCGGCGCGCCGATGCTGGACGCACCGCGGAATTCGCTGTCCCCGCCGAAGTCCCATGCACCGTACAGTCCGAGGTGGACGTGCAGGACCATGCCGTGGTCGAAGCGCAGGAACAGATGCTTCCCGTGCGCGTCGGCGCACATCAGCGTGCGTCCGTCCAGGAGCGCGGCCCCGGCGGCGAAGCGGCCCTGCGGGCTGGTCACGGCAAGCTGCTCGCCGGCGAAGACGTCACCGAACTGGCGGGCAAGCCGGTGGATAGAGTGCCCTTCAGGCACTACTCGACGACCTCGCCCGTGGTTTCGTAGGCTGCTATTTTGCCGATCCGGCGGATGTGGCGCTCGTCGTTGCTGAACGGCTCCTGCAGGAATGCCTCAATCAGGGCAGTTGCTTCCTCGACGCTGTGCTGGCGGCCGCCGACAGCCACGACGTTGGCGTCGTTGTGCTGGCGCGCCAGGACGGCGGTGGAGTGGTTCCAGGCCAGCGCCGCGCGGACACCCTTGACCTTGTTGGCAGCGATCTGTTCGCCGTTCCCGGAGCCGCCCAGCACGATGCCCAGGGCGTGGACGCCGGCGGACTGGTCCGCCACGACCGCGAGCGCGGCATTGATGCAGAAGGCCGGGTAATCGTCCAGGGCGTCATATTCCCTCGGGCCGTGGTCCACCACGTCGTAACCCTTCGCGGACAGGTGGCTCACCAGGTGGGCGCTCAGCTCCATGCCGGCGTGGTCAGTGGCGATGTGGACCCGCGGGAATGCAGGAGTAGTGGTCACGGTAGCTTCCGTTCAGTCATGAGCACCGGGCCGCGGCCGGGCTGGTACAGGTCAGATCAACAGATCCAAGAGTACTAGCTGTGCCTGCCCGGGCTGCAGGAAGCTACGCGCCCCCGTCGCCTGCGGAAGGAGGGCGGCCTTCGCCGCGGGCCCGGGCAGCCACCCGCGTCAGGACCTCGGCAAGGCGCGCCGCCGAGTCGGAGTTTCCGCCGCTCACCGCGAGCCGATGTCCGTCAGTTTTCCGGACCACGACGGCGGGACCGCTGCTCACGAGCACGGCTGCTGTTTCGCCGTGGTGGCGGTATCCCCATCCCCCATAGTCGGCGGCGCGGACATCCGCGGGATCGGCCGCCGAAATGGCGGCGGCCGGCACGTCCACGACGGGAAGGATCCCGGCAACGAACACGCGCAACCCGCTGCGGTCCGCGGTAACCCTGGCGAAAAGGAATGCGGCGCCGACGACGGCCGCCGCAACCAGCAGGGCACCCAGCCAGGGAACGGCGATGGCAAGGAGGGCGGCCGGAAACAGGCTGGCGATGCCGATCATGACAAAAACGGAGCTCCGGGCGTGGACCCAGAGCCGGATGGAATCGGTGGCGAGCTCGGGGTCGAGCGCCTGTTCAAGGGCCCGGTCATCCTCCGGGGTCCACTGCTGGTCGGCCTTGAAGACAAACCCGATGATGACGCCCAGGGCGAGGGCGGCGCCGCTTCCCATGGCCAGCACTATCACGTCCACGCTGGACTCGCGGGCATCCGTGACCCCGGCCTGTCCCACGAGTCCGGCCGCCAGCACGCTGGTGATAAACAGGCTGACTGTCAGCCCGGCGCCCATCATGATCCGGCGCATCACGGTGGGGCGTGACACGGGCACGGCCTGGAGCAGCACCAGCCAGCCGGCCACGACGATCATGGCGGACCCGACGCCCACATAGGCGGGGAACGGCGCAAAGGCCGTTCCGCCGTCGTCGTTCCATCTGACCGCCAGCGGCTCCGGCAGATCCGGGCGAAGCAGGACGGCACAGACTGTGAAGCCGGCAGCGAGCAGCAGGGGGAAACCGATGGCGAACCGCAGTGCCTTCGTGTCCACAGCATCGAGGAGCTTTCCCATGCCTTAACGCTACCCCTGAGCCTGCTCCGGCGCGGAGAAAGTGATCCGCGCAACTTGCCAACGATGCGGGGAATGAAACAATGACTTCACAGTGACCCACTGACGGGCAGGCTGGGGCTTGTCCGGCAACCAACACCTTTGGAGGCACAACCTTGCCAGGTATGAACCTGACGCGCGCCGAAGCTCGCGAGCGCGCCGACCTGATCGCCGTCGATTCCTACGATGTCGCCCTGGACCTGACCACGGGCGAGACAGTCTTCGGCTCGACCACCACGGTGAAGTTCACGGCTGTACCGGGGTCCTCGACGTTCATCGACGCCGTGACGCAGAGCGTCCACAGCGTGACCCTGAACGGCCGTGAACTCGATCCTGCCAAGGTATCCGACGGCGTCCGGATCCAGCTGCCGGACCTCGCCGAACACAACGAACTCACGGTGGTGGCGGACGCGCCGTATATGAACACCGGCGAGGGGCTGCACCGCTTCGTTGATCCGGTGGACGGCGAGGTCTACCTGTACACGCAGTTCGAAGTGCCCGACTCCCGCCGGATGTTCGCCGTCTTTGAACAGCCGGACCTCAAAGCAACGTTCAGGTTCAGCGTGACGGCGCCGTCACACTGGGACGTCATCTCCAACTCCCCCACGCCGGCCCCCGTGGAGGCCTCCCCGGCGGGAGACGGCCGCGCCCGCTCGGTCTGGGAGTTCAGCCCCACCCCGCGCCTGTCCTCCTACGTCACGGCGCTGATCGCCGGTCCGTACCAGTCCGTGCGCAGCGACGTCACCAGCTCCGACGGCCGGGTGGTCCCGCTGGGCGTGTTCGCCCGGAAGTCGCTCATGCAGTACCTCGACGCCGACAACATCTTCGAACTCACGCGGCAGGGGTTCGAGTTCTTCGAAGCGCAGTTCGGCTGCCCCTACCCGTTCGAGAAGTACGATCAGCTCTTCGTCCCCGAATTCAACGCCGGAGCCATGGAAAACGCCGGGGCGGTGACCATCCTCGAAGGCTACGTGTTCCGGGGCAAGGTGCCGGAGGCCCAGGTGGAGCGCCGCGCCATCACGGTCCTGCACGAACTGGCCCACATGTGGTTCGGCGACCTGGTGACCATGCGCTGGTGGAACGATCTCTGGCTCAACGAGTCCTTTGCCGAGTACATGTCCCACCTCGCCGCGGTGGAGAACACGAAGTTCCAGAGCGCCTGGACCACGTTTGCCTCGGTGGAGAAGTCCTGGGCCTACCGCCAGGACCAGCTCCCCACCACCCATCCCATCTTTGCCGAGATCAACGACCTCCAGGACGTCGAGGTCAACTTCGACGGCATCACCTACGCCAAGGGTGCCTCCGTGCTGCGCCAGCTCGTGGCCTGGGTGGGTCCGGAGCAGTTCATGTCCGGCGTCCGCGAATACTTCGCCAAGCACTCCTGGAAGAACACCGAGCTGGGCGACCTGATGATCGAACTGGAGAAGGCCAGCGGACGCGACCTGGACCAGTGGGGCCGGCTCTGGCTCGAAACCGCCGGCGTGAATTCGCTCAAGCCGGAGCTGACAGTCGACGCCGACGGCACCATCACGGCCTTCGCCATCCTGCAGTCCGCTGTGGCCGACCAGCCCACCCTCCGGCCGCACCGGCTGGCCGTGGGGTTCTACGACGTCACCGAGGAAGGAAAGCTGGAGCGCGTCCACCGCGAGGAGCTGGACGTCGACGGCGACCGGACGGACGTGCCGGAACTCGCCGGCCTCCAACGGCCGGACCTGATCCTGCTCAACGACGACGACCTCGCGTACGCGAAGGTCCGGCTGGATGAGAAGTCCCTCGCAACCGCCAAGTCGCACCTGAAGGATTTCCGGGAAAGCCTTCCGCGCACGCTCGTGTGGGGCTCCGCCTGGGACGCCGCCCGCGACGGCGAGAGCCCGGCCCGCGGCTATGTGGACCTGATCCTGGCCAACATCGCCTCCGAGAGTGACTCGTCGGTGATCCTGGTCCAGCTCCGGCAGCTGGCAACCACGCTCACGTTCTATGTGGCGGAGGAGCACCGCGAAGCCGCGTCGGTGGCCGCCGGAGACCGGCTCTGGGAGCTCGCCTCGGCCGTTCCCGGCGGTTCGGATGCGCAGCTGCAGTTCATCAAGTCCTACGCCCTGCTGGCCCGGAGCGGCGCGCAGCTGGACAACGTGGCCGGGCTGCTGGACGGCTCCGTCACCTTGAACGGGTTGACGGTCGACCAGGACCTGCGCTGGGAACTGGTGGCCTCACTCGTGGTGGGTGGACGGCTGGGCCAGGAACAGATCGACGCGGAACTGGAGCGGGACAACACCTCCAGCGGGCAGAACGCTGCGGCGCTGGCGAAGGCCGCGATCCCCACGGCGGAGGCCAAGGCGGCGGCCTGGGAGTCGATCGTGGTCAAGGGCGAGCTATCCAACGCCATCCAGGGCTCTGCGGTCACCGGCTTCACCCGCGTGCTGGACACCGCACTGCTGGAGCCGTACGCGGAGAAGTACTTCGCGGCCGTCCCCGGCATCGTGGCGGAGCGGACCTTCGCACTGGCGCAGCAGGTCGTCGTCGGGCTCTACCCGGCGCAACTGACCACGCAGGCCACCGTGGACCGCACCGACGAGTTCCTCGCGTCACTCCCCGAGGACAGCGCGGCGCTGCGCCGCATGATGCTGGAAAACCGCGACGGCGTCGCCCGGGCACTGCGGGCACGCGCGGCCGACGTCTGAGCCGCAGGTGCCAGAGCGGCGCGATGTGAACTGCGGGCGCTCTAAACTGGCCCCATGGGCCTTGATGAGCACCACTATTCACTGACCGTCCGCTGGACCGGCAACCTTGGAAGCGGCACGTCGTCCTACCGGGAGTACTCCCGGGACCACGACGTCGAGATTCCGGGGCTGCCGGTCCTCAAGGGCTCCGCCGACCCCACGTTCCGCGGCGACCGGTCGCGGTACAACCCCGAGCAACTGCTCCTGACGGCACTCGCCCAGTGCCACATGCTGTCCTTCCTGCACGTGGCGGTGAAGCACGGCGTCGTCGTCCTGTCGTATGAGGACAACGCCACGGGCATGATGCGGCTCAACCGTGACGGCAGCGGGCAGTTCGAGAAGGTGACCCTCCGGCCGCGGGTAACGGTGGCCGACGCCGCCCACATCGCGCTGACCCAGGAAATGCACCGGGAAGCCAACGCCCTGTGTTTCATCGCCCGCAGCGTAAATTTCCCTGTACTGCACGTTCCGGATACCACAGCGGCCGGAAGTTAGCCAGCGGGATACACCGCTACGCTTAAAACTGACCAGAGAGCAGGCCGCCGCCGGAAGACCGGCGGATACCCCCGGCCGCCGTCGGACAGCAGCAAGGAGCATCCCTACAGATGTACAGCATGTTTACAACGCCCTCGGCCTCGCTGGAGCCCACCGGTTTCGACGTCGCCGGCATCGCGATCAGCCTCGGTGCAGGCATCATCCTGTGGCTGCTGGCGAGCTTCGTGATCTCCCGGATCACCAAGCGTGTCGCCAGCGGAACAGCGCTGTTCAAGAAGCCGCACTTCAAGTGGGTCGCCCCCGCCCTCCGCGCCCTCGACCACGAGCGGCGGGTCCAGCGCGCCAACACCATCGGGTCGCTGCTCAACAGCGTGGTGGGCGTGGTCATTGCCGTCATCACCAGCATCTACGTGCTGAAAAACCTTGACGTGGACGTCGCGCCGCTGCTGACAAGCGTCGGTATCCTGGGTATCGCCATCGGCTTCGGCGCCCAGCAGCTGATCCGCGACTTCCTTGCCGGAATCTTCATCACCATCGAGGACCAGTACGGTATCGGAGACATCATCGAGACCAGCGAAGTGGTGGGCGTCGTCGAATCGATCGGCCTGCGCATCACCCGTGTCCGTGATGACAACGGGGCCATCTGGTATCTCCGCAACGGCGAAATCCTCCGCGTGGGCAACCGGTCCCAGGGCAATTACGTGGCCCCAGACGATGAGCCAGGCGAGGGGCCGCTCGAGGCTGAACCCCAGCACGGACCGCAGCAGAAGGCCGGAGAATAGCCATGACCCTTCCCACTCCCTCCGAACCCAACGCGCCGCAGCAGCTGATGCGTAATGACCCCTTCAGCCAGCCCGGTTACACGGACAACTTCTACGATGCCGTGGGCGGCCACGAGACCTTCGTGAAGCTCATCGACGTGTTTTACGACGGCGTGGCCAGCGACCCGCTGCTGCGGCCGATGTACCCGGAAGAGGACCTTGCTCCGGCGAAGCGGCGCTTCCTGATGTTCCTCGAACAGTACTGGGGCGGGCCCACGACGTACGGCGAAGAGCGCGGACATCCGCGGCTGCGGATGCGCCACATGCCGTTCCGGGTCACGCCCGAGGCCAAGGACCGCTGGCTGCACCACATGCGCACGGCCGTGGACTCGCTCCAGCTGCCGCCGCTGCACGAGGGCACCCTGTGGGACTACATGGAACGGGCGGCGCTGTCCATGGTGAACAGCCCGTCTGAAGCATAGGTCCGGCTAGGGCAGCCCGACGCCGGTCCTGGCCAGGACGTGCCCGCGGCTGCCGGTGAGCCGGAACCAGCGGCCGGCCCGGTAGAGGCGCTGTTCGTCGGAGCCGAGGAATCCGAGGGCCAGGGCGGCAAAGGCGGCACCGGCGGGAAGGCCCGGGAGCCCTTCCAGTTCGCGGCCCCAGACTGCGGCACGGGCGTTGTTGACCATCAGGGCACCGGGCTTGTCCGGGACGATTCCGGCCACCTCGGCGATGCCGGCTTCCGCGGCTCGCCGGAGGACGTCATCCGGCACTGAAGCGATCAGCTCCCAGCCGCTGCGCGGCGCTCCGACGCCGGCCCAGGACTCGGTGACCGTCGACGGCGGGACCGGGAGTTCGGCGTCGTTCTCACCAGCCCGCGCGAGCCGGTCAAGGACCGCAGCGAGCGGGACGGTGAAGTCCGCGGCGGACGGTTCGGCCAGCGCCATGGTCCGCAGGCCGAGGATGGTGGGGGTGGACTCCCCCAGCAGCCGGGGCCGGAGCACGCAGACGTAGGCGGCCAGGACCATGCCCGCCGCCTGGAGGCGGATGGCGCCGTCGTCGATGGCCTTGGCGCGGGTGGCGTAGGTCCGGAGATCGGCCAGGTCGCGGGGGTCGGCGAAGCGGATGGACTGGGTGAGGAGATCAGACACATTAAGAACACTACCGGCTGGGCCCCGGTTGAGCGGTGCCGGGGCGACGTCTAGAGTCAAACCATGACTGAAGCGGACGCCGGAGTGCAGGCATTGCCCTTGAACGACCCCACCACCTCGCTGATCGAATTGCTGGATCTTGGCGAGCTTGAGGGCGCCCGGACGGACGAGGACATCTTCATGGGCCCGTCGCAGCGGCAGCCGCACCAGCGCGTGTTCGGGGGCCAGGTCCTGGCGCAGTCCCTGATCGCCGGGATGCGCACCGTGGATCCCGTCCGCGCCGTGCATTCCATGCACGCCTACTTCCTGCGGCCCGGCGACGCGAACAAGCCCATCACCTTCGGCGTGCAGCGGCTGCGCGACGGCCGGTCTTTTTCGGCACGCCGCGTGCACGCGTACCAGGACGGCACGCCCATTCTGTCCATGATCGCCTCGTTCCAGGCCGGGGACGAGGGCCTGGAACACCAGTCGGAGATGCCCGAGGGAATTCCTGATCCGGAATCACTTCCCAGCACGGCGGATCTCCTGGGCAAGTTCGACCACCCCGTGGCGCGGCACTGGGCGTACGAGCGGCCCTTCGACATCCGCCACGTCGATCCGCCCCTGTACGTCGCGGCCACCGGCAAGAAGGAAGCCCGCAATGCGGTGTGGATGAAGACCTTCAGCGCCATGCCGGACGACGCCAACACCCACCGCGCCGCACTGGCGTATGCCAGCGACTACACGCTGCTCGAATCCATTCTGCGCCGGCACGGACTGAGCTGGATCACGCCGGGCATGAGCGTGGCCAGCCTGGACCACGCCATGTGGTGGCACCGGCCCGTGCGGGTGGATGAGTGGCTGCTGTACGTCCAGGAAAGCCCCAGCGCGCAGGGAGCCCGCGGGCTCGCCACCGGAAAGATCTTCAACCGCGAGGGACTGCATGTGGCATCCGTCGCCCAGGAAGGGATGGTCCGCGTGCCGACTGACCTGAAGAGCAAAGTGGCAGGGGCCTTCCAGTCGAAAGTCCTCCAGCACCAGATGCGCCGGGCATAGCGGGACAAGCAGGGCCGCGGGACGGTCCTCCGGGCGTGCGGACCTGCGGACGCAGCCGGCCAACCCCATCCCGGTCGGGAATCGAGGACTACAGTGGATGCATGGCTGCCAGCCGCAATCCGCTCGACGACCTGCGCGAAACCATCGGCCATCTGACCGATCAGCTCAGGCTGCACGGTTCTGAGCGCGTCGACGACCTGGTCGGCGATCTCATCGGTGCGAGGCCCGGGCCGGCCCGGCCGCTGTCCGAGGTGCAGGCCGAGCTCGACGCGCTGGTCGGACTGGAGACCGTGAAGGAACAGGTACGGGCGCTCGTCGCACTGCTCCAGGTCCAGGCCCGCCGTAAGGCGCACGGCCTGCCGGAGGTGGCGACATCACAGCATCTGGTGTTCCTCGGAAACCCGGGCACGGGCAAGACCACCGTGGCGCGGCTCCTGGCCGAGATGTACCGCGCGGTCGGTCTGCTGCAGAAAGGCCACCTGGTCGAGGTCGACCGTTCGGGCTTGGTGGGGCAGTACGTCGGCGCGACCGCCATCAAGACGGACCGGGTGATCCGGCGTGCGCTGGACGGCGTCCTGTTCATCGACGAGGCCTACGCTCTGGCCCCGGAGGACGGCCGGACGGACTTCGGCCCCGAGGCGATCGAGGTCCTGCTCAAGCGGATGGAGGACCACCGCCACCGCCTGGTCGTGATCGTGGCCGGATACCCGCGGCTGATGGAGTCCTTCTTGCTCTCGAACCCCGGACTGCGCTCCCGGTTCGCCCGCGAGATCACGTTCCCCGACTACTCCGTCGACGCACTCCAGACGATCTTCCACCAGATGCTGGCCCAGCACGAGTACACGCTGGAGCCGGGTGCGGACCAGATGCTGCGCCGCATCCTCACCGGGCTCCACGCGGGCGAGGACTCCGGCAACGCACGGTTCGCCCGCACGCTGTTCGAGCAGGCGCTCAACCGCCAGGCGCTGCGGCTGTCGCTCGACGAGGAACAAAGTCTCGACGCGCTCGATCGTGAGGCCGTCATGACGCTCACCGCGGACGACATCGTCGAGGCCGCGCTGGCCTTGGGCGAGGAGCCGGAGCCGGAGCCGGAACCGACGCCGGAACCGGAGCGGTCACGCTGGTGGCGCTGGCTGGTCTGACCGGATCTGCGGCGGCTGTCAGGCGAAGGCCTGTCCGGCCCCCGAGCGGGAAAAAGCTCAACTATTCCACTGTCGTGCAACCGGAGGACAGCTTTCCGACCCGCCCCAAGCTTGCTCGCTACGGCCCTGGACCCCCAACGGTCGCAAACAGCCGCACCGCGGCTTCGCGCTGCTCCTCCGACAACGAACTGCCCTTAAACATGAAACTGCTCCCCGTAAGTTAGAACTGAAGTTCAGTCCAACTTTCGGGGAGCAGTTCAGCGTGGTACCGGCCTCGCTGCGGAACTAGTCGCGGGTCAGGCGGCGGTGGGTGACGCGGTGCGGCTTGGCGGCGTCGGGGCCGAGGCGCTCCACCTTGTTCTCCTCGTAGGATTCAAAGTTGCCTTCGAACCAGTACCACTTCGACGGGTTCTCCTCGTCACCTTCGTAGGCGAGGATGTGCGTGGCCACCCGGTCCAGGAACCAGCGGTCGTGCGAGACCACCACGGCGCAGCCCGGGAACTCGAGCAGCGCGTTTTCGAGGCTGCTGAGGGTCTCGACGTCGAGGTCGTTGGTGGGCTCATCGAGGAGCAGCAGGTTTCCGCCCTGCTTGAGGGTCAGTGCGAGGTTCAGGCGGTTGCGCTCACCGCCGGAGAGCACGCCTGCCTTCTTCTGCTGGTCCGGTCCCTTGAAGCCGAAGGCGGCGACATAGGCGCGGGAGGGCATTTCAACGTGGCCGACCTGGATGAAGTCGAGGCCGTCCGAGACGACCTCCCACAGGGTCTTGTTGGGGTCGATGCCGCCGCGGCTCTGGTCCGCGTAGGAGATCTTGACCGAGTCACCGATCTTCAGTTCGCCGCCGTCGAGGGGCTCGAGCCCCACGATGGTCTTGAACAGCGTGGACTTGCCCACGCCGTTGGGGCCGATGACTCCGACGATGCCGTTGCGGGGCAGGGAGAAGGACAGGCCGTCGATCAGGGTGCGGTCGTCGAAGCCCTTCTGCAGGTTCTTGGCCTCGAGGACCAGGCCGCCCAGGCGGGGTCCCGGCGGGATCTGGATTTCTTCGAAGTCCAGCTTGCGTGTCCGGTCAGCCTCGGCTGCCATTTCCTCGTAGCGTGCCAGACGCGCCTTGGACTTGGTCTGCCGGCCCTTGGCGTTGGAGCGGACCCATTCCAGTTCTTCGGTGAGCCGCTTGGCCTGCTTGGCGTCCTTCTTGCCCTGGATTTCCAGGCGGGCCCGCTTCTTCTCCAGGTAGGTTGAGTAGTTGCCTTCGTAGGGGTACAGGTGGCCGCGGTCCACTTCCGCGATCCATTCCGCGACGTGGTCAAGGAAGTACCGGTCGTGGGTGACGGCCAGCACGGCCCCTGCGTACGAGGACAGGTGCTGCTCCAGCCACAGCACGCTCTCCGCGTCCAGGTGGTTGGTGGGCTCGTCGAGCAGGAGCAGGTCCGGCTTCTGGAGCAGGAGCTTGCAGAGTGCGACGCGGCGGCGCTCACCGCCGGAAAGGAGGGTGACGTCGGCATCGGCCGGCGGGCACCGGAGGGCGTCCATGGCCTGCTCGAGCTGGGAATCGAGGTCCCAGGCGTCGGCGGCGTCGATGGCTTCCTGCAGCTGGCCCATTTCCTCCAGGAGGGAGTCGTAGTCAGCATCCGGGCTGGCCATCTCTTCGGAAATCTCGTTGAAGCGCTGGATCTTGCCGTAGATCTCGCCAACGCCTTCCTGGACGTTGCCCAGGACGGTCTTTTCCTCGTTGAGCGGCGGCTCCTGGAGCAGGATGCCCACGCTGTAGCCGGGGCTCAGCCGGGCTTCGCCGTTGGAGGGTATGTCCAGGCCTGCCATGATTTTCAGAATGGTGGACTTACCGGCACCGTTGGGGCCAACAACGCCGATTTTGGCGCCCGGGAAGAAGGACATGCTTACGTCGTCGAGAATAAGTTTTTCGCCAACAGCCTTACGGGCCTTGGTCATTGTGTAGATAAATTCCGCCATGCTTCCAAATCTAGTGGGTTGGCGGGGATATCTCACATTCGCGTCAGGCGGGAGCCCCCACGAAGCACTTCCCGTTCGCAAGCACCGGCAGCACCGTCACGGTGACTTTGCCGTCGCGGATCTGCCCGAACACGCAGTCCTTGCCCTGCACTGACGCGGCCTCAATGGAATCCACGTCCAGGCCAGTGGGCGTGCGGCCGGCCGAGACCTCGAGGCTGCGGGCCGGAACACCGGCGGCAGTCAGGGCCGCCGTGATCTGGTCCGTTCCGGGTTTCGGGTTACCTACAGTGAGGCTTCCGAGTGCTTCGGCCATGGTCCGCTGCAGCCGTGCTGTGGCCGTAGCGGCGGTCGCCTGTGCAGCCGCGGAGGACGCCGGAGCCGGGGCGGCCGCGGAAGATGCGGCGGAGGTAGCCCCCGCCGGGCCGGTGGACTCCGGTCCGGGCTGCTGGCTGGCGCCGGAACTGCACGCAGCCAGTGATGACAGCAGCAGCACCGAGAGTGTGAACCGGCCGGAGAACCTGCCGTAGCCGCCCCTGGAGCCGGTGGTTGCCTGAGGTGTCTTCGCTCGCGTCACGCTGCCATTCTGCCATGCGGCACCGGGGGGTTACGGTGCCGCATGCCACCGCCGCTCAGGCTGCCGCCCCGGTGAGCTCTCCGGTTTCGGAGTCCAACTGCAGGGTGTCCCCTGTGGCGCCGTCGATGAAGATGTCTGTGGACCCGGAGTCTTCATCCTCCTCACCGTCTTCCTGTCCTCCCTCCTGGTCACGCCCGGAAGCATCGGATTCGTGCCCCTCGGCGTCGCCGGTCTGTCCGTCGGCGGCTACGGCGGGCTGGGGGCTGTTGCCGGCGGTCCGGGTGAAGTTGGCGGAGCCCCACATGAGGTCGTGGCCTACGGACTCGGCGTCGATTTCGGCCGCGTGGTAGATCCGGCCGTCCTTTTCCCAGCTGCGCATCTTCAGCCGCCCTACGATGATGACGCGCTGGCCCTTCTTGATGCTGCAGCCGATGTTCCCGGCCAGCTGCCGGTATCCCTGGACGGTGAACCAGTTGGTGTTTCCATCCACCCACGTGCTGGAGGCGCGGTCGTACCGCCGGTCGGTCGACCCGAGGCGGAAGGAGGCGGTGGCAACACCGCCGGGGGTGGTGGAGCTTCTGATCTCCGAGGCAACGAAGCCGCGGACGGTGATGTTGTCAGTCATCTTGGTGTCCTGTCTCGAATTGTCTTGCCCTAGCAGGCATTCCAAGCATCGACCGGCCACGACGGACCAGGGAGGGACAACATGACCTATGTGCAAAACCCGGGCAGGGGACGCCGTGTGGAGGACAGGTGAAACGGCCCCGCCCGTGACACCGTCCGGGGTCAAGTCAATGTAGACTTTTTTAGGCGCCTGGAACCTGCCGGGCAGCCACTGCCCCAGTAGCTCAGGGGATAGAGCAGCGGCCTTCTAATCCGCCGGTCGGGGGTTCGATTCCCTCCTGGGGCACCAGGCGGTGAGTCGAGACATCCTTTACGGATGTGTCGGGTCATCGTTGACACCCCGGTCTTCGGACCGGGGTGTTTTTCGTTGTCCCGGCGCGCAGTGCCGCCAGCCTTTTACCAGCCCTCCCGACACGCGACCCTTCCGATGCAAAGCATGCTTACTATGCGCCTGAAGCGTGCTTATGATCGGAGTGGGCGCCGGCACAGTGATGTGGCGCCGGCGCCCACGCCCCCGGCCGCGCTGGACCACCGGAAAGGATTCACCGGCATGACGCAGAATCGATCTGAGCCCGAACCGTTCGACGAGCAACCATCGCCGCCGGCGCAGGCCTCCGTGCCGAACGTTCCCCCGCCAGCGGAAGGCCGAACGGCCGCCGGGGAGGGCCAAAGCCGGCCCGGCGCCGCTTCCCTTCCCGGCTACGACGGAGGCACCACTCCGGCGGCCACGAACGAACCAAAACGTCCAGTCACCCGCGCCGGCATGATCTGGGCCGCGGTCGCGTCGGCCCTGGTGGTGCTTGTGCTGCTGATCGTCTTCATCCTGCAGAATCAGGAACTCGTCCAAGTGAAGTTCTTCGGGCTGCAAGGTGCCGTGGCCCTCGGCATCGCACTCTTCATCGCCGCAGTCGGCGGCGGCGTGCTCGTGGCAATGGCCGGCGCCGCGAGGATCATCCAACTCCGTGCCGCCGAACACCGCCGGCGCGTATCAGGCTCACGGCAGCGCTGAAAAGGCGGTCGCCGAGTGCGCCGGCGCGCGGAGGCAAGCGACGGGATCCTCCGGCCGCTCCGCCGGGTCAGCGCTCCAGATACTCCTTGAGGTTGGCGAGCACCATATCCCAGAGTTTGGTGGATTCCTCCGCCTCGGATTCGCTCCGGTTGTTGCCCTGCGTGATGCTGACTTCGGTGCCTTCGGCCCGTGGATCCAGGCGGTACTCCACCGTGTGGTAGTTCTCCGGCACGTCGGGAAGCCCCGTCAGTGGACTGTAGTGGCTGATCCGCAACAGCTCGTTGGGCCGGTTCGCCAGGACAATTCCCTTGTCTTCGTAGGTCTTGCCCTTCCATTCCCCGGCAAAGGTCACGGGGTCGCCCTCACGCCACGTGGACGTGACGTTCGTGCCCAGGAAGTACTGCCTGACGTCGTCGGGATCCGTAAGGGCCTTCCAGACCCTCTCCGCGGGTGCCGCTACGACGATGGACGCCACCGCGTCCTTGATCTGATGATTCATAAGCCTGCCTCCTCGGCCTCACCCTACCCGCGGACGCCAGCCCTGTTAAGGGCGCACCCGCGGCTGAGAACTCCGGGCCCGCGACTGATGACTCCGGGCCGGCACCGGTGTCCGGTGCCGGCCGTCCGTACCGCGGGTGGGCAGGGAGCCGTCAGGCGTACGGCAGCACCAGCTCGGCGTAGCGCGCCTTCATGGCCGCGAGGACGGCGTCGCCGTCGGCATCCCAGATGGCCTGGTTGAAGATTTCCACTTCGATGTCGCCGGTGTATCCGGCGTCCCGGACCCAGGTGCCGATCGTGGCGAAGTCGATCACGCCGTCGCCCATCATGCCCCGCGACAGTAGGGCGTCTGCCGCGATGGGCAGGTTGAAATCGCAGACCTGGTATGAGGCTATGCGGTTCTCCCGGCCCGCCCGTTCAATCTGCGCCTTCAGTTCCGGGTCCCACCAGACATGGAACGTGTCGACGGCGACGCCGACCGCCTTCGCGTCGTATGGGCCCGCCAGGTCGAGGGCCTGGCCCAGGGTGGAGATCAGGGCACGGTCCGCGGCGTACATCGGATGCAGCGGCTCAAGGACCAGCCGGATGCCGTTTTCGACGGCGAAGGGAACCAGGTCTGCGAGGCGGTCAGCCACGCGCCGGCGGGCCGCCACCACGTCCTTCTCCCCCGGGGCCAGGCCGCCGACCACCAGGAACAGCTCCCGCGTGTCCAGTGCCACTGCTTCCAGGACGGCGGCACGGTTGTCGGCGAGGGCCGCCGCCTGGCCGTCGGCGTCGGCTGCCGTCAGGAAGCCGCCGCGGCACAGAGAGGAGACGCGCAGGCCGGCGTCCCTGATCAGCTTGGCGGCCTTGTCCACGCCGGCTTCGTGCACGCGGTCGCGCCAGGGGCCGATCGCCGGGATGCCGGCCCGGGCACAGCCGTCGACGGCCTCGGCGAGGGTCCACTTCTTGGTGGTGGCGCTGTTGAGGGAAAGCCGTGAAAAGTCGCTCATACTCCCACTCCGTTGATGCGAAGGAAATCGGACATCCGGAACGCCGCGAGGGCCGGGTCCTTCAGCAGCCCGGCCTGGTCGGCAAGTTCGAAGGTCTTGGCCAGGTGCACTACGGAACGTCCGGAATGCAGTCCGCCCACCATCTGGAAGCCCGGTTGCTTGCCGTTCAGCCAGGATATGAACGCGATGCCGGTCTTGTAGTAGAACGTGGGGGCGCTGAAGATGTGCTTGCCCAGCTCCCGGGTGGAGTCCAGGATGGCGCGGGCCCTGGTGGGATCGCCGGCGTCGTAATTTTGCAGCGCCGCCGAGGCTGCCGGATAGATGGCGGCGAAGATGCCCAGCAGGGCGTCCGAATGGTGGGTACCGTCGCCGTCGATGAGTTCCGGATAGTTGAAGTCGTCGCCGGTGTAGAGCCGGACGCCCGCGGGGAGGGCCGCGTGCAGTGCTCCTTCGTGGCTGGCGTCCAAAAGCGACACCTTGACGCCATCCACCTTGTCCGCGTGCTCCCGGATGAGGGAGAGGAACGTTTCCGTGGCCGCAGGGACATCCTCGGAGCCCCAGTAGCCCGCCAGCGCGGGATCGAACATGGTGCCGAGCCAGTGCAGGATCACCGGCTGCTCCGTTTCCTGCAGCAGTGTCGAGTAGACCTGCAGATAGTCATCCGGCCCGCTGGCCACTTTCGCCAGGGCACGGGAAGCCATGAGGATCACCTTGGGGCCGGCCTCGGATACGACGGCGACCTGCTCGCGGTAGGCATCCAGGACGGCCCGGATTCCGGCAGCACCTGAGGGCAGCGAGCCCAGGTCCAGCTGGTCGGTGCCGGCACCGCAGGACACGAGGTCACGGACGGACTTTCCGGCCGTGGCGGCGCTACCGGAGGAAACCACTGACGCGGCCTCGACACCGGTGCGCTTGATGAGCTGCTGCGTGGCCTGCCAGTCCAGGCCCATGCCGCGCTGGGCGGTGTCCATGGCGTCGGCCACCCCCAGGCCATAGGACCAGAGCTCGTGCCGGTAGGCCAGCGTGGCGTCCCAGTCGAGCCGGGCCGGTGCCCCGGGAGTGTTGTCCGCTGTGACCTCCGGGATGACGTGGGCGGCGGCGTAGGCGCGGCGCGATGTCAGTGGCGCGGCCGGCATCGGCCACGAAGTGGCGGAGTTGAGGCGGTACTCACGCGTGCCGCCGTCGTGCGTGGGAAGGATCAGCGATGTCATGAGAGCGTGATCTCCGGGATGTCGATGGTGCGGCGCTCGCCGTTGGACTGCAGTCCGAGCTCGGCGAGCTGGACGCCACGCGCCGCGGAGAGCAGGCCGAAGCGGTGTTCGCGGCCGGCGACGACGTCGCGCAGGAATTCCTCCCACTGCAGCTTGAAGCCGTTGTCCAGTTCGGCGTTGGCGGGGACTTCCTGCCACTGGCTGCGGAACGATTCGGTGACGGGCAGGTCCGGGTTCCAGACGGGTTTGGGCGTGTGGGCGCGCTGCTGCGCGACGCACTTGTTCAGGCCGGCGACGGCGGAACCGTGCGTGCCGTCGATCTGGAACTCCACGAGTTCGTCACGGTAGACGCGAACGGCCCAGGAGGAGTTGATCTGGCCGATGACCTCGTCACCGCCTGGGGTTTCGAGCTCGAAGATGCCGTAGGAGGCGTCGTCGGCGGTGGCCTGGTATTCCTTGCCGGCCTCGTCCCACCGCGCGGGGATGTGGGTGGCGGTCTTGGCACTGACGCTCTTGACCTTGCCGACGATGCCTTCGAGGACGTAGTTCCAGTGACAGAACATATCAGTGGTCATTCCGCCGCCGTCTTCCTTACGGTAGTTCCAGGACGGGCGCTGCGCCGCCTGCACGTCCCCCTCGAAGACCCAGTAGCCGAATTCGCCGCGGATGGAGAGGATGCGGCCGAAGAAGCCTTCATCGACTAGGCGGCGCAGCTTGACCAGGCCGGGGAGGTAAAGCTTGTCGTGGACCACGCCTGCGGTGACTCCGGCCTCCTTGCCGATGCGGGCCAGTTCAATCGCCTCGTCCAGCGTTTCGGCAGTGGGCTTCTCGGTGAAGATGTGCTTGCCGGCGCGCATGGCCTTCTTCAGGGTGGCCGCCCGGAGGCTGGTCATGGAGGCATCGAAGACGACGTCGACCGTGGGGTCGTTGATGACGGCGTCCAGATCGGTGGACCACTCGGAGACCTTGTGGAGCTCGGCCAGCTCACGGATCTTGGTCTCGTTCCTGCCCACCAGGATCGGTTCGACCTGAACCCTGGTGCCGTCCTCGAGGGTGAAGCCGCCCGCGTCGCGGATGGGAAGGATGGAGCGCAGCAGGTGCTGGCGGTAGCCCATCCGGCCGGTGATGCCGTTCATGGCGATGCGGATCGTCTGTGTTTCGAAGCCCATGTGTCCTCTTCATAGTCAGTGAAGCTCCAGGTCGTCCGGAGTCCGAATGAACTGGGAACGCGCATTCCCGTCGCTTCCAATAATGCCCATGCCACGCCGTATTGGCAAGCGCTTTCCCAGCATTCCCCGCAACTGCCATAATGTGAACATCTCCGCAGCGGACCGACGCTGGGGGCTGTTGAACAGGAGTTGTCTGTGGCTGCAAGCACGCTGACCGAGGTGGCCCGCCTGGCAGGGGTCTCCCCCGCCACCGCATCGCGCGTCCTCAACGGTTCGGCGCGGACGCCGGGGCCGGACATCGCGGAGCGAGTGCGGAGGGCCGCGGAATCGCTCGGCTACATTCCGAACGCCCAGGCCCAGGGCCTGGCGAAGTCCAGCTCCGGGCTCCTCGGTCTGATCGTGCACGACATCGCCGACCCCTACTTCTCCGCCATCGCCCGCGGCGTGCAGGAAGCCGCCCGGGAACAGGGCAAGATGGTTTTGCTGGCCACCGCCGGCGGCACCCCTGCGGACGAACGGGCGGCTGTGGCCAGATGTGTATAAGAGACAGGCGCAGGGCCGACTCGATCGTGATCGCCGGGTCCCGCTCCGCCCGCCCGGCGGACCGGGACGGCAATGCCGAGCTGGCCGCGGAACTGGACCGGTACTGCCGCAACGGCGGGCGCGTCGGCGTCGTGGGGCATCCGGTCATCGGAGCCGCAACCTCCGAGGGCTACCACGTGGTTGCCGTTCCGAACGAGGAACTCGCCGCCGAGCTCGCCCGTCAGCTCGCGGCGAACCACCCCGGTGAGTTCGTCATCATGGGCGGCCCGGAGGGTCTCGTGACGTCCGACGACCGCGTTCGCGGATTCCAGGCCGGCCTGGCGGCCTCCGGCCGGCAACGGGCAGAGGTCATGCACAGCGGCTTTGACCGCGCCGGAGGCTTTGCGGCTGGCGAGGTGCTGGCCTCCCGCATCAAGGCCGGCCGAACGCAGGGTTCGGCCGGGCCCCGGCTCTGCATCTTCGCGGTCAATGATGTCATGGCCATCGGCGCCGCTGCAGCCCTGCGCTCGGAGGGGCTGCGGATCCCGCGCGACGCCTTTCTCGCCGGGTTCGACGACATCGAAACGCTGCGCGACTTCCGCCCGGCGCTGTCAACCGTACGGCTTCCCTTGGAGGAGATCGGCCGGCTGGCGGCCCTGGGCGCCGCGGGCGGGGACTCAACGGCCGACGGCGGTGCTCCCGTTCCGGTGACAGGCCAAGTGACCCTTCGCCACAGCACCGAGGCGGCCCCGGAGTCCGTTTCGTAGCCCGTGGCCGTCGCCACCTCGCCAGCCCCGAGGGGCTGACCTAGGCTGTTCCCATGACACAGCCGGACGCCACGAAACAGCCGGACCGGGACGCCGCAGGCGGCATCGCCACCGCCGCGGCCGAATGGCCCGACGTCGAGCAGCTGTTCGGCGTCAGGGGCGAACCGTCGCGGTGCTGGTGCCGGTTCTTCGCCCTGACCGGGCCTGACTATGCGGCGACCTCCCCTGCCGACCGCAAGGCCCTGCTGAAAGACAGGTTCGACGGCGGCATGCCGGCGCCCGGCGTCCTCGCTTACCGGGACGGCACTCCGGTGGGCTGGTGTGCCGTTGAACCCCGGCACTGCTATCCCCGGATTCTGCGTTCGCAGGTCCTCAAGGCCGCCGGCCCGGGCATCGCCGGCCCTGCAATTTCTGGCCCCGCAATTCCCGGCCCCGCCGGCGAGGCCGCCGCGGACTCCCCCGCAGCTGCCGATGTATGGTCTGTGAGTTGCTTCGTCGTCTCCCCCGGCCACCGCCGCAGCGGCGTTGCAGCCGCGCTCCTCGGGGCCGCCGTCGAGCACGCAAGGGCCTGTGGAGCAGCGGTGCTGGAAGGCTATCCGGTGGATGCGGCGAAGCGGCCCAAAGCCGGCGCGCCGGACCTGTACCACGGGACACTCGGGCTCTTCCTGGCCGCCGGCTTCGAGGTGGTCAGCGAGGCCGTTCCGGGCCGCGCCGTGGTGCGCCTGCAGCTCAGGCCGCCGAGCCGGTGACCGACGGCACCGCTATCGGCTCAGGGCGCGGATCGTCCAGCCTGCCTCATGCGACGAGCCCGGGAGCAACTCCACCACATCTGTACCCGAATTGAACGCGTCGGGCGGGCAGGTCATCGGTTCCACTGCCAGTCCGAGCCGGTCCGGACCCACGGGCTTGTCCGCCGTGTGAACCTGCACCCACGGGCACCGCTTGTCCCATTCGATCTCCACTCCCGTCCCCGAGGGGTCAAAGACGCGCACCGTTGCCAGTCCGTCAGGGTTGCGGCTGAGGCTCGTGAACGCGTGGTCAATCCGGACGGAACCAAGGCCGCGCTCGTTCCGGAAATCGAACTCATGACCGTCAACGGACCTCATTTGCCGCGGCAGCAGCCGGTCCGGCGTGACTTCGAGAAACTCTCCAGCGGGGAGTTCCAGCGTCCAATTATCCAACGGGGCCGGGCCGGCGACGAGGTACGGATGCGGGCAAACCCCGTACGGGGCCGCCGTCTCACCGACGTTGGCGGCCGTGACAGCGCAGTGCAGGCCGTCGGCCAGCAGCTCATAGGAAGCGGTCACCGCAAGCGCCCCCGGATAGGCGGGTCCGGCAGCGACGTGGCACCGGAGAGTGACCGAGGAATCCGTCCGCTGCGCCAGGGTCCACGGCACATCCAGCACCAGGCCGTGGAGGGCCGTGTTCCGTTCGGGTTCGTTGATGGGCGCCTGGAATGCTGTGCCGCCGTGGCTGTAGCGGCCGCCGGCCACCCGGTTGGGCCACGGGACGCAGACCACTCCCCGGTAGTCCGGAATGGGGCCGTCCGCACCAAAGCCGACCACCAGGTCCCGGCCGTCGTACCGAAGTTCCCGCAGGGCTCCGCTGCGCTCGGTGATGATGGCCGAATAGGGGCCGAAACTTATGGCATGCTCCGTGCGCGGCATGGGCGTCCTGTCTCCTCTGTTAGCGCTAACTTTCCGTCACTACCAGCAAGGATAGCGCAGGGTCAGGGCAGGGTCAGGATGACCGGACCGTCCTCGGTGATGGCCACGGTGTGTTCGCTGTGTGCAGCCCTGCGGCCGTTGGCGGACCGGAGCGTCCACTCGTCCTCGTCGTGGTAGTAGTCACCACTACCTCCGAGAATGAGCATCGGCTCGATGGCGATGACCAGCCCCTCGGTCAGCTTGATCCCCCGGCCGGGGCGGCCGTCGTTGGGTACCGGAGGTTCCGCGTGCATGGTGCGGCCAATCCCGTGCCCGCCGTGGTCAGCCAACAGTCCGTAGCCCTCCCGCCGGGCGGCGCCGCCGATCGCGTACGCGAGGTCGCCCATCTTGTTGCCCACCCGCGCAGCGTCGATGCCCCTGGCCAGCGCGGCGTCCGTCGCCTCGATGAGCGCCTGGTCCACCGGATCCACCGTGCCCACGACAAAGCTGATGGCGGCATCCCCGCACCAGCCCTCAAGGAAGGCGCCGCAGTCCACGCTCAGCAGGTCTCCGTCCTGCAGCCGGTATCCGTTGGGGATCCCGTGCACCACGGCATCATTCACACTCGTGCAGATCACGCCGGGAAACGGAACGGCAGCCCAGCGCGGCCGGTAGTTGAGGAACGCCGGCGTGGCTCCGGCGTCGGAAATCGAGGCGGCGGCAACGCCGTCGAGTTCCGTCAGCGAAACACCGACGGCGGCTGCCTGCCGGACCGCCGCCAACGCGTTGGCCACGACGCGTCCCGCTTCGCGCATCAAGGCAATTTCCTCGGGAGTCTTGATCATGGACATGGGGGCCTCCGGGATTACTTGGGCGCGGCAGGTGGATCCGTGCCGGGCGGCGCCTCGTACGCGCATACTCTGTACCTGCCTACTCTAGGACCACGCGGGCCGCTCCGGCACCGGCAAACCACGCGGCGGGTTCCTTGAAGCAGCTATCGTGGCGGCATGGCAAATGAAGAGGTGCTGGCCGCCATCCGCTCCGAACTGCGCGCCGCGGCGGACCCGGTGCGCGGCGCCGCGGCTCAGGCCTACATGAAGTCGTCCACTCCGTCCCTCGGCGTCCGGGTGCCGGATGTGCGAAAGGCCACGAAGAGCATTGCGGCGGCCCATCCCTTTGCCTCCGCCGAGGACCTGCGGTCAACCGTGCTCGCCCTGTGGCGGGAGGCCGGCTACCGCGAGGAACGCTACGCGGCGATCGACCTCACCGGGCTGCGGCTGGTTGCCCGTGACCTCGGGATGCTGCCGGTGTACGAGGAAATCATCCGCACCGGCGCATCGTGGGATTACGTGGACGGCGTGGCCCACCGGATCTGCACCCTGCTCCAGGCCCACCGGGAGGAACTCACGCCCGTGCTGCTCCGCTGGAGCGCGGACCCGGACCTCTGGATCCGTCGGGCCTCCATCACCGCCCAGCTGGGCGCGAAGTCCCGCACGGACCCGGCCCTGCTCGCGAGCGTCATCGAGGCGAATATGGCCGACGGGGAGTTCTTCATCCGCAAGGCCATCGGCTGGGTGCTGCGCGAGTACGCCAAAACCGAGCCTGACTGGGTCCTGGACTTTGTGGCCAGGAACGGCCCTTCCCTCAGCCCGCTCTCGCGCAGGGAAGCCCTGAGGAACGTCGCGGTCAGATGACGGGTCGCGTGGTGACCGGCTGGTCCGACTTGCTGAACAGCAGCTTGGTCCTCCGGTCCAGGAAGATCAGGTAGAGCGCAAACAGGAGGGCGATGATGGCCGCGGCGTTGCGGGCAAGTGCCAACGCCAGGCCCAGGTCCTCAGTCTGCAAATACGGGAAGACCTCCAGCTGGTCTGAAATCGCGTAGACCATGAAGAAGGACACGATGAAGTACAGGGCTTTGACCTGCCAGTCATCGCGGATGCCGGTCACGGCAAACAGCGGGATCAGCCAGACGACGTACCAGGACTGGATCATCGGGGCCAGCACCACCACCGCCGCGAACGCCAGCGTCAGCCGGCGCATGATGCGGTCGTGGTCTCCCCTGAAGATCTGCCAGGCGACGATTCCCACGGCAAGCACCTTGCCGGCGTCGTAAACCAGTTTGGCGAGGCCCCACCCGTCGAAACTGAACGCGTTGGCGATGGAGGCCACCACCAGGCCCAGCAGGCCCACCGGGGCGTACCAGATCCACACGCTTCCGGGCGCGGACAGGCCGTTGATCCACCCGAAGCCGAAACCGTTCACCAGGCTCATGAGGTAGAGCAGGGCAAAACTGATTCCCGCGGTCAAGCCCCAGAAAACAAACCTCCGCGGCCAGCTGGCTCCCTTGCCCGCCCAGAGCAGTCCGATGAAGGGCAGGAAGACCACGGTAATGGGCTTCACCGCAATGGAGGCCGTCACCAGGACAATTCCGAAGATGACGCGCCTGGTGGCTGAGTAATACAGTCCGGCTAGGGCAAGGCCGATCATCAGCGAGTCGTTGTGGACGCTCGCAATGAAGTTGGTGAGGAAGAGCGGATTCGCCGCCGTAAGCCAGAGGGCGCGGTGGGGATTGACGCCGTGGAGTTCGGCGAGCTTGGGGACATAGATAATGCACAGCGCCACGCCGGCCAGCGCGGCGAGGCGGAACAGCATGATGCTTGCCTCGGGGTGGACGTTGGTGGACCAGACCACGAACTGCTCGATCCAAAGGAACAGCTGCCCGTACGGCACCGGGGCTTCGGTCCACATTTTGTCAGCGCCGAGCTGGAAATAGTTGGACAGGGCCGAGATGCCGTTCTCGTACGGGTTGAACCCCTCCACCATCAGCCGGCCCTGGCCGATGTAGGCATAAACGTCCCGGCTGAACAACGGGACCGTGAACATCATGGGCAGGCCCCACGCGGCAATGGCCTTCAGGGTGGCTTTTCGGGCCGCCTCACCCCAGATGTGGATGTGCTGGCCAAGCCTGAGCCACGCCCGGACCAGCAACATGCCGCCGACGGCCAAGAGCACGATCGACAACGCGACGCCGATGGCCTCGGTGCGCATCCAAATAAACAGCGGCATCCGCCGCAGCTCCGACGCCGGAGCCAGCCAGCCAACGCCCAGGGAGCCGATGACTAGGAACACCGAGCCAATGAAACCGGAGAGGATGGGCGAGCGGGGGTTGTCCACCTCTGCCGGGGCCGGGTCTGTGGAAAGGCCGGTGGCCTTTTCCCCAATCGCAGGCACGGGCGCCGTCATCTCAGGATCGTCCAATCTGTTGTGGGCATACTGCCGCCATCTGCGCCCGTTATATCCGGCCAGAATGGATCGCGGCAGGCGCACTGGGACGCCGCCACGTACCCGAAATCTTAGCACCGGACCGCAGCAGGACGGCTAAACGGTAGGCTGATCGGGTGCCTATTACTAACGAACGCATCGTCTGGATCGACTGCGAAATGACCGGCCTTGACAGTGTTAACGACGCCCTGATCGAAGTGGCTGCCCTGGTGACGGATTCCGAACTCAACATCCTCGGGGACGGGGTGGACGTCGTCATCAAGCCCGACGACGCGGCCCTCGCCCAGATGAATGACTTCGTCCGGGACATGCACACGCGCTCGGGCCTCCTCGAAGAGCTCCCCAAGGGAAAGACTCTGGCTGAGGCCGAAGCCGCCGTCCTGGAGTACATCCGCAAGTGGGTGCCGGATGCCCGCAAGGCGCCGCTCGCCGGAAATTCGGTCGGCACGGACCGCGTGTTCCTGGCCCGTGACATGCCGTCGGTCGTGGAGCACCTGCACTACAGGATCGTTGACGTGAGCACCATCAAGGAACTGTCGCGGCGCTGGTTCGCCCGCGCCTATTTCCAGGCACCCGCCAAGCATGGCGGGCACCGCGCGCTCGGCGACATCAAGGATTCGATTGATGAACTCCGCTATTACCGGGAAGCGGTCTTTGTGCCGGCCCCCGGCCCGGACAGCGTCACCGCCCAGCAGATCTCCAAGCGGATATCGGATCCGTCCACACCCGCCGATGAGCTCGCGGCGGGGACCGTTCCTTCGGCGGCCCCAGTGGAGCCCGGAAAGTAATCTGCGCCACGTTTGAGGGAAATTTTGCCGAAATGGCCAAAAGTGGCAAAACCACCCCCGAACAGCAGGTAAGCTATTTGACGTTGCCTTTTCGGACGAACGGCTTGCCGGACAGTCTGTCGGGGCACATGGTGGGCGTAGCTCAGTTGGCAGAGCGCCTGGTTGTGGTCCAGGAGGTCGCGGGTTCAACCCCCGTCGCTCACCCTCACCAAGGACGGCATTGACTTGCCGCCCAATCACAAAGGCCGCACCGGTTATCCGGTGCGGCCTTTGTTCGTTTCACACCATTGCCGGCTGAAGTCCGCCCTGCACCAAAGGATCCATCTGACATGACCGTTCTGCCTATCACCATCTGGGGCGAGCCGGTGCTGCACCGCCGCGCAGCCGAAGTTGAGGTGTTCGACGACGAACTCCGCCAGCTGATTGCCGACATGTTTGAGACCAATGACAAAGCCAACGGCGTGGGGCTGGCCGCACCCCAGGTGGGCGTAGGCAAACGGATCTTTGTGTACAAGTACGACAACGAGGACGGCGCGCCGCCTTCCGGGGTCCTGGTCAACCCCGTTCTGACACTTTCCAAGATCTCCGGCGCCCTGCCTGACCCGGACGAGGAGGTTGAGGGCTGCCTCTCCTTCCCGGGAGGCCAGTACCCCCTGAAGCGGGCGGACTGGGCGCGGGTCCAGGGCTTCGACGGGTTCGGCAACCCGGTGGACTTCGAAGCCACGGGCTGGTTCGCCCGGGTGATCCAGCATGAATACGACCACCTGGACGGCCGGCTCTACGTGAACCGCCTCATTGACAGGTACGCCCGCAAGGCGATGAAGCAGGCCAAGAAGAGCGGCTGGGGCGTCCCCGGGCTGACGTGGATGCCGGGAGTGGATCCGGACCCGTTCGGGCACTGAACCCTTCACTCACCGGGCTCGCGGCCCGGGCGCGGCTTCACCGGGTGGCATGGCTCGCAGCTTCACCGGGCGGCAATGGTCTGCTGCTGCGGGCAGGAGCTCAGCACGCGGGCCATGGCGTCCTTCTCCGGCTGCGTTACCCAGAGCCCGTAGGCCGTTTTCACCGAGATTTGCCGTGCGACGTAGTGGCACCTGAGGGCCTTGTTTTTCGGCAGCCAGGTTCCGGCATCCGAGGCGCTCTTCTCCTGATTGGCCGGGCCGTCCGCCGCAATGAGGTTCAGCGGATCATTGGCCAGATTCTGCCGCTCCCTGGGCGTGAGCTGCTGGGCTCCTTTCTGCCAGGCGTCGCCCAGGGCAACCACGTGGTCGATCTGCACGTCCTTGCTGGTGTCCGCGCCGCGGGTGAACGTCGCAACCCGGCCGACATACGGCTCGTGCATCGTCCCGGACACGACCTTGCACTTGGAGTCCTTCGCAAACACCACCTCGCGGAGATCGCGGCGCAGGATGTCATTGCGGGTATCGCACCCGTTCCGGTCGGCATCCTGCCAGGCCGGCCCGAACGCCGAGCGCTGGTAATCGTTCTTTGGCGCACGGCCTTTGACTGCGAGGCCCTCGAGGGCCGCTGCCGCACTGCCGCCGGGCACCGGGCGGGGCGGGATCACAGGCTTCATCCAGGCCGGGTCGAAAACGGGGGCCTCACTCGGGCCGGACACTGCCGGCTCCGCTACCGCAAACTGCCCGGCGATGAAAAACCAGATGATCAGGGCGACCAGAACAGCGGCGAAAGCCCCCAGCACGGCCCACGCCTGGCGCGAGCGGCGGCGGGCGCGCCGGTAGGCGGCCCAGCTGACGCTCACGTGCTCCGGGGCTTCAGGTCGGGTTTTCTACTCACCCCCAGAGCCTAGGCCGGAGCACTGACATCGGGGCCGTAATCCACAGTGTTGAGGAGTGGTGGGCTGTGCAGGAACAGTCGAGCAGTGCTATTGCTCCCGCATCACCCGCCGTAGGTCCACGTTGGCGAGGTCAAGAAGGCGTTCCAGTTGGGCCACCCTGTCGTCGCCGATTTCGCCGGCCGCGTGCGCAGCGCGGGCTTCGTCCAACAACAGCTGAGCTTTCTTTTGGTTGGCTCGCGCTACGTCGAGGGCATGTTCCAAGGTTGTCTCGTGCTGGAGAGTCGCGTCGTGTTCCATGTCACCAGTCTGGTCCCCTTTCCCGGCTGATTCCAGAGACTCGGCTGGGAACTTCCGGGGAAACAACGCAACCCGCTGCCAGGGCAGCGGGTTGCGTTGGATGGCTCCTAGGCCGGGTTACGGGCCCGGGGCTTCTAAGCCGGGTCGGCGTCAGGCCAGTGCAGCGGCGGCCAGCACGGGCGCGGCGTCCATGACGGAGTCCTTGGCGGGAAACGCCGGAGGATTCACGCCGGCCATTTCCTCCATGACGCGGACCACCTGGCAGCTGTAGCCGAACTCGTTGTCGTACCAGACGTACAGCACCAGGTTCTTCTCGTTGGCGATCGTGGCCAGGCCGTCCACGATGCCTGCCCGGCGCGAGCCGACGAAGTCCGTGGACACAACCTCCGGGGAGTCGATGTAGTCGATCTGCTTGCGCAGCTCCGAGTGCAGCGACATTTCCCGCAGGAAGTCGTTGATCTCGTCTTTGGTGGTTCCCCGCTCAAGGCTGAGGTTCAGGATCGCCAGGGACACGTCCGGCGTGGGGACGCGGATGGAGCTGCCCGTGAGCTTGCCCAGCAGTTCCGGCAGCGCCTTGGCCACGGCCTTGGCGGCACCGGTCTCGGTGATGACCATGTTCAGCGCAGCGGAGCGGCCGCGACGGTCACCCTTGTGGAAGTTGTCGATCAGGTTCTGATCGTTCGTGAAGGAGTGCACGGTCTCGACGTGGCCGTGGACCACACCGTACTTGTCGTTGATCGCCTTCAGGACCGGGGTGATGGCATTGGTGGTGCACGATGCTGCGGTCACGATCTTGTCCGAGTCCAGGATCGTTCCGTGGTTGATGCCATGGACGATGTTCTTCAGGTCGCCCTTGCCCGGGGCCGTGAGGAGCACGCGGGCCACGCCCTTGCTCAGGAGGTGCTGGGACAGGCCTTCGGCGTCGCGCCAGCGGCCCGTGTTGTCAACCACCAGGGCGTCCTTGATGCCGTAGGCCGTGTAGTCGATGGTGGCGGGGTTGTCCGAGTAGATGACCTGGACCTGGACGCCGTTGGCGGTGATGGTGTTGGCTTCCTGGTCCACCTTGATGGTGCCTTCGAAGGAGCCGTGCACCGAGTCGCGGCGCAGGAGGCTGGCGCGCTTGGACAGGTCGTTGTCGGAGCCGCGGCGGACCACGATGGCGCGCAGCCGCAGGCCGTGCCCGCCGCCTGCCTTTTCGATGAGGAGGCGTGCCAGCAGGCGGCCGATCCGGCCGAAGCCGTAAAGCACGACGTCGGTGCTGGTGCGGTCGTCTGCGCCCCGCTTGCCTACTATCTCGGCCAGTTCGGCGCGGAGGAATTCCTCGAGAGTGGCGTCGCCGCCGTCGGACTTGAACTTCTGGTTCAGGCGCGCGATGTCGATGGCCGCGGCGCCCAGCTCCAGCTTGGCGAGGGTGTCCAGCAGCGGCGCGGTCTCCTCCAGGAGGAGCTCATCCTTGCTCATCCGGCGGGCAAAGCGGTGGGCCTTGAGGATGTTCATGGTGGATTTGTTGATCAGGCTGCGCCCGTGGATGGAGGTCACCACGTTGTTCTCGCGGTACAGCCGGCCGATCACCGGGATCATGGCCTCGGCGAGCGCCTCGCGGCCCATCCACGTATCAAGACAAGAATCTGACGTCTGGCTCACAGAACTACCTTCCTTGGTTCAACCGGATACGTCGTCGTAAACCGGATGGCGGCCACCTGAAGTTATCCAGGGGCGCTGGCACCGGCAGGGTTTCGGTCCACCCCGGATGCCGTTGTACGTTGCAAAGAAAAACCGCCGGCTGCGAACGCAGATCCGGCGGAAGAACTTCTACGTTCACTGTCCATTCTAAGGCGGGGCCGTATGCCCGGACCGCCGCCGCGTGCGTGAATTCACTCACACCGGGCAGGGCCCGAAGCTGGCCAAGGGGATGGATGGGTTGACCGATACGCCGGGTTCTGTGCTCCCGTGCCGTTACCAGCGCGGGAGTAGCGGCCATCCATCTACGGACGCCGTTGCCGACGCCCTCCAGCGGCCTACCCGGGCACTCGGGCGAGCAGCCCTCAATCGTGCCCTGTCTGGCCTTGCTCCGGGTGGGGTTTACCTAGCCTTCCCGGTCACCCGGGAAGCTGGTGGTCTCTTACACCACCGTTTCACCCTTACCTGCTTCGTGCCGCTTTCAAAACGGCGCGGGGCAGGCGGTCTGTTTTCTGTGGCACTGGCCTGCGGGTTACCCCGAGTGGGCGTTACCCACCACCCTGCTCTGCGGAGCCCGGACGTTCCTCGAGCCACTCGCGTGACGCGCGGCCGCCTGGTCAACCCATCCGCCGTCCAGTCTACGGGCTTCCCTGCCTGCCCCGCTCCGCGCCGGCCCCGGGGCTCGGTGAGACAATTAATACGCTAGAACTCTCACTAAGGAGGGGATCCCATGGACCCCACCAGCATCGTTATTGTCGCCATCCTCGTCGTCCTGCTGCTGATTGCGGCGAGGATGTCCATCCGGATCGTCCGGCAGTATGAGCAGGGCGTGCTCTTCAGGCTGGGCCGGGTGGTCGGAGTCAGAATGCCGGGGCTTCGCTTCATCATCCCGGTCATCGATCGGCTTCACCTGGTCAGCCTGCGGATCGTGACCATGCCCATCCAGTCGCAGGGCATCATCACGCAGGACAACGTCAGCGTCGACATTTCCGCAGTGGCGTACTACCGGGTGGTGGACGCCGTGAAGTCGGTGGTGGCGATCGAGAACGTCGCTGCCGCCATCAACCAGATCGCCCAGACCACGCTGCGCAAGGTGGTGGGCCGGCACAGCCTTGACCAGACACTGTCAGAGACGGAGCAGATCAACACCGACATCCGCGAGATCCTGGACGCCCTGACGCTCGAGTGGGGCGTGGCGGTCACGCTGGTGGAGCTGAAGGACATCCAGCTGCCGGACGGCATGAAACGCGCCATGGCCCGCCAGGCGGAGGCCGAGCGGGAGAAGCGCGCCAAGATCATCGCCGCCCAGGGCGAGGCCATCTCGGCGGCCGCCCTTGGCGACGCCTCGGACACCATGATGGCGCATCCGCTGGCACTGCAGCTCCGGAACCTGCAGTCCCTGGTCGAGATCGGCGTCGACAGGAACACGACCGTTGTTTTCCCGGCGCCGCTGATGAGCACCATCGGTGAGCTCTCGGCGTTCCTGGCCCTGTCTCTTATACACATCTAGATGTGTATAAGAGACAGGCCGCGCAGGCGGCAGCGTCACAGGCCGCGTCGTCGCAGGCGGTGACGTCCCAGGCCCCGCCGTCACAGGTCAAGGCCGCCTAGCCACCGGCCCGTCCGTTCGGCCGGGGCCGGAGTGGCAGGCACCGCCCGCCTCAGGCGCCCGGCGGCAGGCGGCCGGCGGCCGGCTGAGGCTTATGATCGGGGCATGGGCAACCGTCCCGTAGCGCGACGGCGGCTGCTGCAGTGGACAGCGTCCGGAGCCGGCGTTGCCGCGCTGGCAGCCTGTCTCTTATACACATCTAGATGTGTATAAGAGACAGGGCCCGCACCGGCCAGCGCGAAAGCGGACAGCACGACGGCGGCCACAGCGCCGCCGTCGACAATCCCTGGCGGCCCTCCGGCGGTGGAAATGACCACCGGCTCCTTCGTCTCGACGTTCCGGCCCGCGGCGGCCACCCTCTGGACTATCGCCACGCCCGCTGTGCCCGGCAGGGGCGCCACGGACTATCCCGTTGCCGTCTTCCTCCATGGCCTGGGCGGCAACAACAGGGGAATTTTCGATGTTCTTGGGGCGCAGGCAGTCCTAGGGCGCCATCTCGCCGCCGGCGGGGCGCCGTTCGCCATTGCCGCGGTGGACGGAGGCGACACCTGGTGGCACGCCCGCGCGGACGGCAGCGACACCCAGTCGATGCTCGTGAAGGAATTTGTGCCTTTCCTCGGCGGCGAGGGCTACGACCTTGGGCGGATCGGCCTCTTCGGCGTGTCAATGGGCGGCTTCGGTTCCCTCCTTCTGGCCTCGCAGGCCCGGCTCCCCGGACTCCGGGCTGTGGCGGCCATGAGTCCGGCAGTCTGGGCCAGCTACGACGCGGGAATAGAAAGCGCCTTCGACAGCCCGGCCGATTTCGCGGCCAACGACGTGTTCGCGCTCCGGCCGCGGCTCGCAGCAACGCCCAAACGGATCGATTGCGGTACCGAAGACGAGCTGTTCGCCACGGTCAGGGACTACGTTCGCGGACTCCCCGTCCCGGCCGAAGGAGGCTTTCAGCCCGGTGGCCACGATGAGGCCTACTGGCGGTCCGTCCTGCCGAATGTCGTGTCATTCCTGGGCTGGCACCTCGGCTGAGCCTGCGCCTGCGGAAAGTGCCTCCGGCACGCGCACCGGTAAGATCGTACGGTGCTAATCCTGCTCCCCCCGTCCGAAGGCAAGACTCCGGCCGTCCGCGGCAACTCCATGGACTGGGCGTCCCTGAGCTTCCCTGAGCTCAACACCTACCGGGCCAAGGTGCTCGATGCCCTGGGAACGGTCAGTGCGCACGAGGACGCCCTCGCCATTCTGGGCGTCGGAGCGTCTCTGAAGGACGACGTCGAACGCAACACCCGGCTTCACGCGGAACCGGCCGCGCCGGCGCACCAGGTCTACTCCGGGGTGCTCTACGATGCGCTGGGCTACAAGACATTGACGCCGGTCCAGCGCCGCAGGGCGGATGAATCGGTGCTGGTGGTCTCTGCACTCTGGGGAGCCATCCGGTTCGCGGACCCGGTCCCCGCCTACCGGCTGTCCATGTCAGCGGCACTGCCCGACGTCGGACGCCTCGCGTCGTTCTGGAAACCGCAGCTCACGGACGCCCTCGCCGCCGCGGCTGACGGCGAGCTGCTGGTTGACTGCCGGTCGAGCACCTATGCCGCGGCGTGGACTCCCCCGGCGTCGAACACCGTGGCCGTGAACGTCTTCACTGAGGTGAATGGCGTGCGCAAGGTGGTCAGCCACTTCGCAAAGCACACCCGGGGCGAGCTGGCCCGGCACCTGCTGACCCGGCGGGGCAAGGCTCCGGAGACGCCGCAGCAGCTGCACAAGGCCGCGGGCGAGACGTGGACTTCGGAGCTCGTGCCCGGCACGGCCCGCAAGGCACATGCACTGAACATCATCCTGCCCGGCTGACACCCAAGTAGGTAGCAGCAGGCGCCGTTCTCAGCGCTGGGAACCGTGCGTACTGCTACCCAGTTGGGTCAGACCCATTCGGCGGAGCGCACCAGGATGCAGCCGGAGTCGGGGCAGAAGACGATGTCGTCCTCGGCTGCGGCCTTTATTTCGGCGAGGTCGCCGGGGCTCAGCTGCATGCCGGAGCCTTCGGACGTGCCGTGGAAGAGCCTGGCGGCGCCAACTCCGCGCTTTGCCAGCGTTTTTTCGTACACGGCGAGCATTCCCGTATCCAGGCCTGCGGCGAACTCGGCGCGCCGGGCGGCCACCTCGGTTGCCTCGGCGGCGATTTCGGCAAGGGCGGCGTCGAGTTCCGCGCGGATCACGCCGAACGAGCCCTGGATGTCGTCAACGATGCGCTGCTGGGCCGCCTGCCGTTCGCGCAGGCCGTCCAGCCGCTCCAGCACCTCGAGTTCGACGTCTTCAAGATCGGAGCGCCGCTTGTTGAGCGAGGCGATGTCCTTTTGCAGGGCCACGAGGTCCTTGGACAGGCCCGTGCCGCTGTTGAGCCTTGCTTCGTCCCGTTCAATGCGGCTGGCCACCTGCTCCACATCGGCCTCGGAGCGCTTCAGCTCCGCCTCCGCATCGTGGACGGCCATCTTCGCGGCACCGAGCTCTCCGTTGGCGATTCCGAGCGCCGCCTGGAGATCCGAGATCCGGGGATCGGTTTCAAGGCTGCGGCGGCGGTTGGACAGTGACCTGAGCCTGGCGTCCAGGCCCTGGAGATCGAGCAACTTCAACTGTTCCGCCGGTGCTGCCTTGGCCACGATTACCTCCGCTTGTTCCCATCCGGCCTGCGCCGGGCACCCCTACGGGGGCTTTATAGACTCTAGTCCCCGCCGGGAGTCAGAATGAAGTCCCACGGATCGCTGTTGGTGGTGCTCACCCGGATCTCGACGTCGAGGCCCTGGTCCCCGAGGACATTTCCGAGCGCGTCCGCCGCAGCCGGAAGCCACAGCCACTCGCTGGCGAAATGCGACACGTCAATAAGGTAAGGGCGGCCGTTGACCGCGGCCTCGCGCGCCTCGGACGCCGGGTGGTGCCGGAGGTCGGCCGTGACGAACAGGTCCGCATTGCTGGCCCGCACTTCGTCCAGGAGCGAATCCCCCGCCCCGCCGCAGACGGCAATCCGGCGGACCAGGCCGTCCTTGTCCCCGGAGACCCGGACGCCGCCCGCCACCGACGGCAGGATGCCGAAGACCCGGGCCGCGAACTCGCCCACGGTGGTTGCCTCGGCCAGGTCCCCCACTCTGCCGATGCCTTCCTCCGGAAGGCCGTTGGCGGCAGGGGTCAGCGGTGCAACGTTTTCCAGCCCCAGGGCGTCGGCCAGCACGTCGGAGACGCCTCCGACGGCGGAATCGCCGTTCGTATGGACGGTCAGCAGCGCCGTGCCCGACTCAATCAGGCGGTGGACCGCCCTGCCTTTGGCGGTATTCGCCGCGACGGTGGTGACACCCCTGAGCAGCAGGGGATGGTGCGTGATGAGGAGCTCCGCGCCCCATTCGATGGCCTCGTCGATCACCTCAAGCGTGGGATCCACGGCGAACATGACCCGGGTGACTTCAGCGGACGGGTGTCCTGCCACGAGGCCCACCTCGTCCCACTCCTCGGCCAGCGACTCGGGCCAGAGCTCTTCGACTGCCAGCATGAGCTGCCCGAGCGTGGCTGCAGCAGGTGATTCCGCGGCGTCTTCCGGAGTTTCCTCCGGTGCTGCTGCCACGTCACTGTTCACAGGTTCCATACTCATATTTTTACCCTACAGTCGGGCCTGTCCCGTGGCCGTTACGAGGCCGTAGGGTTACTTGGGGAATCATCCGCGTGCCTGAACCATTGAAGAGGACATGAAAACTTTTGTGCTTGGCGGAGGATGCTTCTGGTGCCTCGACGCCGTTTACCAGAAAACGAAGGGCGTCACGTCCGTCGTCTCGGGATACACCGGCGGCCACGACCGCCACCCGGACTATTACTCCGTCTGCTCAGGCACCACCGGCCACGCGGAGGTTGTTGCCGTAACCTTCGACGAAGATGTCATCCCCGCCGACGTCATCCTGGACATGTTCTTCGCCCTGCATGACCCCACCACGCTCAACCGCCAGGGATACGACGTCGGCACTCAGTACCGCTCATCCATGTTCTATGAGACCACCGAGGAGAAGATCCTCTTCGAGGAAGCGATCGAGCGGAACCAGGCCCTGTGGTCACGGCCCATCGTGACTGAGGTCAGCCGGCTTCCTGACTTTTATCCCGCGGAAAATATCCACCAGAACTACTACGCCAAGTTCCCCGAACAGGGTTACTGCCAGGTCATCATCAACCCCAAGCTGGCCAAGGCACGGAAATATTACTCTGCATGGCTTAATGCTTAGCAGGGTCGCTTGCGCCCTCGTTAGGCTGACCAAAGTATTCCCTCCTGAGAGATAGGCGTAAGTACATGGCACGGATCTACGACGATGTAACGCAGCTGGTAGGCGGCACCCCCCTGGTCAGGCTGAACCGGCTGACCGAGGGCCTGGATGCCCAGGTGGCCGTCAAGCTCGAGTTCTACAACCCGGCCAACAGCGTCAAGGACCGCATCGGAGTCGCCATCATCGACGCCGCTGAAAAGTCCGGCGCGCTCAAGCCCGGCGGGACCATCGTTGAAGGTACGTCCGGCAACACCGGCATCGCGCTGGCCATGGTGGGTGCTGCCCGCGGCTACAAGGTCATCCTGACCATGCCGGAGACCATGTCCACCGAACGCCGTGTCATGCTGCGCGCCTTTGGTGCCGAGATTGTGCTGACGCCGGGGTCCGAAGGGATGCGCGGCGCCGTGGAGAAGGCCCAGGAAATCGTGGCCAACACGGAGAACTCCATCTGGGCACAGCAGTTCGCCAACGAGGCCAACCCGGAGATCCACCGGAAGACCACGGCCGAGGAAATCTGGGAAGACACCGACGGCAAGGTCGACATCTTTGTGTCCGGCATCGGCACCGGCGGAACCATCACCGGCGTCGGGCAGGTCCTGAAGGAACGCAAGCCCGAGGTCCAGATCGTGGCCGTCGAACCCAAGGACTCCCCCATCCTCAACGGCGGCGCACCCGGCCCGCACAAGATCCAGGGCCTCGGCGCCAACTTCATCCCCGAGCTCCTGGACACCAACGTCTACGACGAGGTCTTGGACGCCACCCTTGAGGATTCCGTGGCCGTGGCCCGGGACCTCGGCGTCAGGGAAGGCATCCTAGGCGGTATCTCGTCCGGCGCCATCGTTTGGGGCGCGCTGGAACTCGCCAAGCGCCCGGAGAACGCGGGCAAGCTGATTGTGGCTGTGGTCTGCGACTTCGGTGAGCGTTACATCTCCACCGTCCTCTATGACGACATCCGGGGCTAAGCCTTAACCAGCTGCTTTCCGTTTCCTGTAGAAAGATCTTTGTGGGCTTCTTCGCAAGACTTAAGGAAGACCTCGACGCCGCCCGGTCCCACGACCCGGCGGCTCGAGGCTCTTTTGAGAACTTTTTCGCCTATTCCGGGCTCCACGCCATCTGGGCGCACCGGCTGACGCACAAGCTGTGGCAGAATCCTGCACTTCGGTTTCCGGCGCGGCTCATTTCGCAGCTGACGCGGTTCCTGACGGGAATCGAGATCCATCCGGGTGCCACGATCGGACGCAGGTTCTTCATCGACCACGGCATGGGCGTGGTGATCGGTGAGACGGCCGAAATCGGCGAAGACGTGATGATCTACCACGGTGTGACCCTTGGTGGCAGGTCGCTCGCGAAGGTGAAGCGCCACCCCACCATCGAGGACCGTGTGACGATCGGGGCCGGGGCAAAGATCCTCGGGCCCATCACGATCGGACGGGACAGCGCAGTGGGCGCCAACGCCGTCGTCGTCAAGGATGCGCCGCCAGAGTCCATCGTGACCGGCGTACCGGCCAGCTGGCGCCACCGTGACGCCCAGCGTGAGACCAAACCGGCCGTGGATCCGGCCGAGTATTACATCGAGTACCGGATCTAAGCTCAGCGCGCTACGCGCTTGAGGACGGCCATGACGGCGGCGTCATACGCCCGGTCCGGCAGGATCCGCCGCAGCGCCAGGATTGCGGCCGCGCCCCGGCCTACGGGGTAACGCGTCTTAGGGCGCGCCGAGGTGGCCGCATGCAGGACTGCGTCCGCTACGACTTCCGGGCGCGTGGACGTGGCCGGCCTGTCAGTGGACGCCAGCACAGCGGCCATTTCCTTTGCCTGGTCCATGTACGGGCCGCGTCCGGAGCTGGCCAGCAGCCCCTCAGCGGAGATGCGCCCCCATTCAGTCAGGGTGCTGGCAGGTTCAATGATTGATACGCCGACGCCGTGCGGCTTCAGTTCGAGCCGCAGGGCATCGCTGAGGCCTTCGACGGCGAACTTGGTGGCGTGGTACCAGGTGCCGAGCGGCTCGTAGAACTTTCCGCCGATGGACGAGATGTTGATGATCCGCCCGTGCCCCGCGGCGCGCATGGCCGGCAGGACCAGCTGGGTCATCCGCGCGAGGCCAAAGACGTTGACATCGAACTGCCGTCTGCCTTCCGCCAGATCCACTTCCTCCAGCGCACCGAAGGAGCCGTAGCCGGCATTGTTCACCAGGACGTCGATCCGGGCGTGTGCGTCCAGGACGGTGTCCACGGCGGCTTTCATCGACTCTTCGTCCGTGACGTCCAGTTCCAGGACGTTGACGCCGTGGGCTTTGAGGGGTTCCATCCTGTCCACCCGCCGTGCCCCGGCGTAGACCGTGAATCCGCTGGCGGCGAGCTTTTTCGCTGCCTCAAATCCGATGCCTGTGGATGCTCCGGTGACGAACGCTACTGGCTGGGACACTCGTGACTCCTAGATTTGGGGAACGGTGTTCGGCGGAACAGTTGGCGCCGGACACAACAACGGCCGGCACCTCCCCAGAGTATCGGGGATGTGCCGGCCGTTGGTGTCGGAACGGTCCTGCGCTAGCCGGAGACTGCGCTAGCCGGTGACTAGTGGGTGTCCACTGCCTCGATCTCGGACTTGTCCTCGCCCCACAGGGTGTGGAACGTGCCCTCAGCGTCAACACGGCCGTAGGTGTGGGCGCCGAACAGGTCGCGCTGGCCCTGGATCACGGCAGCCGGCAGGCGCTTGCGGCGCAGGCCGTCGTAGTAGGCCAGCGAAGAGGAGAAGACCGGCACGGGGATACCCAGCTGCACAGCCGTCGCAACCACGCGGCGCCAGGCCGGAAGGACCTCGGCGATGGCCTTGGTGAAGGCCGGGGCGAACAGCAGGTTTGCCGGCTTCTCGTCGGCGGCGTAGGCCTTGGTGATTTCCTTGAGCAATTCCGCACGGATGATGCAGCCGCCGCGCCAGAGCGAAGCGATCTCGTCCAGCTTCAGGTCCCAGCCGTATTCCTTGGCTGCGGACGTCAGCATGTCCAGGCCCTGAGCGTAGGAAACCAGCTTGGAGGCGTACAGCGCCTGGCGGACGTCCTCGACGAACGTCTCCGGGACCTCCACGGCAATTTCCTCGCCGGCGAGGAGTTCCTGGGCCAGCTTGCGCTGCTCGGCCTGCGAGGACAGTGCGCGGGCGAACACGGACTCGGCAATGCCCGACGTCGGGGATCCCAGCTCGAGGGCGGAGATGACCGTCCAACGGCCGGTGCCCTTCTGGCCGGCGGCGTCGACGACGACGTCCACGAACGGCTTGCCCGTGCGGGTGTCCACGTGGCCGAGGACCTCGGCGGAGATTTCGATCAGGAACGAGGCGAGATCGCCCTTGTTCCACTCGGCGAAGATCTTGGACTGCTCGGCCGGCTCAATGCCGGCGCCGGAGCGGAGGAGATCAAAGGCTTCGCCGATGACCTGCATGTCGGCGTATTCGATGCCGTTGTGGACCATCTTGACGAAGTGGCCGGCGCCGTCGGTGCCGATCCAGGCGCAGCAGGGCTGGCCGTCGACGTTAGCGGCGATCTTTTCCAGCAGCGGACCGAGGGCGTCGTAGGACTCCTTGGAACCGCCTGGCATGATGGACGGGCCGTTGAGTGCGCCCTCCTCACCGCCGGAGACACCGATGCCGACGAAGTGCAGGTCCTTCTTGGCCAGGGCGGCTTCGCGGCGGCGGGTGTCCTCGTAGTGCGAGTTGCCGGCGTCGATGATGATGTCGCCCGCCTCGAGCAGCGGTTCGAGCTGCTCAATCACGGAGTCAACCGGCTTGCCGGCCTTGACCATGATCAGGACCCGGCGCGGCTTCTCGAGCGAGTTAACGAGCTCTTGCAGGCTCTCGGTCCGGACGAAGTCGCCTTCGTGACCGTACTTTTCCAGCAGTGTGTCGGTCTTCTCGACCGACCTGTTGTGCAGGGCAACGGTGAAGCCGTTCCGGGCCAGGTTGCGCGCAAGGTTGGCGCCCATCACCGCAAGGCCGGTGACACCGATGTGTGCTGACATCAAAACTCCAATTCATTTCTGTGCAACGTGTGCAATGGGTCCCGCACGTCCTGCGGAACACGCTTAAGGCAAAGTGGCTGTGAATAAACCATATGTATTGCGGGGCACGTGGGGAAAGTGGCGCCCACGTAGTGGAAAGACGCGCGTCACAAACAGTCTATGATGTGCGGCGCTGCGCGCGCCCGCGGCCGGGGGTGAGGCGGGAAACAAACCGGCGCCGCCCGATTATGCTTACCAATATGTCAACCAGCCTCCACCACCGTGCCATCGAGCACCTGGGAACCCGGATCGTCGGCGGAAGCCTCCCCACGGGCCACGTCATGCTGGCGGAGCAGCTGGAGGACGAACTGAACGTGTCGCGATCGGTGGTCCGTGAGGCCGTCCGGGTGCTCCAGTCACTCGGCCTGGTGGAAACCACCAAACGCGTGGGAATCAGGGTCCTCCCGCCCCACCGCTGGAACCCTTTCGACCCCCAGGTCATCCGCTGGCGGCTGGCCGGCGAAGGCCGCGGCGCCCAGCTAAGGTCGCTCGCGGAACTGCGGTCCGCCGTCGAACCCGTTGCCGCGGAACTCGCCGCCGTGAACGCTCCGGACGATCTCCGCCAGGAGCTGCTGGAGGTGTCGCTCGCCATGCGCGACGCCGGGCAGGCCGGCGACGTGCCCCGGTTCCTCGAGCTGGACATCCAGTTCCACTCCCTGCTGCTGAGCGGGTCCGGCAACGAAATGTTCGCCAACCTCGTAGGCCAGGTGGCCGAGACACTGACCGGCCGCACGGTGCACGGGCTGATGCCGGACCGCCCCCGCGACGTCGTGCTCCAATGGCACCTGGACGTTGCCAAGGCCATTTTCACCGGCGACGCCGCCGAAGCCCGCGAGGCGTCAAGCATGATCATGCGCCAGACCATCTCGGAGATGGAGCCCGTGTGGCTGGAGCAGCCGCGGGTGTTCGTCCCGGTGCAACGCCGCTAGCAGCTCTACGCAAAGCTCAGCAGCACCTTGCCGGATTCGGCGGAGTTGCGGGCGACGGTGAAGGCTTCGAGGGCGTCCTGGACCGGGAATTCGTGGGTGATGACGGGTTCGATGTGCAGGGTGCGGTCGGCGAGGGCGGCGATGACGTCGTCGATTTCGTCGTTGAAGCGGAAGGAGCCCTTGAGGTCGAGTTCGCGGGTGATGGCCAGGGAGATCAGGACCGGCTGCGGGCCGGTGGGCAGCAGCCCGACCAGCACCACGGTCCCGCCGCGGGCGGCGCCCCGGATCGCGGAGGCCAGCCCGTGGTGGTTGCCGGAGGATTCGATCACGACGTCGGCCTCGACGGCGGCGATCGCGTCCGCGTCGCCGGCGGCCAGGACCTCGTCCGCGCCGACCGCGGCGGCGATCTCGAGCGGTTTGGCGTGCATGTCGACCGCGACGATCCGGGCCGCGCCGGCCCGCTTCAGGACCGCGACGGCCAGCGCGCCGATGGGGCCGGACCCGATCACCAGGGCGGTCTTGCCCGTCACGTCCCCGGCCCGGGCCACCGCGTGCCAGGCCACACTTGCGGGTTCGATCAGCGCCGCGGTGCGCAGGTCAAGGCCTGCCGGCAGCGGCCGGAGCATCCGCACCGGCAGGTTCACGTAGCGGCTGAACGCGCCGTCGGTGTGCGGGTAACGGGCCGCGCTGCCCAGATAGGTGCAGCCGGGTGAGAGGTTGGGCCGGTCCGCCGGATACCGGGCCGCGCCCGGACCCGGGTGGCCGGATGCACCGCCACCGCGGTGCCCGCGGCCGGGCCGGTGCCGTCCGCGGCGGCCCGGACCACCCGCCCGTGTCTCTTATACACATCTTCATGTCCGAGCACCAGCGGCGCCTTCAGGATCGACTCGCCCGCCGCTCCGTGGAGCCAGTAGTGCAGGTCCGAGCCGCAGATCCCGCCGTACAGGACCTCCACGACGGCCTCCTCCGGCCCCGGCACGGCCAACGGGACCTCCTCGATCCGCAGATCGCCCTTCGCGTGCGCGACCACCGCCAGGCCCGACACCGGCAACGCCGTTGAAGCCTCTGCCTCTGTTGATGCCGTCATCAGACCACCACCGTCATTCCGCCGTCGATGAAGATCGTCTGCCCGTTCACGAAATCCGAACCGTCCGAGGCCAGCCACACCGCCGGCCCGGCCAGGTCCTGGACCGTGCCCCAGCGGTGCGCCGGCGTCCGGCCCAGGATCCAGGCATTGAACTCCCCGTCATCGACCAGGTTCTGCGTCATCTCGGTATGGATGTAGCCCGGCGCGATCCCGTTGATCTGCAGCCCCGAGCCCGCCCACTCCGCGGTCATCGCCCGGGTCAGGTTCCGCAGCCCGCCCTTGGCCGCAACGTACGGGGCGATCGTGGGCCGGGCCAGGTCCGTCTGCACCGAACAGATATTGATGATCTTCCCGCGCCCGCGCGCAATCATGTGCCGGGCCGCCTCCCGGCCCACCAGAAACGCGCTGGTCAGATCCGTGGCAATCACCCGCTCCCAGTCCTTCACATCCAGCTCCAGCATCGGCACCCGGTGCTGGATCCCGGCGTTATTCACCAGGATCTGCAGCGGACCCACCTGCTCCTCCACCCACGCAATACCCCGCGCAGCCTCGGCATCATCCGTGACATCAAACGCGCAGCCACGCACCCGGCCCGGCGCATAATCCGCCGCCATCGCCGCCTCGGCATCCTTGAGCCGCTCCGGATTCAGCCCGTTCAGCACCACCGTGGCACCGGCATCCGCCAGCGCCCGCGCCAACGCATTACCGATCCCCCGGCTCGAACCCGTCACCAACGCTATCCGCCCGGACAGATCAAAAAGTGCACTCATTCTGGAAGGGGCCCTCTCTTCGCGGCGTCCGCTGTTGTCCTGCTGAGATTCGAAATGGTCTGCCTTACGACGGCGAGATCCTGGTCCCCCAGACCCTGCCGTTTGAGTTCCGCGTAGAGTTCGACGCCGGCCCTCGCCATGGGGACAGCTGCACCGGCCGCTTCGGCCGACTCAACGACGAAGGAAAGGTCCTTGTGCATGAACTTGGCGGGCCCGGTGGGTGTGTAGTCCTTGCGCACGAGCCGCGGGCCGACGATGTCCAGGACCCTGCTTCCGGCAAGTCCGCCGGCGAGCACCTCGTAAAATGCCGCGACTTCCAGGCCGGAGCGCTCGGCGAGCTCTGCCGCTTCGGCGAGCGCCGCCGTCGTGGTTCCCACGATCAGCTGGTTGCAGGCCTTCGCGAGTGATCCAGCGCCGAGGGGGCCCAGCAGCCGGACCGTGGTTCCCATGGCTTCGAACAGCGGCTGCAGCCTGCGGAAGTCAGCTGCGTCGTCGGCTCCGGCCATGATGGCCAGGGTCCCGTCCGTAGCGCCGACGGTGCCCCCGCTGACCGGCGCGTCGACCACCACGGCATTGCCCGCGCTGGCTTCCCACACGCGGCGCCCGAATGCGCGGACGCCCTCGGGGGAAACGCTGCTCATGACCACCAGGGCGGTGCCGCGCGCGGGAGGACTGTCCGCCCAGCTGGCCAGCAGCCCCGCCGAGGCCTCCTCTATGTTTGCCAGATCCGGGAGCATGAAGACGGTCACGGGCTCGTCGCGGAGTCCTGCCACCTCACTTGCCACCTCGCCGCCACGCTGCCGGAATTCTTCCGACGCGGCGGGCGAGCGGTTCCAGGCGGTGACGGACCATCCGTTCCTGAGTAGGTTTGCCGCCATGGGCGCCCCCATCAGTCCCAGGCCGACGAAGCCTGCTCTCTGTACATTCATATGCAGCGCAACCTCACATCTTCGTGGTTAATGTATGGAAATCTGTTCAGTATCCTAGCCTCTATTCAGTATGATGAACACTATGACGACTGAAACCATCGTCGCGATCGCCGTCCCGCTCGAAGCCGAGCTGGTGGAACGCATCCGCGCCGTAGACCCTTCCGTGACCGTTCTCTACGAACCCGAACTGCTGCCTCCGGAGCGCTTCCCGGCCGACCATGCCGGCGACCCGGCCTTCAGCCGCACCCCCGAGCAGGAGGAGCGCTACTGGGGGATGCTGGGCCAGGCCCAGGTGCTGTACGGCCTTCCGAACGAAAGCCCCGCAGGGCTGGCCCGGATAGCGCGGGAAAACCCGCGCCTGCAGTGGATCCACGCCATGGCGGCCGGGGCAGGCGGGGCCGTGAAGGCCTCCGGCCTCGACCCCGAAACGCTGAACAAGTTCAAGGTGACCACGTCGGCAGGAGTCCACGCCCTGCCGCTGGCCGAGTTCGCCGCACTGGGGATCCTCAACGGCTTCAAGCGGAGCGCCGAACTTGCCCAGGACCAGGCCGCCAAGGTCTGGCCGGAACTGCGGACCCCGACGCGACTGGTCAGCGGCTCATCGCTGGTGGTCACCGGGCTCGGCGAAATCGGCCTCGAAACGGCACGGATCGCCCGAGCCCTCGGCATGAAGGTCAGCGGGACCAAGCGGAACGTGGAGCCAATCGAGGGCATCGAAGAAGTGGCCGACAACAGCGGCCTCGCCGGCCTGCTGGCCTCCGCCGACGCCGTCGTGAACACCCTGCCCGGCACGCCCTACACGGAGCGGCTCTTCAACCGCGAAATCTTCGCGGCCATGAAGCCGGGCACCGTGTTTGTGAACGTGGGACGCGGAACCGTGGTGGATGAGGATGCGTTGCTGGAGGCCCTGGAAAGCGGCCAGGTTTCGTATGCCTGCCTCGACGTGTTCGCCGTGGAGCCGCTCCCCCAGGACAGCCCGCTGTGGGACCACCCCAAGGTGATGGTGTCGCCGCACACGTCAGCCCTGAGCGCCGCTGAAAACCGCCTCATCACGGAACGGTTCTGCAGCAACCTGCGGACCTTCCTCGACGGCGGCGAACTCCCCCACCTCGTGGACATGGTCCACTTCTACTAGAACGCACTGCTCCTGACCCCAAGGGCGACTCCTCCGGAAACGGAAGGGCCGCCCTTTGCGGTTCAAAAGGTCCTCATCCGGCGTAATCTTTCGACATGATGGGCGCCGGCCGCTACGAGGAACCGCTGCATCACCTTCCACCGGGAATTCCTCGCCGGCATGCCGAATACACACCTGCACCGGACGCCCCCGCTCCTGCGCCGACCAACGTTGGTGGTTACGACGAACTGCTGGCCTACTTCCATTCCATCGGGCACGATCTACCCCGCTCAGAAGAGGGCCTTGCAGCCATCGATCGGCTGATGGATGGCTTCACGGACCGAGCCGCTCTGGCCAAGCTGGTCCGCGCCATCGGCATGTTCTATGGCAACCTCCTTACTCACACTGTCCCTGGGGCTCATTGGGAAGTCATTGAACACGGCAGCCCGTGCGTCCGGGTGACCCGGAAAACTGCAGTTTCCGTCGTCTCTGTCGCCGAGAAGCGCTTGGTCAGGCGTACGCCGACTCTCCTGCAGAACTATGCGCACGTATTGGAAATCGTGGCGTCTGAAACCTGACTCAGTAGGCCTGGAAACAGCGAAAGGCCGCGCCCCCTCCCTTGTGGAAGGGGCCGCGGCCCTGGCGAAGTAACAGTGCTGCGAGCTGGCGTGGCGCTAGCTGGCGTCTTCGGTGAGCAGGAGGTCGCGGCCCACGGTCTCAGGAGTGAAGAACGTGGTAACAAAGGAGATCAGCGCAAGCACCAGTGAGTAGAACGCGAGGACCAGCCAGGAGTGGTGGGTTGCCGCCAGGAGCGATGCCCCCACCAGCGGAACCAGCCCGCCCGCCATGACAGCCGAGAGCTCCCGGCTCATGGCCACACCGGTGAAGCGGTACTGGGAACCGAAAAGCTCAGGCAGCAAGGGGCACTGCGGGCCGAGCATGGACTGGACGCCCAGGGCGATGCCCACCACCATGACCACCCAGACCAGCGTGACATTGCCCAGGGTGACCAAGTAGAACGCCGGGAGCGCGATGACAGCCTGGAAGAGCGCGCCGTAGCGGTACACCGGCACGCGGCCGAACTTGTCCGACAGTGCACCGAAAGTGACCACCATGACGGCAGCGAAGCCTGCTGCGATGAGGAGTCCAACGGGACCGATGAACTTGTCGCCCGGGAATACCCCGTCCTTCGAAGCCAGGAATGCGATCAGGAGGGCGGAGTAGATCGAAGAGTTGCCGTTCTCGCCCATGCGCAGGCCGATGCCGATGAGGACGTTCTTTTTGGAGTGCTTCCACAGCTGGCCGATGGGGTTCTTGACCACACTCTTGTGCTTCTCCAGCTCCTGGAAGACCGGGGTTTCCTTGAGCCGAAGCCGGATGAATATGGCCACCGCAATCAGGATCACGCTCGCCAGGAACGGCACACGCCACAGCCAGCCTTCCAGGACAGCTTTGTCGGCCATGGCAATCAGCGCAAAGGTTCCGGCACCAAGGAGTGTGCCCAGCTGGATACCGACGAACGGCAAGGACGCGAAGAAGCCACGACGGCGGCGCGGTGCGACTTCGGAAATAAGCGTCGTGGCGCCGGCCTGCTCGGCTCCCGCACCGAGCCCCTGCAGGATGCGCAGCGTCACGAGGAGGACTGCGCCGAGCATGCCCGCCTGCTCAAACGTGGGCAGCAGGCCGATCGCGAAGCTGGCGGAGCCCATCAGGCCGATGGTCAGGATGAGCACCATCTTGCGGCCGAACCTGTCGCCGATGTAGCCGAAGATCATGCCGCCAAACGGGCGGGCGGCGAAACCCACACCGTAGGTCGCGAAGGACGCGATCAGCGCGCCGTCGTCGCCGAGCGGCTTGAAGAACAGCGGCCCGAAGATCAGGGCCGTAGCGAGCCCGTAAATGTAGAAGTCGTAGTACTCCAGAGCGGAGCCGACGGAGCTGGCAAGAGTTGCCCTTCGCAGCTGTTGCGGATCGACGACGGCGCCGTCCGCATCAGCCAGCGGTGAATCAGTACGAGTAGTCACAAGCACTCCCTCAAAGACACAACAGGCCCCCGTTGGCCTGTGGGATAGCGGCAACACCATGGCGTCGATCACTATGTTGAACAGAGTACAACATGATGAACAACTCGCCAATACCCAAGGTTGCCACGCACCCCAAGGCGCTAATGTGACGCGGATCGCAGGCTTGTTCAGCCCATGGGATTGCCCAAGGACCTCGCAAGTTCATTGAGCTCCTTGACCATTTGGGAGCCCTGCTCCTCGGAGAACGTCGCCTTGAGCGCGGTCACCGAAAGCCCCAGGCTGGGCCCGTGAGCACCGCGGGTCGGCACGGACACGGCGAGGCAGACAACGCCTGTGGTGGATTCCTCATCTTCGAAGGCGTAGCCCTTCTCGCGGATCTCCCGGAGCTGTGCCTTGAGTTCCGCCCCCGTGCGCAAGGACTTCGGGGTCAGCACCGGAAGCTCCGCATCATCGGCAAACATGGCGTCGATGTCATGGTCATGGAGCCGGGCAATAAGGGCCTTGCCCACAGCACACAGCGAAACCGGCATTTTGTCACCGATGTTGGATGTCAGCCTGACGGCCGGATGGCCCTCATAACGAGCAAGGTAGATCACGTTGGTGCCATCCAGCATTGCGATGCGGACGGTTTCCCCGGAGAGGGTGGGTGCCTGCTCGCAGAAGCGGTAGAACTCCTGCACCTCGTCAAGCCGGCTCAGGTACGCTGCACCGAGCTCGACCAGCTTGCGGCCGAGGGTATATTCGGCTCCCTGCCGGCTGATCAGCCGCGCCTCCTCGAGGGCGAGCAGCAGGTTGGACGTCGACGACTTGGGTATGCCCAGCTCGCGGGCCAGGTCACTGAGGGTCAGCCGGCCCGTGGCCGATCCTGCGAGGGCCTCCAGAACGGCTGCCGCCCTGGTGACAGCCGGCGCCGGCGAAGTGCTGCCCAATCCGTCGTTGGGCCGGGCGGTGCGGGAATCGACCATGATTCTCCTTCAATCGGTGCGCGCTCTGACAGCGCGGGCAGCTTCGGCGGCCAGCCTTGGCAACACAGCGGAAGCCCGCAGCATCTGTTCATTTGGCTGAACACTTACCATCATAATGGCTTTTGCCGTCAATGGGCCCAGCGTCCGGCACCGAAGCGGGAGGCAGGAGATCAATGGGAGAGCACGGCGAAGTCAATTACAGACGGAACGGCGAAACAGTTTCGTGTTTCCAAATGTTCACGGTATATTCAAAGTAAGCCTTCCACCGCGGCATCCCCCAATAGTCGCGGTGGAAGGCTTTTCCAATTTAAGCCGCATCTTTAAGCCGCATCGGCAATGGCGCTGCGCAGCTTCCAGCCGCCACCCAGGCCGTCGCGCATGATCTCCATAGTGGTCAGGGCCGAGCCTTCGTTCCGCCCCAATCTCGCCTGAAGGCGCCACACCTCCACGTCCACGCGGCTGAGGCCCAGGGGCATTCTGCGCTCGGCCTCCCACCAGCTGACGCGTTCGAACCAGCGGACCGGCTCAGCCCCAACAGTCCACTCACGGCCGCCACGGATGACGGCACCGGGCCGGCCGTCGGTAGCGGTTTTCACCAGTACATGTTCCATGCCCGCAGACTATGGCGGGGCAGTGACAATTTAGGGTCCGGCTTTCAAAGCACGGCTTTAGGGTCCGGCGGCAGCAGCCGGAGGGCATCCCCCGGGCAACACAAAACCCCGCCCGGCAGGACAGGCCTGCGGACGGGGTTTTCGTGGTGGGTCCTACCGGGATCGAACCGATGACATCCACGGTGTAAACGTGGCGCTCTACCAGCTGAGCTAAAGACCCATTTCGCCGACTTTCACGCCGAAGCGCTCCAACCAACGAACATAGACTCTACCGGATCAAAGGCCTGAAACGCCAATCCGGGTCAGGGCTCCGGAAGTCCGGGCAGCTCCGCGGCCAGCCAGGCAAGTGCCTCACTCACCCCGGCTGCGAGCTTGATGGTTGCAAGCTCATCGCCGCGGGTATCGCCGCGATTAATGATGACCACGGGCTTGCCCTGTTTCGCGGCATGCCGGACGAAGCGAAGCCCGCTCATGACGCTGAGCGAGGAACCGGCGACCAGCAGCGCGGCGGCCTGGTCCACCATGGCATAGGCGCGCTCAACCCGGTCCTTGGGGACGTTCTCGCCGAAGTACACGAAGTCCGGCTTGAGGACACTCCCGCAGGCAGGGCACCGCGCAACCACGAAGCCGCCGACAAGTTCAGCGTCCTCCACTGTGGCGTCGGCATCCGGCGCGATTTTACCGGCTCCGGATTCCAGTGCCCGGCGCAGGAAGTCCGGATTCAGCTCCTCCAGGACGGCTGCGAGGAGCTGCCGGGAGTATGTACGTTTGCAGTCCAGGCAGATCACCCGGTCAAAACGGCCATGCAGGTCAACCACGTTCACGCTGCCGGCGTCCTCGTGCAGGCGGTCCACATTCTGCGTGATCAGCCCGGTGAGGAGGCCCCGCCGCTCCAACGCGGCAACCGCGGCGTGGCCCGCATTGGGATCAGCCCGGCGGAGGTGGGACCAGCCGATGTGGTTCCGTGCCCAGTACCTTTGCCGGTTCGCCGCATCCTGCACGAACTCCTGGTACGTCATGGGCGACCTCGGCGGCGAATCGGGCCCCCGATAATCCGGGATCCCCGAATCCGTGCTCAGGCCGGCGCCGGTCAGGAGCGCCATGCGCAGCCCGGACAGCAGTTCCTTGATGCCGCCCAGCACTTCGAGGTCATCGGAAGACGGGTGCGCCCGGGGCGCGGGCGGCTGACTGGCAAAACCCGTCAGGCCGATCCCGCTGCGCCGCTGGTCCATGAGTCGGACCTAGGCCAGCCCCGCCAGCACGCGGCGGTATTCGCCGAGGTCGCGGGCCTGGCCCCGGGGGTTGACGACGACATAGCGGACGGTGCCGCCGCCGTCGATGATGAAGGTTCCGCGGCGCGCCATTCCGCTGTCCGCGTCAAAGACGCCGTACTTTTCAGCCACGGCGCCATGCGGCCAGAAGTCAGCCAGCAGGCTGAAGCCGTAGCCCTCTTGCTCGGCATACGCCCGCAGGGCGAATTTGCTGTCGACCGAGACGGCCAGGATTTCGGCGTCGGAATGCTCAAAGACAGCAAGGTTGTCCCTGATCTCGCACAACTCGCCGGTACAGATGCCGGAGAAAGCGAACGGATAAAAGACCAGGACCACGTTGCGGCCGCGGAAGTCGGCCAGCCGGACGGGCTCACCAAACTGGTTCACCAGCGTGAAATCCGGCGCCTGCTCCCCTACCGCGGGCGCACTGACGACGTCCGTTGTGGCAACGGAGCCGGGTGCCGTCACTTGTTCTTCCTGGTCACCAGGCGGGTGGCGCTCCAGTCCTTGGACACACCCGCTGATGTAGTGAGGTGAAGCCCGGCAGTGGGCGCGGCTTCCTGGATCTCTGCGGGGGACACGTAACCGGACCTCCCCGACTTCGGCGTCAGCACCCAGACCACACCGTTCTCGCTCAGTGTGGTCAGTGAATCCATGAGCGTGTCCACGAGGTCGCCGTCGCCGTCCCGCCACCAGAAGATGACGGCATCCACAACGTCATGATCGTCTTCGTCCAGGAGTTCAGACCCGGTGAGATCCTCTATGTCGTCACGCAAGTCGAAGTCGACGTCGTCGTCGTAACCGAACTCCTGAATCAGATCCCCGTTCTTGAAACCCAATTTTTCCGCCACATTTACCGAAGTGGCGGCGTCGGCCTCGCTCACGTGTTCCTCCTATGAATGGTGATATCGATTACTCCAAGCCAACACCCTTTAGGCGTGTGCTTCAAGCCAGTGCGGCCGCGGTGCGGCTTATTCTGCGTCACACAACCAGTATGACGGTCAAATACGGCAGGGGCGTCAGGCGCGGCTACGCATCGGCAAGCCGTCACAGCTAGAGTGACTGGTGACATCTATGCCTGCGGGGCGACCGCCCTGGATCAATTGGCAGTCGTAGACGAGATAAAACCCTGCCCGGCGCACATGACCGGGCTGTTGTAACCGATATGTCGCACACGTCGCGTTCACGCCGGGCAGCTACCCTGCCGGACCTGAGGGCGCCGATGAATGCGCGCAAAGAGAGGTTGGACGTGGCTGCAGGAGAAGATACCTCCCATATCCTCAGCGGGTTGACTAACCAGCTGCCTGATCGTGATCCGGAAGAGACCGCCGAGTGGGTTGAGTCCCTGGATTCGCTGATCAGGGAACAGGGCACCGAGCGTGCCCAATACATCATGCGCAGTCTCCTGCAGCGTGCCGGCGCCCAGAGCGTCGGGGTTCCGATGGTCACCACCACGGACTATGTGAACACGATCCCGGCGGACCAGGAAGCGGAGTTCCCGGGCAACGAGGAGTTCGAACGCCGGTACCGGGCGTACATGCGCTGGAACGCGGCCGTGATGGTGCACCGGTCCCAGCGGCCCGGGATCGGGGTGGGCGGGCACATCTCCACCTACGCCGGGGCCGCGACGCTGTACGAGGTCGGCTTTAACCACTTCTTCCGCGGCAAGGACCACCCCGGCGGCGGGGACCAGGTCTTCTTCCAGGGCCACGCCTCCCCCGGGATGTACGCGAGGGCGTTCATGGAGGGCCGGCTCACCGAGCAGGACCTGGACGGGTTCCGGCAGGAAAAGTCCAAGGCCGGGCACGCCCTGTCCTCCTACCCGCACCCGCGGCTGATGCCGGAGTTCTGGGAATTCCCCACCGTCTCGATGGGCATCGGGCCGATGAACGCGATCTACCAGGCCCAGTCCAACCGGTACCTGCACAACCGCGGCCTGAAAGACACCGCGGAGCAGCAGGTCTGGGCGTTCCTGGGCGACGGCGAAATGGACGAGCCCGAGTCCCGCGGCCTGCTCCAGCTCGCCGCGAACGAGAACCTGGACAACCTGAACTTCGTGATCAACTGCAACCTCCAGCGCCTGGACGGGCCGGTGCGCGGCAACGGCAAGATCATGCAGGAACTCGAGGCGTTCTTCCGCGGCGCGGGCTGGAACGTGATCAAGGTGGTCTGGGGCCGGGAATGGGATGACCTGCTCGCCCGCGACGCCGACGGGTCGCTGGTGAAGATCATGAACGAAACCCCGGACGGGGACTACCAGACCTACAAGGCCGAATCCGGCGGGTTCGTCCGCGAACACTTCTTCGGCAAGACCCCGCAGACCAAGGACATGGTCGCGGACCTGACCGATGACCAGATCTGGAACCTCAAGCGCGGCGGCCACGACTACCGCAAGGTCTACGCCGCGTACAAGGCCGCGACCGAATTCAAGGGCAAGCCCACCGTGATCCTGGCCAAAACGGTCAAGGGCTACGGACTCGGCCCGCACTTCGAAGGCCGCAACGCCACCCACCAGATGAAAAAACTCACCCTCGACGACCTCAAGAAGTTCCGCGACCACCTGCGGGTCCCGGTCACGGATGAGCAGCTCGAAAAGGATCCGTACCAGCCGCCGTACTTCCACCCGGGTACTGACGCGCCGGAAATCAAGTACATGATGGAACGCCGCGCCGCGCTCGGCGGCAGCGTGCCGGAACGCCGCGCCAAGCATGCCGACATCGCACTGCCTGAGGCCAAGACCTATGAGGTGGCCAAGCGCGGTTCGGGCAAGCAGCAGGCCGCCACCACCATGGCGTTTGTCCGGCTGCTCAAGGACCTGATGCGGGACAAGAACTTCGGCAAGCACATCGCGCCGATCATCCCGGATGAGGCCCGCACGTTCGGCATGGACGCGTTCTTCCCCACCGCCAAGATCTACAACCCCAAGGGTCAGAACTACCTGTCCGTGGACCGGGACCTGGTCCTGGCCTACAAGGAGTCCGCCCAGGGCCAGCTGATCCACCCCGGCATCAACGAAGCCGGCGCCGTCGCGGCGTTCACTGCCGCCGGAACCGCGTACGCCACCCACGGCGTGCCGCTGGTCCCGGTCTACGTGTTCTACTCCATGTTCGGCTTCCAGCGCACCGGCGACGCCTTCTGGGCCGCAGCCGACCAGATGAGCCGCGGCTTCATCATCGGCGCCACCGCAGGACGGACCACCCTCACCGGCGAAGGACTCCAGCACGCCGACGGCCACTCCCCGCTGCTTGCCTCCACCAACCCGGCCGTGGTCACCTACGACCCCGCCTACGGCTACGAAATGGGCCACATCGTGCGGGACGGACTCGAGCGTATGTACGGTCCGGACTCCACGGACCGGAACCTGATGTACTACATCACGGTCTACAACGAGCCCATCATCCAGCCGGCAGAGCCGGAGGAGCTGGACGTTGAGGGAGTCCTGAAGGGCATCTACCTGCTGGCGCCGGCCAAGATCGACGGCCCGCGCACGCAGATCCTTGCCTCCGGTGTTTCGGTGCCGTGGGCCCTGGACGCGCAGCGGATCCTGGCAGAGGACTGGGGCGTCTCCGCGGACGTCTGGTCCGTCACCTCCTGGAACGAGCTCCGCCGCGACGGCCTGGCCGCCGAGGAAGAGGCGTTCCTGAACCCCGGCGAACCGGCCCGGGTCCCCTTTGTGGCCCAGCAGCTCGCCGGGGCCACCGGTCCGATTGTGGCGGTCTCCGACTACATGAAGGCCGTCCCGGACCAGATCCGCCAGTTCCTGCCGAACGAGTTCGCTTCGCTCGGCGCCGACGGATTCGGCTTCTCCGACACCCGCGCCGCTGCACGCCGCTTCTTCAAGAACGACACCCACTCGGTGGTGGTGCGGTCGCTGGAGCTGCTGGCCCGCCGCGGCGAGGTTGACGCCCAGGCGCCGGCGCAGGCGATTGAGAAGTACCGCCTGCTCGACGTCAACGCCGGCACCACCGGCAACGCGGGCGGCGAGTCCTAACCGCTGCTGGTTGAGCCTGCCGAAACCTGGTTCCGGCAGGCTCAACCGGCGGGGTTCCCTCTCTGCACAACGTAACGACGACGGTCCCCACCAAAGGTGGGGGCCGTCGTCGTCGTTTTGCCGTGCTGCGGCAGTGCCAATGCGGCGCCGATGGCGCGTTGTGATGCAGCACAACCGGGGTTGTAGCCTTTACACAAAATGGAGGTTGCCGGGCAGGCCCCGTATGCTCGATGCATGCCCGAGCCAACCCCCGCCCCTGCCAAGCGCAAACCGCCGGCGCGCACCATGACGCCGGAAAAGACAGAGACCCTGAAAAAGCTCCGGGCCAGTGTTGGCCAGTTGTCGACAACCACCATGCGGCAGCTGGAAAAGTCGTTGCCCTGGTACAGCCGGCTCAGCTCCGACGAACGCTCCGCGCTGGGACTTGTGGCGCAGAACGGCATTGCCGCCTTTGTCACCTGGTACGAGCGGCCCAGTTCCCCGTCCTGGATCCTTTCCGACGTCTTTGGCACGGCACCCACCGAGCTCACCCGCTCCATCAGCCTGCAGAAAGCACTCCAGCTGATCCGGATCGTGGTGGAAGTGGTCGAGGACCAGGTCCCCGTCATCGCTCCCGAGGCGGACCAGCCGTCGCTGCGCGAGGCCGTGCTGCGGTACTCGCGCGAAGTTGCCTTCGCCGCCGCCGATGTGTATGCGCGGGCCGCCGAGTCCCGCGGCTCCTGGGACACCCGGCTCGAGGCCCTGATCGTGGACGCCATCCTGCGCGGCGAGAATACCGATGCGCTGCGGTCCAGGATCGCCGCCCTCGGCTGGAAGGCCCAGGAGCGCTTCACCGTGATGGTGGGGAACTCGCCGTCGGAACCCAGCGCCAGCTACGTGAGCGAGCTCCGGCGGACCGCGGGCCGGTACGCGGAAGACGCCCTGGTGGGCATCCAGGGCGACCGCCTGATCCTCATTCTGGGCGGCGTCCACGACCGCGAAACGGCGTACCTGAAGCTGAGCGAGATGTTCGCGCCTGGTCCGGTGGTCTACGGCGCCGAGGCGAGTTCGCTCCTCGAAGCCAGCAGCTCTGCGCAATCAGCGTTCGCCGGGCTCACCGCCGCACGGGCCTGGCCCTCGGCGCCGCGCCCGGTAGCCGCGGACGATCTCCTTCCCGAGCGGGTCATTTCCGGTGATGACGCGGCGCGCCGGTCGCTGGTGAAGAACATTTACCGGCCGCTTCTGGCCGCCTCCAACGGCCTGGTGGAAACCCTCGGCACGTACCTCGAATTGGGGCACTCGCTCGAGGCGACCGCGCGGGAACTCTTCGTCCACGCCAACACGGTGCGCTACCGCCTCAAGCGCGTTTGTGACGTCACGGGCTGGGATCCGCTGCTCCCCCGGGAAGCCTTTGTGCTTCAGGCCGCACTCGTCGTGGGGCGGCTCTCGACGCCGCCCAAGCCCGCCGTGGAGCGCCATTCGGCGCGGAACTCGAACTGAACCGTTGTAGACTTCCTACAAACTGACCCAGTGAGCTTGGTGTACGGAAACACCATGAATCACGCGGTAATTTGGAAAGCTGGATACGTGCTTGCAATCGTCTGCCCTGGACAGGGCTCACAGACCCCCGGATTCTTGGCCCCTTGGCTGGAACTGCCTTCCGTAGCAGGCCATCTGGCCTCCCTCAGCGAAATCGCAGGCATCGACCTCACGGCGCACGGGACCACCTCCGATGAGGACACCATCAAGGACACCGCCGTTGCGCAGCCCCTGATCGTGGCCGCCGGGCTCGTGGCCGCGAAGTCGCTGTTCGACGTCGAACTCAGCTCGCTGCCGGTCATCCTGGCCGGGCACTCGGTCGGAGAGATCACGGCATCGGCCCTGGCCGGTGTGCTGACCGAAAAAGAAGCCATGACATTCGTCCGGGTCCGCGCCAACAGCATGGCCGAGGCCGCCGCTGTCACGCCGACCGGCATGAGCGCCGTGGTGGGCGGGGACCCCGCCGAGGTCCTCTCGGCCATCGAAGCCGCCGGCGCCACGCCGGCCAACGTCAACGGCGCTGGCCAGGTCGTTGCCGCCGGAACCTTTGACCAGCTCAAGGCCCTGGCCGAGAATCCCCCGGCCAAAGCACGCGTCATTCCGCTCAGGGTGGCCGGAGCCTTCCACACCTCGCACATGGCACCGGCCGTGAGCGCCCTGGAGGCCCTGAAGCCCGAGCTCCAGCCGCAGGCCCCGGCAGTCCCGCTCCTGTCCAACTTCGACGGCCAGGAAGTCACGGATGGCGCTGCCGCCGTCGACCGCATGATCGCGCAGGTGTCCCGCCCGGTCCGTTGGGACCAGTGCATGGACTCGCTCGTGCAGCGGGGCGTCACCGGCGTCATCGAACTGGCGCCGGCAGGCACCCTGGCCGGCCTCGCCAAGCGCGGCATGCCGGGCGTGAAGACCGTGGCCGTGAAAACCCCCGAAGACCTGTCCGCAGCCCTTGCACTATTCGCAGAACTGGAAGGACAGGCATGAGCGTTCCCACGCTGAAGCAGTCGCCCGCCAACGAGCACACCCGCATTCTGGGCATCGGCGCTTACCGGCCGGACGTTATCGTGACCAACGACGACGTCTGCCAGTGGATCGACTCCTCCGATGAGTGGATCCGCCAGCGCACCGGCATCATCACCCGCCACCGTGCGCCCGCGGACGTCAGCGTCATCGACATGGCCGAAGGCGCCGCCCGCGAGGCGCTGCAGTCGGCCGGCATCGAGGCCTCCCAGCTCGGTGCGGTGATTGTCTCCACCGTGACGCACCCGTTCGCCACTCCGTCAGCGGCCGCCAGCCTCGCGGACCGCCTCGGCGCGACGCCGGCTCCGGCCTTCGACATCTCCGCCGCCTGCGCCGGGTACTGCTACGGCATCGCCCAGGGCGACGCACTGGTCCGCTCCGGCACCGCGCAGTATGTGCTCGTGGTCGGCGCCGAGAAGCTTTCCGACGTCATCGACAACACCGAACGCACCATCTCGTTCCTGCTGGGCGACGGCGCCGGCGCCGTCGTCATCGGCCCGTCCGAGACGCCCGGGATCGGTCCGTCGGTCTGGGGTTCGGACGGCAGCAAGTGGGACGCCATCGGCATGACCCACTCCCTGCTGGACGTGCGGGAATACTCGGCAGCCCACCAGGACGGCTCCACTCAGCATGCCAGCGCCCTCAGCGCGGACGAGGTTGCCGTCACGGATGCGGCCATCTGGCCGACACTGCGCCAGGACGGCCAGACCGTCTTCCGCTGGGCCGTGTGGGAAATGGCGAAGGTGGCTCAGCAGGCCCTGGACGCCGCAGGCATCCAGGCCGAAGACCTGGTCGCCTTCATTCCGCACCAGGCCAACATGCGGATCATCGACGAAATGGTCAAGAAGCTCAAGCTCCCGGAATCCGTCACCGTGGCCCGGGACATCGCCGACGCCGGCAACACCTCGGCCGCGTCCATCCCGCTGGCCACACACCGGCTGCTCCAAGAAAACCCGGAGCTGAGCGGCGGCCTGGCCCTGCAGATCGGCTTCGGCGCCGGGCTGGTCTTCGGCGCCCAGGTAGTTGTCCTTCCTTAAGGAATACCCAAACCAAGCCGCAACCGCGGTTTGCATCATTTCCGGCATCCTCTGCCGGCAATAACAAGAAAAGGAGCCATCAATGGCTAGCAACGAAGAGATCCTGGCCGGACTGGCTGAAATCGTCAACGAAGAGACCGGCCTGGCCCCGGAGGCAGTCGAGCTGGACAAGTCCTTCACCGAGGACCTGGACATCGACTCCATCTCCATGATGACGATCGTCGTCAACGCTGAAGAGAAGTTCGGCGTCCGCATCCCGGATGAAGAGGTCAAGAACCTCAAGACCGTCGGCGACGCCGTCAGCTTCATCGCCGGCGCCCAGGCAGCCTGATAAAGCTCCAGCCGCACGTCGGCTGAACCCGGCTGGCCGGTCCGGAGAACACGTTCCCGGACCGGCCAGCCGAAGCACCACCACTGAATTTTCTCGCAGACCCCCTCCGCACGCCCCCGACTCAGGCCTCCGGCCCAGCAGCACAGGACACGGCACGCGCACCGACAGAGAGTGATCCCATGACACGCAAAGTAGTCATTACCGGTCTGGGTGCCACCACGCCCATCGGCGGCGATGTACCCACTATGTGGAAGAACGCGCTGAAGGGGGTCTCCGGCGCACGCACGCTCGAAGATGACTGGGTAGCCAAGTACGAACTGCCGGTCCACTTCGCCGCCCGCTGCTCCACCCCCGCCCTTGAGGTCCTGAGCCGCGTCGAGGCCAAGCGCATGGACCCGTCCACGCAGTTCGGCGTTATTGCCGCCCGTGAGGCCTGGGCTGATTCCGGCATCACCGAAGTTGACCACGACCGCCTGGCCGTTGCCTTCGCCACCGGCATCGGCGGCGTTTGGACCCTCCTCGACGCGTGGGACACGCTGAAGGAGAAGGGACCCCGCCGGGTCCTGCCCATGACCGTCCCCATGCTCATGCCCAACGGCGTGGCCGCCGCGGTGAGTCTTGACCTGGGTGCCCGGGCCGGCGCGCACACGCCCGTCTCCGCCTGCGCTTCCGGCACGGAAGCGCTGCACCTCGGCCTGGACCTGATCCGTTCCGGCAAGGCCGACGTGGTCATGTGCGGCGGCGCCGAAGCCGCCATCCACCCGATGCCCCTGGCCGCGTTCTCCTCGATGCAGGCACTCTCCCGCCGCAACGACGATCCGGAGCACGCCTCACGCCCCTACGACCTGGGCCGCGACGGCTTCGTCATGGGGGAGGGTGCAGGCGCCCTGGTCCTCGAGGCCGAGGAGCACGCCCTGGCCCGCGGAGCGCGGATCTACGCCGAACTGGCCGGCACGTCCGTGACGTCCGACTCGTACCACATCACCGCTCCGGACCCCGAAGGCCTCGGTGCCACCCGCGCCCTCAAGGCTGCCATGTTCGACGGCCGGATCCAGGCCGAGGACGTGGTGCACGTCAACGCCCACGCCACCTCCACCCCGGTGGGCGACAAGCCCGAGTACACCGCGCTGCGCGCCGCCCTGGGATCGCACGTGGACAACGTGGCGGTCTCCGCCACCAAGTCGCAGATGGGCCACCTGCTCGGTGCCTCGGGTGCCGTTGAGGCTGTCCTCACGGTGCTTGCCGTTTACGAACGCAAGGCACCGCTGACCATCAACCTCGAGAACCAGGATCCGGAGATCCCGCTCGACGTCGTTACCTCCTCGCGGGATCTTCCCGCCGGAGACATCGTGGCGCTGAGCAACTCGTTCGGCTTCGGCGGCCACAACGCCGTCATCGCCGTTCGCAGCGTGTGATCACGACAGACCACTGAAGAAGCCCCCGCCGGTTGGCGGGGGCTTCTTCGTTGCTATGGGGGAGGGGGCGTCAGCCCACTTGGTGCAGCCAGCGCACAGGTGCACCTTCGGCAGCGTGCCGGAAGGGTTCCAGCTCCTCGTCCCACGCCTCGCCGAGCGCCAGGGAGAGTTCATGGTAAACGGCCGAGGGATCGCCCGCACCGGACTCGTAGGCGTAACGGATGCGGTCTTCCGAGACCATGATGTTGCCGTGGACGTCCGTCACGGCATGGAAAATGCCCAGCTCCGGCGTGTGGGACCAGCGGCCGCCGTCCACGCCCTGGCTGGGTTCTTCGGTGACCTCGAAGCGCAGGTGGGCCCAGCCCCGGAGGGCAGACGCCAACTGCGCACCTGTCCCCTGCGCGCCGGTCCAGGACAGTTCCGAGCGGAACATACCGGGCGCGGCGGGCTGAGCGGTCCACTCGAGATCTGTGCGCTTGTCCACGACAGATCCGATGGCCCACTCAACGTGAGGGCACAGTGCGGTAGGGGCCGAGTGAATAAACAGCACACCGCGGGTCATTGCAACAGACATTCCATCCTCCATAGCTGTAGGTACGTCTTCCCCAACGACCTTCATGGATGGATGTTTGCTGCTCAGGTGCCGCGTGGCGCCGGTAATTCCTGCCAATCTATGAAAATAATGCCGGACTCACAAGAGCACCGAAAGCCGCTGGCTTAAAGCACAACTTGAAAGTTGCCGGACCTGGGTCTTATTGTGCCGTACCCCGCCTAATTACGCCAGTGCAATTCGGCGCGCCGTAGGAGGGCGCTTCATCCGGAGCCGCTTAACGCAACCTACGCCCGCGGGTGGGCCTGCTGGTAACTGCTCCGCAGCCGGTCCACCGACACATGGGTGTAGATCTGCGTGGTGGCCAGGCTGCTGTGGCCCAGGATTTCCTGCACCGCCCGGAGATCAGCGCCGCCGTCGAGAAGGTGCGTGGCCGCCGAATGCCGCAGCGCGTGTGGACCGGTGGCTGCCGTATCGCCCAGGGCCTCGAAGAGGCCTTTCACCACGCTCCGCACCTGGCGCTGGTCCACCCTGCCGCCCCGTGCGCCAAGGAACAGCGCGGGCCCGCTGCCGGCGGAGACGAGTTTCCCGCGGCCGCGGCGCAGCCAGTCGTCGACGGCGAGCGCGGCCGGCAGGCCGTAGGGAACCGTCCGCTCCTTATTGCCCTTGCCCAGCACACGCAGGGTCCTCCGGTCCGGATCGAGGTCGTCAACATCGAGGCCTGCGAGCTCGCCGACGCGGATACCCGTGGCATAGAGCAGTTCAACGATGGCCAGGTCGCGCAGCGGCATCGGCGAAGCGTCCTGTGCCGCGTCCTTCAGTCCGGCCAGGAGCCGGACGAGCTGCTGCTGCTGGAGCACGCCGGGCAGCGAGCTCTCTTTCTTCGGCGCCTTCAGCCGGAGTGCCGGGTCGGCGTCGATGAGCTCCTCACGCAGCGCCCACGCGGTGAAGCTCCGGGCGGTGGCGGACCGACGCGCCAGCGTGGAACGGGACACGCCCGACTCGCTCTGGGCGCCAAGCCAGCGCCGCAGCGTCCCGAGTTCCAGCCCGCCCAGATCCGTGACACCCTCCGTGGCCGCGAACGCCAGCAGTCTGCCGACGTCGGAAAGGTAAGCGCGCACCGTGTGCTCGGACCGCGCCCTTTCGCCGGTCAGGTACCGACCGAATCCGCTCACGGCCAGGGTGAGCGCCGGCGGCAGTTGTACTTTCTCCACGCTCCCACTTTCCCAGCATTTGGCGCCCGATCAAGGAGCGAACCCGGCGCGCCGCCGCGGCCGCCCCCGCGTCTTCAGCCGGCGGTCTTTGTCCGCTTCCAGCCGCCGCTGCCTGACTCCGCGAGTCCGAGCAGGTTCAGCCTGCCCAGGCCTGCCCGGACCGATTCGACACCGAGTCCGGCAACGCTGCTCAGCTTCTCGACGGAACTGGCGGACCTGAGCGGAAGGGCGTCTAGCAGAATCAGGTCCTCGAGGGTCAGGCCGTCGTGGTCGGCCTGCCTGCCCGGCTGCACGTCGGGCAGGGATTCCCCGCTCGGCGAGGCCAGCTCGGCTATCTCCGCGGCGTCGGTCACGCAGACCGCCCCGCCCTCCCGCAGCAGCCTGTGGCAACCGGCGGAGTTGGCGCTGTGGACCGATCCCGGAACGGCCCCCACGGCCCTTCCCAGCGACTCGGCGTGGTGCGCCGTGTTGAGCGCGCCGGACCTCCATCTGGCCTCAACGACGACAGTCACGGAGGCCAGGGCGGCGATGATCCTGTTGCGCTGCAGGAACCTGTAGCGCGTGGGGGCAGAACCCGGCGGCACCTCGGCTATGACGGCCCCCTGGTTGGCCACGGCCCGCAGCAGGTCCTCGTTTCCCGAGGGGTAGAAGCGATCCACGCCGCCGGCCATCACCGCAATGGTCGGCATCGGACCCGAGCCTCCCGCCAAGGCGGCCCGGTGTGCGTGCGCATCGATGCCATAGGCGCCGCCGGACACCACGGTGAACCCCCGCTGCGCGAGCGAGTAGGCAAGATCGCCGGTGACCGATGCACCGTAGCTGGTGCTGTCCCGGGAACCGACCAGTGCCACCGATTTCGCCGCCGGCGGCAGTTCCAGCTCGATTCCCCTCCACCACAGGCAGATGGGCTCGTGAATGCCCAGGTCAGCCAGTTGCCCGGGCCACAGTTCGTCTCCCGGAATGATCATCCGGCCGCCCAGCCGTTCCAGCGTCGCCAGGTCGCGTTCGGGTGCGAGGTCCGGGATCCTGGGCGCCCAGCGTTTCAGGGCCGCAGCCATGCCGGCCCACGACGTTAGGGAGCCATGCTCCGCCAGTACGCCGGTGATTTCCTGTTCCAGTGCGGGGCCGTAGCCCAGCTGGCCGGTGGCAATGCCCAGCGCGTCCAGGGCACCGGTAACCTGCACCAGCGCAAGCCCTGCCGCGTCCTGCGGTTCCATCAGCCTGGACAGGGCGGCGCGCGCCAGTCTCTCGTTCTCCATGTGGTGTCCTTTCAGGCGGCTGCCGAAGCAACCTGGCGTAGGCTCAGTGCCTGTCCGATGTCGTCGGCGTCCGGCTGGTCCCTGCTGCCGAGATCGGCCAGCGTCCAGGCGAGCCGGAGTACGCGGTCATAGCCGCGCGCGGTGAGCACGCCCCTTTCGAGGGAATGGTCCAGGATGCGAGTGGTCGCCGGCGTGAGCCGCAAGTCGCCCCGAAGCACCCTTCCGGGCACCTGCGAATTGGTTTCCATGCCGAGCGGACGAAGCCGCTGCAGCTGACGCGCCCGGGCGGCAAGGACCCGCCCTCCGACCGTCGCGGTGTCCTCTTCTCCCCCGGACTGACCGAAGTCCGCCAGGGAAACCCGGTCCACCTGCAACTGGATATCCACCCTGTCAAGCAACGGTCCGGACATCCGCGCCAGATACCTGCGACGCATCGTTGGCGTGCAGGTGCATTCGACGCCCTTACCCGAGGCTTTGCCGCACGGGCAGGGGTTGGCCGCCAGGACCAGCTGGAAGCGTGCCGGGTAGGCGGCGGTGCCTGCTGAACGGTGAATCACAAGCTCACCGCTCTCGAGGGGCTGCCGGAGTGCGTCCAGCACGCGGCGCTCGTACTCCGGCGCCTCATCAAGGAAAAGAATCCCCCGGTGCGCGCGGGACGCTGCACCGGGCCGCGGCAGTCCGGAGCCGCCGCCGATGATGGCCGCTGATGTCGCCGTGTGATGGGGATTTTCAAAGGGCGGGCGACGGACCAGCTGCAGCGACGACGACCGGAGCTGGCACAGGGAATGAATGGCCGTAACCTCCATCGCCTCGGTATCGCCGAGATCGGGAAGGAGCCCGGGCAACCGTTCCGCCAGCATCGTCTTGCCGGCGCCGGGGGGACCGGTGAGCAGCAGGTGGTGGGCGCCTGCGGCGGCCACCTCCAGGGCCCTGCGCGCATCTCCCTGGCCCGAGACGTCACACATGTCCGGGACGCCCACGCCAACGGATTCGGAGTCGTCCCCGGCGGGTTCATCCTCCGGCTCGAAATCGAGGGCAAGTTCCTGGGGATCGGCCCCGAAGTCGAAGGCGAGCCGGGCGAGGGTCTTGTATCCCTGGACCCGCGCGCCGGGTACGAGGGCCGCCTCAGCGGCATTGGCCTGGGCGACGACGACGTCCGTGTACCCGGCCTGCACGGCCGACATCACGGCCGGGAGCACGCCACGGACTGGCCGAAGCTGGCCGTCCAGGCCGAGCTCGGCGATGAAGACCGTGCGCCCCGTGGTCCTGATGTCATCCGCTGCGCGCAGCGTGGCCATGGCAATCGCCAGGTCAAAACCGGAACCGCGCTTGGGCAGCGACGCGGGGATGAGGTTGGCAGTGATCTTCCGCCGGCTCAGCGGAATGCCGGAGTTCTGGGCAGCCGAACGGATCCGTTCCTTGGCTTCGTTGAGCGACGCGTCCGGCAGCTCCCCCTATATGTGACAATTAGCTATGACCACGAAAGCAGCCATATACGTCAGGCAGTCGACAACCTCCGAAGGCACGATTTCACCCGCCCTCCAGCGCCGCAACTGTGAAGCCTTCGTTCAGCGCCAAGGCTGGCAGCTTGTCAGCAAGTCGTACGAAGACATCGATATATCAGGTAAGAAGACTGCCAACCGGCCCGGCTACCTTAGCTTGCGGGCCGACTACGAGAACGGCGACTTTGACGTCGTCGTGGCCGACGACTGGTCACGCTTCGCACGCAACGAGGTAGAAGGCCTCGCCATGTTGGGGAGCATGCAGCTTGCCAGCGCAAGCCAAGGTGTCTATGACGAAGACACGAACCACCTGCCTACCGCCATCCAATTCATCATCGACGCTGACTTCAGCCGGAAGATGGGGAAGCGGTGGCGGAACGCACTTGTCTACCGACTGGAGCGCGGTTTGCCGCCGTCAGGCAAGCCGCAGTTCGGATATGACAAGCAGGGCAAGGATGCCTACATCCCGAACGCCGACGCCGCTATCGTCCGGGAGGCCTACGCACGATACACGGCGGGCGAAGGTTCACGCGCCATCTGCGAGGACTTCACCGCACGCGGCCTTGCCTCTGCCGGTCCTGCCGGGTGGTACCCGAACGGACTCTTTGACCTACTGGATAAAACCTTCTATGCGGGGTTCATCACCTACGAAGGTCAGGACTTCCCCGGTGCCCATGAGCCTTTGCTGACTCCGGCCCAGTGGGCGGCGTACCGGAAGGCGCGGGAGACAAGGAAGACACACGCACGCCCCCGTAACACGAAGTGGATGCTCCAGGGCCTCGTGGTGTGCGGCCTTTGCGGCAGCAAGATGCTCTCCCACATGGCACGCGGCGTCCCGAGCCTCGCGTGCTCGACGTACAACGCTCAGGGCAAGGCCGGATGCCCCGGCACCTTCCGCAAGCGCGAGATTGTCATGAAGAAGTTCCGCTTCTGGCTCCACAAGCACCAGCAGGAATGGGCCGATGCCATGCCCTCCGACGACGAGGCGAAGACCGCCGCCGAGACCGCCGTTGCGGACGCGCAGACCGCCCATGACAGCACCGTTGAGGACTACAGCCGGTACCAGCAGTGGGCCTACGAGAACCGCATTGTTCCCGCCGTCTCCGCCAAGACGCTTGCCGAAAAGGCCGAGGCCATCACGGCGGCACAGGCGGTGCTCGATGAGGCACAGGCCGCGTTGGGTGAGTTTGTCCCGGCGTCCACCGTCCGGGAACGCATCAACGCCGGTATCAAGGTCCTTGGACTGGACGTGCCGGAGAACGATCCCTCGCTCGAAGAAGAGCCCACGGAAGCGGAGGCCGCAATCATGCGGGAAATCTACGCCAAGATGATTGACCGCATTGTGGTCCTGCCTCCGAGCCACCCGAGCCCGAGGCATCCCGACCGTGACCTGATGGCCGAGATCGAGGTTCACCCGAAGGAGTTTTTGAAATAGCAGCAAATGTGATGAGAATCACAAAGCGTAAGTAAGGAAAGGCCGGAGCCCGTGTGGTTCCGGCCTTTTCTGTGTCTTTTATTCGTAGTGTTTCAAGAAAGCTTTATATACACATTTGTCTACCTTTTCGAGCTCTTGAATTCCATACAACCGGCCTTAAATCCGCTGTTAGGGTATTAATACAAGCCCCCACGAAAGAGAGAACAAAATGTACCACCCACGAACCCCGGTCATGGAAGTCACGCGGCAAATCAACTTTACCGAGGCATTGAAGGCCCGCGCCTTTGAAAAGTATTTGAAGAAAGCCGCCGAGCTGGACGCCCGGATTGAAGTTCTGAATGCAAAGAAAGCCGAACTGCAGGCAGCGGAGGAAAACGAATGGCCGTAACGACTAAGCGCCTCCCGTCCCTCGGAGTCATCGAGGCGCGGCTGCACATGCTGTACGGGGAACGCAAGACAGCGGAGCGCCTGCTGCAGAAGCGCCAGCAGCAGTACGACGAGGTACAGGCGGAGATCAACAAGTACGAAGAATACCGGGAACAGAAGACCGCGAAAGGTCAGTAGGAACATGAGCACAGCACCACACGGCCCGTGGATTCCGGAAGGCATTGAAGAGTTCGGCGAGCCCGGCACCTTTAACCGAGGCTACGCCGCATGGCTGGCCGGACAGCCCGAGCGCGACGCGGAGATTGCCCGCAATGCCGCCGAGAACACCGCACGCATCACAGCAGAAATCGCACGAACGGAAAGCAGGAAAGCCATGACCGACTTCATCATTACCCCCCTCCACATCGACGCACTGGATGGCGTCGACGGAGAAGCGCCCATTCCGCCCCGCTGGAAATCCCTCAAGTGGACCAAAGCCGCCGCCAAGTTCGGGAACCTGCGAGAGAAGCCCGCCTTCTTCAAGATCTCGGACGGTCCCGGCTGGTGGGTGCTGGATGACATTTCACGCGGTGCTGTGGGCGACGACATTGCCTGTGGTTCCGGCTGGAACCTGACGTCACAGGAGAGCCTCGAGCGCGTCAAGCTGTTGTTCCGCATCTTGGGCGTGGACGACCGCCTGACTATCCGGGAAAACCCGGAATGGGCGACACCGTATGACCCCAACCGTGCACAGGCCGGAGTGCGGGCCGGACGTCGGTGAAGTTTCGGGGCAAACGAAAAGCCCTCGAGCACCACACCGAGGGCTTCCCTACATGAGTTCGCAGGAGAGAGAGAACCGAAAGAAAGATGAAAGGAGATACGTTTGGCCGATTAACTTACTGACTGTTCAAGCTGCACCTTCATTTTAACACGGTGCAGCGGGGCATATGCGGCCTTCGGGCCAAAGGGCAATGCAAAAACGACGCAATGAAAAAGAAACCAAAGGAGTCCGCATGGACCTAATTTTTGAAAGAGTTGTAAGAAATGCTCGCAGAAACCAAATACCTCATCGAGACCTACGGCATCAAGACTGAAGAGTGGGCGGCTGAGCTGGCCGGTCAGGCTCTTAGCCTCGCTACATTCGACCCCTGCGTTCCGATGGAGAATGCCCCGAAGGACGCTACTGACGGCGCGGACTTCATTGTGAACCACATCCCGAACTGCCTCCGGTACAACGCCGAGACAAGCACTTGGTACGTCTGGAACGGCGTCATTCACAAACCACTCTCCGGCAACACCGTGCCGACGCAACTCATCGATACCCTCGGCTACGCCTTCAAGGACCTCTCCAACTTCATTGAGTCATGGGTTCGCTTCAAGGCGAACGAGGCCAAGAAGGCCAAGGACCCTGAGGCTGCCCAGTACGAGAAGGACCTCAAGGCCTCTACTACTGCCCTCATCGCAGGCGTCAAGGACTACGCACGGTCTCTGAACTCCAACCGAGGCGTCAAGGACACTCTTGAGAAGCTCAGCCGTGCCGTGGCCGTCGACGCGGACTTCTTCGGGGATGACCGCCAATGGTTTGTCGTCCGGAACGGCGTCTTCGATATGGAAGAAGTACGCGCCACCAAGCAGTGGACCCTCAAGAAGCATGAGCCGTGGAGGCCGGTGTACCGCATGTGGGATATCGCGGACGCCCCCGGTGCCGACTACCCGCATCTCAAGAAGTTCCTCGGTGAGTCAATCGCCGACGACGGACAGGCCCGGTTCTTCTCCAAGGCCGTAGCGCTTGCCTGCATGGGCTCGCCGGTATCCACAAAGACGCTGGTGAGCCTCCAAGGCGAAACCAACTCCGGCAAGTCGATGATCAACCGCGTCGTCAAGAGGCTGGCGAAGGGTGCTGACACCGTTGTTGCGCCGCCGCGTGACGCCATTGTGGCAGGGGCACGGAAGCCCGAACACGCACGCTACAAGATGCGCCGAGGGCGCTACGTGGCCTTCTCCGAAATCCGCGTCGCTCTCGACACCGAGTTTGTCCTGCAGTACACAGGCGGCGACGACTACGACATTGAAGAGAAGTTCATTGCGTCCTCCACGGTTGCGCCGCAGGGCATCATCTTCATGGCTTCGAACAAGGGCACGCAGGTGGACAAGACCGACGCCGCCATGTTCTCCCGTATCGCGCCCGTCAACTTCCCTCACACCTTCGTGAAGGGCATTGACGAGACCGAGAACCTTGAAGACCTGATTGTCGCCGAGGGCTCAGGCTTCCTTGAATGGATGAAGTGGAGCTACCTAACCTACCTCGAGGAGGGTCTGGACAAGACGGACAGCATGGAAGCCCTCAAACGTGAGGAACGGGAAGCCGACTCAACCGCGCTGCAGTTCGTCGATGCCCAGATTGAGGCCAACCTTCTGCGCTTCCAGCCGACCCTGCCGAAGTCCCGCAGCATCCTGCTGACGAACCTTCATGAGAGCTACGTCCGGTACTGCATGCGCCACGCCATCCAGCCGAAGGACATCTTGAAGAAAAAGGACTTCCGGAAGCACTTGGAAGTCCGCTATGAGGTTGACAACACCGCCGGATACCGGGTCTACGGTCTCGCTCATACCACGCCTGCCGAAAGCATGGGCAATTTCGTTCAGACTGAACGCGACTGAACGTGGTTACGTTCAGACTTCGATGGCCCTACTTCCCTTTATCTATAAGGAACTTAACCCCTACTACTACTACTTTGAATATTTTGAACGTTTTTAGTTGTAAGAGGTTATAGAGAGAAGAAATTGGTTGCTGACCCCGTAGAGATCTCTAATGCAGCCTTCGTTTCACTTTTGAACGTTCAAACGTTCAAACCGCTAGAACATGCGGAATTTGAGGGGTCAGCAACGTTCAGGCACATTCAGACTTGCACGTATTTCGTGCAGACAATGACACAAAGACGCTCCCTTCACTTCTAGCGCAGGAGCGCAAATGTACGAGCACTACTTTGAGAGAATCATTCAGACCGACACGAGGCCGGACACCACCGGATGGCCTACGCACACGGATGAGGGCTTGCCCTACCCGTGGTACTGCGAACAGCAGGCGGGCCGCATCATCTTCGGCAACGGTGACGACGTCGCACGGATGCAAAAACTGCAAGATCTGGTGGACGCCATACCGGAAGTCGTAGCCGCCTGCGAATTCCCGACACCGCAAAAGGCGGTGAGATAATTGGAACTGGCCGCAGCAATTGCATACGCCGCCTGCCTCCACCGGATTGTGGAGCTTATATTGACCAAGCGCAGGCTCAAGAAGATGTAGCGCAACAGCGCTATTAGTACGGGGCAGGATGCCCAACCGGATGCTGACCGGCGAAACAGGGAAAACGACGCAATGACATTGATCATGAATAGGCGTCGTTATGCCCAGAAAGTACTCCAGTACGCGCAGCAATGCAGCGCGGAAGATAGCAGCATCCCAACTACCAAGCCCCTGTTCCATCTGTGGGCGCATTGTCACCGCCGAGATGCAGTGGCAGGCAGACCATGTCGTGCCACGCGTGATTGCCGAGGCGCAGGGCTGGACACAGACGGAGATTGACAGCCCCTCCAACACAGCACCTGCACATCGCTCATGCAATGAACGGGCAGGGGCAAAGCTAGGCAACTCCCACCGTGCCAAGCCAGCAGCAGTGCGCACCGTGCCGCAGGTACAGCGTCCCGGTATCGGAGGCGCACATGTCTAAGTGCAAGTGCGGGGACACCGTCGACATCCTGAAGTCCAGCGAGTGCCGCAGGTGCTACGGCAGGCGACACCGGGAAGAGAACCGTGCACAGTACAACGCACGGAAGAACGCGTACGCCCGCCGGACCTATGTCCCGGTGCCTATCTTCTACACGGTCACCATGCCACCCACCACGCCGTGCACCAGCAAGGCCGCGCTCAGGCGTGTGCTGAACTACCGAGGCAAGGCCACCGAACGTGTGTGTCCGTGTGGTGCACAGGCTGAGACGTGGAGCTACCGAGGTGGCAGTGAGTACGAGCAGACAGGCCCGAGCTACAAGGGAAGCCAGACAACAACGACGTGGTCTTCACACATCAAGGACTACTCTGCTCTGTGCCGTGCGTGCAGCGAAGCGGGGAACAGCGGAGGCTCGAAGGGTTTTTCTGACGCGGGCTCCCGAGTCCCGGGGGTGCCCCTTCGTTTTCTCTCCCCGGCAGGCGGCACAGAATGAGCGCTGCCGACTACAAAGCGATTCCCCGCTTCTACTCCCCCATCCCGGACAACACGGACGTCACAGAGGCACACAAGGCCGCCGAGAAGATGGGCATCTCACTGCTTCCTCAGGGTGAGCAAGTCGCTCGACTATTGGAAGCCAAAAATTCTGACGGTCTCCCGATGTACCCCAAGGCCGTCATCCAAATGGGTAGGCGTGCTACAAAGACCAGTTCGATTCAGGCCACGCTTCTAGGCCGCTGCCTGTCCATCCCCGGCTACCGCATCATCTCGACGGCGCAGACGGGAACGCTTTCACAGCAGTTCCTCGCCGAGCTGGGGAGCACGCTGGAAATGTCATGGCCGGATGAGGCAACGCGCCCCTTCCGCTTCTACAAAAGCAACGGCTCAATCCGCATCGTCTTCGAGAACGGTTCACAGTGGCGGGCAGTGAAGCCGCAGGCCTCCGCCTTCCGTGGTTCCTATGCCGACTGCATCCTCTTTGACGAGGCGGGAGAGTACGACGCCAAGACGACGGAGGACCTGCTGGCCGGTGCCATCCCCGTGCTCGCCACACGTCCACAGGCTCAGCTCATCGTCACCGGCACTCCCCCAAAGGTGCGTGATGGGCTGCTGTGGAAGTACCTACAGCTAGGCCGCACGGACTCGGAAGAGATGGGCATCCTCGACTACTCCATGCGCCCCGATCAGGACGCCACGGATGAGGTCCTGTGGGAGGCCGTCTACCCCGGACTGTCCTCCGGACTGGTGCCGATCAAGTTCCTCAGGGAGGCGTTGGAGACCCAAGGACTACTTTCCTACTCCCGAGAATTCCTCTGTTTGGACCCTGTCGCGTCCTCCATCCGCGCCATTCCGGAAGAGGACTGGCTGGCTTCGCAGGTTCCGGAACTGCTGGACGTTCCCGCGTCCAACATCTCCATCTCGTTCGATATCACTCAGGACGGCTCCGCCGGTTCCGTCGCCGTCGCGTGGTACACGCCGGAAGGGATTCCCTCGGTTCAGGTGCTCGCCCACAAGGCCGGTTACTCGTGGATGCCTGCCTACATCGCCAAGCTGCTGACGGACAACAAGGGCATTGAGATCGGCTTTGACTCCATCGGCAACAACCTCTCGGTCTTCCAGACCCTGCAGCGCATGCCACGCGTGCCAAAGTCAGGGCTCCGTGCGCTGACCATGAAGGAAGTCTCAGCCGGTGTCTCCCTGCTGACGTCCCACGTCGCCGACCACGCCCTTGTGCACGCGGTGGATCCCTCGCTGGACAGGGCAGCGGAGGAAGTGGCCTTCCGGTATTCGGGAGACTCCCGGCTCTTCGGACGCCGCCAGTCCAACGCGGACATTTCCCCGCTGGTGGCTGCAGCCAATGCTCTTTACATTGCCGCCGGTAAACGCCATCAGGAACCACGGAGAAAGCGCGGTCCGATTCTCTTCTAAACGAACTTCATACAATTGCCGGTTTCATCCCGGGTATAATTGAGGAAGTTATGATGGCTTATAACTAATGCTTCCGGTGGTGGCTCGTTGCGTCTTGGGTAACCTATTCGCCACCGCCGGAAGTCAAGCAGTCTCAACGACATCGTCATAGAGACGCACGACACCAAAGACAAATCGACATCAGGCAACTAAACGTTGCTTTTCGTATTTGTCTTTGGAGTCAGTTTGGGTCTCTTTTCCAAGTCAGCAAGCATTGCTGCGTACAACCCTGCAACAGGGTTCGCCCAGTCCTCTCAGGTGACGGGCCTCTTCTCCCCGTCCACACTGGCGCTTGCCATCTTCCCGGACGTGGACACGTCCGCCTTCCCGGTTGACGCCGCGACCGCGCTCACCGTTCCCGCCGTCCAGCGCGGCATCCAAATCTTCTCGTCCGTTGGCTCGCGCCTTCCGCTGAAAGCCACGGACGCGGACGGCAACGACGTTGACCTTCCGTTCCTGAACCACACCGAGGGACCTATCACCCCGGCCAAGCGCACCTCCGGAATCATTCAGGACCTCATTTTTCACAACGCGAGCCTCATTCAGGTTGTACGCGACGCTGACGGCTACGTCTCAGCCTTCGCCCACGTCCCCGCTCACCTGTGGAGCCTCGACGCCAACGGCAACATCCTCGTCAACGGCAAGAAAGCCTCCAGCGACGACGTCGTCTACGTCCCCTCGATCATGCCTGCGGGCTTCCTCGAAGTTGCGCGTGACTCCGTGCGCCAGTACCGCAACATCGTCCGCACCATCAACAACCGCACCGCCGCCCCTGAGCCGGTCGTCATCGTCGCCGAGACCGAGGACGTGGCACCGACCGACGAAGAGATCGATCAGGCGCTTGCAAGCCTCGCCAACGCCCTGCAGTCCGAGCGCGGCGGCATTGTCTACCAGCCGAAGGGCCTAGAGATCAAAGGCTTCGGAGCCACCGACTCAGCCAACGCCCTGATGCTCGAAGCCCGCAACGCGCTCCGCGTCGATATCTCCAACTTCCTCGGAATTAGCGCGGACATGTTGGACGGTTCCGGCGGCGGAAATAGTCAGGTCTACGCGAATTCTGTTGATTCTCGAAATGAGCTTAGCGAATTGTCCCTAAAGACGTGGACCGAGCCACTGGCGGATCGCCTTTCGCAAGACGATTGCACACCGCCGGGCATCAAGATTTCCGTCGACTATTCCCTCTTCGATGCCTTCGTCAGTGCGAAGGGTAATACAGAAAGCCCGGTAATTCCGAATGTCTAACTTCCATGTGGCCGGTGAATTCCTCACCGCATCAATTGATGACCGCACCCTGACCTACAAGCTGCTTCCCTACGGCTCCGCAGGGTCCACCAACCTCGGAAAGATCACCGCCTCGAAGGGCTCCGTGACCATTCCTGAGGACATCACCGGACTGCCGGTGAACCTCGAACACGACTACAAGCAGCCCGTAGGCAAGTTCGCCTCCATCGAAGAGACCGACGAAGGCCTCTTCGCCACCGTCTCCATTGCCCGCACGTCCGCTGGCAACGACGCGCTCGAGCTGGCCGCGTCCGGTCTCCGCACCGGCATCTCGGTGGAGATTGACTCCCCCGTCATCCGTGCCGGAGCCCTGACCGCCGGAGTCCTCTCCGGTGCCGGTCTCGTGGTCCGTCCCGCGTTCGCTGACGCCCAGCTCGTGGCTTCCGACTTCGGAGACCTCCCCGTAACTACCTCCACTCCGGAACAGGACGACGAGGAAACACCCGCTGAGGCAGAAGCCGACGCATCAACACCCCCCGAGAAGGAAATCGAAATGCCCGAAAACGCATCTGTTCCGACCGAGCTTCAGGCCGCCCACGGTGGCGCTACGGCTCCCAAGGACCTCGCCACCGCTACTGCCCTAATCGCCAAGGCCTACTCCACCAAGGACCGCGTTCTCGCCTCCGCACTGGAAGAGGCCGGAATCGTTGGAGAGCAGAGCCTGTTCGCCGCGCTGTCCAACATCACCAATACCGCCCACAAGTCCAACGTGGAACAAGAGGAATGGTTGGGGGAGCTTTGGTCAAAGGCTCCGTACCAGCGCAAGTACGTCTCCCTCGTCACCCCCGGCACCCTGACCTCTTGGAAGGTTGAAGGCTGGCGCTTCCTGACCAAGCCCGTAGTAGGCGACTACGCGGGCGATCTCGCCGACATTCCTAGTAACACCGTCACCACCGAGGCCTACTCGGAAGAGGCCGCACGTCTGGCCGGTGGCTGGAAGATCGACCGCAAGTACGCGGACTTCGGCAACACCGAGTTCCTGAACAGCTTCTTCTCCGCAGCCGCACAGGACTACGCGCTCAAGACCGATCAGAAGCTCATTACGCGCATCTCGTCCGTCTCCACCAACGTGACCGGCGGCGCTGTCCCGGCCAACGTGAACGCGGGCATGTCCAAGATCGTTGACGGCGTCCTCGCCGTGAACACCAACACCAACGTTCTGCCGAGCTTCGCACTCGTGGCAACCGACGTGTACCGCACCATGCTTCTCACCCGCGATCAGGACTCCCTGAAGTACCTGTCTTCCGCTCTCGGCTTTGTCGACGGCAGCGTCGGCGGATTCCGCATCGTCCCGGCTCCGGAGCTTGCCGCCGGAACCGTCATCGTCGGAGCCAAGGAAGCCATTTCCTTCTACGAGCTTCCCGGCTCCCCCATCCGCGTGGACGCGCTGGACATCTCCAAGGGCGGTCTGGATGAGGCCCTGTTCGGCTACTACGCGATTGTCGTGAACAACGCCGCCGGACTCGTCAAGGTCGTCTAATTTCCGCTCCCAACCTGAAAGGCAGGCGCAATGTGGCAATGGACCGTTGACGTTGACTTCGTCAAGACCATTTGGCCGGAGGCCGTGGACATCGATCCGGACGTCCTCAGCACGCTTCTGTACACGGCAAGCAGTCTGTGTGCCGCCTACGCGCCTACCCACACTGACCCCGGCGTCACCGAGCAGGTGCCGGAGACATGGAAGCTGGCCTTGATATTTCAGGCCCGCCACACATGGGGGCAGATGTCCGGGGGCCAGAAGCAGGAATACGGGCCGGACGGTCTGGCCATCCCGGTCTATCCGCTGGTCTTCGCTGCGAGGGATCTCCTCCGTCCGAAAAGTTCCCCGCTACGGAGGCTCCGATGAGTGCCGCACGGAAGGACGTGGCGGAACAGATCAAGGCCGATAACCCCGGCTTCATCGTCACCGACTTCCCAGTCAGCGCACCGGAGAACATTCCTGCCGGAAAAGTCTCCGTCAACGTCTACCGGGACGGCTTCTCGGTCAACGACTCGAACAGCCAGATCACGCACTCATTGAAGGTGCTGGTCACGGTGTCGAAAAAGGGAACCGCCGCCGCAGAGGACGAGCTGGATGCCGCCGTTGACGCGGTCATGCTCTCGCTCGAAGCCATGCGGGATGTGTATTGGCAGGAAGCCCAGCGAACCATCGTGGCTGAGCAGTGGGAAGCCTACGAAATCAGCCTGCAAGCCGTCCGTCCTCAGATCTACAAATCACAACTTCTTACAGCCTGAAAGGCCTAAATCATGCCATCTCTTGTGCACAATCCCCTGAACATCAAGAACGCGATTGTCTCCATTGACGGAGTCGAGTACTCCGACGCGATCACTCTTGCCAAGCTCTCCAACACCTTCGACACCGCCGTATGGTCACCGGTCTCCGGCAACGTGCAGCAGACTGTGTCCCCGCTCGTCTGGACCTGCGACCTCGAATTCGGTCAGGACTTCACAGCCAACACCACCCTGACGGCAAAGCTCATTGCCTTTCACGGTCTGACTAAGACGGTCATCATCAAGCCGACCGGCACCGCAACCCAGTCTTGGACGTTCACAGCGACCATCACCGCGCCTAAGGAAATCGGCGGCGGAACCGGTGTCGCCACTACTTCCGCGAGCCTCCCCGTCAGCGGACAGCCGACACTCGTTTACGGCGTCTAAGTCCGATGAAGTTCTACGTCGATGGGAAGGGACTGAACAAGGCCGAACGCGTCTTTCGCCAGCTCCCCAAAGAGCTGAAGAATGACCTGCGCCGCGTACAGCGGGCCTCAGCCCTTCCCATCTGGCGTGAGGAAATCAACGCCCGCAGGAACGTCACCCCGGTTGCCTCCCGCGTCTACAAGGCCGGAATCTCCGTCAAGACCGGAGCCAACCTTGTGCTGACCGCCAAGGGCTCCAGCAAGAAAATCGGCTCCCGGAAGATTCCGCAAAACGCGCTACTCGGAGCTGCTGAATTCGGCTCGACGCCGAACAACTACACCAAGTACTACCGGCAGGCTCCGAACGGTCAGCGGCACACCATCACCCGCCGCACCCGCCGAGGACTCCCCCAGCACCGCAGGACCGGCTACGTCGCCGTACCGGCGTCAAAGGCCGCAGTGAGCCGCATTCAATCACTGACTATCCAAACCACTATCAAGCGTATTCACGACGCCGCAGAAGGCAGGTAACCCATGGCCGGTGGACGCCCCATCGATGTAGTCATCAACACTGACGTTGACGGCGTTGTAACCGGTGCCGAAAAGGTTGCCGACTCGTTCGACAAGATTCAGGATTCCCTCAAGGACACCGCCAAGGCCGGTGAGGACAGCTTTAAGGATGTGACCAAGGCCAGCGACAAGGCCGGTGACGCCATTGAGGACGATTTCAAGGACGCCGCCAAAGTCGTTGACCGCGACCTGACCAAGGCGCTCGAGTCCGTAGAGGATCAGGCAAAGACCACCGGCAAGACCGTAGGCCGAGAGGTCACGGACGGCACGGACAAGGCCGGAGAGGGCTTCGACAACCTCAAAGAGGAATCGGCCTCCACCGCCAAGGAAGCCGCCGCCTCGTTCGGCTCCATCGAGGACGCTGCCGACGCCATGCAGGAAGTTGTCGCCAACGCCTTCGTCGGCTTCGGTCCCGCCGGTATGGCCGCTGGTCTCGTTGCCGCCGCCGGAATCGGTCTCGTGATTTCCGCTCTGCAAGACAACGCAGACAAGGTCAACGAGAACAAGGAAAAAGTCATTGGAATGGCTCAGGCCATCAAGGACAACGGCGGTGTCCTTCGACAGAGCGATTACATCCAAGCCATGGAGGACTACGGCTATTCCATTGTGGACACCAAGGAATGGCTGGACATCTTTCAGGAAGACGCGATTACCGGCTTCGAGAAGATGTCCCAGCTCAGCAAGGACTCAGGCATTGACCTGAAGACCGCCTTCGACGGTTCCTTCGGTTCCGTCAAAGACGCCGAAGAGGGACTTGCAAAAGTCAACGACAAGCTGACTGCCCTCAAGGAAAAGAAGGAGGCGGTCTATAACACCACCGGCTCCATCATGGAACCCGTCGACACGGCGACACTGACTTCCCTTGAAGACCTCAAGACGAAGATGGAAGACAACATCAAGAATCAGCGGATCGCTGAGGAGATGGAGAAGCTTCGCCGCGCCGCCATTGAGGGCACCGTTGAAGCCACGCTTGAAGACATTGCCGCGCTCGAAAAGAAGAACAGCATTCTTCAGGACGGCGTCTCCGCCGAACTGGACTACTTGGACCAAGCCGCAGCGACCAAGGCCGCGTTCGAAGCAGGCACGGTAACGCTCGACAAGAACACGGAATCCGGGCGCGACAACATCCGCATGCTGCTGGATACTTCCGACGCCGCTATCACCATGGCCGACGACCAGCTCAAAGCCGGTCAGCCGGCGGACACCGTCGCCGCCAGCTATGACGCCCAACGCGAGGCCCTGCTCAAGCAGATGGACACCATGACCGGCTCGCGTGCCAAGTCAGAAGAACTCGCCAAGGCGTACGGACTCTTCCCCAAGGAAATCTCCACCGAGATCAAGACCAACGGCGCAGCCAAGGCTAAGACGGACATTGAGACCATCCCGGCCACGAAGGACACGACTGTCAACGTTGACGACGGCGGCACCACCGGAGCTGTACAGGGACGCGTGAACGCCATCACGGGCCGCGACAACGTCCTCGTGGACGTCGATGACAACCTGACCGTCGCCGCCGTCCAAGGCCGTATCAACGCCATCACGGGCAGGGACAACGTCTTTGTCGACGTCGACGACAACTACACCGTCAAGGCCGTACAGCAGCGAATCGACGGCATCAAAGGCCGCGACATGGTCAAGGTCGACGTGGACGACGACTACACCGTGCGCGAGGTCCAGAAGCGGATCGACGGCATCAAAGGCCGCAACGTGGACGTCAACGTCAACCTCGCCAATCTCGGCTCCGTGGAGGAAACCCTGCGCCGCCTCACGCTCCCCCGCACTGCCTACGTGGACATCGTTGAACGTCCCGGAAAGAGAGTCGTCTGATGACCACGCTCACGCTGACCGCCGACACCGTCACAACGTCCATCCTGCTCGAAATCGCCCTGACGTCCTCCGTCACCAAGATCACCCGCATCGACGTCAACGGCACCAACGACGTCCGCGTGAAGGACTATCAGCTTCCTTCCGCCGCGTCCGGAAAGCTCATCCTCTCCGATTACGAGGCGGCGAACGGGATCAACACCTATGCCGTCTACACCGCCGCCGGAACGGTCACTGCGAGCGCGGTACTCACGCTGGCAACTCCGTGGTTCCTGATTCCTCGCCTGCCGAACTTCTCCGCCAAGGTCCAGCAGCTCACGGACTACTCGTCCAGCCGCAAGAGCCTCTCGGTGGCCCATGACATCATCGGACGCCCGGATCCCGTGCTAGCCCTCGGTGGCATGGGCACCCGCCGTGGACAGCTCGAAATCTGGATGCCGGACTATCCCAGCGCCGCAGCACTCGAAGACGTCTTCAACCGTCAGGAAGTCGCGATGCTGAAACAGTCCGTCCCCAAAATGGACATGTTCTTCATCCCCGAAACCCTCGACGTCGTGCCCTACACGCCGCAGGGACAGTCGACGTGCTACCGCTTCACGGTCAACTTCCGGGAGACCAAGCGTCCGACCGGATCCCTTCGTGGTGCCATCGGCTGGACCTTCGAAGAGCTGGCCGTCTCGTTCGCTTCCTTCAACGAGGTTGCCGCTGCCTACGCCACCTTTGACGACCTTCTCCTACAGCGGGAGGTCTAGGGATGACGCTAAAGCCAGCGCCGCAGCCGTTCAGCGCTGACGCCGTCGCCAAGGTCTCCGAGTCCGTCCGGCATTACTACAAGGCCGTTGCGTACCCGCTGGACGGCGAGCCCATCACGCTGGACGTGCTGGACCTGCAAATCACGTTCTCCGAGGACTGGTCTCCGCACATCTCCGCCGACATCACCTGTGCCATGCCGGAGAGTCAGGCGGACATTGACGCGCTCGACGGGCGCAAATCCACCCGCGTTGAAATCGAACTCGGCTATGACCTCGACTCGCAGGAGCGCGAGACCCAGATTGTCGCTGACCTGATGATTTTCTCCCGCGAGCTGCGCTATTCCAGCGACGAAACGTCCATGAACATCACGGCGTCCTCGGACGAGCGCCGCGTGCAGGGGCAGACGTTTTTCGGGACGGAAACCCTCGATACCTCCGGCCTCATTGACTACGTGGCGTCGATCCTCGCAGCGGGCTCCACCATGAGTGAGATTCACGTCCTCTCCGAGTACTCGCCCACCTTCGGAGCCGGTGAGATTGCCCTGCTGGAGAAGCCGAAGGCGTCCACGATGAACGAGCCGCGCCCGAACGAGAACGCGTGGGACCTCATTGACGAGATTCAGCAGCGCACCGGCACATGGATCTACTGCAAGAACGGACGCGACTGGACCATCGAGCCGCGCCCGGAAATCGCCACGACCCCGCACCACACACTGACCACCGGCACGGACGGAACGGTCCTCAGCGCCAACATGACCACCGACCGCGAGAAGTTCTACAACCGCGTCGTGCTCACCTACAAATGGAAGGCCCGCTTCAACGAGTGGTCCTACACCCGCACCGGCCAAGCCTTCATCAGCTACGGCGACTTCAACATCGCCACGGTGGGCGAGAAGACCTACACCGAAGAGATCGACAAGGCCGCGAGCCAAACGCAGGCCGACGCCGCCGCACGCAACAAGCTCGCCCGGCTGCTCAGCAAAGGCCACACCTACGACGTCACAGCCCTTGCCCTGTACTCCGTGCGCCCCGGACAGACCATCCGCGCCCAGCTCTTCGGAGCCGACGAAAACCTTCTCGTGCAGTCCGTCACCTTCAGCCCCGGCTCCGGCCTCATGGATCTGGTCCTGCGCCGACCGGAACGAAACGAAATCATCTAGTCAGAAAGGGCAGTCATGCCAACAACAACCAATTGGGACATTTCCTACCCTGCCGGAACAGAAGCCGCAGCCGTTCACGACGCGATTCAGGCAACCGCCGAGAGCGTCGAATCCGCGCTGAACGCAGTCACCGCCGCCATCGACTGGACGCCGCTGACCCTCATCAACGGCTACGGCCCCTATGTAGGTGCCGGTGGTTACTACAACGGTCTCCGCGCCTCCAAGTCCGGCAACTTCATCCACGTCTCCGGCATCGTCAAGAACCCCACCACGGGAGACCCCAAGACGGTCATTGCCGTCCTTCCGGTCAACCTCCGACCGGCCTACACCGTCTTTGCTCCCGTCACCACCGGCAACGCCACAGTCCCGCGCGTTGTCGGCAACGTGGCGATTGGCTCCAACGGCAACATCAGCTACGAGACCGGCGCAACGGACCCCACCTTCGTCATGCTCAACTTCACCATCCCCGTCAACTAAGCGACTCCCCGCACGGGGATCGCTGTCTGAGGGGGCAGCAGTGGAAGTAGACGTCGAAAAGGTCTGGGGCGCAGTAGTCGCCAATGGCTCCCCCGGCGTCCTGATAACCGGCCTCATGATGCTTCTCGTCTACCTGCGCAAGCAGGAGTCCGGCGTCCGCGTCGAACTCAACACGTCGATGGCCCGGCTACAGCGCGAGAAGGAAGCCCTGCAGGCCACCATCGACAGGCTTGAAGCCGAAGCGCGGCAACGCGAACAGGAGTTCGACAAGCTCCGCAAGGCTCGCCGCGACGCCGAGGATGCCACCGAGATACAAAGGCGTCGCGCTGAACAGGCCGAGGCGGAGCTGAACAAAAACACGAAACAGTAAGAAAAAATACTTGCTACATTTGGGGGTGCCTGCCGTCAGGCAGGCCCAGGATGACAAAGGCGGGCAGCGTCTGGCCGATATCTGCCTCGACCTCCACGATGTAGCCGTTGAGCCCCACAAGGGCGACCGAGTACGTTCGTCCCAAGGCCATTACCCCACCCCCTTGAGGTGTTCAAAGGTCGGCTCGCACACGCCGTCGTCCAGGACGGCAATGACGTCAACGCGCCGCAGCGGCATCCGGAGCTCATGATCGCGGCACCAGGCTGAGCCTAGGCGATGCAGGCGGGCAAGCTTGTCCGAGCCCACGGCTTCGAACGGGTGGCCGTAGGCGAGCGACCGCCGAGTTTTCACTTCCGCAATGACGAGCGCATCGCCGTCCAGCGCAACGATGTCGATTTCGCCGTCGGGACAGCGCCAGTTACGCTCCACGATCAGCATGCCCAGCGATTCCAGATACCCGGCCGCGAGCTCTTCACCGCGCCGGCCCAGCAGGTCTTTGGCTTTCATTTCTACCTCCGCAACAAGACTGCGGGGGCTGCCTCACGCGGGACAGGGGCCTATCGCGCTATGTGGGAAACCCGCCCGAACAGGCGCTGTGGAGGGAAAGTGGCCGCGGTGGCAACCGGGTACAGCCGGGGGCGCGCACGAACGGCACCAGGCGTCTGATGGCGCCTCGGGGAGGGCTCGAGCTGCTACCGCAGCGGTCGGTGCGCCTAGTTGCCGAGGTCGACGTCCTTGGGCAGTGCGAGCTCCTCGCTGCGCGGGAGTTCCTCGACGTTCACGTCCTTGAACGTGATGACCCGGACGCTCTTCACGAACCGCGCGGAGCGGTAGACGTCCCAGACCCAGGCGTCCTGAAGCGTGAGGTCGAAGTAGACCTCGCCGTCGGCGCTGCGCGCCTGCAGGTCCACGTGGTTGGCAAGGTAGAAGCGCCGCTCTGTCTCGACCACGTAGCTGAACAGCCCGACGACGTCGCGGTATTCACGGTAGAGCTGGAGCTCCATGTCGGTTTCGTAGTTCTCAAGGTCTTCGGCACTCATGGTTCCATCTTGCACCATGCAGCGCGTCGCGCGCGCACCGGCTCCCTGCCGCCGAACCACAACAGGCACGGGCAGCGTCCAGGAACGGCTGTCCGGCCGGAAGGCCTACTCCGACAGCAGGTTCCAGCTGATCCGGTGGTACGGGCTGGGGCCGGCGGCCCGGATGGCTTCCCGGTGCGCGGCCGTCCCGTAGCCCTTGTTGACGTCCCAGCCGAAGACCGGGTACTCGAGGTGCAGTTCCTGCATCGTGCGGTCCCGCTCCACCTTGGCCAGGACACTGGCGGCGGCAACGCTCAGGCACTGCATGTCGGCCTTGACCAGGGTGTGCACGGGCGCGTCGCAGCCCGGATCCGCCACCACCTCGTCAAACAGCGAGGGCTGGACGTCCGGCGACAGCCAGTTGTGGCTTCCGTCCAGCAGGACCACATCGGGCGTGATGCCCGTCCCCAGGATCTCGAACCACGCCCGGTTTCCGGCCGTGCGGAGGGCGCCCATGATGCCCAGTTCATCGATTTCACGGGCGCTGGCGTGCCCCACGGCGCAGGCGACGCTCCAGGCCCGGACCAGCGGGTCCAGCCGCTCACGGTCGGCTGCCTTCAGCAGCTTGCTGTCGCGGACGTCCGCCAGCAGCTTCATCTGCCTCAGGTCCACGACGGCGATTCCCACGCTTACGGGCCCGGCCAGAGCCCCGCGGCCTACTTCATCGACGCCCGCCAGGTACCGCGCTCCCCGCGGCAGGAAGCGCTTCTCGTAGTCAAGCGTGGGTGCAACGGACATGTCTAGCCTGCCGGCGGGACGTTCTTGAAGACGTCCGGATAGTTGTCAAGGGCCGCCCAGCGGTTCAGCGGCCACGCGATGACGGCGGCCTTTCCCTCGATGTCGGCGATGTCCACGAACCCCCCGTTGGAGTCGGTGTGGGCGCGGGAGTCCGCGGAATGGTTGCGGTTGTCCCCCATGACCCAGACCTTGCCGGCCGGGACCACGACGTCGAAGTTGCGCACCAGGGGCACCTCGGCCGGGTTGACGTACTTCTCGTCCAGCGGAGCCCCGTTGACTGTGAGCTTGCCGTCCGCGTCGCAGCAGATGACGTGGTCGCCGGGCAGCCCGATGACGCGCTTGACGAGGTGCTGTTCGGAGTTGTCCGGCAGCAGGCCCACGAAGGTCAGCCCGTCCTCGACGAACGTAAATGGCCCGTCGGCTTTTTGCGGAGTGGGCGGCAGCCAGCCCTTGGTGTCCTTGAACACCACCACGTCCCCGCGTTCCAGGGCGAACGGCTCCGGCACCAGCAGGTTGACGAAGATGCGGTCGTTGATGTCCAGGGTGCTCACCATGGACTCGGACGGAATGTAGAAGGCGCGGAACAGGAATGTCTTGATCAGGAAGGACAGCACGACGGCGATCACCACCACCGTGGCGATCTCCTTCAGCCACAGCAGGAACGGGTTGCGGGCCGGAGTCGGCTTCTTCCGTCCTTCGCCCGCACGCGCGGCCGTGGACTCCGCGTCCGCGGCGTCCGCCGCTGTGGACTCAGCCGCTGCGGACACTCCGGCTGCGGGCCGTCCCGGCGCGGCGCCGCCCGGGTGTCTCTTATACACATCTAGATGTGTATAAGAGACAGACCCAGGCACGCCGGACGCGCCGGACACAGGCACGCCGGAATCACGGTTTCCGAGTGCAGGGTGTCCTGGGGCGGAGTCGCCAGGGACATCCACGGCCGGAACGGGCTCTCCCGAAGCGTGCCTCCCCGGCCTAGCAGCGGTCCGCTGCGGCTCGGAAGTCCCGGGATCTGTTTCCGGCATCTACTGTCCGTCCTTAGTCGTTGTAGTGGCCGCCAGCGGCGGCCGCGTCACTGACGCAAATCTATCAAGCGGCCAGATGATCTGTACCGGCCTACCGATCACCTTGTCCTCCCGTACCATCCCGCCGCCCGGCGCACCCAGCAGGCTGCGCGAGTCGGCTGACACGGAGCGGTGGTCACCCAGCAGCCAGAGACGGCCTGCCGGAACAATCACGTTGAACTTCTGGCTGCTCGGACTGTCCCCCGCATAAAGGTAGGGTTCCACAAGCGGCTGGCCGTTCACTGTGAGCCGCTGTCCGGCGTCGCAACAGACCACATGGTCGCCGGAAAGGCCGATAACCCGTTTTACGTAAGTAGTATCACTGCCGGTGACCCCCAGCCAGTGTCCTGCTGTGTCCAGCGCATCCTGCAGCGGGCCGGAACCGCTGCTGAGCGGAGCAAACGAGCCCCTGCCATCGAACACGACGACGTCGCCGCGCCGGATGGGCTCCGACTGTAAGTCGGTGCGGGACACCAGGATCCGGTCGCCGGTGTCGAACAGCGGTTCCATGGAGGCCGACGGTATGTAGTACACGTCCAGCCACAGCGAGCGGACCAGCCCGCTGACGATCACGGCCAGCGCAAGGGCCACCAACGCGAAACGCCAGCCCGGTTTCCCTGGCTGGCGTTTCGTGTGGTCCATGGTCCGTATCCTGTGGCGCTGTTGCGGATGGCTCCGGCGCTGGCCGGATACGGGTGGGACCCGCCGTGAAGTCCGGAGGGACTTACTTGGCGGTGCTGAAGTCGCGCTTTTCCTTGATCTTCGCAGCCTTACCGCGCAGTGCACGCATGTAGTAAAGCTTGGCGCGGCGCACGTCACCCTTGGTGACGAGCTCGATCTTGTCGATGATCGGGGAGTGCACCGGGAAGGTACGCTCAACGCCGACGCCGAAGGAAACCTTGCGGACGGTGAAGGTTTCGCGGATGCCGTCACCCTGGCGGCCCAGGACGAAGCCCTGGAATACCTGGACACGGGAGTTCTTGCCTTCGATGATGTTCACGTGAACCTTGAGGGTGTCACCCGCGCGGAACTCGGGAACATCGGTGCGCAGCGAGGCTGCATCTACGGAATCGAGGATATGCATTGATCCACTCCTGGTGAACGCCACAGGTCATTCACTTTGGGTCACGGCACCAAGCCCGGATTTAGGCCCGGGAATTGCCGCCGAAAGTGTTGTGGTCCGGTTCCGCCACTGATTGGCGGTACCGGGTTGCCTTGCTGTTGGTTGCGCTCCCCCTGTGGCAGGTGCGGACCCAGCAGACACAAGGACTAATTTTGCCACACTCGGCGGTCTTCAGCCAATCGCGGCGGACGGTCAGGCGGACGCGGCGCTTCCGGAGTCCGGCCGGCGCTTGAGGCGGCCGTCGACGACGTCGTACCCCAGGTCCGCGAGGGCCGTCCGGTCCGCGCGGGGAAGACTTCCGGCGTCGAAAGTCTCCAGCAGGTCAGGCCGGCGTTCCGCCGTCCGGCGGTACTGCTCGTGCCGGCGCCACTGGGCAATCTTGCCGTGGTTTCCGCTGAGCAGGACCGCCGGCACCTCCCGGTCACGCCAGAGCGATGGCTTGGTGTAGACGGGGTACTCGAGCAGGCCGTCCGAGTGCGATTCCTCCACGAGGGACTCCGGGTTGCCCACCACACCGGGCAACAGCCTGCCGATGGCCTCCACCATGGCCAGGACGGCGACCTCGCCGCCGTTGAGGACGTAATCACCGAGGCTGACCGGGCGCACGGTGAAGTGCTCCTCCGCCCATTCGATGACGCGTTCGTCGATGCCTTCATACCGGCCGCAGGCGAAAACCAGCTGATCCTCTTCCGCGAGCTCGTAGGCCAGCGCCTGGTTGAAGCGCTCCCCTGCCGGGGACGGCACGATGAGCACCGGCTTGCCGCCGGCGTCGGCCGGCTGCGCCGCGGCCACCGAAGCCAGGGCCTGGGCCCACGGCTCGGCCTTCATGACCATACCGGCGCCGCCGCCATAGGGGGTGTCGTCCACGGTGCGGTGGCGGTCGGTCGTGAAGGAGCGGAGATCGTGGACGTTGAGGTCCAGCAGGCCGTCCTGCCTGGCCTTGCCGATCAGCGAGAGTTCCAGCGGTGCCAGGTACTCGGGAAAGATACTGACGACGTCGATTCTCATCTAGGCTTTGGCCCCCGGCTCGGCAGCTCCGGCGTCGGAGTCCCCTGCCTCGCCGGCTCCGGCGTCCTCGGCGTTGATCTCGAAAAGGCCGGCGGGCGGCGTCACCAGGACATAGCCTTCCGCGACGTTCACCTCGGGGACGATCTGCTCGACGAAGGGAATCAGGATCTCCTTGCCGTCAGGTGTCGTGACCACGAGCAGGTCCTGCACCGGCATGGTGTGCAGGCCCGAGACCTTGCCCACCACCTGCGAGCCGACCTTCGCTTCGAGGCCCACGAGTTCGTGCTCGTACCAGCCTTCGTCGTCGTTGTCCTCAAGCTCCTCGGTCTCGATGAACAGCTTGGCGCCGCGGAGGGTTTCAGCCTCGTTCCGGGTTTCGATTTCCTCGAACGCCAGCAGGAGGATGTCCTTGTTCCAGCGGGCACTGAGAACAGTGAGCGGCCCGGCCGAGGCGGGCTCGACCACAAACTCGGTGCCGGGGACGAACCGGTCGCCGGGCGCGTCGGTAAGTACCTGGACGGTCACCTCACCGCGGATTCCATGGGGCTTGCCGATTCGTGCCACCTGAAGCTGCATGTGTTCCTCTGTTCCGGAATGCGTCGTGAAAAATTTGGGGGTTGTCCGTGAAAGCAGTCCGGCCCCTTCACCGTTAGCTGGTGAAGGGGCCGGACTCAAGACAAGTGTTGCAGGCGCGTTACCGGCGGCGGTCGGTGTCGACGACGTCGACCCTGACCTGCTCGCCATCTGCCAGTGCCGCCACTACCGTGCGCAGCGCGCGGGCGGTGCGGCCCTGGCGTCCGATTACCCGTCCAAGGTCATCCTGGTGAACGCGCACCTCGAGGGTATCCCCGCGGCGGTTGTTCTTGGCGCTGACCTTGACATCCTCAGGGGAGTCAACGATTCCGCGGACAAGGTGTTCGAGCGCTTCTGCCAGCAACTTACTCAGCCTCGGTGGTCTCTGCTTCAGCCTCGGCGGGAGCTTCTGCCTTGGCCTTCTTCGTGATGGCTTCCGGGATGATCACGGAACCCTTTTCCGGGGCAACGAAGGCTTCCTTGGCAACCTTGGTCTTCAAGGTGCCTTCCTGGCCCGGGAGACCCTTGAACTTCTGCCAGTCGCCGGTGACCTTGAGGATCGCGGCAACCTGCTCGGACGGCTGTGCGCCGACGCTGAGCCAGTACTGGGCACGGTCCGTGTCGACCTCGATGTATGAGGGCTCTTCGGTGGGGTGGTACTTGCCGATCTCTTCGATGGCACGGCCATCACGCTTGGAGCGTGCGTCCATGACGACGATGCGGTAGTACGGTGCGCGCATCTTACCGAAGCGCTTAAGGCGAATCTTTACGGCCACTTTTGTGGTCACTCCTGTTTCTGAAACGGGGTCGAGCCCGGCGTTCTGCACCCGTGGGGCGGGCCGTACTAGGGGGTTCATAAGGACAAGATCCAGACGCGGAGAGAGGGGCCACGCAGATCGAGTACCTGTTTATTGTGCCAGATCGGCCGCGTTATTTCGACTTGACATGCGCGGAGACCGTGTTTTCGCGGTTCCGGGCCGCATTCGCGCCGTGACCCGGGGTCCGCAACGGGAGCCACGCCGAACGGGCCGGCGCGGCGCCGCCGTCAGGAGGACCAGACGTAGAGGCCGGTCCTGCTGCCCTCGTCGACGCTGCCGGCGAGCTCCGCCAGCTGCTGGACATACTTCCGGGCTTCCTCGGGGCCGAAGGGCATGTCGTCCTCGGCCGCCCACCGCTCGGCGACGTCGTCCAGGACGTCGCCCTCGCCTTCGGACTCGTAACTCAGCAATTCAGCGAGCGCCCGGACCATGGCCGGCGGCACGCCGAGCAGGGAGTCGCTGGCGACGTCCACCATGGCCAGTTCATAATCGGCCCCGGCCGCGTGCACGGCAGTGCCGGCGAGGTCCCCGAGCTGCTCGATTTCAAAGTCGCTGATGCCGGGAATGCGGACGCCCGCCCCGGCAGCGGCGCCCCCGCCGTCAAGATCTTCGGCGCGCTTGAGGGCTTCCTTGTGGGTGGCGACAAATATTTCGGTGAAGCCCATGGAATTCGTCCTCGTTCCGTCGACGGCGTGTGCCCTTGGCGGCGGCGGAGACCGCCCCGGGCTGTTTGAATTTAGCCTAACCCACGGCGCACGTGCCCTGCCGGAAGGACCTAGCGGACGGCTACGCGGATCTGGTTGCGCCAAGGGTCTTCGAAGCGAAGCTCGGCGCCCGTGTGGTGCGAAGCGACGCCGGCAACCTTGAGCCGATCCGCGAGGGCTCCGACGTCGTCACCGGACGGGACTTCAATCAGGACCTCACCCAGGCCCAGGGTGTCGCGGCGCGGGCCGGCGCCCCGGCTGTTCCAGACATTCATGGCCATGTGGTGGTGGTAGCCGCCGGCCGAAACGAAGAGCGCCTGGCCGTGCCAGCCGGCCGTCTTTTCGAACCCGAGCGTCCCGACGTAGAAGTCGTGGGCCGACTGGACGTCGCCGACCTGGAGGTGCACGTGTCCGACTCCGGCCTCCGTGCCGCGCTGGCCATCCACGGACTCCTGGGTCAGGTGCTCCTGCAGGTACCGCTGCGGCGGCAGCGCCAGACTGTCCATGACGACGTTTGTGCCGTCCCAGGCCCAGGCGTCGCGGGGGCGGTCCCAGTAGAGCTCAATGCCGTTACCCTCGGGGTCGCTGAAGTAGAACGCCTCGCTCACGAGGTGGTCGGCGCTGCCCGTGAAGGACTGCGGCTCATACTGGGCTGCGCTGGCCACCGTGGCCGCCAGTGCCGCCTGGCTGTCGAAGAGGAGGGCGGTGTGGAAGAGGCCCGCTTCACCCCGGCCGGGGACGTTCAGTCCGGGCGCGGGGGCCAGGTGGACCAGCGGCGTCTGCAGCCGCCCGAGGTAGAGGCCGCCGTCCTGCTCTGCCACGACGTCGAGGCCGAGGGCCCGCTGGTAGTAGTCGGTCATGAGGCTCATGTCCCCCACCTTGAGCATGACGGTGCCCATGGTGAGATCGGCAGGAAGAAGATCCTGGTTGCTGGATGCTGTTGTCATTGAGTGCTCCCTGACTCCCCGGCCACCGGATTTCGGTGGTCCCTACATCTCTAAATTACTTGAAGCTTCAATTTATTCCTAACGGACGATCTTCCCCCGCAGAACCACGCCTTTCAGATCGCGGATCGTTTCCGGATCCGCGCGGGGATCCTCCGAGCACAGGACCACGTCGGCGCTGGCCCCCTCGGCCAGGCCGTCGGCCCCCAGCCACCGGCGGGCGCCCCAGCAGGCGGCGTCCAGGGCTGCAGCCGCCGGAAGGCCGGCTGCGTGGAGTGCCAGAATCTCGTCGGCGATCCGGCCGTGCCGGATCACACTGCCCGCGTCCGTTCCGGCGAAAACCCGCACCGTGGCCTCGTAGGCTTCCAGGACGCGCTCATTCCGGCGCTCCCACAGCCCGCGCATGTGGGCCGCATAGCGCGGGAACTTGGCTTCGGCTTGGTCGGCGATGTCCGGAAACGTGGCGATGTTGATGAGCGTCGGAACGATCGGCACCTGCTGTTCCACGAAGCGGGGAATGTGCCGCGGCAATAGCCCTGTGGCGTGTTCGACGCAGTCGATTCCGGCGTCGAGCATGTCATCCAGGGTGTCTTCTCCGAAGCAGTGCGCAGTGACCCTGGCGCCTTCATCGTGGGCGGCGCTGACGGCGTCCCGTACCGCCGCGGCCGGAAACGACGGCGCGAGGTCGCCGGCGTCGCGGTCGATCCAGTCCCCCACCAGCTTGACCCAGCCGTCCCCGGCACGCGCCTGCTTCCGGACCGCCTCCACCAGATCCTCCGGTTCGACCTCGACGGCGAAGTTCCGCAGGTAGCGCCGTGTCCTGGCGATGTGCCGCCCGGCCCTGATGATCCTCGGCGCATCCGGCGATTGCTGCAGCCACCGGGTGTCGCTGGCTGCGCCCGCGTCCCGGACCAGCAGCGTCCCGGCATTCCGGTCCGTCATCGCCTGGCCGTGCGCCACGTCGTCGTCCACGGCGCCGCCGGGGCCCAGCCCGATGTGGCAGTGCGCGTCCACGAAACCCGGCAGTACCCAGCCGTCCAGCACAACGTCCGGACTTTCAGTCGGCCGCTGGAAGGTCAGCCAGCCGTCCACGGCCCAGAGTCCGTGCCGCTCCCGGTCCGGGCCGGTAAGCACGGTTCCGCTGAATTCAATGATGCGCGCCATGACTCCAGCCTAATCCGCCGGCCGGCCCTGGCCAGGGGCGCCGTCCCGCCCGTGGCCGCACGCCCTGTCACACCTGCAGTCACACCGGGCATGGATGGGCGGCGGCCCGCTGCCCTGTGGTAGCTTCGTCTACGACCACACGGGTGCCCCTGCAGGGGCTGAGATCGGGCTAGCGCAGCCTGCGACCGTTGAACCTGTCCGGGTAATGCCGGCGAAGGAAGTGAGCAGTAAATGAACACCCAGAAAACACAGCTGATCCCTGCCCAAAATGAGGCAGCCGAAGCTGAAACCGGCCAGGCGACCACCCAGTCGCTGAAGTCCCATTCCCTGGCCTACCTGGAGGGGGACGGCCTGCGGGTTCCGGTAACGGAGATCGCCCTGGAGCCCTCACCCAACGGGGAACAGAACGAGCCGCTGCGCGTCTACCGGACGGCCGGACCCGGCAGCGACCCGGTGGTGGGCCTGGCGCCGTTCCGCGCGGAGTGGATTGAGGCCCGCGGGGATACGGAGCCGTACGGCGGCCGGGAGCGGAACCTGCTCGACGACGGCCGGTCAGCCGTGCGCCGCGGCGCAGCTTCCGCGGAGTGGAAGGGAGCGCAGCCGGTGCCCCGCCGCGCCGTCGGCGGTAAGACGGTGACGCAGATGCACTACGCCCGGCAGGGCGTGGTGACTCCGGAGATGCGCTTCGTCGCCCTGCGGGAGAACTGCGATGTTGAACTGGTGCGCAGCGAAGTGGCGGCCGGGCGCGCCATCATCCCGAACAACATCAACCACCCGGAATCGGAGCCGATGATCATCGGCAAGGCCTTCCTGGTGAAGATCAACGCCAACATCGGCAACTCGGCCGTGACCAGCTCCATTGCCGAAGAGGTGGACAAGCTCCAGTGGGCCACCCAGTGGGGCGCCGACACCGTCATGGACCTCTCCACCGGGGATGACATCCACACCACGCGGGAATGGCTGATCCGCAACTCCCCCGTGCCGATCGGCACCGTGCCCATCTACCAGGCACTGGAAAAGGTCAACGGCGAAGCCAACGCACTGACGTGGGAGATCTTCCGGGACACCGTCATCGAGCAGTGCGAGCAGGGTGTGGACTACATGACCATCCACGCCGGCGTGCTGCTGCGCTACGTTCCCCTCACAGTCAAGCGGGTCACCGGAATCGTGTCCCGCGGCGGCGCCATCATGGCCGGCTGGTGCCTCGCCCACCACCAGGAAAACTTCCTCTACACGCACTTCGACGAACTGTGCGAGATCTTCGCAAAGTACGACGTCGCCTTCTCGCTGGGAGACGGCCTGCGGCCCGGCGCGACGGCGGACGCCAACGACGCCGCCCAGTTCGCCGAACTCGACACCCTGGCCGAGCTGACCCAGCGCGCCTGGGAATTCGACGTCCAGGTCATGGTGGAAGGGCCGGGCCACGTCCCGTTCCACCTGGTCCGGGAAAACGTGGAACGCCAGCAGGAGCTGTGCAAGGGAGCCCCGTTCTACACCCTCGGGCCCCTGGTCACCGACATAGCCCCGGGCTACGACCACATCACGTCCGCCATCGGCGCCACCGAGATCGCCCGCTACGGCACGGCCATGCTCTGCTACGTGACGCCGAAGGAGCACCTGGGGCTGCCGAACAAGGACGACGTGAAGACGGGCGTGATCACCTACAAGATCGCGGCCCACGCGGCGGACCTCGCCAAGGGACACCCGGGCGCCCACGAGCGGGATGACGCCCTGTCCAAGGCGCGCTTCGAGTTCCGCTGGCGGGATCAGTTTGCGCTGTCCCTTGATCCCGTCACGGCCGAGGCGTTCCACGACGAGACGCTGCCTGCGGAGCCGGCCAAGACCGCGCACTTCTGCTCCATGTGCGGTCCGAAGTTCTGCTCCATGCGCATCAGCCAGGACATCCGGGACGAATACGGCTCGGCAGAGTCGCAGGCGGCCCTGGTCGAGATGGCCGAAGGAATGCGCGAGAAGAGCCAGGAGTTCCTGGCCGCCGGCGGCAAGGTCTACCTGCCGGAGCTGCGGGTTCCCGAAACGGCCGACCAGTAGCAGCCGGCAGGTAGCAGCCGGGGTCAGGACGCCTGCGGCTGCTGCCGCCGGCTGACCTCGGCGATAAAGGACCGGATGAAACGGTCGCCCTCGGGCGAGTCCTGGGGCCGGTGCCCTCCCGCAGCAGTGCGGTGCAGGGCGCCGGTCTCCCTCAGGTAGCCGGCGATTTCCTCGTACAGGGGCTCCCACCCGCCGGTCAGCACGAGGGTGGGGACGCCCGGCACGATCTGCAGCGGAGCCTGCCACGGCGGCGCCTGCAATCGCAGCCGCCTGGCCGCCCGCCTGGCCTCGGGAGTGCTAGGGCCGGGCGCGTCAGCGGCAAAGGCCCGCCGGACGAACTCCCGCTCGTAGTCGTCGTCACCCAGCTGGTGCCGGACGTCGAACAGGGGCTCCATGAGCGCCCGGTGGGCGGCCGTGGCCGGCAGCTCGGCAGTCAGCGACAGGCAGGCCGGCTCCACCAGTGTCAGCGAGAACACGAGGTCCGGGCGTTCGATGGCAGCCATCATCGCCGAAATGGCGCCCTGGGAATGGGCCACGACATGCCCTCCGGCGGCGCCGCGGCCGTCGTCCGCGAGGGAGCGGAGCACGATCCGGGCGTCTGCGGCGAAGTCGGTTTCCAGGGGTTCGGCCTCGGCGTCGAAACCGTGCCGGCGCAGGAACAGGGCGTCGTACTGCAGGGCCATGCCGTGCTGGCGCGGCCAAGCAGCGGAGCCGAAGTTTCCGGCACCGTGGACGAACACTACCCGCTGCTTAAACATGACCCAACCTTATGGCAGCGGTCTGACATCAGCGCCGGCCGACATGACCGTGGGCCTAATTGCCGCCCAGGAACTTGTCAAAGCCCTTGGGGAGGTTGAGCTGCGACGGGTCGAAGTCGCCGCCCTGCTGGCCGAAGGCAGCCCCGGTGGGGAGTGCCTTGGCGGCGCTGGCACGCCGGGCCTCCGCGTCACGGAGTTCCTGGGCCGCCTTGGCGGGGTTGCCTGAACGGGCCTTCTTCTTGGGTGCGTTCTTGGGGCCCTTGCGCGCGCCGCCCGCTCCCATGCCCGGCATTCCGGGCATGCCAGGCATGCCGCCGCCCTGGGCCATCTTCTTCATCATCTTCTGGGCCTGCGCGAAGCGCTCAAGCAGCCCGTTGACCTCGGACACGTGGACGCCCGAGCCCTTGGCGATACGGGCACGCCGCGAGCCGTTGATGATCTTCGGCGCCAGCCGCTCGTGCGGCGTCATGGAGCGGACGATCGCCTCGACCCTGTCGATTTCGCGCTCATCGAACTGCTCCAGCTGCTGGCGGATATTCTGCGCGCCGGGCATCATCATGAGCATTTTCTTCATGGAGCCCATGTTGCGGATCTGCTGCATCTGGGCGAGGAAGTCATCCAGCGTGAAGTCTTCCTGGTCGGCGAACTTCTTCGCCATCCGGGCAGCTTCGTCCTTGTCCCACGACTTCTCCGCCTGCTCGATCAGGGTGAGGACGTCGCCCATGTCGAGGATGCGGGACGCCATGCGGTCCGGGTGGAACAGCTCAAAGTCGTCCAGGCTTTCGCCGGTGGACGCGAACATGACGGGCTTGCCGGTGACCGACGCTACGGAAAGCGCGGCACCGCCGCGGGCGTCGCCGTCGAGCTTTGACAGCACGATGCCGGTGAAGTTGACGCCTTCATCAAAGGCCATCGCCGTGTTGACGGCGTCCTGGCCGATCATGGAGTCGATCACGAAGAGCACTTCGTTGGGGACGATGGCCCGCCGGATCTGGCGCGCCTGTTCCATCATGCCGGCGTCGACGCCGAGACGCCCGGCGGTGTCGACAATGACGACATCGTGCAGCTTCTGTCGGGCCTCCTCCACGCCTGTCTCTTATACACATCTAGATGTGTATAAGAGACAGGCGACGGGGTCGCCCGCCGGGTGCTCCAGCTCGGAGGTGGCGCCGGGGTGCGGGGCGAAGACCGGGACCCCGGCGCGCTGGCCGACGACCTGCAGCTGGGTCACGGCGTTGGGGCGCTGTCTCTTATACACATCTAGATGTGTATAAGAGACATGGACGGGGCTGTGGCCCTGCGCCTTGAGCCACTTGGCAAGCTTGCCGGCGAGGGTGGTCTTACCGGCGCCCTGGAGGCCGGCAAGCATGATGATGGTGGGCCCGGTCTTGGCCAGCCGGATGCGGCGCGTTTCTCCGCCGAGGATCTCGACGAGCTCCTCGTTGACGATCTTCACGATCTGCTGGCTCGGGTTCAGTGCCCCGGAGACTTCGGCCCCGAGCGCGCGCTCACGGACCCGGCCGGTGAACTCCCGCACCACGGGCACGGCAACGTCAGCGTCCAGCAGGGCCCGGCGGATCTCGCGGACTGTGGCGTCGACGTCTGCCTCGGTGAGGCGGCCCTTGCCACGGAGATTCTTGAAGGTTGCTGTCAACCGGTCAGAGAGTGAATTGAACACGCGCCGTGCACTTCTTTCAGTGGATGTACGGATGGCGGCCCTGCGGCACACCAGCGTCTCGGCTGTTGTTTCCAACTGCGTCGACGACGGGACTCGACTATCTAGGGTACCAAGACACGCCTTCAAGATGGCATGCTGGCAAGGTGACGAGCCAAACAACCGTAAAAACCCTGCTCATCCTCGGCGCCACCGGCGACCTTACGGCCCGGCTGCTGCTACCGGGCCTTGCCACGCTGGTGGCCACCGGGCGGGCCGGCGGGCTCAAACTCGTCGGCGCGGGTTCCGATCCGTGGTCGCCGGAGCAGTGGCGGGAGCGTGTCCATGATGCCTTTGCGGCGGCGGCAGGCCCGGCGGGCGCAGCAGGGAAGGACGCCCTGAAGTCCCTCGAGGCCTCCACTGACTATCACCAACTCGACGTCACTGCGGACGGACCGCTGGCATCGCTGCTCTCGAAGCTTGAGGGGCCCGTGGCCGTCTACTTCGCCCTTCCGCCGCAGGTCAGCCAAAAAGCCTGCGAGATACTGGCGCCGGACCAGGTCCCTGCGGGGACGCGGCTCGTCATGGAGAAGCCGTTCGGATCCGGCGAGGAGTCGGCGCGTCAGCTCAACAGGACGCTCCTGAACCTCGTTCCTGAAGACCACATCCACCGTGTGGATCACTTCCTGGGCAAGGCCACCGTGCTGAACATCCTCGGGCTGCGCTTTGCGAACAACTTCCTGGAGCCGGTATGGAACCGTCAGCACATCGCCAAAGTGGAGATCATCTTCGACGAGGACCTGGCCCTCGAAGGCCGGGCACGCTATTACGACAACGCAGGCGCCCTGCGTGACATGGTCCAGAGCCATCTCCTGCAGATCATGGCCCTGATGGCCATCGAGCCGCCGGCCACGATCGGCGAGCGCGACCTCCGGGATGCCATCGGCACCGTCCTCCGCGCGAGCAGCATCAGGACGCCCTACGAATCCAGTACCCGCCGGGCGCGGTACACCGCCGGCAGCGTCGGCGGCCGGGAGGTTCCGGACTACGTCAAGGAGGAGGGCGTGGACCCGGACAGGAGCACCGAAACGCTCGCCGAAGTCCAGGTGAACATTGACAACTGGCGCTGGAAGGACGTGCCGTTCATCCTGCGTTCGGGCAAGGCCCTGGGTGACAAGCGGAAGGAAGCGGTGGTTACGTTCCGGCCGGTGCCACACCTGCCCAGGGGCTTCTCGGGTGTTGACGCGCCCAACAAGCTCCGGATCGGATTCGGACCGGACACCCTCGGCCTCGACGTCGACGTCAACGGCCCCGGGGACATTTTCAGTCTGAACCGCACCACGCTCAACTCAGAGCTCAATGCCTCCGATCTGCTTCCCTACGGGGAAGTGCTGGAGGGCGTGCTCGCCGGCGACCCGCTGCTCTCTGTCCGGGCCGACACCGCCGAGGAGTGCTGGCGAATCGTCGATCCGGTCCTCGCGGCCTGGTCCAGGGGCGATGTTCCGCTTGAGGACTACGACGCCGGCACGTCGGGCCCGGAGGGCTGGTCCGGTTCCGGCTCGGTCACCGGATAGGCCCTCTCCGGCCACGCGCGGGCGCACACGCCGGGGCACGCAGCAGGGCCGGTCACCGTGATGGTGACCGGCCCTGTTTGTATCCCGTTGGGCGGGGACTATGCGTTTTGGAACGCCGTGGCTAGATGGCTGCTACGCCACGTTCGCCGGTCCGGACCCGCACTGCTTCAAATACATCCACCGTCCAGACCTTGCCGTCGCCGGCCCGGCCTGTGTTGGAGCTGGAGATGATGACATCAAGGATGTCGTCAGCCTGTTCGTCCGTGGCCAGGACCTCAACGCGGATCTTGGGCAGCAGGTCCACGTTGTACTCCGCGCCGCGGTAGACCTCGGTGTAGCCCCGCTGCCGCCCGTAGCCGCTGGCGGCACTGACCGTCAGGCCCTGGACCCCGTAGGCCTCGAGGCCTTCCCGGATGGCTTCGAGCTTCTCCGGACGAACGATTGCTGTAATCAGTTTCATGCCCCCACGCTTTCCTTGCCTGATGCTGCGTCTGTCGTTTTGCTGGCCTCAGGTGCCGTGTCAAGCTTGGACGCCGAGGCATTGCCGGTGATCAGTTCATGCAGCGGCTGGAAGCTGCCGCCGTGGCCGCCGATGCCGAACTCGTAAGCGGTCTCGGCGTGCAGGCTCAGGTCCACACCCACCACTTCCTGTTCCTGGGAAACACGGAAGCCCATGAATCTGTGAATGGGGTAGGCGATGATGAAGGTCATTACCGAGGTGAAGATGATGGACATCAGCGCCGCGAGCACCTGGGCAACAAGCTGGGTGGTTCCTCCGCCATAGAAGAGACCTGCCGCGCCCTGCGTCGGCGTCGCGAGGAAACCGATAGCCACGGTGCCGACGACCCCGGAGACGAGGTGGACGCCGACGACGTCGAGCGAGTCATCGTAGCCCAGCTTGAACTTCAGTCCGACAGCCAGGGCAGAGGCGACACCTGCGACTACGCCGAGGGCGATGGCGCCAAGCGGAGACACGTTCGCGCAGGCCGGGGTGATAGCGACCAGACCGGCGACGACGCCCGATGCGGCGCCGAGGGAAGTGGGGTGACCGTCGCGGTACCGCTCCACAGCGAGCCAGCCGAGCATGGCGGCCGCCGGGGCTGCCAGCGTATTGATCCAGATCAGGCCAGCCTGTTCAACAGTGGCCGCTGCACCGGCGTTGAAGCCGAACCAACCGAACCAGAGGATTGCCGCGCCGAGCATGACAAACGGGATGTTGTGCGGGCGGTGGTTGGGGTCCTTGCCGAAGCCTTTGCGGTTGCCGATGATCAGGACAAGGATGAGTCCGGCCACGCCGGCATTGATGTGGACGACTGTGCCGCCGGCGAAGTCAATCACGGGAGCAAACGTCTGGCCGAACCAGCCGTCCTTCGAGAAGAGTCCCCCGCCCCAGACCATGTAAGCCATGGGGGCGTAGACCAGGGTGGCCCAGATGGGGGTGAAGATGGTCCAGGCCGAGAACTTCGCGCGGTCGGCGACCGCTCCCGAGATCAGCGCCACGGTGATGATGGCGAAGGTGGCGGCGTAGCCAACCTTGAGCAGATCCGCGGGGTCAGTAAAGTTATGAAGGCCGAAGTGGCTGAACGGGTTGGCGAAGATCTGGAAGAAGTTGTCCTTGTTGCTCGTGGCCATGGAAGCGCCCCACAGGACCCACATGATACCCACGGTGCCAATGGCGACGAAGCTCATCATCATCATGTTCAAGGCGGCTTTTGCACGGGTCATGCCGCCATAGAAGAATGCCAGGCCCGGGGTCATGAACAGCACGAGTGCTGACGCGACCAGGAGCCAAACGAGACCTGCGGTGAGTTCCATGGTCTACGTCCTCTCTTGCTTTGTGTGCGGAGTAGCCCGCCCTGTCCCAACGCCTTTTTGCGTTCTGGTTCAAGTTTTGCCGTGCCGTGTTTCGCACACAGAGGATTTAGATTGCGGGCCTGTTACAAGAATCTCCCGGAAGTAAATGGTGCATATCTGGCTTGTTACGGTTATGTTTCACCACTCGCAAGCCGCCCCTTCGGCTCTTTCCGCAAGGATCACCCGCTCATGACGCCACGCCCCCGTCCCGCCGCCAGCAGACTGCGGTTTAGCATCGGCCGGCGGACCGGCGACGCCCGGCTGCCCCGTGACATCAAGGTGATGCTCGTCGCGGCGTTCCTGATCGCCCTCGGATTTGGCCTGGTGGCCCCGGTACTGCCGCAGTTCGCCACCACGTTCGACGTCGGCGCGACGGCCGCCGCCGTGATCGTCAGCATCTTTGCCTTCATGCGGCTGGTGTTCGCTCCTGCCGGCGGCGCGCTGATCGGCAGGCTGGGTGAGCGTCCCGTCTACGTGGCCGGACTGCTGATTGTGGCGGCCTCCACGGCGGCCTGCGCGTTTGCCCAGAATTACTGGCAGCTCCTGGTGTTCCGGGGGTTGGGGGGCGCCGGGTCGGTGATGTTCACGGTCGCTTCGATGGCACTCGTCATCCGGCTTGCGCCGCCCGAAAGCCGCGGCAGGGTCTCGGGCGCCTACGCCTCCGCGTTCCTGATCGGAAATGTCTGCGGTCCCATCCTGGGCGGCCTGCTGGCCGGGTTCGGGCTGCGCGTTCCCTTCCTCGCCTATGCCGGGGCGCTGGTCCTGGCCGCGCTGGTGGTGCAGACGCAGCTCAGCCATGTGCCCGGCGGCGGACGCCGCGACGGTTCTGCGGCTCCGCCCATGAAACTCGCCGAGGCCCTCGGGGACAGCGCCTACAGGGCGGCGCTCGTCTCAAGCTTTGCCAACGGCTGGGCAACGTTCGGTGTGCGCATGGCCACGGTGCCCCTGTTCGCCGTCACAGCACTCGGCTCCGGCCCGGAGGCGGCGGGCTGGGCACTGGCGGTCTTCGCCGCCGGAAACGCCGTTGCGCTTACTTTTTCCGGCAGGCTGGCGGACAGCCTGGGCCGCAAGCCGATGATGACTGCCGGGTTGGTGCTCACCGGCGCCGCAACCGGCGGAATCGGCCTGACGAACGGGCTGGGCTGGTTCCTTGCCGCATCTGCGCTTGCCGGCGTGGGTGCGGGGCTGCTGGGGCCGGCCCAGCAGGCGGCGGTTGCGGACGTGATCGGTCGCGAGCGGTCCGGCGGGCGCGTGCTGGCCGCCTATCAGATGACCGCAGACATCGGCGCCATCCTGGGCCCGGTGTTCGCCGGGCTGCTGGCAGACCAGCTGGGCTACGGCTGGGCATTCGCCGTGACCGGCGGCGTCCTGCTGCTCGCGGCGGCGGCCTGGCTGCTGGCCCGCGAGACGGTGCAGCGGCAGCTTGCGGACGCTGGCCGGCCCAGCTAAGTAGCAGCTCACGCCGTTCCCAGGGGCTGAAAACGGCGCGAGGCGCTACCTAGTTGGGGGTGAGGGCCAAGTTCAGCAGGTGCCTAGTTCAGGAGGGCGTCGACGAAGCCTTCGGCATCGAACGGCGCGAGGTCGTCCGCGCCTTCGCCGAGTCCGATGAGCTTCACGGGCACGCCCAGCGACTTCTGGATGGCGACGACGATGCCGCCCTTGGCGGTCCCGTCCAGCTTGGTCAGGACGATGCCGGTGATGTTGACCACTTCGGCGAAGACCCGCGCCTGGTTGAGGCCGTTCTGGCCGGTCGTGGCATCCAGGACGAGGAGGACCTCGTCAACTTCAGCCAGTTTTTCGATGACGCGCTTTACCTTGCTGAGCTCGTCCATGAGGCCGACCTTGTTCTGCAGGCGCCCGGCGGTGTCGATCATGACGACGTCGACTTCCTGCTCGATGCCCGCCTTGACCGCCTCATACGCGACGGAGGCCGGATCCGCGCCGTCGATGTCGGACTTCACGGTAGGGACCCCCACGCGCTGGCCCCACGTCGCCAGCTGTTCCGCGGCTGCGGCCCGGAAGGTGTCGGCGGCACCGAGGAGGACGTCCTTGTCCTCGGCGACAAGTACCCGGGCCAGTTTGCCCACGGTGGTGGTCTTGCCCACCCCGTTGACGCCCACGATCATCATCACTGCCGGCTTGTCCGCGTGCCGTTCGATGCGCAGGCTCCGGTCCATGTCCGGGTCCACGAGCTTGATAAGCTCCTCGCGGAGCAGTGCCTTGACGTGCTCGGGATCGCGGGTCCCCAGCACCTTCACGCGCTCCCGCAGGGCATCGACCAGCTGCATGGTGGGTTCGGTGCCGAGGTCGGCGAGAAGCAGCGTCTCCTCCACCTCGTCCCAGACGTTTTCGTCAATCTTGTCGCTCGAGAGCAGCGCCAGCAGCCCCTTGCCGAACACGCTGTTCGACTTGACCAGGCGCTCCCGCAGCCGGGTGAGGCGTCCCGCCACGGGCAGCGGGGTCTCCACCGCGATGGTTTCCAGGCCGGCGGCGTCGTCGGGGACCTCGGCTTCGAGGCCTTCGACGTCGACGGCGTTCGGTGCCTTGCGTTCGGCAGGCGCCACCGGGGGGTCCTCTAGGAGGGTCCCTCCGCCGCCGAGCGGCGCTGCCGGGTCGTTGGCGTCCCGTGGCCCGGAGTATTTGGTTCCGGACTTCCGGGCCTTCATCAGTACCGGAACCAGGCCGCCGATGACCGCCAGGGCAGCAAGAATGGGCAGGAGAATAGGGAGGATGTCGTTCACTCCCCTAGCTTCTCACAACAGCCGCGGGCAGTGCGGACAGCCCCCTCCCCGCTAGACTTCGGCTCCCAGGCGCTGGCTGATGACGGTGGAGACGCCGTCGCCCCGCATGGTCACGCCGTAAAGGGCGTCCGCCACTTCCATGGTCCGCTTCTGGTGGGTGATTACGATCAGCTGGCTGGACTCGCGGAGTTCTTCAAAGATCGTAATGAGCCGGCCGAGGTTGGTGTCATCGAGGGCGGCCTCGACCTCGTCCATGACATAGAACGGCGACGGCCGGGCCTTGAAGATCGCCACGAGCAGCGCCACCGCGGTCAGGGACCGTTCGCCGCCCGAGAGCAGCGAGAGCCGCTTGATTTTCTTCCCGGCGGGCCTGGCTTCGACCTCGATGCCGGTGGTCAGCATGTCGCCGGGGTCCGTCAGGACGAGCCTGCCTTCGCCGCCGGGAAACAGCCGGGCGAAGACCCGGACGAACTGCGCCGAGGTGTCGGCGAAGGCTTCCGCGAAGACCTTCTGCACGCGGTCATCGACTTCCTTGATGATGTCCAGCAGGTCCCTGCGGCTGGCTTTGAGGTCTTCCAGCTGCGTGCTCAGGAACTGGTGCCTCTCCTCCAGCGCGGCGAATTCCTCCAGTGCCAGCGGGTTGACCTTTCCCAGGGATGACAGGTCGCGTTCGGCCTTGCGGAGCCGTTTTTCCTGCTCCGCGCGGACAAACGGCTTGCCTTCAGCCACGGTCTTGCCTGCGTCATCAACCGGCGCCCTCAGCGCCGCCCACTTGTCCGCGGACGCTTCAGGGGGCACGGGTACCGGCTGGTCCGGCCCGTAGTCCGCCACCAGCTGGTCCGCGGTGAGCCCGAGCTCCTCCACCGACTTTGTCTCCAGCGCCTCAATCCGGAGCCTCTGCTGGGCCCGCGCCAGTTCGTCGCGGTGCACGGAATCCGTCAGTTCAGCCAGTTCCCGGGCCAGGGCGTCGTTGGCAGTGCGAACCGCCGCCAGCTCGCTGTCCCGCTGCTCCCTGTTCTGCTCGGCCAGGTCGCGCTCGTGTCCGGCCAGTTCGACGGACACGTCACTGAACCGGATGATCTGCTCCGCGGCGGCGGACACGGCAGCTGCCCGGCCGGCCTGGATCCTTCGACGGCGTGCCCGCTCGGCCGCCTCCTGCCGGGCGCGGCGTTCCGAAGCCGCGGCCCGCTCCAGTGACGACGCCCTGTTGCGGATTGCCGCCAGCTGCTCCTCGCCGCTCCGCAACGACAGCCGGGCATCCATTTCGGCGGACCGGGCCAGGGACGCGGCGAGCGCCAGTGCGTCACGGTGGCCGGTGGACGGTTCCTCCTCGGCCGGGGCTTCCTGCGCCGCGGCCAGCCGTGCCGCGATCCCGGACAGGGCCTCCTGCTCCGTCACGATGTTGGCCTCGGCCCGTGCCAGGGACGCGGCCAGCCGCTCGCTCTCCCCCACGGCGCTGCGCAGGACGGAGTTCAGGTGTCCCAGCCGCTCGGCCACCGCCGCGAGCCGCGCGTCGGATTCGTGCAGCCGTTCCAGGGCGGCGTCCGCCCGGTCCTGCGCCTCAGCGCGCCGGGCCTCCGCGGCGGCCAGCGCAAAGCGGCTTTGCTCCAGTGCTGCCGTGACGGCCTCCAGCCGCGACGCGGCGTCGTCGACGGCGGCCTGCACCTCAAGCAGCGACGGCGCCTTGGCGGAACCGCCGGTGACGGCCAGTGACGTGAACACATCACCCGCGTGTGTGACGGCTGTGAGGTCCGGCCGCCCGGCGATCAGGCCCGCCGCCGCGTCCAGGTCCCCGACGACGACCGTCGCCGCGAGCAGGTGCTGGACGGTCGCCGCGGCAGCCCCGGTGGCGTCGACCAGTTCGGCGGCCCAGCGGGCACCGGCAGGCAAAGTCCCGCGGTCCGCGGTCCGGCCGGCAGCGGAGCGAGTGCCAGGCGGCGATTCCAGCAGGAGCGTGGCCCGGCGGGCGTCGTCGCCCTTAAGTAGCCGCACCAGCGCCGCAGCCGTTTCGCCGTCCTGCACCACCACGGCATCCGAGGCGCTGCCCAAGGCGGCGGCAACGGCTGCCTCATACCCGGCTTCAACGGCCAGGGTCGAGGCCAGCGATCCCACGATGCCGGGCAGTCCGGCCCCGAGGGCGTGTTCGGAACCGTCCTTGCGGTTGAGGCCGAGCTGCAGGGCGTCGCGCCTGGCCTTGAGGGCGTCGCGTTCACGCACGGCTTCCCGTTCGGAAGTCCGGAGTAATTCGATCTCGGCGAGGACGGCGTCCAGTGCCGCGGTGGCTTCCTCGTACTCCGCGTCGAGGGATTCCTCACCGTCCTCGACGCCCGCGACCTGGGATTCAAGCGCGGTGAACTCTTCCTGGGCCCGGCGCCGCCTCTCATCACCGGCGGCCAGCGATTCGCCGAGCCTGCCCACCTCGGCCTGGGCCGATTCCACGCGTGACCGCGCCGCGCCCACCTGGCCGGCCAGCCTGGCCAGGCCTTCGCGGCGGTCCGCCGCGGCGCGCAGTGCTGCCGTGAGGCGCTTTTCCTCGGCGGCTGCGGCGTTTTCCGCACCGGTTTTCGCGGCCGTGGCCGCCTCCAGGGCACTGCGCCGGTTGACGATATCCAGTTCGAGGTCCGCCTGTTCGCCACGGACCCGGGCCGCCTGCTTTTCCAGCTGCTCGGGGTCCCGGCCGGGATCCGGCGCCGCGTCCGCCGAGCCCAGCAGGCGGCAGCGTTCCTGGGCCAGGGATCCGAGCGACCGCAGCCGCTCCCGGCCCGCGGACAGCTGATACCACGTGTCCCGGGCGGCATTGAGGAGGGGGGTCGCTTCTGCCGCGAGCTGTTCCAGAACGGCCTGGCGCTGACGGCCGGCCCCGAGTTCCTGCTCCACGACCGCACGGCGGGCCTTGAGCGCGGATTCGTCGGCGACGTCCTGGGCGAGCGCGTCCTGCAGCTGGACGAGGTCATCGGCCAGCAGCCGGGCACGGGCATCCCGGACCTCGAACTGGACGGTCTGGGCCCGCCTCGCAACCTCGGCCTGCTTGCCCAGCGGGGTCAGCTGGCGCCGGATCTCGCCCGTGAGGTCACTGAGCCGCTGCAGGTTGGCCTGCATGGCCTCCAGCTTGCGGACCGTCTTTTCCTTGCGGCGCCGGTGCTTGAGGATGCCGGCGGCCTCCTCGATGAAGCCGCGCCGGTCCTCGGGGGTGGCATGCAGGACCTTGTCGAGCTGGCCCTGGCCCACAATGACATGCATCTCGCGTCCCAGGCCCGAATCGGACAGCAGTTCCTGGATGTCCAGCAGGCGGCAGCCGGCACCGTTGATGGCGTATTCGGAGCCGCCGGTCCGGAAGAGCGTGCGGGAGATGGTGACTTCGCTGTAATCGATGGGAAGTGCGCCGTCAGTGTTGTCGATGGTGAGCGAGACGTGCGCCCTGCCCAGCGGCGGCCGGCCCGAGGTTCCGGCGAAAATGACGTCTTCCATCTTGCCGCCGCGCAGTGTTTTTGCACCCTGCTCGCCCATGACCCAGGCCAGTGCGTCCACCACGTTGGACTTGCCCGAGCCGTTGGGGCCCACCACAGCGGTGACTCCGGGCTCAAAGTCGAAGGTCGTTGCGGACGCAAACGACTTGAAGCCACGGACGGTGAGACTTTTGAGGTGCAAGGTTTTTCGGATCTCCTGAGTGGCGGCAGCGGCTGCTTGTCCTGCCCCAAATCTACTGCCACTCGGCCCGGATCCCCGGATTCACGGCCCGGAACAGGCGGTGGCAATGGTCACCAGCGGCCGTTCCGGGGGCGCGGCTGGCACACGGGGCAGGTGTAGGAGGACCGGTTCATGAACTGCTCGCGCTTCATCAGGCTGACAATTCCGGCTGCGGCGCAGCGCCGGCATTCCTGCCCTTCCCTCCCGTAGGCGTTGAGGGAACGGTCGAAGTAGCCGGACGCGCCATTGACGTTCACATATAGCGAGTCGAAGCTGGTGCCGCCCGCGTCAAGGGCGTCAGTCATCACCTCGCGGGCCGCTTCGAGGACCCGCGCGGCGTCCGCCCGCCGCAGGGTGTCCGTGGGACGGGCGTAGTGAAGCCTGGCCCGCCACAAAGCCTCGTCCGCATAGATGTTGCCGATTCCGGAGATCAGGCCCTGGTCCAGCAGCGCCCGCTTGAGGCCCGTCTTCCGGTTCCGGAGCCTGCGGTAGAAGTCGTCGAAGGAGAAGAAGGGGTCGAGGGGGTCACGCGCAATGTGGGACGCCTCCTCGGCGATGACCGGCAGCGGGTCCTCGGCCAGGCCGCCGGGGCCGCCGTCGTCCGTGGGGATCAGCGAGGTGACGAACAGGCCGCCGAAGATCCTCTGGTCAACGAACCTCAGCTGCGCGGGCATGCCGTCGCGCGGACTCAGCCGGAGGCGGACCTTCAGGTGTTTTTCGTCCGGGACGGCGTCGTCCTGCATCAGGAGCTGGCCGCTCATGCCAAGGTGGGCCATCAGGGTCACGGCGGGAAGGCCCGGCGCCATGCCGGCCGTTTCCGGGTGCGGTGTGTCGCCGGCTCTGCCGTCCTCCCGCAGCGGCATCCACAGGAATTTGCCCCGGCGGACCACGTCAAGGACTGTTGCGCCCTCGAGGTTCCCGGCGAAATCCTCAGGCCCCAGGGCATGGCGACGGATGGATCTGGGATCCAGGACCTCGACGCCGGTGATGGTCCGGCCACGGACCCAGCTCACCAGGCCGCGGCGGACCACCTCGACCTCGGGAAGTTCAGGCACCGTTCGCCTAACTCCCGGCGGCGGATTCCGGCGGCTCCGCGGCGGTGTCCATGCCGGATAGCTTCCGCCAGGCGTCGGCCGCCGCTTCCTGCTCGGCTTCCTTCTTCGAGTGGCCGGAACCCTTGCCGTACGGCGTCCCGCCGATCTGCAGCTCCGCGACAAAGGTGCGTGCGTGGTCCGGGCCGGAGCCCTCCACGGCGTAATAGATCGAGCCGAGCTGCCGGCCGGCCGCGAGCTCCTGGATACTCGTTTTCCAGTCGGTGCCGGCGCCGAGCGCGGCTGCGTCCTTCAGGAGCGGTCCGATCAGGCGCATGACGAGCTGGCGTGCGGTCTCGATGTCGTTGGAGACGTACGTCGCCCCGATGAGCGCCTCCATGGTGTCAGCCAGGATTGAGGCCTTGTTCTTGCCCTCGGTGAGCTTCTCGCCCTGGCCGAGGTAGATGTAGTCGCCGATGCCGAGGCTGCGTCCGATGCCGGCAAGTGCCCGCGTGCTCACCACGGCGGACCGGCGCTTGGCCAGGTCCCCTTCGGGGAGCGAGGGATTGTCCCGGTACAGCGCATCGGTGACGGAAAACCCCAAGATGGAGTCGCCGAGGAACTCGAGGCGTTCGTTGGTGGGTATGCCGCCGTTTTCGTAGGCATAGGAACGGTGTGTCAGAGCAAGACGAAGCGTCCCGGCGTCAATTGAGACACCGAGACGCTTCAGAAGCTCTTCAGTTGAAGACATCCTAGTCAGCTGGTGGGCCGATTAGACGTCCGCGACCTTGCGGCCCTTGTACTCAAGGAACAGCGCAGTGCCAGCCGAGTCGGTGACGACCTTTGCCTGGTGCGGCAGGCTGTAGGTAACCTGGCCGTTCTCAATGGTCTTCACCAAGTGGGGGGCAGTCGCCTTCCACTGGGAGCGGCGGGCGCGGGTATTCGAGCGAGACATTTTCCGCTTGGGAACAGCCACGGCTAACTCATTTCTCTCTAGAAAAACACTTACAAATCAATTTTGCCGGTCAGGCTTAGCCAGATCAGCTAGGGCAGCCCAGCGAGGATCTACGACCTCGTGGTGGTGCCCCGGCTCGTCTTCCAGGCGCGCTCCACATTCGGAACACAGGCCCTGGCAGTCTTCCCGGCACACCGGCTGGAACGGCAGCATAGTGACAACTGCGTCCCGCAACACCGGCTCAAGATCGATCAGATCGTGCTCGACTCGACGTTGCTCTTCATCGTCTTCCTCGTCGGAAGGCAAGGCGCCTTCGTAGAAGAAAAGTTCTTGCACATTGACCTCAAGGTCATACGCAAGGGGATCCAGGCATCGGCCGCATTCACCGGTTACTTCGGCGATTACGGTTCCTGATACCAGAATTCCTTCGTGTACGGCCTCAAGCCTCAGGTCGAGCTCGACATCCGAGCCCTTCTGAACGCCAATGAGCGCCACGCCAAGATCTTCCGGCGCGGGTACATGTTCCGTCAGCGTACGCATGCTCCCCGGACTGCGTCCGAGGTCCTTGACATCAAGCACCAAGGGCGAACTTGCATCTCGTTTAATGAGAACTCCTGTTGAACATATGACCGACGTATTATCTTAGCCTGAACTCCTTGGCGGACTCAAACCGGACGCCGTCCCCCGGCAGGCGGGAGAGTCACCGTCCAACCGGCAGAAGCCGGAATGTACCGCACAAGCCTACCCTCTTGGCGGCTGGCCCGGCGCAGGCGGGCCCGCGATGAGGCGTTTCAGGACCGACCTTGGGACATACTCAGACACGCTTCCGCCCAGGCTGGCCACTTCCTTGATCAGCGTGGACGACAAATGGAGGTAGTGTGCCTCCGCCGGCAGGAAGACCGTCTCGACGCCGCTGAGCTGGCGGTTCATGGTGGCCATGGGCAGTTCATAGTCAAAGTCCGACGACGACCGGAGCCCCTTGACGATTGCGGACACGCCGCGCTGCCGGCAGTACTCGGCCAGGAGCCCTTCGCCGACCGGCTCCACCACGATGCCGCGCAGTGAGGCCAGGGTCTCCTTGGCCATCTCAATCCGTTCCTCCAGCGGAAAGCGGTACTTCTTGGCGTAGTTCGTTGACACGGCAACGATGACCTCGTCAAAAAGGCTGGCGGCTCTGGCAATGACCTCGAGGTGTCCGTTGTGGATGGGGTCGAAGGAGCCAGGGCATACGGCGCGTCTCATGCTCCGAACCTACCGTATCCGCGGACCGGGATACCATGACTTGATGCATCAACCGCACCTGACAGCGGGGCTGAACGGACAGGCAGGAAAGCAATGACAGAGACACTTCCGGCGCCCTGGCAGCGTGCGGCCACGGGCGCCAACCTCCTGGCCCCCGACGGAACCCTGGGCGTCACGATCTTCGAAGAGATGACCACGCTGGCGGTCCGGACCGGCGCCATCAATCTCGGCCAGGGGTTCCCGGATGAGGACGGCCCGGCGGAAATCAAGGCAGCGGCCCAGGCAGCCATCGCCAGGGGTTCCAACCAGTATGCTCCGGGCAAGGGCATCCCGGAGCTGCGCCAAGCCATCTCCGCTCACCAGAGCCGGTTTTACGGCCTCGAGCCGGATCCCGACACGGAAATCATCGTCACCACCGGCGCCACCGAAGGAATCGCGGCCGCCCTGATGGCGTTCGTCGGCCCCGGTGACGAAGTCCTGACCTTTGAGCCGTTCTACGACTCGTACGGCGCAATCATCGGGCTTTCCGGGGCCACCCACGTCACGGCTCCGCTGCTGGCGCCCGATTTCCTCCCCGATCCGACAGCCCTCGAGGCCGCCTTCGGCGCGCGCACCAAAGTGGTGCTGCTGAACAACCCCCACAATCCGACCGGCGCCGTGTTTCCCCGGGAAGTCCTGCAGCGCGTCGTCGACCTGGCCCGAAAGCATGACACGCTCATCATTACCGACGAAGTCTATGAGCACCTCACCTTCGGCGTGAGCCATGTCCCGGTGGCCACCCTGCCGGGAGCGGCGGACCGGACCATCACCATCTCCTCGGCCGGCAAGACCTTCTCGTTCACCGGCTGGAAGGTCGGCTGGCTCAGCGGGCCGGAGCAGCTGGTGTCCGCCGTCCGGACCGTGAAGCAGTTCCTCACCTACAGCTCCGGCACCCCATTCCAGAGTGCGATCGCGGCCGGGCTCGCACTGCCCGACGCCTTCTATGACGGCATCTCCGCCACGCTGGAGAGGAAGCGGGACATCCTCAGCGCCGGCCTCCGGGCGGCAGGGCTGGACGTCTTCACGCCGAAGGGCACGTACTTCGTGAACGTCGACACCTCGCCGCTGGGGATCCTGGATTCCGTGGAGCTCGCCCGGCGCCTTCCGGCCCTGGTGGGCGTGGCCGCCATCCCCGTTCCCGTTTTCTGCCACCCCGAGGGTGCGGAAAGGACGCGGAGCCTGCTGCGGTTTGCCTTCTGCAAGAGGACCGAGGTCCTTGAAGAAGCGGCCTCCCGGCTGGCGACGCTCCGGGACAGGCTCTGACGTTGACTGAAGGCTCCCCTGCGGCCTCGCGGTTCTTGCGGACCACGGGCCAGCACGCAGTCATAGAACCGGACACCTACACCGACGGCTGCTTCGTGCTCAGCATCGGCGGAGCGGAACAGTCACACGTCGATCTGGCCGACCCGGCGGACATCTTCTACGAGTACCTCCGCCGGATCGGCCACATGGTGGACCTGGCTGCTCCCTGGGGTGAGCCCATCACCGCCCTGCACCTTGGAGCCGGTGCCCTGACCCTGGCCCGGTACATCCAGGCAACCCGCCCGGGTTCGGTGCAGTATGCCGTGGAGCTGGAGCGTGAGCTGCTGGACTTTGTGCTGGAGCGGCTGCCGCTGCCCGAGGGCACGCAGCTGCAAACGATCATCGGCGACGCCCGCGGCGCTTTGGCCGAGCTGCCCACGGACCTCCGATTCGACGTCGTCATCCTGGATATCTTCTCCGGACCCGAGGCTCCGGAGCACCTTGCCTGCACCGAGTTCTACGAGGAAGCCGCGGCGCTGCTGACCCAACGGGGCGTGCTGATCGTGAACGTGGGTGACGAACCGGGCCTGACACTGGTCCGAAGCCAGGTGGCGGCACTTCGGCGCGCCATGACGGACGTTGCAGCCTTCGCCGAAGCCGGCATGTTCACGGGCCGGTACCCGGGGAACATCATCCTGACCGGCACCCGGAAACCGTGGCCGTCGGAATGGACCGCCGCTCTGACGGCCCGCGGGCCGCACCCGGCCAAGGTGCTGGCGGGGGTCGAACTGGATCGGCTGTCCGGCTGACCGGCCATAGGACCAGCTCGGCCGTTGGGCTCAGTCCTCGGGCACGGGCCCGACGTCGAGCTGCTGCCCGCTGGCGGGTTCGGCGAACCACAGCCGGGTCTCCCCGTACTTCTTCTCGGCAAACCGTTCCATGCCTGCGGGCCACTCCGGCTCATGTGACCTCGAGGAGCGCTCCACCACCACCACGGCACCGGCTGCGAGGTGCCCGGCCAGCTTGGCCAGGACCGCGGCCAGGGCGGGCTGGTCCAGGGGGTAGGGCGGGTCCAGGAACACGACGTCCCACAGGGTTTCTTCAGCCGTCCGCTCCAGGAAGGACTCGACCCGGGAACGGTGCACGGTGACGGCTTTCTGCGCCAGCACTCCGTTGATCAGGTCCGCGTTCCGCTGGCAGACAGCGCTGGCTTTGGCATCGAACTCCACGAGGTCGACGGCGGTGGCGCCCCTGCTGGCGCTCTCAACGCCGAGCGACCCGGAACCTGCGTAGAGGTCCAGCACCCGCGAGCCGGCGAGGACATCGAAGGCGTCCAGCCTGGAAAACAGGGCCTCTTTGACGCGGTCGGTGGTGGGGCGCGTCGAAGAGCCGGGCACGCTGACGAGCGGCGTTCCCCCGGCAACACCTGCCACGATCCTGCTCATGCCGTAGTCCGCTTTCCGGCGCGCTTCGCCGGAACGTCCATGGAGTTAGCCGCGTTCAAGGAACGCCTCCTTCTCGGGGTTCAGGTAGTCGTCGATGGCCTCGGCAAGGGCCGGGTGGTCGAGGAGCGCGGGGTCGCGGGCCACAATCTCCTGGGCATCCTGCCGGGCGCGGGCAATGATGTCCTCATGCTCCAGGACCCTGAGCAACTTCAGCGTGGACCGGCCGCCCGACTGCGAGGCGCCGAGGATGTCGCCCTCACGGCGCAGCTTCAGGTCCTCCTGGGACAGTTCGAAGCCGTCGGTGGTGGCGGCCACGGCGTCCAGCCGGCGGCGGCTCGGATGGCCGGGCTCGAGCGTCGTCACCAGCAGGCAGGTGCCCGGCAGGCCTCCGCGGCCGACCCTGCCCCGGAGCTGATGGAGCTGCGAAATGCCGAACCGGTCCGCATCAAGGATGACCATCAGCGTGGCGTTGTGCACGTCCACGCCCACCTCGATCACCGTGGTGGAGACCAGCAGCTTGGTCTTGTTGGCCGTGAATGATGCCATGGTCTCGGATTTCAGCGCGGGATCCTGCCGCCCGTGGAGCGGGGCCAGCGGAATCCCGGCCAGCGACGGTTCCTCGCCGAGGTGTTCGACCACGGCGGTCACCGACGCCAGTTCGCGCGCCGGGCCGTCCCCCTCCAGGTCCCCGGGGGCGGGTTCCGCTTCACCGGGACTGAAATCGCCGTCGTCGTCCGTCCCGATCTTCGGGCACACTACGTACACCTGGTGCCCGGCGTCGATCTCTTCCCGCGACCGGGACCAGATCCGGCCGGCCCAGGCAGGATTCTCGGCCAGGCCCACGACGTGCGTGGTGATGGGTGCCCGGCCGGCCGGCAGTTCGTCCAGCACGGAGGTTTCGAGGTCGCCGAAAACGGTCATGGCGACGGTCCTGGGGATGGGGGTGGCCGTCATGACCAGCAGGTGCGGCGGCTTGCTGGCCTTGGACCGCAGGGCATCCCGCTGCTCCACGCCGAAGCGGTGCTGTTCGTCCACAACAATCAGGCCGAGATCATAGAAGGACACGTTGTCGCTCAGCAGGGCGTGCGTGCCGATCACAATCCCGGCCGTGCCCGACGCGGCATCGAGCAGTGCCTGCTTGCGTGCCGCGGTCGGCATGGACCCGGTGAGCAGGCTGACCTGGACGGAGTGGTCGCCGAAGCCGCCAAGGAGTCCGTCCCGGGACAGCGTGCCGAGCGTCCGCCGGATGGAGTCGAAGTGCTGCGCGGCGAGGACTTCCGTGGGCGCCAGGAGGGCCGCCTGCCCGCCGGCATCGACAACCTGCAGCATGGCCCGGAGGGCAACGATGGTCTTCCCCGAGCCCACCTCGCCCTGCAGCAGCCGGTTCATGGGCCCGTCCTGGGACAGTTCCTGGGACAGCGTCTTGCCCACGGCGGCCTGCCCGGCGGTCAGCGTGAACGGCAGCTGCCGGTCAAAGGCGGCCAGGAGCCCGTCGGGCAAGGGACGCCGCGCCGTTGCCTCCTCCGCGGCCAGTTGGGCGCGGCGGCGCGCCAGGGCGGACTGTAGGACCAGGGCCTCCTGGTAGCGGAACCGGTCCCTGGCCTGGCGCGAGTCCTCGGGCGTCTGCGGGGCGTGGATCAGCCGGTAGGCCTGCGGCATCGGCAGGAACTTCTCGCGGACCGAGATGGCCGCCGGCAAGGGGTCCTGCAGGGCGTCCAGGTCCACGGTGTCCAGAAGGGTGGAAATGACCTTCTGGATGGACCAGCTGGTGAGTTTGGCGGTTGCCGGATAGACGGGGATGGGCATGGCAGCGAGCTTTTCCGGATCCATGCCGGGGGTGTCCGAGTCCTCGTCCAGGAGCAGGAAGTCAGGATTTGTCAGGCCGAGCGATCCCGCGAAGCGCGTGACCTTGCCGGAAAACATGGCCCTGCGGCCGGGCTGGAGCTCCGCCTTGGCCCGGAAGCCGTTGAAGAAACTGATCTTGAGGGTTCCCGGCAGGGCCGAACCCGGCGGCCGCGGACCGCCGGCGTGGGCGCCGGCGTCGTCGGAAATCACGACGTCGGTGATGGAGCCCCGCCGGGCGCGCATCTGCCGCGTGCTGTTCGAAATGACGCGGGCAATGAGCGTCACTTCCTCGTCCAGCGGGACCTCGCTGATGGGCGTCAGCTCTCCCCTGCTCAGGTACCGGCGCGGAAAGTAATTCAGCAGCCCGCCCACCGTGGTGATGCCCAGGTGTTTTTCAACGACGGCCGCGGAGCGCTTGCCTATCCGGCGCTCCAGGCCGAGTTCCAGCTCGGTGTTCATCGTCCCTCGCGGCTCCCCGCATCAGCCTCCACCGGATTGGGATCGCGCGGCAGCGCCAGTTCGCTGACCGACACGTCCGCCGGTTGTCCCAATGAACTGATGGTCTCCAATGCCGGCCCCGAATCCAGGACGTGGACGTGCACGCGCCAGCGGTACCGGCCGTCCGCGTCCGGGGCCGGGCCCACCTGGCTCATGATGACCGAATCGCCGAGTTCGTCCAGGCGCTGCCTCAGGGTCGCGGCGTCCAGCGGCGAGAGGCTGATGGTGCACATGACCTCCACGCCGTCGTCGTCCGGCATGTCCGCGTGGATATGGGGATCCTGCAGATCGTAGCCGTGCAGGCCGTCCAGGAGCTCGCTCTGGAGTTCCACGCCCAGCACCGCGGACCGCAGGCAGTCGAGGATGAGCAGCATGCCCACGCCGCCGGCGTCCACGACGTGTGCGGCCTGCAGTGCATCCAGCTGCCCCTCGGTGCGGACCACGGCCTCGAGCGCCGCTTCGACCGCGGCGTCCAGGGCCAGGCCCAGCGCGTAGTTGCTGTCATTGCCGTTCTGGCCGGCGTCGACGGCGGCGGCAGCTCGCGCGGCCGCCTCCATGACCGAGAGCATGGTGCCGGGAACGGGATCGCTGAGCGCCGACCAGGCCCGGATCTGTGCCCGGTTGAGCGCGGCGGCAAGCGTCGTTGCCGTGAGCCGGGTGTGCCCGGCCAAGGGTTCGGCCGCCGCACACAGGAACACGGAAAACAGGGTTCCCGAGTTTCCCCTGGCCTGCTCCATGGCGGCTTGTCCGGCCTTGGCCAGGACGGCGCCGACATCATTCTGCGCCGCATCCGGGGCCCGGCGCAGGTCAGGCGTGCGGGCCGGGCTCTGCGAAGGGCTTTGCATCTGGGCGGGGGTCGGCGGCTGGGCGGGGTCCTGCATCACGGCGGGCACCGGCGCGGCGTCCTGAAGGGAACGCGCGGCTGCCCGGACCGTGAGGTAGAGGTTGGTGCCGGTGTCGCCGTCGGCGACCGGGAAGATGTTGATCGCATTGAGGCGGTCGCTGTGGTTGCCCAGGGCGGTCTCGGCCTTGCCCAACCACCGCTTCATCGCTTGCGCGTTCGCGGCAATCTTAATCTGCAAAGTGATCCCATCCCACGGAGTCAGCGGGCCGGCCCGCGATTGTCACGCCTGCCGCTTCATGTGAAGTGCAGGCCTGTACTGAGCCTATCCCAGCGAACCCCGGGGGCAGCTGAACGCCGGCGGGGAAAGTGGCGAGCAGGCCGTGGTCCTCGCCGCCGCCAAGCACCCACGCCAGCGGGTCCGTTTCCAGGACGGCGGCGGCCGGCTGCAGCGGTGCGGCCAGCAGTGTCAGTGCCTTGGGGTCAAGGTCCAGCACGACATTGCTGGCCAGGGCCAGCCTGGTGCCGTCCCGCACTAGGCCGTCAGAGATGTCCATCATGGCAGTGGCGCCGGACGTCCGGGCAAGGGGGCCTGCATCCAGCGGCGGCTCGGGCCGGCACTGAAGGTCCAGTAGCGAGCGAAGTTCCGGTGCCAGCGAACCCACCGGGTGCGTCGACTCGAGCAGGGCCAGCCCCGCCGCGGCCGAGCCCGCATGGCGGGCGATGGCCAGCGTGTCTCCAGCCTGCGCCCCGGACCTGAGCACCGGCTGGCCGCCGCTGAGAGTGCCCAGCACGGCGACGGTGACGGACAGTTCGCGGCCGCGGCCAAGATCGCCTCCCGCCACGGAACATGCCCCGGCACCGAGCTTGCCGATGGCGGCGGCGAGTCCGTCCGCCAGGTCCTCGACCCAGTCCACAGGCGTGCCGGCTGGCATGGTCAGGCTGACCACCATGGAGGTCGCGGACCCGCCCATGGCGTTGATGTCGCTGAGGTTTTGGGCCGCAGCCTTCCAGCCCACGTCATAGCCGGTGGTGCGGTAGCCGTTGTTCCACTGAAGCCGGAAGTCCTGGTCCTGCACCTGGGTGTCGATGCTGATGAGGGTCCGGCCGTCGGGCACGGCAACGATGGCGGCGTCATCGCCCGGCCCGAGGAGCACAGCAGCGCTGTGCACGGCGTTCAGTTCAAGGCGCGGGAAGATCCGGGCCAAAAGCTCGGCTTCGGACAGTTCGGCGACAGTCAGTGGTGATTGGGGCACGCCACTACGCTACCGCCACGGACCGACAATGTTTCCCGGTGGGCGTTTCGGGGTGGTGCCGGGCGCTGCCCGGGCGGCGCTGCGGCTGCCTTTTTGGACTGTCCGATGCCCTGCCGTCGGAGAGATAGGCTTAATCCATGCACCGCCACCGCACCCCCGCCCCTGTCCGCCGGCTCACGGCAGCGGCCGCAGTGGCCCTCACGGGACTGGCACTGGGCGGCTGCTCCCCCGCCGTCGACGTTCCTCCTGCCGCGGATGCCGCAAACCCCGCGTGCGCCCCCATGATGGTGGCGCTTCCGGACACCATAGGCGACGCCGGCCTGCGCAAGACGAACAGCCAGGCGACCGCCGCCTGGGGCGATCCCTCCAAGGTGATCCTGCGCTGCGGCGTCAACGTCCCCGGGCCCACGACGGACCGGTGCGTCAGCGTGAACGATGTGGACTGGGTCATCAAAGAGGGCAATCCGGTGTGGACGCTGACCACGTTCGGCCGGGAGCCCGCCACCGAGATCCTGATGGATCCGAACAAGATCAGCTCTGCCACGGTGCTGGCCGATCTTTCCGCGGCGGCCGGCAAGATCAAGGCAAGCCGGAACTGCGTGGGCCAGGCAGACCTCCAGGACCTGCCGACCAGCAAGTAGGACTCGCCAGGCGGGAACTTCTAGCGGAGGCCGGTCTTGCGGTTCAGGGCCAGGTGGATGAGTTCGTCGATCAGTTCCGCGTAGCTCAGCCCTGACGCCGCCCACATCTGCGGGTACATGCTCTTGGGCGTGAACCCGGGCATCGTGTTGATCTCGTTGATGATGAGCGCGCCGTCGGCCGTGTAAAAGAAGTCCACCCGGCTCAGGCCCTCCGCTCCGACGGCGTCGAACGCCACCGCGGCAAGCTCGCGGACCCGGGCAATCGCCTCGTCCGGCATGTCCGCGGGGCAGCTAAGCGCGGCTGCGTCATCCACGTACTTGGCGTTGAAGTCGTAGAATTCGTGCTCGCCGGCCGCCACGGAGATTTCGCCCGGCAGCGAAGTCCGGGGGGCATCCGAGCCACGGCCCTCGAGCACCGCGCACTCGATCTCACGGCCCACGATGCCGGCCTCTATCACGAGCTTGGGGTCGTGCTCCCGGGCAGCTTCGATCGCGGCGTCGAGGTCCTCGAGGGAGTCCACTTTGGAGATGCCCATGGACGATCCCGCGCGGGCCGGCTTGACGAACACCGGGAACCCGAGCAGGTCAACGCGCTTGCGCACCGACTCGGGATCGTTGCGCCACTGCCGGTCCGTGACCGCAATGTACGGCCCGACGCGAAGTCCCGCGGCCTCGAAGACCACCTTCATGAAGTGCTTGTCCATGCCCACGGCCGACGCCAGGACGCCGGCGCCCACGTAGCGGGTGTCGGACAGTTCCAGCAGGCCCTGGATGGTCCCGTCTTCGCCGAACGGGCCGTGAAGCAGCGGGAAGACGACGTCCACGGTGCCCAGTTCCTGTGGCACCTCGTTGGGGGACGCCAGGATCAGCTGGTGTTCCCCGCCGATCTCCGCCAGGGTCACCGTCTGCGACGACGGCGCAACCTCAGGCAGCAGGGATGAGGACAGCGACCATTGCCCCGTGTCCCCGGCCGCGAGGACCCACTGGCCGGATTTGGCGATCCCGATGGGAATCACGTCGTATTTGTTCCGGTCGATGGCGCCCAGCACGCCGGCCGCGGTGACGCAGCTGACCGCGTGCTCGCTTGAACGCCCGCCGAAGAGGACGGCCACTCGGGGCTTGCCCTGGTTTGGCTGGCTCTGGATTGACTCGTCCGCTGCGGTCAAGTTTTCTTCCGACACTGTTAGTAATCGCCTTCGGGTTTGAGGTCCCGGGCCAGCAGCAGCGGCCCCAGTTGGTCAACGGACAGTTTTCCGGCCAGCACGGCGACGACGGCCGCCGTGATGGGCATCTCGACGCCGAGTTTACCGGCAAGTTCGTGCACGGCCTGCCCCGACTTGATGCCTTCGGCGGTCTGGGTCATTTTTTCGGCCACTTCGTCCAGGGTGAGGCCCTGGCCCAGCAGCCGTCCGGCGGTGTGGTTCCGGGACAGCGGGGACGAGCACGTGGCGACGAGGTCCCCCAGCCCTGCGAGGCCGGCCATGGTCTGGGCTGAGCCGCCCAGGGCCAGGGCCAGGCGCGAGGTTTCGGCGAGCCCCCTGGTGATCACCGAGGCCTTGGTGTTGTCGCCCATCTGCTTTCCCTCGCAGATGCCGACGGCCAGGGCGATGACGTTTTTGACGATCCCGCCGATTTCAACGCCCACGATGTCGGTGGTGGTGTACGGGCGGAAATACGGGGCGGTGCAGCTCCGTGCGATCCAGCCGGCCACTGCCGAGTCAGGACAGGCCACCACTGACGCGGTGGGCTCTTCGCGTGCGATTTCCATGGCCAGGTTGGGCCCGGACACGACGGCGATGCGGCTCGCGGGGATGCCCAGTTCCTCGCAGATCACTTCGCTCATGCGGGCGTCGGTGCTGAGCTCGAGGCCCTTCATGAGGGACACCACCAGCGCATCGGGCTCCAGGAGGGGCTTCCATTCCCGGAGCTGCAGCCGCAGCGACTGTGCCGGAACAGCGAGGACCACGAGGTCTGCTCCGGCCAGCACCGCGGCGACGTCAGTGGACGCGGTGATGCTGGGCGGAAGCTCGACGTCGGCCAGGTATTGCGGGTTGCGGTGGTGCAGATTGATTTGCTCCACAACCTCGGCCCGCCGGCCCCAGAGCCTGATGCGGCGTTCGACGCCCGAGGAGGTGGCGGCGTCGGCCAGGATCTTGGCGAAGGTCGTCCCCCATGAACCGGCGCCGAGCACCGCGACGGACACCGCCGAGCCCGAGCGGCCCCGCACAGGGGTCACTTTCCGCCCCGCTCGACGTCGCGGCCGTGCTTCTTCTGGTTATGCGCCGCCGGATCCCAGCGTTGGGCGGGCGGCTGCTCTGCGCGGAGTTCGGCCAGGAGGGCGGTGACGGCGTCCATGATCACGTCGGTCGCCTCCATGAGGGTTGCCTTGTCCCGGGGCCGGCCCTCGAAGCGGGACAGATCCACGGGATCGCCGATCAGGACGCGGGACGTTTTCCGTGGAAACAGGTGGAAGCTCTTGGCATACCGGGGGAAGACCTCGTGGGCGCCCCAGTGCGCCATGGGCACCACAGGGATCCCGCCTTCCAGCGCCAGCCGGGCGGCGCCGGTGTGGCCCTTCATGGGCCAGAGGTCCGGATCCCGGGTCAGGGTGCCCTCCGGGTAGATGACGATGGCGCCGCCCTCGGCCACGATCTCCTTGGCGAGCTGCAGCGAGCGGTTCGCACCCGCCGTCGAGCGCTCCACCGGAATCTGCTTGACGGCGTGCAGCAGTTTGCCCAGCACGGGCACCTTGAAGAGGGCCGCCTTCGCAAGGAAATGCGGGGCACGCTTCTGGTTGTACAGCATGTGCCCGACCACCAGCGGATCAATCTCGGTGCAGTGGTTGGGCGTTGCGATGAATCCGCCGGCGGGAAGTTTTTCGGTGCCTTCCCACTTCTTGTTCATCATCAGGTTCAGCAGGGGCCGGGCAATCCCGGCAATGATCACGAATGTGATGTGGCTCTTGGCCGATTCCTTCACAGGGGCACCGCTACTTCGCCGATGTGATGTCGAAGTCGGCGCCGAGCCCGGCCAGCTTTTCGGTAAAGCGCTCATAGCCGCGGTTGATGATGTCGATCCCCGTCACCCGCGACGTGCCGGTGGCCGCCAGGGCGGCAATAAGGTGGCTAAAGCCGCCGCGCAGGTCGGGAACATCGATGTCCGTGCCCTTGAGCTGCGTCGGGCCGGAGATGACCGCCGAGTGCAGGAAGTTCCGCTGCCCGAAGCGGCACGGCACGCTGCCGAGGCACTCCCGGTGGACCTGGATGCTGGCGCCCATGCGGATGAGTGCGTCCGTGAAGCCGAAGCGGTTCTCGTAGACGGTCTCGTGAACGATCGACACGCCCTCGGCCTGAGTCAGCGCGACAACCAGCGGCTGCTGCCAGTCGGTCATGAAGCCCGGGTGGACGTCCGTTTCAAGCACCAGCGGCGACAGCTTGCCGCCGCGGTGGTAGAACCGGATGCCGTCGTCGCCGATGTCCATGCCGCCGCCCACCTTGCGGAAGGTATTCAGGAAGGTCATCATGTCCCGCTGCGAAGCGCCTTCAACGAAGATGTCGCCGCGGGTCACTAGGGCGGCGGAAGCCCACGACGCCGATTCGTTGCGGTCCGACAGGGCCCGGTGGTTGTAGCCGCCGAGGTCGCGGACGCCCTCGATGCGGATGGTGCGGTCCGTCTGGACGCTGATGACGGCGCCCATTTTCTGCAGCACGGCGATGAGATCGACGATCTCGGGTTCGGTGGCCGCTCCCGAGAGTTCCGTGATGCCCTCCGCGCGTGTTGCGCTGAGCAGGACTTGCTCGGTGGCGCCGACGGACGGGTAGGGCAGGGAGATTTTCGCCCCGTGCAGGCCGCGCGGGGCCGAGATGTGGATACCGCCGGGCCGCTTTTCCACGACGGCGCCGAACTGGCGCAGCACGTTCAGGTGGTAGTCGATGGGACGGTCGCCGATCTTGCAGCCGCCCAGATCCGGAATGAAGGCTTCGCCGATGGCGTGGATCAGGGGTCCGCACAGCAAGATCGGGATGCGTGAGTCGCCGGCGTGGGCATCAATTGCCGTGCTCGGCGCCGTCTTGGCGGCCTTGGGGTCCAGGGTCAGATCGCCGGTCACGGGATCCTTCACCACGGTCACGCCGTGGAGCTGAAGCAGGCTGGTGACAACCTCGACATCCTTGATTTCCGGAACGTTCCGGAGCACAGAGGGTTCGTTGCCCAGCAGGGCAGCCACCATGGCCTTGGGCACAAGGTTCTTGGCACCGCGGACGCTGACACGGCCAGTTAGCGGGACGCCTCCGCGGATTGTCAGAACACTACTCATTTACCGGTTTCCTCACGACTACTCGCCCCCAAATCCTTACAAAGGCTCCAGCTAAGCATATGAGCTTGCGTTACCGAACCGAAATACGGGGCGCACCGGGCGCGGCCCGGCGGGATGCCGGCGCGGATTTCCGGTGCAGATTTCCGGCGCAGCAAGAAGGCCCGCCGCAGTAGTTCGTTGCTGCGGCGGGCCCTTGATGGAACTCTGGCGGTCAGGACAGCCGGGCCGGCAGCGTTTTGGGCTTGAACGACGGCCGGGTGGCTTCGTACGCGGTGATGTCTTCCTCGTGCTGGAGGGTCAGGCCGATGTCGTCGAGGCCCTCGAGCAGGCGCCAGCGGGTGTAGTCGTCGATCTCAAACGGAGCAACAACGTTGCCGCAGATGACGGTCTTGGACACGAGGTCAACCGTGACCTCAGTACCGGGCGCGTTTTCCAGCGTCTTCCAGATGAGCTCGATGTCGTCCTGGGCGAGTTCGGCGGCCAGGAGCCCCTGCTTTCCCGAGTTGCCGCGGAAGATATCCGCGAACCGGGACGAGAGCACGGTCTTGAAGCCGTAGTCCTTGAGCGCCCAGACGGCGTGCTCCCGCGAGGAGCCCGTGCCGAAGTCCGGCCCGGCCACCAGGACGGAACCGGCGTTGAACGGTTCCTGGTTCAGGATGAAGGACGGGTCCTTCCGCCAGGCCGAGAACAGGGCGTCCTCGAAGCCGGTGCGGGTGATCCGCTTGAGGTACACGGCGGGGATGATCTGGTCCGTGTCGACGTTGCTCTGGCGCAGCGGGACGCCGATTCCGGTGTGCGTGGTGAACTTTTCCATGGAGTCTTCCTAGGCTGCGTCGGTCGTCTGGAGGGCTGCGGATTCCGGGGCCGGATCAAGGTCCGACGGCGAGCTCAGCGTTCCGCGCACGGCCGTGGCGGCTGCCACCACCGGCGACACGAGGTGCGTGCGTCCGCCCTTGCCCTGACGGCCTTCGAAGTTTCGGTTCGACGTGGAGGCGCAGCGCTCCCCCGGCTCCAGCTGGTCCGGGTTCATGCCCAGGCACATGGAGCATCCGGCGAACCGCCATTCCGCGCCGAAGTCCTTGAACACCCGGTCCAGGCCCTCGGCCTCCGCTTCCAGGCGGACCCGGGCCGAACCCGGCACCACCAGCATGCGGATGTTGGGATCCTTCTGGCGGCCGCGGATGATGTCCGCGGCGACCCGCAGGTCCTCGATGCGGGAGTTGGTGCAGGAACCCAGGAACACGGTGTCCACCCGGATTTCCTTCATGGGGGTTCCGGCTTCCAGCCCCATGTACTGCAGGGCGCGCTCGGCTGCGGCCTTGGCGTTCTCATCGCCGAAGTCGTTGGGTGAGGGCACCTTGCCGGAGAGCGAGACACCCTGGCCCGGGTTGGTGCCCCAGGTGACGAACGGTTCCAGCGTGTCGGCGTCGAGGTCAACCTGGGCATCAAAGACGGCGGCGTCGTCGCTGCGAAGGGTGCTCCAGTACTCGACGGCGGCGTCCCACTCGGCGCCCTCCGGCGCGTGGGGGCGGCCCTTCATGTAGGCGTAGGTGGTCTCGTCCGGTGCCACGAGGCCTGCGCGGGCGCCGGCCTCGATGGACATGTTGCAGATGGTCATCCGGGCTTCCATCGACAGCGCCCGGATGGCCGAGCCGCGGTACTCCAGGACATAGCCCTGGCCGCCGCCGGTGCCGATCTTGGCGATGACGGCAAGGATGATGTCCTTGGCCGTGACGCCCGGGCGGAGCGTGCCTTCAACGTTGATGGCCATGGTCTTGAACGGCTTCAGGGACAGCGTCTGGGTGGCCATGACGTGCTCCACCTCGGACGTGCCGATGCCCATGGCCAGCGCGCCGAACGCGCCGTGCGTGGAGGTGTGTGAATCGCCGCAGACCACGGTCATGCCCGGCTGGGTGAGTCCGAGCTGCGGGCCCACCACGTGAACGATGCCCTGCTCGGCGTCGCCCAGGGAGTGCAGGCGGACCCCGAACTCCTCGCAGTTGTTGCGCAGCGTCTGGATCTGCGTCCGGCTGGTGAGATCGGCGATAGGCTTGTCGATGTCCAGCGTCGGAGTGTTGTGGTCTTCCGTGGCGATGGTCAGGTCCGGGCGGCGCAGTCTGCGGCCGGCCAGCCGGAGTCCCTCGAAGGCCTGCGGCGACGTTACCTCGTGGACGAGGTGGAGGTCGATGTAGAGAAGGTCCGGCTGGGCGTTGGCGCCGTCGCCGTCGCCTTTGCGCACCACGTGCGCGTCCCAGACTTTCTCGGCCAATGTGTTCGCCATGGCCATCTCCCTTCACTGCTGTTGACTGTTACTTCAACTGAAACAGCAGAGCCGTGTAATAAGCCAGCCAAATGATTTGCATCTCAGATATTGAGACGGCAATATCATTACATGGACAATTCTAGTGGCGTCGGTGTCATTGATAAAGCAGCCCAGGTGCTGGACGCACTCGAGGCCGGGCCCACCACCCTGGCGCAGCTCGTGGCTGCCACCGGACTGGCACGGCCCACGGTGCACAGGCTCGCACTGGCCCTTGTCCACCACCGGCTCGTGAGCCGCGACATCCAGGGCAGGTTTGTCCTGGGCAGCCGGCTGGTTGAACTCGCTTCGGCCGCGGGCGAAGACAGGCTCATCGCCTCGGCCGGGCCCGTGCTCATGCAGCTCCGGGACGCCACCGGCGAAAGCGCACAGATCTTCCGCCGGCAGGGCGACTGGCGTGTCTGCGTCGCCTCGGCGGAACGGCCGATCGGCCTACGCGACACCATCCCCGTGGGGACGCAGCTGTCCATGAAGGCCGGCTCTGCCGCGCAGGTGCTGCTCGCGTGGGAAGACCACGACCGCCTGCTGGAGGGGCTGCAGTCCGCCCGCTTCACGCCCACCGTCCTGGCGGGAGTACGACGGCGGGGCTGGGGCCAGAGCCTCGGCGAACGTGAGCCGGGCGTCGCCTCCGTCTCTGCACCAGTGCGCGGACCTTCGGGAAGGGTGATCGCCGCCGTGTCCATCTCAGGCCCCATTGAGCGCCTCACCCGGCAGCCCGGCCGGCTGCATGCCGAAGTCGTCTGCAACGCCGCGCGCGTCCTCACGGAAGCTCTCCGCAAGAACAACGACTGACCCTTTCCCGCCCCGGCCGCCTTCCCTCCGGCGGGCTTCCGCTGGCAGTAGTCTGGGCGGATGACGAGCTACGCAGTGTTCCTCCGCGGCATCAACGTGGGCGGCATCAACATCAAGATGGCGGACCTCAAGGAGGCCCTGAAGGCCCGGCCGTTCGCCGATGTGAAGACGCTCCTGGCCAGCGGCAACGTGGTGCTGGCCAGCGAACTGACACCGGCCGCGGTCAAGAAGGAATTCGAGGCATGCCTGCGGGAGACCTTCGGCTACGACGCATGGGTGGTGGTGCTGACAGCCTCCCGCGTGGCGGAGCTCGTGGCGGCGTGCCACTACCCGGCAGACGACAAGACGACGCACACCTACATCACTCTGGCCTCGGACACCGCAGCGCTTGACGAACTGTTCACGGCCGGGGAGTCGCTCGGCGGCGTGGAGCAGACCCGGCTCGGTCCGGAGGCGTCGGCCTGGCTTGCTCCGGCAGGCGGGACCCTGGACAGCCCCTTCAGCAAACTCTCGGCCAAGCCGAAGTACAAGGCTTCAACCACGACGCGCAACCTCCGGACCATGATCAAGGTCCGCGACGCCGCGGCGGCCATCGAGCCCGGCAGCTAGAACCGCGCGCTAGGCCGCTGCGGCGGCCTTCACCGCGGCGTTGAAGGACTTCAGGCGGCTGATTTCGACCTCCACGGGCTCCACCACAAGCTTCCCGGCGACGCCGGCGACCGCGGATCTGAGCCGTTTCCGCGCGGCGGCAGCACGCAAGCGTGCCGCGGCGGCCGTAACGAACTTTGCGGTGATCGCGAGCAATATGCCCAGCACCGCTCCCCCGGCAATCATGAGTGTGGGAACCGGCCAGCCCTCCACCCGCGGCACCTCGGGCACCGGAAGCTGGAGATAGCCGAGGCCGGCCAACACCCCTAGCCATCCCAGTCCGCCCACGGCGGTGAGCAGCGCAAGCCACTGGACCACGTTGAAAACCGCCCACCACCACGATTTCTGCCCGGCTTTCAGGTCGGCACCGGCAATGGCCTGGTCCAAGGCGTCCGGCAGGCGCTCCCTGCCCTCACGGGCTGCCCCGCGGATGGAAGCCCGCCACGGACCGGGAGCGCCGTCGCTCGCGGCATCGGCGAAGTCCCGGACGGCAGCATCGGTCCGGGCCCGCTCCTGCGCTCCGGCGGGAGGCAGCGAAGTCCGGCTGACTGCGGCATTGGACGCGCTGCGGAGGTTGAGCCGGCGGAGCGGATCGGGCCGGAAACGAACCAGCCATCTGGTGACGGGCCAGCCGGTGCGCCGGGCGGACTCCTGCTTGTACGACCGCGCCACGGCATCAACCACCAGCGGCACGTTGGCCGCACGGGAGAGTTCCTCCGCGAGCCGCGCCCCGGTCCCGCCCCTCACGCCTGCGGGCTCGCCGGGCCCTGAAGCGTCCATCAGCCGCCCGGCTGCCTGGGACACATCCGCCGAAAGCCGCAGGGCCAGGGCTTCGCGCCGGGCAACCACCTCGCGGATGGCTGCGCGGACCTTGTCCACACCGGCCCCGGTCAGCGCCGAGGCCGCCAAAACCTGCACCTTGCCGAGTCCGTCCCGGGCAAGGATTCCCCTGAGCGACTCCATGACAGGCTTGACGTCGGCTTCGGGGAGCCGGTCGATCTGGTTGAGCACCACCAAGGTCACGGCACCGTGGGATGCCAGTGGCGCCAGGAAGTCATTGTGGACGGCGGCGTCGGCATATTTCTGCGGATCCAGCACCCACACCAGGACGTCCACCATCCCCACCAAGCGCTCAACGATTTGGCGGTTCGCGGCCCGGGTCGAATCAAAATCGGGCAGGTCCAGGAGGATCAGTCCGCTGGATTCGTCGGCGAATCCCTCCACGGCGCCGGCATGATGGCGCCGGTCTACGTCCAGCCAGTCCAGCAGCGCTTCGCTGCCGTCCGCTCCCCAGACGCTCGCCAATGGTTCCGACGTCGTGGGCCGGCGGGCGGCCACCGTCGCAATTTCAGCTCCATTGACCGCGTTGAACAGGGTGGATTTGCCGCTTCCGGTGGCGCCGAAAAAGCCCACCACCGTGTGGTCCGCGGACAGGGACCGGCGCGAACTGGCCCGCTCCAGCACCTGAAGGACCTCGTCCAGGGCGGCGTCCGGCAGCACACCTTCGGCCAGTTCCCGGGCGTCGTTGAGCGCCTCGAGGCGGCGCTGCAGCCGGGAGGCCTCCCGGTTTCCGCCGTGCCGGCTCATGCGGCGCCTGCCAGCCGCTTCAGCGCCTCTGCGTGCCCTGCGAGGACCGCGGCTCCGGCGCCCGTGTCCGGGTCCAGCCGGTCCAGGAAGCGCCGCTGCTCGGCCTGGAGCAGATTCTGGCAGCGAGTGTGCAGGTCTTCCCGGGCGGTCCGCGCAAGGCGCCGCACGGCGTCTTCGCCGAACACCGCCTCAAGCAGTTTTTGGCCGACGACGGCGGTGCCTCCTGCGACGCCGATCTCCAGGCCCGTCAGTCCTGCAGTCATGGAAAACACCACGATCATGAGCGCGGCACCGAGGCCGTTTACGCCGAAGGACAGCCACCTGGCCTGCGTCCGTTTGGCCTGCCCCTCGGTCCGGATGAGCTCCATCAGGCTCCCTTGCCAGGCACGGATTTCCGCGGCCACGGCATCGCCAAACCCCGGGCTGGTTCCTGAAAGGTCATCCGTGCCCAGGAGATGGCGGCCCGCAGGGTCGGAGCGCCAGCGCTGGTCCGCGTCCTCGGCCGCGTTGGCAGCTTCATCGACGATGACTGCCTGCAGTCCCGTTTCTATGGCGGTTTCCACCCTGACCGCCGGCGTCGGTTCACCGCGGAAAAAGGCGCCCGCACGGTCCCGAAAGCGGCCGATGTTCTGCTCCAGGCTCCGGAAGAACTCACCCGTGCCGACGAAGTCCTGCCAGCGGGCCAGTACCTCGCCCCGCAGCAGGGCGCCGTCCTTGGTGGCGTCGAGGATTCTGGCGACGGCGTCCTGATATGCGCTCCGGGCGTCGTCGCCCAGGAGCCCGGCGGCCCGCCGCTGTTCCTCCGAAGACGCGGCCACGAGCTGCACCGTCTGACTCAGTCCCTTGACCGTCCCGTTGAGCGTCCGCCGCGCGATAACCGCCCTTCCGGCGGCGTCCGCGGCGAGGTTCCGCAGCCACGTTCCCAAGGCATCGGTGGCCTCAGCGGGCAGCATGCCAAGCCTGTCGAGGGCTACCTCCGGAATGACGAACAGGGCGGCGCTGCCAAGGCCTTCCCTCTCCAGCATGGCCCGGAGGTCCTCACTCACCTCGGCTTCCGCCGCGGGCGGGACCCGGTCCAGCACCACAGCAACCAGGATGTCCCTCGAGGCCGCGTCGAGCAGCAGCTTCCAGGGAACGGCATCCGCGTAGCGGTTGGCGGTCGTGACAAAAACCCAGAGGTCGGCGGCCGCCAGGAGCTGGCCGGCAAGCTTCCGGTTGTCATCGGAGATGGAGTCGACGTCCGGGGCATCCAAGAGGGCAATTCCTTCCGGCACGGCCGGTTCCCCCACCAGCACCAACGACGAAACCGGCGCCGCATCCGGAGCGAGTCCGGACTTGCTGGCCGGCAAAGGCCCGGCAACCACGGTGCCGCGGATCCGGCTGAGGCTCGGCAGGACGCGTTGATCCTCGAACCACGGGGCATCCGCGGGGTGGTGCAGGAGGATGGGCTGGCGGGTGGTGGGCCGGATGGCACCTGCCCGGGTCACCGGATGGCCCACGAGCGCGTTCACGAGTGTTGACTTGCCGGCCCCGGTGGAGCCCCCGACGACGGCCAGCAGCGGAGCGTCCAGGCTGCGGTACCGCGGAAGAATGTAGTCGTCGAGTTGGGCCACGCTGTTGCGGATGTCCAGCCGGGCCCGCTCGACGCCGGGAAGCTCCAGCGGCAGGGACGCCGAGGACAGGTCCCGCCGAACGGCTTCCAGGAGGGCGACGGCGGCAGCGGAATGCGCTTCCTTATTCTGGCCGTTGGCCGCCGGGGGCTCGTTGGAGGAGATCACAGCATCATCATGCCAGTTCAGGATCTGCTGAAGCTCAGGCAGGCCGTGGCGGCCGGACAAAGAAAAGCCGGCCCCGGGCAGATGCCCGGAGCCGGTTCCTTGGTGACCCCAGCGGGATTCGAACCCGCGTTACCGCCGTGAGAGGGCAGCGTACTAGGCCGCTATACGATGGGGCCGCGTACTCTCCAAACCAGCAATTGCGCCGGTCAAGCTAAGTGATTATTTCATACACTCAGCAAGCGTTTCAAATCGAAAAGCCTGACTTGAAACTTCCGATAATCAGCGGAATTCCGCGGATTTTCAGAGCTGGGATACCAGGACTCGAACCTAGAATGACGGTACCAGAAACCGTAGTGTTGCCAATTACACCATATCCCAATGGAACTTTCGGGCCGGTCGGAAAGGCCTAAACCTTCGCTCCGAGCGCCTCAGCACGAGTAATTACTTTACCCGAGAGTTTTGCCCCGCACAAATCGGCGCCAGCAGCCGCCGGATTCCCCCCGCGCGGGGCGGGATATGGCGCCCCGCACGCGCCGAAACCGGGAAAACCCTTGCAAATCCGCCATAAATAAGTTTACTCTCGGTAAGTTACTAGCGAGTAACCACCCACCTCCCCATGTCTTTGCCGGCCGACCTGCGAGCATTCGCTGTTGTTAGCTGCATCACAGTTGCGGGATATGGCCGGCGGCAATGCCGCCGTCGGCAGAACCGTCGAGAGGAACCACCTGTGTCGGAACCATCTGTGCCGGAATCGCCCATGTCATCACCATCCGGGCCGGAAACGCGTCAATCAATGGGCCGTGCCTTCGTTGCGGGGCGGACCCGGCCCCGGGCCCAACAGGTCGCCATCGCGATCCTTGCCCTGCTGCTCGTGGCACTGCTGGCGTTCTATACGCTCGTGACCGGACGCGTCACGGACGGCTCGGCCAAGCTGCGGGACGGTGCCGGGCTGGCGTCCACGGGCGCAGAAAAGTTGAAGACGGGCGCCGGTCAGCTGGCCAGCGGTGCCAGCCTGGCGGACACAGGGGCAGTAAAACTCGCGGAAGGCGCGGACAGGATCCACTCAGGGATCAGCGGCAAACTCGCTCCGGGGGCTGACAAGCTTGAGAGCGGGGCCGCCAAACTCGCTGCTGGCGCCGTGAAGATCGAAAACGATGTCAACAGCAAACTCGCCCCCGGCGTCTACAAGGTCGACGACGGCGCCCACAAACTCGCGTCCGGAGCCGTCCGGCTTTCCGCCGCCCTGACGCCGACCGCGGCGGGCAACGCCCCGAACAACCTGGCGGACGGCGCCACCCAGCTCGACGGCGGAGCAGCGCGGCTGGCGGACGGAACCTCCGATCTGGCCGCCGGCACCAGCCGGCTGGCAGCCGGCACAGTCCAGCTCAAGGGCTACCGCGGCGCGAACAGCGACCCCGCGGCAGGGACCGGGACGGCCGCCATCGCACAGGCGCTGGAGCTGTTGGAGGCAGCTGCCTCGGATCCCGTGCAGGGTTTGGTTCCCTTGTCCGTGGTTAAGGACAAGATCGCAAAGATCAGGGAAGGCGCGCAGAAGCTGGACGCGGGCGCCTCCCAGCTGCAGTCCGGTGCCGCGCTGCTCAACGCGGGCGCGGCACGGCTGGAGGCGGGTGCCGGACAGCTCCACTCAGGGACCGGGAAGCTGACGGCAGGATTCGCCACCCTGGCCGTCAAGCTAAACAGCAGGGATCCCCAGAGCCCCGGCGTCGTGATGGGCACCGAGCTCCTGGCCGAGGGTACGTCCAAACTCCGCGTGGGCATGGACGGCGTCCCCGGGAATCCGGAGCGCCCCGGACTGCTCAAGGCCAGTGCAAGGATTACCGAGGGCAGCCAGCGCCTGGCCGACGGTACGGTGGCGCTGAACACCGGCATCAAGGGAGACCCGGCTAATCCAGGCAGCCCAGGGCTGCTCAGCGGCTCCCAAGCCCTCGCGGCCGGCGCCTCCAAGCTGTCGGACGGAAACACCCGGCTTGCCGCCGGTTCCACGCGGCTTGCCACCGGCGCGGACAAACTCGCTGACGGCAACGCCCGGATCGCGGAAGGCACCGGCACCCTGTATTCGGCGGCCGCCGCCGTGTCTCCCACGAGCATGGTGCGGCAGTCCGACGCTGCCCTGGCCCTGGGCCTCGTGGGCGTGCTGGGCCTCGGCTCTGCGGGCGCGTTCCTTGCACTGCGGTCAAGGCGGCCGTTACGGCAAACCTCCTGAGCCGCACGATGCCGGAGCCGGCCTTACTCGGGTGGCGCCAACCACGCTAGCAGTTCCATCAGGGAGCGGATCTCGTGGCCCTGAAAGTCCGGCTCCGGCTCGCCGGTGCGGTTCAGCCAGACGCCCAGCAGGCCGGCCGCCGTCGAGCCTTCAGCATCGAGCAGCCGGTTGTCCCCCACATAGAGGGTTTTGTCCGCGGAACTGCCGAGAAGCCGGACACCCTCCAGGTAGATGGCGGGGTCCGGCTTGGGCACGCCCACGGTGTCCGTCCCCACCAGGATTCCGATGCGTTCCAGTCCGGCGCTGTCCAGCTTAACCCGCTGGTAGTCGTGGACGTTGTTGCTCACCGCACCGTAGGGAATGCCGGCCGCGTCCAGTGCGTCCAGGAGCGGGGCAACGTCCTCGAACGCCCTGACGTAGCTGGGCTGGAGGATCGAATAAGAACTGAGCCAGCGCCGGGACTCCTCGCCTTCGCCCAGTTCGACGCCGAAATGGCCCAGCGCCGCCCGGCCTCGGAGCAGCCGCTGCTCGTTGAACGTCAGTTCGCCGGCGAGGTAGCGGTCGTAGTAGTGCGTGGTTTCGTGGGTGAAGATCCTGCCGAATTTCTCCCACCCCGCCTGGTCCAGGCGGGGCAGGAGGTGTTCGCTGACATCGCGCAACGCCGTGGTCATGGCGTAGGCAAGGTCCACCAGCGTGTCGTCGATGTCGAACAGGACCCCGCTGACAGCACCCGGCGGCCGGCGGTGGAGCGCGCCGCCGGTTTTCGCGGCCGGGCGGGTCATCAGCCGCGGAAGGCGCGCAGGCGCGCCAGCGACGATTCCTTGCCCAGGATCACCATGGATTCGAACAGTGGCGGGGAGATCCGGCGCCCGGAAATCGCGGTGCGGACGGGTCCGAACGCCAGTCGCGGCTTGACGCCGAGGCCTTCCACGAGGGCTTCCTTCAGGGCCGTCTGGATGTTCTCGGCCGTCCAGTCGGCGACGGGCTCGAGGGCGGCCAGCGCGGCGTCCAGCACCTCGGCCAGGTTGGCCGGCAGGCCCTTGCGTGCGTCGTCCGCGATGTCGATGGCGTCGTCGCTCTTGAACAGGAAGGCGAGCATCTCGGGTGCCTCGCCCAGCAGGGAGATGCGCTCCTGGATCAGCGGCGCTGCCTCGGCGAGGATCTCCTCCTGCCGTGCCGTGAGGCTCTCGCCCACGAATCCGGCGGCGCGCAGGTACGGTACGAGGCGTGCCCGGAAATCCTCCGGCTCAAGCATGCGGATGTGGGTGCCGTTGATCGCCTCGGCCTTCTTGATGTCGAAGCGGGCCGGGTTGGCGAGGACGTTGTTGACGTCGAAGTGCTCGATGAGCTGCTCCACGGTGAAGATGTCCTCATCGGCGGACAGGCTCCAGCCGAGCAGGGACAGGTAGTTCAGCAGGCCTTCGGGGATAAAGCCGCGGTCCCGGAGCAGGAACAGGTTGGACTGGGGGTCGCGCTTGGAGAGCTTCTTGTTGCCCTCCCCCATGACGTACGGCAGGTGCCCGAAGACCGGCATGTAGCTGGCGACGCCGATGTCCATCAGGGCCCGGATCAGCACCACCTGGCGGGGCGTGGAGGAGAGCAGGTCTTCGCCGCGAAGCACGTGCGTGATCCCCATGAGGGCGTCATCCACCGGGTTGACCAGGGTGTAGAGCGGGGACCCGTCGGCGCGGACAATGACGTAATCCGGGATGCTGCCGGCCTTGAACGTGATGTCGCCGCGGACCATGTCCGTAAACGTGACGTCTTCGTCGGGCATGCGGACGCGCAGCACCGGCTGGCGACCGTCGGCCTTGAACGCGGCAAGCTGCTCCTCGGACAGCTCGCGGTCAAAGTTGTCGTAGCCGAGCTTGGGGTCGCGGCCGGCGGCGCGGTGACGGGCTTCGACTTCCTCCGGCGAGGAATAGCACTCGTAGGCGTAGCCGGCGTCGATCAGCTTGGCCACCACGTCCTTGTAGAGGTCCAGGCGCTGCGACTGGCGGTAGGGCTCGTGCGGGCCGCCAACTTCCACGCCTTCTTCCCAGGTGATGCCGAGCCACTTCAGGGCCTCCAGCAGCTGCTGGTAGCTCTCCTCCGAGTCGCGGGCAGCGTCCGTGTCCTCGATCCGGAACACGAAGGTGCCGTTGGTGTGCCGGGCGTGGGCCCAGTTGAAGAGGGCCGTACGGATCAGTCCCACGTGCGGGGTGCCCGTGGGCGACGGGCAAAACCGGACCCTGACCGGGGTGTCAGCGGTGACTTCACCGGTGGGGGCAGCAATCGGGGCGGAGCTGGAAACGGCGTCGGACGCGGAAGCAGTAGTCATAGTGGTACCAACATTACCAATCCCTGCCATCACTACCGGCCCGGAATGCCGCTGCGAAAACGGACAGCCGCACCGTGGAACCACGGTGCGGCTGTCCAAAATCGGTGCAGCTTCTTGTTAGCGGAGCTGTTAGCGCCGGACCACCGGGTTGGAGAGTCGCCCGATGCCCTCGATCTCGACCTCATACCGGTCGCCGGCCTTCACGAGGTCCACGCCGGCCGGCGTTCCCGTCATGATGACGTCGCCGGGCAGGAGCGTGAACGCGCTCGAAACGATGGAGACGAGTTCCCGGACGCCGCGGATCATCTGGTTGGTGCTGCCGTCCTGGCGGAGTTCCCCGTTGAGCCAGCCCTTGATGCACAGGTCTTCGGGGTCCAGTTCGGTTTCAATCCACGGGCCGAGCGGGGCCGAGGTGTCAAAGCCCTTGGCGCGGGCCCACTGCAGGTCGGTTTTCTGGACGTCGCGGGCGGTGAGGTCGTTGCCGCAGGTGTAGCCGAAGATGACGTCGTCCACGCGTTCTTCGGGAACGTCCTTGCAGATACGGCCGATCACGACGCAGAGCTCGGCCTCGTAGGAGACCTCGTCGGAGAACTCCGGCAGCACGATGGGATCGTTGGGGCCCACCACCGAGGTGTTCGGCTTCAGGAACAGGAGCGGCTGCTGCGGCACGTCGTTCCCGAGCTCGCGGGCGTGTTCGACGAAGTTCCGCCCCACCCCAATCACCTTGCTGCGCGGAATGATCGGTGCCAGCAGGCGGACGTCCTCCAGCTTGTGGCGGACGTGCGTGCGCTCCACACCGTTGAAGAAGGGGTCGCCGTTGATGACAGTGATTTCCTCACTGCCGGGCTGGCCTTCCACAATGCCGTAGAGGGGATCAGAATCGACTACAAACCGGGCAATACGCATGGTTCCAAGCCTACAGTCCCGGCCCGGCTCCCCTGCCGCACCGGGTCATGTCCGGTCACGGAGCGTGCGCAGGTATTCGAGCTGGGCCGCAACGGAGTTCTCGGCCGCCCTCCGCACTGAGGGATCGACGTCGGAATAGACAACGTTGGTGACCTCAGTAACGCCGGCGTCCCCGCCCAGGTCCGAGAGCGCGGCCCTGATCTGGGCCAGCCGGTCCAGCCGGTGGTCCCGGTAGGCGCGGACCACGGCATCGAGTGCCGGAAGGACCGGCCCGTGGGCCGGCAGGACGGTGGCTGGCCCGAGCAGTTCCAGCCGGTCAAGCGAGGACAGATAGTCGCTCAGCCTGCCGTCCGGGTGATCCAGGACGGTGGTGCCGCGGCCCAGGATGGTGTCGCCGGTCAGCACAGAGCCGGAAGCCCCGTCGAAGGGCAGATGGAAGCAGACGGAATCGGAGGTGTGTCCCGGGGTGGCAACCACCCTGATTTCGGTCCCGCCGGCCGCGATGGTTTCCCCCGGCAGCAGCGGTGCCCCCGCGAGGCAGTGCGCCGGATCGGCGGCACGGACCGGAGCGCCGGTGAGTTCGTGCAGCCGTGCCGCCCCCGCCGTGTGGTCCGCATGCCGGTGCGTGATCAGGATGAGCTCCACCGAACCGGTGCCGGCCAGCTCCTGAAGGTGCCGTTCGTCCGCCGGCCCCGGATCAGCTACGACGGCAGCCGGATGGCCGGGCTCTCCAATGACGTAGGAGTTGGTGCCGTCCAGGCTCATCGGCCCAGGGTTGGGGGCCAGGCGGTACCTGGTCAGCGGGCTGCTGGCGGCCAGGGCGGGCGTGGTGTCCGGATTCACACTTTTATTCTTGCATTTCCGCCAGCACAACTCCGCCAGCACGACGGAGGGTGGCCGGCTGGCCGCCGCAGCAGCTCCGCCGGCCACCCGCCGTCGAACTAGGAATGGACTGCTCAGGCCAGCCGGGTCAGCCAGCCGTGCGTGTCCTCGACGGTTCCGGTCTGGATGCCCAGCAGCTGCTCACGGATGGCCATGGTGGTCTCCCCCGCCTTCGCGTCCTCGGAGCCGATGAACTCGGTGCTGTCCTTGAGCACGCCAATGGGGGTGATGACAGCGGCAGTACCGCACGCGAAGACTTCGGCGATCTCGCCGGAGGCCACGCCGTCACGCCATTCATCCAGTGTGATCTTGCGTTCGGTGACCTCGCGGCCCATGTCCTTGGCCACCTGGATGATGGACATCCGGGTGATGCCCTCCAGGATGGTTCCGCTAAGCGCGGGCGTCACCAGGGAGCCGTCCTTCATCACGAAGAAGACGTTCATGCCGCCGAGCTCTTCGACGGCGTTGTCATTGAACTGGTCCAGGAAGAGAACCTGCTTGCAGCCGTGGGCCTCGGCTTCCTGCTGCGCAATCAGCGACGCAGCGTAGTTGCCGCCGCATTTCGCGGCGCCGGTTCCGCCGCGGCCGGCGCGGGCGTATTCGCGGGAGATCCAGATGGAGACAGGCTTTAGCTCGCCGCCGAAGTAGTTGCCAGCCGGGGACGCAATGACGCGGAAGGACACTTCACGGGCGGCACGGACACCAAGGAAGGCCTCAGTGGCGATCATGAACGGGCGCAGGTAAAGCGCTTCGCCGTCGCCGGAGGGAACCCATTCCTTGTCCGCGGACACGAGTTCGCGGATGGCGCCCAGGAAGTACTCTTCCGGGAGTTCGGGGAGGGCCAGGCGCCGGGCGGAGTTGTTCAGGCGTGCGGCGTTCGCTTCGGGGCGGAAGGTCCAGATGGAACCGTCGGCGTGGCGGTAGGCCTTGAGGCCCTCGAAGATCTCCTGGCCGTAGTGCAGGACTGCGGCTGAAGGGTCAAGGGAGATGGGACCGTATGCCTCGATGCGCGCGTCATGCCAGCCGCCCTTGCCGTCCTCGTCGACGCTGTAGTCGACGATCGCGGTGTGGTCGGTGAAATAGTTGCCGAAACCTGGGTTCGCCAGGATGGCTGCACGCTCTTCTGCAGACTTCGGGGTTGCCGAGGGCTGCTGGGTGAATTCGACGCCATGGGCAGTCTGAGTCATGGTTCCTCCACGGTCGGCTGCCTGGTGTGTGAACGTGGTTCAGCGTCGGACCACGGCAGCAATTGGTGATTCAGGTCAAGCTTACGCCTGCCGGCAGGGGCTAGACGGCCGCGGCGATGGCATCGCCAATGGCGCTTGTGCTCCGCGATTCGCCGTTGCGGGCTTCGACGTCGGCCACCACCGCGGACTCGATCCTGCGGGCCGCGGCCGAGTAGCCCAGGTGCTCCAGAAGAAGTGCGGCCGACAGAATGGCGGCAGTGGGGTCCGCCTTCTGCTGGCCCGCAATGTCCGGCGCCGAGCCGTGGACCGGCTCGAACATGGAGGGGGAAGTCCGGTCCATGTTGATGTTGCCCGAGGCTGCCAGTCCGATGCCGCCCGTCACTGCGGCGGCGAGGTCCGTGATGATATCCCCGAAGAGGTTGTCCGTGACGATCACGTCGAAGCGGGCCGGATCGGTGACCATGAAGATCGTGGCGGCGTCGATGTGCAGGTAGTCGTGCGTGACCTGCGGGAACTCCGCGGCCACAGCTTCGACCGTGCGCTTCCACAGGTGGCCCGCGTAGACGAGCACGTTGTGCTTGTGGACCAGGGTCAGCTTCTTGCGGGGCCGTTCGTTGGCGCGCCGGAACGCGTCGCGGACAACGCGCTCAACGCCGTGTGCGGTATTCAGCGATACTTCCGTGGCAACCTCGTGCCGCGTTCCTCCGCGCAGGGTGCCGCCGTTACCGACGTAGGGGCCCTCGGTTCCTTCGCGGACCACAACGAAATCGATGTTTCCCGGGTTGGCCAGCGGGCTGCCCACGCCGCCGAAGAGACGGGAGGGCCGCAGGTTGACGAAGTGGTCGAGGCTGAAGCGCAACTTGAGGAGCATCTCGCGCTCGATGATTCCGGACGGAATGCGTGTGTCACCCGGCGCCGCACCGACAGCCCCGAAGAGGATGGCGTCGCGGGTCCTCAAGTCTTCGAGGACTGCGTCGGGGAGCGTCTCGCCCGTCTCCAGCCAGTGCTGGGCACCCAGCTTGTAGTGGTGCTGTTCAAGGGTCACGCCTTCGGCGGCGACAACCTTCTCCAGGACCTTCAGGGCTTCTGCGATGACCTCGGGGCCAATGCCGTCGCCCGGGATGACAGCAAGATTGATGGTGGATGCGCTCATGTTTTTCAGAGTAGCCAAATGATCCACATTCTGGTCAAACTGTCTCATTATTCGAACGCGGGATCGACGCTCCCGCATGTCCTGCCTTAAAACCCGAGACGCCCCTGTACGTCCATTTCGGACGTACGGGGGCGTCGGCGGCTATGGTGCAGGACCGGCGGGAGCTCCGGGTCCTACGCTTCGGCGGGTTCCTCGTACTTCGGGAAAACCGGAGCGGGTGCCGGGAGCTCAGTCCCCGCCACAATCGGCGTCGGGATCGCAGCGAACTGGCGCGCCGCACCCTCCGGCTGGCCCAGTGTCCCCAGCAGGGCGGCAGTCGCCGTCGGCATCACCGGCTGCGCAAGGATGGCCACGATGCGCAGGACCTCGAGGGTCACGTACAGCACCGTCTGCATGCGTTCGACGTCGGACTTCCGCAGGACCCAGGGGGCCTGCTCGGCGAAGTACGCGTTGGTGTCCCCCAGCACGCCCCAGATCGCTTCGAGGGCCCGGCTGAACTCCTGCTTGTCGAAGGCGGCACGCGCCTGCTCCAGGAGGGCGTTCGCCTGGGCCAGGATGGCCGTGTCCTCCGGCGTGAACGCCCCGGGAACAGGAACGCGGCCTTCGCAGTTCTTCGCCACCATGGACAGCGAACGCTGGGCGAGGTTGCCGAAATTGTTGGCCAGGTCCGAGTTCATCCGGCCCACAATGGCTTCGTGGTTGTAGCTGCCGTCGGCGCCGAAGGGAACCTCGCGCAGGAAGAAGAACCGGACCTGATCGAGGCCGTACTGGGCCACGAAGTCGGCCGGTGCCACCACGTTGCCCAGAGACTTGGACATCTTGACGCCGTTGTTCTGCAGGAAGCCGTGGATCATGACCCGCTTGGGCAGCTCGAGGCCGGCGCTCATCAGAAACGCCGGCCAGTAAATCGCGTGGAAGCGCGAGATGTCCTTGCCGATCACGTGCACGTCGGCCGGCCAGTACTTCTTGAACGATTCCGACTCGACGTCGGGGTAGCCGGCACCGGTGAGATAGTTCGTCAGGGCGTCGACCCACACGTACATGACGTGCTTTTCGTCCCCGGGGACGGGCACGCCCCAGTCGAACGTGGTGCGGCTGATGGACAGGTCTTCGAGGCCGCGCCGGACGAAGCTGATGACCTCGTTGAAGCGGGACTGCGGGGCGCCGAATTCAGGCTGTGCCTCGTACAGCGCCAGCAGCTTGTCCTGGTAGGCGGACAGCCGGAAGAAGTAGCTTTCCTCGGCGGTCCAGGTCACCGGGGTGTCGGTCTCCTTGGTGTAGCGGGCGCCGTCCTCCTTGACCACGGTGTCGTCTTCCACGTAATAGGCCTCGTCGCGGACGGAGTACCAGCCCTCGTACTTGGAGAGGTAGATGTCGCCGTTGGCTTCCATCCGGCGCCAGATTTCCTGGCACGCGGCGTAGTGGTCCTGGTCCGTGGTGCGGATGAAGCGGTCGTGGGAAATGCCCAGGTCCTGCTCCATCTGCTTGAAGGCCGCGGAGTTCCGGTCCGCCAGTTCCTTGGCCGTCAGGCCTTCCTTCTCCGCCGACTGCTGCATCTTCAGCCCGTGCTCATCAGTGCCGGTCATGAAGAAAACATCGTGCCCGTCCAGCCGCTTGAACCGCGCCATGGCATCGGTGGCAATGACCTCGTAGGCGTGGCCGATGTGCGGAACGCCGTTGGGGTAGCTGATGGCCGTGGTGATGTAGAAGGGGCGCTTTTCTGAAGAAGTCACGGGCGGGAAATTACCTTTGGTACGGAGGGATGAAGCTAGATCAGTTCGGTCAGGGTATCGCTCAGCCGGACCAGTTCGTGGTCATGTGACGCCACCAGGACCTGTCTCTTATACACATCTAGATGTGTATAAGAGACAGGTTGGCCGAGGCCCGGTCAAGGCTCGCGGTGGGCTCGTCAACCACCAGGACGCGCGTGCCGAGGATCAGGGCGCGGGCGATGGCGACGCGCTGCCGCTCGCCGCCGGACAGCTGGGCGGGGCGGTGCCGCATCCGCCGGCCGAGGCCCACGAGGTCCAGCAGGTCCTTGGCCATGTCGCGGCGCTGGTCCACTTCGCCGTCCGGGACGGCGGGCAGAAGGACATTCTCCAGGGCGCTCATGCCGTCGATCAGTGCCCCGCCCTGGTCAACGTAGCCGATCAGGGCACGGCGCCGGTCCGCGATCTCGTCGTCGCCCATGCTTTCGAGGGACTCGCCCTCCCACAGCACCCGGCCCGACGTCGGCAGGGTAAGGCCCGCACCCACGGTCAGGATGCTGGTCTTGCCTGAGCCGCTGCGGCCGGCAACGCAGTGCATCTCGCCTGCGTGGAGGGTCAGGTCGAAGCCCTCCACCACGCTCACGGCTTCGGCTCCGCCTTTTCCGCCGCCATAGCGGATGGTGATATTGCTCAGCTCGAGCGGGGTACCGTGATCGGCGGCCTTGACGAGGGTGTTGGCGCGCGTCTGGAGCGAGCCCCCGCCGTCGTTGTTCCCGCGCTCCCGGCGAGGGTTCAGGTCGTTAGTCATTGGACCACTTTCGTTGCAATAGGAATCCAGCAAAGTACAGCCACGAGCCCGGCCACGGCGGCCCAGAGTGCGGCATAGGGGGCAAGGAGAAGTCCGACGCCGAGGGCGCCGAGCACGCCCAGCGGAACCGCGACCGCTCCCACCAGGGCATTTTCGAAGAACCGGACCTGGCCCAGCATGTCGGGGTTCCAGCCCATGGCCTGCAGCGTTCCGAGGTACTGGCGCTTGGCCTGCAGCTCGAAGCGGCCCGTGACCAGCGTCAGCACAAGCCCGACCGCCACTCCGGAGAGTCCCAGCACGAGGCTTGGCAGGGCCACGCTGGCGGCGGCCAGGCCGCTGAGCGCGCTGGCCCCGGCGGCCCGCGGGATGTCGATCAGCAGGGAGACCAGGCCGCCCACCGCGGCACCGAATACGCCGACCGCAACGGCCAGGGAAATCGCGTTGAACCGGTTGGTGCTTAGCTGCCGGTTGGCGAAGGTCAGCGGCGAATCTACGGCGATGAGCCGCTCGTCATGCTGCGGTTCCTGGTCAATTTCCTCGCGGTGGCGCAGCATCTGGGCGGCGACGAAGGCCGCGGCCAGATACAGGACCAGCACGGACGCCGAGACAAGCACCGTGGCCACGTTCCAGCTGAGCAGGCTCAGGACGACGCCGGCGACAGCCAGCAGCCCGGCGCCCACGGCGAATTCTGTCTCTTATACACATCTAGATGTGTATAAGAGACAGGTCCAGCCCATGGCGCGCAGGGTTCCCGCCTCGCGGCGCCGTTGCCGGATGTAGCTCACGGTCGATGCGCCGGTGAGCAGCGCCGCACCGCAGAGGGTCAGGAAGAGCAGCGTGAGGTTCGTTGCGGTCAGCGAGCTGGACACGGCGTCGGCGGCATCCTGCCTGACCCACGACTGCTGGACGGTGCCCAGCGCAGACTCCTTGCCGGCGTCGTCCTTGGAGTAACCCGGAACGAGGATGTTGGCGTCCTCGCGTGCGGAACCGGCCACAACCGTGGCCTCCAGGCCCATGTCCCGGATCTGGTTGGCGAGCTTCTCCACGTCCGGCTGCGCCTGCTTCCAGCTGCCGGAGGCGCTGGCACGGACGCGCACGGCGTCAATGACCGAGGCGTTCTTCTCGTAGCCGCGGGCAGCGGCCAGGCCGTAGTAGTCCGTGATGGCCCCGGCGGACTGGCTCACCAGTCCGGTGGCGCTGAGGGACGGCTTGAGTGCGGCGTCCGGGACGTCCTTGCCTTGGGCATCCTTGGTCAGGGTCATCGGCGTCGGGTCGTAGCCGCCCAGCGGAAGCCGGTTGACGTCCCCGGCCGCTGCCTGCACGGCCGCGGGATCGAACGTGCCGTAGACCATGGCGAGGGGCGTCGCCAGCTTCTTGCCCGTTTCGAGGTTTTCCCGGTAGGAGCGCTCGTCCACAGGGTTGCGCTGCGTCTGGTCAACGGGTTCCCCGCCGGCCGTCTTCTCCGGAAGGCGGTTGACGGTGACCCATTCACCGGGGGTCGCGGTCTTCTCCGTGGCGCCGTTGCCCGCAGTGGAGCCGTCGGTGTACTTGGGCGCGGAGGCGAAGTTGGTGCTCCAGGTTGCGGGACTGTAGAGCCCGCGGCTGAAGTTCGCGGAGTTGCCGAGCAGCTTGGAATAGTCCGTGGAACCGGGCCACGACAGCGCGAAGGGCGACTTGGACACGAACGGAAGGTAGTCCTTGTCCAGCGAGCGGTCCGCGGTCCCGATCTCCTTGACCACGTTCCCCGAGTCATCGATTTCCTCGATCTTCACGGAGTACTTCAGGTCAAGGGACGTGCCGGAGCGGACAATCAGCGGAATGGCCTTGGAATCTTCGGTCAGCTCGCCGCTGCGCTTCGCCTGCTGGTACTGGGTCATGAGGGGCGCCCAGTATTTGAGCTTGACGCCCAAAAAGTCGGGTCCCTCTTCGAGTTCCTGCATGCCGATCCCGTTGGTGAACAGGCTCTCGAAGTGGCGGCCAATCGCCGCGGCGCTGCGGGCATCCGCCGGCGGCGCCTTCTCCAGCGGGGCAAGGAAGTCGCCGGAGCTCCCGAGGAGGGCGCGCTCGGAGACGGGGTCGACGGCGACCACGGACTCCGTGACTTCCGGCGCCATGGGCAGGGAAACGGAAAGATTGAAGAGGTTGTGCTCGGAGCCTCCGGCGGGTGCCGGAAATTTGATGCCCGTTTCCCCGTCGGGGCCGGCGATGCGGATGCTCTTGCCGCCGTCGACCTGTTCCTCCACGAGCCGGGCCTTGCCGAGTGTACCTTCGGCCGTCGACTTGAAAAGGGTCTTTTCGGAGGCGCCGTCGGAAGTCGTGGCGCTGGCCGTCAGGCGGTACTTCTTGGCGGTATCGCTCAGCACGGACTGCGCGGCGGGCCACTTGCCGGGGTCGGTGCCGCCGGGCTGGCCGGTCGTCGCAGTGCCGACGAGGCCTGCGTTGAAGCCGAGGTAGTCCATGGCTTCGAGCCGCGGGGCTTCCAGGTTCTGCGTGACACGGGACACCAGGCTGATGGGCGCGGCCACCGAAGTGCCGGTCAGGTCCCGGATGCCCTGAAGCTGGTCAAAACTGATCCCGCCCTGGCCGGTGGCGATGTCCGGCTGCACCAGGGCACCGCCGGACCCTGCCTTGGCCTGGACCAGGATGTCATAGAGCCCGCGCGAGTTCTCGTCCACGGTCCGGTTCAGCGCTGCCTGCGACTGGTTCTGGACGAGGACGGACAGGCACATGGCGACGATCAAAATGGCAGCGGTCAGCAGCAGCACTTTGCTTCTGATGAACCTCTGGACGGCGTTCATTGAGCTCCCTGAAACCTGGATTGCGTGTGCACGCCACGATCACCGGTGGATGTGGGGTCGTCCCTTGCGGGCGTGCAAAAAGTGTGGCCGGCCTGCCGGCAAGATCCTGAAATTCGGACCTAGCCATTGTACGCAGACCGGCCAATCATACTTGTCCAAGGTGTCCTCCAAGCCACGCGGAGTTCACCTTGGCGAAGGACCCTTAGTCTTCGAGGTCCACTTCACGCACCATTTCGGCGCCGATGCCGGCCTTGATGGCGTCGAGCACCTGCTGCGGAACGGAGGTGTCGATGGTGAGCAGTGCGAGCACTTGGCCGCCCTCAGCCTGCCGTGCCACCTGCATCCCACCGATGTTGATGTTGTTCATGCCGAGGATGTGGCCGATGGTGCCGATGACACCCGGCCGGTCCGCATAGGAAACCACCACGAGGTGCTCGCTGATGGGGATTTCAACGTCGTAGCCGTTGACGCCGACCAGCTTCTGGACCTGCTTGGGGCCGGTCAGGGTGCCGGCCACGGAGATCTGCGAGCCGTCGCTCAGGGCGCCGCGCAGGGTAAGGACGTTGCGGTAGTCCTCGGCCTCGGGTGTGGTGATCAGGCGGGTGTTGATGCCGCGCTGCTCGGCGATCACGGGGGCGTTGACGTACGAGACCTGCTCGGTGACGACGTCGGCGAAGATGCCCTTCAGGGCAGCCAGCTCCAAAACCTTGACGTCGAGGGAGGCGATTTCGCCGGCCACCTCAACGTCGATCTGGGTCAGGGAGGCGTGGGTCAGCGCGGTGAAGATCCGGCCCAGCTTCTCGATCAGCGGGATGCCCGGGCGGACGTCGGGGGCGATCACGCCGCCGGCAACGTTCACAGCGTCCGGGACCAGTTCTCCGGCCAGTGCGAGCCGGACGGACTTGGCCACGGACACGCCGGCCTTTTCCTGGGCCTCGTCGGTGGAGGCGCCCAGGTGCGGCGTCACCACGACGTTGTCCAGCTTGAAGAAGGGCAGGTCCGTGCTGGGCTCCTGGACGAAGACGTCCACGGCGGCGCCGGCGATCTGGCCGTCCTGAAGCGCCGTGTAGAGGGCCTCCTCGTCAACGAGGCCGCCACGGGCAACGTTGATGACGTAGGCGCTGGACTTCATCTTGGTGAAGGCGTCAGCACCGAGCATGCCAACCGTTTCCGGCGTCTTGGGCATGTGGATGGTGACGAAGTCCGAATGGGCCAGCAGCTCGTCCAGGCTCACGAGCTTCACGCCGAGCTGTGCGGCCCGGGCGGAGGTGATGTAGGGATCGTAGGCCAGGATCTCGGTGTCGAAGCCCTGCAGGCGGGCGGCCACGAGGGCGCCGATGCGGCCCAGGCCGATGATACCGACCTTCTTCTCGAACAGCTCGATGCCCGTGTACTTGGAGCGCTTCCATTCGCCGTCCTTGAGTGCGGCACTGGCCTGCGGGATGTGGCGGGCCAGGCTCAGGATGTGGCCCACGGTGAGTTCGGCGGCGGAGACAATGTTCGACGTCGGGGCGTTGACCACCATGACGCCGGCCTGCGTGGCGGCCTTGATGTCAACGTTGTCCAGGCCGACGCCGGCGCGTGCGATCACCTTCAGGTTCTTGGCCGCGGCGATTGCTTCGGCATCCACCTTGGTGGCGGACCGGACCAGGATGGCGTCCACATCCACAATGGCAGAGAGCAGCTGGGATCGGTCTGCGCCGTCGGTCTGGCGGATTTCGAAGTCCGGGCCAAGGGCCTCGACTGTGGCGGGCGAAAGTTCTTCGGCGAGCAGTACTACGGGTTTTGACACGGCTGATCCTCTGCGTTGCAGTCCTGGGGATGAATCAAGTCTAGGCTGACGGAAAGGCCGGGCTCACATTGTTAAGTGTGAACCCGGCCTCACTGTCGCCCTCTGAATGGCGCCTAAGCGGCAGCCTTAGCGGGCTGCAGAGCCTTCAACGTAGTCCTGGTCCTGCTGCTGCCAGGAGAACAGGGAGCGCAGCTCGCGGCCAACAGCCTCGATCGGGTGCGCCTCTGCCTTGGCACGCAGTTCCTTGAATTCGGCCCCGCCGTTGTCCTGGTCCTCAATGAAGCGCTTGGCGAAGGCACCGTTCTGGATGTCGGCGAGGACAGCCTTCATGTTTTCCTTCACCTCGGGGGTGATGACGCGCGGGCCGGAGACGTAGTCGCCGTACTCTGCGGTGTCGGAAACGCTCCAGCGCTGCTTGGCGATGCCGCCTTCCCACATGAGGTCAACGATGAGCTTCAGCTCGTGCAGCACCTCGAAGTAGGCGATCTGCGGCTGGTAGCCGGCCTCGGTCAGGGTCTCGAAGCCGTACTGGACCAGCTGGGACACGCCGCCGCACAGGACGGACTGCTCGCCGAAGAGGTCCGTTTCGGTCTCTTCGGTGAAGGTGGTCTTGATGACACCGGCGCGGGTGCCGCCGATTGCCTTTGCGTAGGACTTGGCGAGTTCCCAAGCGGAACCGGAAGCGTCCTGCTCCACGGCGATGATGTCCGGGATACCGCGGCCTGCCTCGAACTCGCGGCGTACCGTGTGGCCCGGAGCCTTCGGGGCGATCAGGATGACGTCTACGCCCTCCGGAGCCTGGATGTAGCCGAAGCGGATGTTGAAGCCGTGGGCGAAGGCCAGTGCCTTGCCGGGGGTCAGCTTGTCCTTGATGGAGTCGTTGTAGATCGAGCGCTGGTGCTGGTCCGGTGCCAGGATCATGATGACGTCGGCCCATTCGGCGGCGTCGGCAACGTTCTTGACCGTGAAGCCTGCTTCCTCGGCCTTGGCGATCGACTTCGAGCCCTCCTTGAGGGCGATGGCAACCTCGACGCCGGAATCGCGCAGGTTCAGTGCGTGGGCGTGGCCCTGGGAGCCGTAGCCGACAATGGCAACCTTGCGACCCTGGATGATCGACAGGTCGGCGTCGTCGTCGTAGAACATTTCAGTCACTGGGGTGTCTCCTTTGAGTGGATTCTTTGTAGATGGTTGTCTGTGGTGCGGTATTGCCTGGACGTTGCAATGCGGGAAAGGCTGTGCCTTAGGCGCTGCGCAAAGCCCTGTCACTCATGGAGCGGGATCCCCGTCCAACGGCCAAGGTGCCGGACTGCACAATTTCGCGGATGCCGAAGGGCTCCAGCACTGAAAGCAGCGCCGTGAGCTTTTCGGGGTGGCCGGTTGCTTCAATGACCACGGAGTCGGTGGAGACGTCAACCACTGAAGCGCGGAACAGGTCTGCAGCCTGGGTCACCTGCAGACGAGTTGCGGCATCCGCACGCACCTTGACCAGGATGTGGTCGCGCTGTACGGAAGATTCGGAAGTCAGTTCAACAATCTTGATCACGTTGACCAGCTTGTTCAACTGCTTGGTGACCTGTTCGATCAGGTCACCGTCGGCGTCGACGACGACGGTCATCCGGGACATGCCCGGGACTTCCGTCGGGCCGACGGCCAGGGAATTGATGTTGAAGGCCCGGCGCGCGAAGAGGCTCGCGACTCGGGTCAGCACACCGGGTTTGTCTTCGACCAGAACGGACAGCGTGTGGCGGGTCATGATCAGTCCTCCTCTTCCCATTCCGGGGTCATGTTGCGGGCAACCTGGATCTGGTCGTTGCTGACCCCGGCGGGCACCATCGGCCACACCATGGAGTTGGGGCTGACAACGAAGTCAATGACCACGGGGCGGTCGTTGATTTCCAGTGCCTTCTGGATGGTGGCGTCGATGTCCTCATCGCGTTCGCAGCGGAAGGAGGCGCAGCCGTAGGCCTCGCCCAGCTTGACGAAGTCCGGGATGCGGACGGTGTCGTGGCCGGTGTTCAGGTCGGTGTTCGAGTAGCGCCCTTCGTAGAAGAGCGTCTGCCACTGCCGCACCATGCCCAGCGAGGAGTTGTTGATAACGGCAACCTTGATGGGAATCTTGTTGATGGCGCAGGTGGCCAGTTCCTGGTTGGTCATCTGGAAGCAGCCGTCGCCGTCGATGGCCCAGACCACGCGGTCCGGCTCCCCCACCTTGGCGCCCATTGCGGCCGGAACGGCGTAGCCCATGGTGCCGGCGCCGCCGGAGTTCAGCCAGGCGTGAGGACGCTCGTACTTGATGAACTGCGCGGCCCACATCTGGTGCTGGCCCACCCCGGCAACGTAGATGCCCTCGGGGCCGGTGAGGGCGCCGATGCGCTCGATGACACGCTGCGGTGCGCTGAGTCCGTCTTCGGGCTCGGTCCATCCCAGCGGATAGGTGTCCTTGAGGTTGTTCAGGAAGGCCCACCAGCTGGTCAGGTCCGGCGTGCCCGCGGCCGTGAACTGGGTACGCACGGCTTCGGTCAGTTCCGGAATGATTTCCTTGACCGATCCGACGATCGGGACGTCCGCCGTGCGGTTCTTGGAAATCTCGGCGGGGTCGATGTCGGCGTGGATCACCTTGGCGTTGGGCGCGAACGTCTTCAGGATGCCGGTGACGCGGTCATCAAACCGGGCTCCCAGCGTGATGAGGAGGTCCGACTGCTGCAGCGCCGTCACCGCGGACACCGTGCCGTGCATGCCGGGCATGCCGACGTGCTGCGGGTGCGAGTCCGGGAAGACGCCGCGGGCCATCAGCGTGGTCACCACGGGCGCACCGGTCACTTCCGCCAGCTCACGGAGCTCGGCCGCGGCGTGGGCCTTGACCACACCGCCGCCGACGTACAGCACGGGCTTGCTGGCGGCGGCGATCAGCTTGGCGGCCTCCCGGACCTGCTTGTTGTGGCCGCGGACCACGGGCCGGTAGCCGGGCAGGTCGATCTTCGGCGGCCAGGAGAACGTCATCTGTCCCTGCTGGGCGTCCTTGGCAACATCAACAAGGACAGGACCCGGACGGCCCGTCGAGGCGAGGTGGAATGCCTCGGCCATGACGTGCGGGATGTCGTTGGGGTCCGTCACCAGGAACGAGTGCTTGGTGATGGGCATGGTGATGCCCACGATGTCGGCTTCCTGAAAGGCGTCGGTGCCGATCACTCCGCTGGAGACCTGGCCGGTGATGGCCACGAGCGGAACGGAGTCCATGTGCGCATCCATGATGGCGGTGACGAGGTTGGTGGCACCGGGGCCCGAGGTGGCGATACAGACGCCCACCCGCCCGGTAACCATGGCGTAGCCTTGCGCGGCGTGGCCGGCTCCCTGCTCGTGACGGACCAGAACGTGGTTCATTTTGGAGGCCATCAGAGGGTCATAGGTGGGCAGGATCGCGCCACCGGGCAAACCGAAAATATCGTCGACGCCGAGTTCTTCGAGCGAACGGACAATTGCTTGCGAGCCGGTCATCACCGTCGGGGGTACGACGTTGTTCGGCCCAAGTACGGGAGAGGCGGTTGCAGCAGTGTCGACGCCGACGGCGGTTTCAGCCGTCCGGTCGGCGCGTTCCGGAGCCTTGGGGGCTCCAGCGGACTTAGTAGCCATCAGCGAGGGGCTGATCGGCGATCCTTTGCTCATCGGACTCTTCCTTAGTGGATCTTGGATTGGGCGGTGCTGGGTGAAGCTGAACGTGCTGCCACGCTGGAAATAAAAAAACCCCTCAGCCTGGCGGCTCTTCGAGGGGTTGCGCGTGACGGTTCGTTACCAGTCGGGCTATTGAGCCACGCGCTTGGTAAGGACGACGACGGCGCCGGCGGTAACGAATGCGATCATGCGTTCAGTTTTCCCTCTTGGTCAGATGCGTGTCAACGAGCACGGCCCGCGTCTCACCATATGGACTTCATTGTCCACGAATCGGATAATGCCGTTCACCCAACTGAGTAGCAGCAGGTGTCGCTATGACGGCTCAAAACGACGCCTGCTGCTACCTAGTTGGGCTGGCCGGAACCGATTAACCGCAGTATGCGCCAGTGGAGGCGCTGTGCACCAGCTTGGCGTACTTGGCCAGCACGCCCTTGGTGAACTTGGCCGGCAGCGGCTCCCAGCCGATCTTGCGGGACTCGAGCTCGGCGTCGTCGACCAGGAGGTCGAAGGTGCGGGCCGCAATGTCCACGCGGATGCGGTCACCGTCCTTGACGAAGGCGATGGGGCCGCCGTCGACGGCCTCGGGAGCAACGTGGCCGATGCACAGCCCGGTGGTTCCGCCGGAGAAGCGCCCGTCGGTGAGCAGGAGGACGTCCTTGCCCAGGCCGGCGCCCTTGATGGCACCGGTGATCGCGAGCATCTCCCGCATGCCCGGGCCGCCCTTGGGTCCTTCGTAGCGGATGACTACGACGTCGCCGGCCTTGATCTCGCCGTTGTCCAGTGCGTCCAGGGCGCCCTGTTCGCGCTCGAAGACGCGTGCGGTGCCCTCGAAGACGTCGGCATCGAAACCGGCGCTCTTCACGACGGCGCCTTCCGGAGCCATCGAACCATGCAGGATGGTGATGCCGCCGGTCTTGTGGATCGGGTTGTCCAGGGCGCGGAGGATCTTGCCGTCCAGATCCGGCGGGTTGATCGCCGCGAGGTTCTCGGCAACCGTCTTGCCGGTGACGGTAAGGCAGTCGCCGTGCAGCAGACCGGCGTCGAGCAGTGCGCGCATGATGACCGGAACGCCGCCGATCTTGTCGACGTCGGTCATCACGTAGCGGCCGAACGGCTTCAGGTCGCCGAGGTGCGGGATCCTGTCGCCGATGCGGTTGAAGTCATCGAGCGTCAGCTCAACTTCGGCTTCGCGGGCGATCGCGAGCAGGTGCAGCACGGCGTTGGTGGAGCCGCCGAATGCCATGGTCACGGCGATGGCGTTCTCGAACGCCTTCTTGGTCATGATGTCGCGGGCAGTGATGCCGAGGCGCAGCAGGTTGACCACCGCTTCGCCGGACTTGCGGGCGAACTCGTCGCGGCGGCGGTCTGCCGACGGCGGGGCGGCCGAGCCGGGCAGGGACATGCCCAGCGCCTCGCCGATGCAGGCCATGGTGTTGGCCGTGTACATGCCGCCGCAGGCGCCTTCGCCGGGGCAGATGGCCTTTTCGATGCGGGTCAGGTCTTCGAGGCTCATCTTGCCGGCGGCGCAGGCGCCCACGGCTTCGAAGGCGTCGATGAGGGTGACTTCCTTCTCGGAGCCGTCCTCGAGCTTGACCCAGCCGGGCATGATGGAGCCGGCGTAGAGGAACACGCTCGCGAGGTCCAGGCGCGCGGCCGCCATCAGCATGCCGGGCAGAGACTTGTCGCAGCCGGCCAGGAGCACGGAGCCGTCGATGCGCTCGGCCTGCATCACGGTCTCGACGGAGTCTGCAATGACTTCACGCGAGACCAGGGAGAAGTGCATGCCCTCGTGGCCCATGGAGATACCGTCGGAGACGGAAATGGTGCCGAACTGCATCGGGAATCCGCCGCCGGCGTGGACGCCTTCCTTGGCGCCCTGTGCCAGCCGGTTCAGGGAAAGGTTGCAGGGGGTGATTTCGTTCCAGGAGCTCGCGACGCCGATCTGCGGCTTGGCGAAGTCGTCATCACCCATGCCGACGGCCCTGAACATCCCGCGTGCCGGAGCCGCATGGATGCCGTCTGTGACAACCCGGCTCCGGGGTTTGATGTCAGGCTTGTTGTCGGTTGCGATCTGGGTGTCCTCACTCATGGGTCAAAGTCTATGACTCCGGCGAGGGGGCCAACGACAGGGACCGGCCCGTTAAGCGGAAATCCACGAATATTTCGATCAGATAGTGGACTCTTGTCTCATATAGTGGACGGAGGCTCGGGATTGCCTCGTTTTCGTGGCCGGGATCACTTCCGTTCCAGGCTGTCCGTCAGGCATCTGGCCTCCTCGGTCAGCATGCCCAGGACCTGCTGGATGGTGGACCGCGCCGCCACCTCCGGCCGTGCGAGCGCCACGATACTGCGGCGCGCAGTTACTCCGGTCAGCGGGCGGAGGACGAAGCCGTGCCCCTGGTTTCCGAGTGAGGTGTAGCGCGGGAGCAGCGAGAGCCCGTGACCCGAACTGACGAGGGCCTCCAGCACACGCAGATCGGCGAAGAGCTGGGCGCGTACGGCGGTGGCGCCCGCCTGTGCCTCGATCTGCTGCAGGACGGTGTCGAAGGGGAACCCTTCGGGGACTCCCATCCAGGGAAAGCCGACAACGTCCCGGGCCGTCAGGCTCGCCTTGGCGGCCAGGACATGACCGGCCGGAACAGCCACGTCCAGCGGCTCGTTCAGCAGCGGCACCACCACCAGCCCGCGCCGCCCGAAGACATCGGGCCCGTCGACGCTGTGGGCCAGGACGATGTCATAGTCCGCGGCGAGGCCGGCGAAGCCCGCCACCATGGGATCCTCCAGGTGCGCCTCGAAGTGCAGCCCGTCAATGGCTTTCACGCGGTGCAGCAGCCCGGGCAGCAGCATTTCGGCGGCACTCGGGAAGAAAGCGGCCTTGACCTGGGTCTGCCAGCCCCGCCGGTACGTATCAACCGTCGCCTCGGCACGCGCCATCGCGACGGCGACTTCCGCCGCCGCGCGCGCCATTGCCGCGCCGGCCTCCGTGAGCCTCACGCCCCGGCCGGACTTCTCCACCAGCACGACACCCAGTTCGTCCTGCAGGGTCTTCAGCTGTTGCGAAACGGCGGACGGTGTGACGCCCAGCGCCTCGGCCGTGGCACCCACCGATCCGCGGTCGGCCAATTCCCTGAGTATGCGGAGCCGCTTGAAGTCCATGAAGCGAGGCTACGTCACGGAGGGAGGACTCTTGAATGCTGCTTATCCATGCCGACCGGCGGGCGCCAGGGCATTGACAAACCTAGACAGTGGTATTGACAGCGACGTACCGTCAAGCAACGGCAACCTCGCCTCGTGGACAGAAGGGCTTTGCTATGGAGTGGATCATCTGGGTCATCATCATCGTATTGATCATCGCCGTCGTCTGGTGGCTGCTGAACCGCAATTCGGGCAAGACGGCGGCAGCCCAGGATTCGGCCCGCACTGACCAGGTGACTTCCCCGGCTTCCACCGGCACCCAGTCTGACGTTACGGCATCCGTACGCCCTGTCTCTTATACACATCTAGATGTGTATAAGAGACACGCCGAGTCCGCCGCCGCAGCGTCGGCTGCCGCGGCCACCACCGGCATAGCCGCCGGCTCCGGCCGCGCGACTGAGCCGGACGCCGGCACCGCAGCGGCCGAAGCACCGGCACGGCAGGGTTCCCCGTGGCATCCCAGACCGAGCCTGAGGACCTTGAGCCGGACATCGAATCGTGGGATGCCGCCACTCCGCGCCCCTCGGCAGACGAACCGGACGCCGGTGCGTCCGGTTCTGCTACGGCAGGACAGGCACCCGCCGCTGCGGCAGCTGACGCATGGGACAGCCCGTCCCCGGCTGCCGGCCACTCCCCCGGCGGCGACGTCGATGATTGGGATGATGACGAGGACAAAGCCGAATGGGATGCCCAGTGGTCCGACGCCGGGAGCGCACCGGACGCGGCGACGGGAGCCGGCGGCTCTGCGGCGGCAACGACGCGGCCAACCAGCGGGACGACAGCGGCAGCGGCCGAATCCAGCACGGCCGCCCGGCCCGCCTCGCCGGTGCACCACGCCGAGTACACGGAACCGCACTCCCCACGCTGCCGGGGGCCGAATCGGCTGCGGCCGAGGCGTTCGACGCGGAGGCGGAAACCCAGCAGCGGATGGCTTCTTCCGCCGCCACGGAGGCCGCAGCGAGCCATGCGGCCGAGCCGTCCGGCCACGCGGCCGAGGATACAGGCGGCGCCCCGGGCCTGGATCAGGAGCCGCCCTCGGCACGGAGCGGGTCCCGGGCGGGGAACCGGGCCGGCCCTACGGCGAAGGATCGGCCGCACCATCGGCGGACGGCAGCGTTCCGGAGGGCTACGTCGTCAAGGGCGACGTCGGCTCGATGACTTACTACGACGAAGACAGTTCCGGTTATGAGGATGCCAGGGCGGAAGTGTGGTTCCTGACTGCGGCACATGCCGAAGCTGCCGGCTTCCGGGCACCGCGCCGGTCGCGGCGCTAACGACGCGGCGCTGACTTAGCGCGGCTAACGACTGACGGAGGTGCCGTGGTGGCCAGACGGACAGCGACGACGGTCACCACCAACACGGCGGAGTAAGAGTGACAGCGGCAGGAGCGAGAAGGACCGAAGGCGGCCGGGGCGGCGCCCGGAGTGCCGCCGCGCCGGGCGGCCGGGCGCCCGTCGTCCGGCGCCCGGCTCCGTCCAGGCGAGCCGCCGCCACAGCGTTGGCAGTGGCATTGGCGCTCCTGCTGGCGGGCTGCACGGGTGACGGCGGCGGAGCACCGACAGCCAGCAACCCCGGCGCGCCGGCTTCAACCACCCCGGGCAGCGGGACCGGCCCGGGCGGGAGCGCATCAGCCAGCCCCGGCGCGGCCACCTCCAGCGCACCGGCGGCACCGGTGGCACCGGTGGTCCGGAGCAGGATTGACGGCCTGCAACTGCCCTGGTCAATGGTGTTCCTGCCCGACGGGACCGCCGTGATATCGGAACGGGACTCCGCCTTGCTCAAGTCCGTGAAAGGCGGCGAAATCCGCACCGTCGGCAAGGTCCCGGACGTAGTTCCCGGCGGCGAGGGCGGCTTGTTGGGCCTCGCTTTGTCGCCGGACTTCGCGTCAGACCGGCTCCTGTACTTCTACTTCACCGCGGCCGGTGACAACCGGATTGCCCGGGTGCGGCTCGACGAAGCGGGGACGGGGGCGGACCCCGGGCTCAGGCTGGGTGCCCCCGACGTCATCTTCTCCGGGATTCCGAAGGCCACAACACATAACGGCGGCAGGCTCCGCTTTGGCCCTGATGGTTTCCTCTATGTGGGGACCGGCGACTCCCAGCGGCGGGAACAGCCCCAGGACCGGAATGCGCTGGGCGGGAAAATCCTGCGCCTTACCCGGGACGGCGAGGCCGCGCCGGGAAACCCGCTCCCCGGAAATCCCGTGTACAGCCTGGGGCACCGGAATGTGCAGGGGCTGGCATGGGACAGCGGGGGCAGGCTGTGGGCCAGCGAGTTCGGTCCCGACGTCAATGATGAACTCAACCTGATCCAGGCCGGAGGAAACTACGGCTGGCCGGAGGTTACCGGCGCACCGCACCGGGAGGGATTCATCGACGCAAAGGTTGTCTGGCCGTCCACGGCCGAGTCATCCCCCAGCGGACTGGAGATCGTGGGCGGCACGGCCTATCTGGGCGCGCTCCGGGGCCAGCGAATCTGGGCCGTTCCGCTCCAAGGTGAAAACGCCGGCGCCCCTGTGGGCTATTTCACACGGCAGTACGGCCGTATCCGAAGCGTTTCACTCGCCCCGAGCGGGGAATTGTGGGCTCTGAGCAACAATGAAAACCCTGATTTCGTGCTGATTTTGGGCCTTCCGAACTGACGTGCGGGACCTCCCGCCGGCCCGATTTCACACTGGCCAAAAGTTCGTGTAGAGTTTCATGTCGTTGCGGAGATCAACGAGGGAAAGAAAAGCCCACGATTGAACGAAACAGCAGATGCACCTCTAGCTCAATTGGCAGAGCAATTGACTCTTAATCAATGGGTTCCGGGTTCAAGTCCCGGGGGGTGCACAGGTGAGAAACCCCGTCTTCATAGGCCACAAGCCGTGAAGGCGGGGTTTCGTTTTGCCCTCGAATATCGTGATGTGCCAGACCCGATGCGCACGGCCGATGCGGGAGCGTCTGCTTACAATCGAACGTCATCAACTACTGAGGGAACCAATGAAGAAACTCACCACCGCCCTGCTCACCGCCGGCCTGCTCCTCTCCGCTTCGGCCTGCGCATCACCCCAGCTGACCACCGCGGAAACCTGCGACCGGATCAAGATCGTGGTGTCGAACCCCACGAACAGTCTGGGCAAGACAGGAATGACGCGACTTGCAAACCAGATCCGGCCCATCCATGCCGTGGCCTCGGATGACCTGAAGCCGGCGCTGCAGGCGATCCTGGATTACACGGACGAGTCCGTCAAGGAGAGCCCGGACGCCGGAAAGCTGACCGCCCTGAAGGCAGACTACGAGCAGGCCGGCAGCACCTACACCAAGTTCTGCAGCTAAGGGCTGCACGTGCGGGCTGCAACTGCAGCCTGAGACTGCGGCCACGGATAGAATCTCCGAAGCCGTGGATCCCGACGTTGATGAGCCTCGTCCGGTAGTATCGGACGAGGCTCAACTTGTTGGCTGGCAAACGCCCCATGAACAGTCCGCCAAGACATCCCGAACACCGGCGTTTGGGCCCGTCCGACGGGAACGTGCGCGGCTAGGGTCACAGCATGAAAATCCCCAACAAGCGCCTCAGCAGGGCTGCCATCGCAGCCCTGACCCTCGGCCGGCAAACTCCAGGCCGTCGGCATCCCGGCGCGCGTTGAACACGTTCAGTCCCCTCAGCTGGCAGACTCCGGCGGTGACCTGGGTTTCAGGGTCCGAGCCGGACAGTTCGCGTCGAAGGCCGATGCCGCACCAGCAGTCGCGCAGATCAAAGCTGCAGGCTACCGGGATGCCGCGGGAGGAGTTGACCGCTGGACGGTGCCGTGTTCATCCAGCACGGCCTCCATGCCGGGGCCGGACGGAGTGGAGGGCCCGAAGTCGTGGGTAAAGGCGACGATCTCATCGGGATCGGTTCCCTCCCCACGGTCGGCGCACGACTGGACCTCGATGCAGAACTCGTCAACGAGGACGGCAAGGCGCTGAAGGCCGGCTCCTCGACGGACGTTGTCAACGGAGGTCCCGTCCTGATGACCAACGGCGTCGAGAACATCACCGCAAAACGGGATGGCATGGTCCACCAGGGCGAGAGCAACAGCTTCTATTACGGCTGGGTCCACAAACGCAACCCCCGGACCATTGCCGGCGCCGATACCCAGGGGCGCACCCTGCTGGTCACCGCCGACGGACGCCAGACCACAGCGCTCGGGCTCAGCATCAAGGAATCAGCGGATGTGGCCCGGTCCCTCGGAATGGTGGACGCCATCAATCTCGACGGCGGCGGCTCCACCACCATGGTGGTCAACGGCCAGGTGGTCAACTCGCCCTCCGACGCGGCCGGCCAACGGCCGGTCGGCGATGCCCCTTCTGGTGCTTCCCCGCCGGAGGGACTAGCGCTGTTCGTTTTCCGTTGCGGGCCGCTCGTGACCGGCAGGCTCTCCGGCCCAGGGCGGCTTCGGCGACCATTTGCCGGCCGCAGCGGTGGAGATGAAGTAAAACGCGATGACGACGCCGGTGACCGTCGTCAGCGAGGCAAGAAGCTGGTCCGGGAGGAGATCCCGGGTGGGTCCCGGCGCGAAGAAGGTGGCCCACGAAACCAGCACCAGGTAGAGGAGAACAACAGTCGCAGTAATGGCGTCGCGCATCGCCTCGGCCGGCGGAAGCTTCCGGTCGTCCCGCTGGTGGATCCAGATGCCATAGAAGGTGATCAGGATGAGCAGGCCCGCGCCGAGCATGTAGCCCAGATCCTGGAAGAGCCACGTTTGCCTGCCTTGGGTGGCGAGCTTGTAGGTCACGTTCTCTGCGATCGGCGCGAGCGACACCACGATGAAATCAGGGAGGATGACACGGCGTACGAGGGGGTTCCGGTTCGGGCGTCGTCCGGCGTTGGGGCCGCTGCCGGCAGTTTGGTCTTCAGGCATGACTTGTCCGCCCATCTCCAGGACTCACGATATGTGGTCAGTCTCGCCCTCCCCTGACGTGGCGTCAACCGGGGCAACTGGGCAAGGGGGAGGCGGCCGAAGCGGGTCAGTCGAAGGAGCGGGCCTCGACCGGGAGCCCGGAGTCGCCGCTCGCCACGATGGCGGTGGTCGCGGGGGACGCGAACCGGGTGGCGAGTTCCCGGACCACGGCCTGAAGTTCCTGCCGGAGGACGTCCGGATCGATGGACGCTGCGGCAAGCACGGACCGCTCCATGTCGGCTGCGGCGGCCACTGCCTCGGTGCCCCGATCAGTCAGTGAAACGACGTGGCTGCGGCGGTCAGAGGTGCTGCGCTGGCGCACGATGTGTCCGTGTGCTTCGAGCCGGCTGAGCGTTTTGCCCATGGTCTGGGCCTGAACGCGCACCAGCTGGGCCAGCTGGGCCTGCGTCATGGGACCGTTGTTGTAGAGAACCTCGATGGCAATCACACCGGCGTGGGTGAGGCCGATTGCACCCAATTTTTCGTTCCAGGAGTGCTCGACAAGACGTGCCGCTGTGGACAAGAGGCGCCCAGTGGGCCAGCGATCCATATCAGGCATAGAAACAAGTATAGCCAAGTGTGGATTAGTGCCCGCCCACATGCCTTACTAAGCTTAAATGTCCCGCACGCAAACAAGGAGAATACTTTGGCTGAAAGACTTAACCCGGGCGACGCCGCACCCGCCTTTACCCTGAAGGACTCGGCCGGAGCCGACGTCAGCCTCAGCGACTACCGGGGCCGGAACACCATCATTTACTTCTATCCGGCCGCCGCCACTCCCGGATGCACCAAGCAGGCGTGCGACTTCCGGGACAGCCTCGCATCGCTGCAGTCCGCGGGCTACGACGTCCTGGGAATCTCGCCCGACCCCGTCAGCAAGCTGGCGTCATTTGCTGAATCCGAAGGTCTCACCTTCCCCCTCCTGTCCGACGAAAGCCATGCAGTGGCCGAGGCCTACGCTGCGTGGGGCGAGAAGAAGAACTACGGGCGCACCTACGACGGCCTCATCCGTTCGACCGTTGTGGTGGATCCGGACGGCAAGGTGGCCGTGGCCCAGTACAACGTCCGGGCTACGGGCCATGTTGCGAAGCTGCGCAAGGACCTCAAGCTGGCATAAGCCGGCTCCTGAACCCGCCGGCGAAGCCTGCTGAAGGCCCGGTCGGCTAACGGTACAATGGAGGCTGGCATCCGCCGTCGTACGTTTTTTGCCGGTTACAAGAGGGCAGAAGGCGCCGGGCGGAGCCGCGCGCGAGTGGTGAAATTGGCAGACACGCAGGATTTAGGTTCCTGTGCCTTCGGGCGTGGGGGTTCAAGTCCCCCCTTGCGCACCAGGCAATACGGCAGTGCAGACGAATACTGCACAGCACGGAATCCCGGGCCACCAGGCCCGGGATTCCGGCGTTTAAGCAGCGGTTCCTCCCGCGCGGCGGAACTGAAACAGGGCCGCACAAAAAAGTTTTTCCGGGTCACCCATCCACTGCCGCCCAGTGGCCGAATACCCATTGAGACACCAACCAAGGGTCGGTGCCCGCAGTCGGAATAGGGCCAATGGACGGGGACGGAAACGTTCTCCGCAGGCAATGATCGGCACAACCAAGGAGAATCGAAATGCAGTCTTTCAAGCGCACAACTTTCACCGTTGCAGGTGTTGCAGCCGCAGCACTGCTCAGCCTGACCGCGTGCGGCGGTTCGGCCACGACGGCGACCAGCTCCTCTGCTGCAGCTGAGCCGTCCGCCTCCAGCATGGCGCCGTCGCCGTCGGAAACCTCCGCGGCAGCCATGGATCCCGCGGCCAACCTCGTAGGCCCCGGCTGCGCCGGATACGCGCAGAAGGTACCCAGCGGTGCAGGTTCGGTCTCGGGCATGGCCCTGGACCCGGTGGCAGTGGCCGCCTCCAACAACCCGCTCCTGAAGACGCTCACCGCCGCTGTTTCGGGCAAGCTCAACCCGAAGGTTGACCTCGTGGACACGCTGAACGGCAGCGAGTTCACCGTCTTCGCACCGGTGGACGACGCCTTCGCCAAGATCGACGCCGCCACGATCGAAACGCTCAAGAAGGATGACGCCCTGCTGAGCAAGATCCTCACCTACCACGTTGTCCCGGGCCAGATCACCCCCGACAAGATCGTCGGCACCCACAAGACGGTCCAGGGCGGTTCCGTGACCGTGACCGGCAGCAAGGATGCCCTCAAGGTTGACGGCGCCAACGTGATCTGCGGCGGCGTCAAGACGGCCAACGCCACTGTTTACCTGGTCGACTCGGTGCTGATGCCCAAGTAGTCCCTCCTGGGACTCCCGTCCGGGGAAGAACTGGGATTCCATCCGGCACAGGGAAAGCCGTGGCCCGCACCGGCTTAGGTGCGGGCCACGGCTTTGTCATGTCCGCCCGGGCCGGCGCGTCCGGACGCCACGGTCCGTCAGGAGGAGCCTGCCCGTCAACTAGAATGAGGGTCGGGGCCAGCAGACCGCAGCCGCCCACGCGCAGCCCAGCAGCCCAGAGGTGATAAATCCAGTGCCCAGCAGTATGTCGCGCCGTACGGCCATCAAAACCGGTGCCGTCCTTCTGGGCTTAACGCTCACTTCCTGCACCGGCGAGCCGGACCCGGCGCCCTCCTCCGCCGCAGTCAGCACCACCCCCACGCCCACCGGCCCGTCGGCGACTTTCGCGTTCGGTACGGCTTCCCAGCCCCTGGGCCTGGACCCGGCCCTGGCGAACGACGTCGAGTCCCAGCGGGTTACCCGCCAGGTCCTTGAGGGACTCGTCGGCGTCGACCAGACCACGGGCGAACCCACGCCGCTGCTCGCCACCGAATGGACAGAGTCCGCGGACGGACGCTCCTATACCTTCACGCTGCGCCCCGGCATCACGTTCCACGACGGTTCCCCGTTCAACGCCCAGGCCGTCTGCACCAACTTTGAGCGCTGGTTCCACTTCTCCGAAGCCATCCGGAAGCAGGCTGCGGGAACCACCTTCAAGGGCGTCTTCAAGGAACACTCCGATCAAGCCAGCCTCTCCGTCTTCAAGGCCTGCACGGCGTTGTCGCCCCGGCTGGTGCGGATCGACCTCACCGAGCGCTTCACGGGATTCCTGCAGGCCCTGACCCTGCCCGCGTTCGCCGTCTCCTCCCCCAAGGCACTGGCAGCCGGACGGGCCGACGTCCTGAACCTCCGCCGGGGCAGCCAGGTCCTTTCCGCCTACGCCACCCACCCCGTGGGCACCGGACCGTTCCGCTTCTCCGCCTGGGACAGCACCAGCGTCACCCTCGTCACCAACAAGGACTACTGGGGCGACCGCGGCCAGATCGGCACCATCCACTTCATTACCTACGACCACCCGCAGACCCGCCTCCAGGCCCTGATCGACGGCAAGATCGACGGCTACGACGCCGTGACCGTGGGCAACTTCGACCAGCTCGTCAAGCGCGGAAAACAGATCATCCAGCGCGACCCCTTCTCGGTGATGTACCTGGGCATGAACCAGGCGGTTCCCGTCCTGGCGGACCTGAAGGTCAGGCAGGCAGTCGAGCTGGCCATCGACAAAGACACCCTCATCCGGCGCTTCTTCATCGACAACACAACCCAGGCCTCGCAGTTCGTGCCGCCGAAGCTGAGCGGGTTCAACAACAACGCGCCGGCACTGGGCCACGACCCCGACAAGGCCAAGGACCTGCTGGCGGAGGCAGGCTACAAGGGCGCGCCGCTCAAGTTCTACTACCCCATGAACGTGACCCGGCCGTATCTGCCCACACCCGAGAAGGTCTTTGCCGAGATCAGCCGGCAGCTCACGGCCGTGGGCTTTAATATCAGGCCGGTTCCCGTCGACTGGTCGGACGGCTACCTGCAGAAGGTCCAGTCCCCCGGCGACCATGCCTTCCACCTGCTGGGCTGGAACGGCTCCTACGCGGACGCGGACAACTTCCTGACGCCGCTGTTCGGCGAGAAGAACGGCGAGTTCGGATACCAGGACGCCCAGGTCTTCTCCAAGATCGACCGGGCCCGCGGCCTGCCCGACGGCAAGGACCGCACCGAGCAGTACCAGACCATCAATGCCCAGATCGCAGCGACGGTTCCGGCCGTCCCCATCGCGTTCCCGATTTCGGCGCTGGCACTGTCCGACCGCGTCCTCAGCTATCCCGCCTCGCCGGTATTAAATGAAGTTTTCACCAAGGTCCAGCTAAGGCCTTGACGGGCGGGACCAATTTCAGTTAGTGGGCGGTGCAGGGATATTCTGTGACAGCCAGAGCCGCTGCTATCGGAGACTGATTGTGACCTTCATTTCCAAGACCCAACATGCCGACGTCGTCCTGATTGGCGGCGGTATCATGAGCGCCACGCTGGGTGCGTTCATCAAGCAGCTCGAACCCAACTGGACTGTTTCCCTCTTTGAGCGCCTTGACGAGGCCGGCCTCGAAAGCTCCGGACCGTGGAACAACGCCGGCACCGGGCATGCCGCACTGTGTGAGCTTAATTACTCCCCCGCAGCCAAAGACGGCTCGGTGGACCCCTCCAAGGCCCTGCACATCAACGAGCAGTTCCAGCTCTCCCGCCAGTTCTGGTCCCACCTGGTGACCAACTCCCTGATCGGGTCGCCCAAGGGCTTCATCAACACCGTCCCGCACATGAGTTTCGTCATCGGGCAGGACAACTCCAACTTCCTCAAGACGCGCTTCGACGCGCTCAAGCAGCACCCGCTGTTCCACAGCATGGAATACTCCGAGGACTTCGCCCAGATCGGCAAGTGGGCTCCGCTCATCGTCAAGGGCCGCGACCCCAAGGAGCGCATCGCCGCGACGCGCGCCGCGGAGGGCACCGACGTCGACTTCGGGGCGCTGACCCGTGAGCTGACCACGTACCTTGGCAACAACGGCGTCGAGATCAACTACGGCCATGACGTCACCGACGTCAAGCGGGCGTCCGACGGCGGCTGGGACCTTTCGCTCAAGCACCCGGCGTCCGGGGAACGCGGCAGCATCCGCGCCAAATTCGTGTTCGTCGGGGCGGGCGGCGGCGCACTCCGCCTGCTGCAGGCGTCCGGCATTCCGGAGAGCAAGGGCTACGGCGGGTTCCCCGTCTCGGGCCAGTTCTTCCGCTGCACGGACCCGGCCCTCGCTTCCCAGCACAACGCCAAGGTCTACGGCCAGGCGTCGGTCGGCGCGCCCCCCATGTCCGTTCCCCACCTGGACACCCGCTACGTCGGCGGCAAGCGCTCGCTCCTGTTCGGCCCGTACGCCGGGTTCTCCACGAACTTCCTGAAGACCAGCAGCTACCTCGACCTCCCGCTGTCCATCCGCCCCGGCAACATCATTCCGATGCTGGCCGTGGCCAAGGACAACATGGACCTCACCGCGTACCTGGTCAAGGAAGTGGCCAAGCGCCACGGGGACAAGGTTGAGGCACTCCGCGAGTACTACCCCGAAGCCAAGGACGGCGACTGGGAACTTATCACCGCGGGACAGCGTGTGCAGATCATCAAGAAGGATCCGAAGAAGGGCGGTGTCCTGCAGTTCGGCACCGAGGTGATCGCCGCCCGCGACGGCTCCATCGGCGCCCTCCTCGGCGCGTCGCCGGGCGCTTCCACCGCAGTGCCTATCATGATCGAGGTGCTGCAGAAGTCCTTCCCCAAGAACTTCAAGGGCTGGCAGTCCAAGCTCAAGGAAATGATGCCCGGCTACGGCGTCAAGCTCAATGACAACCCTGAGCTGGCCTCGGAGCTTGAAAAGGCAACGGCCAAGGCCCTCCAGCTGGAAGCTTCGCCGGCCGTCAATCGCTAACACCCTGTCCGGGTTGCGGCAGGCTCCACCACAGGCAATAGTCCGTCGACCCACCAGGAGACCACGCGATGTTCCGGCTGGCCAGTCTTTCCCTCGGGAACCGTGCGCTGATCGCGCTGATCACCATCTTTGCCTCGGTGTTCGGCGTGATCACCATGTCCTCACTCAAGCAGGAGCTCATCCCGTCCGTGGAGTTCCCGCGGATCACCGTCATCACGTCCATGCCGGGCGCCTCCCCCGAGGTGGTGGACAAGCAGGTGAGCCGTCCGCTGGAGACGGCCTTGAACGGCGTCGAGGGCCTGGAATCGACGTCGTCCACCTCGCGCAACGGCGTGTCCCAGATCAGCATGGTGTTCACCTACGGGTCCAACCTGGACCGCGCCCGGAACCAGATCGACCGCGCGATTTCCAACGCCAAGCGGACCCTTCCGGATGACGTCCAGCCGCAGGCCATCGCGGGCAGCATTAGCGACTTTCCGATCGTTTTCCTCGCCGTTTCCTCTGACAAGCCGCTCAGCGAGCTGAACACCGACCTCCAGCGGCTGACGGTGCCCCGGCTGCAAAAGCTCGACGGCGTCCGCGGCGCCGATGTGACCGGCGGCGCCAGCCGGCACATCGCGATCCTGCCGACCCCGGCCAAAATGGCAGCCAGCGGGGCGACGATCCAGTCGATCCGGAACGCCCTGACCAATAACGGCGACCTGGTGCCCGCCGGCACGATTGAGGACAAGGGCCAGAGCCTGTCGCTGCAGGTCGGCAGCCCGGTGGACTCGACGGCCGCCGTCAAGGCCCTGCCCCTCAGCGGAGCGAAGGGCGGCGCAACGATCGGCTCGGTCGCCGACGTCAGCATCAAGGACGATGCCCGGACGTCCATCACGCGGACCAACGGCAAGGAGACCCTGGCCGTGTCCGTCACAAAGAAGCCCGAGGGCGACACCGTGGCCATCTCCCACGCCGTCAAGGACTCGCTGGCGCAGCTTGAGACCGAGCTCGGCTCGAACGCAAAGTTCACGCCGGTCTTCGACCAGGCGCCGTTCATCGAGAAATCCATCAAGGATCTCACCACGGAGGGCCTGCTGGGGCTGGGCTTCGCCGTCGCCGTCATCCTCGTCTTCCTGATGTCGGTCCGCTCCACGCTGGTCACCGCCGTCTCCATCCCGCTGTCGCTGCTGATCACCTTCATCGGCCTGTCCGGCACCGGGTATTCGCTGAACATCCTCACGCTGGGCGCGCTCACCATCGCGATCGGCAGGGTGGTGGACGACTCGATCGTGGTGATCGAAAACATCAAGCGGCACCTTAGCTACGGCGAGCCCAAGCTCACCGCCATCCTGACGTCCATCCGCGAAGTGGCCGGCGCCATCACCGCCTCGACGCTCACCACCGTGGCCGTCTTCCTGCCCATTGCCTTCGTGGGCGACCTCGCCGGTGAATTGTTCCGGCCCTTCGCGCTGACCGTCACCATTGCGCTGCTGTCATCGCTGCTCGTGGCCCTGACCATTGTTCCGGTCCTGGCGTACTGGTTCCTCAAGTCACCCACGGATGCGGGCGCCGCCGGGACTGCTCCCGAATCACCCCGCGCCATAGAAGCCAAGGCGCATGAGGCGGAGCAGCGCAGCCTCCTCCAGCGCGGGTACCTGCCCGTCCTCACCAAGACCCAGAAGCGCCCCGTGGTGACGTTGGTTGCGGCTGTCCTGGTGCTGGGCGGAACCGCGGCCATGACCCCCCTGCTCGCCACCGACCTGCTCGGCCGGTCCGGCGAAAACAGCATGACCGTCAAGCAGGAACTCCCTGCCGGAACGAGCCTCGAGGACACCAGCGCCGCCGCGGAAAAGCTTGAAACCGTGCTGCTCGGCATCGAGGGCATCCGGGACGTCCAGGTGACGTCGGGCAACGCGCAGGCCGGCTTTACGGCCCTGACCTCCTCCGGGTCCTCCAACTCCTCGTTCACCGTGGTCACCGAGGAGAAGGCCAACCAGGCGAAGCTCCAGGAAACGGTGCGCACCGAACTGGCCAAGGTCAGCGGTTCCGGCAAGATCTCCGTGGGCGCCCAGCAGGGCGGCTTCGGCTCCTCCTCCACGGTGGACATCACACTGAAGGCCGCCACCACGGCGGATCTCGGCAAGGCCAGTGACGCCACGGTCCGGGCCATGACGGGCGTGCCCGGAAGCACCGAGGTCACCACCAACCTCGCGGCGAGCCAGCCCGTGGTGCAGGTCAAGGTGGACCGAGCCAAGGCGGTGGCTGCAGGCCTGAACGAAGAGCAGGTGGCAGGCGTGCTAGCCGCAACCATCAGCCCTGTTCCCGCGGGCACCGTGCGCATCGACGCCGACGACTTTCCGGTCCGCATCGGCGAAGGCACCCGCTTCACCAGCATCGCCGCGGTCCGAGCCATTTCGCTGCCGACAGCCCGCGGCCCCGTGCCCCTGAGCAAGATCGCCGCCGTCGAACAGGTGGACGTCCCCGTCTCGATTACCTCAAGCAACGGCCAGCGGACCGCGCAAGTGTCCGTCACGCCGTCGGGCGCCAACCTGGGCGCCGTCAGCACCGAGGTGCAGAACCGGCTCAAATCCGTGGAGCTTCCGGCCGGCGTCACCGCGCAGATCGGCGGGGCCACTACCCAGCAGGCCGACTCCTTCCGGCAGCTCGGGCTCGCGCTGCTCGCTGCCATCGCCATCGTTTACGTGATCATGGTGGCCGCGTTCAAGTCGCTGATCCAGCCGCTGATCCTCCTCGTCTCGGTGCCGTTCGCGGCCACGGGCGCCGTTGCCCTGCTGCTCATCACCAAGGTGCCGCTGGGGCTGCCGTCCCTGATCGGCATGCTGATGCTCGTGGGCATTGTGGTGACCAACGCGATTGTGCTCATCGACCTGATCAACCAGTACCGCAGGCCGCGCGGCGGCAGGCCCGGCATGAGTGTGGCCGATGCGATCACCCACGGGGCCCGGCAGCGCCTGCGGCCCATCCTCATGACGGCGCTGGCGACCGTGTTTGCCCTGACGCCCATGGCCCTCGGCATGACGGGCGGCGGCGGGTTCATTTCCCAGCCGCTGGCCATCGTGGTGATCGGCGGCCTGGTGTCCTCCACCGCTCTGACCCTGGTGCTGGTCCCGGTGCTGTACCGCCTGGTGGAGGGGCGCAAGGAGAAGAAATCGCTGCTCCGGCAGCTGAAGGAACGTCCCGGCATGACGCCGGCCGATGACGTCGACGACGAGTTCGTGGACTGGACCACCGGCATGGTCCCCAAGGTCACCGGCAGGCGCGCCGCACCCGGCGCCCCCGAGTAAGGCCTGTCTCTTATACACATCTAGATGTGTATAAGAGACAGCCTCCCTCCTCCCCGACCTCCCCCATCCCATCCTCCCCCACCTCCTCCTCCCCTCCTCCCCCACCCGTCCCCTGCTCCCCCACCCAACTGGGTAGCAGCACGTCGTTTCGCTCATCACGCCCAGTCGCGGTATCCGCGTGCCGGCAGGGGGCAATACGGACGACGACGGCCCTCCACTCCACGGCCTTCCGGCTGTTGCAGTACCCGGTTTCCTTCCGGGCGCAGACGCCCCGAACATTCACATTTCCCGGCCCGATTCCGTGGCCATCTCGAGACGGCGCGGCGTCACTGGGCATCGCGGGCAGTTTTTTGCGGATGAAATAGTGGAGCTGAACGGGGTTCTGGTCACCAGCGGGGCCCGCACCTGGTTGGATATTGCCCGGCGGATGAGTATCGATGAACTCACCGTGGTTGCTGACCACCTGATTCGGCTTGCCCGCCTGGAATTCGAAGGGCGGAGCGAAGCCCATGCCACCTGGGAGGAGCTGGCCGACATGCTGGACCGGCACAAAGGTACGCCGGGAATCCGGAAGGCGCGGCTGGCCCGGGAGCAGGCGCGGATCGGAGCCGACTCCGCCCCCGAAACGCGCCTCCGCCTGGCGCTGGACCGCGCGGGCCTGCCGGAGGCGCAACTGAACGTGGCCACAATGCTGAGTTCCGGCGTCGTTCGTCAACCGGACCTGGCCTACCCGGAATACCGCGTTGCTGTCGAGTACGAAGGCGAAGGCCATTCGGGTCCCGCCCAGATCGTCAGGGATATCGCCAGGGAAGAGGACTTCGCCTTGGCCTGCTGGGTCCTGGTCAGGATCTCCAGGCGGCACATGGAAAACGACGCGAAGGCAGCGGTCCGGAAGGTTCGTGCCGCGCTCCGGGCCAACGGGTGGCACCCAACTGGGTAACAGCTCACGCCGTTTTCAGCCCCTGAAAACGGCGCGAGCTGCTACCCAGTTGGGTCGAGGGAATAACGTGCCGTGCTGAGCGTTACATCAACCGATAGATGCAAATGCATGTAAATCAGTTATAGTTGTAACAGGCACGGACACCCCGGCGAACGGAAGGCACATCATGCAAATCGGCGTATTCAGCGTTAGCGACATCACCACCGACCCAACCACGGGCCGGACCCCCACCGAGCACGAGCGCATTAAGGCGTCGGTGGCGATTGCCAAGAAGGTCGAAGAAATCGGCATGGATGTCTACGCCATCGGCGAGCACCACAACCGGCCCTTCTTCTCCTCCTCACCCACCACCACGCTGGCGTACATCGCCGCCCAGACAGAGCGCATCACGCTTTCCACGGCCACCACGCTGATCACCACGAACGACCCCGTGAAGATCGCCGAGGACTTTGCCATGCTGCAGCACCTCTCTGACGGGCGCGTGGACCTCGTTCTGGGGCGCGGCAACACGGCGCCGGTCTACCCCTGGTTCGGCAAGAACATCCAGGACGGGATCGAGCTGGCGATCGAGAACTACAGCCTGCTGCGCCGGCTCTGGGACGAGGACACGGTCAACTGGTCCGGGAAGTTCCGCACGCCGCTGCAGAACTTCACCTCCACGCCGCGCCCGCTCGACGGCGTTGCCCCCTTCGTCTGGCACGGCTCCATCCGGACGCCGCAGATCGCGGAAGTGGCTGCCTACTACGGCGACGGCTTCTTCGCGAACAACATCTTCTGGCCCAAGGAGCACTACCAGCAGCTGATCGGCATGTACCGCGAGCGCTACGAGCACTACGGGCACGGCAAGGCAGACCAGGCAATCGTTGGCCTGGGCGGCCAGTTCTTCATGCGGAAGAACTCGCAGGACGCCGTCAAGGAGTTCCGCCCGTACTTCGATAACGCCCCCGTCTACGGCCACGGGCCCTCCCTTGAGGACTTCACCTCGCAGACGCCGCTGACGGTCGGCAGCCCGCAGGAGGTCATCGAAAAGACGCTCACGTTCCGCGAGTTCTTCGGCGACTACCAGCGCCAGCTGTTCCTGATCGACCATGCAGGGCTGCCGCTGAAGACCGTCCTGGAGCAGCTGGACCTGTTCGGCGAAGAGGTCCTGCCGGTGCTGCGCAAGGAGTACGCGGCGCTGAAGCCGGCCCACGTGCCGGATCCGCCCACGCACGCCGCGCGCGTGGCGGCAAAGATCGCCGCCGAGAACACCGCCGCGGAGACGGACGCCGGCCAGGTTGCTGCCTCCGCCGCTCCTGCCGCCCCCGCAGCACGGGAGTCGTAATGGCCGCCCGGACTGCCCCGGCAGCGTCTCCGGTTCGCCTGGCCGCGGAAACCTGGGAATCGCTGTTCCGGGCGCAGGTTGCGGTGATGCGCCGGCTGCAGTCCGGGCCGGCCTTCAAGGACCTGGCAGTGAACGAATACGACGTCCTGTTCACCCTGTCCAGGTGCCCGTCCGGGCGGCTGCGCCTGAATGAGCTCAACGACAACGTGCTCCTGAGCCAGTCCAGCCTCAGCAGGCTGGTTGACCGGCTGGAGAAGCGCGGCCTGGTGGAGCGGACGCCCGCACCTAACGACGGCCGCGGCGTGCTGCTCATGCTGACGGACGCGGGCGCCGAACTGCAAAAGCAGATCGGCCGCGACCACGTCAGGGACATCGCCGCACTCGTCGGCCCGGCGCTCACAGCTGCAGAGCAGAGGGAGCTGCTGAGGCTGACGGAGAAGCTCCGCGCTTCCTTGCCCGCGCGGTAGCTAGTGGATCACGGCCAGCTTGCCGGGATCCTCTGCCGGCAGCTCCCCGTTGACCACCGCAGTGACGCGCATCTCCCGGAGGGACAGGCTCCCACCCACGGTGGACAGGAACGCGGTGTCTGAGGAATCGCGTCCGGCGGTGATCCGCAGCATCGACTCACGGGGTGCCAGCCCCGTCGGGTCGATCACGTACCAGGCCCCGTTGATGTGGGCCTCGGCCACGGCGTGGAAATCCATCGGCGAAAGGCCCGGAGCGTACACCGCGGCCAGCCGCGCGGGAACGTTCTTGGCCCGCAGCAACGAAATGGCCAGGTGCGCGTAGTCCCTGCACACCCCTCGCCGGTTCAGCAGTGTTTCCACTGCTCCGTCGATGCCGCGCGAGGAGCCGCTGACATAGCGGAGTTCGCTGAATACCCAGTTGCGCACCGCGTGGAGCAGTTCTTCACCCTGAAGGCCGCCGAACTCCGCATAGGACGTGGGGAGCAGCCGGTCGGACTCGGCGTAGCGGCTCGGCCGGACGTAGCGGATGAGCTCCATGAGGGAGGCCTGCTCCGGCTCGGCGAAGCCCGCAACCGTGGCCGTGTAGTCGACGGTGACCTCCGTCGGTTCGGCAAACTCCATGTAATGGAACCTGCCCCCGTGGTGGTCGGAAAGCTCCGTCAACGGAACAGCGGTGTCCGCCGCGGTGACCGATAGAGTTTCATCGAGGGAAGCGTAGCCGCGGTTCCTGGCCACGGAAATGGCCAATGCCACCTTCGTATCGGCTACGGTCTTGAAGACCAGGCGGGCAGCGACAGTGCGTTCCATGTAACTCCGGGGTGTGAGGTAGCGTCTGCCAGTCACGGCCACGGACCCGGGGGGTGTGCCGAGGCAGCCGGACTAGTTCTTGATCTTCAGAGACATTAGCATCCGCTGGACATTCGCGAATTCGGACCCTTTGTTGACGTAGCCGGCGGCCTGGTCAAGGGTGTCGAAGGCCTTGGCGGGCGCAACTTTCTCGTCCGGCGCCAACGGCTTCAGCGAGCGCACGTCACTGAAGGAGTAGTTCCCTTTGCCCGGGAGTCCGCGGACCACGTTCTGCAGCTGGCAGGCCTTGGAATCGGCCCCGCCCACCAGGTTGGTGATCCCGTAGGAGCCGAAGTAGCGGTAGCCCTGAATCACCCGGAACACCACATGCGGGGCGATGGTCCCCTCGCCCCCGCTGTGGGGCCTGTCTCTTATACACATCTAGATGTGTATAAGAGACACCACGTAGTTCTTCCGGGCGGCCGTGGCGCACGTGGCCGCAGCGGCCTCCGGAAGGCCGGTCTGCAGCGCGGCCAGGTACGTCCCCTCCGCGTCCTTGACTTCGATCTTCACTGCGCCGGGCAGCGTTCCCTTGTCCGGATCCACCGACTGTGCGATCCAGCCCTGCGGCAGTTCGAAACTGACTGTCTTGGCGGGGTCGGAAAAGACCTTCCACGCCGACGCCGTTGCCCCGGGAGACTCGGACGGACCGGTAGCGGTGGCCGAGGGAGTCGACGTTCCACCCGTTGCCCCGGGCGTCGCGCCGCTGGCGCCCGTGTCTCTTATACACATCTAGATGTGTATAAGAGACAGGGCGCGCCCTTGCCGTCGCTGCTGCAGCCGGCCATGAGTCCCGCCGCCAGCAGCACGACGGCGGCAATGCCTACCCGGCGGGAAGGTGTGATCCCTGTCATGCCTCCAGCCTAGCCGCGACGCCGCGCTCCCCGGTTGACCGCTTCCGCGTTTCGCATCCGGACCCGGGGTTTCGGATCCGGAAAGGGGGCTAGGCTGGGGGATATGGCGGATAACGAGCTGGACGCGGCGGAAAAGACCCTGGCGGGCATGTCAGCCGTCGACATCGCGGACTGGCGGCTGCGTACGTTTGCCCTTTACGACACCGTCCGTAAAATCGCCGCCGACAGCCCGGATGAAGCCCATGCGTACTGGCGCCAGGAACGGGACCGCATGTTCGCCACCCATCCGGCGTCGGCCCTGACGGCCGAGGCCAAGGCGAGTTTCTACGGACTCAAGACGGCCGACTACGATCCCATCTACCGATTCCACGTGCCCCTGACCAAGGAAGGCGCGGGGCGGGAAATGACCGTTGAAACGGGCACGGACGGACTGGTCAGGTTCGTGCGGCTGGGAACGTTTGACCTGCCGGAGATGGGACAGCTGGCGGTCTGGAAACTGCAGGGCTACGGGGGCGGTATCTTCGTGCCGTTCCGCGACGCCACCGCCGGGCGCCCCGGCGGCAGCTACGGCGCAGGCCGGTACCTGCTGGACACCATTAAAGGCGCTTTCCATGGCGTGCGCGGTTCCGGGCCCGACGCCCAGTTCGTGCTCGACTTCAACTTCGCCTACAACCCGTCGTGCGCGTACAACGAGGCCTGGGCGTGCCCGCTCGCCGGCCCCGCCAACAGGCTCGCCGTCGAAATCCCGGTGGGCGAGCTCTACTGACGTCACGCGTTCCCGGGCATTCCCGGCCGGCGCCGGCGCATACGATGGCTGAATGACCCCAGTTGCCCCGCAGCGGATCGCCCGCGTACGCCCGCTCGCCCCTACTGCCGAGCCCGCCGCCCAGCTCTCCACAGTCCCTGAGCAGTTCTTCGTCGCCAACAGCGCCCCTGATTTCGGCAGCGACGCCGGCCGGCTCTGGACCGTGGTCGATTCGCCGTTCCGGGGTTCGCCAGCCAACGCGAACAGCACGCCGCGCAGCGGATGGGAACCGGGCGACACCGTGAGCGAGGAAGACTTCATGTTCCTGGCGCCCAGCGCGCCGGCCAACGTGCTCGGCATGGCCCACAACACCGGACAGGCTGGCCGCGACCTGCCGGCACAGGCCTTCCACAAGGCCGCCACCAGCGTCATCGGCCCCGGCGAGCCGATCGAACTGATGGCCGACGTCGGAGTGGTGGAGCCGGAAGCGGAACTGGCCGTCGTCGTCGGCCGCGCGGCGAAGCGGCTGACGCTCGACAACGCACGGACCGCCGTGCTGGGTTACACGATTGGCAACGATGTGACGGCCCGGGACCTGCAGAAATCGGACGAGCTGTGGCTCAGCGCCAAGAGCCGGGACACGTTTACGCCGGTAGGCCCGTGGATCGTCACCGGGCTTGACGACGCCGACCTGCCCATTGGCATCGTCCACAACGGCTCCGCACTGGCCACGGCGAGCACCGCGGACCTGGGGTGGAAAGTGGACGAGATCCTGGTTTACCTGAGCTCGTTCATGACCCTTCACCCCGGAGACCTGGTTCTCACCGGCTTCCCGGCGGCCACCGCACCCCTACGGCCGGGCGACACCGTCACGTGCCGCGTGGGTGGAATCGGCCAGCTCACCAACCCGGTCACGGCGGCGCGATAGCCGGATCTGCCGAAGCATGTGAAAGGCTTGGGCCATGGAATCGCCTGCCGCGCCCGTTGCCGAGCCCACGCAGCGGACGCAGCAGGCAGAGGCGGAGCCAGGCGCGGAACCTGCGCCGGCCGCCGCGAGATTCCCCGCCACCCGGCACTACCCCGGGGCGCTTCGCTTCCCTGTGGTCCGCCAGCTCATCCGGTTCACGGGAGTGGGCGTCGTGTGCACGGTCACCTCGCTGGCGCTGTATGCGCTGCTGCGGCCATGGCTGGGGCCGCAGCTTGCCAACGCCGCCGCGCTGATCATCACGTCCGTCATGAACACCGCGCTCAACCGGCGGCTCACGTTCAAGATCACGGATCAGCGCAGGGCGGCCCGGGACCACCTCAACGGCCTGGTCCTGATCCTCGTGGCCCTCGTCATCACCGGCGGCAGCCTCGGCGTACTCCATTGGCTCCGGCCGGACGCCACTGTGGCCGACGAACTCCTGACCACCACGCTGTCAGGGTTCCTCGCCACCGCCGTCCGGTTCACGATGCTGCGGCACTGGATCTTCCGGCGCGCCCGGCACCGCTAGCCAGCCCAACTGGGTAGCAGCTCGCGTCGTTTTCAGGGCTCAGAACCGCGCCAGCTGCTCCTTACTTGGGAATCTGGCCCAGGTTCCGCACGCTTCCGACGGCGGCCGTCACCGCAGCGGCGGCGGTCGCCAGGTCCGCCGCGGTCACCGAGGAATCAAAACTGAACCTCACAGCCGTCTGGGCCACCTCGGCCTCGATCCCCAGGGCCAGGAGCACCGGCGACGGCGCGTCCGATCCCGCCGCGCAGGCCGAACCGCTGGAGCAGACCACCCCCTGGCGTTCCAGCTCCAGGAGCACGGACTCGCCGCTGGTGCCCGGGAAGCAGAAAGATGCCACGGACGGCAGCCGGTCGGCCGGATGGCCTGTCAGCACGGCGCCGGGAACGCTGCCCAGCACGGCGCTGATGAATTCGTCCCGCAGCTCCGTGACCCGTTCCGAGAGCGCCGCCTGATCCGCGTGGGCCAGGGTGAGCGCGGTGGCAAGCCCCACGGCCCCGGCCACATTTTCCGTGCCGGAACGCCGGCCGCGCTCCTGCCCGCCGCCGTGCATGAGGGGTTCGGCCTTCGTCCTGCCGCGCACGAACAGGATGCCGCAGCCCTTGGGGGCGCCGAGCTTGTGCCCGGAAATGCTCAGGGCGTCCACGCCCAGCGTCTTCACATCGACCGGGAGCCACCCTGCGGCCTGCACGGCATCGGTATGGAAGGGAACGCCGCGCTCCCGCGCCAGGGCGGCGAGCTCAGCGACCGGCTGGACCGTCCCCACCTCGTTGTTGGCATACATGATGCTGACCAGCGCCGTTTCGGGCCGGAGCACCGCGGCCAGGGCTTCGGCGGTCACCGTTCCGTAGCTGTTCACGGATGCCACGTCCACCGTGAACCCGTGAAAGCGTTCAAGATAGCGTGCGGATTCCTCCACTGCCGGGTGTTCGACGGCGCTGATCACCACGCGGTCCAGCGCAGGGTCCGCGGCCTGCCGTGCCAGCGCAATTCCCTTGACGGCCAGGTTGTCAGCCTCCGTGCCGCCCGACGTGAACGTCACTTCCGCCGGCCGGCATCCCAGTACGGCCGCCACGGACTTGCGGGCTTCCGCGAGCGCCCGGGCGGCGGCATCCCCCAGCGAATGGTGGCTCGACGGGTTGCCGAACTGTCCGGTCAGGAAGGGCCACATGGCCTCGAGCACCTCCCGGCGGACCGGCGTGGTGGCTGCTGCGTCGAGGAAGATCATGGCCCGCTCAGCTGACCGTCAGCTCGACGTCCAGGCCGAGGTCCAGCGCCGTGACGCTATGGGTGAGTGCTCCGACGGAGATGACGTCCACACCGGCGGCCGCAATGTCCGCAACGGTGCCCAGGTTGACGTTGCCGCTGGCTTCCACCACGGCTCGTCCGCCGACCTGCCGGACGCCGGCCCGGAGCTCTTCGAGCGTGAAGTTGTCCAGCATGATGGTGTCCACCCCGGCGGCCAGGACGGGTTCGATCTGGTCCGCACTGTCCACCTCCACCTCGAAGTGCGTGGTGTGCCCCAGCTGGGCCTTCGCCGCCGCCAGAAGTTCGGTCAGCTTGCCCGGATCGCCCCCGGTCATCACGGCAAGGTGGTTGTCCTTGGCCAGCACGGCGTCGGACAGGCTGTACCGGTGGTTGGCTCCGCCGCCGCACCGCACGGCGTACCGTTCCAGGACCCGCAGGCCCGGCGTGGTCTTCCGCGTGTCCGTGATGCGGGCCTTCGTGCCGTCCACGAGGGCCACGAATTCAGCGGTCCGGGTGGCGATGGCACTCATCCGCTGCGCCAGGTTGAGCCCCACGCGTTCGGCCAGCAGCACGCTGCGCGCCCGTCCGCTGACCCGCGCAAGCCGGGTCCCGGCGTCGAACGCCTGGCCGTCGGCGACCAGCAGTTCCACCTCGGTGTCCGGGTCGACCAGCTGCATGGCGTCCTTGAACACGGTGCCGCCGCTGAAGACGCCGGGAACGCGGGCATTGAGCACCGCGGTTGCACGGGCCCCGGCCGGAATGAGCAGCTGCGAGGTGATGTCACCGCTGGGGGCATCCTCCGCGAAGGCCCGTTCCAGGATCTCCCGGACGGGTGCTGCGGGGAGGGTCAGGCTAGTCATGGACGAGGCTCGCTTTCCGGGTCATTCTGTATCGTTTGTCAATGTCTTCGGGGGCCGCAGCGTCTTGCCTGCCGTCGTCGCGGTAGTGCGCCCCGAGCGATGTCCGCCGCTCCCGGGCGGCATGGACCAGCAGCTGGGCTGCCAGCAGCAGGTTGGCGTCCTCGTGCTCGCGCGGGTCCTCGGCGTCCGGCACGGTGTCGGGACGCACGACGGCGGCCCACTCCGCCAGCGCGGCGCCCGCCTCGCGCAGCTGCCCGCCGGTGCGCAGGCATAGAGCTGCTCGAGGTCTGTCTCTTATACACATCTCAGCCGCCGCAGCGCCCCCCGAGAAAACGGCCCCGGCCGGGCAAAGGAAGCCTCAATTGGCCCCGGAGCGGGCGCAGCCTCGAACTCCCAGGCAGGGAAATCGCCTTCAGTTCCAAATGTCCCGGACGCGTCAGGCGCCCCAACGGAACCGGCGACGGGAGATCCGGAAGCGTCAACTGGCGGGGTCCCGGAAGCGTGCGTCAAGGGGAGGCCGCCAGCGGCCGAGCTAGCACGCGGAGGGGCGCCGTCAGGCGACGCCCCAACGGACCCGCCGTCTTGCGATGCCCCAACGGAGCCTGCCGACGGCCCAGGCTCCGCAAGAAACGCCTCTACAGCCCGCCGTCCGAAGACCAGGCCTTCAAGCAAGGAGTTGCTGGCCAACCTGTTGGCGCCCTGGACCCCGGTGCAGGCAACCTCGCCGGCGGCGAAGAGCCCGGGCACGGTGGTGCGGCCGTGGAGGTCGGTGGACACGCCGCCCATCCAGTAGTGCGCGGCCGGCGCCACGGGAACCAGGTCTCGCGTCCAGTCGATGCCTGCTTCGCGGGTGCGCCGCGTGATGGTCGGGAAGCGCTTCGCCAGGAATCCCCGGCCCTTCGCGGCCTCGATGACGCGGGCGTCAAGGTAGACGTGGCCGTTGGGGTCGCCGAGTGCGGCCAGGTGCAGGGCAACGCTGCGGGAGACGACGTCCCGCGGGGCGAGTTCGGCGTCCGCGTGGTAGTCCCGCATGAAGCGGCGGCCTTCCGCGTCCACGAGGATGGCGCCTTCGCCGCGGACCGCTTCGGAGATCAGCAGCGGGTCCTGGTTGGCGTCCGCCTCGGCGGCTTCGGCCGTGCGGACCATGCAGGTGGGGTGGAACTGGAAGAATTCAAGGTCCGCAACCGCCGCTCCGGCGCGCCAGGCCAGGGCGAGTCCGTCGGCAGTGGCGACGGAGGGGTTGGTGGTCTGGGCGAACAGCTGTCCCGCTCCGCCGGTGGCCAGCAGGACGGAGTCGGCCTGGACGGTCTTCAGCTGGCCGTCATGGAGGAATTCGACGCCCGTCACGCGCCGCCCGGACTGGAGCAGCGCGGTGGCACGCGCGTGGCCCAGCAGCCGGATCCGTCCGGAGGCCTGGGCCGACAGCACGGCGCAGATGAGGGCGTTGGCTCTGTCTCTTATCCCCGCGCCGGTGGCATCGCCGCCGGCGTGCAGGATGCGCGGCGCCGAGTGGGCTGTCTCTTATACACATCTCGAGCCCCAAGGCGGGATCGCCGTCGTCGTCCAAGTCAAAACGCACGCCGAAGCGCCCAAGTCCGGCGATGTCCCGGCGCGCCTCGGTGCACAGCACCCGGACGGCTTCCGGGTTACAGTGGCCCGCCCCGGCCTGGAGCGTGTCGGCAATGTGCGCGGCCACGGTGTCCCCCGGCGCCGGCTCGTCCAGGACCGCTGAAATGCCGCCCTGGGCGTAGTACGTGTTGCTGTCCGCGAGCGCGCCCTTCGTCAGCAGCACCACGTCCGCGCCGGCGTCCGCGGCGAGCAGCGCCCCGTAAAGGCCTGCCATGCCGCTGCCGACGACGATCAGCCGCTTGCGCCCGGGGCTACCGGTTCCGCTGGTGATGTTCATGCTGGGCTCACTTCGCGTGTCATTGGGGCTTGGCGGCCAGCATGCGCTCCAGAGCGGTCCTGGCGTCCTGCTGCACGGCGTCGTCGACGGTGATGCGGTTGACCACACGGCCAGCCACGAGTTCCTCGAGCACCCATGCCAGGTAGCCCGGGTGGATCCGGTACATGGTGGAGCACGGGCAGATCACCGGGTCCAGGCAGAAGATGGTGTGCTGCGGATACTGGGCCGCGAGGCGGTTCACCATGTTGATCTCGGTGCCGATCGCGAACACCGTGGGCTCCACGGCGGCGGCGATGGCCTTCTGGATGAAGTCCGTGGATCCGGCGGAGTCCGCTGCGTCCACCACTTCCATCGGGCACTCGGGATGAACGATCACCTGGACGCCCGGGAAGTCAGTGCGGGCCTTCTCGATCTGTGCCACCGAGAAGCGCTTGTGCACCGAGCAGAAGCCGTGCCAGAGGATCACCCTGGAGTCCAGCAACGCCTGTTCGTCGTTCCCGCCGAGTTCTTTGCGCGGGTTCCACATCGGCATCTGCTCCAGCGGGACGCCCAGCGCCTTCGCGGTGTTCCGGCCCAGGTGCTGGTCCGGGAAGAACAGGACGCGCTGGCCACGCTCGAAGGCCCATTCCAGCACTGTCTTGGCGTTCGATGACGTGCAGACGATGCCGCCGTGCTTGCCGCAGAAGGCCTTCAGCGCGGCCGAAGAGTTCATGTAGGTGACGGGGATGACCGGAACCCGGCCGTCGGCGTCGGGCTCGGTGCCGAAGATTTCCTCCAGCTGCTCCCAGCAGTCCTCCACGGAGTCCGCGTCCGCCATGTCCGCCATGGAGCATCCGGCGGCGAGGTTGGGCAGGATGACCGCCTGCTCCGGCGTCGAGAGGATGTCGGCGGTTTCGGCCATGAAGTGCACCCCGCAGAACACGATGGCCTCGGCGTCCGGCCTGGTCAGGGCGGCGTTGGCCAGCTGGAAGGAGTCGCCGACGAAATCGGCGTACTGCACCACCTGTCTCTTATACACATCTAGATGTGTATAAGAGACAGCGGTCGCCGAGCGTGGCCTTGGCGGCGCGGATCCGGGCGTCCAGCTCGGCGTCACCGGCCAGCTTGTACTCCTCGGGGAGCTGGCCCTGGCGCGGGGTCGACGGCGGCGCGACGTCGGCGCTGGAGGCTCCGGGACCGTACGCCGGGATGCCGGCCAGCGCCTCCGCGAGGTCTGTCTCTTATACACATCTAGATGTGTATAAGAGACAGGGGCTGCACGTGCTGCCGGCAGCTGCGGCGCGGCCTTTTTCGGCCTGTTCACGCGTGATGAGCTGGATTGCCGTATTGACGCTGCTCATGGGGTACTCCTGTTATCTGGGTCGAGGCCGGGACGGCCGGTAAATCGGTAGAGGCGTGGCGGGCGGTGCTTGCCGCCCTGGAGGTATTCACCGGTTTCTTCGATTTCCGGCGTGGCTTTGACCTGGCGGCGGAAGTTCGCCGGGTCCAGCCGGGTGTCCAGGACGGCTTCGTAGACTTCCCGGACCTGGGCGAGCGTGAAGTACTCCCCCAGCAGGTGGTAGGCGATGGAGCCGTAGGCGAGCTTGTTCCGCAGCCGCCAGAGCGCGTAATCGACGATCGAGTTATGGTCGAAGGCCAGATCGCCCAGCTTGTCTGCGCGGAACCACCTGACGTTTTCCGATTCGTCCGCGAGCGCGGCCTCGGTCGGCTGCACAAGCGCCCAGTACACAATGGACACCACGCGCTGGGTGGGCGACCGGTGCAGACCCCCGAAGGCATAGAGCTGCTCGAGGTAGCTGGGGGCCAGTCCGGTTGTTTCCCTCAGGTTCCGCGAGGCGGCGTCCTGCAGCGACTCCGCGTGTGTCAGCGGTCCGCCCGGCAGCGCCCACATGCCCTTGAACGGCTCGCGGATCCGGCGGACCAGCGGGAGCCACAGCGTGGGACGGCCGGAGGCCTCGCTGGGCCGGAGGGCGAAGATCACCGTGGAAATGGCCAACGACGGCGGAGCGGCCTGCCGCTCGGCAACGTTGGCTGAGGTGGTGTACACGGTTTTCTCACCCGCTTCACTGCGCGTTCGGGGGTCCTGCTGACCATCCGGTTAGTTATAGTCAAAATGACTAAAACTGATTCTACGGCCCGCCGGCCGCGGAACAAAATGTTTCGGCAGTGGACCCCCTTGTGCGGGGCCCTGCCCTGGCGCGCTCCCCTGCCTAAGGGCGGGTCCCGGCGGCCACCGCCTCGAGGAGGGGTAGTGTCCGGCCCTCGAAATGCGTATTGAGGACAATCACCGACGAGGACCGCAGCACCGTCCTGGTGGCGATCATCGCATCGAGGACGCGCTGGAGGTCCGGATTGGACCGGGCCGCGATGCGCGCCATCAGGTCCGAACTGCCGGAGACGGTGTGGATCTCGATCAGTTCCGGGATCTCGGCGAGCGCCGCCACCACGGCATCGTGCCCTAGGTCCTGGTTGATGGTCAGCGAGCAGAACGCAACCACCGGAAAGCCGAAATGGGACGGGTCCGGGTGGGGAACCCAGGATCCGATCACGCCGGCTTCCGCCATACGGTCCAGCCGTGCCTGGACGGTGGCCCGGGCGATCTTGAGCACGCGGGAGGCCTCCAGGACGGACGCGCGCGGCGAATCGGTGAAGAATCGGACAATTTTGGCGTCCAGCGCATCCACGTTCATCAGGTTTTCCCGTCCTTGGATCTGCAACAACACAAAGTGCTGGAGTTTGGGCCGATGCTTTGGGCAAACTGCGTCCATGATCTCACGCGCCGGGGCTGTGGTGTTCCCGGCGAGGCGGTAGATTCAAAAGGTCCCAAAAGGACCCCTGTTTTCACCAACCCCAAGAAGGTACGCAGCATGACGATGAAGTCCACGGCGGAGCGTCCGGCAGTAGAACTCGGCCACAGCATGAAACCCCGCCAACTGACCATGATGGGACTGGGCAGCGCCATCGGCGCCGGGCTCTTCCTCGGATCCGGAGCCGGAATCCAGGCCGCCGGCCCGGCCGTCCTGATCTCCTACCTCGTGGCCGGCACACTGATCATCCTGGTGATGTGGGCGCTCGGCGAGATGGCGGCGGCAAACCCCAACAGCGGGGCTTTTTCCGTGTACGCCGAGCGGGCCATGGGCAAGACGGCCGGGGCCACGGTGGGCTGGCTGTGGTGGCTCCAGCTCGTGGTGGTCATCGCCGCGGAGGCCCTCGGCGCCGCGGGCCTGCTGTTCTCGGTCTGGCCGGTCATTCCGGTCTGGGCCCTCGCACTGGTGTTCATGGTGGCGTTCACTGCCATCAACCTGGCCGGCGTGAAGAACTTCGGCGAATTCGAGTTCTGGTTCGCCATCCTCAAGGTCGCCGCGATCGTGATCTTCCTGGCCATCAGCGCCGCGCTGCTCCTGGGTCTCCTGCCCGACGTCGCCTCGCCGGGCTTCAGCAACATCGCCACGGACTTCGCTCCGGCGGGCCTGGGCGGCGTAGCGACGGCCCTGTTCGTCGTGATCTTCGCGTTCGGCGGGACGGAGATCGTCAGCGTAGCCGCCGCCGAAACAGAGGACCCGGAGCACAGCGTGGCCAAGGCCATCCGGACCGTGGTGTGGCGGATCCTGGTGTTCTATATCGGATCCGTGTTCGTTATCGCGGCCGTACTCCCCGCCACCTCGGAGGCATTGGCGTCGCCGTTCGCGGGCGTCCTTGACGCCGCCCGCATTCCCGGTGCCAGCACGGCGATCACCCTGGTGGCCGTCGTCGCGCTCCTGTCAGCCTTGAACGCCAACCTTTACGGGGCTTCCCGCATGGTCTACTCGCTCTCCGAACGCGGCGAGGCGCCGGCCTTCCTGTCGCGGCTCAGCGGCGCAAAGGTGCCGATGGTCGCCGTCGGCGTCTCTGTTGCCTTCGGCTTCATCGCCACAGTCCTTGAGCTGCTGTTTCCGGGCCAGATCCTGCCCGCACTGTTCCAGCTCGTCGGCTCAACCTGCCTGGTGGTGTGGGGTACCGCCCTCGTCTCCCAGCTGATCCTGCGCCGGCGCGCGGACCGCGACGGAACTCCCCTGCCGCTGCGCATGAAAGGCTTCCCTGGCCTGACGGTGTTCGGCCTGGTGCTCCTTGGCCTGATCTTCGCCGTTGGACTGAGCGCCGAGAGCAGCCGGATCCAGCTGGTCAGCACCGTCCTGCTGATCGCCGGCATCGCCGCCGCCTGCTGGCTGGGTGCCCGGTTCACCGCGTCACGAGAGGCCGTACGCGCCGACTCCGCCAAAGGACTAGCACCCCGCCCAACTAGGTAGCAGCACACGCTGTTCTCAGCTCTCATAACGGCATCTGCTGCGACTCAGTTGGGCGGGACGGCCGGCTCCGCCACGGACTGGAACCCCGGCCGAACACCGGTCCGGGAAGGGCTGCACAATTTGTGCAGCCCTTCCCGCCTTTGACTGCGCAGTAGTGACAGTCTGATCAGCGTCCGGAGAGCGGATTGCCCGGCGACTCCGGGGTGACTAGGGTCACAGCCATGGACACCCTGCCCCTTCCGGATGACGGCAATGCCGCTCCCCCGCCCACTCCTGGCCAGCTGCGTGAGCTGTACACGCTGATGGCCGCGGTCCGCCACCTTGATGTCTCGGCCGTCGCGTGGCAGCGCCAGGGCATCATCCCGGGCTACGCCCCCGAGCTGGGCCAGGAGGCCGCCCAGGTGGGCAGCGGATATGCCGTGGATACCGCCCGCGACTTTGTTTTCCCCACGTACCGCGAGATGGGCGTCGCCCGGGCCATGGGCGTGGACATGGTGGCCTACATGTCCACCCACAAGGCCACCTGGCACGGCGGGCTCTACAACCCCGTCACTTCACGCCTCGCGCCGATCCAGGCCGTGGTGGCCGGTTCGGTGCTGCACGCGGTGGGGTGGGCCCACGGCCAGACGCTCGAACAGAACGACGGCGTTGCCCTCACATACCTGGGCGACGGCGCCTCCTCGCAGGGCGACGTCCACGAGGCGATGAACTTCGGGGCCGTCATGAACGCACCTGTGGTCTTCTTCGTGCAGAACAACGGCTGGGCCATCTCGGTCCCCACGGAGCGCCAGGTTGCCGGCGGCTCTGTTGCCGCCCGTGCCGCCGGCTACGGCATCCCCGGCATCCAGGTGGACGGGAACGACGTCGTCGCCGTGCTGGAGGCTACCCGGCGGGCCATCGCCCACTGCCGCACCGGCAACGGGCCCGTGGTGGTCGAGGCCATGACCTACCGCCGCGGCCCGCACTCCACGTCCGATGACCCCGGCCGCTACCGCTCACTGGATGAGGAGCGGACCGGCGCGGGCGAGGACCCGCTGCGCCGCCTTCGCCAGCGGCTGCTGGATGACGGCATTGCCGACGACGCCTTCTTCGCTGCGGCGCAGGCCGCCGCGGCAGCCGAGGAAGCGGCAATCCGCGAAGGCATCGAAGCGCTCGGCCCCCGGCCAGGCAGCGAAATGTTTGACCTCGTCTTCCAGGAGACCACCCCCGCACTCCAGAACCAGGCCGCCCACTGGCGAGAGGAATCCGAACATGTCTAACGCCACCCTTGAGAGCGAGGCCGCCATGGCCGATGAAGCTCCACATCACGGAGTTGAACAGCTTTCCATGCAGCAGGCGCTCAACCGCGCGCTGGACGAGGTGCTGGCGGAAAACCCCAAGGCAGTGATCTTCGGCGAGGATTGCGGCCGGCTGGGCGGTGTCTTCCGCATCACCGACGGTCTGCAGTCCAAACACGGCGAAAACCGGGTCTTCGACACCCCGCTGGCCGAATCAGGCATCCTGGGCATGTCCGTGGGCCTCGCGATGGCAGGCTTCCACCCCATTCCTGAGGTCCAGTTCGACGGCTTCGCCTACCCGGCCATCAACCAGATCGTCTGCCAGATCGCCCGGATGAACTACCGGAGCCGCGGCACCCTGCCGATGCCGATCACGCTGCGCGTGCCCAGCTTCGGCGGGATCCGGGCGCCCGAACATCATGGCGAAAGCCTCGAGGCCCTGTTCGCGCACGTGCCGGGCCTGAAGGTGGTGTCGCCGTCGAACCCGCACGAGGCCTATCATCTCCTCAAGTACGCCGCCACGCGCCCGGACCCGGTGATCTTCATGGAGCCGAAGTCCCGGTACTGGCAGAAGGGCGACGTCGACTTCACCGCCGCAGATGCCCCCGGTGGAGCGCCCACCGGTGCCAAGGTCATGCGGGAGGGACGCCACCTGACGCTCATTGCCTGGGGTGCCATGGTGTCCCGCTGCCTGCAGGTGGCCGAACTCGCCGCGGAGGACGGCATCGACGTCGAAGTCCTGGACCTGCGCTGGCTTAAGCCGATCGACGCCGATGCGCTGGTGACGTCTGTGCGGAAGACGCGGCGCGCCGTCGTCGTCCATGAAGCGCCGCTGACCTCCGGCCTGGGCGCCGAAGTGGCCCAACTGGTCACGCAGGGCTGCTTCGATACCCTCAAGGCACCTGTGGAGCGGGTGACGGGCTTCGATGTGCCGTATCCGTCCGGGGACCTCGAGGACGAATACATTCCCAACATTGACCGGATTCTTTTCGGCATCCAGCGAGTATTGGAGTACCGGCGTGGCTGAAATATCCTTCCCGCTCCCGGACCTGGGCGAAGGCCTGATCGAGGCGACCGTCCTGGAATGGCTGGTTTCCGCCGGTGACCAGGTGGAGCGCAACCAGCCGCTCGTGGAGGTGGAAACCACCAAATCCGCTGTTGAATTGCCCAGTCCGCAGGCAGGTAAAGTGGTCCGTATCTACGGCGGGCCCGGCGACAAGATCAATGTCGGCGAGCCCCTGATTGTGTTTGAGGTGCCGGACAACACTGCCGGCATCGTGGGCACCGTCCCGAAGGAAGAGGCACCGAAGCGCCGGGTTCGCCTGGGCGCCGTACTTGATGAGGACTGACATGATGAGCGGCAGGCACACCGGCGAACAGCATTCCCACACCGTGGAGGGCACCGATCCCCAGCTCTACGTCGAGGTGCACGATCCCGACGCCGACGCCGGCCTCCGCCCCATCCTCCTGATCCACGGCTTCTCGTCCTCCAGCAAGCTGAACTGGGAGGACACCGGCTGGCTCTCCGCACTCCTCGCCGCGGGCAGGCGGGTCATCACGGTGGACCTGCCGGGCCACGGCCGCAGCGGCGCGCCGGAAGACATGGACTCCTACTCGCCCAGCCGGATCCGCGCGGACCTGCTCCAGATAGCGTTCGACGCCGGAGTGCGGCCGGTGCGCGCGGGTGACCCTTCCAGCGGCCTGGACCTGGTCGGCTATTCGCTCGGCTCCCGGCTCGCCTGGGAGTTCGGCGCCACGCAGCCGGAGATCGTGCACCGGATTGTCCTCGGCGGACCCAACATGGCCGATCCCCTGGCGGAGTTCGATCTCGTGGCTGCCCAGCGGTACCTCGCCGACGGCACGCCGATCGCCGACGAATCCACGGCCGGGCTCCTGAAGATGGCGCAGGCGCTGCCGAGCAACAACATCTTCGCGCTCCTGTCCCTGGTCGAGGCCATCAAGGGCGAGCCCTACGACCTGTCTCTTATACACATCTAGATGTGTATAAGAGACAGGCGAAAACGATGAACGCGCAGCGTCGATGCCCCAGCTTGCGGAACTGGCCGCCACGTCCGGTTCCATGGCCGAACAGCTGCTGCTTCCCGGCCGGAACCACACCAGCGCCATCACCAGCCGGACCTTCAAACAGGCGGCCGTCGCGTTCCTCGGCAGCTGACAGCTGGCCGCCCGGCTGCCGGCAGCCCGGCAGCTGGCTGCCCGCAGACTGGCCCGCGCGGCGCGGCCCGTCGGCGGTAGGCTGGATTTGACGGGCGGAGACTCCGGAAGAGGAACCCATGGGCATGGTTTTTGAAGACCGGGATGAAGCCGGACGCCGGCTGGCGGCGGCCCTTCCGCAGTTCCGCGAACGGCCGGAAACTGTGTTGCTCGGACTCGCGCGCGGAGGCATTCCGGTCGCGGCCGCGGCATCGGCCGTCCTGCACCTTCCGTTCGGTGCGGTCCTGGTCAGGAAACTCGGCATTCCGGGCCATGGCGAGACGGCCTTCGGCGCCTTGGCGTATTCCGAGGGCAGGGTCGTCCGGCTGCTCAACCGGCCCCTTGTGGCGCGGGTGCTGGAAAACGGTGTCCGGCAGGCCTGGCTGGATGAAGTGGAGGACCGCGAACGGGAGGAACTCCTGCGCCGGGCCGAGAAGTACCCCGGCATCAACCAGGAAGTCCGCGGGAAGACGGCGTTGCTGGTCGACGACGGCCTGGCCACCGGCGCCACCATGCGGGCCGCCTGTCTCTTATACACATCTAGATGTGTATAAGAGACAGGGCCGTCAGCGTCGTCGCCGCCGCCCCGGTCGGGTCCATCGAAGCCGAGAAGTCCCTGTCGCGGGTTTGCGACGTCCTCTGCCTCCACCTGCCGGGCAAATTCCGGGCCGTGGGCAGCTTCTACCGCCATTTCGAGCAGTTGTCCGACGACGACGCCATCGGCCTGCTCCGGGGCGCCCAGCCCTGAACGCGGTGCGGGCCCGGACCATCGGCCCGGACCCGCTGTTAACTGGTGGTGGTTATGCCGGCCGCAGTCCGGTCAGTGCCGGCTGACGCCCAGCGGACGGCCCTTGGTTTCCTTGGCCAGCAGCACGCCGACGGCGGAGATCACGCAGAGGATCATGATGTAGATGCCGATGGATCCGGTCCACTTGGTGCTCTGCAGCAGCGACTCAGCGATCGTGGCGGCAAACGCGCCGCCGAGGATCGCGCCGAACGCATAACCGATCGAGATGCCCGAGTACCGGACGTTCGCGGGGAACATCTCGGCGTACATGGCGGACATCGGGCCGTAGGACAGTCCCAGGCCGATCGTCAGGACAAACAGCGCCACACCGTAGAGCACGATGTCCTTCGTGTCGATGAGAGCGAACATCGGAATCATCCAGGCGAAGACGATGCCATAGCCGATCAGGAAGGTCTTGACCCGGCCGATCTTGTCCGACAGCCAGCCACCCACGAGGGTGAAGATCAGCCAGCCGAAGGAGGCCAGCGTGGTGGCGAGCAGGATCTGCGGAACCGGCATCTTCAGCGACCTCGTGGCGTAGGAGATGAAGAAGGCGATCAGCAGGTAACCCGCCGCGTTGTTGCCGATGAAGATCATGGTCGAGTAGAGGACCGCCTTCTTGTGCTTCCGGATGAGCTCGCCGAGCGGGGCCTTGCTCTCCGCCTTGCGCGCAGCCATCTCCTTGAACACGGGGCTCTCAGCCACGGCACGGCGGATCAGGTAGCCGACGACAATCAGCACGATGGAGAGCAGGAATGGCACGCGCCAGCCCCACGCGGCGAAGTCTTCCTTGGACATGCTGGAGTTGAGGAAGAACAGCAGCCCGGTGGCGAGGATCATCCCGACGGGCACACCGATCTGCGGGTAGGCGCCGAACAGGCCGCGCTTGCTCTTGGGTGCGTGCTCCACGGCCATCAGGGCGGCGCCGCCCCATTCGCCGCCGGCGGAGAAGCCCTGGACGATGCGGAGGAGAATCAGCAGGATCGGGGCCCACATGCCGATCTGGGCGTAGGTGGGCAGCATGCCGATCAGGGCCGTCGCGGCACCCATCATGATGAGCGTGAAGACCAGCATGGCCTTGCGGCCAAGCCTGTCACCGAGGTGTCCTGCGACAACTGCGCCGAGCGGGCGGAACAGAAAGCTGATGCCGATGAGGGCAAAGGACAGGATCTGCGCCAGGCCCGGGTTGGAATCGTTCAGCGGGGCGAGGAACAGCGGGGACAGCAGCGTCCCTGTCAGCTGGGCGAAGATGAAGAAGTCGTACCACTCGATGGTGGTGCCGACCAGCGTCCCGGCGAGGACTTTCCGTTCCTCGTGCTTGCTGCTGGGGCCCAATTCTGAATCGACGTGGGAAGTTGCGGTCATTGGAACTCCGTGGCTGGGGGCAGGGCTACTGCCGGCGATGGGGGTGATTCCGCACGATTTACTGATCGAACGGTCAGTTAGTATGAAGGATACTATGAAATTGTGATGGAGCGCACTTATTTTTTGGCCCGCGATCGGCCGACCGGCTTAGTCCGCCCGGTTCAATCCGTCCGGTTCAATCGGTTCGGTTCAGGAATTCGCGGAGTCTTGCCCTGACCGGTTCGCGGTCATAGGTGTTGACAAGGGCGCTGGCCATCCGCACCGGGTCCCCGAAGAAGAAGTACTCGTAGAGCGACTGTCGGCCCGAGAACCCCGAGATCGACGCGTCGAAGGCGAGCTTGAACAGGCGCACCCGTTCGGGACCCGTGAGGGTCTTCCCCTGCAGGTACAGGTCGATGTCGGCCCGCGCCTCGCTGTTCACGTCGGCTTCGCCGGGCAGCGCCATGAGCCCCGACGCGGAGAACTTGCGGATGATCTGCGGGAAACGCTGGGCCATCTTGGGATACCAGTTCCGCGCGGCATTCAGTGTTGTCCACTTGGGCAGCATGACGCCCGCCTCATTGAGCCCGGCGTCCGCCTCGGAGGCTCGCACCAGGGCCTTGCCGATCTCGACGTCGATGATCAGCTCGGCGATATCCTCCTGGATGTGCTGGAAACCGTCGATGCCGATCGAGTCGGCGAGCTCCGACGCAAGGCCGAGGAAGAATTCGCTCTTCGCAATGGTCCGGGTGACCACCTGGTGGGTCATGAGGGCACCTGCGCCGGTTTCGGCGTAGAAGGAGTTGCAGAGCTGCGGGTTGCCCAGCATGAAGATGCGGTCGTTCGGGACGAGGACGTCATCGAAGACGGCCACCGCGTCCATTTCCTCGTAGCGGGAGGCCAGCGGCTCGTCGTGCGTGCTGCCCCCGCTGTAGAGCGAGGTGCGGCACAGGTACCGCAGTCCCGGCGCGTCGTTGGGAATGGCAAAGGCGAAGGAATAGGGCGCATCCTCCGGGGTGCCGCGCAGCACGGTGGACGGAAAGACGAGCAGTTCGTCTGCAATCGGCGCGATCGTGGCCAGCATGCGGGCGCCGCGGATGACAATGCCGTCCTCGCGCTCCTCCACGATGCGGGCGGTAAGTTGGCCGCCCAGCTGCTCCGAGCCGGAGACGGAGCGGTTGACCTGCGGCGGGATCAGCGTGTGGGTCGCCAGGAGTCGTTTTCGCGGGCCCACTCGTAGTAGTTGCGGATGTTTTCCGCGAACTTGGGGTCCGCCTGGGAAAACCACTTCTCGGCCGTCCCCAGAGCCGTGAGGGCGGAGTTCATGTAGTCCCCCGTGCGCCCCAGGAATCCGTTGGTCGCCTCCGCCCAGGTCGAGATCGCCCGGCGCCGGCGCTGCAGGTCCTCCACGGTCCGCGGCACCAGGAAGGACGCGTTCACCAGCTCGCCGGTGGTGGGCGAGGTGTAGGTCAGCGCCTCCTGGTACTGCTTGTCGTGCTGCATGTCGAACAGCTTCGCGTAGGACCGCGCCACGTTGCGGAAGGCCGGGTGTTCGGCGACTTTCTCGCTGACCACCTCGCCGTCGATCACGATGTGTGGCGTCATGGCGTTGAGTTTGTCCAGGTACTGCTGCCCGGTTCGGATGCCCATTGCTATCTCCAGTCGTCGTTGAACTGCAGGTGGATTGATGGTTGTTGAAGTGCGCCTAGAGGAGGTCCTCCATGCCCAGCTGGCTTTCCGGGATGGTGGTGAAGGCGCTGTTCGCGAACGCCAGGGCGTCGCCGTTGCGGTAGTTGAAGTCCACTACTTCGCCGAGATAAAGCGTGTGATCTCCGCCGTCGTAAGCCGCCCAGGGCTTGCACTCAAAGAAGGCCAGGACATTGGACAGACGGGGCGCCGTCGCACTCTCCACCCACAGGGGCTCGGGCCCCGGGCGTCCGGCGAAATGCATGGCCAGCTGCCGCTGCTCGGCGCCCAGGATGTTGACGGTGAAGGGGCGGCCCGCGAGCTCATCGTGCGCCTTGGCGGCGCGGGCGATGCTGACCAGGACGAGCGGCGGCTCCATGGAGACCGACGTGAAGGAGTTCACGGTGATGCCGTGGCGCTTGGTGGCGCCGTCGAACGTGACGATCGCGACGCCGGTTGCGAACCTGCCCAGGCTGCCGCGGAAGTGATGTGCCCGCGGAACGGACGTCCGGCCGGGGACGTCCGGGGCCGCTTCTGGCTTGGCGATCATCGTCGGATCCTTCGGTCGCTGAGGCTGGCCGGTGCGGGGCGGTTTCCTCTGGCGTGCTCTTGCGGGCTGCTCTATAGTTGAGCTGTTCTATAGTTGAACGCAAAATTCCTATATGGAACGCTAGCTCAAGGTGACGCGCAACACAAGACCCTCCGGCAACGCCTCCCGCTCCCCCGCCTAGGATGGACAGCATGAATCCAATCGCCAGTGCCGGTGCACCGGCTGCGCCCGCCCAGGCTTCCCCGTCCCAGACTCTCTCTAGGGGCATCCGGGCCCTGGAAATCCTGGCCGAGGCTGACCGCCCGCTGACCATCGCCGAACTCGCCGACGCCATGGGCGTCCACCGCTCGGTCGCCTACCGGATTCTCCGCACGCTGGAGGACCATTCGCTCCTGGTGCGCGACGATGCGGGCAGGGTGCAGCCCGGCCCGGGCCTTGCGGTGCTGGCCCGGGGTGTTTCGCGAAACCTGCAGACGGCCGCCCTGCCGGAACTGACTCAGCTGGCCAACACCCTGAACATGACTGCCTTCGTCGCGGTCTGGGACCACCAGGACTGCGTCACGCTGGTCACGGTGGAGCCCCGGCATTCGGCCGCCACGGTGGTGCAGCATCCCGGATCGCGGCATCCCATCAGCACCGGAGCCCCCGGCATCGCCATCCAGTCGGCTGTATCGGAACACGACTGGAACCAGCTGGCGCCCGGCGTGCCGTACCGTGCCGAGGCTGCAGAGGCGCGCAGGCGCGGCTACGCGGCAAGCCACGACGAAGTCATCGCAGGGGTTTCCTCGCTGGCCGCCCCGATCAGGGTGCCTGGCGGACGGCCCGCTGCGGTCGCCGTCGTCTATATCCGTTCAACGCAGGACCCGGCCGAACTCGCCGCCGCGCTGACCGCCGGCGCGGCGCGGATCGAAGGCCAGCTCGCCTGACCCTGTCCCGCCCAACTAAGTAGCAGCTGACGCCGTTTTCAGCGCCGAAATCGGCGCGTGCTGCTACTTACTCGGGCTGGTTCCGGCGGACGACGACGGCGGCAGCCGCGCCGAGCACGAACAGCGCCGCCGCTGCGGCTACGGGAACGAGGAACGCCGCCGAGTATCCGCTGCCCTGCGCCAGCTGGCCCGCGACCGAGGAACCGCGCGCCGTGCCCGCGACGATGCCGCTGGCCAGCGCCGTCATCACGGTTCCGAGCCTGCCCGCCGGCGCCACAATCCCGCCGATGGCAAACACGGTGACCATGACGGGTCCCACGGGCAGTCCCAGCACCAGCAGCACCAGGACCATGGCCCAGCCGTCGCCCGGCAACAGTAGGAGCGTCGACAGGCCGGCCATGACCGCGGCGCCGGCCAGCCAGCGCGCAGCCAGGGTGAAGCGGGCCGGCCAGTAGGCCACGGAAACGGCGGCAGCTGCAGAGCTGAGCCCCATGACCGCATACAGGCTGTCTCTTATACACATCTAGATGTGTATAAGAGACAGAAAACGAACTGAGGGCGGCCTGGGTGGAGCCGAAAAAGCTGCCCATGCAGACCATGGCCAGCACCGGCAGCGCCACGGCGGCGACGGCGGCGAACCCGCCCGGCGGGCCTGTCTCTTATACACATCTGGCCGGCCGTGCGATCAGCGGTGCTGCGATCGGCGGCCCTGCGTTCGACAGTTTTGCGGGGAACTGCTTTGCGGGGAACTGAAAGATGCGTACGGTGCACGGCGAAGGCCGGCACGAGCGTGATGGTCAGTGCCGCGGCGAGGGCCAGCGGGAGCCACGGCGCGACCAGACTGGCGAGGATACCCACGAGGGCCGGGCCGAGGACGAAGGTGAGTTCGTCGGCCGTGCTCTCATAGGACAGCGCCGTGTCCAGGTCCGTGCCGCCGCCCCTGCGGTTTACGGCCGACGTCAGCGCCATCCAGCGGACCCGCGCCAGCGGGCCGACCTGGGGGCAGCTGACGCCGGCGACGAAGGCCGCCGCGAGGACGGGGACAGTGCCGCCTCCTGCACCGGTCACATAGGCCGTGGCGATCAGCGCGAGGACGGCCAGGGCGTTCAGGATGGCCGAAACCACGAGGACCGGGCGCTGGCCGAAGCGGTCCGCCAGGGCGCCCAGGACGGGGGCGCCGATGGCCGATCCGATGCCCACGGCTCCGGCGGAGGTTCCGCCGACAGCATACGATCCGCTGACGGAGGTGACGAGCGTGAGCGTGCCGACGGTCAGCATGGCCAGCGGCAGCCGGGCGAACAGGCCGAGCGGGATAAAGCCCCTGCCCGCGAGTTCAGGCAGCCGGGAGTAACGGCTTCGCGAGCGGGCCGGCGGCGAATCGACGGACATTTCGCCGGCGCCGGCGGGAGAGTGCTGTGATGGAGACTGCCGTGAAGGTGAATGCTTCGAAGGGCGCTGTGGCGCCGTGGAGGTGCTCATGTATCCGGGCTCGTTCAGTAGTGCGCATCGTCCCTCCTCCCGATGCGCGCGACCCGGTAACCATTAGATTCTACTGGACCGGCAAAGCTACTGCCCGCACGGGCATCACGCGGCGGCCGCTGTGTCTGAGACGTGCAGGGTGGACCCGTTGCGTCCCTTCACGACCTGAAGCTGAGTGCCGATCCGCTGCTTCATCTCCGCCACGTGGCTGACCAGGCCGACCACCCTGCCGCCGTCTCGCAGTCCCTCCAAGGCGTCCATCACCTGTTCCAGCGCCTGCTCGTCGAGGCTGCCGAACCCCTCGTCGACGAACAGGGTCTCGATGTCCACGCCGCCGGCCTCCTGCTGGACGACGTCCGCGAGGCCCAGGGCGAGGGACAGCGAAGCCATGAATGACTCCCCGCCGGACAGCGTGGAGGTATCGCGCCGCTGGCCGGTCCATTCGTCCACTACCTCCAGGCCTAGCCCGGACTTTGCGTTCCTCGCGGCCCTGGCATCCGTGTGCTGCAGGGTGTACCGCCCGTCGCTCATGGCGACGAGCCTCTCCGACGCGGCAATGGCCACCTGTTCGAGCCGTGCGGCGAGCACATAGCTGTTGAGGCTCATGCGGTAACTGTTGTCACCGGCGCCGCGGGACGAGTCCGCGAGAGCCGTCAGCAGCTCGGCGCGTTCCTGCGGCCCCCGGCCAGCCTCCGCAAGGTCCTCGTAATCGCGTCGCAGCCGGCCAAGGGAACCGGAGCTTTGCAGGGCGAGTCCGGCGGCCAGCGCCACGTCCTTCGCAGTCTTCTCCGCCTGGTCCGCGTCGGCCCGAAGCCGCTCCAGCTCCCCCGGCTCCGTTGCATTGCCGGATTCGCGTTCCTTGCCGGCCAGAATGAGTTCTTCACTGGCGAACAACTCCTCCAGCCGGGCCAGTTCGTCGTGCCCGGCACGGACTGCCGCATCCAGCCGCGCCGACTCTGGCGGCGTCAGAAGCGCCGCCTGCGCATCGGCGGCGGAACCGAAGCCCGCTTCCGGCAGAGCACCGTCCAGTTGGCCCTGGGCGTCGGCCAGCCGGGCCGCGGCCTGGTCCAGTTCGGCACGGGCCGAGGATGCCCGCTCCAGGACGTCGATCGTTGCCCCGATGCCGCCGCAGCGGAGGCCGAGGCTACCGTAGCCGGCCCGCAGCGCAGCCAGTGCCGATTCCAGCGTGGCCGCCTGCTGTTCGACTTCCGCCATGGTCGATTCGGTCTGAGCCAGGCCCGACATCGCCTCCACGCGCGCCCGCTCCGTGGAGTCAATACGGTCCGCAAGCTGCGCCTGCCGCGCCCGGCTCTTCGCCAGCTCAATCTCAGCGGCAGCGGCCTCGGCCGCCGCTTCCGCTGCGGTTTGGGCCGCCTTGCGTGCTTCGGCGGGATCAGTGTCGCCGCCCTGCCCGGCCAGCACGGCGACCAACTGCCGCGCGGCGGAGAGCTCCGCGTCCAAGGCGGCGAGCGCCTTCTCCGCCCGCTCAAATTGGGCCTTGGCCTGTTCCTCTTTTTCGGCAAGTCCCAGTGCGGATTCAGCGGTTGGAACCGGCGCCGGATGCTCCGCACTGCCGCAGACCGGGCACGGCTCGCCATGCTCCAGGCGCGCTGCGAGCTCTGCTGCCGCGTTGGACAGGCGCTCCTCCCGGACGTCAAGCCACTGCGTGCGCAGTTCCTGGTGTTCTTCCCGGCCCCGCAGATGGCGCTCTGTCGCGGCCGCACAATGCACAGCCGCCGCCCCGTAGCGCCGGACAACGTCCACGAGTTCGTCGGCCGCCGCGGCTTCCTTGGTGCGGAGCACGGATTCGCCTGCCAGCAATTCCAGCGGCTCAAGGCCCGGCCTGTCTCTTATACACATCTAGATGTGTATAAGAGACAGGGAGGTTGCATGGGCCTGGATGGCGTCCGAAAGCCGCTGGTGCTCCCCTGCGAGCCCGGCTGAACGGGACCACAGGCCCGCCAGCCGGTCCTCATCCGCCAGGCGTTCGTTCACCACCGCAAGCAGCGACCGCAGCCGCCCGAGCTCGGCGGTGACGTCAACGGCGGAGGAGTCGGTGCCGGCCAGTTCGGCGTGCTCGCTGGCAGCCCGCTCCACCCCTGCCGCGGCACGCTCCACGGCCTCGGCCGCACGCGTCACGAGGGCGTCGGCCGCCGCCACGGCCTTCAGATGGCCGCCGAGGATCTCGGCCTTGCGGTGCTGCGACAGCCTGGCAGCGGTGTCCTCGAGCGCCGAACCAGCCGCCGCAGCGTCGGCTTTCCGGCGCAGCGCGGCGGCCAGCTTCAGCCGCCTGCCCTCGCGCGCCAGTTCCTGATCACGACGGGCTGTGCATTCCCGGTGCAGCGCCTCACACGATTCAGCCTCGGCGGCCAGCGCCGAAGCCTTGGCCGACGCGGCAGATTCGAGCCACGCGAGCCGATCCCCGGCGCGGCCGGCATCCGGGGCGTCGGTCATGTCCAGGTCCATTGCCGCGGCTTCGGCGTCGGCACGTGCCACGATCAGCGCCAGCTTGCCGTTGTGGCCTGCCACCTCCTTGGCGGCATCGGCGGCCTTGACGGCCAGTTCCCGCTCGACCGCCTCGAAGCGCTCGGTCCCGAATAGTTTCTGCAGGAGTTCCAGGCGGTCCGAGGCCTTGGACCGGAGGAAGGCCGCAAAGTCCCCCTGCGGGAGCATGACCACCCTGGTGAACTGTTCCCTGTCCATGCCGAGGATGGCAGCGATCTCGGCTCCGGCTTCGTCATTCCTGCCGGATTTTTCAACCCATTCGCCGCCCACCCGCTCGCGCAGGAGCGTCTTGGCCTGCTGGGTGGTGTACCCGTTCCGGCCACGCGCGCTCGGCTTCTCCCAGGCCGGTGAACGGGAAACTTCAAACCGCCTTCCGCGGGCGGAAAACTCGCAGGTCACGCGGGGCTCCGTGGCGGACTCCGCGTGATCGCTGCGCAGCCTCTTGCCGTCCTGCCTCGCCCCGGGCACGGATCCATACAGCGCATAGCAGATGGCGTCCAGCACGCTGGTCTTGCCGGCGCCGGTGGCTCCGTTGAGCAGGAACAGCCCATGGCCGCTGAGCCGGTCGAAATCGACCTCCTCGGTGCCGGCGAACGGGCCGAAGGCACAGATCTCCAGCCGGTGGATCCTCATAGAGACACTCCCTGCAGGCGCACGGTTTCCAAGGCTTCGGTCAAGGCGGTCCGCTCCGCCTCGCCGGGTTCGCGGCCACGGACATGTTCCAGGAACCCGCAGCAGACCGAGAGATCGTCCTCCGCGGCGGCGAGCCGGCTGCTGTAGCTGGTCTTGGCGGAGGCCGGCGCGCCTTCGGGATCGAACCCGAGTACGAGCGTGTCCGGGAACCGCTTCCTGAGCTTTTCCATGGCCTGCGCAGGCCGCTGGGCGTCCGTAATGGTCACCTGGCAGTATGCGTCTTCCGCCCACGCGTGGTCAGCCGACTCGAGCAGCTCGGCGATGGTCCCGCGAAGGACGGCGAGTTTCCGCGGCGCCTCCCACAGCACCTCCTGCACGGACGTTACGCCGGCCTCACCGACATCGATGAGCCAGGCGCCCTTTTGGTGCTTCGCTTCGGAAAACGAATAGGCCAGCGGCGAACCTGAATATCGCACGTCCGGGGTGAGTGCCTGCCTGCCGTGGAGGTGGCCCAGCGCGGTGTAACTGAAGCCGGCAAATAGGTCCAGCGGAACGGCGCCGACGCCTCCGATGCTGAGGTCACGTTCGCTGTCCGAGCTGATGCCGCCGCTCGCGAAGGTGTGCGCCAGAACCACCGAATGGACGGTCCGCGACTCGCTGCGTGCGGCCAGGTCCGTGCGGATGCGCTCTGTGGCGGCACGCGTGACCTCAAAGTGGCTGGCCGTCGCGACGCCGAGTTGATCGGCCACGAGCCGCGGTTCGAGCCAGGGGATGCCGTAAATTGCCAGGGCGGGGCCCTGGTCATCGTCGGGTCTGCTCCCCAGCGGCAGCACCAGTGGCACATCCAGCTCCTGTAGCCGGGTCCGCAGGTGGACGCCGCCGCGCTCCAGCAGCCTTGAGGCAAAACCGAGCCTGATGGCGGAGTCGTGGTTGCCGCTGGTCAGCACCACGCGCGCCCCGGCGTCCGTCAGCCGGACAAGGGCGTCGTCCAGTAGCCCGACGACGTCCACGCCGGGAAGGGCACGGTCATACACATCGCCGGCAATGAGGACCACGTCGACGGAAAGGTCGCGGACCCGGGCGACCAGCTGGTCGACAAAGGAGCGCTGGGCATCGAGCATGCCAACGCCGTGGAAGGACCGGCCCAGATGCCAGTCGGAGGTGTGCAATAACCGCATATTCTTACGCTATCCGCAGGCACTGACAGTATTGCCGCACCGACCCGGCGCGTCCGGAGACACGCCCGGGCGGTGGTCCGTCCCGGCCGTCAAAAGGATGTGCTGCTTACTGCCGGCGCTACTTGCTGCCCGGGCCGTCGAAAAAGTCGCGGGCTTCGTCCCGCGGCCTGTCTCTTATACACATCTAGATGTGTATAAGAGACAGCTCGTCGAGGCTGCCTGACGCTGCGCCGGGTACTGCGGGCGCGGCGCCGGCGGGTACGGGTGCTGCGCCGGCTGCTGCAGGCGCCCCGCCCTCCGTGGCGGAAACGCCGCCGTCGAACTCGCCGTCGAAGTCGTCGCCGGCGTCAAGTGCGTCCGCGGTGTCACCCTCGTCGATGACCGGATGCGCCACAGCGGTGCCCGCTGCGGCGCTGCTGTCGGAGAAACCCCGGAAGACTAGGCCGGCGATGGCGGCACCCACCAGCGGGGCCACCCAGAAGAGCCAGAGCTGTTCCAGCGACCAGCTGTTGCTGAACAGCGCGGAGGCCGTGGCACGGGCGGGGTTGAACGGCGCGTTTCCGATGGCCTGCCCGAACTGCAGCAGCACGGCAAACGCGAGGCCAACGGCGAACGGGCCGCTGCCGCGTGAACGTTGCGCCGCGCCGTGGTGCCGAGGAAAACAGCGACCAGGAGGGCTGCGCCCAGGACTTCGGCCAGCAGGACGCCCGCCATGGGCGTCTGAATGACGGAATGTTCGCCGAATCCGGCGGTCACGGTATCGAACGCCGCCCGGGTGTCGGGAATGTTGGGGACGGTGCGGAGGATGCCGAAGAGTGTCAGGGCGCCGGCGGCGGCGCCGATGAGCTGCGCGCCGATGTAGGCGGCGGCGTGGGCGGCGCGGATCTTTCCTGCCACGAAGCTACCCAGCGTGATGGCCGGATTGAACTGCCCGCCCGAGATGTAGGCGAAGGCCAGCATCGCGGCCGTCACGGCGAGCCCGCCGGCCAGCGATGCCGGCAGCGGATTCGACTGCGGAAGCGTGAAGAGCGGAACGCCCAGTCCGGCGATCACCAGGAACAAGGTTCCGAACGCTTCGGCCCCCAGCCGGGAAACGAGTCCGGGCCGGAATCCGCCGTCACCGGCGGAATTCAGCTCGGGGTCGGTCGGGGGTGCGGACACAGGGGTGGTCATGTTCAGGAATTCCTTTGTTTCGGTGAGCCGGTGAGACCGGCACCTGCGGGAGTCAGCCCCTGCATTCTGGCAGGCGAGTCTGGACGGTTGCTGAATGCGAGCTTAGCGCCCCGGGGAGCGGCCGTTTCCCTTGGCGATCGTCGCCGAGTGAGCGTGCCACGGTCCCGGGGAGCGGCCGCTGCGCTCTCCCGCCGGGCCGGCGGGTAAATTTGGTGGCATGAGCAATGTTCCCGGCGCTACCGCGCTGCCGTCCCCGGCGTCCCGTATCCATGGCTGCCTGCTGGGCGGCGCGCTCGGCGACTCCCTCGGCTACGCCATCGAGTTCGATTCCATCAGCGCCATCCGCGGCCGCTTCGGCGCGGCCGGGCTCCAGGGCTTCGAAGCGCTCGACGGCGGGACTCACTTCTCCGACGACACCCAGATGACGCTCTACACAGTGGACGGCCTCGTCGAAGCGCTGGAATGGGCCAACTCGGGCGTGGGCGCGGACGCAAACGCCTGCCTGTGGCTGGCCTACCTGCGCTGGCTGGACACCCAGGGCGTGCCTGCCCCGGAGCAGGCCCCCAGGCCGCAGCCGCGCTGGATCGACGAGCAGCAGGTGCTCCGTCACCGCCGGGCGCCCGGCAACGCGTGCCTGAGCGGGCTGGCCACAGGCGAGATGGGCACGGTGTACCGCCCGGTCAATCCGGATTCAAAGGGCTGCGGAACCGTGATGCGCTCGGCTCCGTTCGGGCTCATCCCCCACATCCCGGCCGAATCCGTGTACAAGTTGAGCACGGACGCAGCGTCCCTGACGCACGGTCATCCGTCCGCACGCCAGAGCGCGGGGGTCTTCAGCCTGCTGATCCATTCCCTGATCCAGGGCCACAGCCTGCCGGAGGCAGCGCAGGCCGCCGTCCGCCGCGTGGAGGCGGATGCCGAGGCAGCACCCGAACTCCGCGAGCGCCTTGCGGCAGCACTCCGCCTCGCCGGCGCAGCCGATGACGCCGATGACGCCGGGCACCGGGGCGCGGCCCGTGCTCAGCCCGGAGGACCTTGTCAGCGAGCTGGGCGGGAGGGCTGGGTGGCGGAGGAGGCTCGCCGTCGGGCTTTACGCGGTTCTTGCGACGGCGCCCGGCGCCTCGCCTGCCGGCTCTTCCGCCGACTCCGCCGCAGGACAGCCGGCGGCAGATCCTGTGGAGCACTTCAAGGCCGCGATCGCCCTCGCGGTCAACCACAGCGGTGACAGCGACTCCACCGGATCCATCGCCGGCAACATCCTGGGGGCGCACTACGGCGAGGAATGCCTGCCGGCCGACTGGCTCAAAGCACTGGAAGCGCCCGAGGTGATCCGCGGCATGGCCGGTCAGCTGGTGTCGGTTACAACTGCCTGAGGCTCACGTTGTTGCAGGCTTCGCAGACGGCCTCCGGGATCATCCCGCGGCGCTGCAGGAATCCGAAAATCACGCAGCCAAGGCAGAATCCCGCGAACGCCTCCAGGGACGCAGCGACGATCAGCACGGCCAGCAGAATCCATGCCGCCGGGGCAAAGCCCGCCAGCAACAGCGCAGCTGCACCGGTGGACACCGCGGCGCCGATCCCCTGCGCAAACCGTTTCGGCGGACCGGGAACCAGCTTGGCCCGTCCCATCCGCGGGGCAAGAACCTTGACGGACAGGAGCGCCAGCGGGGATATCCGGGGGCCGAAGAGCACCCGGAGCCAGAACCCGGCGGCGATGATTGCCAGGCCCCAGCCGAAGCCGGTCAGCAGTGTGGCCAGGGCCAGCACCACTACCAGGCCGGCTGTGATCCTGGCCGCATATTCATTCACCGGGTTGGGGAAGGCAAACAGTGCCCACCAGTCCACCCCTGCCGGCGCGGCGGTTCCGGACGTACGTGGCGCGCTCTGTCTGCTCATGGAGCAAGGCTAGGAGCGCACGGAGGCGCGCGAAAGCTTTATTGCGCCATGTGAACGGGAGCCCCGCCCACCATCTGCAGGAATTCGCCCTCGGAGATGACCTCGATCGGCTGCCCGCGGTCGTGCAGCTCAAGCACCCGCCTGGCCTTTCCCGTCAGCCGCCCGGACCGCAGGTCACCGGCCACGAAGCCGTCACCCACCACCAGGACGCTGGTCCTGGCGGTGACCCGGCTTTCCGGACGCGCCCCCATCTCAGCGGACCGCTCCTTGGCTTCCGGCCGCGGTATGGCCAGCTGGCCGGTGAACACCACGGTCTGGCCGAAGAGCGGATTGCCGGGTTCGGCATCCGGATTCGGCTGGGGATTGTCCCCCTCCTCGGGCCATCCGCTACGGAAGGGGCGCACGGCTACGGTGCCGCCCAGGGCGGCAAGCGCCGACCGCGTCGGTTTCGAGAGGTCGTCGTGGGCAGGGTGGAAGGCAGGCTGCTGCGGCAGCGAAAGTCCGAGTGAGAGATACAGCTCCGCGATGCTATTGGCCTGGTTGCGGGACGCAATGTCGATCAGGATGCCGGCGCAGGCCCGGGCGTCCTCGGCAGCGTCGTGATGGTTGACCAGCGGCACACCTGCCTCTTCGGCGGCGAAGGGCAGAGAATTCGAAACCAGTGAGTAGCAGCGCCGGGACAGCATCACGGTGCAGACATAGTCGTAGGCGGGCCCCGGTAAGCCCGAGACCTCCAGGCCGGACCGGATGACGCCAAGATCGAAGGCAGCATTGTGGGCGGCCAGGATGTCGCCGCCGATGAACGCTCCGATCTCCGGGAACAGTTCCCCGAAGCGGGGCCGGTCCGCCACGTCCGCCGGGCGGATCCCATGCACCCGGACGTTGTGATAGTCAAAGGCGTCGTGGTTCTCCGGCGGGCGCATCAGCCACGAGGCCTCCTCGACGATGACACCGCCGCGGACCTTGCTGAGGCCAACAGCACACGGGGATCCGCGGAAGCCGTTGGCGGTCTCGAAGTCGATCGCCGTAAAGTCCAAACTCACGGGGACAACTGTAGCGCCGCGGAACGCCAAGGACCGTCAAGTACCCTTGAGAAGTGAACTTTAATGCAATCAGCGACTTTGCCGTGCCCGCACTGGGAGGAGCCGGACCGGTCCAGCCGCACCTGGCCTCCTTCCTGCCCGACTGGCTTAACCCGCAGGTTTTCCTCGCCGACCCGGCCCTGGCGCCGTGGGTGGTCCTGCTGGTCTGCGGGATCATTTTCGCTGAGACCGGGCTGTTGGTCGGATTCTTCCTCCCCGGTGATTCCATGCTGTTCACCGCCGGCCTGCTCGTGGCCACGGACACCATCAAGTTCAACATCTGGCTGTTCGCCGCGCTGATCATCGTGTCCGCCATCGTCGGAAACCAGGCGGGATACCTGATCGGTTCCAAGGCCGGCCCGGCGATCTTCAACAAGCCGGATTCGCGGCTATTCAAGCGCGAAAACGTGGAAAGCGCCCACAACTTCTTCGAGAAGCACGGCGGCAAGGCACTGATTCTTGCCCGCTTTGTGCCCATCATCAGGACGTTCGTTCCGGTCATCGTGGGCGTGGCCCAGATGGACAAACGGAAATTTTTCCTCTTCAACGTGATCGGCGCGCTCCTGTGGGGCGGCGGCGTGACGCTCCTCGGCTACCTGCTGGGTGACAAGGTTCCGTGGGTCCGGGAGAACCTGGACATCATCTTCATCGTGATTGTCCTGGTTTCGGTCATTCCGATCGGCATCGAAGTGCTGCGCGGCGTCGCCGCCAAGCGCCAGGCCTCCGCCTTCGGCACCGATCCGGTGGAGGAATTCATTGAGGAGCACGAGCCCGAGGCCGAGCGCAAGACGAACCTCGACCACTGATCCCAGGTTCCGTTAGTCAGGAAAGGCACCCCCACGGCCGTGGGGGTGCCTTTCACGCAGTTGGTGCCGTCTGCTGCTCTCAGCGCCGGCTGAGGGCTTCCACGATGGCCGGCAGCAGGGCGCGGAACGCCTGGCCGCGGTGGCTGATGGCGTTCTTCTCCTCCGGGCTCAGCTCGGCGCAACTCCGGTCCAGCCCGAGCGGCTGGAGCACGGGGTCGTAGCCGAAGCCCCCTCACCGCGCGGCTCCCGCAGCAGCGTTCCCGTGAGCTGGCCGTATTCCACCACCTCGCGCGCCCCGTCCTCGGAGGCCGACGCCGGAACCGCCAGCGCCGCCTGTCTCTTATACACATCTAGATGTGTATAAGAGACAGGTGCGGGTCCGGCACGTCCGCCAGTTGGGCCAGCAGCAGCCGGAGGTTGGCGGCGTCGTCCCCGTGCCGCCCTGCCCAGCGGGCCGAAAAAATACCGGGGGCACCGCCCAGCACGTCCACCGCGAGACCGGAGTCATCGGCGATTGCCACCAGTCCGGTGGCCTCGGCCACCGCGCGCGCCTTCAGCAGCGAGTTTTCCGCGAAGGTCACCCCCGTCTCCACGACGTCGGGACCCCCGACGGCGGACGCGTCCACCACCTGCGTGTCGACGTCGAGCCCGGGAACCTGCCCCCGCAGCAGCTCGCGCAGCTCACGCAGCTTTCCCTTATTGTGCGTGGCCAGCACCAGCCGGGGCGCCGGGGCCCCGGTTCCGCTCCCGTTTACGGGGCTGTCTCCGTTCACGGAGCTTCGGCCAGGGTCTCGCGCTGGATCGCGGCGAGCTGCTCCGTCCCCAGGAGTGCCAGGTCCAGCAGCTTGTTGAGCTCATCGCGGTCGAAGGGAGCGCCCTCGGCGGTTCCCTGCACCTCCACGAACTTGCCGGATCCGGTCACCACCACGTTCATGTCCGTCTCGGCGCGGACATCCTCGATGTACGGAAGGTCCAGCATGGGGATGCCGTCGATGATGCCCACGGACACGGCGGCGATGGTGTCCACCAGCGGCTGGGCGTTCCGGGCGATCATCTTGTTTTCCCTGGCGAAGCGGATGGCTTCGGCGAGCGCCACATAGGCGCCGGTGATCGCCGCGGTCCGCGTGCCGCCGTCGGCCTGCAGCACATCGCAGTCCAGCACGATCGTGTTTTCCCCAAGGGCCTTGGTGTCGATGATGGAGCGCAGCGAGCGCCCGATCAGCCGTGAGATCTCGTGCGTGCGGCCGCCGATCTTGCCCTTGACCGACTCGCGGTCGGAGCGGGTGTTGGTGGCCCGCGGCAGCATGGCGTACTCGGCGGTGACCCACCCGCGGCCCTCGCCCTTGAGCCAGCGGGGCACGCCCTCGGTGAGGGAAGCCGTGCACAGCACCCGGGTGTTGCCGAATTCAATCAGGGCGGATCCTTCCGCCTGCTTGGACCAGCCGCGGGTGATGCTGATGGGGCGGAGCTGGTCCGGGGTGCGGCCGTCGGCACGGATGACGGGGGCAGTGGTTGCTTCGGAAGTCATGCCATTAGCTTATCGATTTATCGGCAGCCGGCTGCCGCCGGGGCACAGCGCAAGGGCGGCGCAGCGTCAGACGGCGCAGCCCGGGACCGCCGGCCCTAGACGGTGTAGTGCACGCCGGCGACCGCGACGGCCACATCACCGGCGAACACGGGGCGCGCCTCGGCCATGACCGTCGTCGGAGACGTCCACACCGGAATGTGGGTGAGGAGGAGGCGGCGGGCGCCCGCCACGGTGGCGGCCTCCCCCGCCCGTTTGCCGGTCAGGTGGACGTCCTTGATGCCGTCGTCGCGGCCTTCCTCGAAGGCTGCCTCGCACAGGAAGAGGTCGGCGTCCTTCGCCGCCTCCTCCAGTCCGCGGCACGAATCGGTGTCGCCGGAATAGGTCAGCACGCGCGTCACGGCGGCCCCGGACGCATCCGGCTCGGTCACCTCCACGCGCAGCGCGTAGGCCTCCTCCACCGGGTGGTTGACCGCGAACGGCGTCACGGTGAAAGGTCCTACCGAGACGGACTGGCGCTCGGCCCAGTTGGTGAAGTCGAATTCCTCGTGCATGCCGGGGTCCAGGTCAAGGCCGTACGCGGTGGCCATCCTGTCGGCCGTCGCTGCCGGACCCCACACCGGAATCCGTCCGCGGCCCCAGCCGCCCGGCTTCCAGCGCACGGCCACGTGCAGGCCGCACAGGTCCATGCAGTGGTCCGGGTGCAGATGCGTGAGGAAGATCGCATCGATATCCTCGAGGTCCGTGTAGCGCTGGATGGCCCCCAGGGCTCCGCTGCCCAGGTCCATGACGACCTTCCAGGTGCGTTCGCCGTCGTTCGCCGTCAGCAGGTAGCAGGAGGCGGGCGAACCGGGGCCGGGGAAGGACCCCGTGCAGCCGACGATCGTGAGCTTCACTGTCCGGAACCCCCGGTCGCGTGGCCGCTGCCGATACCCTGGCCCACGAAATTGGAGATGCGGGGCCGCGCGGCCGTGCCCTGCGCGGCGGCGATCATTTCCGGCGTGATCCGGGCCAGGCTTCCGGTCGGGTACTGTGCCGCGACGTGGTCGACGTGGCGGACGCTGAGCACCTCGGGCCCCAGGAACCTGCGCGCGAGGGCTTCAAACTGGCCTGCGTCGCCGGTCGCGATGAAGTTGTGTTCCGGCGGCGCGGCGGCGGTCCGCTCCAGGCCCCGGCTGGCCAGCGCCCGGTAGACGTCCTTGGCGGTTTCCTCGGCGCTCGAGACCAGCGTGACGTCCTCGCCCATGACGTAGGAGATCACGCCCGTCAGGAGCGGGTAGTGCGTGCAGCCCAGGACCACGGTGTCCACGCCGGCCGCCTTGAGCGGTTTGAGGTACTCCGCCGCCACCGCGAGCAGGTCCGGGCCCGTCGTGATGCCCGCCTCCACATAGCTGACGAAGGCCGGGCAGGCTGCGGACGTGATCTGAAGGTCCGGCGCCGCGGCGAAGGTGTCCTCGTACGCCCGCGAACCGACTGTGGCGGAGGTGCCGATCACTCCCACCCGGCCTGTGCGGGTCGCCGCCACCGCGCGGCGGACGGCCGGCTGGATGACTTCGATCACCGGGATCCCGTAACGGGCGGTGTAGCGTTCGCGGGCGTCGCGGAGCACCGCCGCCGACGCCGAGTTGCAGGCGATCGTGAGGAGCTTGACGCCGGAATCCACAAGTTCGTCCATGACGCCCAGGGCGTTGGCACGCACCTCGGCGATCGGGAGGGGGCCGTACGGCCCGTGGGCGGTGTCGCCCACGTAGAGGATGGACTCGTTGGGCAACTGATCGATGATGGACCGTGCCACCGTGAGCCCGCCGACGCCGGAGTCAAAGACCCCGATCGGCCGCGATCCCAGATTGATGCCAACGGCCGTTGCGGACTCCGCTGCAGCGACTGCTGCCGGATCCATGCTCGATGCTGAAGTCATGATTATTCGAGGATAGGTCTTCCGTGTGGGTGCGGCCATCACATTGTGGCGTCCGCCTCATGTCTAATTTGTCACACCAGCGCCGAGTGCCCGCTGCAGGGGCCCACGGATCAGGGCCGCGATTCCATGGCTTGCAGCATGGCCTGGACCAGGGATTCCTGGAGCCAGGTGGTGAAGTTGTACACGAGGGCGAGGTAGCTCTCCACGTCTTCCGCCTGCGACCAGTCCTGCATCTGGTGGACGTGGTCGGCGTCGGCCTCGTCCTGGATGTCCAAACGTTCGGCGAGCACCAGCCGGACGTCGTTGAGCGCCATGGACCAGTGCCTGGCGTCCGCGTCAGCCAGGACCAGTTCGTCCTTGTCCAGGTCCAGCGCGGCGGCGCGGAGCGCGCCGATCTTGGTCTCGCGCAGCGAGCGTTCGGTGAGCTGCCGGAACTCCAGCGAGGCGGCGCCGTCGTCCTTCATGACGTTGGGCAGCAGCCGCCGGAGGGCGCGGTCCGAGGGTTCGCGGACGTCCATGTCGAGCCCGATCAAAGCGGTGAGCGGATCCTGGCTGCCGCTGTCCCCGGGCTCAAGCATCGACACGACGTCGTCGAAGAGGCTGCGCAGCAGTTCCCGCTCGGCCGGCTCCAGGAAACCGGTAATGCCCTTGAGTCCGTATTTGAAAGCCTTAGCCACGTTTTCCCTTGCCCTTGCCCGGGCCGCCGCTCTTGCCGCCCCCGCTGTTTCCGCCGGTGGCCTTCTCGACCGTTGCCCACAGGCCGTAGCCGTGCATGGCGACGGCGTGCTGTTCCACCTGTTCCTTGCTGCCGTGGGCAACAATGGACCGGCCCTTCTTGTGGACCTCCATCATGAGCTTGTTGGCTTTGGTCTCCGAATAGCCGAAATAGCTCTGGAAAACGTAGCTGACATAGCTCATGAGATTGACGGGATCATTCCAGATCACGAGGTTCCAGGGGATGTCCGGGGCGGTCAGGGTGTCGGTGGACACCGCTGTTCCGGTCTGGGTGCTCTCCTGGGTGTCAGGGCCGAGCGCAACGCTTAGGGTCATCTGTCCATTCTATGGGGATGCGCACTAGAGTGATTTTGTGAGTACCTCCGCCAGCTGGGACCAGCCACGCACGTCCCTGTTCACCGACCACTACGAGCTGACTATGCTGCAGGCAGCGCTGCATTCCGGCGCTGCGCACCGCAAATCGGTGTTCGAGGCCTTCGCGCGCAGGCTCCCGGACGGCCGCCGCTACGGCATCGTGGGCGGCACCGGCCGGCTCCTGGACGGCATTGCGGCATTCCGGTTTGGCGACGCCGAACTCGAGTTCCTGGGGCGCACCGGCGTGGTCAACAAGGAGACGCTGGACTACCTGGCCGACTTCCGCTTCACCGGGGACATCTGGGGCTACGCCGAAGGTGAGGCCTACTTCCCCAACTCCCCCATCCTGATCGTCGAGTCGACGTTCGCGGAGGCCTGCATCCTGGAGACCTACGTGCTGTCCGTACTCAACCACGACAGCGCCATCGCCTCGGCGGCGTCCCGGATGATCACCGCCGCCGGCAACCGGCCCTGCATCGAGATGGGCTCCCGCCGGACGCAGGAGGAGTCGGCCACGGCAGCCGCCCGCGCCGCCGTCATCGCCGGGTTCGCCAGCACCTCCAACCTGGAGGCCGGCCTCCGCTACGGGATCAAGACCGTGGGCACCGCGGCCCATTCCTTCACACTCCTCCACGACACTGAACGCGACGCCTTTGAGGCGCAGGTCGCCTCCCTGGGCGCGGGCACCTCGCTGCTCGTTGACACGTACGACGTCGAAACGGCCGTCCGCACGGCCGTTGAGATCGCCGGGGACAAGCTGGGGGCTGTCCGGCTGGACTCCGGCGACCTGGTGGAGCAGGCCCAGTGGGTGCGGCGCCTGCTCGATGAACTGGGCAACGAAAACACCCGGATCATGGTCACCTCGGACCTGGACGAGTTCGCCATTGCAGCCCTTCAGTCCGCTCCCGTCGATGCCTACGGCGTGGGCACATCCCTCGTGACCGGCTCCGGGGCCCCCACCGCGAGCATGGTCTACAAGCTGGTCAGCCGCACCGATGACACCGGGGAATTCGTGTCCGTCGCAAAGACGGCCAAGAACAAGGCAAGCAAGGGCGGGCGCAAGTATGCCCTCCGCAGACTCAACGAGCACGGCACGGCCACCCACGAAATCGTCGGCGTCGGCCACCGTCCGGTTGACGACGGCGACGACCGGCCCCTGCTCCAGCAGTTCATCAAGAACGGAGAGCTGCTGCCGGGCTGGACAGGCCACGAGGGCGTGCTTCGCGCCCGCCAGCGCCATGCCGACTCAATGGCGGAGCTGCCGGCGGTCGTCCACCGCCTGCAGCGCGGTGAACCGGCCATCCCCACCATCTACGAGGAGAACTGATGTCACGTGCACTGATCATTGTCGACGTCCAGAACGACTTCTGCGAAGGCGGCGCGCTGCCGGTCGACGGCGGTGCGGCAGTGGCGGGCGCCATCAGCGAGTATGTCGAGGCGCATCACGGCCAGTTCGATCACATCGTGGCCACCCAGGACTGGCACATCGATCCCGGCGCCCACTTCTCGGAGACTCCGGACTTCAAGGACAGCTGGCCGCCCCACTGCGTCGCAGGGTCGCAGGGTGCCGAGCTGCATCCGGACCTTGACACCGAACACATCCAGGCCTATTTCCACAAGGGCCTCCACACCGCCGCCTACTCCGGCTTTGAAGGACTCCTGGCGCCCGAGGACGCCGTCCCCACCGGGGACCGGAAGCCCGGCGCCCTGCCCTCGGCCGGGGACCCGGACTACGCTCCCGAGGAAGACTCCATCGGGCTTGATGACTGGCTCCAAAGCCATGACGTCGAGGATGTCGTGGTGGTGGGGCTGGCCACCGATCACTGCGTGATGGCAACGTCCCTGGACGCGGTACAGGCCGGCTACTCGGTCACCGTGATCAAGCGGCTCACGGCCGGAATTGCCGACGACCTTGATGACACGTATGCCGAAATGGAACTGGGCGGCGTCGACCTCGAATAGCCGGCGCCCCGGCCGCGAGACCGGACGACAACAGGAAAGGCGGGGCCGTCTGAGGCGGCCCCGCCTTTCCTGCACACAATGTCTTTTAGGCCTACTTCCGGCCGACGAACCAGTCCTGGAGCTTCTTCAGCCGGGACTGGAGCTGTTCCTCGTTCGCCTGCGCGACCGGAGGCCCGCCGCAGACCGTCCGCAGCTTCGTGTGGACCACGCCGTGCGGCGTCCCGGTCCGCGCCGACCACGCGGCCACGTTCTTGGCCAGCTCGTTGCGCAGCTCCATCAGCATCCGGTGGTCCGGGACCGCCGGGGCCGCAGGCGCGTCCGCCGGAGCCAGGCGTTTCTTGCGGCTCTGCTGCTCGTGCTGGCGCTGGCGCAGCAGGGTGCCCACCTGCTCCGCATCCAGCAGGCCCGGAATGCCCAGGAAATCCAGTTCGTCCTCGGAACCGATGTCGCCGCCGGTGCCGAACTCACCGCCGTCAAACAGCACACGGTCGAAGCTCGCCTGGGAATCCAGTGCCTCGAACTTGCCCTTGGTCAGGCTGTCCGAGGCCTTGTCCTCCCGGTTGGCTTCGTCCATCAGCGAGTCTTCCGGATTGAAGAGACCGTCCCCGTCCTCCTTCTCCGGCCGGTCCAGGGCATGGTCCCGTTCGGCTTCCATGGAGTTGGCCAGCGCCATCAGCTGGGGCACCGACGGCAGGAACACCGACGCCGTCTCTCCCCGCTTCCGGGCACGCACGAAGCGGCCCACGGCCTGGGCGAAGAACAGCGGGGTCGACGTTGACGTCGCATACACGCCGACCGACAGCCTCGGAACGTCAACGCCTTCGGACACCATGCGGACCGCCACCATCCACCGTTTGTCGCTGGCGGTGAATTCCTCGATCTTGCTTGAGGCCTTGGCATCATCGGAAAGGATCACCGTGGGTGATTCCCCCGTGATCCTCTTCAGCTGCCCCGCATACGCCCTGGCGTCGTCGTGGTCCGTGGCGATCACCAGGCCGCCGGCGTCGGGAACGGAGCGCCGGACTTCACTGAGGCGCTTGTCCGCGCCGGCCAGCACCGCGGGAATCCACTCGCCCGTGGGGTTCAGGGCTGTCCGCCATGCCTGGGACGTGACGTCCTTGGTGACTGCCGCCTCTCCCAGGGACGCGGCCATCTCCTCGCCCCCGCTGGTGCGCCAGCGCATCTGCCCCGAGTAGGCCATGAACATGACAGGGCGCACCACGTGGTCCCGCAGGGCGCTGCCGTAGCCGTAGGTGTAGTCCGCCTTTGAACGCCGGATGCCGTCCCTGTCCTCGGCGTACTCCACGAACGGGATGGGCGAGGTGTCCGAGCGGAACGGCGTACCCGTCAGGGACAGCCGCCGGGCGGCAGGATCGAACGCTTCGCGGAGTCCGTCGCCCCACGACAACGCCTCGCCGCCGTGGTGGATTTCATCGAGAATCACCAGGGTGCGGGCGGCTTCCGTCTTGGCCCGGTGCAGCATCGGCTTGCTGGCCACCTGCGCGTATGTCACGGCGACGCCGATGAACCCGCGGCCGTGCTGGCCGTCGGAATTCTTGAAGTTCGGATCAATGGCAATACCCACCCGCGCCGCGGCGTCAGCCCACTGCCGCTTGAGGTGGTCGGTCGGGGCGACGATCGTCACCCGGTTGACCGTGCCGGCTTCGATGAGCATGGACGCCACCCGCAGCGCAAAGGTGGTCTTGCCGGCACCGGGTGTCGCAACGGCCATGAAGTCGCGCGGACTGGTGCTGAAGTAGCGGTCCAGGGCCTCCTGCTGCCAGGCGCGCAGCTTCGGGGCGGTTCCCCAGGCTGCACGTTCCGGATAAGCCGGAGGCAGAGTGGGTCCGCCGAAGAGTGTCTCCGTCACTACTTGTTGTTGCCTGAGTCCCCGCCGGAACCCTTGCCGCCGTCATTTTCGGGCCGCAGGCCGTCGTAAACCTCTTTGCACATGGGGCACACGGGAAACTTCTGGGGATCCCGCCCCGGCGTCCAGACCTTGCCGCACAGGGCGATGACCGGCTCGCCGGAGAGCGCGGACTCCATGATCTTTTCCTTGCGGACGTAGTGCGAAAAGCGTTCGCGGTCCCCGGGCTCCACTTCTTGGCGCAGTTCCTCGCGCTCAATGGTTGCAGTGGACGATCCGGCTCCGGAAAGCTCACGCATGGGGTCGTTCTCGAGAGGATCCGTCATGCTAGTCATGCCATCCATCTTAGCCGTTCCGGACAGCGGGCACCGGACGCCGGGACACGCCGAGGCAGCGGCGCCCGGCGGCGGTCCAGGGCGCTAGAGGCCCTGCCAGGCCGGTTTGTGGTCGTACGTGTGGCGGTAGTAGTCGGCGAGTTTCAGCGACGACGCCGCCGCTTCGTCCACCAGGATGCTGGCATGGGGATGGAGCTGAAGGACCGACGCCGGGCAGATCGCGGCAACGGGCCCTTCCACGAGGTCATGGACGGCCTGCGCCTTTTGGGCGCCGGTGGCCACGAGGACCGCGTGACGCGAATCCAGGATGGTGCCGAGCCCCTGCGTCACCACATGATGCGGCACCTCATCGAGGTTGCGGAAAAATCGCGCGTTGTCCCGGCGTGTCTGTTCGATCAGGGACTTGATGCGCGTGCGCGACGCCAACGAGGAGCCTGGCTCATTGAAGCCGATGTGCCCGTCGGTGCCCAGTCCCAGAAACTGCAGGTCCACTCCCCCGCGCGCCCGGATTGCTTCCTCGTAGGCCCGGCAGGCGGCCGGAATGTCAGCGGCATTGCCGTCGGGTCCGAGGACGTTTTCCGGGTCGATGTTGACTCGGCTTGTGAAGTCGCGGCGGATGACTTCGCGGTAGGACTCGGGATGGCCGGGGGCCAGCCCTACATACTCGTCCAGGGTAAATCCGTACGCCCTGCTGAAGTCCAGGCCGGCCTGTTCGTGGCGCCGGGCCACTTCGTCGTAGACGGGAAGGGGCGACGAGCCGGTGGCGAGTCCCAGCACGGCATCGGGCTTGCGCCGCAGCAGGGTTTCAACTGCGTCCGCCGCCAGGGAGGCGATCTGTCGCATGCCCGGAAGGATGACGACCTCCATGGTCACGGCCTTTCCTCGTCCCTGCCCATTACGTGCCTAGTCAATCACGGTCCGGGCCGCCCCGGCAGAGAGTTTTACCGGTTCACTGTCAGCTGTGCCAGGAGTTCCGGTCCGCGGGCGTCCAGCCAGCGCCCGCCCACCCTCACTCCGGCAACGAAGAGCACCGAACCAAGCAGCGGGCCGAGCGCGAGATTGATCCAGCCAAAGACCTGTTGCCCCGTCAGCAGCTGGGCGATCAGCAGGGCGGCCTCCGGAAGGATCAGCACCAGCAGGACCCCCATCCCGCCGAACTGGACGGCCAGGGTCTGGGCCACGTTGCCGGGCGGTTTCTTGAACGGGCTGTCGCCGGGCAGCGGGACGGCAATGGTGTAGCGGGCGGAAACCACGGAGGCCAGCCCCAGCCCCGTGAGGAGGACCCCGACCGACAGCCCCAGAATGCCTGGCAGCTTCTCCCAGTCCCCGGTGATGAAGAACGGCACGGTCGCCAGGATCAGCACGGCGGGCAGCGCGAAGGCCAGGCAGGCCAGGGCCCGTCCCAGCCGGTCATGGACGCCGCGCACTCCGGCGGCAAGGTGCAGGGCGAATGCCGTGTTGTCGTAGGACACGTCGGACGAAATGGACCATGCCAGCAGGAAGGCGGTCAGCGGCCCGACGATCAGCAGGACGCCGAAGTCATTCGTCTGGCTGCCCTGGAACGCAAGTACTACCGGCAGCAGAGGAATGACGACGAGCGATCCGGAATACCGGGGGTCGCGGAACCAGTAGGTCAGTGAACGGGCGGTGATAGCGCCGACCGGAGTGGCAGGCAACAGTGAGAAGAGTCCCATCCGTCCGCCCTTCCTGCGGCTGCTGCCGGCGTAGGGCGGAGTCACCAGGGCCCGCTCGAGCAGTACCTTCCAGCACCAGGCCAGGCCGGCCAGCGTGGCGGCCGCGATGAGCAGCTTGAATGCTGCCTGGCCCGCATGCCCGGCCGCGAGGTCACCGCCCAGCGACCATGCCGCGCCCAACGGCGTCCAGGACAGGCCCCGGGCAAGGTCGGCCAAGTAGTCGCCCGAAGCTGACACGCCCTGGAAGATTCCTGCCATGATCGGGCCGAGCAGGACGAGCGGCACCATGAACGCGGTTCCGCTGACATCCTTGAAGCGCCGGGAGGCGGCCAGGCTGGCCGTAGCCGTGGTGACCACCTTGGACAGCACGACGCAGCTCAGCACGCCCAGCACGGCCCCCACCAGGGCACCCGCGGCGGGAAGGATGCCGCGTGACCAGGTGCCGACTGTCGCCAGCGCCACGATGACGGCGGCCAGCCCCGGAATGCCGATGAGGCCGCCCAGGCCCAGCCCGGCCAGAAGCTGCGGCATGGGGACTGCCGCGGTGGTGAACCGGGCCGGGTCCAGCGTCATGTCAGCCGCGGAGGCCACCACCGGCACAATCCCCCAGCCGAGGACGGCTGCGGAACCGCTAAGAACCACCACGGTCTGGGCCAGGCCGGCATCCTCCTGTCGGAGGAAGAGCAAGGCCGTGACACACAGCCCGACGATGCCCAGGGCATAGAGGCCGCCTATGGCCAGACCCACCAGCTGCCAGGGGCTCCGACGCAGGCCGTTCCGCAGGAGCGCCAGCTTCAGCCTTAGGAGGTGCGCAACCATTCCAGCCCCTCGGTCTGGCTCCGGCCGCCCACGAGCTCGACGAAGCGCTCCTCGAGGCTCGCGCCGGCGCGGACCTGGTCCACCGTCCCGGCCGCGAGGAGCCGCCCCGCCGCGACCACTGCCACGTGATCGCACATCCGCTGCACCAGGTCCATGACATGGCTCGACACGATCACCGTTCCTCCGGAGGCCACGTACCTGTCCAGGATGTCCCGGATGTTGGCGGCGGAGACGGGATCCACGGATTCGAAGGGCTCATCCAGGACCAGGACCTTCGGGGCATGGATCAGCGCGGATGCCAGTGCGATCTTTTTTGTCATGCCGGCGGAATAGTCCACCACGAGCGTCCCGGCGTCCTGGCTAAGGTCCAGCGCGGCCAGCAGTTCCCCTACCCGGGAAGCCACCACGTCCTTGTTCATGCCTCGGAGCAGCCCCGCGTAGGTGACAAGCTGTTCGCCGCTAAGCCTGTCAAAGAGGCGCACGCCGTCGGGCAGGATCCCCATCAGCTTCTTGGCCTCCAGCGGCCGGGCCCAGACGTCCACGCCATGCACCAGCGCGGTGCCGAAGTCCGGCCGGAGGAGCCCCGTGGCCATCGACAGCGTGGTGGTTTTGCCGGCCCCGTTGGGGCCGACTATGCCGAAGAACGACCCTGACGGGACGTCGAGGCTGATTCCGTCCACGGCAATCTTGCTGCCGAAGCGCTTGGCCAGGCCCCGGATCGACAGGGCTGTAACGGGAAGGGTCATGAACTTACCCTAAGCCGCGCACCCTCCAATGTGGATCCTCCGGAAGGAGTAGAAGGGGGATGACCGCGGGCGGACCAGAATGTCGTACGGTCAGAACGCCGTAGGTCAGAACGCGTGGCGTGGAACTGCGCGCTCGTACTGGGGAGCCCACCGCAGGTCGTGGCCCAGCTCGAACGCCGCGCGGAGCCACCAGTGCGGATCCCGGAGGGCAGCCCGCGCAATGAAGACGCCGTCGGCCTGCCCGGTGGCCACCACGTGCTCTGCCTGGCCGGGCGATGTCAGCAACCCGACCGTGCCGGTGGCGACGCCTGTTTCGCGCCGGATGCGTGCGGCGAATCCGGTCTGGTACCCCGGCCCGGGCTGGATCTGCTGGTGTGCCACGGCTCCGCCGCTCGAAACGTCGATGAGGTCAACGCCGTGCTCGGCCGCCTGCGACGCCAGATGCACCGAGTCCTCGATGCCGATTCCCCCCTCGGCCCAGTCGGAGGCGGAGATCCGCAGCAGCAGCGGCATGGAGTCGGGGATCACGTTCCGGATGGCGTCGACCACAGCCAGCGTCAGCCTGTTCCGCCCCTCCGCGTCGCCGCCCCAGGCATCGGCGCGGTCGTTCACCAGCGGGCTTTGGAACTGGTGGAGGAGGTAGCCGTGGGCTCCGTGCACCTCGATAGTGTCGAAGCCGGCTTCAACGGCCCTCGTGGCGGAGGCGGCAAAGTCCGCGATGACGCCCTGGATGTCTTCCTCGGTCATGGCCGCCGGCGGCGCATAGCCGTCAAAGGCGGCGGTGCCCGGCCCCACGGTGCCCCAGCCGCCGTCGGCAGCGGGCACGGAGCCTTTCTCACCGGAAAACGGCCAGTACGTAGACGCCTTGCGCCCGGCGTGGGCGAGCTGGGCACCGATCTTGGTGTCCGCCACGCCGTGGCGGTGCACGAAGCTGACGATGCGTTCCCAGCCTGCCGCCTGCTCGTCGTCATAGAGGCCGGCGTCGCGCGGGCTGATCCGCCCGGCAGCGTTGACGGCCGCGGCCTCCGTCAGGATAAGGGCCGCTCCGCCGGCAGCGAACGAGCCCAGGTGCATCAGGTGCCAGTCGTTTGGCACTCCGGGCGCGGCGGCGGGGTCGCAGCTGTACTGGCACATGGGTGAGACCCAGCCCCGGTGCTGCAGTTCCAGTGACCGCAGGGCCAGGGGCCTGAAGAGGGCGGGCGTGGCCACTAAAACAGAACCCGTGCCAGGGCCTGGCGGGCTTTTGCGACGCGTTCGTCGGTTGTCCCGACCACGTCGAAGAGCTCCAGCAGGCGGATCCGGGCGGTTTCGCGTTCCGGACCGAAGTTCCTGCCGATGAAGCCCACCACCCGGCTCAGGGCATCCTCCACATGGCCGCCGGCGATGTCCAGGTCGGCAACGCCAAGCTGGGCCGCGAGGTTGTCAGGTTCGTCCGCCGCGAGCTGGCGGAGGGCATCGCCGTCGGGTCCCGACAGCTTCTGGAGGCGGTCCATCAGCTCAACCTGGGCAAGTCCGGCCTTGGCTTCGGCGTCCGCCGGCATCTCGGTGAGGGCCTGCCGGTAGGCAACGGCGGCAGCGGCGAAATCCCCGGCCTCAATGGCGTCGAAGGCCTTCTGGTGCAGCGGCGGCAGTGGCGCGGGGGCGATCTCACCCGGCGTCGCGCCTCCCACGTTCCCGGAGACGCCGTTGGCGGCGGCCACCTTGAGCAGTTCGTCGAGGAGGGCGCGGATCTGCTCTTCGTCCGCTCCGCCCTGGAACAGGGGCACGGGCTGGCCCTTGAGCACGGCCACCGCGGTGGGCACGGCCTGGACCTGGAAGGCCTGGGCCAGCTGGGGGAAGGCGTCAATGTCGGCAGCGCCGAGGACCAGCCGTCCGGCATAGCTCTGGACGATCCGGTCCAGGGCGTCCAGCACGCCGGCGGATTCCGGCGAATACGCCGCCCACAGGGCGAACACGACCGGCACCTGCGCCGACAACTCAATGAGGTCCTGGAAGTTTCCCTCCGTGACCTCTACGCGGAGCGCTGGCCCCTCGGCGCCCGGCTCTCCGGGCGCGGGGGCGTTTCCCGCTGCCGACGCCGGCGGCGCGGGCCGTTGCTTTAGCGAGGAAAGATCGACGGCGCCGCGGAGGTTGAGCTGGCTGGCGGCGGCTGGAGGGACAGGACGGGATGCTGGCGAACTCATAGCGTCCACTCTAGCCACTCCTGCGTCCACGGGAAGCACCGCGGACGCAGGAGGCCCCGGCCCGGATCACCGGGCCGGGGCCTCCTCCCGGGTCTGCCTGGAGCCGGACCTACTTGAACTTGGCTCCGACGAGCCCCCGGGTGGCGGCCACGAGCTTCATCGGGTCCTTCGAATCGGCCGGCGGCACGTACACGGCCATGGACTCCGCGAAGTTCAGCACCATCCCGCTGGTGGTTTCCTTGCCACCGGCCAGGACGGCCGCGTCGCTTCCAATGGAGAGCTTGTCGCCCTCGGACTTGGGAGTGCCGTCGAAGTTGAACGTGAGGCGGCCAAGAACCAGTGCGCCGCCGTCCGCCGTCCGGAAGACGACAGTGCTGCCGGGCACCACCTTGTGGCTAAAGGCGAACTTGCCGTTCACGCCTTCCTTCACCACGTCAGACTGGTACGAAAGGGTGTCCGCGATGTATGGCGAGGACTCCCCTTCCACGAGCTTGTCCTTGAAGGTGGAGTTGGCCTTCGTCAGGCGGTCCGCCAGCCCTGCGAGGGCTTCCTCGCCGCTGTACAGCAGGCCTGACTTGTCGTCCTTGGACAGGGTCTCGGTGCCGTTGCGCTCGATCGACGGGAAGGTGGTGCCCGGCTGCAGCGGAGTGGTGCCCACGAGCTTGTAGTTCTCCCGCGGGGAGCTCTGCACCAGCGTGAGGAGCTGCGGGACCACGTTGCCTTCGCCCTGGGTGACGGCCAGGACGGACCGGGGCCAGGCCCGCTTGCTCGTCACGACGGTGGTCAGGAGCTTGGTGGAGCGCACGGGCATGCGCGCATCGTAGGAAGCCACCCGCGAGCGGATCTTGTAGTTCTGCGTCCGGACTTCGAGCTCTGTTCCGGCGACACGCGCCGTAAGTTTCTTGGCGTCCTTGGCTGCATCGCCGGCATCGGTGGCGCTCGCAACCTGTTCCAGGATGCGGCGGAACTGGGCATCGAGGAGCACTGGCGAATCACCGGCGGCCGGTGCGGCCGAAGCGGAACCGGAAGGAGCCGCGCTGGAGGACGCGCCCGTGGCGGCGGGCTGCGGCGTCTGGCTGGCCTGGGCTGCCACGCCCGTACCGGCGAGGACCGCGGCCGTGGCCGCTGCCACCAGAATGCTGAGCCGGGTGCCGGCTCCGGTGCCGGCCTTGGCGGAGGCCCTCGCGGCAGCCTTGGCCCGCGCGCGCTTGGCGAACTGGCTGCCCAGGCTGATGTGGAAACCGCCCTGCCCGGGCGTTCCGCCCTTGGGCTTGAGGACGAGCAGCGCAGCGCCGGCAATCATCAGGAGTCCACCGAGGACCATGAGCGGCACGGCCCACGGCGTGGAGGTGTCATTGGGGAACGTCATGGAAATCGACGTCGGCGCCGGCTTGGTGCCGTCACTGGCCAGCAGCAGCGACCAGTCGCCGTCCGCCGGCGCGGTCCACGTGTAGTCCAGCTCGCCGCTGGCATTTTCCGTGGAGACCCAGAGATCCGATCCTGCCGGAGTGGGCGCCGTGGCTTCACCGTCGGTGCGTTCCACCTGAAGGGCTTTCGTGTCCTCGGAGAGTCCTGTGACCGTGTTGTGGGCGGTCTTGCCCACCCACGCGTCGACGTCGTCCGGGCGGCCTGCGGCCAGCAGGAAACTGCCCTCACCCTTGACCTTGATGGTGACCGTGCCCCCTTCGACGGTGCGAAGTTTGTGGTCAATAACGGTCAGCGGCGCGGCTTTCGCATCAGCGGGAGCCGTGGCCGTGACGGTCTCGGCCGGGGCCCAGATGGTCGTCTGCCCGATTCCGGCCAGCAGTGTCAGGAGGCCGAGCAGCACAAGTGCAACTGCAGTCTTGAAACGCAAAGGTATACCTATCATCAGCGGGGGTTTGCTTTCAATAGTAACCGTTTTGTTACCAATCAGTCAGTTCGGCCCTTCGCAGCAGCCTCTGGCCACCCCCTGAATCGGCCTCCATCCGTCTATTGACAAGGCTGCTGATAGTGTTTGCGATGATCATCACATCCGGCCCGCAGCCGCGGCGCCATGGACGGAAAAGGCATTAAAAGCAGTGACTGAACAGACGGAACCGTCCACCCACGGCCCGGAAAACCTGCCCGACGCCAGCTCCCCAAGAATCAGTCGGCGCCGGAAGTGAAGGCGCCCGCGGCCCGGCCCGCCCTGCCGCGCTGGTTGCCGTGCTGCGCCGGCTCCGCCAGCCCATCCCCGGCGCACAGCCCCGACTCCGCTTTGAGATGCCCCGGAACAGCTGGACAACCTCGAGCCGGAGACCGCTGCCGGCGGCGACACGGCCCGCTTCGGCGCCCCCGGCCCCCGCATTTCTGCGCAGCACCCCTGTATGTCGGATTCATGGGGACGGTCGGCGTCGGCCTAGCCCTCCTGGTGTACTGGATCGGGTCCAACACCACGCAGCTGCTCCTGTGGATTGTGGCGGCGCTTTTCATTGCCCTGGGCCTTGACCCGGTGGTGCGCTGGCTCGAATCCCGCAAGATCCCCCGGCCCGCCGGCATCCTGTTGTCGGTGTCCGTCCTGATCATTGCGGTGGTGGGCTTTTTTGCCACCCTCATCCCCACCATCGTCGAGCAGGTGACGGAACTCGTCCAGCAGGCGCCGGTGTGGGTCCGCGACTTCATCAACTCGGAGTTCTTCCGGTCCCTCGACAGCCAGTTCGGCGTCCGCGACCGCATCTCCCAGGAGCTGGACAAGTTCGTCAAGAACCCCGAGGCCATGGGCGGAATCTTCGGCGGCGTGGTGGGCTTCGGCTCCACGGTCGCGAACGGCCTCTTCGGAACGTTGATCGTGCTGGTGCTTAGCCTGTACTTCCTCGCGGCCCTGCCTGCCATGAAAAAGTGGGGATACCGGCTTGCCCCGCGGTCCAGGCGGCCCCGGGTGGAGGCGCTGTCCGAGGCAATCACCCGTTCGGTGGGCAACTACGTGATCGGACAAGCTGCGGTCGCCCTGCTGAACGCCACGTTCGCGTTCATCGTGATGTCCATCATCGGCGTGCCCTTTGCCGTGCTCCTTGCCTTCGTGGTGGCGCTGCTCGCGTTCATACCCCTGGTCGGCGGAATGATCGCCGGAGTGGTGGTTGTCCTGATCACCCTGACCCTGGGCTGGCAGCAGGCGGTCGCGTACGCCATCTGCTACTTCGCCTACCTCCAGTTCGAGGCGTACTTCATCTCGCCCCGGATCATGCAAAAGGCCGTGGCCGTCCCCGGTGCCGTGGCGGTCATCTCGGTGATTGCCGGCGGCAGCCTCCTCGGAGTCCTCGGCGCGCTGATCGCCATCCCCACAGCCGCCGCCATCCTGCTGCTCGTCAAGGAAATCTACATAGTCCGCCAGGACAAGCACTAGCGGGAAGGCATGCGCCTCACGCGGTGGCCGTGGCCACCGGCCCGTTCCACTCCTGCGGCAGCCCGGCGGCGCCTGAACCGTTGCTCGTGACGTCGTCCACGATTTCGTTCAGCACGCGCGCCGCGTGCTTCTCCCCCACCCAAAGGTGCTTGGCGCCGTCGACCGCCACCACGCGGGCCTGCGGCACCAGGCCGAAGCGCCGGGCAGCCTCGGCAGGGCGGAGATAGTCGTCGTGTTCCGGCACCAGCACGGTCAGCGGCTTGCCCGCGGCGGCCCACAGCTTGAGGTGGGCGTCGGTGGCGCGGTGCAGCGGCGGTGACAGCAGCACGGCACCCTCTACCTGCGATGCCACCGGCTCCACTGCACCGTACATAAGGGCCAGCTCGGTCCCGAACGACCACCCCACGAGCCAGCGGTTGGGCAGCTCCCGCTCGACGGCGAACCGCACGGCCGCCTCCACGTCATACCGCTCCCCGATGCCCTCTTCAAACTCGCCGTCGCTGGTTCCCCTGGGCGACGACGTTCCCCTGGTGTTGAACCGCAGCACGGCCACACCGGCCAGCGCCGGCAGCCGGTAAGAGGCTTTTCGGTAGACGTGCGAGTCCATGAAGCCGCCGTGCGTGGGCAGCGGATGCAGCGTTATCAGCGTGGCCATGACCGGGCCGGACTCCGGCAGGGCCAGCTCGCCCACCAGCGTGCGGCCGTCCTCGGTGCGGATCTCGATGTTTTCGCGACGGGCCGGCAGGACCGTGGACGCGCGGATGGCGGTCGTTTCGGACGGCTGGCTGAACACGTACGACGTCGGGTCAAAAGTCATGCGTACCAGCTTATCTTCCGCGTCAGCTGCGTTCCGTCCGCGGGCGCGGCCTACCGCCGATCGCTGTTAGCGGTAGCGGAAGTTGCGCGACGTCCAGCAGTTCGTGTGCCAGTGCCGGCGCTCCGAGAGCCCGGCGGCCGCGCCGAAGAGGTGGTCATCGGCCCACACCACAAGGTGGGCGACTCCCGGCAGCACGGCTGTGGAACAGCCGGGGCAGATGTAGGCCTTCTCCGCCTTGCGCGCGGTCATGGACCGCACCATCCAGACGCCGTCCGGGGCGCTCTCGCGGCGGGCGATCCCCGCCCGGGCCCGCTCCAGGTCAAGCTCCGGGGCCGGCCCTGAGCCGTGCTTTCCTCCGCCGGCAGCGTTGCCGGGGGTGGCGCGCCCCGTCTTTGCACGGCGGGGGCGGTTCGAGCGGGGCATGCTTCCATTCTGCCCCAGCCGGAACGGCTCCGGTGCCGCGACCGCCCCTGCGCGCCCCGGGGTCATGCCTGCGACCCGGTGCGCGGTGCCCGTTGCCGACGCGGTAGTGTGTACGGCGTGCGTCTAGTCATAGCCCGTTGTTCCGTTGATTATGTTGGCCGGCTCAAAGCCCATCTTCCCCTTGCCACCAGGCTCCTGCTGGTGAAGGCCGATGGGTCGGTGCTGGTGCACTCCGACGGCGGCTCCTACAAGCCGCTGAACTGGATGAGCCCTCCCGCCACGCTGCGGGTGTCCTCCCCCGATGACACCGACGTTGAAGTCGGTGTGATCGAGCAGTGGACCGTCCAGTCCGCCAAGACGGACGACAGGCTGATCATCAACATCCATGAACAGCTGCATGACACCTCGCATGAGCTGGGCCTGGACCCCGGGCTGATCAAGGACGGCGTGGAGGCGGACCTGCAGCGCCTCCTGGCCGAGCAGATAGAAACCCTCGGCACCGGCTTCTCCCTCATCCGCCGGGAATACTTCACGGCCATCGGCCCGGTGGACATTCTGGCCAGGGACGCGGACGGCTCCACCGTGGCCATCGAGCTCAAGCGCCGCGGCGACATCGACGGCGTGGAGCAGCTGACGAGGTATTTGGAGCTGCTCAACAGGGATCCGTTGCTGGCCCCGGTCCGCGGGATCTTCGCCGCGCAGCAAATCAAGCCGCAGGCCCGCGTGCTCGCGACGGACCGCGGGATTGACTGCATCACACTGGACTACGACGCCATGCGCGGCGTGGACGACATCGAGTCCCGGCTGTTCTGAGGCCCGGGCAGGCCGGGCGCTGCGTCGGTGATCAGGCGTTTACTTGGGATTTGCCCAAAATTTATGCGATTCCGCGTTTTTCCCGTTGACCAGACCGTACTGTCATGAAATTCTTGTATCAGTCTTTGTGTAGGTGTTTTTTCATGCTCGCAAGACATGTTGCGAGCGCGAAGCTCCTGCAACGCATATCCGGTCTCACCGGGGCTGCAGCCAGGATTCTTCTCGCGGAGTGACCAAGACCAGTACGAAGTGTGCTGGCCTTAATTTAGTTCCATAATGAGGAGAAATAAATGGCACAGGGAACCGTCAAGTGGTTCAACGCTGAAAAGGGCTTCGGCTTCATCACCCCGGATGACTCCGATGGAGATGTCTTCGTTCACTACTCCGAGATCCAGACGGGTGGCTTCAAGACCCTCGACGAGAACCAGCGTGTTCAGTTCGAAATCGGTCAGGGCGCCAAGGGCCCCCAGGCCACCGGCGTAACGCTGGTCTAATTAGTCGAGGACTCCCCTGACGGGAATAGCCCTTGAACCAAAATGATCCTCGGCATTCGTGCCGGGGATCATTTTTTGTGTGTCATGAATGTTTTCAGGACCTGAAACATTTGCCGGCAAAGGGCAGAATCAGGGATGGATGTTCAGCGCCAGGTGCCGACGCCGATGACCGGCCCGGCTTCGAGCCAGGAGGAGAGTCCGGTGTAGGCGTCAAACTTCATCGCCAGGAAGACGTCCTGGCCCTCGTAGCGCAGTTCCACGATGACGACGTCGGGCTGGACCTTGACCAGCTCAGCCTCCGTGGGCTGCCGGCGACCCAGGAGCTCAAGGGAGCTGCGCTTGAAGCGGTACCGGGGGCGGACGCTGAGCGAGAGCAGCTTGAACCACTCCAGCTCGTTGTCCTGATAACGACAAACCCCCATCTGCCAGCTCTTTCCAGCTGTGCAAATGGAGGCGTCCACCGTGCCCAGGGCGCGCCGCAGGTTGAAGCGGCGCACCCCGAAAAGGCACAGCGTAAAAATCAGCAACGCGAACACGGTTGCTATTGCGATGAACGGAAAACCAGTAACGTCCATCAAGGTCGTGCTAGCGGATCCCCGCAGTGGCCGCGTCACCCAGCTGGGCGTTGTCAGCAACAATGACCACGCGGTTGTTGTCAACGGAGAAGAATCCGCCGTCAACAACTACAGCAATGCGGTCACCGGAAACAGGCTCGATTGCCAGTTCACCCTCGGCCAAAATCGCCAGTACGGGCGAGTGGCCGGGCAGGATTCCGATTTCACCATCGCTGGTGCGGGCCTTGACCATCTTGGCCGCTCCGGACCACACGAAGTGGTCCGCCGCGACAATCTCAACCTCAAGCTCAGCCATATTACTTGGTCTGTTCCTGGATCTTGGCCCACTGGCGCTCAACGTCATCCAGGCCGCCGACGTTGAAGAACGCCTGCTCTGCAATGTGGTCGAGGTCGCCGTCGCAGATGGCGGTGAAGCCTTCAACGGTGTCCTTGATGGAGACCGTGGAACCTTCGACGCCGGTGAACTGCTTGGCCGTGTAGGTGTTCTGCGAGAGGAACTGCTGGATACGGCGTGCACGCGACACGACGATCTTGTCTTCCTCGGACAGTTCGTCAACACCAAGGATGGCGATGATGTCCTGGAGTTCCTTGTTCTTCTGCAGGATCTGCTTCACACGGACGGCCGTGTTGTAGTGGTCCTTGCCGATGTACTGCGGGTCCAGGATTCGGGACGTCGACGTTAGCGGGTCCACGGCCGGGTACAGGCCACGCGAAGCGATTTCACGGGAAAGTTCCGTGGTCGCGTCGAGGTGCGCGAACGTGGTGGCCGGTGCCGGGTCGGTGTAGTCATCTGCGGGAACGTAGATGGCCTGCATCGAGGTGATGGAGTGGCCCTTGGTGGACGTGATGCGCTCCTGGAGGAGACCCATCTCGTCGGCAAGGTTCGGCTGGTAGCCCACGGCCGACGGCATGCGGCCGAGGAGGGTGGAAACCTCGGAGCCTGCCTGCGTGAAGCGGAAGATGTTGTCGATGAAGAGCAGCACGTCCTGGTTCTGCACATCGCGGAAGTACTCCGCCATGGTCAGTGCCGACAGGGCAACGCGCAGACGCGTTCCCGGCGGCTCGTCCATCTGGCCGAACACAAGGGCGGTGTCCTTGAGGACGCCTGCCTCTTCCATTTCAACCCAGAGGTCGTTACCTTCACGGGTACGCTCGCCAACACCGGCGAACACCGAGGTGCCACCGAAGTTGCGGGCAACACGGGTGATCATTTCCTGGATCAGAACGGTCTTGCCAACGCCAGCGCCGCCGAACAGGCCGATCTTTCCACCCTTGATGTACGGGGTGAGGAGGTCGATGACCTTGATGCCGGTTTCCAGCATTTCGGTGGAACCCTCAAGAGTCGCGAAGGCAGGAGCCTTGCGGTGGATTGACCAGTGGTCCGAAGCCTGGATCTCGGACTCGTCAACGTCAAGCGGCTTGCCGAGGACGTTGAAGATGTGGCCCTTGACGCCGTCGCCGACGGGAACGGTGATCGGCGAGCCTGTGTCCACCACATTGGTGCCGCGGACTAGTCCGTCGGTAGCCTGCAAGGCGATGGCGCGAATGAGGTTGTCACCCAGGTGCAGGGCAACCTCGAACGTGACAGTCTTGGTCTCACCGTTGAGAGTAATCTCCGTGGTGAGTGCGTTGTAAATCGAAGGGATTGCGTCAGCCGGGAATTCGACGTCGACAACCGGGCCAATAACACGTGCAATGCGGCCGGTAGCACCGGACGTTGCGGCTACGTGTTCGGTAGCGGTGGCAGTCATCTCTCTCACTTCACTCAGTAGATGGCGTGGGGGTTAAGTTTATCTTTTGGTGCAGGTAAAGCTGGATCCGGAACCGTCCGGCTACGACGCGAGAGCGTCGGCGCCGGCCACGATTTCGGAAAGCTCCTGCGTAATCTCAGCCTGGCGGGCGGTGTTGCGCAGACGCGTGTACTTCTTGATGAGGTCCGTGGCGTTGTCGCCGGCAGACTTCATGGCCCGCTGGCGTGCTGCGAGCTCGGAAGCCGCTGCCTGCAGCATGGCCGCGAAAATCCGCGCTTCGATGTACCGGGGCAGCAGGGCATCGAGGACCTGCTCCGGCTCCGGTTCGAATTCGTACAAGGGCAGCAGCTCCGATTCGGAAGCGGCCTGCTCTTCCACAACTTCGAGCGGAAGAAGACGGATGACCGTCGGCTCCTGCGTCACCATGGACTTGAAGCGGGTGTAAACGACGTGGATCTCATCCACGCCGCCCGCTTCGAAGTCCGTTGCGAAGTCCTCCAGCAATGCCGCGCCGACTTCCTGCGCCGTAGCAAACTCCGGTGCATCAGTACCGCCGGTCCAGACCCGCCCGTAGGGGCGGCCCCGGAAGTCGAAGTACGCCTGTGCCTTGCGGCCGACGAGGTACGTCTTGACTTCCTTGCCTTCGGCGCGGAGCAGCTCGTTCAGGCCCTCGGCCTGCTTCAGGACGCTCGCGGAGTAGGAACCTGCCAGGCCACGGTCCGAGGTGATTACCAGGACTGCGGCGCGGCGGATTTTCTCCGGCTCGGTGGTCAAAGGGTGGTCGATTTCGCTCTGGCTTGCGACAGCAGAAACGGCGCGGGTAATTGCGTTCGCGTAAGGCAGTGAAGCCGCTACGCGTGCGCGGGCCTTGCCGATGCGCGAGGTAGCGATCAGTTCCATCGCCTTGAAGATCTTGCGCATCGACGTCGTCGAGGCGATCTTCTGGCGGTAGACCCGAATCTGGGCTCCCATACTTATCCTTTCCTAAGATCCCGATGGCCGGGACTGCCGGGACCACGAATGGTTCCGGCAGTCCCTGCCAGCGAAACTAGCGCTTCTGCCTGACGATTTTTTCCTGGTCGACCTGGCCCTCGGAGATAGCATCATGCTCCTCGTGGCCGGCACCTACCAGATGGTTGTCTCCCTCGCCGAAGAAGCCCTTCTTGAACTCCACGATCGCGGTCTTCAGTGCTTCTGCGGTGTCATCGTCCAGAACGTTGGTCTGCGCCAGCGTGGTGAGGATGGAGGACTTGTGCTTCAGGTGCTCCAGGAACTCTGACTCGAAACGGCTGATGTCTTCAACCGGGACTTCATCCAGGTAGCCCTGCGTTCCTGCCCAGATGGACACAACCTGGTTCTCGACCGGGAACGGCGAGTACTGGCCCTGCTTGAGCAGTTCCATCAGGCGTGCACCACGGGTCAGCTGCTGGCGGGATGCGGCATCGAGGTCCGATGCGAACATCGCGAATGCCTGCATGTCGCGGTACTGTGCAAGGTCCAGCTTCAAGGTACCGGAGACCTTCTTCATCGACTTGACCTGCGCGGCGCCGCCGACTCGGGACACCGACACGCCAACGTCAACAGCGGGACGCTGGTTGGCGTTGAAGAGGTCCGACTGCAGGAAGATCTGGCCATCGGTAATGGAGATCACGTTGGTCGGGATGTAGGCAGAGACGTCGTTTGCCTTGGTTTCGACGAGCGGCAGGCCGGTCATCGAGCCCGCGCCGAGCTCGTCAGAGAGCTTCGCGCAACGCTCCAGCAGGCGGGAGTGCAAGTAGAACACGTCACCCGGGTAGGCTTCACGTCCCGGCGGACGGCGGAGCAGCAGGGACACTGCACGGTAGGCCTCGGCCTGCTTGGAGAGGTCATCGAACACGATGAGGACGTGCTTGCCGCCGTACATCCAGTGCTGGCCGATGGCGGAACCTGCGTAGGGTGCCAGGTACTTGAAGCCAGCGGGGTCAGAAGCCGGGGAGGCAACAATCGTGGTGTATTCCAGCGCGCCGTTGTCCTCGAGCGTCTGGCGGATGGCGGCAATGGTCGACGCCTTCTGGCCGATTGCCACGTAAACGCAGCGAACCTGCTTCTTCACGTCACCGGAGGCCCAGTTGGCCTTCTGGTTGATGATGGTGTCAATGGCAATTGCGGACTTGCCGGTCTGGCGGTCGCCAATGATCAGCTGGCGCTGGCCACGGCCGATCGGGATCATGGCGTCGATTGCCTTCAGGCCGGTCTGCATCGGCTCGTGCACAGACTTGCGCTGGGTCACGCCGGGCGCCTGGAGCTCCAGGGCACGGGTGGTCTCGGCCTTGATCTCGCCGAGGTCATCGATGGGCACGCCCAGCGGGTCAACCACACGGCCGAGGAACGCGTCGCCGACCGGCACGGACAGAACCTGTCCGGTGCGGTGCACTTCCTGGCCTTCTTCGATGCCCGTGAAGTCACCGAGGATGATGACACCGATCTCGCGGACGTCGAGGTTCTGGGCGAGGCCCAGCGTGCCGTCTTCGAAACGAAGCAACTCGTTCGCCATGACCGAGGGAAGGCCCTCAACACGGGCGATGCCGTCACCTGCGGTGGTCACACGGCCGACCTCTACGCGCTCTGCGTTTCCGGGTTCGTAGGACGCCGCGAACTCGTTCAACGCAATACGGACGTCGTCGGCGTTGATGGTCAATTCGGCCATCTGCAGTCCCTGCTCTCCTGTTTTCGTGATCATCGTTGCTCACGATGACCGGGGTTTCTATCAGTTAAGTTGTGCTTGTCCGGCTAGCCGGCCAGTTGGCGGCGAAGCTCCAACAGGCGGGTGATGACGGAAGCGTCGAGCACTTCGTCACCAACCTGCACTCGGATTCCGCCGATCAGCGCCGGATCAACAGTGGTGTTGATCTTGAGCTCCCGCCCGTAGAGGGAGTTGAGCCCGAGCTGCAGACGGCTGGCCTGCGTCTCCGTGAGGGGACGCGTGACACTGACCGTTGCAATCCACCGCTGCTGGCGCCTGGCGGCAAGCTCGGCGAAGCGGCCGACGAGCTTGGTGGACTTGAGTCCGCGTGGCTGCGACACTGCCTGGCCGATGAGGGCCTTGGCTTCCTCGCTTGCGCCAGGTACCAGCCTCTCCGCCAAGACAATCTTTGCTGCGGCGCTGGCCTGCGGTTCAGACAGAGCACGCTGCACCTCGTGGCTTGACGCCACGGCCTGGTTGAAAGAGAACAGATCGTTCTCGAGTTCTTCCAGCCCCGAGATTCCGGAGGCAGAAACGGCCGACTTGTTTTCTGCAACGGCAATTACTACCGTCGCGGCAAGCGTCTCGAGTGCATCGCCGATGTCTCGCGCAGATGCCCAGCGTGAGCTGGCCAGCCCGGCTGCGATGTCCGCAGCCTCAGCGGAGACTTTTCCGCCGAACAGTTTCCTGATCAGCGCCGACTTTTCGTCACCGCTGCGGGACGGGTCAGTCAGGGCGCGGCGCAAGCCAGCCGAGCTGTCTATCGCTCCCAGGATTCCGAAGAGTTCCTTTGCCAACTGCAGCGATGCAAATGGAAGCTTGGCTTCCAGTTCGGTCAGCGCTTTGGTCAGCGATTCGCTCGATACACCTGCCATTACTTTCCTACACCTGCGTTCTGGGTCTCCAGATCAGCCAGGAAGCGGTCAACAACACGTGCCGCACGCGCGTCGTCCTCAAGGGACTCGCCAACGATGCGGCCAGCCAGCGTGGTGGCAAGGGTGCCCACCTCTGAACGCAGGGCCACTACCGCAGCCTGGCGCTCGGATTCGATCTGCACGTGTGCCTGCGCAGTGATGCGCGCAGACTCGGCTGCAGCCTTCTCCTTCAGCTCCGCAAGGATCTGGGCGCCTTCGGCACGAGCTTCCTCGCGGATGCGGTTGGCTTCGGCACGGGCCTCGGTGAGCTGCTGCTTGTACTGCTCGAGTGCGGCGGAAGCCTCGGCCTGCGCCTGCTCGGCCTTGGCGATGCCGCCTTCAATGGCCTCGGCACGCTCTGCGAACGTCTTCTCGAACATCGGGACAACAAACTTGACCACGATGAAAAAGAGGACAGCAAAGCCGGCGAGGACGACGCCCATTTCCCAGACATTGGGAACGAGCGGGTTAGCCGCCTCGGCGGTGGCGGCTGAGATGATCAGCTGATTCATATTTCACCCGTCCTTATCTACTCGGTTCTGAATGTTCGCTTGGTTCTGAAGGTTTACTTGAGAACGAAAGCGAAGACCAGGCCCAGGATGGCGAGGGCTTCAGTCAGCGCAAGGCCGAGGAATGCGATCGGCTGCAGAACGCGCTGTGCTTCCGGCTGACGTGCCACACCGTTGATGTAAGCGGCGAACACGAGACCCACACCGATACCACCGCCGATGGCGGAGAGGCCGTAGCCGATGAGGTTGAGGGAGCCGTTGATGGAGCCTTCCATTTTTCTTCCTTTCAAGATGCCATCTCTGTGGCAGGTTGTTTGGGTTGCTTCATCCCCGTGAGGGGAAGTTTGTGGGGTGCCTAGTGGCTGTCGGCGTGGAGTGCGCCTTCAATGTAGATTGCCGTCAGCAGGGTGAAGACATAGGCCTGCAGCGCCATGATGAGCGCTTCGAGCATGTACATGGCGATCGCGCCGGCAAGGACCAGAACAGAGGTGCCCTTGAGCAGAACGTTTTCCTGCATGACGAGGTATTCGATTCCCGAACCGGCGATCATGACGATCAGGTGGCCGGCCAGCATGGTGGCAAACAGACGGAGGCTGTGCGTAACCGGGCGGACCAGGAAGTTGGAGATGATCTCGATCGGGATGACGATCGGAAGGATGTATATCGGCACTCCGGACGGCACGGTGGCGAGCTTGAAGTACCGCAGTCCGTTCTTCTTGACGCCGATGGCGATCCAGGTGATGTACACGATGACGGCCAGCACGTACGCGCCGCCGACGTGGGAGAAGCTCGGGAGCTGGACCACGGGGATCGCGCCATAGATGTTGTTCACCAGAATGAAGAAGAACAGGCTGAACAGAAGCGGGACATACTTCATGAAGTCTCTGCCGCCGATGATGTCCTTGGCGATGCTGTTGCGGACGAAGCCATAGGCCATCTCACCCGCGAACTGCAGCTTGCCAGGAACCAGCTGCTGCTTCCGCGCAGCTAGCAGAAAGAATGTAGCGATAATGACGACGGACAGGATTACCAGCAGCATCTGCTTGGAGAATCCGTCTGCCGCACCCCACGGCAGGATTGCCGGCAGGTGCATTTCTTCAATTCCAGGAGGAGTGAACTCTCCTGAATTTTGGGCCGGGAGCGCAAGCGCGATCAACGCGTTTCCTCTCTGCAGTGTCCATCGTTGGGCGTTGGTCGGGTTCCGGCGTGCTTCATGCTTGCCCTCCCCCTCGTAAAATTATTTGGCATTACTGTTCCCATCCTCAGACGGGCCGCTGGCTGCACCGTTCCCACCAGCTGGATTTCTCGAACTGGTGAGGCCGTGCATATGGGACAGATAGAACCCTCCCGCAGCTCCAAGCAGAGCGCCTAGGAGCACAATCCAGCGGGTTCCCCACAGATAATCCAGACCCCACCCTATCAAACTCCAGACGATGATTCCGCCAATAATGTAGCTAAAGACGGCAATTCCAGCGTTGTAACCGCCGTCACCATTTTCCGCTGAGACGCCCGGAGCGCCGGTCCGTTTGGCGGGTTCGCCGGAGGGGTTTTTGCCGGGGTGGTTTTGCTTAGACATCGGTGTTGCCCTTGGTTGGTTCGGGGTCGTTGTAGATCTGCAACCGCGCTTTGCTGAAACCATAGATTTCAGCCGCCTGCCAGGTCACCACAGCGACGACCGCTCCGATCAGGAACCAGCGCCCATGCAGCCACTCGGGCGCACCAATCGCAAAAAGGACCACGGCGAAGCCGATGACCTTGACGAAATAGGTAGCCACGAACAGGCCAATGGCGCCGGACGGGTTGTTCCGGCCGACGAAGTGGCCGATCAGGAGGCTGATGGCAAAGAAAGCCATGACCAGCAGCCCGCCGAAGCTGCTGGAAAGCAGTCCGGTCCAGCCATTCAGTGCTGCTGCCACAATGCCCGTAAGGACAAGGGCGGCCGCGGAAACGGTGGAGCTGATTCCCAGCAGGCCCAGCCACAGCGACCGGGTGGGGCCGGAGACGCCAACGGATCCTTTGCCGGACGCAGGTCCGGGCTCGGCGCTGGAGGTCATGCGAACCCAATCTTCGGGGCCAGGGGGTGGAGTGGCGCAGGAAAGACCTGCCCCTGAATTCTACACGAGATAGAAATATTCGGGAAAGCCGAGGTTATTCCGGTGTTTCCGCGCCCCGCCGGCTGAGATAAGGCCACGCCGTGATGAGCCCCATCACCAGGGCGGCGGCGATGTCCACCGCGAGAACCAGCTGCCAAGGGTAGACCGCGAAGGCCAGTCCGCCGAACGACAGCACTGCGGTCCACAGGTACATCAGCATCACGGCAGTGCGGTGGGAGTACCCGATGTCCATCAACTTGTGGTGCAGGTGGCCCCGGTCGGCTGACCAGGGCGAGCGGCCGACGGCAGTGCGCCGGACCACCGCCAGTCCGAGGTCCAGCAGCGGCAGGAAAAGCACGGCGAAGGGAAGCAGGATCGGGATGATCGTGGGGATACCGCTGACGCGGTCATAGAGCCCCGAGCTGATTTGGCCCGTCGACACGACGCCTGCCGACGCCATCAGCAGGCCGATCAGCATCGCCCCGGAATCCCCCATGAAGATCTTCGAGGGAAACCAGTTGTGCGGCAGGAACCCCAGGCAGCTGCCCACGAGCACCGCGGTCAGGAGCGTGGCAAGGTCCGAGCGGTCCAGCAGCGGCGCGTTCCGGTGCACCCAGTACGCGGTCAGGAAGAAGGCCGAGCCGCCGATGATGGCCACGCCGGCGGCCAGCCCGTCCAGTCCGTCGATGAAGTTGAAGGCATTCATCGTGGTCACGATGAGGCCGGCGGTGACGAGGATGCTGACAGGTTCCGACTCGAAGCGGATGGGCTCGGGAACGAAGGGAATGATGGTCATCCGGACGCCCCACACAGCTACTACGAGGCCGGCGACGCTCTGCCCGATGAGTTTGACCCACCAGCGCAGATCCAGGAGATCGTCCGCGACGCCAACGAGCACAATGACGGCTGCCCCCGCCAGCACGCCCCACGGGGCCGCATTGGCGTGGAAGATGTCCTTGACGAAAAAAGACTGGTTCGCGACCACGAGTGCCACCAGCACTCCGGCGAAGATCCCCAGGCCGCCGAGCCGCGACACCGGGCTCGAATGCATGTCACGGCTGCGGATGGGGGCAAAGAGCTCGAGCCTGTTGCCGACCAGGCGTGCGCCCCAGGTCGCCGCATACGAGACAACCGCCGCCGTCAGCATCATGAGCAGGTACATGATCACGGCGCGTCACCCGTTCCGCGGACCCGCTGCGCACCGGCGTTCGATTTCCCGGCCCTCTGCGCCCGGGCAAAGTGCGACCCGCAGACGCGCGAAGCGGTCACCTGTGGAGCGGCATAGCACCGGGTTACGGGCCGGCGCAGATGCGCGATGAGGTTTGGGGGGCTGTGGGGGCTAAATAGCTGTGGATCTGACGTGCAATAAATGAAACTTCTCCGTCGCCATGCGCACAGACAGGCAGTGCATAGTGCCTGACGGGGCTGTATTACAGTGGACTCTAGTCAAGATACTAACGCCAACGGCTACATGGCTTCGCGTCACACGGCCCAACGCCGGCGGGAAACTTGCCGGCGGCTGTGCTGAAAGGAACCCGCAATGCCAGTGTCGGTCGCAGTTGCCGCCGTGACGTTTGACCGTCCCCGTGAGCTTGCCGTCCTCCTGAACGCGATCAACGGCCAGACGGCGCCCGTGGCGTCCATTTGCCTTGTTGACAGCGGCACCGTGCCGGCCGCGGACGTTGCCGGACAGCACGAAAATGTGGACTACATCCGCTCGGAAGCCAACCTCGGCGGCGCCGGCGGATTTTCCCTGGCCGTCCTGAAAGCGGTGGCAAGCGGCGCTGACTGGATCTGGATGATGGACGACGACGCCGAGCCGGCGGATCCCGCGTGCCTCGCCACCCTGATCCGTGAGGCGGAGGCTCGGGACCTGGAGGCGGTGGTTCCGCTCGTGGTGGCACCCGGGCACCCCGACAGGCTCTCCTTTTTCTTCCGCCTCGACGGCAAGGTGACCCACGACCGGGGCGCGCTGGAGAAGGTGGGATTCCTTCCGAACGACGGCCACTTCTTCAACGGCGCACTGATCCGCTCCGATGTCTTCTTCAAGGTTGGCCTGCCGGACATGCGCCTCTTCATCCGCGGTGACGAGGTGGACTTCACCATCAGGCTGCGCAAGGCGGGCGTCCGCTTCGGCACGGTCACCACGGCAGCCATCACGCATCCGCACGCCTTCTCCGAAACCAAGCACGTCTTCGGCGCCCGCTGGCACGTCATCGTCCCCGAGACTGCGTTCAAGCGCTATTACTACTACCGCAACCGCGGCTATCTGATCCGCCGCCACTTCCGCGTCAAATCATTGGTTGCCGACGTCGGCGGCTACCTCGGCTACTTCCTGCGCCGCGGCGATTTCCGCGGCTTGGGCGACTGGTTCAGGGCATTCTCGGCAGGACTCCGGGGCAAGGGGTTCGGTCCCCTGAAGGACCAGACGTTCTAGGGTTGGCGCCCGCGCCCGGCTGACGCGGCAGCTAGCCCTGCCCGCGGAGCCGGCGCCGAACCAGGAGCCCGAGTAGGACCCAGGGTTCACCGAACACCCGGTAGGCAACCCGCCGCGGATGCAGCAGGAGCCGCCACGCCCACTCCAGGCCGAGGCGGCCAAGCCAGCGCGGCGCCAGCTTCTGGATTCCCGCAATCTGCTCGATGGCACCGCCAACAGCGCAGTAGACCGCGGGAGGAAGGGAGCCGAGGCGGCGCCGCAGCACCTTTTCCTGCAGGGGCATCCCCAGTCCGATCAGCACCAGCTGCGGCCGCTGTACGGCCAGCCAGGCGGTGACCTCCTCTTCGAGCTCCTCGTCCCAGCCCTCGCCCGGCATGCCGGAGACGGACGCCCCGGGCGCAATAGCCTGCAGCTTGGCCACGGCCTTGGCGTTGGCCACCGGGCCGGCCCCGACGACGGCGATGCTTCTCAGGCCGCTGACCTGGCCCAGCGCGGGAATCCAGTCAGTCGACCCCAGCCGGTAGTCCATGACGGGTCCGGACAGCTTCCGTCCCCTCCCCCAGAGCCACAGAACGGGCGCGCCGTCGATCAGCACGACGTCGCTGTCCTCGTACAACGTGCGGAATTCCGGTTCGGAATGGAAGAGCGTCACGCTGTGGAGGTTGTGTCCGACGACGGTGCGGGTGGTTCCGTCGGCCACGAACTTGTCGAGGACTTCCGTGAGTCCGGCGACGTCCAGCGGCGTGGCGTCCACACCGAGGACCGGGATGGGTTGCCGCTGGAGCATCATTCCGTGCCGGACGCTTGGTCGCCGTCCCCGGGACGGTCCGCCGGATCCTCAGCCTCGTCGGTATCGCCGGCGCCGGACGGTTCCGGGCCGTTGCCCTGGAGATCGAGCACGCCGGGAACCACTTCCCGCAGCCGTTCCAGGCTCACGGCTCCCTCGCGGACAACACGCAGTGGCAGTGATGTCGCGTCCACTATGGTGGACGGCAGTGCGTCCGTTCCTTCCACCGGGCGGAAACCGCCCTCAAGGTAGACTTCCACGGATTCTGCCAGCTGGGAACGGGCCTCGAATGCAGTCTGGGCCGGGGCCTGCCCGGTCCTGTTTGCCGACGACACGGCCAGCGGCCCGGTCAGGGTCAGGAGGTCCTGAGCCACTTCATCCGCCGGAATCCGGAGGGCCACGGTGCCCTTAGTCTCGCCAAGGTCCCAGTCGAGGGAAGGCTGGGCGTGGAATATGAGCGTCAGGCCGCCGGGCCAGAAGGCCTCGGCCAGCTGGCGGGCTTCGGTAGTGACATCGGTCGCCAGGCCATCGAGGGCGTTGAGGCGCGGAATCAGCACCGGCGGGGGCATGTTACGGCCGCGGCCCTTGGAAACCAGCAGCATGGTGACAGCCTGCGGCGAAAATGCGTCGGCTGCGATCCCGTAGACGGTATCCGTGGGGAAGACGACGCACTTCTTCTCGAGGATGGCACGCCGTGCGTGGGCCAATCCTGCGGTGCGCTCGTCATCGGCTGTGCAGTTATACGTAGTGGTCACTGCCTCATTCTTTCATTACTGCGCGGGCGGTTAAGCAAGGACGGCGCTGGTGGCCCGTTCCTTGCCGTTGAGGTCCAGGTGCGTGGTCACCTCGGACCACCGTCCCGTTCCGGCCAGCATGGCGGAAATCCATGCGGCCTGGACTTCGGCGTGTTCCATGACGAAGTAGCCGCCCGGAACCAGCAGCCTGGCCGCGGAGGCCGCGGCCGCCGTCGGAAGTTCCATGCCATCCGCTCCCCCGCCGTACAGTGCCTCGGGAGGATCGTGGAGCGCCACTTCGGGCTCGTTCGGAATTGCCTCGGCGGGAATGTACGGCGGGTTGGACACGACGACGTCGAAGGTTCCGTTGAGCTCCGGCAGCGCGTCCCGCAGGTCTCCCCGGACGAGCGTTACGCCGAGTGGCTGGAGGTTTTTCGCGGCCCAGGCATGCGCAAATTCGCTGTACTCGACCGCATGGACGGCCGCTTCGGGCACTTCGTGCGCCACTGACCCTGCGATGGCCCCGGACCCCGTGCCCAGATCCACGACCTTGGGCCGGGCCACGCCGGCGCGGAGAAGGTCCCGGAGCCGGTCGATCACCAGCTGGACCACGGACTCTGTTTCCGGGCGGGGGATGAAGACGCCGGGACCCACCGCGAGTTGAAGGTAGCGGAAATGCGCGACGCCGGTGATGTGCTGCAGCGGAATCCGGCGGGCCCGTTCGGCCACCAGTTCCGCATAGCCGGCCGGCGCCGGGGCATCGCCCCGCAGCATGGCGCGCAGCCGTCCGAGCCCGACGCCCAACAAGTGGTCGGCCAGCAGTTCGGCGTCGACCCTCGGGCTGGGAACGCCGGCATCGGCAAGAATCGCAGTGGCCTGGCTGACGGCATCGGCCAGCGACTGGCCGGTGCCGGCCGTCATGTTCTCGGGCGTCATGGGGTGTTCAGCGCTTCCCGGCTAGTCGCCGATGGCGTCCAGGCGTGACTGCTCGTCCATCTCGATGGCCGACTGGATGACCGGCTCAAGGTCGCCGTTCATGACCTGGTCCAGGTTGTAGGCCTTGTATCCGGTCCGGTGGTCCGCGATCCGGTTCTCCGGGTAGTTGTACGTGCGGATCCGCTCGGAACGGTCCATCGTGCGGATCTGCGACTTGCGCTGGGCGGAGTTCTCGGCGTCGATCTGCTCCTGCTGGTGGGCAAGGATGCGGGCGCGGAGAACGCGCATGCCCGCTTCGCGGTTCTGCAGCTGGGACTTCTCGTTCTGCATGGCCACCACGATGCCGGTGGGAAGGTGCGTGATACGGACCGCGGAGTCCGTGGTGTTAACGGACTGGCCGCCGGGTCCCGAGGACCGGTAGACGTCGATCTTGAGATCGTTCTGGTTGATTTCGAGCTCTTCGGGCTCGTCCACTTCAGGCAGCACCAGAACGCCGGCAGCCGAGGTGTGGATGCGCCCCTGCGACTCGGTGACGGGAACGCGCTGCACGCGGTGCACGCCGCCCTCGAACTTCAGCCGCGCGTAGACGCCCTCGGCGGGATCGTTCGAATTGCCCTTGATGGCCACCTGAACGTCCTTGTAGCCGCCAAGGTCAGATTCGTTCGCGGAAATCATTTCCGTCTTCCAGCCGCGGGTTTCCGCGTAACGGGTGTACATCCGCAGCAGGTCGGCAGCAAACAGGGCAGCCTCGTCGCCGCCTTCACCGCCCTTGACCTCAAGGATCACGTTGCGGGCATCGTCAGGATCGCGCGGGATCAGCAGCCGGCGCAGCTTTGCCGCGGCCGTCTCCAGCGCGGCCTCAAGCTCGGGCACCTCCGCGGCAAACTCGGGATCCTCGTCAGCCATTTCCTTCGCGGCCGCAAGGTCATCCTCGATTCCGTGCCAGGCATGATACGCCTCGACAATGCCGTTCAGCTGGGCTGAGCGCCGCCCCAGTTTCCGGGCGAGCCGCTGGTCAGCATAAACAGCAGGATCCCCGAGCTGCGCCTGGATAGCATCATGCTCATCAAGCAGGCCCTGTACGGACTCAAACATTTTCAAAACCTCTTTCGACTCTTACAAGTCTAGTAACTGCAACGCGGGGTCACTTACCGCCCATTTCAAGGGTCCTATTGGGCTCGATGTGACCCCGCGTTGCTTTTGAAGCGGAGGAACCGGTTAACGCAACAACCGCCCGGGAAATTGGCGGCCCGGGAAGGGCCGCCAATTTTCGGGCGGTTACGCGGCGCTATTTGTCGTTATCGGACTTCGCACCAAGCGTCGTCTTCTGGACCTGCATGAGGAACTCGACGTTGCTCTGGGTCTCCCGGATCTTGTTGGTCAGCAGCTCAAGGCTCTGCTGCGTTTCGAGTCCGGAGAGGACGCGGCGCAGCTTCCACATGATCTTGACTTCCTCGGGGGAAAGCAGGTTCTCTTCGCGGCGGGTACCGGACGCGTTGACGTCCACGGCCGGGAAGATGCGCTTGTCAGCCAGCTGGCGGGACAGGCGGAGCTCCATGTTGCCGGTGCCTTTGAACTCTTCGAAGATGACCTCGTCCATCTTGGAACCGGTCTCCACGAGGGCCGTTGCCAGAATGGTGAGCGAGCCGCCGTTTTCGATGTTGCGGGCTGCACCGAAGAAGCGCTTCGGCGGGTACAGCGCGGCGGAATCGACACCACCGGACAGGATGCGGCCGGAGGCCGGTGCTGCCAGGTTGTAGGCGCGGCCCAGTCGGGTCATGGAGTCGAGGAGCACCACAACGTCCATGCCCATTTCCACGAGGCGCTTGGCGCGTTCGATGGACAGTTCGGCAACGGTCGTGTGGTCATCCGCGGGACGGTCGAAGGTGGAGGCAATGACCTCGCCCTTGACGGTGCGCTGCATGTCCGTGACTTCTTCAGGACGTTCGTCAACGAGCACCATCATGAGGTGGACCTCAGGATTGTTGGTGGTGATGGCGTTGGCGATGGACTGCAGGATGAGCGTCTTGCCGGCCTTTGGCGGCGAGACGATCAGGCCGCGCTGGCCCTTGCCGATCGGGGCAACCAGGTCGATGACGCGGGGGCCGATCTTCTTGGGGTCGGTCTCGAGGCGCAGGCGCTCGGACTGTCTCTTATACACATCTAGATGTGTATAAGAGACACTCGACGCGGTCCTTGAGCTCTTCGGAGGTCTTGCCGTTGACTGACGTCACGCGGACCAGGGCGTTGAACTTCTGGCGCGCCGTCTGCTGGCTGCGGTCCTCGCCGTCGCGGGGCGCGGATGGCGCCGACGACGGCGTCGCCCTTGCGCAGGTTGTACTTCTTGACCTGGGCGAGGGACACGTAGACGTCGTTGGGACCGGGCAGGTAGCCGGAGGTCCGGATGAAGGCGTAGTTCTCCAGGACATCCAGGATGCCCGCTACGGGCAGGAGGACGTCGTCCTCGGTGACCTCGACGTCGTCGACGTCCGGTCCCTGGGCCCGTCCGCGGCGGCGGTCGTTGCGGTCGCGGAAACGGTCGTTGCGGTCGTTGCGGGCGTTGCCGTCACGGCTGTCCCTGCTGTCGGACCGCTCGTTGCGATCGTTCCGGTCGCGGCGGTTGCGGCGGTTGCGGCGACTGCCGCCCTCGGCGTCATCGCTGTCCCGGCTGTCGTCACGGCGGTTGTCGCGGCCGGTGGAGGTTTCTGCAGCCGCCTCGCGGCCACCGCGGGTGCGGCTGTCACGGCGGTCAGTGCGCTGCCCGCCGTCGCCGGCTTCGCCGCCCTGTTCGCGGGTCTCAGCAGCGCGGGGCTCGGCGGCGCGGGTCTCAGTGGCGCGAGTCTCAGGTGCAGCGGCTTCCGCCGGAGCTTCGACGGGCTCGCCGGCCTGCGGGGCCGTTGCGGCGGCCTCACCGCGGCGGCGGTTGCGGGTACGCGGCTGGCGTCGCTCGGGAGCGCCTTCCGCGGCGGCCGGCTCTGCTGCCTCGGAAGGCGCCGGAGCAGCTGCGGCCTCGGCGGCAGCCTCGGCTGCGGGCTCCGCAGCGGGGGCGGACACCACGCCGTCGCTGACCGCACGGCGGCTGCGGCCGCTGTCTCTTATACACATCTAGATGTGTATAAGAGACAGGCCCGGGTCCCTTCCTGGGCCGGGGCTTCGGTGGCGTCGGCGGCCGGAGCCGCCGGGCTTGCCGCAGCAACGTTGTTGTCAGTTGCCTTCTCGGCAGCCCGGGCCGGAGCCTTGCTGGCCGAAGAGCCCGCGCGGTGCGCGGAAATAGCCGAGACCAGGTCTCCCTTGCGCATGCGGGAGCCGCCGGAAATTCCGAGCTGGCTGGCAAGAGCCTGCAGCTGGGCGAGCTTGAGGCCTGCGAGGCCACTGCTCTTGGCGGGTGCTTCCGTCAACGATCCGGAAACAGAAGATGATGTGTCCACAGCTGGCGACAGCTCAGTGGTTTCGGTCACGAAGGATCCTTCCCCCTCGACGGCGTCCAGACTAGGAGCTGGACGCGATGATTTGATCTGGGCTGCAGTTCAGATCTGCAGCCGTGATTTCGGCCTTGCCGGATGGAATTCGCGGCAGAGCCGGATACTGATCACCTTCAACGCTCCGAATAATGGAGGAGCGGCGGACTGACAGGTCAGGAACAGAAAAGTTTCTGCAATTTCCTGCGTCAGGCCAAGCAGGTGGCACCGAAAATATTGCGCAATAAGAGATCGAAGCAACAGCAGATCGAAACAGTCGGGGACCAGATAGGCAACACGGCCAATTTCAGGGTCTTTGACTGCACGGTCTCTTGACTGCAGGGCCTCTCGACTACAGAGTCGCCGTCTAACTGCATAAACTGCGTTGACTGACTGCGGGGTTACCGCCGGTGCACTCCCACTTTAGCACCTTCAACGTCCACTGCCAGCTTCATCACACGCCAGTTGATGTCCGGCGTGTTCGCGGCCGTAAACGCGCCGATGAACTCAAGGATGGCCGCCGCCTCCGCCTCGCCGTTCGCCAGGACCAGGACGGTGGGTCCTGCTCCGGAAACAACGGCTGCGTGCCTGGCTCCGCGCAGGGCCTTGATCAGTGCAGCACTTGGCCGCATGGCCTCCGCACGGTAGCTCTGGTGGAGGTAGTCTTCGGTGCCGGCGAGCAGGAATTCCGGCTTTTGTGTCAGCGCATGGATCAACAGCGCGGCCCGTCCGGCATTCATGGCGGCGGCGTGGTGACCGATTGACGCCGGAAGCAACGCGCGCGCAGCTTCCGTGGACAGTTCATAGTCCGGAACCGCGACGATCGGAATGACCGCTTCATCCACCGTGGCGCACGTGCTGCTGTACTGGTCACTGTCCTGCCAGGACAGCGCCAGGCCGCCGTAAATGGCGGGAGCGACGTTGTCCGGGTGGCCCTCCATCTCGCTCGTGAGCTGCAGGATCCAGTCCTTGCCGCGGCGGGACTCCTCGGGAACCAAAGCATTCGCTGCGGTGACCGCCGCGACGACGGCAGACGCCGAGGAACCCAGGCCGCGGCCATGCGGGTTGACGTTGTCTGCAGTGATCCTGAGGCCGTCATGGCGGTACCCGAGGCGGTGCAGGGCTTCGGTGATGGCCTTGACCACCAGGTGGCTGGCGTCGCGGGGCAGCGTTTCCGCGCCTTCGCCGCTGAGCTCGAACTCGAGCTGGCCGCCGGCCAGCGTCTCCACCGTGAGGGTGTCGTGCAGCGACAGGGCCAGTCCCAGGCTGTCGTATCCGGGGCCCAGGTTGGCGCTGGTGGCCGGCACCTGTACGGTCACCAGCTGCCCGGCCGGGACTGCCGGCGCGCCGGCGGCAGACTCGGCCGGGACTGTGAGGGTGGTTTCCAAGGCTATTTGTCTTCCAGTCCCAGTTCGGCGGCAACAGTCACGACGTCGTTGGACACCTTGACCGGCTGCACGTCGGATCCGTCTTCGGTGCGGAGAGCCCACTGGGGGTCTTTCAGCCCGTGGCCGGTGACCGTGATGACTATGGTCTTGCCGGCGGGGACCTCGCCCGCAGCGTGCTTCTTCAGCAGGCCAGCGACGCCGGCGGCGGAACCGGGCTCCACGAAGACGCCCTCCTTGGCGGACAGCCAGCGGTGCGCGGCGAGGATCTCGTCGTCCGTCACGGCATCGATGAAGCCGCCGGACTCATCGCGGGCAGCGATGGCGCCGTCCCACGAGGCAGGATTGCCGATCCGGATCGCCGTGGCGATGGTGTCCGGCTCCGTGATGGGGTGGCCGGCCACAAACGGTGCGGCGCCGGCTGCCTGGAAGCCCCACATCTGCGGAGTCCTGGTGGAAACAGCGGGAAGGGTGCCGGCAGTCTCCGACTCGAAGGGCGCGGAGTACTCCTTGTAGCCCTTCCAGTACGCGGTGATGTTCCCCGCGTTGCCGACGGGCAGCACGTGGATGTCCGGGGCGTCGCCGAGCGCGTCCACGATTTCGAAGGCACCGGTCTTCTGGCCCTGGATGCGGGCCGGGTTGACGGAGTTCACCAGGAAGACGGGGTAGGACTCCCCCAGCTTGCGGGCGATGTCCAGGCAGTTGTCGAAGTTACCGTCGACCTGCAGCAGGGTGGCTCCGTGCGCGATGGCCTGGCTGAGCTTGCCCATGGAAATCTTGCCCTCAGGGACCAGAACGGCGCACTTCAGGCCGGCGGCGGTGGCGTAGGCCGCGGCCGACGCGGAGGTGTTTCCGGTGGAGGCGCACACCACGGCCTTGGCGCCTGACGCCACGGCAGCAGTCATGGCCATGGTCATGCCGCGGTCCTTGAAGGATCCGGTGGGGTTCATGCCTTCCACCTTGAGGTAAACCTCAGAGCCGGTCAGCTCGGACAGCTTCTGCGCGTGGACCAGCGGCGTGCCGCCCTCACCGAGGGTGATGACCTTGGTGGATTCCGTTACGGGCAAACGATCAGCGTATTCGCGGATGACACCGCGCCATTGGTGAGCCACTTAGACTCCTTCTACCCGCAGTACGGATGTAACGGAATTGATGACGTCAAGGCCTTTGACGGCCTCGACGGTTGCTGCCAGTGCAGCTTCGGTTGCGCGGTGCGTCACGATCCGTAGTTCCGCGGATTCGACGTTCGAGTCCGCATCGCGGTGGATGGTCTGGCGCATGGTTTCGATGGAGACGTTGTGCTCGGCAAACAACTGGGCGATCCGGGCCAGGACGCCGGGCTGATCCGCAACATCCAGGCCGATGTAGTAGCTGGTGTGCACGGCGTCAATCGGCAGTGCCGGGACGTGACCGGTCGTGGATTCAATGCGTCCGGGGCCGCCCAGGACGATCCGGCGGGCAGCAGAGACGAGATCGCCCAGCACGGCGGACGCCGTCGGGGTTCCGCCGGCGCCCTGGCCGTAGAACATCAGTTCGCCGGCATTCTCGGCCTCAATGAAGACGGCGTTGAAGGCCCCGCGGACGGCCGCCAGCGGGTGCTCGCGCGGCAGGAGGGTCGGGTGGACGCGGACGGAGACGCCGTCGTTGCCCTCAGCGTCGGTCAGCTTCTCGGCAATGGCCAGCAGCTTGATGACGAATCCGGCCTCTTTGGCCGCCGCGATGTCGGCGGCACTGACGCGGGTGATGCCCTCGCAGTGGACGTTCGCCAGGTCGAAGCGTGTGTGGAAGGACAGGGACGCCAGGATCGCAGCCTTGGCCGCGGCGTCCAGGCCTTCGACGTCGGCGGTCGGATCGGCCTCGGCGTAACCGAGCCGCTGCGCCTCGGCCAGGGCGTCGGCGAACTGCGCGCCGGTGGAGTCCATCTGGTCGAGGATGAAGTTGGTCGTGCCGTTGACGATTCCCAGGACCCGGGTGATGCGGTCACCGGACAGGCTGTCGCGGATGGGGCGCAGGATGGGGATGGCACCTGCCACAGCGGCTTCGTAGGAGAGCTCGACGCCGGCCCGGTCCGCCTCTTCGTAGAGTGTGGGGCCGTCCGCGGCGAGGAGGGCCTTGTTGCCGGTGACAACGCTCGCGCCGTTCTGGATGGCCGAGAGGATCAGCGAACGGGCCGGCTCGAGGCCGCCCATCAGCTCGATCACGAGGTCGGCATCCTTGGCCAGGGTCTCGGCGTCCGTGGTGAACAGCTCACGCGGCAGTTCCACATCGCGCTCGGCGTCGAGGTTCCGCACGGCGATGCCGGCCAGCTCCAGGTGCGCACCCGTCCGGGCGGCCAGGGCGCCGGCGTCGTCCAGGAGAATCCGCGCGACCTGAGCCCCGACGTTGCCACAGCCCAGCAGGGCTACTTTCAGGGTTCGCAATTCGGTCATTCAGGCTCCCATGTCGCGGTTTAGCAGATCTTCTTCGGTTTCCCCGCGGACAATCAGCCGGGCAGCTCCGCCGCGCACAGCGACAACGCCCGGCCGGGCCAGATAGTTGTAGTTGCTTGACAGGGCCCAGCAATAGGCGCCGGTTCCCGGTACAGCGAGCAGATCACCGGCTGCCACGTCCTCGGGCAGATATACATCTCTAACAACTATGTCGCCGCTCTCGCAATGTTTGCCCACTACGCGGGACAGCTGCGGCGCCGCGGCGGAGGCCCGGGAGGCGAGAATGGCCGAATAATCCGCGTCGTAGAGCACCGGACGGGCGTTGTCGCTCATTCCGCCGTCCACCGACACATACCGGCGGGGGTGCGTAACGTTTTTTGGTCCTGATTCGGCGTCCCCGGCGGCCGGAGCGTCCACCCGGACGGTCTTGAGCGTGCCGACCTCGTACAGCGTGAACGTGCTGCTGCCCACGATGGCGCGTCCGGGCTCGATCGAGATCCGCGGGGCGGAAATGCCCAGCTCAGCGCATTTTGAGCGGACGACGGCGGCCATCGCCTGCGCGATTTCGGCTGCCGGGCGGGGCGTGTCCACCGGCGTGTAGGCGATGCCGTATCCGCCGCCGAGATCGAGCTCGGGAAGCTGGATGGAATACTTCTGCTGCATCTCGGCGAGGAAGCCCAGGAGTTTCTCCGCCGCCAGCGCAAAGCCGTCGGGTTCGAAAATCTGCGAGCCGATGTGGCAGTGCAGTCCCAGCAGGTCAACGCCGGGATAGCTGGTGGCCGCGGCCACGGCTTCCTCGGCTGCCGACAGCCCTGCCTGCTCCGTGGAGTCTCCCGCCATGGAGAGGCCGAACTTCTGGTCCTCATGGGCGGTGGCGATGAACTCGTGGGTGTGGGCGTGCACTCCGGGTGTCAGCCGCAGCATGACCTTGGCGGTCTCGCCCCGGCCGGAGGCGATTTTGGCCACGCGGTCCAGCTCATCCAGGCTGTCCACCACGATCCGGCCAAGCCGCATGTCGAGGGCCCGGTTGATCTCGGCGTCGGACTTGTTGTTGCCGTGCAGGCCCAGGTTGGCGCCGTCGATGCCGGCGCGGGCGGCGACGGCCAGTTCACCACCGGAACACGTGTCGAGGCGCAGGCCTTCCTCCGCCACCCACGTGGCCACGGCCGTGCACAGGAACGATTTGCCGGCGTAGTAGACGTCCACTCCGCCGCAGATGTCGGCAAAGGCCGCGTCGAAGGCATCCTTGAAGGCCCGTGCGCGGGCCCGGAAGTCGGACTCGCTCATGACGAACAGCGGCGTGCCGAACTGTTTCTTCAGCATGCTGACCGGAATGCCGTCGAGGGCGAGTTCGCCGTCGTCGTTCCGCTCCACTCCGGCAGCCCACATGGCCGGGTGCAGGGCATTCAGGTCCGACGGCACCGCGAGCCAGTCCGGGGCGAGCGGCGAGGACTGGTTCAAAGCATATGCGGTCATTCAGTTCACATCCGTTCCGGCGCGGAGACGCCAAGCAGGTCCAGTCCGTTGGCCAGCACCTGGCTGGTGGCGTCGTTGAGCCACAGGCGGGTGCGGTTGAGATCGGTGACGGCCTCGTCGCCCAGCGGGGCAACGCGGCAGGCGTCGTACCACCGGTGGTAGGCCCCGGCGATGACCTCGAGGTGGCGGGCCACCCGGTGGGGCTCGCGGAGCTCCGCGGCCTTGGCCACGATGGACGGGTAGCTGCCGAGGTAGGACAGCAGCTCATTTTCCGTGGCGTGGTGCAGGAGCTGTCTCTTATACACATCTAGATGTGTATAAGAGGCGTCGAACGAGACAGGTCCACGCCGGCGGCCACCGCGTTGCGGGCCGTGCCGCGGGAGCGGGCGTGCGCGTACTGCACGTAGAAGACCGGGTTCTCGTTTGAGTGCTTCTTGAGCAGCTCCGGGTCCAGGGTGAGGGGCGAATCGGCCGGGAAGCGGGCCAGGGAGTAGCGCACGGCGTCCTTGCCCAGCCAGGAAATCAGGTCCTTGAGTTCGATGATGTTGCCGGCGCGCTTCGAAAGCTTGGCGCCGTTGACCGAAACGAGCTGGCCGATCAGAACCTCGATGTTGACCTCGGGGTCATCCCCGGCGGCGGCGGCAATGGCCTTGAGCCGGTGGATGTAACCGTGGTGGTCGGCACCCAGCAGGTAGATCTTTTCGGTGTAGCCCCGGTCCTTCTTGGACAGGTAGTAGGCCGCGTCCGCCGCGAAGTAGGTCGGTTCGCCGTTCGCGCGGATCATCACGCGGTCCTTGTCGTCTCCGAAGTCGGTGGTGCGCAGCCAGACGGCACCGCCGTCGTCGAACACGTGGCCCTGTTCGCGCAGGCGGGCAACGGCACTTTCGATGGCCCCGGCGTCGTGCAGTTCCTGTTCGGAGAAGAAGACGTCGAAGGAAACGCCGAAGTCCGCCAGGGTGTCCTGGATGTCCTTCAGCTGCGCCTGGTAGGCCGCCGTACGGATGACCGGGAGGGCCGCCACGTCCGTCAGCTCACGGATGTCCGGGTGCCGGGTCAGCACCTCATGGCCGAGGTCGCGGATGTACTCGCCCGGGTAGCCGCCCTCGGGCACGTCCCGGCCGTGAAGGCGCGCGAGGACGGAGTTGGCGAACACGTTCATCTGGGTGCCGGCGTCGTTGATGTAGTACTCGGCCGTGACCTGCGCACCGGAGGCGCGCAGGACGCGGGCGATCGAATCGCCCAGCGCCGCCCAGCGGGTGTGCCCGATGTGCAGCGGCCCGGTGGGGTTGGCGGAGACGAACTCCATGTTGACCGTGTGGCCCGCGAGCGCGGAGTTGGTGCCGTACTCCGCTCCGGCCTCCACGATGGCTTTGGCGAGCGCCCCGGCCGCAGCCGCATCCACGGTGATGTTAAGGAAGCCGGGACCGGCAATGTCCACGGCCGTGACGCCGTCGATCTCCTTCAGCCTGGTGCTGAGGACGCCGGCGAATTCGCGCGGGTTGGTTCCCGCCTTCTTGGCCAGCTGCAGGGCGATGTTGGTCGCCCAGTCGCCGTGCTCCCTGTTCTTGGGTCGCTCCACCAGGACGGCGTCGGGAACCGCCGACTCGGAAAGGGCGATGTCGCCTGCTGCGACGGCGTCCTTCAGGCAGGTGGATATGGCGAGGGAGAGTTCTTCGGGAGTCACATTCCTAGACTACCGGGGGCCCCGCCCTGTAGCGGAATCCGGAGGGGACCCGGGTCCCCTCACCGGGCCCCTCGTCGTCACAGCTAAGAGTAGGGAAATTCACAGTGTGAACGCTTAGCCTGATTTGAGCGTCTTGCACCCGGTAAGTGCCCGTACAAACGAAACGAGACACCGTGAATTCTTCCGTCCGCAAAAGCGTCTACGCCGGCATCGCAGGACTGTCCCTTGCCGGCACGGTGGCGGGATGCGCGCCTTCGGCCCAACAGCCCGCCGCCCAGGAGAGCCAGTCCCCCGAATCGTCGGCCACAGCCGCACCCGGCTCGTCGTCCACCGCACTGGCGTCGTCCGGTGCAAGCTACAAAGACGGCACCTACAAGGCCGACGGCACCTACAAATCCCCGAACGGCACGGAAACCGTGGGCGTGCAGCTGACGCTGGCCAACGGCACCGTGACCGCCGTCGAGATCACCGAGCACCCGTCCAACCCGAACACGCGCAAGTTCCAGGGCGAGTTCGCGAGCGGAATCGCGGAACAGGTGGTGGGCAAGAGCCTCGATGAGATCAAGGTCTCCAAGGTGGCAGGGTCATCCCTGACCAGCGGCGGCTTCAACCAGGCAGTCGAAGAGATCAAGTCCCAGGCACTGTAGGAAGCTGCGGGGCGGCATGGGAGACACGACTTTGAACCGCAGGCAAAGGAGAGCCCATGCCGCACGCGGGCTGGCACAACTTCAACTTTGACGGAATCGGAACCAGCTGGGAGATTTCCACTCCCGCACCCCTGGGACCCGGACCTCGCAGCCACGTGCTCGCCGAGGTGGAGCGCTACGACTCCACCTGGTCCCGGTTCCGCGGCGATTCGCTCGTGTCCCGGATGTCCGCGCGGACCGGGCATTTCGAGTTTCCGGCCGAAGCCGCGGCCCTGGCACCGCTTTACCGGATCCTGTACGCCTTGAGCAACGGCGCCATGACCCCGCTCATCGGCGGAAGCCTGGAGCAGCTGGGGTACGGGCCGGACTATTCCCTCCGGCCACGCGGCGCCGCCACGCCACCGCCTGCCTGGGATGATGTCCTGGAATGGCGGGGAACCTCAGTGACCGCCAAAACGCCCGTAGTGCTGGACATCGGGGCGGCAGGAAAGGGCCAGTTGGTGGACCTCCTGGCCGACGTGCTGCGGGGCCACGGCGTCAACGAGTTCTTCATCGACGCGAGCGGCGACCTCCTGAACAGCGGGAGCCCCCCGGTGACCGTGGCGCTCGAGCATCCCTACGACTCAAGCAAGGCGATCGGCATTGTGGCGCTCGGCACCGGCGCCCTGTGCGCCTCGGCGTCTAACCGCCGGGCGTGGGGTGACGGCCTTCACCATGTCCTGGACGGCACCACCGGGGTCCCGGTCCGGACGGTCGTGGCCACCTGGGCCATGGCCGGAACCGCGTTGGAGGCCGATGCCCTGGCCACGGCCCTGTTCTTCGTCCCCGGCGAGGTGCTGGAGCGCCATTTCCGGTTTTCCTGGCTTAAGGTTTTTTCCAACGGCAGCGCGGAATACTCCGCGGAATTCGAAGGGGCACTGTTCGCATGAGTTCCACAACTTCCCCGGAGCGGACCTCGCCGGCCACGGCGGTGGATGCCTTTCTGGGCAGATTCACCATGTACCGGCTGGTGCTGATGGTCCTGGCCATCCTGGCCGCCTACAGCCTTGTCCTCGACGCCCTTGGCTGGCTGACGTTCGGCATTCCCCACCTCCTCGCCCACCTGACGCTGTGCGTGGGGCTGACCTATGCCTCGAACCGGGCACTGGCCGCCCTCTTCCGAGTCCGCCCGCATTCCGAGTCATCCCTGATCACCGGGCTGCTGCTCTACTTCCTGTTCTGGCCCACCCAGTTCGGGCCGACGTTCACCGCCGTGGACCTTGCCGGCGTGGCCCTGGCCTGCGCGCTCGCGTCCGCCTCAAAATATGCGCTTGCGTGGCGCGGCCGGCATATTTTCAATCCGGCAGCAGCGGGGGCGTTCATCACCGGCCTGACCGGGCTGAACATCGCCACATGGTGGGCGGGGACCCCGGCGATGCTGTGGCTGCTGGTTCCCGGGGTGCTCCTGGTGCTCTACCGGACTCGGAAAATGCTGATGGCCGCAGTCTTCACCGCCGTGGCCACGTCCATTGCCGCGGCCGGGCTCCTGCAGTCGGGAGTGGACCCGGGCGGGGCCGTTTGGCAGCCCCTGGCGCAGAGCCCCGTCATTTTCTTCGTCGGGTTCATGCTCACCGAACCGCTGACGCTGCCTCCGCGGCGCTGGCAGCAGCTGGTGCTGGCCGCCGTCGTCGGAGTCCTGTTCGCCACCCCCTTCAACTTCGACATCGTCGCGAACTCCCCCGAGCTGGCGCTGCTGGCCGGCAACCTGCTTGCCTTTTTGGCCGGTCAGCGCGGAAGCGTCCGGCTGCTGTTCACACACTCGCGCCAGCTCACGCCGACGACGACGGAATTTGTCTTCGAACCGCGGCGCCCCCTCCGCCACGCCCCCGGCCAGTACCTGGAACTGGACCTCCCGCATGCCAAGCCGGACGGAAAAGGCCGACGCCGGGTCTTCAGCCTGACGAGTCCCCCCACTGCGCGGCATGTGAAGATCGGCGTGGGCACTGCCGAACCCCTCTCGGCAGCCAAGCAGAAACTCCTGGCGCTCCAGCCCGGGGATGAACTCACGGCCACCACGGTGGCAGGGGATTTTGTCCTGCCGCGACGATCCAACGGCTCCGTCCTGCTGATCGCCGCGGGAATTGGCATCACGCCGTATCTTGCGCACCTCTCCGACGGCTCGGCCGAGGAGCGGGACGTCATCCTGCTCTACCTCGCCCGCAACGCCTCCGAGCTCGCCTATGCGCCGGAGCTGAAGGACTCCGGAGCACGCATCATCGCCCGGCTTGCCGACGGATCGGCTCCCCCGGACTTCATTGAGGACGGCGGCGCAGTCGGAGGGTCCGGCGCGAGGCTGGACGGCCAGTCGCTGCAGCGCCTGGTCCCCGACATTGCCCGTCGCCGGGTTTTTGTTTCGGGTTCACCGGCCAGCGTGGGCTCCCTGCGGCGGGCGGCACGGCAGGCCGGCGCGCGGCGGATCCATGTGGACTCGTTCGCGGGTTACTGACGGCCCGGTGCTGACACGCGCCGCGGGCCCGCGCCGGTTTTCCATTCAGGCCCACCTTCCTGCTAAGCTCTAGGACGTCCGCCGGGAACGGCAGGATCCCTGACTGCCCTCGTAGCTCAGGGGATAGAGCGTCTGCCTCCGGAGCAGAAGGTCGTAGGTTCGAATCCTATCGAGGGCACAGAAATAACCCCGTCACTTCAAGGAAGTGGCGGGGTTTTCCGCATCTGGAGTGAAACCCTCTCCCCAGTGCGCCTGAAGAGAATTGTCGGTGTCCGCTCGTAGGCTGACTTGCATGTTCTGCTCAATCGTTCCGCCCTACCTGCTGCGACGCCTGGCTGCGCAGGATTCCCCGCGTCTCTCGGCCGTGGCCCGGGCAGCCAAGGAGGCCCTGCTTCACGTCCGGACCGTTCAGGCGGCCCGCGCGGCCACGACGCCCCAGCCTCCCCCTGTCTCTTATACACATCTAGATGTGTATGCGCCAGTTATACACATCTAGATGTGTATAAGAGACAGCCCGTCGACAGATCCGTCTTCGACGCCAAGTCCGGCGAGTCGCTCCCCGGCCAGCTCGTCCGCAAGGAAGGCGAGGCACCCGCCGGCGATCCTGCCGCTGACGAGGCCTACGACGGCCTGGGCCATACGCATAGCCTGTACGCCGACGTCTTCGGCCGGAATTCCATCGACGGGCTTGGAATGCCGCTGAAGGCCACGGTCCACTTCGGCAAGCTGTATGACAACGCCTTTTGGGACGGCCAGCAAATGGTATTCGGGGACGGCGACGGCGAAATCTTCGAACGCTTCACGCGGTCCATCAGCGTGATCGGCCATGAGCTGGCCCACGGCGTGACCCAGTTTTCGGCCGGGCTCGCCTACCGGAACCAGGCCGGCGCCATCAACGAGTCCGTCTCCGACGTTTTCGGTGCCCTGGTTGAACAGTATGTCCGGAAGCAGTCCTCCGCCGAGGCCAGCTGGCTGATCGGCGAAGGACTCTTCACGCCTCAGGTCGAAGGCTCGGCCCTGCGCTCCATGAAAGCTCCCGGGACCGCATACGACGACGACGTCCTGGGCAAGGACCCGCAGCCTGACTCCATGGACTCCTACGTCCGCACCAGCGCCGACAACGGCGGCGTCCACATCAACTCCGGCATCCCCAACCGGGCGTTCTGCCTCGTGGCGCTGGCCCTGGGCGGCAATGCGTGGGAGGCGCCGGGACAGATCTGGTACGACACACTGACGGGCGGATCCCTCCCTCCCAAGGCCACGTTCAGCGCGTTTGCCAAGGCCACGGCGGCATCGGCGCTGGAACTGTTCGGTGCCGACTCGGCGGAGCATGACGCGGTGCGCAAGGCGTGGGAAACTGTGAAGGTAAAGCTCTAGCTGACCGCCGGGAGGGCGGGCCAGTCCTCCTCCCGGTAGCCGCTGAAACCCAGGAAGCTTGCCATGAAAATCACAGTGGAGCGCAGCGGAGGGATCGCGGGGATGACCCGTACCTGGACCGTGCAAGCCATGACGACCAGCGACCGGAGCCACTGGCGGCCCATCGTCGAGGCCTGCCCGTGGGATGCCGTTCCTGACTCCCGGCAGATTCAGGACGGGCAGCCCGACCTGTTCATTTATTCCATCCGAGCCGGCGAACACCGCGCCACGCTCCCGGAAAGGGCCGTGACCGGTCCGTGGCGCGTACTGGTGGACACTGCCAGGGCTGCGGCAGAAGATTCGCCACACGGAAGCGCCCGGGGCGGATTCCGCACCTGATATGTAGGTATTTCTTGTCAAGGGGGCAAGGGTGAGCGGTCCGAGACTGGGTGTCTTGGACCGCTCCTTTTGTGTTCCGTTCCTTGGGCCCGTCCGGGGCTGGCTGGCGCGTCGTGATCGACGGGCGCTGTCAGACTGATATGCGCGGGTTGGTTACCGCAGGACGAGGTGTTCGGCTGGAGGGGTGCCGCTGGTCTAGCAATGTCGGGCGTCACCGGAACTACCCGGTTGTCCATAGGTGTTTCGCGGGTCTCCTCCACGCTGCCAAGCCATCAGGACAGGGCCCGGGAACGGCACACGTCTATTCATCCGTCCACGGCTGCTCCTGTTGGACCGCGGCGGCGAGGGACCAGCACCAGCCGGCCAATTCGCGGGCGACGGCGACATTGGCGATGACCCGGCGTTTGTGCCGGGCTTCGAACTGCTCCCACTTGTGGTGCAACCGGTGGTTCCCCTGGTGTCCGCGGACCCGGGAGGCCTCGTCGGCTGCATCCCAGCGGGAACGCATGTCGCGGCTGGCATTGTTGTAGGGGCGCCGGTGGTGCCACGCGGCCTCGACCAGCAGGCGTCGGGCGTGGGTGTTTCCGGTTTTGGTGATGGCTCCCTGGGACCGGGACGCACCGGAGGTATGTTCGGAGGGGACAAGACCCAGATACGCGCCGATCGTGGAGCCGGTGAAGCGGGTCCAGTCGCCGATCTCCACCGCCAGGCCGAAGGCGGTGAGCACCGAGATGCCGCGCAGACACATCAGCGCCCGCACGACCGGGGCATACGGCTCGGTCGCCGCCATCGCCGTGATCTTCGCATCCAAACGGTTGCGGCGGTCCAGCGTCAGCTCTGCCATTTCCAGGCCGGCCTCGTACGCAGCCTCCAGGGCAGGATCGTCGAAACGCTGCCGGTGCAGCCAGGTGTGGTGGGCGTCGGTCCAGGCATGGCCGCCGGAGTAGACCAGACCGTGGCGCAGCAGGAGCTTCGAGATCCGGTGCCTTGCCCGCATCAGATCCGAACGGACGTCCTCGCGGGCACGTACCAGATCACGGGCCGCCTCCTGAGCCGGACCCGGGACCCGCACCGGGGTAATTTGCCCGAGCAGCGCCAACCGGGCCAGATGCTCTGCATCGCGGGCATCGGTCTTCACCCGGTCCCCGGACGGCCGCTGGAGCTTGGACGGCGCCGCGACCAGGCATTCGACCCCTGCGGCTGCCAGCAACCGGGCCAGGCCGAATCCCGTTGGGCCTGCCTCATAGACAACGCGGACCGGACCCGGCAATCCAGAAATCCACTCGGCGATCCCGGCATCGTTCGCGGCGAGGCTCTGACGCAGGATCTCGCCGGTCTCACGATCGATCGCGCAGCCCTTCACACTGCGCGCATGGACATCCAAACCCACGTAGGTACGCTTATTCATGGCTGGAACCTCCCGACGTTCAAATGTGGCTCTACCAGTCCACACCCCCGCCTCTTGGTGGCGGAACAGACCGTGGCCCGGCAACCCACGAACCTCTTTGAACCCGAGGTTCCAGTCCTACATCAGGGACCGGCCCGCCACACTTCATATCGTCTAGCCGGATTCCGTTCCTAGCCGGATTCCGTTCCTAGCCCGCCGGCGCCAGCTGGCCGCGGAACGCCCGGCGGTAGGACTGCGGGCTGGTGTCCAGCACCTTGGCGAAATGGTGACGGAGCAGCACCGGGTGGCCGAATCCGGACTGCCTCGCCACTTCATCGATGTTCAGTTCGGTGGACTCCAGGAGCTCCTGGGCCCGCAGCACCCGCTGGGAATTGAGCCAGGCCGCCGGGGTGGCGCCCGTCTCGGCGCGGAACCGGCGGGCGAAGGTCCTCGGCGACATGTGCACGCGGGCCGCCAGTTCCTGGACGGGATGTTCGTCATCCAGGTTCTGGACCATCCACCGCAGCAATTCCTCCATGGGCTGCGAGCCGCATTCAGGCATGGGGCGGTCGATGAACTGGGCCTGGCCGCCGTCACGGTGCGGAGGAACCACCATGTCCCGGGCTATTGCGGCCGCCACTGCGGCGCCGAACTCGACCCGGACCAGGTGCAGGCAGGCATCGATGCCCGCCGCCGTTCCGGCGCTCGTGATGATCCGGCCGTCCTGGACATAAAGGACGTTTTCATCCACCAGGGCCTTCGGGAACTGCGCGGCGAGGTCACCCGAATAGTGCCAGTGCGTGGTGCAACGGCGTCCGTCGAGAAGGCCGGCGCGGGCCAGCGCAAACGCTCCGGAGCAGATGGACATCACCCACGCGCCTCGCTCGTGGGCCGACCGTAGCGCCTCGAGCACTTCTTCGGAAACGTCCTCCTCGCGGCCGTAAGGCGCCATGATGACGAGGTCGGCATCTGCCGCCGCCTCCAGTCCGCGGCTGACGTTCATGGTGAGGCCCGACTTGAGCGGGATATCCCCGGGAACGGGAGTGCAGACCCGGAAATCAAACTGCGGTACACCGGTTCGCCGGTCCGATCTGTCAATGCCGAACACTTCAAAAGCAGTGCCGAACTCGAAGATCGAGAAGTGCGGAACCGTGATCAGGGCTACTGACTTAAGCATGTATCTATTGTGGCAGAAATTTTCCCTTTTTAGGCATTTCTGCCACTTCTTTCTGATCTGCCGGAAGAGAACCATGGAGCTATGGAAATCTTCGGAATCGCCCTCGTAGTCCTGGTCCTCATCTCGGTAGCTGCCACGTTCACCGCCGTTCTTCGGGACGGACGCGGCCACACCCCTCCCGAGTATTCGATCCGGGACTGGTCAGCACTGGACCTGCCCAGCAGCAGCTACAGCACGCGCATCATCTAGTTGCACGCGGATACGAACACCACCACCGTCCACCCACCCAAAACCGGCAAGAGGGACCAGGCTCTATTCGAGCCCGGTCCCTCCTTCTGTTATGACGTGTAGGGGTCCGGCAGCCCGTTTCGAAAGCCGTGGCGTGCTGACAGTTCCAAGTAGACTGGATCCAGCCATGACTCTTCATATCTCCTACCCCGCCGAGCTGCCGGTCTCCGAGCGCCGCGAGGACCTGATGGCCGCCATAGCCGCCAACCAGGTGACCATCATTGCCGGTGAAACCGGCTCCGGAAAAACCACGCAGATTCCGAAGATGTGCCTGGAACTGGGCCTGGCAGACAACGGCCTGATCGGCCACACGCAGCCGAGGCGCCTGGCTGCCCGCACCGTGGCAGAGCGCATTGCCTTCGAACTCGGCGTCGAGCTCGGCCAGGAAGTGGGCTTCCAGGTCCGGTTCACTGGCGAGGTCAGCCGTTCCACCAAGGTCAAACTGATGACCGACGGCATCCTGCTGGCGGAGATCCAGCGGGACAAGCTACTGCGCAAATACAACGCCATCATCATTGACGAGGCCCACGAACGCAGCCTCAACATCGACTTCATCCTCGGCTACCTCAAGCGGATCCTGCCCCAGCGCCCGGACCTGAAGGTGATCATCACCTCCGCCACCATCGACCCGGAGCGGTTCGCGAAGCACTTCGGCAGCGACGAGGATCCCTCCCCCATCATCGAAGTCTCCGGCCGGACCTTCCCGGTGGAAATCCGGTACCGGCCGCTGTCCCAGCCGGCAGGCGGCGCCACCGGTGACGATGCGGACGCGTCCGACGACGAACTCGAGGAGGACCGGGACCCGCTCGACGCCGTCTGCGACGCCGTCGACGAATTGGCCCTGGAGGCACCGGGCGACATCCTCATCTTCTTCTCCGGCGAGCGCGAAATCCGGGACGCCGCGGAAGCCCTGAACGCCAGGATCCAGTCCAACCGGCGCCTGGCCGGCACCGAAGTGCTGCCGCTCTTTGCCCGCCTGAGCCTGCAGGAACAGCACCGCGTTTTCAACCCGGGCAGCAAACGGCGGATCATACTGGCCACCAACGTTGCCGAGACCTCCCTGACGGTGCCCGGCATCAAGTACGTCGTTGACACCGGAACGGCCCGCATCTCGCGCTACTCGCACCGGACAAAAGTGCAGCGCCTGCCGATCGAGCGGGTTTCGCAGGCATCGGCTAACCAGCGCTCCGGCCGCTGCGGCCGCGTGTCGGACGGCATCGCGATCCGGCTCTACTCCGAGGAGGACTTCGAGTCCCGGCCCCTTTACACGGACCCGGAGATCCTGCGCACCAACCTGGCGGCCGTCATCCTGCAGATGACAGCCATGGGCGTGGCGCGCGGCCCCAAGGACATCGAGAACTTCCCGTTCGTCGAGCCGCCGGACTCGCGCGCCATCAACGACGGCGTCACACTGCTCCGGGAGCTCGGCGCCCTGAGCGCCGCACGGGCAGGCGACGGCACCGCCGATGCGGGCGGCAACGGTTCGGGCCGCAACGGCGGCGGGCTTACCGCCGTCGGGCAGAAACTGGCGCAGCTTCCGGTCGACCCGCGGCTGGGCCGGATGATTGTCGAGGCCGGAAAACTTGGCTGTCTCTTATACACATCTAGATGTGTATAAGAGACAGTCATGATCCTGGCGGCCGCCCTCACCATCCAGGACCCGCGCGAACGCCCCACGGACAAGCAGCAGCTGGCCTCCGAGAAGCACGCCCGCTTCCGCGATGAGAACTCGGACTTCACGGGCTTCCTGAACCTCTGGAACTACATCCAGGAAAAACAGCAGGAACTCTCGTCCACGCAGTTCCGCAGGCTCTGCCGGAACGAGTTCATCAACTACCTGAGGGTCCGCGAATGGCAGGACCTCTTCGCGCAGCTCCGGCAGCTTGCCCGCCCGCTCGGCATCAGCCTGGACAACAAGCGGCAGGCGGACCCGGTGGGCAATTACGAGGGCATCCACATCAGCCTGCTGTCCGGGCTCCTGAGCCACATCGGAATCCTCGACGAACGCAAACGCGAATACGCCGGAGCCCGCGGCACCCGCTTCGCCATCTTCCCCGGCTCGGCGCTCTTCAAGAAGTCACCCACGTTCGTCATGGCCGCGGAACTGGTGGAAACCAGCAGGCTGTGGGCCAGGGTAGCCGCCAAGTTCGAGCCGGCCTGGGCGGAGCAGGCAGCCCCGCACCTCGTTAAGCGCAGCTACAGTGAACCGCACTGGTCCACCAAAATGGGTTCGGTCATGGCGTACGAGAAGGTCACCCTCTACGGCGTGCCCATCATCGCGCAGCGGCGCATCAACTACGGCAAGGTCGACCCCGTCCTGGCCCGGGAACTCTTCATCCGCCATGCATTGGTTGAAGGCGACTGGAAAACCCACCACAAGTTCTTCCACCGCAACCGCGCGCTCCTGCAGGAAGTGGAGGAGCTCGAAGCGAGGATGCGCCGGCGCGACCTGCTCGTGGACGACGAAACCCTCTTTGAGTTCTACGACGCCCGGGTAGGCAAGGACGTCGTTTCGGAGCGGCACTTTGACAAGTGGTGGAAGGAAGCCCGGCAGCAGGACGCGGCGCTGCTGGACTTCGACCAGTCGCTGCTCCTGAGCGACGACGCCGATGCCCTCGACGAATCCGCCTATCCGAAAACCTGGCTGCACAAAGGCTTCGAGCTGCCCCTCAGCTACGAGTTCCACCCTGTGGCACCGGGTTCTCCGCCGAATCCCTCGGACGGCGTCACCGCGGAGGTGCCCGTCCTGTTCCTCAACCAGCTCGATGATGCCGCATTCCGCTGGCTGATCCCCGGACAGCGCGTGGAGCTGGTCACCGCGCTCATCAAGTCGCTGCCGAAGCAGATCCGCAAGAACTTCGTGCCGGCCCCGGACGTCGCCAGGCAGGCGGTGGCAGCGCTGGAGGCCGATTTCGATCCCGCCGACGACGATCTTGAGCAGTCCCTGGAGCTGGTGCTTCGCCGGATCCGCGGGCACGTCATTCCGCCCGGCTCCTGGAACTGGGACGCGGTCCCGTCTCACCTCCGCGTGAGCTTCAAGGTGGTGGACAGCCGCGGCAAGGTGTTGGACGAAGGCAAAGACCTGGAAGCCCTCCAGGAACGGCTGGCACCCGCCACGCGGCGCGCCATCGCCGAATCCCTCGGAGCCACGCCCGCCACCGCCGCGCCGCGGACCTCGAAAAAGGGCACGCCGCAGGCGGCCGGCCACAGCGGCGGCCCGTCTGTTCCCACGGGATTCGCCGAACAGTCCGGCCTGACAGAGTGGTCTTTCGGCGCGGTGCAGCGCCAAGTCAGCGTCACCGTCAAGGGCCACACCGTGACCGGCTACCCCGGACTCGTGGACGAAGGGGCGTCCGTGGCCCTGCGCGTCTTCCAATCCGCGTCCGAGCAGCAGGAAGCCATGCGCGGCGGCGTCATCCGCCTCCTGGCCCTGCGGGTTCCGGCGCCGGACCGCTACGTCCTGGAGCACCTGAACAACACGGAGAAACTGACCTTCAGCCAGAACCCGCACGGATCGGTGTCGGCCCTCATTGCCGACTGCGCCCTCGCGGCAGTGGATAAGCTCACGCCCCCGGAACTCCCATGGGACAGGCCCTCCTTCGACGCCCTCTACGAGCAGGTGCGCGCGGAGCTGATTGACACCGTCTTCAGTGTCACCGCCGTGGTGGAACGCATCCTGGCCAGCACACGCCGGATCGAAAAGCAGCTCAAGAGCACCACCAGCCTGGCGCTCATCAGCGCGCTCAATGACGTCCGCAGCCAGCTCGAGCAGCTGGTGTTTCCCGGTTTTGTGGCCCGCACGGGGTATGCACAGCTGAGCCAGCTGCCCCGCTACCTCGCCGCCATTGAAAAGCGGCTCGAGAAGCTGCCCGGAAACGTCCAGCGCGATGGGCTCAATATGGCGGCTGTGCAGCGGCTCGAAGACGAATACGACGACGCCGTGTCAGCCCTGCTGCCCGGGCGCCGTGCCGGCGCTGAGCTCACCCAGGTGCGGTGGATGCTCGAAGAACTCAGGGTGAGCCTGTTCGCCGTCGAACTCGGCACCGCTTATTCCGTCTCGGAGAAGCGGATCCGCGCCGTGCTGAACAAGGCCCTGGCGGCCTAGCCCCAGTACGCCGCCTATGCCGCCGGCACGAAGTCCGCGTATCCGGCGCCGCGGAGTCCGGTGCGGAGCTTTTCGGCGTTGGCGTCCAGCCGTGCGGGATCCGGGTTGTGCTCCGCGGACGCGAAGTCGAAATCAGCCATGCTGTTGGACGGCCACACGTGGACGTGCATGTGGTTGATCTCGTAGCCGGCCACGATGAGGCCCGCCCGGGCGGCACCGAAAACGTCCACCTGCACGGCGCCGATGCGGCGCGCCACTTCCATGACCCGGGCGAGCGTTTCCGGCGAGGCGTCTGTCCAGCGGTCCACTTCCTCGGTGGGCACCACGAGCGTATGACCATCAGCCAGCGGGCCCATGGTCAGGAACGCGGAAACATCCGGCTCGCGCCAGACGAACCGGCCGGGGATTTCCCCGTTGAGAATCTTGGTGAATAGCGTGCTCATGCGTCAGCCCTTTCCGCCGGTGCCTGCAGGGTGGATATGTCCAGGACGAAACGATACTTGACGTCGCCGGCGACCATCCGGTCATAGGCGTGGTTGAGCTGGTCCGCTCCGACAATCTCGATCTCCGACACGACGCCGTGTTCCGCGCAGAAGTCAAGCATCTCCTGCGTCTCCGCAATGCCGCCGATCAGCGAACCGGCGTACGCGATCCGCCGCCTGATCAGCGCACCGGGGTTGACCGGAGGCATGGCTTCGGAGGGCAGCCCCAGCTGGAACAGCGCCCCGTCCCGGCGCAGCGTGCGGAAGAACGGGTTGAGATCGTGCGGGGCGGCCACGGTGTCGATGATCAGGTCGATGCTGCGGTTCGCGGCCGCCATCGCGTCCTCGTCGCGGGACAGGATGACGCCGTCGGCCCCCAGTTCCAGCGCGGCCGAAACCTTGGACTCCGAGGTGGTGAAGACCAGCACCCGCGCACCCATGGCCTTGGCCAGCTTGACCGCCATGTGGCCCAGCCCGCCCAGGCCCACCACGCCGACCACGTCGCCTTCCTCAACACCGAAGTGGCGGAGCGGCGAGAACGTGGTGACGCCCGCGCAGAGCAGCGGCGCCGCTGCGGCGGGGTCCAGGTTTTCCGGCACGCGCAGCACATAGCGGCGGTCCACGACGATTGACGTTGCGTAGCCGCCTTGCGTGACGGCATCGCCGTTGCGGGCGTCCTTCGCACCGTAGGTACCGGTCATGCCCAGCTCACAGTACTGCTCCAGTCCTTCCAGGCAGCTCTCACACTCGCGGCAGGAGTCCACCAGGCACCCCAGGCCCACCAAATCTCCCGGCGAAAAATCGTCGACGGCGGACCCCACCCGGCTGACCCGGCCCACAATCTCGTGCCCGGGCACCAGCGGGTAGTTCTGGGAGCCCCACTCCCCGCGGGTGGCATGGACGTCCGAGTGGCAGAGGCCGCAGAACTCAATGGCAATTTCAACGTCGTCGGCTTTGGGGGCACGCCGGGCCACTGTCAGCGGCACGAGGCCGCCGGTGCTGGACGCTGCCCCGCCTGTCTCTTATACACATCTAGATGTGTATAAGAGACAGGAGCCCCTCCCCGGGGCCGCACCTCCGCCGCCACCTGTTCGGCGGCACCGTCCTCCAGGGGAATCTTCAGGGCAAGCGGCGGCGGTACGGGGCGTCCAGGAGTCATACGTCGACGCTACCCCGCGTGGCCGGAACAGTACCAGTCGCGCCGGGCCGGCCCGCGCGGGTCATCCTGGCTGCTCACCCGTGGCCACCGGCCGGGACGCATCGTTGGACCACTCGGAGAAGGATCCCGGAAGAGCGCCGCGGAGATGCCGGCGATTTCCAGGGCCGCGATCTCGTGGGCGGCAGTCACGCCGCTGCCGCAGTACACCGCCGTCGGCGTGGTCGCGTCGACTCCGAGGCCCGCGAAGCGGAGCCGGAGCTCCTCCGCCGGCAGGAAGCGGCCGCCGTCATCCAGGTTTCCGGTGGTGGGAGCGCTGACTGCTCCGGGGATGTGGCCTGCCCGCGGGTCAACCGGCTCTATCTCGCCGCGGTACCGCTCGCCGGCGCGCGCGTCCAGCAACACACCGTGCGCAGCCCATTCGGCGGCTTTCCCGGCGTCGATCACCGGCATGCGGGCGTCCGCGAGCGTCACGTCGCCCGGGGCCGCCGGCTCAAGGCCGTCCTCGAGCGGCAGCCCGGCACGGCGCCAGGCGGGCAGGCCGCCGTCGAGCAGGTAAACGGCCGTGAAGCCGGCGTTCCGGAGCATCCACCACAGGCGGGCGGCCGACGTGTTGCCGGCATCGTCGTAGGCGACCACGGTGTCACCTTCACAGACGCCCCAGCGCCGCGCGGCTTCCTGCAGCTTTGCGGCCGGCGGCAGCGGATGCCGCCCCGGGCCGGCTCCGCGGGTTCCGCCAGTTCGGTGGGAAGGTCCACGTACACGGCGCCCGGAATGTGTTCCCTGAGGTAGTGGCCGCGGCCCTCGGGGTCACCGAGCGCCCAGCGGACATCCAGCAGCACCGTGCGCTGCCCGGACGCTATCCGGGCGTTCAGCGCGGACACGTCAATGAGGGTTCCCATCAAAATCTCCTTTGGCTTGGATCGACCGCGGCCGGCAGGTTCAACTCTAGCGCCGGGGAGCACCGGCACCGGGACAACAGTGGCACCGGGCAGCTCCAGCTCCCGGGCGGCCCCTGCACCGGTAGGCTGATTCGGTGAACAGTGCAGTCAACAGGAACCGGGCTTGGGCGGACGAAGCCGTCCGCAAGATCAATGCGGAAAATAACCGCTCGGCGGACACCCACCTCTATTCCGTGCCGCTGCCGGAGCACTGGGGTGTCCAGCTTTACCTCAAGGATGAATCCACGCACCGCTCGGGAAGCCTTAAGCACCGGCTGGCCCGCTCCCTGTTCCTGTTTGGCCTGGTGAACGGCTGGATCACCGAAGGCACCACCATCGTGGAGGCCTCCAGTGGCAGCACGGCGGTCTCCGAAGCCTACTTCGCGCAGCTGCTGGGCCTCCCCTTCATCGCCGTCATGACACGCACCACCAGCCCCGAAAAGATTGCGCTGATCGAACAGTTCGGCGGCGCCTGCCTGCTGGTGGATCATGCTTCGGAGGTCTACGCCGCCGCCGCGGACGTGGCCGCCACGAGCAAGGGCCATTACATGGACCAATTCACCTATGCCGAGCGCGCCACGGACTGGCGCGGAAACAACAACATCGCCGAGTCCATCTTCCAGCAGCTGGCTCTCGAGGAGCACCCCGTTCCGCGGTGGATCGTGGTGGGCGCGGGGACGGGCGGGACGAGCGCCACGATCGGGCGGTACCTCCGGTATCACCGCCATGACACGTCCCTGGCCGTGGTGGACCCGGAGAATTCGGCTTTCTATCCGGGCTGGCGCAGCGGTTCGGCCGGCTACAGCACCGGCCTTCCCTCCCGGATCGAGGGCATCGGCCGGCCGCGGATGGAGCCCAGCTTCGTGCCCGCCGTGATCGACCACATGATCCAGGTGCCCGATGCCGCTTCGGTCGCGGCGATGCGGCACCTCCACGCCCTGGCCGGCCTTCATGCCGGGCCGTCCACGGGCACCAACCTGTGGGGCGTCTGGCAGCTGATTGCGCAGATGGTCGCCGACGGTGAGCGGGGCAGCGTCGTGTCACTGATGTGCGACGGCGGTGACCGCTATGCGGGCAGCTACTACAGCCCGGCGTGGCTGGCGGCGCAGGGGCTGGATCCCGAGCCGCATGAGGGGACCATCAGCGAGTTCTTCGGGACCGGCGTCTGGAACCCTTAGACGTCCGCGGATTCACGGCTGGAGAGGTGGGCAAACTCTGTGCCGTACCTGGCGCCCAGCCTCTTGACGTGGCCCTCCACAAGGTCCAGGCCCGTGCGGTTAAGCAGCCCGTCGTGGATGGGGAATGCCCGCGGCGCGCGGACGCCGATGACAAAGTCCACCACCTCGCTCACCTTGTTCCAGGGCGCGTGGACCGGCACCAGGAGCGTCTGCACGCTGATGCCGTCAGGAATGATGAACGAGTCGCCGGGATGGTACACGTTTTCGTCGACCAAGTAGCCGATGTTGGCCACCACCGGGACGTGCGGGTGGATCAGGGCGTGCTGCCCGCCGAAGCTGCGGATGGCGAATCCGCCGGCGTCGAAGGACGTTCCCGGCTCCACGGCATGCACCCGTGATGCGGCGCCGGGTGTTTCCGTCCGCAGGTTCTCGGCCACGCCCTCCGGCGCGTAGAGCTCCAGCTCGGCGTTGCCTTCCAGCGCCGACACCACGGCCGCAACGTCGATGTGGTCCGCGTGCTCGTGCGTGATGAGTACTGCGTGCGCACCGTCCAGCGCTTCGGCGGACTCCGAGAACGTCCCGGGATCCAGCACCAGGACCCGCCCGTCCTTTTCCAGCCGGACGCACGCGTGCGTGAATTTTGTCAGCTTCATCCCGCCAGCCTAGGGATCCCGCCGATCCGTGTCCACGGGCCTCCGGCTGGTAATCTTGTATATTGCCAACACCCCTTAGCGAAGCGAGTCCATTCATGCCACACGGCGCCAGCGCTGACGGCAGGCCGCTGACCCCTTCGGCGGCAGCGGGCGGCAAAGAGCAGCGTGTCACCAAGCAGCGGCTGGCCGTCAGCGCCGCACTTGACGACCTTGACGATTTCGTCAGCACCCAGGAGCTTTACCGGATACTCCAGAACAAAGGCGTTTCGGTCTCCCTGGCCACCGCGTACCGGATCCTGCAGTCACTGGCGGATGAAGGGCTGGCGGACGTGCTGCGGAACGGCGACGGCGAGGCCGTCTACCGCCGGTGTGCGGTGACGGTGCACCATCACCACCTCCTGTGCCGGAACTGCGGCAAGGCCGTGGAAGTGGAAGCGCCCGCCGTCGAAACCTGGGCCGCGCGGACCGCGCAGGAGCACGGTTTCACCGAAGTGGCGCACACCGTGGAGATTTACGGCCTCTGCCCGGACTGCTCGGCGCGCAAGGCCGGCACCGCTTCCGGAGCAACCTTGGGAACCGCGTCTACGGGCAGCACTACGCAGTCCGCATAACCCTGCCGTTGAGCCCGCGCTTCGCCCGGATGCTTCCGATCACCCGGCAAACCACGTAGATCAGGAACGACAGCGTGGTCACGTAGGGGCTGATGGGGATGCGCCCGCCGAGTGCCAGGAGGATGCCGCCCACTGTGGCGGCCACGGCGAACACCACGCTCAGGAGCACCACCAAACGGGGCGACGACGTCACCCTCAGGGCCGCCGCCGCGGGGGTGATCAGCAGGGCAAGAACAAGCAGGGCGCCGACAATCTGGATCGACAGGGCAACGCTGACGCCCAGGAGCACCATGAAGGCCAGCGCCAGCGACCGCACCGGGACGCCGCGCGCCTCCGCGAGTTCGGGATCGACGCTGGCGAAGCTCAGCGGCCGCCAGATGGCGCACAGCGCAGCCATGACCACCACCGCGGTGCCGGCCAGAACCTGCAGCTGCACGGTGTCCACGGACACGATCTGCCCGGTCAGGAGGCCGAACTTGTTGGCCGCACGGCCTTCATAGAGTGACAGGAACAGGATGCCGAGGCCCAGGCCGAACGGCATGATCACGCCGATGATGGAGTTCTTGTCCCGGGCGCGCACGCCCATCAGGCCCAGGAGGAGCGCGGCGGCCACCGAACCGATCAGCGAACCGAACACGACGTCGGCCCCGATGAGCAGCGCGAAGGCTGCTCCGGCAAACGAAAGTTCGGAGATGCCGTGGACGGCAAACGCCAGGTCGCGCTTCATAACGAAGGTGCCCACCAGGCCGCCGAGCAGGCCAAGCACGGCGCCGGCCCAGAGCGAGTTCTGGACCAGGGCCAGCAGTTCACCGTAGTTTTCAAAGTTGAACACCGAGTGCAGGATGCCGTCCGGATCCATCAGGCCCCCTCCGCCGCGGCGGCGTGCGCCTCGTCGTGATGGTGGGTGGTGGCGTCAGGGAGTCCGACGACGACGATCCGGCCGTTCGCGTGGATCACTTCCACGTGGCTGTCGTAAAGCTCGGACAGGACGTCGGTGGTCATGACCTCGTGCGGAGTGCCCACGCTGAACCGGCCTCCGGCCAGGTAGAGGACCCTGTCGACGTAGTCAATGATCGGATTGATTTCATGCGTCACGAAGACCACGGCGCTCTTTTGCTCGTGGCATTGCTTGTTGATGAGTGCGCTGACCGCCTGCTGATGGTGCAGGTCCAGCGACAGCAGCGGCTCGTCACAGAGCAGCACCTTGGGATCCGTCGCGAGAGCCTGGGCTATGCGCAGCCTTTGCTGCTCCCCGCCTGACAGCTGCCCGACCGGCACCTTGGCGTAGTCACTTGCGCCCACGAGGTCCAGGAGCTCGTCAATCCGGCGGTTGGCCTTGGCGTTCCCGAGCCGGATGCCCCAGCGGTGGCCGTCAACACCGAGACCCACAAGGTCCCGGGCCCGCATGGGGGTGTCCGGAAGGAAGGGTTTCTGCTGCGGGATGTAGCCGATCATCCGGCTCCCGCGTTCCACCGGGTGGCCCCCCAGGGTTGCGCTCCCGGAGTGGAGTTCTTGGAGGCCCAAGAGCACCTTGAGGAAGCTGGTCTTGCCGCTGCCATTGGGGCCGAGGACCGCAAAGAATTCCCCGGGCTTGATGTCCAGGTCCAGGTCTTCCCAGAGCGCCCGCTTACCAAACTTGAGGGAAGCTTTGCGCAGGCTGATTACTGGGGTCAATTCTTGCTCTCCAGGGCTTTGCTGATGTTAGCCACATTGTCCGCCATCCACTGCAGGTACGTCTTGCCGTCGGGCAAGGTCTCGCTGAAATTCACGACGGGGGTGCCCGCGGCCGTGGCCGCATTCTTGAGGACCTCGGTCTGCGGGCCGTCCGTCTGCTCGTTGTACGCCAGCAGCCTGGTGTCCGGCGAGGCTGCCAGTGCCGTGGCGGCCTTCAGGACTGCGGGCGATACGTCGGTGCCCTCTTCGATGGCGGCGGTGTATTCGGCCGGGGTGCGGTTATCGAGTCCGGCAGCTTCGAGCAGGTACAGCGGCACCGGTTCAGTTACGGCAACGCTGGACCCGGCGCGGGCCTTCTTGATGGCGGCGAGCTTGCCTTCGAGTTCCGTCAGTCCTGACTTGAAGGAAGCGGCATTTGCCTTGAAGTCAGCAGACGACCCGGGGTCGATGGTTCCCAGCTTGGCGGCCACCGCGTCGGCAAGGCGGGACATCGCCTGCGGGCTGTACCAGACGTGTTCGTTGAAATCACCGTGGTCATGGCTGTGGCCGCTTTCGGCCGTCGCAGAGGGTGTGCTGTCAGCGGCGGGGGCCAGCCCTGACACTTCCACGGCGCTGATGATGCTGTCATGCGGGATGTTGTTGTCGTCGGCCATCGTGTGGACGAAGTCGTCGTAGCCGCCGCCGTTTTCCAGCACCAGCTTGGCCTTGGAAATGGCCAGCCTGTCCTGGGCGCTGGCCTCGTACGAGTGGGGGTCCTGGCTGGTCCGCGAAATGATGGCTGTGACGTTGACCTTGTCGCCGCCGATGGACTCAACGATTTCGCCGTACACGTTGGTCGATGTGACCACGGGGATGCGGTTGCCGGCAGTCGGTGCGGAAGTCTCCGGCGTCGTTCCGCAGGCCGTAAGCAGCAGGCCGAAACCCGCAATGGCGGCGGTGATGGAAGTACGGACGGTGATGCGCACGGAGAAAACCTCAGTTCTGGGAACGGTAGTTTGCGGGATCAGCAACCGTACCGAGTGTACCGCTAAATAGGAATGATTCCTATTTAGAACCTGGCGGCGCCGAGGGGTGCTGTCCCCCGGCGCCGCGTACGCCCGCCTTGCTATTCGACGTCGGGCTCGCCCAGCCGGCGTATCCCCTTGGCCTGCGTGGCATCACGGATCTCGCCCACCAGCTGCTCGATCACGTCCTCGAGGAACAACACGCCCTCCGTTTGGCCGTGGGGTCCGATCACGCGGGCCAGGTGCGAGCCGGTGCGCTGCATGACGGACATGGCATTTTCTATCTCATCGCCGCGTGAGAGGTTGGCCAGCGACCGGATCCGGCTTTCGGCAATGGGATGCTGATAGCCCGATTCGGGAATCGACAGCACGTCCTTGATGTGCAGGTAGCCGGCCAGCATTCCGTCCTCGTCCACCATCGGGAACCGGGAGAATCCGGTCCGGCTGACAGCCTTTTCAAACTCCAGCGGGGTTGCGGAGGTCTTGAGCATGACCAGCCGCTCCAAAGGAACCATGACCTCCGCGGCCGCGTGCTCCGAAAACTCGAGCGCACCGGTGATGAGGCCCGCGTCGTCATCCACCAGCCCGTGCCGGGTGGATTCCTGCACGATTGACTGGACCTCCTCCAGGGTAAAGGAGGAGTTGACCTCGTCCTTCGGCTCGATCCGCATGAGCTTGAGGATGTGGTTCGCGGACCAGTTCAGCGCAACGATCACCGGGTTGACGAGGCGGGCGACGAACATCAGCGGCGGAGCCAGGAGCAGGGCAGCCTTGTCGGCGACCGAGACGGAAATGTTCTTCGGCACCATCTCCCCGAAGGTCACATGCAGGAAGGTGACAGCCATCAGCGCAACCGCGAACGCGGCGACGTCGGCGATTTCCATCGGCACTCCAAGTGCCGCGAGGGGTACAGCCAGCAGGTGGTGGATGGCCGGTTCCGCAACCAGCAGGATCAGCAGGGAACAGACCGTGATGCCCAGCTGTGCGCAGGCCAGCATCAACGAAACGTTCTCCATGGCCCGCAAGGTGGTTTGGGCGCGAAGTGAGCCGGAGTCAGCCAGCGGCTCGATCTGGCTGCGGCGTGCAGACATGACCGCAAACTCGGCCGCCACGAAGAAGGCGTTGCCGATAAGCAGCAGCACCAGCCACAGAATCCCAGCCCAGTCACTCATGCCGCACCTCCGTTCGTGGCCGTGTTCTTGGACGAGGCGCTGTTGGGCGAAGCGTTCCGGGACAGGCCCTTCCGCAGGGACATCTTCCGGGATGAGCCGTTCCGCGAGGAGCCGGTCCGGCTGGAACCGTTCCCGGCGGAGGGCTTCTCTGCTGAGGACTCCCCCGCAGCGGACTTCTCCGCAGAGCCGTCGGCAGGTTCGCGGTCCGGCTTGAAGCAGATCCGGTCGATCCGGCGGCCGTCCATGCGGGTGACGCTCAGGGTTCCGCCGCCAACCTTCACGGCATCCCCTACCGCGGCGATGCGCCCCAGCTCGCTCATGACGTAGCCGCCCACTGTTTCGTAGGCCGCTTCATCCGGGACACTCAGTCCGGGAATCTGTTCGGACAGTTCATCCGGACGCAGCAGGCCCGGGAAGTACCAGTCGCCCGAGGCACTCTGCAGCAGGCCGGGCCGGACCTTGTCGTGTTCGTCGGCCACTTCGCCCACGATTTCCTCGACGAGGTCCTCCAGTGTGGCAATCCCTGCCGTTCCGCCGTACTCGTCCAGCACGACAGCGAGCTGCATGTTGCCTTCCCGAAGTTCGGCCAGCAGGGCATCGAGGTGGATGGTCTCCGGCACCCGGAGAACATCGGTCATGATTGCACCCGCCTCCAGTTTGGATCGCCGGTTCGACGGGACGGCAATCGCCTTCTTGACGTGCACCAGCCCCCGGATATCGTCAGTCGAGTCTCCGATCACCGGGAAACGTGAGTAGCCGGTACGGCGGGCGGCGTCGAGGATGTCCGACACCGGCTGGTCCGCGTTGATGGTCTCCACCCGGATGCGGGGGGTCATCACATCCGCAGCCGAGCGGCCGGAGAAGTTCAAGGTCCGGGCGATGAAGTTGGCGGTTCCCGCGTCCAGGGTTCCCATGGCCGCGGACCTGCGCACCAGGGACGCAAGCTCGGCCGGCGTCCGCGCCCCGGAGATTTCTTCTTTCGCTTCGAGGCCGAAGACATTGAGGACCTTGTTTGAAAACCCGTTGAGGAGAACGATCGCCGGTTTGAAGATGGCGGTGAACATGAGCTGGGGCCGCGCGAGGGCCCGGCCGACGCGGAACGCCAGCGCGATCGCCATGTTTTTTGGCACCAGTTCGCCGAGCAACATGGAGAGCAGGGTGGCGATCACCATGGCGAGTACCAGGGAGACTGATCCTGCCATCGCCTCCGGAACGCCGATGAGGGCCAACGGCGCCTTCAGCAGCGCGCCTACCGACGGTTCCATGACGTAGCCGGTCAGCAGGGTTGTCATGGTGATGCCGAGCTGGCAGCTGGAAAGCTGGGTGGAGAGGGATTTGAGGCACTTGAGCAGCGGAACTGCGGTGGTGTCGCCGTCATCCACGGCGCGCTGCACCGTGGGCTGGTCAAGCGCTATCAGGGAAAATTCGACGGCGACGAAGAAACCGGTGCCGAAGATCAGCAGGAACCCGGCCGCGAGAAGAAGCCATTCCATTTAGCGGCCTGCCGCGGTGGTGAGGGGCCAGCGCGCGCCGCTGGCGGGGGATGCAATGCCGGTGAAACTGCCAGGCGGAGGATGGTCGGCCGTGGCCTGGCCCGTGTCCCGGGAAGTCCCGGCGAGGTGAAGCGGCGGACATTGTCGGGAACGTGAACGGGGTTTGCCGGCTCTGCGGGTGGGCTGTGCGGGGCTGATTCTGCTCCGCTGACAGCCCCCAGGCCGGCACCTAGATTTACTGTCCATAAGAATTGCAGTCTACAGGAGCAGCGACGCCCGCGGTGGTGCGTATTGCGCGCCCGGAGCCGCCTTCACGGCTGGCGGAAAAGCACTCCGACTCCCGGATTTTAGCCACCCCCCGGCCACAATTCGGCCGGTACATGATTTGAGTCACCCTTATTGGCAGTTAAGCCGGAACGGTCACTAGACTGGCAGAGGTCTGGGTTCATAGGACACAGAAACTGGTTCGATTGTTGTGCCGTGGCACCTTGGCGACCAGAGGGAATTCAAACTCATGGAAGAGGCGTATTTCAAGTGCCAGAGCAGCCTAGCCACCGTCTACCAGAGGAATTTGGCGGAAACGAGTGGCTCGTTGACGAACTGTACGAGCGTTACCAGCAGGACAAGAATACGGTCGACGCTAAATGGTGGCCCCTGTTCGAATCCTTTGACAGCGGCAGCGGCCCAACTTCTGTCTCTTATACACATCTAGATGTGTATAAGAGACAGGCCAATCCGGCGACGCGCGAGATGCCCGTTGTTACTCCGCCGGTGCCTGCCAAGGCCCCGGCCACTGCAGCCCCCCCGCGGGACAGGCACCTGCGGCACCACCGGCAACGTCGCCGGCCGCCGCCCCTGCCGCACCCGCCAAGAAGGCCCCCGCGACGGTGGCCCGCGACGGCGCGAAGAAGACCGAGGCGGGCACCGGCGCCCAGCCTATTCCGGCCCAGCTTCCGAAGAACGTCAAGGCCCCCACCGCTCCCGAGGAAGACGTCGTCTCCGTCCTCCGCGGACCGGCCAAGGCCATCGCCTCGAACATGGTCACCAGCCTCGAGGTGCCGACCGCCACCAGCGTCCGCGCCATTCCGGCGAAGCTCCTGATCGACAACCGCGTTGTCATCAACTCCAACCTGGCCCGTGCGCGCGGCGGCAAGGTCTCGTTCACGCACCTGATCGGCTACGCCGTCATCCGGGCCTTGTCCCAGTTCCCTTCCATGAACGTGTACTACGACGAGGTGGACGGCAAGCCTGTTGCCGTCCAGCCCGCCCACGTCAACTTCGGCATCGCCATCGACATGCCGAAGCCGGACGGCACGCGCCTGCTCATGGTCCCGAACATCAAGAAAGCGGAGACGCTCAACTTCTCCGAGTTCTGGCACACCTACGAGGACCTCATCAAGCGGGCCCGCAGCGGCAAGCTGACGGCGGACGACCACGCCGGCACCACCGTTTCCCTGACCAACCCGGGCGGCATCGGAACGGTCCACTCTGTTCCGCGCCTTTCCAAGGGCCAGGCCGCCATCATCGGCGTCGGCGCGCTGGACTACCCGGCCGAATTCCAGGGCGCCAGCGAGAAGATCATCGCGCACAACGCCATCAGCAAGGTGCTGACTCTGACATCCACCTATGACCACCGCGTCATCCAGGGTGCAGGCAGCGGTGAATTCCTCAAGCTGGTCCACCAGCTCCTGCTCGGCGCCCAGGACTTCTACGACGAGATCTTCGAATCCCTGCGCATCCCCTACGAGCCCGTGCGCTGGAGCCCGGACCTCCAGGTGGACCCCTCCGACCAGATCAACAAGGTCGCCAGGATCCAGCAGCTCATCCACTCCTACCGCGTGCGCGGCCACCTCATGGCGGACACCGATCCGCTGGAGTACGTCCAGCGCAAGCACCCCGACCTCGATGTCCTCACCTACGGCCTGACGCTGTGGGACCTGGACCGGGAATGGCCCACCGGCGGCTTCGGCGGCAAGCCCATGCTCGCGTTCCGCGACATCCTCGGCGTGCTCCGCGACGCGTACTGCCGCACCACGGGCATCGAGTACATGCACATCCAGGAACCGGCCGAGCGCAAGTGGTTCCAGGACCAGCTGGAGCACCCGTATTCCAAGCCGAGCCGTGAAGAGCAGCTCCGGATCGTCTCCAAGCTCAACGCCGCAGAGGCATTCGAGACCTTCCTGCAGACCAAGTTCGTCGGCCAGAAGCGCTTCTCGCTTGAGGGCGGCGAGTCGCTGATCCCGCTGCTGGACGCCATCATCTCCGACGCCGCCGACGACGGCCTGGACGAGGTCGCCATCGGCATGGCCCACCGCGGCCGCCTCAACGTGCTCACCAACATCGCCGGCAAGACCTACGCCCAGGTCTTCCGCGAATTCGAGGGAACGCAGGATCCCCGCTCCGTGCAGGGTTCCGGCGACGTCAAGTACCACCTGGGCACCGAAGGCACGTTCACCTCGGACAGCGGCAAGGAGACCAAGGTCTACCTCGCTGCCAACCCCTCGCACCTCGAGGCGGTTGACTCCGTGCTGGAGGGCATCGTGCGGGCCAAGCAGGACCGCCTGGACGAGGGCGAGGCCTTCCCCGTGCTGCCCATCATGGTGCACGGTGACGCAGCGTTCGCCGGCCAGGGCGTCGTGGCCGAAACGCTTAACCTTTCCCAGTTGCGGGGCTACCGCACGGGCGGAACGATCCACGTCGTGGTCAACAACCAGGTCGGGTTCACCACCGCCCCGTCCTCGTCGCGTTCGTCCACCTACTCCACGGACGTCGCCAAGATGATCCAGGCTCCGGTGTTCCACGTGAACGGCGACGATCCGGAAGCAGTGGTCCGCATCGGCCAGCTCGCTTACGAGTTCCGTCAGCGGTTCCACAAGGACGTCGTCATCGACATGGTCTGCTACCGGCGCCGCGGCCACAACGAGGGCGATGACCCCTCGATGACGCAGCCGCTCATGTACAACCTCATCGAGGCCAAGCGCTCGGTCCGCAAGCTCTACACCGAGTCGCTGATCGGCCGCGGGGACATCACCGAGGAAGAAGCAGAGCAGCTGCTCCGCGACTACCAGGAGCGCCTTGAGCGTGTCTTCGCCGAAACCCATGCGGCGCAGACCTCGCCCATCCCGATCATCACCGCCGACTCTGCGGCCGTCTCCGACATCGAGCGGCCCCAAGCGCAGCAGTCCGACTCCGGCACGAACGCTCCGGCGTCCACCGCCATTTCAACGGACACCCTGGCCCGCATCGGCAAGGCCCATCTGGACATTCCGGAGGGCTTCACCGTGCACGCCAAGCTCAAGCAGCTCCTGGAGAAGCGTGAGCAGATGTCCCGTGAGGGCGGCATCGACTGGGGCTTCGGCGAGCTTGCGGCCTTCGGTTCGCTCGTCATGGAAGGCGTCCCCGTACGGCTCGCCGGCCAGGACTCCCGCCGCGGCACCTTCGTGCAGCGCCATGCCGTCTTCCACGACCGCGCCACCGGTAACGAGTGGACCCCCTTGGCCCACCTCTCGGACGACCAGGCCAAGCTGTGGATCTACGACTCCCTGCTGTCGGAATACGCGGCCATGGGCTTCGAATACGGCTACTCGGTGGAGCGTCCCGATGCCCTGGTGCTGTGGGAAGCGCAGTTCGGCGACTTCGTCAACGGCGCGCAGACCATCATCGATGAGTTCATCTCCTCCGCAGAGCAGAAGTGGGGTCAGCGTTCGTCGCTCGTCCTGATGCTGCCGCACGGCTACGAGGGCCAGGGACCCGACCACTCGTCGGCCCGCATCGAACGTTTCCTGCAGATGTGTGCCGAGGAAAACATGATCGTGGCCAATCCCACCACCGCGGCATCGCACTTCCACCTTCTGCGCCGCCAGGCGTACAGCCGGCCGCGCAAGCCGCTGATCATCTTCACCCCGAAGCAGCTGCTGCGCCTCAAGGCCGCCGCTTCGTCCGTGGAGGACTTCACCAACGGCGGCTTCAGGCCCGTCATCGGCGACCATGAGCAGCTGCCGGCGGACGCCGTCGAACGCGTTCTCCTGGTCTCGGGCCGGCTGTACTACGATCTCCTGTCCACCCGGCAGAAGACCGGCGATACAACGACGGCGATCGTCCGCGTGGAGCAGCTGTACCCGCTGCCGCAGGAGGAAATCAAGGCCGAGCTGGCCAAGTACCCCAACGCCGAAGTGGTGTGGGCGCAGGACGAACCCGCGAACCAGGGTCCGTGGCCGTTCATGGGCCTGAACCTCCCGGCGGCGCTGGACCGCCACGTTCGCCTGGTCTCCCGCCCGGCGTCGGCATCAACCGCTGCCGGCTCCATGAAGCGCCACGCCGCCGAGCAGGATGCACTCCTGAAGCAGGCATTCTCGCGCAAGTAGCAGGGGAGCTGCCCGGCCGAAACGGTGACATACCGTTTCAGCCGGGCAGTTCTGTTTAATCGGCGTGAGTTAATGGACACAGGCAGGACGTCGGCGCAGGCAGCGGATGGCGCCGCCGTGCGGAATTGGTCCGCATCCGGGGCACGCCCGCCAAATAAGTGAAGAGGTAGTAGTGGAAGACAGGAAGCTGCGGATTGCAGCTGTTGGAGATGAGCTGCTGGCCGGACTCGGCGACCCCCGGGCCCTGGGCTGGCTGGGCCGCGTACTTGCCCGCACCCCGCAGGACGGCATGACGGTGGAAAGCTATGCCCTGCCCTGCCCCCAGGAAGGCACCGAGGGCCTCGCGGCGCGGTGGCTTGAGGAGACGGGCCGGCGCTTCAGCGACCTGTACGAGAACCGCCTTGTCATCGGCCTTTCCGGGCGGGACATCGAGTACGGGCTCTCCACCGCGCGGAGCAGGCTCAATTTGGCCAATATCCTCGATTCCGCCACGCAGAAGCGGCTCGAGGTGTTCGTCGTCGGGCCGCCGCCCACCCTGGATCAGACGCAGAACCGCCGGCTGGATGAACTGAACACGGCCTTCGCCGACGTCACAACGCGGCGCAAGCACATCTACGTGGACACCTTTTCGCCGCTCCTCAACCACGAGCAGTGGCGCCAGGACCTTGCGGCCAACGGCGGGACACCGGGCCAGGCAGGCTACGGGCTGATGGCCTGGCTCGTCCTGCACCGCGGCTGGTTCCATTGGCTGGGGATGGACGCGCCCGAGTAGGCAAAAAGCTACTCGCGATATATCTTGATCTTCCGCGTCTTGCGATATATCGTGATCTAACAGTCACGATATATCGCAAGTGGAGGAATCATGGCAGAGAACTCGTGGACCGTCACCGGCCCGCAAACCATCGACGTCGACGGCGTCTCGTCGCTGAAGCTCGGCATTGTCCGCGGCCGGTTTGACATCGTCACCCACGACGAGGCTGTGGCCCGCATCGAAGTCTCCGAGCTCCACGGCGACCCCCTGGCGGTGACCGTGACCGATGGACGCCTTGAGGTCCGGCACCAGCTGCACGGCGCGCAGGGCTGGTTCAAAAACCTGATGGAGTCCGTCAACAACCACAGCAACAATTCGGTGGTCATCAGCATCGCGGTGCCGGCCGGCGTCCAGGTTGAAGCCGGCACTGTCAGCGGAGACGGACTCGTGTCCGGCATCAGCGGCCACACCAAGCTCAATACCGTGTCCGGTTCCGTCATGTCCGACGGCACCTCAGGCGATCTCCATGTGAACACCGTCAGCGGCGAAGTGATCGCCCGGAATCACCACGGAGTCCTGACGGCAAAAAGCGTCTCCGGCGAGGTCACGGCGTCGGGACGCTTCAGCAACATACGCGCCAACACCGTCAGCGGCGACATGAGCTTCGACCTGCACGGCTTCACCCACGATTTCGGCGCCAACTCAGTGTCCGGCGACATGACCATCAGGCTCCCCCGCGACGTCGGCGTGGATATCGTGGCCAAATCTGCCAGCGGTGCCGTGGTGATCGATGACCAGAGGTACACGCAGCCGGGCGGCAAGGTGCAGACCATCGCGGGCCCGGATGCCAGGCTGATGCTGGTACGGACCAATTCGGTGTCCGGTAAGACCTCCATCTTCCACGGCCTGGCTTCCGCCGACGCAGAAACGTCGCTCTGATGCCTCCCGTCTTTGCCCACGGCGCGCTGCGCCTGTACCTCCTCGCGCTCCTGGAGTCCGGGCCCAAGCACGGGTACGAACTCATCAAAGCCTTGAGCGACCGGTTCGGCGGCACCTACTCCCCCAGCGCCGGGACGATCTATCCGCGGCTCGGGAAACTTGAGGAAGAGGGGCTCGTTGCCACGGAGTCCGAGGGGCGGCGCACCAACTACCGCATCACGGCCGCAGGCCTGGCCGAGCTGAACAGCCGGCGTGATGAACTCGCGGGCGTGGAAAACGACATCGCGGCGTCCGTCCGGCGGCTGGCGGACTCGTTGCGGGCCGACATCCGCAGTAACATGCGGGGCCTGCGCGCGGACCTGGCGGCCACCGCGGAAGCTGCCCGCTGCGCTGCCAGGTCAGCTGACTTCACCGGCTCCGCGGCCCGGTCCTCCCCGGAGGGACACCGCATGCTCAAGGAGGCGGAGATGCTGCTTCAGGCCTTCCGGGATGACCTGCGGGTGGAACTTCGGGCGCAGGCCAGCGCGCGGCCCCTGACCCCCGTCACGCTGGAGACCATGAGGACGGTGCTTAACCAGGCGCGCATCTCGATCAGGAATTCCTTGAAGGCTGAGCCGTGAACGTCATCTGGGGCTCCTACGGGCCTTCCTCCGCCGATCACCAAACGGCCGACCGCCAAATGCTGGCTGCCGCTGCCCGGTCAGCGCGCACTCCGGGAGGCGCCTGCGCGGGCAGTTCCGCGGACCGGATGCCGGTTCGCGGCCCGTCCACTGATGTGGGAGACTTGAGGGCAGCTCTTTCGAGTACCGATATTAAGGAGGCCAGCTATGAGCAAACGTGCACGTAAACGCCGTGACCGTAAGCGTGGCGGCGCTAACCACGGGAAGCGCCCCAACACCTAAGCCACGGCTAGAACCGAAGCTTAAAACGAAGTGCCCCCGGAACCTGTTGGTTGCGGGGGCACTCCGTTTAAGCTTCGGCCTGCTGTCAGGCGTCCGCGGGCGTCAGGCGTCCACGGGCGTCAGGCGTCCACGGGACGGATGTTGTGGATCCTGTCCAGGATCGCGTTCTTCAGGTTCTCTGGCGCGGCTTCGGTGCAGGACCGCTTCACCATGTTCCGGATGACGCACTCGAGATCGTACTGTTGTGTGCATTCCGGACACTCGTCCAGGTGATGCTTGATTTCCGCAAGGTCACTGCGGGTCAGCGCCCCGTCTAGGTACTCGTAGATGCGTTGCATCCGGGCGTCGTCGCAATCGCCCAATCCCTGGCAGTCGCTCATTTCCTGTTCTCCTGATTGTTGCTTTCCGCTGCTGCCTTGGTGTCCGGAGCAGCTTTGAATCCCCGCTCGGCGGCGTAATCCGCCAGCATGTCCCGCAGCATCTTTCGGCCCCGGTGCAGCCGGGACATGACAGTGCCGATGGGGGTGTTCATGATGTCTGAAATTTCCTTGTACGCAAATCCCTCGACGTCGGCGAAGTAGACAGCCAGCCGGAACTCTTCGGGGATTGCCTGAAGCGCGCGTTTGACGTCCGAGTCAGGCAAATGGTCCAGGGCTTCCGCCTCAGCCGAGCGGAGCCCGCTGGACGTGTGCGATTCGGCCCGGGCGAGCTGCCAGTCCTCGATCGTGTCCGAGTTCGACTGCAGCGGCTCGCGCTGCCGCTTCCGGTACAGGTTGATGTAGGTGTTCGTCAGGATCCTGTACAGCCACGCCTTCAGATTGGTGCCCGGCTTGTACTGGTGAAACGCCGAAAACGCCTTGGTGTAGGCCTCCTGGACGAGGTCCTCGGCGTCTGCAGGGTTCCGGGCCATCCGCATGGCCGCCGAATACAGCTGGTCAACGTACTGCATTGCGTCGCGCTCAAAACGGATCCGCCGGGCTTCAGTGCTCTCGGATGCGACGTCGATTTCCTCGGCCTGCTCAGGTGCCTGTTCGGGGACCGAAGACGTACTGATGACCTGGGCGCCGTCTCGGGCGTCCTCCTCCTGTGTGGCCTCAAGGGCCGGATCCACGGTGCTCATTGCGTTCAAGTCTACTGTGATCCTTGGAACCGGCCCGGTGTCGCGCCCGGCGCCGTACGCCGAGCCGGCTGACCCGGCCCGCGGCACGTCAAACTCCGGCACCTTGAGCTCCGCTGCCTCTAACGTGAACTCCGCCGCCTCAAAGGGGCGCAACCGGGAGGGACTTCGCAGCCCCACAGCATCCTTCACCAAAGTCAAAGCTCCATCTCCACTCCACTGGTCCCGCGCAAACAGGACCGTCCCCGCGTGTTAAGCCCGTATCAAGTACTCACGTGCCCGGCACGGCCACGCCGCAGGCCAGCCCTCGTGCATGCAACTGCGATAGGGCCGGCCCGGGCAGCGCCCGGCCACGATTGAATCCCGGCAACCACCCCGGATATTGTCCGAAAGCCTGTTCCGGGCCTGTAGTCGACAACGACGCCTGGCGGGCAAATATTCCGCAAAAGTGCAAGACTAGAACCGACTCCGCCGCAGAAACCGTGGCTCGTCCATCCAGGAGGAAATTCATGTCCTTTGTCCGTTTTCTCGCCCGACCGATGCTGGCCTCAAGTTTCGTCCTCGCCGGCGTGGACAAGCTCCGGAACGCGGACGACACTGTGGAACAGTTGTCACCCCTCCTGCGCCGTGCCACTGAGGCCCTCCCCTTCCAGACGGACGAGAAGGTCCTGGCGCGGCTGATCGGCGGGACCCAGGTGGGCGCAGGCGTACTCTTCGCCTTCGGCAAGTTTGCGCGGTTTTCGGCGACCCTCCTGGCTGTCATCTCGGCGCTGAACGCATATGTGGAATGGCGCAGTGCCGATATCAGCAGCAAGGAAGGCCGGGATGCGCGCCGCACCCAGCTGCTCAAGAACGTCACGCTGACCGGCGGCGTGCTGCTGGCCTCGGTGGACACGGCCGGCAAGCCCAGCCTGGCCTGGCGCGCGGAGCATCTCACCGCCGACGCCCGGAAGACGGCAAGCCACCTGGCTGCGGACGTCCGCAAAACTACCGGCAAGAAGTTTCACAAGGCGGACAAGGCAGTTCGCAAGGCAGTAGACCACGCAGTGGGGGCATAAGCAGGAATGACAGGATCCATCACGGGCGTGCCCGTCGACAACACCGGCGCCGCGCCGCATTGGTCCGCGCCGTTTGCGGACCAGCCCGTGGACGCCACGGTCCGCGTCCCCGGGTCGAAATCCCTGACCAACAGGTATCTCGTGCTCGCCGCCCTGGCTGACGGCCCGTGCCGCCTGCGGGCCCCGCTGCACTCCCGTGATTCCGCACTGATGATCGGAGCGCTGCGCCAACTCGGCGCGGATGTCCGCGAGGTGCCGGGTGACGGCGCATTCGGCCCGGACCTCGAAGTAACGCCCATCCCGCCGTACTCCGGCGGCCAGGAAGCGGCCATCGACTGCGGGCTGGCGGGCACGGTCATGCGCTTCGTCCCGCCGCTGGCGGCCCTCCGGAGCGGCACCACCGTTTTCGACGGCGATCCCCACGCCCGCGAACGGCCGATGGGAACCATCATCGAAGCCCTGGCCGGGCTCGGCGTCGCCGTCAGCGGTGCATCGGGCGAACTGCCGGCATCCCTGCCCTTCCGTGTTGCCGGCACGGGAGAGGTCCGCGGCGGGCATCTCGTCATTGATGCCAGCGCCTCCTCCCAGTTCGTCTCGGCCCTGCTGCTCGTCGGTGCGCGGTTCACGGAGGGCCTGCACCTTGAGCATGCCGGCGGCGCCGTGCCGAGCCTGGACCACATCAACATGACGGTGGCCGTGCTGCGCGGAGTCGGCGTCTCCGTGGATGACTCCACGCCGAACCACTGGATCGTCAGCCCGGGAGCCATCCGCGCCTTCGATCAGCGAATCGAGCAGGACCTCTCCAACGCCGGTCCCTTCCTGGCCGCCGCCCTCGCGTCGCGCGGCACCGTCCGGATCCCGGACTGGCCGGAACACACCACCCAGGTGGGCGACCTCTGGCGGAGCATCCTCAGCGACATGGGGGCAACCGTGACACTGGAGGCCGGGACCCTCATTGTCACCGGCGGACGCGAAATCAAGGGCGCCGACTTCGCGGAAACCAGCGAGCTCGCCCCCACCGTTGCTGCACTCTGCGCGCTGGCCACCGGCCCCTCACGGCTGAGCGGCATCGCCCACCTGCGCGGGCACGAAACCGACAGGCTCGCCGCGCTGGTCACCGAAATCAACCGGCTCGGCGGCGACGCCGAAGAGACAGCCGACGGCCTTATCATCCGGCCCGCACCCCTTCATGCCGGAGTCGTGCACAGCTACGCCGACCACAGGATGGCCACCGCGGGCGCGATCCTTGGCCTGGCCGTGCACGGCATCGAAGTGCAGGACATCGCCACCACGGCAAAGACCATGCCGGACTTCCCGCAGCTGTGGGCGGACATGCTCAAGCAGGGCACCGCCCTCGCAGGCGGCAACGGCGTTGCCCAGGGGAACGGCGCAGGGACCCACGGTGGCACGCAGCACTGAGTCCTGGGACGAGTCCGACGTCCGGATCCGCCCCAACAAGAAGGGTTCCCGGCCCCGCACCAAGGACCGTCCCAGCTACGACGACGCCGTCACGGGCCGCATCATCACCGTTGACCGCGGGCGCTACACGGCCGTGGTGGGCGAGGACTCCGGGCACGAGCGGACGGTCATCGCCGCCCGGGCCCGCGAACTCCGCCGCTCCCCTGTGGTGGCCGGCGACTTCGTGTCCCTCGTGGGCGACGTGTCCGGCGACCCGGACACGCTGGCGCGCCTGGTGCGGATCCAGGATCGGAAGACGCTCCTGCGCCGCAGCGCCGACGACACCGACCCGATTGAACGCGCGGTAGTGGCCAACGCGGACCAGCTGGTGGTGGTCGTGGCCGCCGCCAACCCGGAACCGCGCACCGGCTTCATCGACCGCGCCCTCGTCGCAGCGTACGACGCCGGCATCGAGCCGCTGCTGCTCGTCACCAAGGCGGACGTCAAGGACCCCGCCGAACTGCTCGACAACTACCGGCATCTCGACTTCCCCGTCATCATCAGCCGCACAGCCGACTCGGCGGCGTCGGGCATCGACGCCCGGTCCGACGACGGCCTGTCCGCCCGGCTCGACGTTGAGGCGGTTTCGCAGCTCCGCGCCTACCTGGACGGCAAGGTCACGGTGATGCTGGGCCACTCCGGCGTCGGCAAATCCACCATGGTCAACGCCCTGACCGGGGCGGAAAGGGCCACCGGCGGCGTCAACGCCGTCACGGGCCGCGGCCGGCACACGTCGTCGTCGGCCCTCGCACTCAAGCTGGCCGATGCCCCCACCGGAAGCTGGATCATCGACACCCCCGGCATCCGTTCCTTCGGCCTGGCGCACGTCGACCCGGACCGGATCCTCCATTCGTTCCCCGACCTGTCTCTTATACACATCTAGATGTGTATAAGAGACAGGTGTAGGCCTCCTGGACGAGGTCTGCAAACACGATGCCACGGCCGTCAACTGCGGCGTGGACGCCTGGGTCTCCACCGGCCACGCGGGCCCCTCCGGAGCTGCCCGGCTCGCGTCATTGCGCCGCCTGCTGGGCACAGATCCCCGCATGGAAGCGCAGGAAACCAAGGAACTCGGCAGCGTCGGCTAGGCTCCCCGCCGCCGCCAGCAGCCGGACATCCCCGCCCCGCCGGGCCTTTGGCGGTAGTTTGGAACCATGACCCAACCCGCTTCGAGCTACAACGATGACCTGCGACTGGCCCATGTGCTGGCGGACTCCGTCGACGACCAGACCATGAGCCGGTTCAAGGCGCTTGACCTTCAGATAGAAACCAAGCCAGATCTGACGCCGGTCACCGATGCTGACAAGGCCGCCGAGGAGTCCATCCGCGGCCAGCTGTCCCGTTCCCGCCCCCGCGATGCCGTCCTCGGCGAGGAGTTCGGCAGTTCCGGCCACGGCTCCCGGCGCTGGATCATTGATCCCATCGACGGAACCAAGAACTTCGTCCGCGGGGTTCCGGTCTGGGCCACGCTGATTGCGCTCGTCGATGAGGGCGAGCCCGTCGTGGGCGTGGTCAGCGCCCCGGCACTCGGCAAGCGCTGGTGGGCCGCCAAGGGGGCAGGCGCCTACATGGGCCGTTCGCTGGCCGCCGCCACCCGCCTCAAGGTCTCCAACGTCTCAAAGCTGTCGGACGCCTCGCTGTCATATTCCAGCCTCGGCGGCTGGAAGGAACGGGGCAACCTGGACGAGTTCCTGGGCCTTACCGAGGACGTGTGGCGGACGCGCGCCTTCGGTGATTTCTGGTCGTACTGCCTGGTCGCTGAAGGCGCTGTCGACATCGCCTGCGAGCCGGAACTGAACCTGTATGACATGGCCGCCCTGGTGCCCATCGTTACGGAAGCTGGCGGCCGCTTCACCTCGCTGGAAGGCACCGACGGCCCGTTCGGCGGCAACGCCCTGGCCACGAACTCCATCCTCCATTCTGAGGTCCTCAAGCGCCTCAATCCGCAGCTGGATGATCTGCTCTAGGCCGCTTCCGGATCCTTCGGCAGAAAATATTACGACGGCGGGCGCCCCCTCAGGGAGGCGTCCGCCGTCGTATATTCGGCAATTCCGGCGATTCAACTCCTCTGTAACAAACGGCTTAATATTCGCGTCCGCCTTTTTCATCGCCAGCCGGGATGTCCTAGGCTCGTAACAGGTCACGAGTGCCAGCGCTAAACCCCGGTTTGCTGGCCGGCAACCCTCCATTCGCGGTGGGGTGCCCCGGGTGACGACCAGGCCGGTCCGGAACGGACCCGGCAAGCGCGGATCCCCGTCACAAGGGGTCCTGTCAGAGCGAGGTCCCATGACGACTGCAATCTTCCCTTCCAACACCGGCACCGGGCTGCTTGACGACCGCTTTGCCGCTGCCGGCCGGCCCCTGGCCGCGGTCACCGGAGCCGAGATCCAGGCGCCGCTGATCCAAGGCGGGCACGTCCGCTACGCCAACCTCGACTACGGAGCGTCCGCGCCGGCGCTTTCCGTCGTCTCGGCGTATCTGAACGAGATCCTGCCCTTCTACGCCAGCGTGCACCGGGGCGCCGGCTACGCGTCGCAGATCAGCACCTGTCTCTTATACACATCTAGATGTGTATAAGAGACAGCCCGGAACATCGTCCGCGAGTTCGTCGGCGGCCGCGCGGACGACTCTGTGATCTTCACCCGGAACACCACCGATTCCCTGAACCTGCTGGCCGGCTGCCTGCCGGTCGTGGACCACCACCACACCGGGGAGGTCCTTTACCTCGACATCGAGCACCACGCCAACCTGCTGCCGTGGCAGGGTGTGCCGCACCGCAGCGTCGTGGCGTCCGAAACGATCGAGGGCACCATCGCAGCCCTGCGCGCCGAACTGGAGCACGGCGACGTCAGCCTCCTGGCCGTCACCGGCGCGTCCAACGTCACCGGCGAAATCCTGCCCATCCGCCGCCTCGCGGCGCTTGCCCACGAGTTCGGCGCCAGGATCGCCGTGGATGCGGCGCAGCTCGCGCCGCACCGCCGCATCAACATCTCAGCGGACGACGTCGACTACCTCGCCTTTTCGGGTCACAAGCTCTACGCGCCGTTCGGTGCCGGCGTGCTGGTGGGACGGCCGGACTGGCTCGACGCCGGAACACCCCACCTCGCCGGCGGCGGCGCCGTCAGCGAGGCCAGGCTCGACGGCGTCAGCTGGGCCACCGGCCCCGCGCGCCACGAGGGCGGCTCCCCCAACGTCCTGGGCGCGGCCACGCTTGCCCGGGCCACCCAGGTGGTCGCGGCGCTGGACCAGGAGCGCTGGCATGCGCATGAGGCTGCCATCCGGTCCTTCCTCGTCGAGGGGCTGCAGAAGATCGACGGCGTCACCGTCCACCAGATTTTCTCCGACACCGACCCGGACACGGACACGATCGGCGTGGTCAACTTCTCCGTGGCGGCTACGACGCCGGGCTGGTGGCCGCTTACCTGTCCGCCGAGCACGGCGTGGGACTCCGGGACGGCCGCTTCTGCGCCCACCCGCTCCTCAAGCGCCTCGGCCTCCCGTCCGGTTCCCTGCGTGCGAGCTTCGGGGTGGGTTCGCGGCTCGAGGACGCCCAGCGCCTGCTGGCGGGCATCGACGAGCTCCGCCGGACCGGCCTCGGCTGGGACTACGTGGTGGACTCCGGCCGCTGGGTTCCGGCCAATGACACCCGCACTTACCCGGACTGGGCACCGAATACGCCGGGTACCGCCGGAGCGGCCCCGTGCACGCAGGACTGACGCCGGCAAATGCGGCCGGCAGCTCCATGCGGTAAATTCGAAGGGTAAATTTTCGGCATGGGCTAAGGAGACTGCACGTGGCACGGGGTGGTCCCAAACTCGATCACGGGCGGCGGCAGGAGCTCGGGCACAGCTTTCAGGACGGCGGCGAGCACTACCACCGCGTCCGCCCCGGCTACCCTGCTGACTCCGCGGATTGGCTCATTCCCGCCGGCTCCCTCACGGCCGCGGACCTGGGCGCCGGCACCGGCAAGTTCACCACGCTCCTGGTGGAACGCGGCCTCGCTGTCACCGCTGTGGACCCCTCGCCGGACATGCTCGGCCAGCTCCGCGCCGACCTCCCTTCGGTGGCGGCGCTGGAAGGGACCGCAGAGAACACCGGACTGCCCGCGGCTGCCTTCGACGTCGTCACGGTCGCCCAGGCATGGCACTGGTGCGATCCCCTGCTGGCCAGCGCCGAGATCGCGCGAATCCTGAAAACTGGCGGCGTTCTCGGCCTGATCTGGAACCAGCTGGACACCTCCGTGCCCTGGGTCCACCGGCTCTCCCGCATCATGCATGCAGGGGATGTCCACAAGCCTGACTTCCGTCCCCGGATAGGCCCGGAGTTCACCGGACTGGCAAGCCACCTGACCCGGTGGGAGGATCCGGTCACACCGGGCGACGTCCTTGAGCTGGTCAAGTCGCGCAGCTACTATCTTCGGGCGAACGACGCCACCCGGGCCAAGGTCACCGGCAACCTCGACTGGTACCTCCACGAACATCTGGGGCACGCAGAAGGCGAGCAACTGCTCCTGCCCTACCTCACCCAGACATGGCGGGCAGCGAAGGCATGATGGCGCACCGGCACCGGGTAGGCTTGGATCCGTGAAGACCAGCACGCCCTCCTCCTCGATCGAGGACTACGTCAAGGTCATCTATTCCTTCACGGAGTGGCAGGACAAGCCCATTACGTCCACCCAGCTGGCACAGCGCCTTGGCGTCGCCAACTCCTCGGTCTCCGAGATGGTGCGCAAGCTCAAGGACCAGGGCCTGGTGCTGCACAAGCCGTACAGCGCCATCACGCTAACGGCAGAGGGCGTCCGGCTGGCTCTCTCCATGGTGCGCCGGCACCGGCTCATTGAAACGTACCTCGTGCAGGACCTGGGCTACAGCTGGGATGAAGTCCACGATGAAGCCGAGCAACTGGAGCACGCGGTCTCGGACACCTTCATCGAACGGATGGCGGCCCGGCTGGGAAACCCGACGCGGGACCCTCACGGTGATCCCATCCCCTCCGCCGACGGCACGGTGCAGATGCCCTCCGCCCACCGCATGAGCGAACTCGACGACGGGCACACCGGCAGGATCACCCGGATCAGCGACGAGAACCCGGAGCTGCTCCGCTACCTCTCGGCCGAAAAGATTGACCTTGACGCGGACGTCGAGGTCAGGGGCCGCAAGCCGTTCGGTGGCGCCCTGGTGGTGCGCATCGGTACCGCCGGGACGAGCCGGGACTTCGATCTCGCGGAAGAAGTCGCCTCCGCGCTGTGGGTGCACAGCGACTCCGCCCATGCCGGCTGCCGGATGGCCGGGATCTGAATGATCGGCCTCAGGGCAGCCCTCCTCCGGGTGAACGGCCCCGGCGCGGCGGCGGTTTGCCGGTGAAATCCAGTCCGCCGCTGAAGCGCGCCGCCGGTGACGGCGCGTCCGCCGTGAAGTCGGCCGCCGGCCACGGGTGGCGGGCCTGGGCGGCTGTCGCCGCGGGCGGGCTGCTGGGGACGGAGCTACGGTACGGGCTGGTCATGCTGTTCCCCGAGGCCGGCGGGTCGGTGCCGTGGACCACGCTGGGCATCAATGTTGCCGGCAGCTTCGTCCTGGGCGCGCTCACCACCATCTGGATCGCCCGGCCGCACACCGCCTTCTGGCTCCGCGCCGGCATCGGCCCGGGCGTGCTCGGGTCCTTCACCACGTTCTCGGCACTCATCATTTCAGTGGACCGGCTGGCCAGTGAGGGACTCCCCGGCGTGTGGGTTGCCTACCTGTGCCTTTCGGTGGTGCTCGGGCTGGGCGCCGCAGCAGCCGGCTGGCGGGTCGGCAAAGTGCTGGGCGGCTTGAATCGGGGCCGCACGTGACCGCGCTTTTGGTAGGCCTGTTCGGCATGGCCGGCGCCCTCATCCGGTTTGGCGTGGACAGCCTGTTGGCCGGCCGGGCAACTCCCCGGCGCCACTGGCCCTGGGCAACCCTCCTGGTCAATATCGCCGGATGCCTGGTGATCGGGCTGTCCATCGGCATCAGCAGCCGGTTCGGCCCGGAATGGCACGCCGCGCTGGCCACCGGCCTCGCGGGCGGCCTGACCACTTTCAGCTCATGGACCACCGCGACCGTGCGCCTTGTCAGCGAGCAGCGCTACCTTGCTGCGGCGCTCAACATCGGCGCCAACCTCCTCACGGGCCTGGCCGCTGCGGCTGCCGGGATCGCGCTGAGCGGCGGGTAGGCCGCCGCAACCGGTGCCGACCTCCCGCGGCTGTGCGGCAGCGCGGCCGCGGCAATGTCGAGGATGGCGATGAACGACGCCACGATCGCCACGGTCAAGACGTGTCGCTGAAGGCGGGTTGGAGCAGCGCTCCGGCCCGCACCGGTCATGCCTTACCGTATCGTTGACTGTGATGATTAACAGACGTGATGCGGCTATTGCCCTTGATGTACCCCTGGAAATGGCACAGCGCCACGGCATACCCAAATGGCTGTCGGAGGCCGAGCTGGGTGAAATCCTGGACAACCCCCCGCAGTGGCTGCTCCAGTCCCGTGCCAACCGGACCGGCAAGCGGCCGGTGTGGGTGCATCTGACGTGCGACGTCTGCGGTTATTCGGAAGCGGCCAGGCCCAAGAAGTGGTGGCCGGACTTCACGTACGTCAGCTGCGCGCATCACAGCCCGGCCGAAATTCCGCCGCCGGCGCCGGGGTTCGTGCGCAGCGAGTTCGACGGCGTGGGCACCCGTTTCGTGGGCATCGCCGACGTCTCAGCCTGACTCGGAAGCTCCCACATCCCGCAGTTACATTCGGCATGAAACAGGCGTAATTTACGTATGGAGGGGCATTCTCGTGCCCCTCGGACGAGGGAGCACGCCATGCCGGACAAGACACCGCACCAGCAGCAGCAGAAAAAAGCGGGCAAAACCATCAAGCAAAAACGGGCGGACAAGAAGGCCAAGGGACCCATTGAAGGTGCCCCGGACCCGGTCGCGCACCTGAAGAAGCGCTGACCGCAGGTGCCGTCGAACAAGAAAGCGGGGCCGGATTCCGGCCCCGCTTTTTTGGCTGCTCGTCTGTTGCCGGCTAGCCGCCGTCGGCCATTTCGCCAGGCACGGCAACAATTTCCTGTTCGCGTCCGTCACGGAGGATGGCAATACTCATCGGTACCCCGATGGCCTCCGCAAAGAGGAGTTTCTGCAGGCTTTCGGCATTGCTGACCGGCCGTGAGCCTGCCCTGAGCAGCACGTCCCCGGCCCGCAGGCCCGCCTGCTCTGCGGGGGAACCCGACAGCACTTCAACAACCCGCAGCCCTTGGCGTTGCCCGGTACGGACCACGGCGCTTGCACCCAGCCGGATCGGAGTGCTGACCACGCCAAGGTATGCCCGCCGCACGCGGCCGTCAGCCAGCAGCGCCGAAATGATGCGTCGGGACGTGGTGTTGATGGGTACGGCCAGTCCCAGGCCTGCGCCGGCCACCGCGGTGTTGATGCCCACGATCCGGCTGCGGGCATCGGCCAGCGCACCTCCCGAACTGCCGGCGTTGAGCGCGGCGTCCGTCTGGATGACGTCCTCGATGACACGCCGGTTGCGGCCGGCCCAGACAGGAATGGCGCGGCCCAGCCCGCTGACCACACCCGCCGTCACGGAGCCGGCGAGTCCGAGCGGATTGCCGACGGCGATGACCAGTTGACCCACGCGGAGGGATTCCGCATCGCCGAATTCCGCCGGGGGCACATGCGGCGCCCGCCCGCGGATCACGGCGAGGTCCGACAACGGATCCGCCCCGACCACCTCAAGGTCCGTTCCGGAACCATCGGCAAAGACTGCCCGCCCCTTCTGCGTCCCGGCCACCACATGCGCGTTGGTGAGCAGGTAGCCGTCCTCCGTGAAGAGCACGGCTGACCCTGCGCCGACGCGGAATCTGCCGTTTCGCCGGTTTCCGGTCATCTCGATGGCGGCGACATGCGGCGTGACCGCTTGGGCCACCCTGATCACCGTCTCTGAGTAGGCATCCAGCGGCGCGTCGTCGCCGACGGAATCGGATGAGCTTGCAGGCGCCGTGGACATGGTGCGCCTCCCTTGGCCTGTCATAGGTGTGATGCGGATTGAGTTGCTACCTGAAACAACTCCGGCAGCACGCCGGGTACTCCCGGATGCGCTACGCCGTTGGTGAACAGCTGGGCGCCGGCCTCAGCTCTGGGCGCCCGGCGTCTTTGTGCCAGGCGCAGTTGTATCGGGCGCCGAGAGCCCGAAGCGTGGGTAAAGGAGCGGCAGCCCCGTCGTCACACCGTAGTCAAGGGCATCCCCTCGGTGGCCGATGCCGCTGCCAACAAAGCGCCGGGTGGCCATGCCGGCTGCCTTGGCGTCCGCTGCCGCTGTTCTCGCCTGGGCACTGTAAACGGGGTCCAGGGAACCGCTGGTGAAGATGGCGAGTTCGTTGGAATACTTGTGCGCTTTGAGGATGTTGGCGGGTTCCTCCGCGGCGAATGCCGCGTGGTTCCCCTTGAAGATCGTGTTGATCGTGTTGGCTTCGGTTCCGTTGAGCGGCTCCAGTTCGCCTGATATGTCGAGAATGGAGGCGAAGAGGTCAGGGCGCTTCGCGCCGAACGACAACGCACATTCCCCGCCGTTGGAGTAACCGCCCACTGCCCATTCAGTGTGGTCGGCGTCGACATTGAGGTTGCTCCGGACGAAGTTGACGACGTCAGTGGTCACGTAGGTATAGACGTTGCCGCTGTCCGAATCGACGCACACAGGGTTGTGGAACGGATTGCCGAGCTGGTCGACCGTCAGCAGCAGCGGGGCCAGGCCGTGGTGCTGCCGGGCAAGGGCGTCGAGTTCCCGCACCGCCGACCTGTCCTGCTCGGGGCCGCCGGGCTGTCCCATCATCATGACAATAATGGGCAGTGCCGGCGGATTCGGGACCAGCGCCGCCGGCGGCAGATAAAGGTGGGCGTCGCGGGCGCGGAAGCCGGACGCAGGGGCAGGGATTGAAATCGGGCCGTCACGGCCCGCGGCGGGCATGCCGGCGGGAGCTTTCCACGTCTTCCACAGCGGGCCGCCGGTCTCAGCTCTGGAACTCAGCTTCGGCAGGGCCAGGGGACGGGCGGGGTTGAGGTCCAGGAAGGCGCCCACGGTGGCGTTGAGACCGTAGGCCGCATTGATGCCAAGGGCCGCCGTCGCAGCGAATAGCAGAATGGAAACTCCGGCCGCAAGCTTGCGCCGCCAGTGTGAATGCCACATGTTCAGCAGTGCCAGCGCCACCGAGCCGAAGAGTGCTATGACCCAGGCGTGCGTGTCGGGATCCAGGGCCAGGCCGAAGACGTTGAGCCAGCCCTCGCAGACATAGAGGGTAAGGACACCCGCCAGGGAGCCGCCTGCCAAGGCGGCGACCGCGCTCAGGAGCTGGCGACCCTGGAGATGACGGCGCCGGCGTTTGAACTGCCGGGGAATCGAGCCCACCGGAATCGAACGAAGTGCAATCGAACGCCGCGGTACCAGTCGCCGGACCCCGGCAGCCGATGCAGGGACCTGCCGCCGGCGGGCCGGGCCCGCCGGCCGGATCAACAGATACACGACCGCCAGAAGGCTTGCCGCGTCGAATGCGTAGAGCAGGGGTTTCTGCAGAATATTCAGGTCCAGCAGCGGCAGCATCTTGCCTCCTTGCGTACAGCCCCCTGGCGCTCCGCCCAGGATGAGAGTAGGACCGGAACCTTACAGCCGGCTGAATGTTGGCGTGCTGGCGCCTGAGTCTTCCCTGCCCCGGGCTGACCAAAGCAGCCCGTTGCCTGTCTCACAAGCAGCCAGCGGAACAAACCGGCGTCGTGAAGCGGCGCGGGAAGCGCCGTGCGAATGCCCAGATTATCCCCAGTAAATGCCCAGAATCCGTGACTATCGTGAAGACGCCGGAAGTATGACCTGGAGGATTCTGTTGCAAACCTGGCTGTATTCAATCAGTCTTTTGGAGGGGTGGTTTCCGGATACCCTGGCCGTTCTCTGCGCTGTCTCCATTGTCTTCCTGCTGCTGCGCCGGCGCCCCGGTTGGTGGATCTTTGCCGCCGTTTCGCTGACCGCTTCGATGGCAGGCTGCTTCGGCCTGGCGTGGCTGTTGGTTCACGTCTTCTACGTGTGGCCGGAAGATCTTCCGCCGGAGGTAGTGGCGTGGGCCGGTGTCGGAGTTTTTGCCGCAACCGCCGGCGTCGGAAATATTCTCTTGGGCGGCCTGCGGCACGCCCTCCTGGCTCCGGTCGCTGCCCTCGTGGTCCTCAGTCTCTGCGGGCTGCAGATCAATGCCTACTTTGGTCTGCTCCCGACGGTCGGCACGTTGTTCGGCGTCTCCGGGTCCTCGCTTCTGCCGCTGGAGTCCGCCTTGAAGAAGCACGGCGACCGGATGTCCTTCGAAAGCGCGCCGATCTACGACCACTGGCACGAACCTGGGCATTTGGCTGCCACCGGCGTCATGCGCCATGCGGAGATCCCGGGGACGGTTTCGGGATGGCATGGCCGGCACGCCCATATCTACCTGCCGCCGGTGTACCTCCTGAAGAACCGGCCCAAGCTCCCGGTCCTTGTTCTGGTTGGCAGCCAGCCTGGCTGGCCGGGGGTATGGGCCGTCAGCGGGGACCTCGTCCGGATGATGGCCGTTTTCGCGGCCAGGCACCACGGTCTGGCTCCGGTGGTTGTCATTCCTGATCCCAATGGGACCGAGGATGGCAACACGATGTGCATGGACACCACCATTGCCAAGACGGACACCTACATGAGCGTTGACGTGCCCGAATGGATCAAGCACAACCTCGACGTGGACTCGAACCCGCAGCATTGGGCCGTGGGCGGCTTTTCTTTCGGCGGCACCTGCGCCGTCCAGATGGCTACCCGGCATCCTCGCATTTACCCCAACTTCATGAGTTTTGGCGGTGAGCGGGAGCCCGCCCTGGCGATTTCACGCCAGCAGACAGCCAACGAGGCGTTCGCCGGAAACCTCGCTGCGTTCACGGCCGAAGTCCCGCTGACGCTGCTGGCCAAACACCACTACGCGGACAGCTTTGGATTCTTCGCGGCGGGGGCCGACGATCCCGAGTTCCGGGGCAACGCCGTCGTGCTGGCCGCGGCCGCTGCCAAGGCGGGAATGCACGTCAAATCGGAAATCGTCCCGGGTGCCGGGCATTCGTGGAAGGTCGTGTTGGATTCAATGCAGTCGGCGTTGGATTTCCTGGCACGGCCGATGGGGCTGGCCCCGTGACGAAAGGGGCCGGTTGGCGGGCACCGCTGCGGGCCGCCGTGCGGTTGCTGCGCAGCGTCCCCTTGGCCTCCTTGCTGGCCGCTGTCATGTGGGCCGCCGCCGCCGGAACCCGTTCCGTGGTGTCCGGGCCGCCCCCGGAAGTGCGGCGGCTGGTGGCGGAGAGCTTCGACGCTGCCGCCCGCGGGGACTGGTGGGCACCTCTCCTTTCCATCTTCTTTACCGGAAACCTGGCCTCGTACCTTCTGGCCACGGCGATCATCCTGGGATGCGTCGGGCTCGCGGAAGCCACGATGGGCACCCTGCGGACAGCCCTGGCCTTCTTCGGCGGCCATCTGGGCGCCCTGGTCCTGCATTTCACTGTGGTCCTGGCCGGTTCGGCCCTGGGCAGCGACTGGCTCGCGGGCATGCGGCCCGGGGCGATCATCGGCCCGTTCGCCGGATCGCTGGCAGCGCTGATGGCGGCCACTCCGCTGCTCAGCGCGTTGTGGCGGCGCCGGCTGCGCTCGGTCACCGTAGCCGTCACGCTCATGCTGCTGCTGTACGTCGGGCATCCGCAGGCGCTGGCCAGTTTTCTGGGCATCCTGTGCGGCCTTGGCCTGGGCCGGGTTCTTCACGAACCGCCGGAGGGAGCCCGCCTGCCCCGCTCCACGAGCCGAGAGACGAGGGCGCTGCTGTCGATGATGGTGGCAGTCTTCGCCGCAGGGCCGGCGATGGCAGCCCTGGCCCAGGCACCGTCCGGGCCCTTGGCTATCCTCCGCGATCTGATCGTCAATCCGATTCCGACCATCAGCCAACTCCAGGCCAATTGCCGGGCAGCCGTCGACCTGAGCTGCGCGCAGGTGCTTCACAGCCCCGGCCTCAACGGCCCGGGAGGTGAGGCGCTGTCGCTGGTCCCGCTGCTGGTGCTGCTCGTCTGCGCGGAAGGCCTGCGGCGCGGAAACCGTTTGGCGCTGTGGGCAGCGATCGCCGTCCACCTGGTGATCGGAGTCCTCTCGGCCATCCACCTGCAGCTCTTTTCACTGTTCGGGAGCTACATGCGCAGCGCAGGCCGGGTGCTCCCCGTGGAGTCGGGGATTGTTGAGGTGCTGCCGGTGGTCACTGTGCCGTTCGTCATCGCCGGGCTGCTTTTCTTCAACCGGCGGCATTTCATCGTCGATCCCGATCCTCTCCTGCGCCGGCGAACGGCGATTCTGCTGCCCTCGCTCTTTGCCGTCTTCGTCACAGGCTATGTGATCGCGTGGTTCGCAGAGGACAACCATCACCGGAGAGCGGGACTGTTTGCCCTCCTGGCCACACTTCCGAGGATGTTCCTGCCCTACCCGTTCTCCTTCCGGTATTCGGTGTCAGTGTTCCCGCACGGCTTCTTTTCCACCCTGCTCTTCAGCTACGGGGGCGCCGTCTTCTGGCTCGTGTCCGTCATCAGCGTGTTCGTGCTGTTCCTCAGCCGGCGGCTGAGGAACATCCGCCCGGACAACGACTTCTCCAAGGCCAGGGAACTGGTCCGCCAGGGCGGAGGCTCGCTGTCCTGGATGGCCCTGTGGCCGAACAACCGCTATTGGTTCAACGCTGCCCAGACCGCGGGCGTGGCCTATCAGGTGCACTATAACGTTGCGTTGACTATCGGCGGGCCGTTCGGGCATCCGAAAGACGCCGGTGGCACGGCCGAGGAATTCACTCGCTTCTGCGGCGCCCAGTCTCTGGCCCCGTGCTGGTATTCGATCACCGATGACAACTGGGAGCACCTGCGGAGGCTCGGCTTCCGCCGCGTCGCCGTCGCGGAGGAGACGCTGCTGCCCATCAGGGAAATCGAATTCAAGGGCAAGGAATGGCAGAACGTCCGCACCGCGCTCAACAAGGCCCGGAAGCTGGGAGTCACCGCCCGGTGGTCCACCTACAGCGAGCTGAGCCTCGGGCTTCGGACGCAGATCCACGAGATCTCGGAAGCGTGGGTATCCGAGAAGGCCCTGCCCGAGATGGGGTTCACGCTGGGCGGCCTTGAAGAACTCAAGGATGACAATGTACTCATTGGGCTTGCCGTGGATTCAAACGGGAAAGTGCACGGCGTGACCAGCTGGCTGCCGGTGTTCCGGCGCGGACAGGTTGTCAGCCGGACCCTCGATTTCATGCGGCGGAGTCAGGAGGGCTTCCCGGGCGTCATGGAGTTCCTGATCGCCTCTGCCGTGATCCACTTCAAAGAATCGCTTGACGTCCTCTCGCTCTCCGGGTCCCCTCTTGTCCCTCCGGCGGCGTCTGCAGCTCATTCTTCGGCGCCGGCTGACGGCGATGCCCTGGGCAGGTTCCTGGCCCTGTTGGGGAGGGGCCTCGAGCCGGTATACGGTTTCCGCTCTCTGGCGGCCTTCAAGGCGCGGTTCCGGCCGCGGCACCGCACGCTCTACATGATGTATCAGGATCCGCTGTGGCTTCCGTGGATCGGCCGGGCGGTCACCGAGGCATACATGCCGAACACATCCCTGCGGCAAACGGCGAAGCTGCTCCGGGAAATCATGGCGTGAGTCTGTCGGGCACCAACCCGGACGAAGAAAAACACCCCGGTCCGAAGACCGGGGTGTTCCCGATGACTCGACACATCCGTGAAGGATGTCCCGACTCACCACAAAATGTGGAGATGGGGGGAATTGAACCCCCGTCCGATGTCGTGTTGTCAGGGCTTCTCCGGGCGCAGTTCGCGTCGGATTTTCTCGGCCCCAGCCGTCCTGCAAACAGGCGGCTGATCCGGGCCCAGTCATCTAAGAGTCCCGTCTGCCCCGATGACGGGGGCAAACAGCAGTGGCTATCTAAATGACGCCAGGATCCGGGGCAATAGCAACCTCGGGCTGACGGACTGTCTTACTGCTTAGGCAGCAAGAGCGAAGTCAGTGCGCTTAGAATTGGCACTTATTGGTTTGCAGACAGCGTTTACGAGATAATTCTGCATCCTCGGCCCGCTTCACCTGTCGCGACTAACATCGTCGAAACCGATCATCCCCGTATTTTGTTACCAAGCCGGCGGGGCCAACGGTACACGTACCAGATCCCTGCCGGACTACCCATCATAACGCATCTTTGCGGCGAATAATTCCTACCGGCGGTTGCGGTCCCTCATGACCCGAAGAGCTTCGCGCTTGTCCTGCTGTTCCCGCAGCGTCTGGCGCTTGTCGTACTCCTTCTTGCCCCTGGCGATGCCGATTTCCACCTTGGCCCGGCCGTCCAGGAAGTACAGCTGCAGCGGCACCACGGTAAAGCCGGATTCCCGGATCTTGTGCGAGATTTTAATGAGCTCCTCGCGATGCAGCAGCAGTTTGCGGCGCCTGCGGGCGGCGTGATTGGTCCAGCTCCCCTGGTTGTACTCGGGGATATGGATTCCCTCCATCCACAGCTCATCGTTGTAGAAAGTGCAGAAGCCATCAACCATCGAGGCGTGGCCTTCGCGAAGGCTCTTCACCTCGGTGCCCATCAGGGCGATGCCGGCCTCGTAAGTGTCCAGGACATGGTAGTCATGCCGGGCCTTCCGGTTGGTGGCCACTACCTTACGGCCACTTTCTTTGGGCACGGTAGAACTCCTCAGATCTCAAAATTTTGGCTGTTCCGGGGCTCCGGAGCAAGGTCACACCAGTCTACGGCAGTCATCCGGGCGCGGCTGCGAAGGCCGGGAGCCTGCCTCAGAGCAGGGTCATCGGGTCCACCGCTACCCCGTTGAGCCAGGTCTCGAAGTGCGAGTGGCAGCCCGTGGAGTTTCCGGTGGTGCCGGAGTAGGCAATGAGCTGACCCTGGCTGACATGCTGGCCTGGAGAGACGGTGACGCTGCTGTTGTGGTAATAGATCGTGGTCAGCGAGTTCCCCTGCACCACGCCGTGGGAGATTTTGACGTTGTTGCCGCCGCCGTCGTCCGCCCAGCCGGCAGAGAAGACGGTGCCCGCTGCCGGGGCATACACAGGAGTGCCGCATGCGGCCCCAAAGTCGATGCCGGTGTGCATGTAGCCGCCCTGGCCGTAGAAGTCGACGGTTCCGGGCGGCGTTGCCCGCCAGCCGAATCCGGACGTGATGGGCACGCCGTCGGAGAACGGGTGACGGAGCCCGAAGGCCGACGGCGGACCGGTCACCGGCGCATACGGCTTCGGCGTTTCGCCCTTGGCCTTGGCCGCCGCCGCGGCAACGGCTGCGAGGCGGCGCTGCTCCGCCTCCCATGCTTCACGCAGCTTCCGGTCACGTTCGACGATCTCGGCGGCCACGGCGTCCTGCCGGGCCTTGACGGTCGCAAGTTTCTTCTGGATTCCCGGCTTGGCGGCTTCGAGTTCCTTGTTGAGCCGGGCGGTGTCGGCGATGAGCTTGTCCACCTGGGCCTTCTTGGCGGCTGCCTCGTCCCGGGCTGCCTTCTCCTTGGCCAGCGCGGCGTCGGCTTTAGCTTTGAGGTCCCTGATCTCCGCTTCGACCGCTTCCAGGCGGGCCCGGGAGTTCACGTTGGTGGCGTTCTGCTGGGTCAGCTTGTCCATGGCCGAGTTCTGGCTGCGCATGGCCTGGTCTGCCAGGTCGATGGTGTCCGTGAGGCTGCCCGTGTTGTTGGAGCCGAAGAACAGCGTCAGGTTCGACGGCACGCCGCCGGACTTGTAGGCCTGCGTGGCAATCTGGCCAATGAGTTTCTTGGTGCTGGCGATCTTCTGCTTGTCCGTGTCCAGCTGCTGGGCGATCTTAGCCTTGTTCTGCTGGGCAAGATCCACCCGGGCGGCGAGTGCCTCAACCTCTTTCACTGCGCTGGCCACACGGCCCTGCGCCTCTAGCAATGCCTGCTGGGCGGCCGGGAGCTGGCCGCGGAAGAGGACCAGGTCGGCCGCAGCCTTGGAGATTTTTGCGTCCACGAATTCCAGGGACTGCTGGACCCGGGCCGCCTCAGCCTTGAGGGCGGCCTGCTGGTCTTCGAGATCGTCGGCGAAGGCTGCCGGAGCCGAGGCAGCCAAGCTGGCCGCCAGCACCAGCGCGAGGGCTGCACTGACGATCCTGCGTTGGCGTCCCGCCGGAGCGGTCCGCGGGAGCCGGGCGGACTTCGCCATCATGGGCATTCCTTCAGTTCGACAGTGCGCACAGCGAGGAGACTCCAGAGCAATATCGCGGGGACATTGACAATGAAGCTGGAGCGGACGAGGAGATTTCCTCTGGTGCTCGGTGTCTTGTCATGTGAATTTCTCATTGGATTTCTCCCAAGGCTGCCTGTTTGCTCACGCCGAGCGCTGCAGCCAATTCTGACCGGCCTGCCCCTTCCTCATGCGCAGATTTTGCCCAGTTTTCAAGCAGTTGTTTACGCATGGACTACACCCTCAAGTATCGGCGGAGTGTCAGAAGAGATGAAGTACCCGCGAGGACCACGCCCAGTCCGACAAGGGCGGGAGCCAGGAGCAGCGTCTGCGCGGGGGAAATAAATGCGGTGTCCGGGTACTGCTTGGACATGTACTCACCCAGGAAGAAATGGGCGACGGCCCACAGTGTTCCCGATGCGAGGGCTGCGCCGATGACGGCGGCAATCACGCCCTCGAGGATGAACGGCAGCTGGATCACTATCTTTGAGGCGCCTACGAGCCTCATGATTCCCGTCTCGCGCCGCCTGCTGAACGCCGAGAGCCGGATGGTGGTGGCGATGAGCAGGATGGCGCAGACCGTCATCACGCCGGCAATGCTCACCGCCACGAGTGACGCGGCGTTCATTACGGAGAACAGCCGTTCCAGGACCTGCCGCTGATCAATGACCGTCTCTACCCCGGGCTGCGAGGCGAACGTCTCGCTGATGATCTGGTACTTTTCCGGATCCTTCATGTTGATCCGGAAGGACGCAGGAAGCTGGTCGGGCGTGACGGAGTCGACGATGGGCGAGTTCGAAAACTGCTCCTTGAAGTGCTTGTAGGCATCTTCCTTGGACTCGAACTGGAAGTCGTTGATGTACTGGGAAACCGCCGGCGACTTGAGCAGGGTCCGCAGATTTTCCTGCTGCTCGGGAGTGACCGTTCCCGTGGCGCAGCCGGCCGCCGTCGACCCGTCACCGCAAAGGAAGATGGCGACCTGGACTTTGTCGTACCAGTAGCCCTTCATTTGGTTGATCTGCAGCTGGAGCATTCCGGCGGCGCCGACGAACGTCAGCGACACGAACGTCACCAGGATGACGGACACCACCATGGAAAGGTTCCGGCGCAGGCCGCTGCCGATCTCGCCGAGGATGAACTGGAGCCTCACAGCTGGTCCTCCCCTGAACGCGGGGAGCGGTCCGGCCGGGAAGGGCCGGAATCCGCGGCGTCGTCCCGTCCGCTGGCATCCTTGAGCCGGCGGGACTGGCCGACGACGGGAATCATCGACGTGTACAGGGCGCGCGCTTCGTCGCGGATGACCCTGCCGTTCTTGAGTTCCACCACGCGTTTGCGCATTTCGTTCACGATGTCGTCGTCGTGGGTGGCCATTACCACCGTGGTGCCGTTCTGGTTGATCTTGTCCAGGACACCCATGATGCCCATGGAAGTGGTGGGATCCAGGTTGCCGGTGGGCTCGTCCGCCAGCAGGATGCCGGGCCGGTTGACCACTGCGCGGGCGATTGCCACGCGCTGCTGCTCGCCGCCGGAAAGTTCGTGCGGCATGCGCCGCTCCTTGCCTTCGAGGCCAACGGTCTTCAGGACCTCGGGGACGGTGTCCCGGATGACGCTGCGGCTTTTGCCGATGACCTGCATCGCGAACGCGACGTTCGCGAAGACGTTCTTCTGCGGCAGCAGGCGGAAGTCCTGGAAGACGACGCCGATCCCCCGGCGGAGCCTCGGCACGCGCCAGCTGGAGATGTTGGCGACGTTCTGGCCTGCGACATAGACGATGCCGGAAGTGGCGCGGTCTTCCTTGAGGACCAGGCGCAGAAATGTTGACTTGCCGGATCCCGACGCGCCGACGAGGAATGCGAATTCCCCACGGTCGATTTCAAGGCTGACAGCGTCCAGCGCAGGCCGGGCGTTCTGGTCGTAGACCTTGGTGACATTTTCGAAACGGATCATGACCCTATGTACCCTGCAGGACGCGGCTTTGTGGGCATGGTCTGCAACCGGTGCGGGGGCTTTCTCTTGGGGGAAGTAGAGCTCCGGCCCCTCGACTATACGCACGGGCAGCTGCGCTCACCGGGGAGTCAGCGGGGCGTGTCGCACGATTCGAGCCCAAAGCCTGGCCGTTCAGCGTCGAAGGTGGCTACTTGGCCGCGTTGCGGTTGTCCGTGCGCCAGCGGATGCCGGCTTCGATGAAGTCGTCGATCGCGCCGTCGAAGACAGCGGACGTGTTGCCCACTTCGTGCTCGGTGCGGAGGTCCTTGACCATCTGGTACGGGTTCAGGACGTAGGAGCGCATCTGGTCGCCCCAGGATGCCTTGACGTCACCGGCGAAGGCCTTCTTCTCGGCGTCCTCCTGCTCCTTCTTGAGGAGCAGGAGGCGGGACTGCAGCACACGCAGGGCGGCGGCGCGGTTCTGCAGCTGCGACTTTTCGTTCTGCATGGACACCACCGTGCCCGTGGGGATGTGGGTCAGCCGGACGGCGGAGTCCGTCGTGTTGACCGACTGGCCGCCGGGGCCCGAGGACCGGAAGACATCCACACGGATTTCGTTGTCCGGGATGTCGATGGAGTCCGTCTGTTCGATGAGCGGAATGACTTCGACGGCGGCGAAAGAAGTCTGCCGGCGGCCCTGGTTGTCGAAGGGGCTGATCCTGACGAGACGGTGCGTTCCCGCCTCGACGCTCAGCGTGCCGAACGCGTAGGGCGCGTTGACTTCGAACGTGGCGGACTTGAGCCCGGCCTCTTCCGCATAGGAAGTGTCCATGACGGTGGTGGGATATCCATGCCGCTCGGCCCAGCGCAGGTACATCCGGAGGAGCATTTCCGCGAAGTCGGCAGCATCGACGCCGCCGGCACCCGAGCGAATGGTCACCACGGCCTCGCGCTCGTCGTATTCGCCCGCGAGGAGCGTGACGACCTCAAGCTCTTTGAGGGATTTCCGGATCGACTCGAGCTCCGCGGCGGCCTCCCCCATGGAATCGGCGTCGTCCTCATCCTGGCCCAACTCAACCAGCACTTCGAGGTCGTCAATGCGGGACACGAGGGTGTTCAGCCGTTCAAGCTCGGACTGCCTGTGTGACAGGCGGGAGGTGATCACCTGGGCGGCTGCGGGGTCATCCCACAGGTTCGGTTCGCCGGCGCGCTCGCTCAGCTCTGCGATGTCTTCCTTCAGCGCCTCGACATTGGTGACGTTCTCGATGGAGGTGTAGGTGGCGCGCAGCGCGCGGATTTCTGCGGAAAAATCTATTTGGGCCATGGTTATTAAAGCCTACGCTATCCGTCTCCTCCCGCCGCGCGGGCGGGCTTGGCTTGATTCGCGGAGCGACTTGGCTCGCGGGCGGGCTGGCCGTCACGAGCGGGCGGCTGCGGCGGCCTGTCTCTTATACACATCTAGATGTGTATAAGAGACAGTGTGAGCCGCGACCGGGCGGTGGACGCCGCCTCGATGCGGATGCCGTCCGGCACGAGGAAGTTCACCACCGGTGGGTGCACTGCGGCACTGAGGACCACGACGGCGGTGGACCCGTCGGGTGTTCCGGTTGCCGCAGTGACGGCCAGACCTTCGAATCGCCCGAACGCACCGTTCCGGTTGAGGTAGTCACCCGCGACGCTCCTGACGCGTTCCCCGCTCAGGACGGCCGAAGGGGTTCCGCCCTTGGTCTCCACCTGTCCAAGGGTGTAGCTGTCCGCGGCAGCCACCGATGCGCCGTCGGCCAGGGACAGGAGTTTCTTGTGCTCGATGTAAAGGCTTGACGCCGCCATCACCACCGTGCTGACCAGGAGTGCAAGCATGACGAACCCGATAATGAGCACGGCCATCTGCCCGTCCTCGCTTCCGGTTCCGTTCCCTCCGCCGGGTGTCCGGCCGGCCGGATCCCATCTCACCGGAACTTGCCCACGATCTGGGTCGCTGAGGCGTTCAGTTGGCTGGCGTTGAGGCGTAAAGCGTCGCTGAAGGGGACGAAAGGAAGCGGAACGCTCAGATGAACGGTCACTGTGACGGCGGACCCTGCCGCCAGGCAGTCGCCGGGGTCACAGCTGACCTCGACGCGGGCGTTTTCGGCAGAATGCCCGTAATCCGCCATGGCCAGGGTTGCGGCCTGCTCCGCCGCCGCACGGCCCGACTGCTCGTCGCGTTGGGCCACAAAAACCTTCGCCCCCTGGTCTGCTGCGCCGACGACGGCGAACGAGCCACCTTGGATCTGGCTGATGGTGATGATGAAGTACACCACCGGAACCATCAGGAGCAGCCCCAGGAAGGTGAACTCCACGACCGCGCTCCCCCGCTGGCCGGGGCCGCCCCGCAACGAGGGTCCGGCGGCGCGGCTGCCGGTTGCGTTCCTGCCCCCGGTTGGTTCACAGTCGTCAAGGCACAGCGCTTCGGACAAGCGGTGCTTGAGGAATCGGGCAATGCGCCAAGGCGACGGCCGAACCTCGGCGACGCCCTGCGATGCCCTGCGCACGTTGGGGTCATTCGCCGACGGCCGCATGGCCCTTGACCTCCAGCATGTCCCGGGGACCGATGAGTCCGATCACCGGCATCGGGGCCCTGACGGTTACTTCCAACGTCCGGAGGCCCTGGAAAGTGACTTCACGTGTCTGGACGTCCCGCGCGAAGTCAGCACTGAGGGCTGTTCCGATCAGTTCGCCCGTGCGCCGGCGTGCGTCCTCGGCACTGCGGTCAGCCAGGGTCCCGTACCGCGCACCCGAGGCCGCGGCATCGATCAGCGTATTGCGGACGTGCAGTACGAGGGCGAGCTGGATAATGGCCAGGAAGAACATCGTGAGCAGTCCGCCGACCAGCACAAAGTCGACCACAGCAGAACCGCGCTCGCCTCCTGCAGCGTCGACGGAATGCTCCGCGGCCATCCCTGTCACGGCCTATTTTCCGACCGTGTCCATTGCCTGGTTGAACATGGCCTCAAGGGCCGGGCCCGCGAGCGCCAGCAAGGCGGCAACAAGCACCGCCGACATGAGGGTGATCATGACCCAGCCAGGCACATCTCCCCGCTCAGGATCATCAGGCTGACCGCTGGCTTTGGGTAGCGCCGGCGGGGTCAGCGCCCGGGCTCCCGCGGTGAGCGCCATCAGTGCGTTGGCAATTGCCATTCGGTGCCTGGCCATGAATGTCATGTACTTCCCTTTTCTCTGCGGACTGACTGCTGATAACCGGAAAACCCGGTTTGTGTAGGGCCATTCGCCGAGGCGCGCCAGAAGGTCAAAGATTCAGGCTGAGCGCCGCCAGTCCCGGAAACACGGCGAAGACAACGGTGAGCGGCAGGACACCGAATACGAGCGGAACCACGATTGCGCGGGTCTACTATTTCTGCATGAGCGCAGTCGTGTATGTGAGGCAGTCCCAAGACAAGACCGGCAATTCGGCGGCGGTGGACCGGCAGGAACGTGCCTGCCGCAAGCTCGCCGAAGCCAAGGAACTCGCCGACCTCACCATCTACAGAGACAACGACAAGTCAGCAACAAGCGGCAAGGAACGCCCCGAATTTGAACGGCTGCTCCGCGACGTAGAAGCTGGCCGGATTACGATTGTCATTGTTTGGCACCTGGACCGCCTCACGCGCTCCATCCGCGACCTGACCAGGATCATCGAGGCCGGCCAAAGCCACCGGATCAGCATTGCCAGCGTTAATGGTGTCAGCCTAGACCTGGGCGACCCTACTGGCGTGGCCGTTGCCCACATCCTCACCGCGATAGCCGCCATGGAAGTAGCGCACAAAGGCAACCGGCAAAAGGCCGCGAACCGGCAACGCGCGGAGAAGGGCAAGGCGCACTGGATCCGACGCCCCTTCGGCTACCAGCGCGACGGCGAAAAGGTCACCATCGTTCCCGCAGAAGCCAAAGCACTTCGCGACGCGGCCAAGCGCGTTTTGGCAGGTGAGACGCTCGCCTCCGTTGTCCGCGTCCTGAACGGCGCCGGTCACACGTCCACCACAGGCGGCCCATGGAACGTAACGTCATTGCGGCGGGCACTGATCAATCCGCGCAACGCCAAACGGCGGCTCTACAACGGAGAAGACCTGGGCAAAGGAGACTGGCCAAGGATCTTCAACAAGGACACCCACCGAGCTCTCGAAGACAAACTGAATGACCCACGCCGCCGCACAGCACCGCAGGACCTGAGCGTCAAATTCCTGCTCTCCGGCATCTGCCGCTGCGGCAAGTGCGGCAAGGCCATGTTCGCCACCACGACCAAGGGGCCCATGGTGTACCGCTGCTTCGGCGGGTACTGCATGACGCGGAGGCTGGACCGCGTAGACGAAGTGGTCGAAGGCGTTGTCATAAGCGTATTGTCCCGGCCTGACGCGGCCGCGCAGTTCACTGGCACCGAAGACGCTATCAAGCTGCGCCGCCTGTCTCTTATACACATCTAGATGTGTATAAGAGACAGCCGCGACGCGCTCGCCGCCCTGCTGGCCGACGGGCTGCTCTCCCCTGCTGCCGTCAGGGAACAGTCCGGCAAACTTAGCAACGAACTGCAGGCGGTTGAAAGCGCCCTTGACGCCGCTGACACCCTCAACCCTGCCGTCGGCGTCATTGCGGCCGAGGACGTCGCGGCAGCGTGGCATGGGCTGCCGTTGAACCACCGCCGTCAGATCATCCGCGCCCTAATGGACGTCACTGTCCGCCCGGCCGGCAAGGGCGTCCGCTTTAGCGCGGATCAAGTCATGGTCACGCCGAAAATTGCCGGCGTTCCCGCCGCATAGCGAAGCGTCGGGGCCCCGTCCTAGCCCCGGTCAGGCGTGCCCTTGCCGGGACATTACTACCCATGGTTAACTTGCTCTAACCGCGAGGGGCCCCGTAGGGGCCAGCTCAACCCAATGCAAGGGCATCAGGGCGGATTCGACACTGGCCGGTATAAAACGCGGGAGCCAGCGCTGTCGGAGCCACGCCGAAGAATCATCTTCGGAGGGCTCCCGTGCCTGCACAATCGAACCACCCAATTCTGCAACCGCAGCAACTTATCAGCCTCGCTGAATCGTCGGCGCGCACCGGCCTCAGCGAAAAAACCCTGCGCCGGCGAATCGCCGACGGCCTGCTCCCGGCCTACCGGGTAGGACCACGGGCAATCCGCGTAAAACCCGAAGACCTCGACAAGCTCCTTCGGCCCATGCCCGCCAGCGTCGAAGGCCGCCGGCAGGACCAGCTAGCCGACTACATAGCCCGAACCGTAGAGGCGTTCCCCCCTCTCACCCGCGAACAGCTGGACCGGATTGCCGTCCTGCTGCACAGCGACCCGGAGGCCGGGAAGTGAACGCGCCAAAGTCCGAGCCAGGATTCTTCGCCGACATAAGGGCCGCATTCCCGCAGCCATCCGCCGCGACGGGCACACCGCCGCCCGCGCCGCCAGTCCTGGCCGGCGTGGACGGGGCACACCCGTATGCCCTCGCAGCGCTCAGAAGCCAATGCGAGGAACTGGCCGCAGCGCAGCCCGGGAACCGTAACCACCTACTCAACATCTCTGCCGGCAAGATGGCCGGCTACGTCGCGGCCGGGAACCTGCCCGCAGACCAGACGCAGCGGGCCCTGCTCGACGCAGCCCGGACAGCCGGCCTGCCAGACAGTGAAATCCTGCGCACCATCCGCAGCGGCTGGGATCACGGCATCCAGCACCCTAAGCCCGTCCCTGACACGGACAAGGCATCGGACGACTGGCTAGCCAGCGTCGCCCCGGCAACACCCGCAGGCCGCCCCGCAGGCCCAACCAGAAGCGAGGCAGACAGCACCCTAACGGCGGCATTCGTAGACGGCGGCAGCTTCGTTTTCGACATACCCGACATAACCCCGTCAGTGTGGGGCGCCGGCAGCGAAGTGCTGTGGGCCGAAGGCGAAGCGCTCATGATCGTGGGACCGTCCGGCGTCGGCAAAACCACCCTGACAGGCCAGCTGGTCCGCGCCCTGCTGGGGCTGCAGAACGACGTCCTAGGCTATCCCGTCAACAACTACGGCAAGGTGCTGTACCTCGCCATGGACCGCCCCCAGCAGATTCGGCGAAGCCTCAACCGCCACTTCCAACCAAACGAACGCGACACCGTAGCCCGGGGACTAATCCCCCGCCCGGGGCCGCCGTCCGCGGACCTTGCCCAACACCCGGACCTGCTCAGATCCCTGGCCGAAGCCGCAGGCGCGGGCGTCGTCATCGTGGACAGCCTCAAAGACGCCGCCATCGGCCTCGCCGACGACGCCACGGCCGCCGGCTACAACCGCGCGCGGCAAAAGTGCCTAGCCGCCGGCATCCAAGTGCTGGAACTCCACCACCAAACCAAACGCGGCGCCGGCGACAAACAACCAACCACCCTCGCCGACGTCTACGGATCCACATGGATCACCAGCGGCGCCGGATCCGTCATCCTGCTGTGGGGCGAAGCCGGATCCACCGTCGTCCGATTCATGCACCTGAAACAACCGGCCGAAACCGTCGGCCCCTTCGACGTCTCCCACGACCACGACGCCGGCAAGTCAACGAAAGTCGACAAGGCCGACCCGCTGGCCATGGCCCAGGCACTGGCAGCCAGCGGAGGCATGACAGCCCGCACTTTCGCCATGGCACTCCACGACACGGACAAACTGACGGCGGCGCAGCTGCAGGGAGCCCGCCACCGGCTGAACCGGCTAGTCAACGAAGGCAGGCTGTCCGCCCGCGACCTGCCAGCCCTCAACGGCGCCAACCCCGGCAAGGTGTACCTGCCAGCCAGACCCGCCGCACCACCAACACTTCCCGGGCTGCCGTGAACAGCGCGACCGGGCGTGGACCCCCACACACCCCCCACAAACGCGGATTTGTGTGGACGCCCACCACAGGCACAGACCCCCCACAAAAAACACCCAAATCCGCGGAAACAAGCCGCACACGGGGGCCCACAAGGTCCACAGCCCAAGGGGTCCACATTTCCCTCCCCCCTTAAAGGGGGAGGGAATGGGACTGGACCCCAAAACGATGCCAAAGAACGACAGAGCGGAGCCCAGAAAATGACGACACCGAACCCCAACGAGCCGGACACCGCCCACGCCGGACAGGAGCCGCCCGGCTGGTTGCTTGACCGGATCGAAGCCTGCACCGGCGTAGCTCTCGGCCCACGTTGCCCGCACTGTCAACAAACGGTGCAATCCCTGGCCGGCCCCGGCATGAGCGTTGAAGTCATCCACGAGCCCGGCTGCCCGGCGCTGATCGCCGCCGAGAACCCGCCGGCCATCATCGGCTACCCGTACCCGGATGACCCGCGGACACCGCTGTAAGCCGGCCAAGCCCGCTAAAGGGATGCCCCCGGCGCGCCGAGGGTATCCCTTGCCGGACTTTAATGGCCGGGCATATGGTTGGGGCAGAGCAACGCCAACAGGATCCGGGAAGCCGGTCCCGCCAGCCGCCGCAGACGCCGCCCCGCAACAGCCGGGCCGCCGACAGTGGCCGCAAGAAGCCCGGACCCGCAGTGAAGGGCCGACCCGCACCGCTCCAACGGCAGCACGCCGCCCCTCGATCACGGGCAGCGCCAAAAGCTCGCCGTGCTGCGCTACGCGCACCCCACCCCTTCACCACGCCCGCCCGCCAAGCGCCCGGGCCATCTCTCACCGGAGCACACCATGAACTACCCACAGGCACACAGCCGCAAAGACGCCCAAGCGAGGCTGCGGGAGGCAGCCGGCAAAGCCCTTTCAGTCACCGAGAATCCCACGATGAACTTTGCACGGAAGCAGGCCGCACTCGGCCCGCTCGAAGAAGAAATGACGCACTGGGAACAAGAAATGACCAGCTGGGAAATTGTTGAATCCAAGAAGCGTGCCTTCGATGGCGCCGGCGGCCGCGAAGCCATGGGCGCGGACCACAGCGGCGGCTACAACGTCCCGGCCGTTGACGCCTACGGCCACCCCGTGCCGCAGCTGCGCCGGGCCCCGAACCTGATCCCGGACCCGGAGCAGATGCGGGAACTTTATGAGGCTGCATCGTCGCAGCGGGCACTGAGGATTCAGATCAAGTCCCCGTCCAGCGATGCCGGCAACGTGACGGCCGGCCAGTTGCCGGCGCAGCTGTACCCCGGCATCACGGGAATGGGGCACGAGCCCGTTCGGATCCTCGACCACATTCCCACCACTTCGATGCAGGGCGCACCCTCCATTGAATTCATTTCCCACACCAGCACGACCGGTACGGCCGGCATGGTGGCGGCCGGCGCCCAGAAGCCTGAGGCAACCATCACCACGACGCAGGTTGTCCTCACAGCGAAAAAGTTGGCCGTTTACGCGCTGGAGAACATGGAGACGCTAGCCGACTTTCCCGCGTTTCAGCAGTATCTGACCGCTGAGCTTTCGCACCTGGTCATCGACCAGGAGAACACGCAGGTCCTGACAGGCGATGGCACGGGCCAGAATCTGTTGGGCCTGCTGAATTGGTCCGGGATCATCACCCGCGCCTACGGCACCGCCACCGAAACGCAAGGACTGGACACCATCGACCTTGCCATTGCGGATCTGCGCACCGGCCCGGCGTTCACCGAACCCGACACCGTGATCATCCACCCGGCTACATGGTCCAAACTGCGCCGCGTGAAGGACTCGCAGGGCCGCTACCTGCTCAACCCCGACCCGACCGCCGCGGAAGCGAACACTCTGTGGGGCGTGCCCGTACTGGCAACAACCAGCATCGCCACCGGAACGGCCGTCGTCGCCAACCTCGCCGCAGCTGCCGTCGGCTTCGTCCGCGAAGGAATCAGCATCCAAACCAGCAACGCCCACAACGACGCTTTTCGGCTCAACCAAATTGCGTACGTGGTCGAGGAGCGTCTGCAGCTGGGCGTTTCGAGGCCAGCGGGGATAGTCAAGGTGACGGGGCTATGACACGGGCGGCAGCACGAAAGGCCGAGGCGCCGGCAGACACCGGGGCGCCCGAAGCTGTGGAGCCGGCGCCGGCCGACGTCACGGTGAAAGTCGCAGCCCCGTACCAAGTCAGCCATGACGGCAAGGTCTACGGCACCGGCGAAACGCTCACAGTGCCGGCCGACGTCGCCGAACCCTGGCTGCTGGCAGGCTGGGTCAACACCGTGAACAAAGCCAAGTAAACCGCGCAGAATCCGGCCGCAGGGTGGCGGGGTACATCAGATCGCTACAACTTTTTTCCCAGCCGCCCCTCCACCGGGTTGCGGGTATCTCTCCCCCGGCCTTAAGACCCACTTTGGACCGCCGGCACCCGCGGCGTTTTACCAATGGGACAGCAGGAGCCCCATAATTAGGACACGCGGCTTAGCCATTCGTCCTTTTCCGGCCGAACGGCGGAATGGGCTTTACGTTGCTTTCGTCGATGGATTTGGCGTCTTCGAGCTTCACCAGGTGCATCAGGCGGCGCATCAGCCAGATCATCCGCACAGTGGCGTGAATCAAGAGTCCAAGTGCCATTTCGATTAGCCACGGCACTGTAATCAGTTCTTTGGCCGTTGCAAGCAGCGCAGCGATTAGGCAAAGGCCGACGGCGGTGAATGCGGACGCCATGGTCGAAACCCAGTTGGCCTGCAGCGCTTTGCCGCCTCCGGCCCTAAACAGTCGGAAACGGGCCGAGCTAGACTCAAGGCCGAAAATAATGATTACGCCGGCGAAACCGCCGACAAGGCTCGATGAACCCGCTATTCCTAGGCAAAGCGACGCGATAGGGTCCGCCCGGGCCGGATCCATCAACGCGACCCAGACGTTCGGTATCGCGGCGAAACCGGTAAGCAGTGCGTGGGCGGCCACAAGTACGGCCATGATCGAGGTAACAACAAGGGGGTGGTCCTGTACGAAACCGAGCAACTTGCCCAACTGCTTCACCTGACCTACTTAGGACTTTAAAGTTTACCTTGCCGGTATTTTTGAATGGCCGAACCGAGTGCGATCAGTGCAGAGTTCAAACTGGGCTCTTCGCCTTCCGGGGCGTCGATCACCTCGCGACTCGTGATCTTGTCGTTGAGGAAATCGACCTGTTCTCGCTTAGTTTCTCCATCTTGGTCGACTATAAGGGTGGCCGATGACTTTTTGAACGTGGCATTGCGCATGAACTCCACCAGCTGGTCCTTAAGCTCTTCCGCGGCCAAGGTGTCCGGCGTTGCATGGCCGAAGCTTAGTATCAGCTCCATCGACAAGTCGCCCGAGACCTCTTCGACGGCCTCCATGGCCTGACCAATGGCACCTGAGCTGGATCCCGCCCCCAGAGCATGCGGCTCTACCTTGATATGGACCTTGGAAACGCCGAAAGAATCCCGCAAACGCTCGAAGCCGTCCTTCTTCACCAAAGGACGCAGCTTGTAGAACGGACCCTTGACCCCAACGGCCGTTACCTCGTTGATCCAGGCTTCGATACCGGACCATGTCGGGCCTCCGGAGGACCGAAGGAAAGCAGCAAAGTTGCTGCCGTCGATGCCGGCTATATATACCGGTTCAAGCAGGCCGTAGATGTTCGGCACCTCGGACAGGGCCCCAACCGAGCCCAACTCGTCTTGAACGTCTGGCCAATCAATTTCTGGCCGGGACCGTCCCAGGTAGATGTAGTCGAGGAGTGTCTTGACGTCTGAACGAGCTTCGCCCAGCAAAAGGTTTCCCCGGTAGAACGCGCTGCGTTCCTCTTCTGGCGCACCCCTCAGATGCGAAGCCAGCAGGTCCCAGAACCCGGGGGCCAAAGCTACAGCGACCCCATCGGCAGTCTCCTGGAAGACCTCCATGAAGTAGACCGTGCGTTTCTTGCTCAACCGCTCCCCCTTGTAATCACGGCTTCACACAGCGGAGCGCCATAGAATCGCCGGCCGCGCCGACCTGCCAGCGCAAAACTAACAAGATCTTACCGGTCAGCTTTCGAAGCACAGACCACCACTGGATCTGACGCGCCGTCCAGCGTTTATGTTCTGAGGCGCACACGGTCAAAGTTGAAGAAAAACCATGGGTAGGCCATCCGGATCATCGGAAGCAATTGGCCGCAGAGTCCCTAGCTCCGTCCGCTGCCACCGTTGGCCGGCACCGTCGGTGAACTGCACCTCACGCAGTACGGCGTTACGCCAGAATTCCCGCGGCCGCTCTTCTCTGTTGCCCCGGGCCTCGATGACCGGCCACGTCTGGACCACAAGGGGCTCCGACCCGTCCTGATACCGCTGGAGAATAGCAACGGATGAAATGGGTTCTTCGGCGCCGTTGTGGACCGTCCAACAGAGCTTCACCTCGCCCTTATCGTCGACGTAGCGCTCAGTCGTCACCGTTACCTGGGCCGCAAGACGACGCTTGGCAGCTGCCGCCTGCTCTGCCTGCTCCCGCCGGAAAGCCGCCCGGTCTTCCTCTGCCGCCGCCCGCTCTTGGCGTAGCCTCTTGCCGTCTCGCATTCCAAAGCTCAGAGCTACCGCTACGGCTGCGAAGGTGCTCGCTGCTGCGAACCAGTCCGGGACGGTTCCCCAATTCAAATCCATGGCGAGAAGCCTACCGTCCGCCGCGGAAAATACCGGTTCCCGGGACGCCCGGGGGCTATTGGTTCAGCATCTGTGCATCCTGCTGCAGATTCCTGAACCGGCAAGTTTCGGTCCGCGTGACAAGGCTGCCGTCGGCAACCTTGCTGACAGAGCGGACGGGGACTTCCCATGCAATCTCCTTGTAGAACAGATCGACCTGCTTGACCTCGCCCACGAAGTCGACCGAAACAATGTCATAGGGCTTGTCAGGGACGCCGCTGAAATGTCTCTTACTGCTAGCCGCCACGGCTCGAAGCTGGGCCTCACACGCGCTCTTGACCTTGGAGACCGTGGCGGCATCAACCGGCACCACGGGCTCTGCGGTCGGAGTGAACTGGTATGGGTTCGCCTCAGGCTTTGACATATTGATACTGCAACTCACTATGATGCCAACCATCAAGATCAGCACCACGCCCAACGCCCACAGTGCGCATCCGCCGCAGCCCGATTTTGTTTTCGGCTGCTCTGCAGCCTCTCCCCCAAGTTCACTCATGGACACAATCTAATCGCTGGCGCACCCGCGTGCCGGCATAGGCCGCGCGCGGGAGTTTCCCGAAGACATGCACGCAACGTACTGCGACAAGATGCCGTCGTCGTAGAAATAGAAGCTCTGCGCATTTGTCACCATCATCGCGATTTCCTTCTTTCCGGCCGACTCCATCAGGTCGCGTTTCGCGGTGTCGCGGACGTCTTGGGCCTGCGCCCTCAGGACCTCTGCGAGGGGCGTGCCGCGCTCCACTGCCACGATGATGCCGTCGACGAACCGGACGAGTGGTCCCAGGTCAGTCCGGGCCGAGAACTCCTGCAACGCTTCCACGAGGGGCTTCCCTGCCCTGGTTTCGGCGAGGACCGCGCCGAATTCCTTTGACAGCTCACCGCGGGCGCTCCTGCACACCCGGTCCAGGGCACCAGTGGCGCTTTCTCCGGCACTCACGGCGAGCGCCATCATCTCGGCGAGGCTGGGGAACTCCGCCATCATCCGTTCTTCACGCTTCCGTATCTGCACACCCAGCCAGTAGTCCCGGAACAGGAACCCGCCCACTGCGCTTCCGGCCGCAGCAACGACCGCCAGGACTGGACTGAACCTCCCGGCGAGTGCGCCCAGAACGATGAGACCGACTGTAGCGACGAAGCCGGAAACGGCCCAGAGCAACTGCTCTGCCCGGAAGTTCACAGGCGGCTTGCTGATGCCCGCCTGCGCGAGCCTACGGGCAAGCGCAGACGAGCCGAGGTTGAATTTGCCCAGTTTGGCGGTGGCATCTTTGATGAGCGGGCGAAGAATGCGTTCGAGCGGACCAAATGGCGTGATGGTGTGGTCCACGGTCCGCAGGAGCCTGGATTCGATGTTCTGGGATCGCAGCTGCGGTTCGATCCGCTCCGCGAGGCTCATTGACCGCATGAATGGCAGCCGGACGACGACGAGCCAGAGTCCGGCGCCCAGAACTACGCCGCACACGATCGCAGCCGCCGGCACCGTGGTCATCGCAGCACCCTCTCTTCTTCCGGCAGGGCCCCTATCCGGAGCATGACGGAGTAGCAGACCAGGGAAACGACCAGCCCCCCGAGCAGGACCGCCGCCCCCATCGGCGTGTTGTAGGCGGCGACGGCTTCCGGGCGGCTCGCGAGCAGCACCATGACGATCCACGGGGCGGCAACAGCGAGGCGGGCCGCGTTGACCGTCCACGACTGCCTGGCCTCCAGTTCACTCCGGGTCCGGGCACTCTCCCTGAGGAACTCGGCCAGGGTCCCGAGGAGCTTGCCGAGATCGGAGCCTCCCACTTCCCTGGTCAGCCGCAGTGCCTCAATAATCCGGTCGGCAACCGGGTCCGCAAGACGCTCCTTGAGCCTGTTCAGGGAAGCGTCGAACTGCCCGCCCGAACGATAGTCGGAGCCGAAGTCCCGAAACACATGGCGCAGTTCCTCCGGTCCTTTTTCACCCAGCTGGATGAGTGCCTCCGGCAGCGACAACCCGGCCCTGATCGCCGACCTCAGGTGATCAACGACGTCGGGCCATAGCCGCCGCAGGACGGCAGTACGCCTCTTGGCCCTCCATTTCACGACAACTACCGGCAGCCAGGCGCCAAACAGTCCGAAGCAGAACGAAATCGGCCATGACTTGCTCACGGCAAAGAAGGCGAGCATGGCAAAGGCGCCCAGGCCAAGGCAGCTCCCGACCAGGCCGGCCCCGGTAACCTTCTCCACGCCCGCGGCAAGCAGCAGGTCCTGCAGGCGGCCGTTACCGCGCTGCTTCCTGACGCGATCCGGCTCTTCCCATGCCGACCACCAGATCAGGAACAACCCGGCCCCTGCCAGTACCCCCAGCAGCGGCGCCATCAGCGCGGCTCCAGGAGGGCGGCAACGTCGTAACCGGCCTTCGCGAATTTCTCCGCTGCGGGCATCGAGTTGGCTTTCAGCTGCAGCTGGCCGTCGACCATCGAGAAGATCATGGACGACTCGATGATGCCGTTCTCGACCCTTCTGCCCAGCGACAGGATTTCGGTCACCTGCCGGCGGCCGCTGGCCTGGCGGCTGCAGTGGACCACGAGGTCAATGCACGAGGCCACCGTCGGGACGACAAACGCGCTCGATATGTTGTCTCCGGCCAGCAGGGGAAGCGTGCAGATCTTGGTCACGGCGTCGTGCGCGGAGTTGGCATGCACCGTACACATGCCGGGCAACCCGGAGTTCAGCGCGATGAGCATGTCGAGGCTCTCGGCCTCCCGTACCTCTCCCACGACGAGGCGGTCGGGCCGCATCCGGAGCGCCTCCTTGACCAGCCGGCGCAGCGGGATTTCACCCTCGCCTTCGAGGTTCGGCTGCCGGCACTGAAGCCCGACGACGTCGCGCAGCGGAAATTGCAGCTCAAAGATTTCCTCAACGGTGATGACGCGCTCGCGGCTCCCGATGCTGGCCGCCAGGCAGTTGAGCATGGTGGTCTTACCCGCCTGCGTTGCACCGGACACAAGAATATTGAGCCCGCTGGCCACCGCGGCTCCGAGAAACCGTGCCGACTGCGGTGTCAGCGTGCCCAGTTCAACGAGGTGCTCCAGGCGGCTTGCCTTGACCACGAACTTGCGGATGTTGATGGCCCAGTGGCGCCTGGTGACGTCAGGGATGACCACGTGGAGCCGTGATCCGTCGGGCAGCGCGGCGTCTACGAAAGGCGAGGACATGTCCAACCGCCGGCCGGAGCTCTTCAGCATGCGCTCAACCAAATCCCGGATCTGCTGGTCCGTGAGGCTGAGGGACGTCAGCTCGGATTCGCCGCTCCTGGCCACGTAGATTTCCGAGGGCGCGTTGATCCAGATCTCCTCGATCTCCGGATCGTCCAGCAGGGGCTGGAGGGCGCCGAAGCCTGCCACCGCGTCGAAGACGAACCTCCGGGCGGGTTCCAGCGGACCGATAGGAGGGAGCGGCCCCATGAGTGCGCGTTCGTCGTAATCGCTCACGGCTGCATCCACGAGCCGCCTGACTTCGACCGCCTGCCGCAGCGGATCGAGACCCCGGCGACGAATTAGCTCCCGGACTTCATCCTCGACTATCCGTACAGCATCCATGTATTCCCCAATACGACTGCCGCCCCCGGCGGAGGAAGTGCAATTGGGTTAAAGCTAAGGGATGCTACCCCGTGGGCAAAGTCATGGCGGACAAGTTGTGGATAAGTGGGTCCCGGGTCGGAACTGTGCCAGCCGACCCGGGGCCCGGCCGTCAGTCCTGTTCTGCGTAGCCGAACGGGTTGGAGCTCTGCCAGCGCCAGTGGTCCTCGCACATCTGCGCCAGGTTCCGGTGCGCCGACCAGCCCAGTTCCGCGAGGGCGGCCGAGGCATCGGCGTAGCTCACGGCCGCGTCGCCGGGCCGCCGCGGCGCGAACTCGTAGGGAATCGGGTGGCCGGCAGCAGCGCCGAAGGCATCGATGACTTCCAGCACGGACGAGCCGCGTCCGGTGCCCAGGTTCCAGCGGAAGGCGCCGGTCTTGGTCGCGAGGTAGCGCAGCGCGGCCAGGTGGCCTGCCGCAAGGTCCATGACGTGGATGTAGTCCCGCACGCCGGTGCCGTCGGGCGTGGGATAGTCGTTGCCGAAGACCATGACCTTCTCCCGGCGGCCCACGGCCACCTGGGCCACGAACGGCAGCAGGTTGTTCGGAATGCCGCGGGGGTCTTCACCGATGCGGCCCGATTCGTGCGCCCCCACGGGGTTGAAGTACCGCAGCAGCGCAATGCTCCAGCGCGGATCGGCGGCGCTCAGGTCGGAGAGGATGTCCTCGATCTGCTCCTTGGTCCGCCCGTAGGGATTGGTTGCGTCGAGGGGAGACTTTTCGATCAGGGGAACATGCTCCGATGCACCGTAAACCGTGGCGGACGAGCTGAAGACCAGCCGGCGCACGCCCGCCTTCTCCATGCTCTCCAGCAGGTTCAGCGTGCCCACGACGTTGTTCTTGTAGTACCAGAGGGGCTTCTCGACCGACTCCCCCACGGCCTTGAGGCCGGCGAAGTGGATGACGGCGTCGAAGCCGCCTTCCGCGAACACGCGGTCGACGGCGTCCGCGTCCAGAAGGTCGCCCTCACGGAAATCCACTTTCTTGCCGGTGAGCTCCTCAACCCTGCGCACCGCCTCGACGCTCGAATTCATGAGGTTGTCCAGCACGACGACCTCATGCCCGTCCTCAAGAAGACAAAGCACAGTGTGTGATCCGATGTAGCCGGCGCCCCCGGTGACCAAAACTTTCATGGCCACAAGTCTAGGTCCAGACGCAGGGCGTCAGCGCCTGCACGCCTCCGTTGCTGCCAAGGGGACCTGAAGGCCCATCCGGCAGGCGCAGTGCCGTTCAGCGTCCCCGCTGGTCACAGGAGTCACATTAGTCACTTCCATACCTCTGGTGTTAGGATGGGCCCGCTAACATCGCCGCTGGTTTGGTGCGGGGCTCAATACGGCGAGGAAAGTCAGCCATGAGGCCGTTTTAAGCCAGCAGCTCAAGGCTACGGAGTACTACATGGAACGTTCCTCGAAAAGCAGTCGCTCCGCAGTCATTGCGTTGAGCATTAGACGGCTGGGCCTTGTGGGGGCTTCCGCGATTCTGTCCACGATGCTGTGCGTAGGCGGCGGCCTTCCGGCCCAAGCAACGGCGACGCCGCCCGCTGGCCCCGCAACCCCTGACGCCCCCGCCGCCTCGACGAGCCCCGCTGCGTCCACGGAACCAGCTCCGTCGTCGGCCGCCGCGCCCTCGGCGAGCACACCGGACCCGGCGACATCTGCCGCAGCCACTCAGGCTGCCACCCCCGCACAACCGGCCCCCGCACAGATCGACATGGACGCGCTGCGCGCCGAAATCGGCAAAGACGGCGCCTACATGGGCCAGGGCGCCAAGGCCCGCGCCTCGACGTTCGCCAAGCAGTCGCAGGCGTCGTCCCTGAATGCCATCTCCACAGAGGCCGCCAATACCTGGATGCCGCCCGGCGTCCAGGGGATGGACGTCAGCAGCCACCAGTCCGCTGTCAACTGGACGGCCCAGTTCAACATGGGTGCCAGGTTTGCCTACGTGAAGGCCACGGAGGGCACGACGTACCGGAACCCGCTCTTCGGGTCCCAGTACGGCGGCGCGGAAGCCGCGGGCATGATCCGCGGGGCGTACCACTTCGCGCTCCCGAACGTGACGGCGGCGTCCGTGCAGGCCGATTACTTCGTCAACAACGGCGGAGGGTGGAGCGGCGACGGGAAGACCATGCCCCCGCTTCTGGACATCGAGTACAACCCGTACCCGTCGCTGGGCAACACGTGCTACAACATGAGCCAGGCAGCGATGGTGAACTGGATTGCTGCCTTCTCCAACCGTGTTCTGGCCCGGACCGGCCGCCTTCCCATGATCTACACAACTACCGACTGGTGGACCAGGTGCACCGGCAACTCCGGAGCCTTCAGCAGGCAGCCCCTGCACCTGGCCTCATATTCGACCTTCGTGGGCACCATGCCCAACGGCTGGGGAACATACAGTGTCTGGCAGTACAGCAGCACCGGACCTTTCGACGGCGACTCCAACGCCTGGAACGGGTCACTGGCCACCCTGCAGAAGTTTGCGTCCACGGCCGACGGTGCCGTCCCGACACCATCGATAACGTCTCTGGGTGATGTGATTGCCGCCGACCCCACCGGCGTCCTTTGGGACTATCCCGCGACAGGTTCGGGAACGTTCGGCGCGCGGCGCCAGATCGGAAGCGGCTGGACCGGACTGCGTTCCATTAACGCCATCGACTGGAACGCCGACGGCGTCCTGGACCTCGTCGCCCAATGGACCTCGGGCCGCGTCAACGTGTACCTGGGCGCCTCCACCGGCGGATTTGCCGCCGGCCCGGTGCTGGCAGCGACGGGTTGGGCCAACTACCAGCTCACGGTCGGCTACTGGCTCGGCAGCAGTTTCTTCCCGCAGATCATCACGCGAGACGATGCCGGCGCGCTCCGCCTGTGGCGCAACGCCTCGGGGTCCGGCGTTAGTACGGGAACGGCCATCGGCAACGGCTGGGCCGGGCTGAACCTGACCATGATCGACTTTGACGGCGACGGCAATCAGGACATCCTTGGGCAGGACACGACCGGGGCGCTGCGGCTCTACCGTTCCGGCGGCGCCGGTTCCTTCCTTGCCGAGGCACGGCCGACGGTAGGCAGCGGCTGGAACGCGATGACCAGCGTGACCGTTACCACCAACTTCAAGGGCGCAGGAACCAACGGCCTCATGGCCCGCAGTAGCGGTGGGCAACTGACCTATTACCCCGTGCCCGGCAACTCAACGTGGGGCGCGTCAGCCCTGATCGGCGTCGGATGGAACGACTTCCTCATCGCCGGCGGCGAGACCGTCAACGTCGCTGCCGCTCCTCCGCCCACCCAGCCGACTCCCTCGATCACGGCCGCCTCGGACGTTGTGACCATCGATGCCGCCGGCGGCCTGTTCCGCCGCTCCGCCGGCGGGGGCGCCCTCGGGGCCGCAACCAAGATCGGTGACGGCTTTACCGGCATCGCTTCCGTTCACGTCACCGACTGGAACGCAGACGGTATCCAGGATGTGGCGACTCTCAGTACCGCCGGAGCCCTCAGCATCCGGACCGGGCTGGCTGCCGGCGGCTTCGCGGCACCCAGCATTCTCGCCTCGGGCCTCTCCGGAGCAGACATCACCATCGGGCCCTGGCTGAAGGCCTCGAAATATCCGGGCCTCGTGGTCCGCCAGGCGGACGGGGCGCTCCGGTTCTACCCGAACCCGTCGGGAGGGGCCCTTGGCCCTGCTGCCGGCATCGGGTCTGGATTCACCCGGATGCATGTCTCCATGACGGATGCCGACGGGGACGGCAACCAGGACGTTGCCGCCGTTGACTACCTCGGGCGCATGACGCTTTTCCGCTCCAACGGCACGGGAACGTTCATCGCGGAAGCCCGGAAGCTGATCGGCAACGGGTGGGGCGCGATGACCAGCATCAGTCCGGCCAGGGGATTCGCGGCACCGTCCTCGAACGGGTTACTGGCACGCGACAGCGCAGGAACGCTCAGCTACTACCCGCTGAGCCAGGGAGCCTTCGGCCAGAAGTCGGTGCTGTCGGCAGGATGGGCGAACACCCTAATTTCCGGAAGCGCCCGTCTTGCATCCGAACGGCCGGTCACCAGCACCGCGGACGTGCTCTCCATTGACGCCGCGGGAAGGCTCTGGAACCATCCGGCCGGGTCCTCCGTGATCTCCGGGGCGTTCCAGATCGGCGTCGGCTGGTCAGGGATGAAGTCCCTGAACGTTGTCGACTGGAACAGCGACGGCGTCCCCGACGTCCTCGCCCAGAAGACCAGCGGCGCGCTATCCGCGTACTTGGGATCGGCGTCGGGCGGATTCACCGGACCGGTCACTGTCGCCACGGCAGGCTTCGCCCAGACCACACTGATCGCCGGCAAGTGGGTGACCGGCAGCCGCTACCCCGGCCTGGTGGGCTATGGCAGCAACGGAGAGCTCAACTACTGGGCCAACGCGTCGGGTGCAGCGCTCAGCGCTCCCGTGCGGATCGGCACGGGCTGGACCGGACTCAAGCTGGCCATGGTGGACTTCGACACTGACGGAAAACAGGACCTCCTGGCCGTCTCCTCCTCCGGTTCGATGAAGCTCTTCCGCTCCACCGGGACAAACAGCTTCGTTCCGGAAGCAAGGAAGATTGTCGGCACCGGGTGGCAGTCCTTCCGGCAGTTCTCCGCCACGGCAGGTTTCGCCGGCGCAGCAAGCAAGGGACTTCTGGCCCTGCAGACGTCCGGGCAGCTGCGGTACTACCCCGTCACCGCCGGAAGCAAGTGGGGCCCGGTATCGACGGCGGGCACTGTCGGCTCAGCGGCCCTCGTTTCCGTCTCGTCCGCTGCGGGCTAGACGCCCGAAGGCACAAGAAGGGCGGCTCCCGCGTGGGAGCCGCCCTTCTTGTCCGGCCAGCCTGCGTGCCGCCTTAGGCGCGTGCGTGCCGGGAACCCGCGATGTCGTCCACGGCCTTCTGCCAGGCCAGCACTTGGGACTCGGCCGAGAGCGGCCGGGCTGCGGCGTCTGCCGCCTTCTTCCACTCCGCAATCTTGTCGGCCGTCAGGCCGTGGAGCGTCGCACGCAGCGAATCGGCGGAGAAGTCGGGCGTCACAGCGCCCAAGCCGTACTGCTCAACAAGTGAAACCATCGCCGGTGACGGGCCGACGATCAGGCCGATCCGGGCCTGGACGGCTTCAAAGAACTTGTTCGGCAGGGCATTCTTCAGGTTGAAGTTAGTCGGAGGGAGAAACACCAGCGACACGTCATATTCGCTCAGGGTTGCCACCAGCTGGGCGTACGGAACCGGATCACGGAACCGGATCGCCGGGACAGACGCCGCCTTCTCTTTCAGTTCCGCCACGTAGTCAGGCTCGTTGGGCATGACGATCATGTCCAGGGTGAGCCAGTCCGGCGCGTCCCGCATGGCTTCGATGAAGTTTTCAAGTTTCCGGTAGCGCTGCCCGGCCGCGCTGTGGATCAGGCGCACGGGGGTGCCGACAGGACGAACCTCCCGCTCGGCGTACGGTGCAGCGTTGGTGACAACGCCTGCGGCCACACCGTAATCCTTGGTGTACTCCTCGGCAATGCCCTGGGACACAGTGGTGACCGATTCAGCCATTGGAAGGTAGCGGCGGCAGAGCCAGCGCATGAACGGCGCAACGAACAGCCGCCATTTGAGGTCGTCTTCTTTTTCGCGGGGCGCAAATTCGTGGAGGTCCGCGTGGACGCCGAGCCTCGGCTGAAGTTCGAAGGCCAAGGGCAGCGTATTCAGGTCGTTGGCCAGGATGACGTCGAATTCACCACGGGGCAACACTTTCCGCGCTGCCTGAACGGCTGTCAGCCCGTTGTATACGCGGGGATAGCGCCGGGCGACAAGTCCCAGTTTGTCCGAGGGCCAGCCGCGGGCGTCGCTGGGCAGGGCATAGTGATCATCGACTCCCTCAGGGGCTTCACCGTAGCCGCACGTGGTCACCCGGTATTTGCCTTTGAACAGCTCAACCTGCTTGAGGACCCTTGGATCCGAACGAATGGGCGAAAAGGTCAGGATCAGCAACGAGGGGAGCTCAGTCATATGACCCATTATCCCAGACACTTGCAGGGCCTTCCGTCCGGAAACCGCCACCACGCGTTGCCCGCATGCACCGGCGGCGGGCAACCTGCAGGGGCTAGAAAATGTTCTTGACCAGCGGAATACGGCTGGCCGCAAGCGAGACCGCAAAACTGGCGGCCAGCGTCACGGCATAGGCACCGGCGATTGCGCCCAGGGAATTTCCGGCAGACACCGCCGGAACGGTCAGCCGGATTGCTTCAAAAATGACGAGGTGGACAAGGAAGACGCCGAAGGTCGCGTTGGACAGTGCAACGGTCATCTTCCCCGCCCGTTTCAGCTTGAGGCCGTCACACAGGGAAAGCGCCACCACGAAGACGCCGATGGCAGCCAGCGCAACCTGCAGCCCCAGGTAGGAGACCGGAAAAGCAGCATCCAGCACCGGCAGCGATCCCCTGTGCCCGTACTGCCAGATGGCAGCTGCCACGAGCCCGGCCGTCGCGGCTCCTGCGGCCAGCAATTTCCAGCCGCCCAGCCGGACGTCCTTGAGGGCGTAGCCCGCGAGGAAATACCCCACATACGGCATCCAGTGGGTAAAGACGTTGAGCTGGATGGGACGGGAGACGCCAAAGAGGCTCAGGATTCCCGGCATCATGTAGAAGATCAGGGCAGCCGCCAGGATTGTTGCGGCGGCGGCAACGGCCCTGCGCCTGCTTCCGCCGCGAAGGAAAGCGGCCAGCAAGGGCGCCACGGCATAAAGCCCGGCGATCAGCCACAGGAAATAAAGCTGGGTGAACACCGATCCGTCCACGAGGAGCTGCAGGACACGCGCCGGGGTGAGGTCCTCGCCGCGCATCCACAGCCGCACACCGATCAGGTAGATGAGGTTCCAGGCGATCAGCGCGGGGACCAGCCTGACAGCCCGCCTGCGGTAGAAAAGCCCGGGATCGGCGAGTTGCCGGGAGCCAAGGATGAGCGCTCCGGAAATCATCGCGAAGACGGGAACCACCCAGATCCATGCGACGTCGATGGTGACGGCGATCCACCAGGTCCGGCTGCCGCGGGGTGCCCGTCCCACCAGGAGGCCGAAAACGTGAATGGCCACGACTCCGCAGATGCTGACAATCCGGAGGATGTCCAGGCCGAAGTCCCGTTGCCGGGGGCTTTCGGGGCTGCGGGCGCCTGCCTGCAGCGGTACGCCCCGAACGGACGTCATTGTCCCCCGTGGGCCGGCGGGGTCAGCCGCCGATCAGGCTGGGCATCTCCGCTCTGATGTGCATCGCTGGCGCCTGGCAGTGCCACCTCGTCAAGGGCGATCCTCCTGGACAGTTTCGTCAACGTGGCTTCCATATGACGGAAGCGCTGGTATGTCGTGGCCATGAACACCAGGAAGCTGACCACGAGGCCGTAAAGGACCAGGTCCGTGCCTCGGCCGATGCCCATGAGGTGTGCCACCCGGGTCAGCAGTTCGGGGAAGAAGATGGAAAACGCTGCTACGCAGGCGAACAGGACCAGCATGATCCGGCGGATGGCGAGGTGCCGCGCGTTGGAGCCGCCGCGCATCAGCGCCAGCGACATGATAACGACGGCCAGGACGAGAACTATCTGGACAATAATCTGCACAATTTCACCTAAAAAAGAGATCAGCAACGATATTGACCGAGTTCAGCAGGGACTGGCCTTTGGATTTGGAATAGTCGGTGTAGACGATTTCGACCGGCTGTTCCACCCAGCGGGGATTCATCTCGGCAAGCTGGTGGACCAGTTCGGAGGCGTGTGCCATCCGGTTCTGCTCCAGGTGAAGGCCGCGGGCCACTCCCGGGCTGAAGGCCCGCAGGCCGTTGTGCGCATCCGTCAGGGCCATGCCGGTGGCGAGGCGGGACTGCACAGCGGCCGTACGGAGGACCAGCCGCTTCATGGGCGACAGCTTTGTCCGGTCATCGAGGAAGCGGGATCCCAGGACGACGTCGGCTTCGCCTGACAGGATTCGGTCGGCCATGGCACGGGCGTCCACGACGCGGTGCTGGCCGTCGGCGTCGAAGGTGATGATGCAATCCAGTTCCGGGTCCTGGAGCGCATACTCGATGCCCGTCTGGAGCGCGGCCCCCTGACCCAGGTTTACGGGGTGCTGAACGACGACGGCGCCCGCTGCCCGGGCGACGCCCTGGGAGCCGTCACTGCTGCCGTCGTCGACACACACAACGTTGGGGAATTCTTCCCTCAGCCCCTCGATGACGGTACCGACGACGGACGCTTCGTTGTACATGGGTATGACTATCCAGGTTCGACTCACCCGTCAAGTATTCCATAGGGCACGCAGCCGACGGGCACGCGGGACTCCCCGGCACGGACCCGTGTATGGACGCGTGGAGGGTGTGGAAGGCAGCCAGGAACGGCGGGAGCGGTGACCGGATGTGGGCCGCCCCGCACCGGCCCGGCCGCATTCAACGGTAAAATTGCCTGTTGTGTCTGCAACTAACCTCGTGAATGACCCGGCTTCAGGACTCCGCACGGCAGAGCAGCGGCCCGCTCAGGCCCCGTTCCGCCCGGAGATCCAAGGCTTGCGCGCCATCGCCGTGGCAGCCGTCGTGCTGTACCACTTCTGGCCGAACCGGTTAACCGGAGGGTACGTGGGCGTCGACATCTTCTTTGTCATCTCGGGATACCTCATCACGTCCCACATGTACCGGGAGATCCTGCGGACATCTTCAATCGGCCTGCTGAAATTCTGGGCCAGGCGTGTCCGCCGGCTGCTGCCGGCTTCCTTCCTTGTCCTGATCGCTTCGCTGTTTGCCGCATTCCTGTGGGTGCCGTCAACAGTCTGGGAAGTTACGGCGCGGCAACTGGCAGCCAGCGCATTCTACGTTCAAAACTGGGTGCTGGCCGGCGATTCGGTGGATTACTCCGCGCAGCACAATGACGCGACCGTCGCCCAGCACTACTGGTCCCTCTCCGTCGAGGAGCAGTTCTACGTCTTCTGGCCCCTGCTGGTGCTCGGCCTGCTGTACATAGTTCCGAAGCTCGCCCGTTCAAAGGGCAAGGCGACGTCTCCGCGGTCGATTCTGATCGCCGGCCTGGCGGCGGTGGGGATAGCCTCCCTGGCCTATTCAATGGCGGTGACGGCGCTCGCCCCGTCCATGGCGTACTTCGTCACCCCGGCCCGTGTCTGGGAATTTGCGGCCGGAGCGCTCGTTGCCCTGATCCTCGTTGAGCGCACCCTTGACGGCCGGCTCGCCACCGTCCTGGGCTGGGCGGGCATTGGCCTGATTGCCGGTTCGGCCCTCATGTTCACGGCCGCGACGCCGTTCCCCGGCTGGACCGCCGCCGTTCCCGTCGGCGGAACCGTGCTGATCCTGATGGTGTCCGGGACGGCGACACCGGCTGGAGCCCGCTGGTGGCTGTCATCCAAGGCCATGACGTTTGTGGGCGGCATCTCCTACTCCCTGTACCTGTGGCACTGGCCGATCCTGATCGTTGCCCCGTACGTCACGGGCCGGCCCGCCGGCCTGCTGGACAAGTGCCTCCTCCTTGGCCTGGTGGTCCTCCTGTCCTGGCTCACGAAAATCACGGTGGAGGACCCGCTGCGCACCGGCCGCTTCCTGTCGACCAACCTTCGCGCGTATTCGTTCGCCGCGTCCGGCATGGCCATCGTCCTGGGCCTCTCCGTTGCGCTGACGTCATTTGCCTTCGCCGGGAGCGACGGCAAGGCGGCGCAGGTGAACAGCCCCTGCTACGGGCCGGGGGCACTCACCCCCGGCAACCACTGCGACCCGGTGACCGGGTCCGGGCTTCCGGACCCCGCTCCGGCGGTGGTTGCCCGGCAAAACACGGAACCCCTGTACAAGGGTTGCCAGGGCGATCTTTCCGGCACTGATCTCGTCTCCTGCGACCTCGGCGTGGACGAACGCCAGGCCACAGCCACCGTCGCCCTCGTGGGTGATTCGCACGCAACCGCGTGGCTGCCGGCGATCGAGGTGCTCGCGGAACGGCACAAGTGGCACATCAAGACGTTCACCAAAGCGTCCTGCCCCCTGACAGCGGCGTTGCGCGTCCTGCCCTCGGAGGCGACGGACGGAAACCAAACAGACTGCCGGTCCTGGGGAAAGAAAGTGCAGGAAAATCTGGCGACGGACCGGAAGGTCACCACCGTGTTCACAGCAGCCTATTCGACTGCCTACACGTACAAGCAGGCGCCCGGCGTTGAACTCCGCGACCCCGCACAGGACGGCTTCACCACAGCGTGGAAGGGGCTGCTCTCGGCCGGCAAGCGCGTGGTGGCCTTTGACGACGTGCCGCGCACTAACGGCCAGTATGTTCCCACCTGTCTTGCGGCCAACAGCCGGGATCCACTCGCCTGTGCCACCACTGTGGATCATGCCTTCCCCAAGGGAACCGCCATCACGCATGCCGCGGCAGCCTTCAAGGCGCCCGGGTTCACGCGCATCCCGCTCCGAAACGAATTCTGCGACGCGAAGCTCTGCTACCCGCAGCTCGGGGATGTGATCGTCTACCGGGACTACTCGCACATTAGCGCCGAGTATTCGCGGGCGCTGGCCCCGTTCGTGGACGGGCACCTGTCCTGACCGGGCGGGGGGCGGCGCCGCCCCCAATCGGCGCGGCTGGCGGCTACGCTAGTCATGTCATGCAGGCCGCCGGGCCGTGCACTGGATTGCTGAACTGGAGGCCTGTTCGAGTGACATCTGCAGCCGGAGAACCACGCGTAACGCATTTTAACGACTGCGCCAACGTGGCCCTGACCCTGGTCCAGGCGGCAGCCGCGCAGGGCCATCACTGGAACTTCGTGCCGCCGTCGGATGTCCGGCCGCCGGAAGGGTTCACCTCGTCGCCAGCCGGGCGGGCGCGCCAGCTGCCGTACGTCGCCCGGCACCTGAAGATGCTGTTGACCTCGGATGTGATTCATATCCACTACGCGACGGCGGCCGCACTGCTGGAGCACGGTTTCCTCCCCCGCCGCCCGTACCTGCTTCATCTGCATGGCACCGATATCCGCAAGCAGTGGCTCGAGCCGTCTACCCGCGATCAGGTCCAGCGCGCCATTGACGGCGCCCACACCGTGTTCTACTCAAATCTCGACACCGCAGAGAACGCGCTGGCGGCGCGTCCCGATGCACGGTACATGCCGGCGCTCCTCCGCCCCGAGACTCTCCCCCGCTGGGCGCCCCAGGCGCAGGCGGGCGGTCAGCGCAAGGTGGTTTTCGCCTCCCGCTGGGACGATTCCAAAGGGCTCGAAACGCAGCTGGAGTTCGCTGAACTGCTGGTCAAAGCCGTCCCGGATTCGACGAAGATCGTCGGGCTGGACTGGGGGCCGGGAGCGGCGTCCGCCAAGGCCCTCGGCGTTGAGCTGGTCCCAAAAATGAGCCATCCGGACTACCTTGCTTACCTCGCGTCCGCGGACCTCGTCGTGGGGCAATCCACGGGCCTGCTCGGCGTCAGCGAGCTGGAGGCGATGGGCATTGGCCCGGTGGTTGCGTGTCCCGGACGCCAGATGGAGGGGCCGGCAGGAGCTCCACCCGTCCTGCAGGGTTCCCCGCTCGAACTGGCTGAACAGGCGCGGGAAGTACTGCGGGACCCCGTCACGGCCGCAGAGCAGACGGACGCCCGGCAGTGGGTGCTCAAGAACCACCGCGCGGACGCGTGGATCCCGGTCCTCCAAGACCTCTACGGTTCGGCAGCGGATCACCGCAGCCGCTGACCGGCAATCCGGGGTTCAGTCCGGCCCAGCGGGTGCCCGCTAGAATGTCATGGTGATACGAAGCCCACGAAGTTCTTCCCCTGCCAGCTGCGACGCCGCCCGATTCGTCCCAATTCCCACGCAGGAGCAGCGCCGGTGAAGGCTCTGTTGACCACATTCAAGAACGTTGTCAGCATCCTGCCGCCGCAGAGCGTCGGGTTCCTGAAGCTGTATTCAGTACTTCTGGGCGTGCTATCACTCTTTGACGCCTTCGCGATGGGCCTGCTGGCACTGGTGCTGACACCCATGATCAACGGCGCCGGCTGGAAGGTCCCCTTCATCGGCGTAGAGATCTCCGGCGCGGGCCTTTTTGTCGTTGTGGGCATCATTTGCCTCATCATCGTCCTCAAGGGCGTGTTTGCCGTCATCCTGCAATGGTTTGCCACCCGCAGGTTTGCGCAATATGAGCTTGCCATGGGTGACCGGCTGTTCAACGCCTACCTCGCCGCGCCCTGGGTCGAACGCCTCCGGCGGAACTCTTCGGACCTCATCCGGATTGCGGACGTGGGCATCGCCAACACGATCGCCGGATTCCTGCTGCCTGCGGTATCGGTGGTGGGCGAAGTGCTCACTTTCGTCGTCGTTGTCATCATCCTTGCCGTCTCGCAGCCTCTGACCGCCGCGGTGGCCCTGATTTACCTGGGCCTGGTGGGCGGCGTCCTCTACGTCTTCGTTTCGAGGCGTTCGGTCGTGGCCGGGCGGGTCAACCGCGACTACTCGTTCCGCGTTGCGCAGCTGCTGACCGAGATGGTGGGCGCACTGAAGGAGATTACGCTGCGCAACAAGTCGGACGAAGTTGCCCAGGTGGTCCACGAGAACCGCATCAGCACGTCCCGCGCACGGTCCAACATCCAGTTCCTGAGCATCGTTCCGCGCTACGTCCTGGAATCCGCGCTCATCGGCGGTTTCGTCGTCGTCGGACTGGTGGGATACCTCGCGGGCGGCACGAACCAGGCGATGTACTCGGTGGCCATTTTCGCCCTTGCAGGCTTCCGCATGGCCCCCAGCATCCAGCGTTTCCAGGCCATCGTGTCCCAGACCTCGGTCAACGCCCCGCACGCGAACATTGTGGTCTCCGACATCAAGTCCATCGAGCGCTTCTCCGAGGACCGGCAGCATGAGCGCAGCGGCGAGACGCTCGCCGTCTCGGCTGCGAGCCTTGACCTCCGCGATGTGTCGTTCCGGTATGCCCCGGACGCGCCGCCGGCACTCAGCGACATCAACCTCACGGTGCCGTTCGGCTCAACCGTCGCATTCGTGGGTTCGTCGGGCGCGGGAAAGTCAACGCTGGTGGACCTCATCCTGGGCCTCGTGGAACCCACCGGGGGAACCATTTCGATCGGCGGCATTCCGCTGAGCGCCGTGAAGGATGACTGGCGCTCCCGTGTCGGTTACGTGCCCCAGGACGTATCACTGTTCGACGCCACCGTCGCGCAGAACGTGGCCCTGACCTGGACTGACAGCGTTGACCGCGAACGGGTGAAGGAAGCACTGAAGACAGCCCAGATGCTCGACGTCGTGGAAAAGCGCGACGGCGGCATGGACAGCGCCCTCGGCGAGCGTGGCCTGTCGCTGTCCGGCGGCCAGCGGCAGCGGCTGGGCATCGCCCGCGCCCTCTACGCGGATCCGCTGGTGCTGGTCATGGACGAGGCCACGAGTGCCCTCGATACGGCAACGGAGGATGCCATCAGCCAGGCCATCCGCGATCTCCACGGTAAGGTCACCGTGCTGCTCGTCGCCCACCGGCTGTCCACCATCCGCCACGCCGACCAGATTTTCTTCATGACGGGCGGCCGGGTCACCGCCAGCGGCACGTTCGACGAGCTGATCGAAAACGTCCCTGACTTCGCGCATCAGGCCTCCCTGGCGGGACTCATCAATTGACGCCGGCAGAGCCGACGATCGACGTCGTCATTCCGGTCCACACCACGGAACGTCCGCTGGACCGCGCCGTGCGCTCCTGCTTTGACGGCATGCCAAACGGCATGGTCCGCGTCACTGTGGTGTGCCACAACATCTCCCGCGACCAGATCAGCCCCACGGTGGGCGCTGCCTCCAACGGCACCATCCGGTTCGAGGAGTTTCACGACCAGCGGAACTCCCCCGCCGGTCCGCGGAACTACGGGCTGAGCCTCGCCACGGCGCCGTTTGTGGCAGTGCTGGACTCTGACGACTATTTCGAGACCGGTGCCCTGCAGGCCTGGCACAACGCGCTCAATGAGCAGAACGCGGATGCCGTGGCAGCGCCGCTTCTCACCGACCGGCAGGTCCGCATCCGAACGCCACGGGTCCGTCCCGGGCGGACGCACAACCTGGATCCCGTCCGCGACGGCCTGGCCTACGCCACAGCTCCCCTGGGGCTTATCCGCCGCGAGACCCTCAAATCCGAAGGCATCGCGTATACGGAGGGGCTGCGGTCGGGCGAAGACCTCGATCCCGGGCTGCGCCTATGGTACTCGGGGGCGAAAATCGAATATCCGGCAGGCGCGCCAAGCTACGTGATCTGCAGCGACGCGTCGGACCGCGTCACATCGGATGTCCTGCCGCTGGCCGAGGAGTTCCGGGCCGTGCTGGGCCTCGACGACGCCTGGTTGGGCGGCCTGCGTCCTGCCGCGCGGACAGCCATTGCCGTCAAGTTGGTCAGGGTCCATCTGCTGGGCGCTCTCCGGAGGCGCGGGTCGAACTGGGAATGGACTCCGTCCGACCTCGCCGTGCTGGAGCAGTTCATCGGAAAGGTCTCCAGCATTTCCGGGAAATATCTGCGGCCGTTTTCCGTGGCGGACCGCGGGCTCATTCTCGCCGCGGGACGAGCCACTGCAGACGGAGTCATCAGGGAGGCCCTGGAGGCCGATCAGCGGGCGCCGTACGTCAGCAAGGTCCTGGCGCCCGCGCCGTGGGCAAACCTACGCCGCGAAAGCACTCTTCGCCACCTTATCCGCACCAAGCTCTACTCCTGTCTCTTATACACATCTAGATGTGTATAAGAGACAGGGGCTCGCCCGTAGCGGCGGGTTTGGGCTCGGACGACGGCGGCGGGCGGCTACGGCGCGAAGGCGCACGGGCGGCGGCCGGCCGCCCACGGGCGGCAGCGGGCCGCCAAGGCTCAGACGAGCAGCGACGCCGCGATGAACCTGAGCGGGGACTCCGGGTTGAGGTTGTTCCTGATCCCGCGGGCGAAAAGCGTTTCGGGCCTGCCGAACCTACGCCGTGCTGCGGCCGCGGCCACGAGCGCCGCAGGCTCGGCGCCGCCGTCAAGAATGGTGTCGAGCAGGCGGCGGTCAGCGATGGCCATCGGATCCGCCGCGCCGGGGGCAGCGGCAAGCAGGCTGCGGGCGACGGCGGCCAGTTCCGCCATGTCCGCCGCGGACCAGCCCCCATCGTCGGCCCGCACCCTGTCTCTTATACACATCTAGATGTGTATAAGAGACAGACCCTGAGGAGCTTGACCACGATGGCCCGCCTGCCGGTGTCCGTGAGCCCCTTGAACCAGTCGGAGGCCACCAGGCGCGTCGCAAAGGACAGTTCGTCGGTGACGGGCCGGCGGGTGTAGGTGACGCGGTCCTGCGCGTCCGCGCCGACGACATAGTGGCCGGCGCCCCGGGCGTAGTCGATCCGTCCGCCGCCGAACCACAGCCGGGAGGAGAACTCCTGGTCCTCTCCTGTCTTGAGTCCCGCAGTGAAAGCCAGGCTGTGGCGCTGGATTTCCTTCGTGCTGATGAGTCCCAGCGGCGCGGTGCGGTAGGACAGCCGGTCCCGGACGGGGTCGAGCCGGCTCTTGCGTCCGGCTCGGACGGGAGGGGTGCGGATCTTGTTGCCGTCAGCGTGGCGCTGCGGCGCAATGACTGCGGCGGCGCCGCCGTCGCGGGCAACTGTGAGCCACTGCGCGAGCGCGCCCGATTCCAGGTAGTCGTCGCTCCCCATGATGCACGCGTACTCGCCGTCGGCCGCTGCGATGCCGGCGTTGAACGGGCCCGCAGGGCTGGGAATGCCGTCCTGGCAGGTGAGCCAGCGCACCTGCTCTGCGGTGTCGGCCGGAAGGCGCCTGCGGATTGCTTCGGCTTCTATGTTGTGGCAGACAACGGAGACGCGGACTCCGCCGTCCTGATTGGCCGCCAGGCCGCCGTCAAAGGCTGAGGCCACTGCCCGCTCGATCGGCCTGCCGGAACTGTGTACGGCTATGACGACGTCGACTGCAGGCGTAAACCCTGTACCCGTATTTTGCACTTGCTCAGGCTATCACTGCGCTATTCGGGCGCCGCCGGCCTTCCGTTCGCTGACGTCCGTGTAGATGTCGTCAAAGAGTCCGGCGACGGTTTCGGGAGAGAACCGACGCCGGATCGGCCCGGCAATGACCCTGGGCTCTTCGTTCCGGAACCGGTCCCGAACCTCCAGAATCGCCTGTCCCAGCGACTCGGGCGTCACGTCGTCGACGAGACGGCTGTTTTCCGGCGTCGCGTAGTCGTCATAGCCGCCCACGTGCGGGGCAACGACGGGGCGCCCGGCACTCATGGCCTCCGCCGCGGAAGTAAAGAAGTTTTCCTGTTCTGTCGGCAGGAAAAACAGATGGGCGTGGTCGAAGAGGGCGAAAACTTCCGCCGGGGCAACGTTTCCCAGCAACCGGACGTAGGGAGTCAGTCCGCACGACGCAATGAGTGCCTCTACCTCGGCCCGCTGGCCACCGTCCCCGGCCCATTCCAGCTCTACGTTGTGGCCCTGGCCACGAAGCCAGGCGACCGTCTGGACGGCGAGCAAGGGCCTTTTTCGCGGGATGAGACCGCCGACGGCCACCAGCCGCAGGGGATCCAGCGGCGGGTACGGTGCCACCGGCCTCTCGTTCGGCACGACGCACGGAACCACGGACGCCGCCTGGGGACGCGAGAACTCACTGAGCCTGTCCGCCAGCTGCCGCGTCACTCCCGTCACGTGGTGGGGCAGGCGGAGTACGTGCCTGAGCCAGGCTATCCGTGGCCAGACTCCGCCAACGCTTTCCGGGTTGGTGACGCCGTTCCAGTGCTCCGTATGGACCCATGGCCGCCGACGCAGAGACCAGGGCAATGCCGCGACGAGGGCACTGGAGAACGCCATGGTGTGCAGGACGTCGGCGCTTCGCAGGGCGGATGAAATCTGCCGCACGGCGCCGATCAGGGTGAGGGGCCGCCGCGGGTCCAGGCCGATGCGGGTCACCGGGATGCCTTCATACTGCCCGGTCTCGGGGTGCTGCGAACGCCCCAGCCGCACGTGCAGGACCTGTACATCGTGGCGGCGCTGGATGGCCTTGGCGTGCTCTAGGTTGAAGGGTGCCTCCGTCGGTCTCGGCTCGCTGGGAAACCACGTAGTAACCACAAGAATTCGCACCGACAAGACCTCACTGTGTAAACCGCAGCCCGCATGCCGGGCACAACGCCGAATCCATCGTACCGGAGGGGCCAGTCCGGAAAAGTTGGAGGCTGCCTCTAAACTAGAAGCCATGCGTATTCTCAGCGTCGTTGGCGCACGTCCCCAGTTTGTAAAGCTCGCGCCGATCGCGGCGGCCATGGAGGGCCAGGCGGAACACCTGATCGCCCACACCGGCCAGCACTATGACGAACTCATGAGTGATGTGTTCTTCCGGGATCTTGGGATCCCGGCACCGGACTTCAACCTCGGAGTTGGCTCTGGCAAGCACGGCGCCCAGACCGGTGCCATGCTGCATGGACTCGAGGCAATCCTGGAGGAATCAGCTCCGGACTGCGTGCTGGTCTACGGCGACACCAATTCGACCCTCGCCGCTGCCATCGCCGCCATCAAGATGCACATCCCGGTGGCACACCTCGAGGCCGGTCTCCGGTCCTTCAACCGCCGGATGCCCGAAGAGCACAACCGCGTCCTGACCGACCACAGTGCAGACCTCCTGCTCGCGCCCACCGAGGTGGCCGTCAAGCACCTGGCCACGGAAGGCCTCGCGGAGAGAACCGTTCTGGTCGGCGACGTCATGACGGACGTGCTCTTCAAAGTCCGCGACCTGCTCGACGCCGGCGACCAGCCCCTCCCCGTCGACGCGGCGCCGGGCGAGTACTACGTCTGCACCATTCACCGGCCCGACAACACCGACTCCCCGGAGCGCCTGGCCGCCATCATCAGCTCCCTGGCGAGCCTGGAGAAGCCGGTATTCCTGCTGGCACACCCGCGGCTCGTCAGCCTGGCCGCCAAGCACGGGCTCGACCTGGAGCAGGGATCGGTCCGGGTGGCAGCTCCGCTGGCCTACCCGCAGCTTGTCAACGCCGTGCGGAACAGCGCGGGCGTCATCACCGACTCCGGCGGACTCCAGAAGGAAGCCTTCCTGCTGCGCACGCCCTGCACTACCATCCGGCCGGAAACGGAATGGGTGGAGACCGTTGAGCTGGGTTGGAACGTGCTGGTCAGCAAGGACCTGAGCATCCTCGCCGATACCGTACGGCGGCCGGCGCCGGCCGCAACGGACGCAACGCCCTACGGTGACGGCCATGCGGCCGAGCGTACGGTGGCTGCCCTGCTTCAGGCGTTCGGAAGCTAATCCCGCTCGGGCCCGTTGGCCACGGCCAAGGACTGGCAACGAAAAGACCTCCGGCACCCGCAGCTATCAAACTGGCGGCGCCGGAGGTCTTTTCCTGTTCCTGGCCTGGCTGCGTTCCCGGACTAGCTGCAGGCCACCACTTTGTACAGCTTGGCGGTTCCCTGCTGATCCACGAGCTGAACAGCCTTGGATGACTCCAGGTTCTGGAGGCCCGGGTAGGTCCTGCTGGACGGGTGGTTCAGCAGGTATTGCTGGCCGAAGTCCAGCGCATAGGATACTTTCGTCTCGCGCACGGCATCGCAGACGCGGGCGGACGAATCGGCCTTAGCGAGGGCCTCAGCAACAACCCGCATGCTTTTCGTTTCCCGCTGGCCCATGTGGAATTCCAGCACCTTGCGGTCCGCAAAGGCATAGGCCAGGGCTCCGCCGTTCCACGGATTCACCGCGATGACCGCGTCCTGGGGCACCTCGGAACCCATGCGGGCCAAGAGCACGTACTCATCCGAGGACAGAATGGAATCCTTGGTATCGCGCTCATAAAACACCTGGCCGGACGCGACGTAGTCGCGGACCGGACCGGTCTGCGTGGCCCAGGCAAGCACCACAACGGCAATGACGGTCCCCGCCAGGCCGGCAACAGCGGCAGGGCGCGCTCCGGCCACGGCGTTTCGGGGCATCCTTGACACAATGCCCCCGAACGCCGCCTTGGCGACGTCCGCGACGGCCAGCATGCCCACAGCAGCGAGCACCACGGTGAATATCGGCAGATACGCCGCGAGCCGGTTCGTGTCCTGGTACCACGTGCCGGTGAAGAATGCCCTGGCCCACCCGGCCTTGAATCCGGCGTCGACCACGTAGAGGAACCCTGCCACAAAATAGCAGCCCAACAGCCAGATCTGGGTCCGCTGCCGGATGATCCGAACCATTCCGATCAGCGCCAGCACGGAGATCGCCAGCGCCACGTCAGTCTTCATCGGTGCATTCGCCAGGACTTCGCCAACTGATCCTGCAACTGTCTGGTGGGCGGCCCATCCGTTGTAGGCGCCCGGCCGGAGCTTCTGCCATGCAAGTAGTGCAACGACCACACTGGCGACCGTCACAGCGGCCGTCACGGCGAACCGTGCGAGGGAGGCCTTGTTGCGGATCTGTCCGCGAACGTGGACGGCCAATTTCCAGACGAGGATAGGGGCGCTGAAGGCGAGCAGCGCGTTGACCGCGCTCATGTGGGACAGCGCAAGGCCCGGAATTCCCAGCACCAATGCGGGCAGCGCGCGAACCGTCGGCACCGGAAGTGTCGGGGCCAGTTTGCACACGAGGATCACGGCCGCGATGCCGGCAGGCAGGGCACTCACCGAAAGGAGATTGGGAAAGAGGGGTCCCCAGACCAGCAGGAGGTACGGGAACGCCATGAGGCCCGCCGACGCCACCCCTGCCGCCAGGAGGCCGATGGGCCTGGGGCCGACGACCACCCTCGTAAGGAAAACCAGAGAGATGGGCCAGATGACGGCAGATGCCACAAGGTTCACCACGTTGACAGAGACCGGAACGGCCGCACCCGTCAGCTGCGTGACCAGCGCGGCCAGGGAATGCCACTCGGCCGGGTAGACGGAGGACAGTCCGCCGGTTCCGCCGGCCATGCTGCCGAGATTCAGCGAAGATGCGTTGCCCGTGTCCAGGACGAAGCGGACGGCGTTCAGGTGAAAGACGTTGTCATAGCGCTGGGAAATGTTGTCCGGGGCGCCTACCAGCTGGATGACACGACGGGCCGTCAGGAATCCGCCGACGGCGATGGCGGCGGCAGTCGCCCCCAGGACTGCCCAGCTGTCGCGAACCTCGGTTGCCGTGATCTGCCTGCGCACCCAGGCTGTGCGGGTTGCCGCGTAAGCCGCGGCCGACACCAGCAACGTGGCCGCCAAGACCACCCAGATATTCCAGCTGATCCCTACGAACGGAGCAAGGACGGCAGCGACGCCGGTGATGGAGAGCGAGAAGAGCGGCGCGAACCCGAGCAGGCTCGAGCGCCGCAAGCCCATGGACCAGGCCACTGCGGCGCCCGGGAGCAGCACCACAGCCACGGCAACGAGCAGAGCCGGCAGTGTGGACAGCCAGGACACATTTCCTCCAAGAGTTTGAGCAGGGGCGGTCCGGTTGTCGCCGGTGTGCCCCGGGGGGGTCGTTCGCGAGTAGTGCAGTTGCTTTAGCGGTTCCGCAGCCGGCTGATGACGTGGCCCACGGGGCCGTCCATCACAACCGAGCCATGTTCCAGCAGGATTCCGCGTTCACACACGTGGGCGACCAGGTCGAGGTCATGGCTGACGACGATCAGCGTTTTTCCCGCTGCCGCCAGTTCCTTGATCTTTGCCAGGCACTTCTTCTGGAAGGGTTCGTCGCCCACGGCCAGGATCTCGTCGACCAGGAAGACGTCCGGGTCCGTGTGGACTGCAACGGAAAACGCCAGCCGGAGGTACATGCCGGAGGAATAGAACTTCACTTCGGTGTCAATGAACTCGCCGATCTCGGCAAACTCGACAATCGAGTCGAACTTTTCCTTGATCTGCGCTTCGGTCATGCCGAGGATGGCGCCGTTGAGGTAGACGTTGTCCCGTCCTGAGAGGTCAGGATGGAATCCCGCACCCACCTCAATCAGCCCTGCTACCCGGCCGCCGGTGCGGACCGTGCCCGAATCGGGCAGCATGACCCCGGAAATGTGCTTCAGCAGCGTCGATTTGCCGGAGCCGTTGAGGCCCAAGAGCGCCACCGTCTCACCGTGCTCGACGTCGATCGAAAGGTCCCGGAGGGCGTGGAACTTCTTGGAGAGGTCACCCTTGCGGCCGCGCATCAGCCACACGAGGGCTTCCTTGAGTGACCTGGTGTGCCGCAGGACAAACTGCTTGTTGATGTTGCGTATTTCTATGGCGGTAGTCATCACAGCTCCTGCGCGAAACGGCCTTCGAGCCTGCGGAAGGTCCACTGGCCGAGGAACAGAATGAGCAGCGACACCAGCAGGCCCACCGGGATCCACAGCGTGACCAGGTTCGGCGGGCTGCCTTCCGCCCCGGACGTCGTGGGCAGCCAAAACGCGTGGTGGAACGACTCGACGGCGATCGTGATCGGGTTGAGCTGGTACACGGAAAACCAGAGGTCCCCCGCCTTGGCCTGGACCATGTGCCACGAATACAGCACCGGCGAAACCCAGGTGGCCACCATCAGCAGGAGGTCCACAAAATTCTCCGAGTCCCGGAAATATACGTTCACGGCCCCGAAGAAGAGCCCCAGTCCGGTGGCAAGCAGGGCAATGATCAGGAAGCCCGCAACGGCGCTGTACGCCTCAAGGAGTCCCGGGCGCCAGCCGCTGAAAAGGCAGGCGATCACCAACACGAACATCTGCGGCAGGAAATGCACCGCAGACACCCACACCGATGAGACCGGGAACAGCTCACGGGGCAGATAGATCTTGTTGATCAGGCCGCTGTTGTTGACGATCGAGCGCGTCGCCGTGCTCAAGGACTCGGTGAAAAAGTTCACCAGGATAATCCCGGAGAACAGGTACACGGCGTAGTTCGGCAAACCGCCCCTGTTGCTCGGGCTCTGTTCAAGCCCCAGGAAGACGCCGAGGGCAACGTAGAACGCAACGAACTGAACCCCGGGTTTGACGTAGGTCCAGAGCAGTCCCAGCACTGACCCCCGGTACCTGATCCTGAGTTCCTTGCGGACCAGGAGCTTCAGGAGGAACCGGGACCGGAACACATCGGCAAGCCCGTTCCCGGTTCCCGGTACCACCAGGGCACGCGCGGCATCCTGGTGCGTCGGGGAGGTGTGTCCGCTAGTCACTGATTGGATTTCCGTTGATCGGGCGCGGAGTCGGTCATGGACTCAAACGTCTTGAGCCAGGCTTCCGGCGACGTGAAGTTGGGCAGTTCTTTCTTGTAGGACGCCGAAAGCTCGTCCCAGCGCGCCAGCACACGGGCGTGCAGCGTCAGGCTGCGAAGCAGCTGCTTGCGGAAGCGGACGTTGTCCCGGCGGTACCAGGATGCGCCCGTCCCGTCAGACGCCGAGACGATGGCCGAATCCAGGTGGGACAGCCGCCACCAGCGGGCATCCGCCGCAGGCACAACGGCCTCGGGGTTCTGCGACGCTGCGGTGTTGACGCTGCGCAGCTGGCGAAGGGCGCCGGACATGGCACTGGAGATGGTCTGCGCGAAGTTCTTGGGGCGGGACGGAACCATGCCGAACTTCGGCAGGTGCACCCTCTTGACCGGGGGAAACTCCGTGATGTCCTTGGTGACCTGGGCATCCGGGAAACCCGAACGGACCTGGCGGATCTCGGGGAGCTTGCCGCCAATTGTCCGGTGCAGGTGGGAGGGACCGTCGAGCAGGTCCTGAAGGGCACGGTTGCGCAGCTCTACAGCCGAGTACTGCAGCGAGAGCAGATGCCGGACGTCCTGGAGGAAGCTCTCGATGGGCAGCCGGCCGCCCTTTTCGTACTGCGAGTAGAGCATGGCCGCGACCCACCGGTTGCGCTGGTGGAAATAGGCCTGCCAGTCAATGGTGTCGTCCTTCTCGGTCCAGGGCATGTGCCATACGGCCGCCCCCGGAAGGCTCACAGTGGTGTACCCGTTGGCCTTGGCCCGGATGCCGTACTCGACGTCGTCCCACTTGATGAAGACCGGCAGTGCAAGCCCGATCTCCCTGATGATCGACGTCGGGATCAGGCACATCCACCAGCCGTTGTAGTCGACGTCGATACGGCGGTGCATCCAGGGTGTGGTGCGAAGGTTGCCGGAGGCGAAATCGTGGGCGATCTGCCCTTCCCCGATCGGCTCATACTGGAACCGGTACTCGTTGATGCCCTCGCCGAAGTTGTGGATCACCGAACGCTCAAAGAGATTGAACATGTGTCCGCCCACGATGGTGGCGCTGCGGGTGAAGTCAGCGAAGTTGACGGCGCGGAGCACGCCCTCAGTTTCCACCACGACGTCGTCGTCCAGGAGCATGACGTACTTGCTCAGGCCGTCCTCCACAGACTCGTGCATTCCGCGGGCGAAGCCGCCGGAACCGCCCAGGTTGCCCTGCTCAATGAGCTTGAACTTGTCACCGAGGACAGCCGCGGCTTCTTCGAAGCCGGGCTCGTCACGGACTTTCTGGGTACCCTGATCGGTGACGATGAGGCGGTCCATGACTGCCACCAGGTCTTCCGACTCGGCGAACGTGCGCAGGTGCTTGACGCAGTAATCCGGGCGGTTGAACGTTGTGACCGCAATGGAGAGCGTGCCCGGGGTGAAGCCTTCGGTTTCGGGAACCGACCAGTCAGCCTGCTTCAGGGTCACGTCTTTGCCGTGCGCGACGAGGTCGAACCAGTACCACCCGCCGTCGGCGAAGTTGGTCAGCGGCAGCTCGCAGGTCGCGGTGGCACCGCCGGTGGCATGCATGCTCTGGACACGGTTTGAGCTGCCCCGGGGGCTGGACTTGTAGACAATGACCGTTACTTCGGCATCCACTTCAATGCTGAGCCGGACCTTCTGAACGTCCGTGTGGGCGCGCCAATAGCTGGCGGGGAACGCATTGAAATACGTTCCGAAAGAAACCCGGCGGTGCGCAGGGAGTGACAGCTGGCGGCGGTCAAGGATGAAGTCCGCGCGGAGTTCGCTGCGCTGGGCAGCTACCACCGGTGCTGCCGCCGCCCGCTTGGAGCCCGCGTCCTGCGTTTCGACGACGCGGCGCGCGGCGTCGAAGTCCACATACAGCGGAAGGGTGTCGGTGTCGCCGTCAACCGGGAAGACCACACGGTGAACTGTCTTCCAGACGGTGTCGCCGGTGCCGGACCCGGTTTCTTGCCGGAATTCTGTCGCTACGCTCATGCGTCTACTCCTCCGCTTTCCAGCTTCGCCCCGCCGCTGAAGTGCGGCTTGATCTTGTTGTCAAACATGCTCAGGGCCGATCCGATGGCCATGTGCATGTCAAGGTACTTGTAGGTGCCCAGCCGGCCACCGAACAGCACTGAATCCTCGTCACGGGCCAGGTCCCGGTAGGCCAGCAGCTTCGAACGGTCGACGGCGGTGTTCACGGGGTAGTACGGCTCGTCACCCTTCTCGGCGAAACGGGAGAACTCCCGCATGATCACCGTGGCGTCCTTCGTGTAGTCACGTTCGGGGTGGAAATGCCGGAACTCGTGGATCCGGGTATAGGGGACTTCTTCGTCCGGGTAGTTCATTACGGCGCAGCCCTGGAAGTCCTCCACGGGAAGGACCTCCTCCTCGAGGTCGATGGTGCGCCAGGAGAGGTCACCTTCGGCGTAGTTGAAGTAGCGGTCAACCGGTCCCGTGTAGATGACGGGAACCTGGCCGCGCACCGACGCCTGACCGAACTCGCCGCCGTCGAAGAAATCGGTGTTGAGGTGAACCTCAATGTTGGGGTGGTCGGCCATGCGTTCAATCCACGCGGTGTAACCGTCCACCGGCAGGCCTTCATAGGTGTCGTTGAAGTACCGGTTGTCGTAGTTATAGCGGACCGGGAGGCGGGAAATGATCTCCGCCGGGAGGTCCTTCGGGTCCGTCTGCCACTGCTTGCCGGTGTAGTACTTGATAAACGCCTCGTAGAGGGGACGGCCGATCAGCTGGATGCCTTTGTCGTTCAGGTTCTGCGGGTCAGTGCCCGCCAGCTCCCCGGCCTGTTCCTGGATCAGCGCCCGTGCTTCCGCCGGCCCCATCGAGGCCCGGAAGAACTGGTTGATGGTGCCGAGGTTGATGGGCATCTGGTACACCTCGCCCTTGTGGCTGGTGTAAACCTTGTGCTGGTAGTTCGTGAATGCCGTGAAGCGGTTCACGTATTCCCAGACCCGCTCGTTCGAGGTGTGGAAGAGGTGGGCTCCGTAGCGGTGGACTTCGATGCCTGTTTTGGCTTCATTTTCGCTGTACGCGTTCCCACCGATGTGGTGCCGGCGGTCCAGGACGGCAACCTTAAGTCCAAGCTCCGTGGCGGCGCGTTCCGCGATTGTCAGGCCAAAAAAACCCGAACCGACTACGACGAGATCAGCGTTCACAACTCTCCTGTGTGTTTTGGTGGCAGGCATGGACAGCCCTATCTGCCGGGTCTAGACTACCCGAACTTGAAATTTGTCACGCATTCCGGGGTGGCTTCAGGGCGCTTGCCGAGAGGCTCCGGGGCCCGTGCGGCCGCTGGAAAATCAACCCGCCGGCGCTTCACGGGCCACCCTTAGCGCCCGGACTGCGCCACCGCCAGAACTGCGGCGGCAGCATGCTGACCGGAGTTAGCCAGCGACGCGTGGCGCTCAACCCAGCCGGCCCTGGCATCCCGGCTGCCGTCGTCGTCGCCATTGTGCCGAGCGTCCAAGACCCGGCGCATGGCTCCGGCAACGCTGTCGACGTCGTACTTTGCCGCTTCGCCGAGTCCGTTGTCGGCGACGAGTGCCGCGCCTTCTCCGGTCCCGGCGAAGATCACGGGGGTTCCGCACCCGGCCGCCGCATAGATCTTGGTCGGTTTCGCAAAGTCGTAGCCCTGGCCCGGCTTGATGCTGACCAGCGCCCCCGATGCCCCGCGGATCCACTGCGCCGCCTCTGCCGGCGGAATGACTCCGCCGAAGTGAACGCGGCCGGGAGCCGTCTGCGCCGCGAGTTCCCGCAGATGAGGCTCATCGGACCCCTGCCCGAAGAACCGGATGCTGGCGCCGGGGTGCTCGGCCAACACCGCCGGCAGCGCACGGATGAAGATGTCGGCCCCCTGCCACTCGGACATGGTTCCGGTGTACACGAAGTACGGATCGCCCGTCCCGGCTGACTCGCCGGCCGGGCCGAAGACGGAGGTGTCGATGCCGTTTCCGACAACAACAACACGGTCCGCGGGGACGCCGAACTCCCCCACCTTCTCCGCCACAGCGTCGGAAATGGCGATCACCTTGGCGGCGCGGCGCAGCGCGAAGCCTTCGGCAGCCCGCATCACGCGGATGACAATGCCCGGCACGTCCGTGGCGGACAGTGCTTCGGTCCAGATGTCGGCGGCGTAGTACACGAACGGCCTGCGCCGGAGCGCCGAACTCAGGGCCACCATCACCCCCGTGGTGGGAGGCGGTTCGGAGACGACGACATCCGCCGGCGAGAACAACAGGCGGAAGAATGCCGGCAGATCGAAGCTCATGTACTGCACGTAGCCCCGGACGTTGCCGCCCGCGTCGCGAAGCACCGGCCACCGGGAAAGCTTGTACGGCGCCGTGAAGGCCGGCGAACCGTGTGGCGGCCGCGTGGTCAAAACACTGACCTCCGCGTCCTGTGCCACGAGTCCGTCCACCAGCGCCTGCAGCCTGAATGATGCCGCGCCCACCTCGGGGGTGAACAGCCGCGAGGCTACGGTGACCTTGAGGGGTCTCTTGTCAGTCACGAAGCGGCAATCTCCACGATCTGCCGGCTCGTGGCGGATTCCAGCACGGCTTCGGCAACCCGCAGGGTGTCGAGCCCTTCCTGCATGGTGACCACGTCGCTGCGCAGCCCGAGGACGGCGTCCCGGAAGGCTTCGTGTTCGGTCCGCAGCGGTTCGGGCTTGGGGATCGCAAGGCGGGTGACGTTGCCTTCCGAGACACCCCGGAACGCGGCCATCGATTCCCACTCAGTGGCGACGGTGCCGTTCTCGAAGAACGTCAGGTCTGCGGTGATGGTGTCGGCCACGAAGGCGCCCTTCTCACCGGTGACAATCGTCAGGCGTTCCTTCATCGGGGAAAGCCAGTTGACCAGGTGGTTGGTGATCACGCCGTTTTCGAGGTGTCCCGTTGCCGCGACCATGTCCTCGTGCGGGCGGCCGCTGCGGGTGGTGATGTGGGCAAAAATCGACTGGAACCGGCTCTGGGCCAGCCAGGCCGTCAGATCGATGTCGTGCGTGCCGAGGTCCTTGACCACGCCGACGTCGGCGATGCGGGCCGGGAACGGCCCCTGGCGCCGGGTGGCGATTTGGTAGACCTCGCCGAGCTCGCCGGCCTCAATCCGTTTGCGCAGGGACTGCAGCGCGGGGTTGAACCGTTCGATATGGCCGACGGCTCCGACAAGCCCTTTGGCTGCAAACGCATCAACCATCCGCTGGCCCGCTTCGGTGCTCGAGGCGATGGGCTTTTCAACCAGCGTGTGGACACCGGCTTCGGCGAGGGCGAGCCCCACTTCCTCGTGAAGTCCGGTGGGCACGGCAACGACTGCCATGTCGATGCCCACGGCGATGAGTTCCTCAACGGAAGACAGCACGCTCAGCGGGCCGGCAACTCCGTGGGGATCCCCATAGGAGTCCGCAACGGCCACCAAGTCAACGCCGTCGAGCTCCCGGATCACGCGGGCGTGGTGACGGCCCATCATTCCCAGGCCGATCAGGCCAACGCGAAGGTTTCCCATCAGGCGCCTGCCTGGACGAGCTTGTTGACCGCCGTGACGATGCGTTCCAGGTCAGCCTGGCTCAGTGACGGGTGGACCGGCAGGGAGAGGACTTCCTTCGCGGCCATTTCGGTGTTGGGCAGGTCCTCCGCGCGGTTGAACGACGGAAGACGGTGGTTGGGCACCGGGTAGTAGACGCCGGTGCCGATGTTGTACTCCTCGCGTAGGGCCTTCGCCAGGCCGTCGCGGTCCTCGGTGACGCGGATCGTGTACTGGTGGTAGACGTGCGAGGCGCCTTCGGCGACCGTGGGCGTGCCCACACCCTCAAGGTTGTCCGTCAGGAACGCGGCATTCTGCTGGCGCTGTTCCGTCCAGCCCAGGACCTTCTTCAGCTGCACGCGCCCGATCGAGGCGTGCAGGTCCGTCATCCGGGCGTTGAAGCCGACCAGCTCGTTTTCGTACTGCTTCTCCATGCCCTGGTTCCGCAGGAGCCGCAGGTTCCGTTCCACGGTGGCGTCCGGGGTGGAGACCATGCCGCCCTCGCCGGAGGTCATGTTCTTGGTCGGGTAAAGGCTGAACATGGCGAACTTGCCGAACGTTCCGACCTTCTTGCCCTTGAAGCTGGCACCGTGGGCCTGGGCGGCGTCCTCGTAGAGGTCGATGCCGCGTTCTTCAGCGAGCTTGGTGAAGCCCTCGACGTCGAACGGGTGGCCGTAGAGGTGGACCGGCATGATGCCCTTGGTCTTGTCCGTGATGAGGGAGGCCACGTGGTCCACGTCGAGCGTGTAGTGGTCCAGCTCGATGTCGGCAAACACGGGGGTGGCACCGGTGAGCGCGACTGAGTTGCCGGTTGCGGCAAAAGTGAAGGAGGGAACGATGACTTCGTCGCCAGGTCCGACGCCGGAGGCAAGAAGGCCCAGGTGCAGTCCGGAGGTGCCGGAGTTCACAGCTACGGAGGAGCGGCCGTCCAGGAGGACGTCAGAGAACTCCTTCTCGAATTCCGCGACCTGCGTGCCTTGGGCGAGCATTCCTGTTGCCAGAACGGCGTCGACGGCGGCCCGCTCGTCGTCACCGATGATCGGCTTCGCGGCAGGAATAAAGTCGTAGCTCATGCGTTCTCCTCAGATTCTTTCAGGGAATTTCCGTCTTCAATGTACTTGGCGCCGGTGGCAGGGCAGACCCAGAAGTCGCCCTCCTGCCGCAGCGGTTCGCCTGCCTTCCCGACCCAACCCAGTCGGCGTGCAGGAACGCCCGCTACCAGGGCAAACGCCGGAACGTCCTTGGTGACCACGGCGCCGGCCGCAACCGTTGCCCAGCGCCCGACAGTCAGCGGCGCAACGCACACGGCCCGCGCACCGATCGAGGCGCCGTCTTCGATGGTGACGCCAACGGGGGTCCAGTCATGGGCGCTCTTCAGCGAGCCGTCCGGGCTGACGGACCGCGGGTAGGTGTCATTGGTCAGCACCACGGCCGGGCCGATGAAAACCCCTTTGCCGAGCTTGGCCGGTTCGTAGACCAGGGCGTAGTTCTGGATCTTCGTGTTCTCACCGATCTGTACGCCTGTGCCAACGTACGCGCCGCGGCCCACGATGCAGTTCTCGCCAAGGTTGGCCCGTTCGCGCACCTGGGCAAGGTGCCAGACCTTCGTGCCCTCGCCGAGTATTGCCTGGTCCGAAACGTCGGCGCTGGGAGCAATGGTCGTCGTCATAGTTTGGTTCCTCTCAAGAGTGCCGGCGCCGCGGCCAGCGGGGGCTGCGGCAGCAAGGCGGTGTCAGGCCTTGCCAATGACGCGGTAGGTGATCCCGTCCCACCGGTCAGCTGAGCTCACGCGACGGCCGTCAATAAACGCTTTGATGCCCGGCAGGTCAGCGGGCGACAATTCCCTGTACTCGGCGTGGTCGGCCTGGACGACGGCCGCATCAACGGGCTCGCCAAGGTGGTAGGCCGCGAACCCGAGCTTGTCCAGTTCCGCGTCCGTGTACAGCGGGTCGTGAACCGACACCTCGGCACCGCGCTTTTCCAGCGACGTCACGGCGTCAAAGACGCCGGAGAACGCTGTCTCCTTCACGCCGCCGCGGTACGCCGCACCCAGCACGACCACGCGGGCGCCGGTGAGGTCACCGTACGCGCCTTCGAGGAGTCCCACCGTGTAGTCCGGCATGTCGGCGTTGGCAGCGCGGGCGGCGCGGACGACGGTCGCTTCGGGGTCATTCCAGAGGTAGAGGCGCGGGTACACGGGGATGCAGTGGCCGCCGACGGCGATGCCCGGCTGGTGGATGTGGCTGTAGGGCTGGGAATTGGAGGCTTCGATGACCTGGTAGATGTCGATGCCGGCCGTGGCAGCGAACCGCGCGAACTGGTTCGCCAGCCCGATGTTGACGTCCCGGTACGTGGTCTCGGCCAGCTTGGCCAGCTCGGACGCCTCCGCGGAGCCCAGGTCCCAGACTCCGTTCGGCCTGCGGAGGTCGGCACGCTCGTCGAAGTCCAGCACGGATTCATAGAACTCAACGGCCTTCGCCGCACCCGCTTCGGACAGGCCGCCGACGAGCTTGGGGTACTTGCGCAGATCCTCGAACACGCGGCCGGTCAGGACGCGTTCCGGGGAAAAGACGAGGTGGAAATCCCGGCCCTCGACCAGCCCGGAGCCGGCCTCGAGGGCAGGCTTCCAGCGGGTGCGGGTGGTTCCGACCGGCAGGGTTGTCTCATAGGACACGAGGGTTCCGGGCGTCAGGTGCTTGGCCAGTTCAGCCGTGGCACCGTCCATCCAGCCAAAGTCAGGCTTCGCGTCGGCGTCAACGAACAGCGGCACAACGAGCACGACGGCGTCCGCGCCGGGCACGGCGTCGGCGTAATCCGTGGTGGCGCGGAGTTTTCCTGCCGGCACGAGCTCCGAGAGCTTCTCCTGCAGGTGGGCTTCACCGGGGAACGGCTCCGTGCCGGCGTTGATGAGCTCCACTACCTGCTGGTTGACGTCGACGCCGACAACGTCATGGCCCTTGGAAGCAAACTGGACAGCCAGCGGCAGCCCGATTTTCCCCAACGCAATTACAGCAATCTTCACGATTCTGGTGCCTTTTCTCTCATGACTGGCAGGCGGCAGCCACGCCGCCGCACCCGGTTTTGCTTAACACTATCCGCTGTCCAGTCCTTCCGCCGACTCCGCTACTCCCCGTCGCCAGGGCCCGCTGGCTGCAGCGAGGTGCTCCGCACGGTTATCCACATAGCCGGATCCAGGCGCGCCGTCCCGGCAGCGGCGGCGTTAGCGTGGGGCACAAGTTGGCCGAAGAACGGAGGACCACGCGGTGACCCTGCACTGCACCTTGGTCCGCGGCCCGGCGGCGGAGCGCTCCGACGCGGCCGTGGAACTGACCGTCCGCGTACGGCCCGGCTGCCCGGGCGCCGAACTTGACCGCGCTGTGGCGCACGCCTTCGGAACGCGGGATCTGACGGTGAATGGCCTGCCGCTCGGCACCATGACGGTCGGTGAGGTCCCCCTCGTCAACGGGGCGGTCCTCGTCGACGGCGGCCAGAGGCGGGCGAGGCCGAGGCCCTGGCCAGGGTCGGACGCTTCCCCTGCACTGTTGCTGGCCGTGCACAGCGGCCCGGCTGCAGGAATGATTCTGCCCTTGCGCCGCGGGAGCTACCAGATCGGACGCACCAACGCGGAGGTGACGATCCCGGATCCGGATCTGTCAAGGGAGCACGCCAGGATCGACGTTTCGGACACGGCCATGACCCTCCTGGACCTTGACAGCGTCAACGGGACGGAGGTGGATGGCAAGCGCGTCAGGAACGCCGTCATTTCCACCGACTCGCTCATCCGGTGCGGAAACTCGACCCTGTCAGTCCTGGTTGCACGGCCGCCGGGTTCACCGGGCTCGCATCTGGGCTCCGCCGGACTGTCGGTGGCGGAACCCCTGAAGGTACCGCGCGCAACTGAGCAGAGCAGCCGGGCCGCACTCCTCCTCGCCGCCGGGTTGCCCGTCGCCCTCGGGCTGGGGCTGGCGCTGGCGACCGGGATGTGGATGTTCCTGGCGTTCACCGCCATATCGGCCGTGACGGTTATGGTCCCGGTCGTCGCGGGCAGGCGGCGGCGCCGCGAATTGCGGTCGGCAATTTCGGCGGCAGCGGCAGAAGACACGGAACGACGACGGCGGTCCGCGCCGTCCGCCGCGGAGCTGGCCCTGTACTCGCCCGGTGCGGAGGAACCGGCAGGCGCCGAACGGGCAGCCTCCGGCGTCTGGCTCCGGCTGGGAACGGCAGACCAACCGGCGAACATCCGGTTTGAGCCAGAGGACCCGGACTTCCAGCTGCCGTGCCTCGGAGCCGTGCCGCTACTTCTGGATCCCGAGGTTCCACTGGTCACCGTTCGGGGACCGGAAGCTGAAGCGCAGGGGATGATGCGCTCCTTCCTCATGCAGCTCACCGGATATCCGCGGGCCAGCGGGACCCGGATTGTGGTTCACGGCCCGCCCGGCCTGGTGCCGCTGACGGCGCGGTACCTGCCCGCTGTCACCCTGCACGCGGCAGCAGGGATCACCGCGGCGGTCCTGGCGGTGGATTCCGCAGCGGCCGGCCCTCCGGGTGTATTCCTGATCGCCGGCAGCCGGACGACCAGCAGTGCAGATGCCGGACTCATCGAGAGCGCGCGCCGCCATGGCTGGCGGGTGGTTCACTTCGCCGACCGCCCTGTGCTGCCGGCGGACACCGATATTGAACTCGGCGAGCGCAGGGCCTTGTTCCGCTCCCCCGGATCAACGCGGCGGTTCGTTCCCGATCTTGTGCCGCTCAATGTCTTCGACCGCTACTGCCGGCAATCCGGCCATGCCCTGGGAGGTGCCCCGCGAAGCGGCGCGACCTTGCCGGCCGCCTGTCCGCTCACCGACATCCTCGACATGTCGGAGGCCGGAACGGCCCGGCGCTGGGCGAGCGGCAGGCTGATGCCTGTCTCTTATACACATCTAGATGTGTCCCCATCGGTCGCATGTGTATAAGAGACAGGCGCCGGCGGCGTCCGCATCCTGGATCTGGAGGCTGACGGTCCGCATGTGCTCATCGCGGGCACCACCGGATCCGGGAAGTCGGAGCTGCTCCGTACGCTCGCCGCCGCGTTGGCCCTGAGTTTCCCGCCGGACCGCGTGAACGTCCTATTCTTCGACTTCAAGGGCGGGTCCGGGCTGGGCCCGTTGACGGCCCTGCCCCACTGTGTGGGCATGCTCACGGACCTCACCAGGAGCGAACTCGATCGCACATTGGTGTCGTTGCGTGCCGAGGTCCGCCGCCGGGAACAAGCGCTGGCCGCGGCCGCTGCCCCCGACCTGGCGGCCTATCGATTGTCCAAAGCGGCCGACGAGCACCCCCTCCCCCAGCTGATCCTCATCATCGACGAGTTCCGGATTCTCGTGGAGGATGCGCCGCTGTCCCTGAGCGAGTTGATGAGGATCGCCGCCATCGGCCGGTCACTGGGGATTCATCTGGTCATGGCTACCCAGCGGCCGCAGGGCGCGCTCACGGCTGACATCCGTGCCAACGTCACAACCAGCATCGCCCTCCGCGTACAGTCCGCCCATGAGTCTGCCGACGTCATAGGAACCAACGCCGCCGCCGGTATTGCTGTTGAAACGCCCGGCCGGGCCTTTCTTGCGCGCGCAACCGAAGCACCGGAGGAGTTTCAGTCGGCCAGTCTCTCAGCCGGGCTCCCCGATGGGAGTGATTGCGATGTCGCCGTGCTGCTGACCAGCGAGGCGCTGGAGATGCCCTCCTCCGCGGCTGCCGGCGACGGGAATGCGGCACCGCCGCAGGCACCGGCCGCTGCAGTGGCGCCGATAGCGGCGGTGACCCGTTCGCTGTGGGAAACGTTGGGCGGGGCAGCCGTGCGCAGCCCCGTGGCTATGCCGCTGCCTGACGTGCTGCCCTGTCCGCCACGGGCACCGGCCCGGACTCCGGGCGCGGGGCCCGGCGGTCATCGGCCGGATGCCCCGGACACTCGGGATGACCGCTGGTGCCTGGAGCTGGGCTGGCTGGACCTGCCTGAAGAACAGCGACTTGCCGGCCTCAACTGGCGTCCCCGCAGCGACGGACACCTGGCCCTGATCGGCGGCAGCTGCGCTGATCCCGGCGACGCACTGTCCCTCACATTGGATCAGCTCCTGACGCACCCAACGGAGTCGCACCTGTATGTCCTCGATGCCGACGGTTCTTTCGCCGCGCTGGCGTCCTCGTGCCGTGCCGGCGCGGTGGTCAACCTCCATGATTTGCGCCGTGGCGTGCGCGTTCTGGAACGGCTGAGCGACGAAGTGTCACGGCGGCTGAGCCGGTCGGCGGCCACACCGGCGGTTCCCTTGGTGCTGGCCATTTCGGGCTGGGGTTCGTGGGTTTCCGCCTTGCGGGCGGGCCCGCTGATCTGGGCTGAGGATCTGGTTCACGGCCTGGTCCGGGACGGGCAGGGCGCCGGCGTTGCCGTCATCGTTTCAGGGGACCGTGAGCTCGTGACCGCACGCTTCTTTTCCGCCGTCTCCAACCGGATCTACTTTCCGAGGGGCGCCAGCGAAGAGAGCAGGCTGGCGTGGCCGCGGATGCCTGACATTCCGGCGGTGCCCGGCCGTGCCGTCGCGGTCGGTGCGCTCGCAGGGAACCGGCAGGGCGTCTGCCAGCTCTACACCCGGGATGGCCCGCCCGGCCAAGAGGCCCCGCCGCAGGAGTCCCCCCGCACGAGGCCCTTCAGGGTGGAGCCCCTCCCCTTGCAAGTTTCGCTGGCCGGACTGCTCGCCCGGATCGGCGGGCCGGAGGGAATTTCCGCTCCGGACCGGCCTGACGCGAGAACATCGGGGCGGGCGCGAAACCTGAAACTGTGTGTCGGCGTGGGCGGGGACGAGCTGGCTCCCGCCTTCGTACGCGTTCCGTGCGGCGGCGTCCTTGCCGTCCTGGGTGCGGCCGGTTCGGGGAAGTCTTCATTCCTGCGTGCGGTCCAGGCCCTCAATCCGGGGACGGCGGGCTGGGTCCTCCCGGCCCCGGAGGTGGACCCGGCCGACTTCTGGGCGGAGACCCGCGCCGCGGCCGCCAAGGGCCTCCTCGCCCGGGATGCGGTACTGCTCGTGGACGACGCGGATCTGCTGCCCGCCGCCGCCCACCAGCTGTTGCTGGAGCTGAACGCTTTGGGCCGGACGGTCATCATGGCTGCCGGCTTCGGCCCGGCCCTTGTGCAGCGCGTCCCGCTAGCCTTGGCCGCCCGCAATTGCGGCAGCGGCATCCTGATTGGGCCGCGCAGTCCCATGGACGGCGACCTTTTCGGGCTGAGGTACGAGCTGGAACCGGACCCTCCGCCGGGCCGCGCCCTCCTCCTCGCGGACGGCAGGGCAATGGCGGTCCAGCTTGCCGCGAGCCGTCCCGAGGACGTGTCCGCCGGAGAGCCGTTGGCGGGCGGTTAAGGCAAAGCTGCATCAGCCGGGACTCATCGCCGGCGCCGTCGCCGTACCGGCCCTTGTGCCTGCCCGGGCTCAAAGCGCGGGAGGCGCACCTGCGGGACGGGAGGCGAAGCGGACCACGCGCTTGTCGAAGAGGAGCACAATGGCGGCCGCCGCCGGGATGAGCATCGCGGCCCCTGCCACCGGGTAACCACCCGTCAGAGTGGGGAAGCCGACGGTCAGCACGAACAGTTGCGCCACCAGTGCACCAGCCCTGGGCCAGCGGAAGCCGCGGAACAGAAACACCGCAACGGCACACAGCCAGGAAGCGAATGCCAAAAGCAGGGCAAGCGTAAACACGGCTCCCCAGAAGGACAGGACCGGCGCTCCGGCCACGAGCTGAAAACCGTACCAGGCGGCGGCTACCAACAGCGCCGCGGCTTCGGCTGCGATAATCGCCGCAATTAGCGCGACTGCCCTCGGCCTTTCCCCGGCAGTCGCGGGCCGCTCCGGCCCGCTTTCGCGGTCGGAAAAGCCGCTGCCTTCGGGCTCGGGGGACGGTTCGGGGGGGCCTGCTGGGGGTCTTGACACACTGGCACCCTACCCGACATAGTCAACTGACGGTGGGGGCAGCCCTCCGGCGTATTGCAGGTGTGATGCATCGCTCACGCTTCCGGGGGATTTCGTGCACCAGTACCCCTTGTTTACACAGCGTTAACATGAAACGCTTGATCCAGATGACCAAGGGGGCCCTCAGGGCCCCTTTCCTATGTAGGCCCTAGTGAATATTTTCACAAGTGGCAAATGACTTCCCAGGAATGGAGTGACTGATCAGCATGGATTGGCGTAATCGCGCAGCCTGTCTCGACAAGGACCCGGAGCTTTTCTTTCCGGTCGGCAACACCGGGCCGGCGCTTCTCCAGATTGAGGAGGCCAAGAGCGTTTGCCGCAGGTGCCCCGTCGTGGACACTTGCTTGCAGTGGGCGTTGGAGTCGGGCCAGGATGCCGGTGTCTGGGGCGGCATGAGCGAGGACGAGCGCCGTGCGCTGAAGCGCCGCGCGGCCCGCGCCCGCCGCGCTTCCTAAGCGGCAGGTCAACACTACGGCGACGGCCGCAGACCAAAGGTCCGCGGCCGTCGCTTTTTTGTGCGCTTTACGCGCAGTGGGGCCCTCGCCTCAGCGGCTTGCGAGGCTGAGGATGATCTGGACCGCCGTCCCGCCTCCCTCACGGGCCTTCCACTGGATGGTGCCCCCCAGCTCACTGGTGACCAGAGTGCGGACAATCTGAAGCCCAAGGCCCTCGACGTGTGGCGTGTCCGGCAAACCAACGCCGTCGTCGGCCACGGTCACCGTGAGCAGTTCCTCGCCGTCTTCTCCAGCCGAGCGGTCGGCGAGGAGCCAGACCGTCCCGGTCCGGCCTTCCAGTCCGTGCTCGACGGCGTTCGTCACCAGCTCGTTGATCACGAGCGCCAGGGGCGTGGCAAAGTCACTGGGAAGCTCACCGAAAACCCCCGACCTTTGCGTCCTGACCTGCTGGGACGGCGACGCCACCTCGGCCGAAAGACGGAACTGCCGTCCGATCAACTCATCAAAGTCAACGCTCTGCGTCAGGCCCTGCGACAGCGTCTCGTGGACCAGCGCAATGGTCGCCACGCGCCGCATCGCCTGCTCGAGCCCCTGCTTCGCTTCGTCACTGACCATCCGGCGGGACTGCATCCGCAACAGAGCGGCCACGGTCTGCAGGTTGTTCTTCACGCGGTGGTGGATCTCACGGATGGTGGCATCCTTCGTGACCAGTTCCATCTCACGGCGCCTCAGCTCGGACACGTCGCGGCACAGGACCAGCGCCCCGAACCGCTGCTGCTCGTCGCGGAGCGGAATGGCGCGAAGCGACAGGCTGACGCCGCGGGATTCAATCTCGCTGCGCCACGGCATCCGGCCGGTGACGACGAGCGGCAGGGTCTCATCCACCAGGCGCCGGTCCCTGAGCAATCCTGCGGTGACTTCCGCCAGCGAACGGCCCTCCAGCGATTCGCCGTCGCCGAGGCGCCGGAACGCGGACACGCCATTCGGGCTCGCATACTGCACGATCCCCTCGGCGTCGAGGCGGATCAGGCCGTCGCCCACGCGTGGCGCCCCGCGGCGGGAACCCGTGGGTGAGGCAAAGTCGGGCCACAGGCCCAGGGTGCCCATCCGGAGCAGGTCGTAGGCGCACTGGCGGTACGTCAGCTCAAGGCGGGAGGGCATCCGCGAACTGGAGAGGTCCATGTGGGTGGTGACCACTGCCAGCGTGCGGCCATTTCTGACCATCGGCACGGCCTCGACCCGCAACGCCATATCGCTGCTCCAGTTGGTCTCGCTGGAACGCTCAATGGCGCGGCTGGCCCACGCTTTGTCGACCAGCGGCTGGAGATCGGACCGGATGCCCTCCCCGACGAAGTCGGCATGGAACACCGTATGCGTCGTGGAGGGCCGCACGTGGGCAAGCGCCACATAGCCGTGGTCCGGGTGCGGAAACCAGAGGGCGAGGTCGGCAAATGCGAGGTCGGCCACCATTTGCCAGTCGCCCACCAGGAGGTGCAGCCACTCGGCATCCCCCGGCCCGAAATCAGCATGTTCCCTGATGGGGTCCGTAAAGATTGCCACTGCACCTCCAGATTTCGACGCCGGGCCAATGCCTAGCGTCGGACGATTGACCTCAAGAGCCTCAATGCTACCGACAGCGACGCCATATCGTCGGCTTCGAGGGCATTGACCTCATCGAACATGCTCTTCGCCCGGCCCAGCTGTTCCGCGTTCAGTGCCTCCCACGCCTTGAGCCGCTCCTCGGCCGGCAGGCCTTCTGCAGTGGACTCAAGCACCGCCGTCGTCATGTCTGAAACGGTGGAGTACAGGTCGTCCCGCAGCGCGGCCCGGGCCAGCGCCTGCCAGCGGTCCTTCCGCGGCAGCGTGCTGATCCGTTCCAGCAGGGAATCCGCGTGGAAGCGGTTGAACACCGTGTAATACACGCGTGCGATCTCCTCCACCGGCTCCTTGCGGGAGTGGGTGATCTTCGCAATATCCAGGAGGACAAAGCTCTCAAACAGCTCGGCCCAGCGGTGGGCCAGGTCGTCCGGCAGGTCCCAGGACCGTGCCTTCTCAAGCCAGGCCGCCACCCGTGACCGGTCATCGCCGCGGAGGTAGTCGAGCAGCCGCGCCCGCATCGGATCCATGAGGGGCTTGAACTCGCTGACGACGTCGGCGATGGGCTGCGAGGCGCTCCCCTGGCCCAGGACCCAGCGCACCGCCCGGTCCAGCAGCCGCCGGATGTCGAGGTGAACCGTGCTCCAGTGTTCGGTGGGGAACGATGCCGGCAGGTCGTTGAGCTCGGACACCATGATGTCCAGTTCGTAGATCTCCCGCAGCGCAACAAACGCCTTGGCCACCGCGACTTCGCTGGCGGACGTTTCCTCCATGGTCCGGAACACAAACGTGATGCCGCCCATGTTGATCATGTCGTTGGCCACCACGGTGGCGATGATCTCCCGGCGCAGCGGATGGGAGTCCAGTTCGGCGTCGAACCGTTCCCGGAGCTGCTTAGGGAAGTATTCCCGAAGCGTGCGCCGGAACCAGGGGTCGTCGGCGAGGTCGCTGTCGCGCAGCGCCGTCGCCAGCTCGATCTTGGCATAGGCGGCCAGCACCGACAGCTCAGGCGATGTCAGCCCCTGTCCCTGTTCGAGGCGTTCGCGGAGGGCTGCGGTCGAAGGCAGGGCTTCAAGGTCGCGGTTGAGGTCCGCCGTCTTTTCCAGCCAGTCCATCAGCCGCTCGTAGCTGGGGCTCCAGTCGGCCACCTTCTGGCGGTCGTTGAGCAGCAGGATGTTCTGGTCGATGTTGTCCTCGAGGACGAGACGGGCCACTTCGTCGGTCATCGACGCCAGGAACCCGGGACGTTCGCCGGCATCAAGCTTGCCTGCGGCGACCATCCGGTCCACGAAGATCTTGATGTTAACCTCGTGGTCCGAGCAGTCGACGCCGGCGGAGTTGTCAATCGCGTCCGTGTTCAGGATGACGCCCTGCAGTGCCGCCTCGATGCGCCCCCGCTGGGTCATGCCAAGGTTTCCTCCTTCGCCCACCACCTTGACGCGAAGGTCACGCCCGTCAACGCGGATGGCGTCGTTGGCCTTGTCTCCCACCATGGCGTTGGTCTCGGAGCTGGCCTTGACGTAGGTGCCGATGCCTCCGTTATAGAGCAGGTCGGCCGGTGCAAGGAGGATGGCCCGCAGGAGTTCAGGCGGGCTGAGCTGGGTGGTGTCCTCCGGCAGGCCGAGGGCCGCGCGGACCTGCGGGGAGACCGGAATGGACTTGGCCTGGCGCCGGTACACACCGCCGCCTTCGCTGATCAGCCCCTTGTCGTAGTCATCCCACGACGATCGCGGCAGCTCGAACAGCCGTTGCCGTTCGGAGAAGGAACTGGCCTCGTCGGGGTTGGGATCCAGGAAAACGTGCCGGTGGTCGAACGCGGCCAGCAGCCGGATGTGCTTGGAGAGCAGCATCCCGTTCCCAAAAACGTCACCGGACATGTCGCCCACCCCGACTACCGTGAACGGCTCGGACTGCGTATCCAGGTCCAGCTCGCTGAAGTGACGCTTCACGGATTCCCAGGCGCCCCGGGCGGTGATGCCCATCGCCTTGTGGTCATACCCCACGGATCCGCCGGAGGCGAAGGCATCGCCCAGCCAGAAGCCGTATTCCGCGGCGAGCCCGTTCGCGATGTCGGAGAAGGTGGCCGTTCCCTTGTCCGCCGCGACGACCAGGTAGGAGTCGTCGTCGTCATGCCGCACGACGTCCGCAGGCGGCACCAGCCGTTCACCGTCGGCGGTGGTGACCAGGTTGTCGGTGAGGTCCAGCAGTCCGCGGATGAAGGTCTTGTAGCTTTCGATGCCCTCGGCCATCCACGCGGCCCTGTCCGCGGCGGGGTCGGGCAGCCGCTTGGCGAAGAAGCCTCCCTTGGCGCCGGTCGGAACGATGACGGCGTTCTTGACAGTCTGGGCCTTGACCAGTCCCAGGATTTCCGTCCGGAAGTCCTCGCGCCGGTCGGACCAGCGGAGACCGCCACGCGCCACCTTGCCGAAGCGCAGGTGCACACCTTCGACCCGCGTCGAGTAGACCCAGATTTCGAACTTGGGCCGGGGGAAGGGCAGGCCCTCAATGCCGGCAGGATCCAGTTTGAAGCTCACATACGGCTTGTCCTGGTAGAAATTCGTGCGGAGCGTTGATTCGATCAGGTTGGTAAACGTCCGGAGGACACGGTCCGCATCCAGCGTCGCCACCGCTTCGATCGACGACGACAGCTCAGCGCGGACTTTTTCCTGCCGTTCGGTCCGCTCCAGCTCAGTCAACGCCGGATCGAATCGTGCCGCAAAGAGGGCACTGAGCCCCCGAGTGACGTCCGGGTTGCTCAAAAGCGTGTCTGCCATGAACTCGAAGGAGTTGGTGTTACCCATCTGCCTCATGTATTTGGCGTAGGCCCGGAGGACGATGATCTGCCGCCACGCCATGCCTTCGCGCAGCACGAGCCGGTCGAAGCTGTCGGATTCAACGGCTCCCGAAACGGCTGCCCCGAACGAATCCGCCAGCAGCTGCCCGGTAGACACCGGGTCCACGCCGGCCGGGTATTTCAAGCCGAGGTCATAGAGGAAGAAGTCCCGGCGGTCGGCGGTCTCGATCTCGAAGGGACGCTCATCCAGCACTTCGAGGCCCAGGTTGTGAAAGTAGGGAAGGATCTGGCTCAGGCTCTTGGGCTCCAGCATGTAGAGCTTGACCCGGGCGTCCTCTTCGAGCGTCGCGCCGGCGCCCTCGGGCAGGTAGACGTGGACGCCGGGGCGTTCCTGTGTCGCTCCGGTCATCCGCTCGGCTGCGGCCCCGTACTTTTCAAACCGGGCGATGTCTTCGAGCGCGTCCTCAACCTCGTAGTCCACCCTGTAGCTGGCAGGGAAGGCCTCCGCCCAGATGGCAGCCAGCTCTTTATTCCCGTCGTCAGCGCGCCGGTCACGCAGGACCTCGCTGATTCCTTCGCTCCAGGAGCGGGCAGCCCGGACAAGCCGCTTCTCGAGGGCATCGGCGTTGACATGGCTGACGTCGGCACCCTTGGGCAGCCTGATCCGGAAGAAGAGACGGGCCAGCGCCGATTCCGTCATCCGCGCCTCATAGTCAATGGACTCGGCATGGAAGGTCTCGCGAAGCTCCTGCTCAATCCGGAGCCGGACATTCGTGGTGTACCGGTCACGCGGCAGGTACACGACGGCGGACATGAACCGTCCGTAAATGTCCGGGCGCAGGAAGAGCCGGGTGCGACGGCGTTCCTGCAGTCTTTGGATTCCGGTCGCCGTTGCGGCGAGGTCGGGAATCTCGATCTGGAAAAGTTCGTCGCGCGGGTAGGTCTCGAGGATTCCCAGCAGGTCCTTTCCGGAGTGCGAATCGGGCGGAAACCCGGCGCTGCGGAGAACGGCGTCGACTTTTTCGCGGACGATAGGGATGTTCTTTACCGAATCCGTGTAGGCGCTCGTGGCGAAGAGCCCGATGAACCGCTGTTCGCCGTTCACGTTCCCGGCGGCGTCAAAACTCTTCACACCCACGTAGTCGAGGTAGGCGGGCCGGTGCACGGTGGAACGGGAGTTGGCCTTCGTGATGACGAGAGCGCGCTTCTCCCGTGCCTTCCGCCGGCCTGCATCGGTGAGGTGCTGGACCTGACGGGTGTCGTCGTGCGCGCGCAGGAGCCCGAGTCCGCTGTTCTCACGGAGTTCCAGCACGTCCTCGCCGGCATCGTTTACGAGGTCGTACTCCCGGTACCCCAGGAATGTGAAATTTCCTTCGTCAAGCCACCGCAGCAGGTCCTGGGCCTGCCGGATCTCTGCGATTTGCGACGCATGGGCCACTTTGTCCAGGCCCTGTGCAATCTGCAATGCCTTATTGCGCATCTTCGGCCAGTCTTCCACCGCCGCGCGGACGTCGCCCAGGACGCGCTCCAGTCCTTCCTTCAGCTGGACCTTTGCTTCATCGCTCGCCCGGCCGATCTCGACGGCAATCCAGGACTCCATGTGGGAGGCGTTGTCACCCTGTGCAATCAGGTGCGACAGGCTGGGCAGCGCCGCCGTATCGCCGCTGGAGATCCCGATGTTCGACGGCACCCGGTCCACCTTAACCAGCTCATTGCTTTGGCGGTTGCGCGTGACCACAAACATCGGGTGGAGGACGAGGTGAATGGCCGAATTCTGCCGGACCAGCTCGGCGTTGACGGAGTCCACGAGGAACGGCATATCGTCGGTGACGATGTACACCACGCTTCGATCGGTTTCGTCGGAGATCGAGATGTTTGCCCGCCCGGGCTGGCGTATGGCCCCAACCTGCCGGTGCATGTCTGCCCGGGCAGTCAGAAGCTCACGGGGGTACGCTCGGGCGTCCTCCTCCGCGAGGTGCTCATAGTAGTCCGCAAAAAAGCCCTCTTCGGCTCCTATGGAACGGGACTGATCCTCCACACTGGACCCAGACGACATCGACAAACGCCTCCATCACAAGTTCACGGCCGCACCGTTGCAGCCCTCACCGTGAGCCTAACCCCTTAGCTTTGCCTTTGCTGTGGAAGAGAACACAGAGGATCTGCGCTTTTGCTGGACAGGTGCACAAACCAATCTGGCGATGGCGGCGCGCAGGCGCGAATCCGGCGCCACCTCCAGCAGCAGCGACCCGGAAAGGAGCGCCGCGTCGCTGGCCCCAGGATCCGACGGGAGGAAGGCCTTGATACCGGTTCCGGGCCCGTATCGGTCCCAAGCCTCACGGAGTTGCCGTTCCGGCGAGCGGCCGACCGCGGCAGCACGCACCTTGTTCATCACGACCTCCGGAGCAACGCCCGGAACTGCTGTTTCGAGCTCCGCCAGTCCCCTGACAAGCCGGGGGACGCCGACAGGATCGGCAGCTCCGACGGCGAACACGGTATCGGCCATTTCCAGGCTCCGGAGGGTGGCGGCATTCCGCCGCGGCGCCATGGTGTCGAAACTCAGTTCCTCGTCGGCTTCGAGGCAGAAGCCGGTGTCCACGACAACGACGTCGGCCACTTCCCTGGCCCGCTCCAAGACCAGCGCCAACGCGGCAGAGCGGAGCTCGGTCCAGCGGTCTGCCCGGGTAATGCCGGTCAAGACGCGGAAACTTCCCGCTGTGGCAGCAACGGGGACGGCGACGCGGAGCAGCGTCTCGCGGTCAAGGAGGCCCTGGTCCGCCAGCCGGCAGGCCTGGGCCAGGCCAGCCGCCTCGTCGAGCAGCCCCAGAACCGCAGCCACGCTGGCCCCGTAGCTGTCCGCGTCGACGAGGAGGACGGATTGTCCTGCTGCGGCAAGCTCGCCGGCGATATTCACCGCCACGAGGGTCCGTCCCGGCGAGCCGGCGGGTCCCCACACGGCCACGATCTTGCCGGTTCCGGCCGCCGACGGAACCGGCACGGCCTCGTCAGCCTCCGGGCGCAGGGCCGCACCGGTCTCTGCAAATCCGTGCTCCCGCTGCTTTCCCCCGGTGAGCCCGCTGGCCGTGAGCCCGTTACTCGCGGGCCGGCGGCCAGTGAGCCCGCTGCCCGTGAGCTGGGCAACCGCGTCGGAGATCCGTTCGGCCAACGCCGCTGAGTCGACCGTGGTAAGCGCCGATGTTACGCCGATGCCGTGCAGCCGGGCGGCTTCCTCCGGGCTGTCAGTCAAGGCGATAATGGCGACGCCCACGGCGCCGAGCCTGTCCGCGAGGGAAGCCGTCAGGTCCTCGCTCCCCTCGGCCACGACGGCTGCCCGGGCCAGTCCGCTCTGGCAGGCAGCGAGCAGCTCCGCCAACTCCGTGCACCGCCGGACCACGGTGACGGGCCCGTGGAGTCTCTCCAATCCGCCGACCACGTCCTCTTGGGCCTGGCCGACAGTCACAACCGGGATACTCACTTGGTACCGCCCCCGGGATTCCACACGACAGAAATCTTGGCTTCGTTGGCCTGCGCGCCGAGGATCGCCGGCATTTGTCCGTCGCCCACCAGGACCATGAGGACCGTGGATTTCGAGGACCCCAGTGCAGTGGAACCTGACGTGACCTGGGCGATTTCAGCACCCGGCAGGAGAAGCCGCGGCTCGGCGAATCCGTTCCTTGCATCAGGCAACGAGACCCAGACGTCGACGCGCGTGCCGGCCACCGCCTGCTCAGGCAAGGTCTCCTGAACAGTGATGGCCACCGGCTTCCGGTCCAGGGCGTCCACGCTGCCCAGGCTTTCCCGGGGCAGTAGCTGGTCCTTACCGATCCGCTGCACGGCGACCATGCCTTCAGGCATCCCTGACTCGGCCGTAAAGTAGTGCTGTTCCACGTCCCCCAGCCGGACTTTGACCCGGCTGACGTTTTCGGGGGTGAGCTTCTGACCCACGGCAATCGCCTCCCGGGCGGCCAATACTTCGGTGGTCTGATCCGCGCTGCCGACGAGCGAGATGACACCGACAACCGAGGCAAGGACCAGCAGCACGCCCACCAGGAGCCGCGGGTCCTTCCAAGAGGGCTTCTTGAGACGGGCTCCCGTGGCCGTGGCGCTGACACTCATGCGTACCGTTCCCCCCTGACGCGCCGGGCGCCCAGTTCGCGCCGGTCATGATCATTGTTACGGCATCCTTGGCCAAACCGAAAGTCACGGGGGCAAACATCATCAAACTGTGGATAACGGCATCATCAAGTGCCTCCGGTGGCAGAATGGGATCATGCCCCGTTTCCTCACCCTTGCAGATGTAGCCGAACAACTCCAGATCAATGCGCCCGCGGCCTACGCACTGGTCCGCAGCGGCGAACTGAAGGCTATCCAGGTCGGCGGCCGCGGTCAGTGGCGCGTAGAAGAGAAAATGCTCGAACAGTACATTGAAGAGCGCTATGCCGAGGCCAGCCGCATGATCCAAGAGGCCAAGTCCAAGTCAGTCTGAATCTCCGGCGGCAGGCTAGAGATCCCCGCCCCGCATCGAGCGCAGTGCGCCCAGCGCCCGGAACGGCACCGTAGCGACGTCCGTGACACCCGACGCCCGGCGCGCCTCCCCCTCATGGGTCATGGCGAGGTCAAAGAAGTCCCGCCCGACCCTGTCAATGACGCCGGTGATGCGCACGTCCCCCGCCGCCATCACGACGGTCAGTCCCGCCCTGTCGCGCGCCAGGATTCTCAGTGCACTGGCCAGGCCCAGCTTCCGGCGCACCACTGAAGACTCCCCGACGGCGAACCTGCCAATGCCCACGTAATGACCCACGGCCGCGTACGGAATCAGCACCTGGTGCGCGGGTTCGTCAATGACCAGACTTTCTGCGCCCGCGTGACTCAACGTGCCGGCAAAGACGGTGCCTGAGGCGAGGTGGACACCGATGCGCCGCCCCAGCGACCCGCGGAGCCGCTCGGCAAGTTCGACGGAAGCCAACTCAGCACGTGAACGGTCAGCCACTTCGGATTCCCGGGTCAGGACCTCGGCCTCGGCAATCTGGGCCTCAAGGTCCTCAAAAAGAGCATTCCATCGCATGGCGCCAGCGTAGGCGGGCCTTCAGGGAGGGTCAATCCGACAACGCAGCTCCGCGTCCCTAGACAACAAACACAAACGTGATGCACACTGTGCTTATTGAGATCAAACATAGTCAAACTATATCAAAATGTATTAAACGAGAGGGACGACATGACCGGCGAGCCACAGTCAGCCAGACCGATCAGGTCCGACGCCGCCCTGGCGCTGGTCATCCTGGGCCTCGGGCTGTTCCTGGCGTTTGCGGGCAGCAGGCTGCTGGAGCAATGGCAGCGTTCCGCCTCCTACAGGCGGTCCCTCGGATTCGAGGATCTCCTCGGCCTGTTGGCCAGCGCTGCCGGCCTGGCGGTGGTGTCGTGGTGGGTGCTGTCCCTGGCTGCGGCCATTGCAGCTGCTTTGCTGGAGCGCGCGGGTCGGAAGCGTGCGGCCGCCGTCACCGGAGGGTTCAGCCCCGTCTTCATGCGCAGGCTGGCCCTCGCTGCCCTGGGCCTGCAACTGATGGGGGCGCCCCTGGCCCACGCGGACGCAGCGCCCGCAGCGCCGGTGTCATCAAACAGCCGGGCCGCCGTGTCGGCCGCCTGGACGCCCACAGCCGGACCCTCCACGGCCGGCCGGAACCGGCCAGCCGAAGAACCCGATGTTTCCGGCCGCCCGCTACCCGGGGCACCGGATCTCCAGCCCCAGTGGAAGCCGCGCGCGCCGGTCACGGAGCCGCGGCTGGTGGCCGCCGTCCCGGTCAGGTCAGCCCGCCAGCTTCCGAACACCGCAGGCACGGAAGTGGCCGTGCGGGCCGGTGATTCCCTGTGGGCCATCGCTGCCCGGGCGTTGGGCCCCGCGGCGAGCGACGTCGAAATCGCCGCGCAATGGCCCCGCTGGTATGAAGCCAACCGCAACGTCATCGGCGCGGACCCGGACGTCCTGCTCCCGGGGCAGGTCCTCACGCCACCTGTCCCGTGACCCGCGGGTGGGTGATCCGTCCGTGCAACTGCCGTCCCGCCATGCCACTGCAACCAAAGGACCGAATCATGACTGCTTTAACTCCCGTCCGGAGCGCGGGCACCGCAAGGCCCCAGTTTGCCCCTTCCATCCGGGCCGCGGGGACGGAGGAAATGCGCGAAATCCACGCCATTACGAGAGCCACGGTCCAGGCCGCCATTGAGGTCCTTGCCGGCACGCGGCCGATCCATCAGCTGGCGCGCCGGCTGGACCAGCGCTGCCTGACGGCCCTGCAGCACCGTGTCTCCCTGATCCGCCACGAGGCAGCCAGGTCACCGCGCAGGCTGGGCGGCCTGCACCGGAACCCCACGGTCAGGTCGGTTCGGGCCTGTGAGGTGACACCGGACATCTACGAAGCCAGCGCGGTGGTGATCGACGAACTTCGGACACGGGCTGTCGCCGTCCGGTTGGAACGAAGCAAGCAGGTCTGGCGCGTGACCGCCCTTGAAATCGGATGAGCCGGCCCGGAAGCAGTGAGGGACCGGAGCAACTGCTCCGGTCCCTCACTTTGTTCTTACAGACGCCCTAAGTCCTAACGCTTCTTCTTCTTGGCATCACGGCGGTCCTGCGATCCGGCCTTGGCCGGGTTTCCCGAGCGCCCGGTGGACCTGCCCTCAATGCGCGTCTGGGCCCCGCCGTCTTCACCCGGCGCCGTGTACTGCAGCTGGGCCGGCTTCTCGGGAGCTTCCAGCCCGGCGGCGTGGATCTGCGGCTCGTGGTGTTCGGTGTGGCCGCCCGCGGCATCGGCAATGACCACGTCCTCGGCAGGGGTGACTTCAACCTCAAGGTTGAACAGGAACCCGACGCTCTCCTCGCGGATGGCTTCCATCATGGCCTGGAACATCGTGAAGCCCTCGCGCTGGTACTCGACCAGCGGATCGCGCTGGGCCATGGCGCGCAGGCCGATGCCCTCCTTCAGGTAGTCCATCTCATACAGGTGTTCCTGCCATTTGCGGCCGATGACGGAAAGGACAACGCGCCGCTCAAGCTCGCGCATGCTTTCGGAACCGATGGTTTCCTCGCGGGCCTGGTACATGAGCCGCGCGTCGGACAGGATCTCTTCCTTCAGGAATTCAACCGTGATCCGGGACTTTCCGCCGGCCTCATCGATGACGTCGTGCGCCGTGACGCTGACGGGATAGAGCGTCTTGAGGTTCGTCCAGAGCTGGTCGAAGTCCCAGTCGTCGCCGTTGCCCTCGGCGGTGGCGGCGTCGATCAGGGCGTTGATGGTGTCTTCGATGAAGTACTGGACCTTCTCGTGGAGGTCGTCGCCCTCAAGGATCCGACGGCGGTCGCCGTAGATTGCCTCGCGCTGGCGGTTGAGGACGTCGTCGTACTTCAGGACGTTCTTGCGCTGCTCGGCATTCCTGCCCTCGACCTGGCCCTGGGCCGACGCGATGGCACGGGAGACGAGTTTGGATTCAAGCGCCACATCGTCAGGCACGGAGCTGTTCATCAGGCGCTCCGCTGCGCCTGAGTTGAACAGCCGCATGAGGTCGTCGGTGAGTGAGAGGTAGAAGCGGGACTCGCCCGGGTCTCCCTGGCGTCCGGAGCGGCCGCGCAGCTGGTTGTCGATCCGGCGTGATTCGTGGCGCTCGGTGCCCAGGACATAGAGGCCGCCGAGATCCAGCACCTCTTCGTGCTCGTCCTTGACGGCCTGCTTGGCAGCCGCGAGGGCGGCAGGCCATGCGGCCTCGTACTCTTCGGAGTTCTCCTCCGGGTCAAGGCCGCGCTGGGCAAGCTCGGCGATGGCCGTGAACTCGGCGTTGCCGCCGAGCATGATGTCAGTACCGCGGCCGGCCATGTTGGTGGCGACGGTCACGGCTCCCTTGCGGCCAGCCTGAGCCACGATGGCGGCCTCACGGGCGTGGTTCTTGGCGTTGAGGACCTCGTGGCGGATGCCTTCCTTGGCGAGCAGCCGTGAGAGGTATTCGCTCTTCTCGACGCTCGTGGTGCCCACCAGGACGGGCTGGCCCTTTTCGTGGCGCTCAGCGATGTCCCGGACGACGGCGTCGAACTTGACGGCTTCGTTCTTGTAGACGAGGTCAGACTGGTCGATCCGCTGCATGTCCCGGTTGGTCGGGATGGCGACGACGCCCAGCTTGTAGGTGCTCATGAATTCCGCGGCTTCTGTTTCCGCGGTGCCGGTCATGCCGGAGAGTTTGCCGTACATGCGGAAGTAGTTCTGCAGCGTCACCGTGGCGAGGGTCTGGTTCTCGGCCTTGATTTCGACGCCTTCTTTGGCTTCGATCGCCTGGTGCATGCCCTCGTTGTAGCGGCGGCCGGCGAGAATACGGCCGGTGTGCTCGTCGACGATGAGCACTTCGCCGTCCAGGATGACGTAGTCCTTGTCCCGCTTGAACAGTTCCTTGGCCTTAATGGCGTTGTTGAGGAAACCGATCAGCGGCGTGTTGGCGGATTCGTAGAGATTCTGGATGCCCAGGTAGTCCTCGACCTTTTCGATCCCGCTTTCGAGGACGCCGACTGTGCGCTTCTTTTCGTCGACTTCGTAGTCGTGGTCCGGCTGCAGGCGGAGCACGACCTTCGCGAACTCGCTGTACCAGCGGTTGGTGTCACCCTGGGCGGGGCCGGAGATGATCAGCGGGGTCCGGGCCTCGTCGATCAGGATGGAGTCGACTTCATCCACGATCGCAAAGTGGTGTCCGCGCTGGACGAGCTCGGACTGGTCCCAGGCCATGTTGTCGCGCAGGTAGTCGAAGCCGAATTCGTTGTTGGTGCCGTACGTGATGTCGGCGGCGTACTGCTCCCGGCGGACCGACGGGTCCTGGTTGGAAAGGATGCAGCCGCTGCTGAGGCCGAGGAACCGGTAGACGCGGCCCATCAGTTCCGACTGGTATTCGGCCAGGTAGTCATTCACGGTGACAACGTGAACGCCGTTGCCGGCCAGGGCGTTGAGATAGGCCGGAGCGGTGGCCACAAGCGTCTTGCCTTCACCGGTTTTCATCTCCGCGATGTTGCCGAGGTGAAGCGCCGCACCGCCCATGAGCTGTACGTCAAAGTGGCGCATGCCCAAGGTGCGGGAGGACGCTTCCCGGACAGCGGCAAAGGCCTCGGGAAGGAGATCGTCGAGCGTTTCACCGTCCTGGTGGCGGGCCCGGAGCCGGTCCGTTTCTTCACGCAGCTCAGCATCGGTGAAAGTTTTGAATGAGTCTTCAAGGGCGTTAATGGAATCGGCATAGTTCCGCAGTTGCCTCAGGGTTTTCTTGTCACCCGTGCGGAGAAGTTTTTCGATTAGTGATGCCACGTGAAGTTGCTCCCAGTCTCATGCTGCCGAATTCTGGCGTGTTCAGTCTACGGGAGAGACGCACAGCACGTTGCGCCTGTTCCCTCAGAGCGGATACGGCGGCGCCGGCGCATTGACGGCGGCCGCGACACTGGCGGAAAGGTCCCCTACCGGGGACACAACCACCTCGGCGAGCCCGAGCCAGTCGGCCATCAGCCGCAGTTCCGCGGCCAGTTCGACGGCGGTGTCCGCCGGCGCGTCCGGCTCGGCAAAGCACGCCTTGGCCAAGAGCCGGCTGCCGGCCCGGTCAGCCTTGAGGTCCACCCTCGCCACGAGGCGGTCCCGGAGCAGGAAGGGTAGGACGTAGTAGCCGAAGCCTGTCTCTTATACACATCTAGATGTGTATAAGAGACAAAGAGCTCTTCAAGCCTGCGCCGCTCGAAGACCAGGGAGTCAAAGGGGCTGAGCAGTGCCCTGCCTGTGGCCGTGCGCGGCAGCCGCGCATCTGTATGGCGGTACAGCTTCCTGTCCCAGCCGTCCACTGTGACAGGAACCAGCCGTCCGCTGTCCACGAGGTGCTCCACCGAGAGCGCTGCGGCCTTGAGCGGCGTCCGGAAATAGTCTGCGAAACACCGCACCGTACCGATCCCGTGTGCCTGTGCCGCGGCCTCGATAAGCCTGTCCATCGATTCCCCTGGCTCCGGCGCCGTGTCCAGCGCGTGCCCGGGCAGGACGCTGCGCGTCAGTGCATACTTGCGTTCGAACTGCTCCGTCCGCGACGCGGCAGACACCACGCCTTCTTCAAAGAGGTGTTCCAGAACCCGCTTGACCGCATTCCAGTTCCAGCCCCAGTTGACGTGCTTGCGGTCCTCCACATGCCCGATCCTCGCCGTGAGCTCAGCCGCCGTCATGGGCTTGCCGCCGGCCAAGGCCTCAAGGATGCGGCCGGTCACGCCGGAACGCAGACCCGGATCCATGGCTGAGGCCCCTACCCAAGTGCGGTTCTGCCAGGCCACGAGATCCAGGAAGTGCTCTGGCCGGATGAAACTGGCTTCATGCGCCCAGTACTCCATCATGCGCCGGGGATGTTTTCCGGACATCTGCTGGAGGATGGCCCGGTCATAGTTGCCGAGCCGGGAAAAGAACGGCAGGAAATGGCTCCGTGCCAGGACATTGACAGAGTCGATCTGGACCAGCTGGATCCGGGCAAAGGTCCGGCCCACCGTCCGTGAAGTCACGGGGCCGGCGGGCCGTCCTTTGTCCAATCCCTGTGCTGCCAGGGCGATCCGCCGGGCCTGTGAAAGGCTCAGCGATGCACCCATGTCAACCCTTTCGTTGTTTGGGCACTATCTTATGCAGTCGCGGCCGCGTCGTCCGAGCGGTACGCGTGGATCTTCTCTTCATGCGTGTTCTCACCGGGCTCGCAGTAATGGTCCAGGGTGATAACACCGTACGTCCAGCCCCGGCGGCGGTACACGACGGAAGGGGCATTCGTGGCCTTGTCCACGAAGAGGTAAAAGTCGTGGCCGATAAGTTCCATGTTGTCCACGGCGTCATCGAGGGTAAGGGAGGCGGCCGGGAACACCTTGCGGCGGATCAGTACCGGCGAATCACCGGCAGGAATGTCGTTGTCGACGTCGTACGGCGACTTCTCGGCCGGCTCCGGAGCAGGTTCGGGGCGGTGGCTCGCTTCGACGTAAATCGGCTCATTGGGGCTCGCGGGCTCCAGGGTTGCTGTTGCCTCGCGCACCGCCTTGGGCGTGTGCCGCCCGTGGTGGACCTTCTTGCGGTCCTTGGCCCGACGCAGCCGCTCAAGCAGCTTGTTGTAGGCGAGATCGAAAGCGGCGAACTTGTCTGCGGCGCTTGCTTCGGCACGGATCACGGGGCCGCGGCCCAGGACTGTCACTTCGACTGTGAGCTGGTCACCGGTCTGACGCGCATTCGTTTCCTTCGAAACCTTCGCGTCGACCCTCTGGACCTTGTCCCCAAGCGATTCGATCTTCGAGATCTTCTCGCCGGCGTATTCGCGGAATCGGTCCGAGACCGTCAGATTTCGTCCGCTGATCATGAACTCCATGGTGCCCTCCAAATGACTTCGGTGACACGACGGCGGCACTTCGCGGGGACGATCTGATTGACAGTCGAGCCCCTTTCCGAGCCGCTATCGAAAGGTACAACTGATCTTGGTACCCATACCCGACGTTAGTTCATAGCAACGAGTTATTCATCCTTTCGCTGTTTATTTTTTTGTATGTCTCCGGTAGGCCCGGCATGCCAAGTCCTACGCCGGTGAGGGCGGCGCGTCGGGTGCGCGGGTGGCCGCCAGGACCACCGCGCCGCGGACAATTCCCCCTGCCTGATGGACCGCTCTGGCAGCTTCAGCGAGGGTCGCTCCGGTGGTCAGGACGTCGTCGACAATGATGCACGGCCGTCCCCGCAGCCCGCCCCGGGCAGCCCTCCGGACGGCCCGCATGGAACCGCGGACCCTCCGGGCCCTGTCCCCCCGGCCGAGCCCTTTCTGGCCACCCGCCAATGCCGCCGGTGCGCCCGCGATCCTGACTTTCCGCAGGGCGTCCTGGCAGCTGACGCCGCTGAGGCTGCTGCTGCTGCGGAGGGCTCTGGCCAGCAGCAAATGGACAGGGCTGAATCCTCTTGTCCGGAACGCGCTGTTGCTGCTGGGCACCGGCACCAAAACGATCCCCCGGTCGCCCGCGGCTGCGGCGGCGATCGCCCGCCCGAGTGCGTTGCCCAGGACACTCCGGAGCTGCCGCTGTCCGTGGCGTTTGAAGGCCAGGACCGAATGCGCGAGTTCCTCCCGGTAGATGCCGGCAGCCACCACCGGCAGAATGATCGAACCGTCAGTATCCATGAGGGCAGGCGCCGCTGACTCAGCCCGGAACGGATGCCGGGTCAGGAGCCGGAGCCGGCGCTCACAGCCGGCGCAGATAGCCAGGTCCTCCCGGCCGCAGCAGACGCACTCTATGGGCAGCGCCAAGGCCAGAACCTCCGCTGCGGCTGCCGCAATCAGGTCTGCGGCCTTCAGGATCCGTTTCCGGTGTTCGCCGCGGTGCCTCGCGGACCATGCCGGCTGAACCAGCAGGTCGGGATCTGTCGGCCCCCTGCCCGGCTGAGCTGCTCGTCGCTGTCCCACACGCCAAGACTGCCGGACCGGACGGCCCGGCATGAAGAGCCCGACTGCCGTATGTGGAAACTCCCCCCGAACGGGTCAGCCAGGGAATGAAGGGTCGGTGGGCCCTTTCAGTTGCGGGGACCAGCCATTTCCCAGCCTTTGGAAAATGCCGTCGGCAGACTGGGCGAAGATCTCCTCGGGTCCGTTGCCGGCGCTGAGAGCCACCAGCCCCGGCCACGGGGCCAGCTTCTGCGGCTCGGCGGAGGTGAGGGACAGCAGTTCCGGAGTTACGTCTGCGGACGCCGCGCCCTTCATCACGACAACCGTGGTGTCGTTGACCCACGCGCCCTGGTCCGGGCTGCCGCTGGCCTGCAGCGTGATGGGCGTGGTCAGCTCCTTGGGCGCTCCGTCAGCACTGCGGATGATTCCCGTCACCTGGACGCGTGTCTGGCCGTTTTGCTCGGAAATGACCAGCGCCCGGACCCCCTCGCGGGAGACGCGGAAATCTTTCACGGAGCGGCCCGCCAGCCAGGAAGGGGTCAGCGTCACTGAAGGCACCGTGGCGCCGGCAGCCACGCCAGTGGGCCGGAATGCCGTCAGCTCGGTGACTCCCTGGGCGCCCGGCCCCGCAGTCCACACCCAGTCGTGCAGGCTGAAGGAAGGGTGCGTCAGGGTCGAGCGGGTCGTCAGGGCACGCGCGGGCTGCCCGGGCACCATCGAATACAGGGTGCTGCGGCTGCCGTTCAGGAACGCAACAGACTGGGAGACCGGCGATTCGGCAGGCGAACGGGGCCTCAGCGCCGCGACCGACTGCATGTCGGGCAGCGGCGAAATCCTGTTGTTCTCGTACCGCACGAGTTCGTTGTTGCTGACGGCGATCTGGCGTGCCGGAGCGTTTCTGTTCTGGACCGGGGGCAGCACCGAGCCGTTGTCCTCCACGCGGACAAGGTCCTGGTTGGCCCGGAGCTCTACGTTGATCACGTCAGGCTGGCTGCGGAACGTCAGGGCCAGCTGAGTCTGCATCCGGAGCCTGTCCTCGGTGGAGGCGTCGGTCAGTTCCTTCGCCGACAGGTCCACCTGCGCCGCTCCCGAAACCACCGGCACGGACTCGCGGGCCAGCTTCATGCCGGAGGGGAAGGCGCTGACGACGGCGCCCTTCAGATACGGCGCCGGCCCGCCGAGCAGGGCACTCGTCATCGACTTCACGGTTTTCTTCTTGATGAACCAGCGCACGTCAGGAACGGCGTACGTGAAGCTCGGATCGTAGAAGTAGATCGGGTAGGCCCCGTAGATGACCCGGAAGGTTTCCTCGGGGATGGCCGTGCCGTCAGGAATTTTCGAAATGCGCCACTCGCCGTCGACCTGCACCAGGGTGACAGGGATGCTTTCCTTGGTTCCTTCCGGCATCTGGGTGGCCACGCCGTCGGCATCCACGGAATATGCCACGTCCAGCTGGTAGTTGAAGACGCCCTCGACGCCGGTTTTCACGACTTGCTCCGACCGGAAGACGAGCGTCCGCTGATCCGGCTTCCAGGCGACCGCGGACGCCTGGGTAAGGTACTGCCGCGCCACCGCGTAGTCATCCTCGTATCCGCTGCCGGCGCTGTAGAAGTCCTCGATCACCGCCTCCGGGCTTGATCCGGTCAGGGGGGCGCGCGGGAAGAAAACGGGTGCATTAGGATTTCCGGCGCCCTCTTCGCGGCTCTTGCCGACGGGACCGGACCTGGGGATCTGGGCGCAGGACGCCAGGAACAGCAGCACGACGGCGAGAACGCACGCCACCACGCCGCGGACGTTCGGCCTCCGGCCGCTCATGACCGCTCCCCTGTCCCGGACACTCCCGAAGCCCGGGTTCCACCGGGCACGTGGGTTCCGGCCGCCACGTGGGGACCGCCAGGCACGCGGGCTTCGTCGGCCTCAGCGGCGGCAGCGTCCTCAGCGGCGGCAGCGCCGTCAGCGGGGATGGCGTCGTCACCGGCGTCCGCCGGCCCGGCAGCAGCGCTGCCCACATCTAGATGTGTATAAGAGACAGCGCCGTGGCCGGGCAGGCCCACATCCGCGGGCTCCAGCTGAAGGGGCGACTTGGTGATCGTGCCGCCCTGTTTCAGGGGCAGCGTCAGCCGGAAATTGGAGCCGACGCCCGGGTTGCCCCAGGCCTGCAGCCAGCCGTTGTGGAGCTTCGTGTCCTCGGTGGCGATGGAGAGCCCCAGCCCGCTGCCTCCCGTGGTGCGGGCACGGGCAGGGTCGGCGCGCCAGAAGCGGTCGAAGACCCGGGCAGCCTCCGCCGGGCTCATGCCGATTCCATGGTCCCTGACGGTGACGGCGACCGCGGTTTCATTGGAGGCCACGGAGATGTTGACGGGCCGGCCTTCACCATGCTCGAGGGCGTTCAGCACCAGGTTCCGCAGGATCCGGTCAATGCGTCGGGCATCCATTTCCACCACGACGCTGCCCTCCGGGGCGTTAAGGGTCATGCCCGAGCCGTACTCCTCTGCAACGGGCGAGACCCCTTCCATGACGTGGGACACGAGCTGCACGATGTCCGTGGCCTCGGCATCCAGCATGGCGACGCCGGCGTCGAACCGGGAGATTTCGAGCAGGTCGGCCAGCAGCGACTGGAATCGTTCCACCTGGTTGTAGAGCAGCTCGGCCGACCTCTTATTAATAGGGTCAAAATCGTGACGGGCATCAAAGAGCACCTCAGCCGCCATCCTCACCGTGGTCAGCGGCGTCCGCAGCTCGTGGGATACGTCCGAGACGAACCGCTGCTGCATCTGGGAGAGCGTGGCCAGCTGCGTGATCTGTTCCTGAAGGCTGGCGGCCATGTGGTTGAAGGACGCTCCCAGGCGTGCCATTTCATCTTCACCCTTGACCACCATGCGCTCCTGCAGCTGCCCCGCCGCGAGCTTCTCGGACACTACGGCGGCGTGGCTCACCGGGCTGACGACGTTCCGGGTGACGTACCAGGCGATGCCGCCGATCATCAGGATCAGCGCCGCGCCGCCCGCCCAGAGGACGTTCTGGATCTCGTTCAGCGTTTGTTGTGCCGTGTTGAGGTCATAGATCAGGTACAGCTCATAGACGGTGCCGTTGAACGTAACCTTGTTTCCGACGGCGATGCCGGGACGGTCTTCTGTCCCCACCGGGAACTCGGTGGAGGCCCAGAACTGCTCTTTGCCGGAATTCTGCACGGCGGTCCGGAGTTCGGGCGGGATGACGCTGATGGTCAGCTGGTCGGACGCCCGGGACTCGACCCAGCGGTTGCGGGGCTTGGTCTGCTCCGGCATTGCCTCGAACACGTAGCGGCGCTGGATAACAGAGCCCCTGCCCTCAACGGCATTCAACGTGTCATAGACCAGGGTGATCACACTGGACTGGTCGGTGACCTGCGCGCCGTCGAACGTGTCCTGCACCTGCTTGACGTTATAGCGGGTTTCGGACTCCGCCTGGGTCAGCCGCTCCTGGAAAAGGTTGTTGGCAATCTGGTTGGACAGGTAGGCGCCCACGATGGCAAAGGAGCTGATGGACAGCAACAGTGTGGTCAGGACAGTCCGGAACTGCAGCGACCGGCGCCACCGGCGCTGCAGGGAATGCAGGAGGTAGCGGATTCCCGGGAAAAACCGGTCCATGCCGGTGCGCACCAGGCGGCCGACCCGCACTGTGACGATCAGCGCACGGCGCCGCCAGATCCGGATCTGCGACGGCAACCTGGCGAGGCTCGCGCCAAAGGCGTCGGTGTGTTCCGGCACGGGGTGGGCACCGGGTTTGCGGGGTGCATCGGACGTCTTTTCCGCCGTCGCAGGGTTCGGCGAGGGGGCTCCGGGAGCGGAGTCCACCGGGGCATCAGAGGGATTGGGCCCCTGCGGTTCAGGAACCTGCTTTATAGCCGACACCACGAACCGTCAATACTACTTCCGGAGCTTCCGGATCACGTTCAATTTTTGACCGCAGCCGCTGGACATGGACATTGACCAGCCGGGTATCCGCCGCATGCCGGTAACCCCAGACCTGCTCCAGCAGCAGCTCGCGGGTGAACACCTGCCACGGCTTGCGTGCCAGCGCCACCAGGAGATCGAACTCCAGGGGCGTCAGGGAAATCCGCTCGTCCCCGCGGTTCACGAGGTGGCCGGCGACGTCGATCGTGATGTCCGCGATGCGCAGCGTCTCCGGCGCCTTCTGGTCGCCCGGGCGGAGGCGTGCCCGGACGCGGGCCACGAGCTCCGCCGGCTTGAAGGGCTTGGGAACGTAGTCGTCGGCGCCGGACTCCAGGCCGCGCACCACATCCGAGGTGTCGGATTTGGCCGTCAGCATGACGATGGGAACATCCGACTCGGCCCGGATCTGCCGGCACACCTCGATGCCGTCGGTACCGGGGAGCATGAGATCCAGCAGCACGAGATCCGGCTTCGACGAACGGAAGATTTCCAGGGCCTGTCCGCCGTCGGCGCAAAAAACGGGCTCGAAGCCGTCGTTGCGCAGGACGATGCCGATCATCTCTGCGAGTGCCTCGTCATCGTCAACTACCAGAATGCGTGCCTTCATAGTTATATATTCCCTTATTGCTGTTGCTTTGTCTTATTGGCCGCATCCTCGGCATGGCGTCAACGCCCTGCTTCCGTGCGCGCAACGCCGGGCTTCGGCGGGGAAGACCTTGCGGTTTAACGGCCTGCAGGACCGGGCCGCGCCGCCGCCAGGCGGTGAAATCTCCCGGAGGCTAGGTTGCCCGACGGCGGAACTATAGTCTGGAGTGGCCCGGCCGTTTCCGGTGCGAACCTTGGGGAGGAACAGCTTGTCACAGCAGGACCCGAATTGCCCGCCGCCAGAGCACCTGCCGCCGGAGTCCGGACGCCAGCCATGGGGCCCTGCTTCCCCCCAAAACCAGGACGGACGGCCGCCGCAGACCTGGGGCGCACCGCCCCAGTGGGGTAACCCCCAACCCGGAAACCAACAGCCGTGGGGCGCCTACCAGAACCGGCCCGCCGGCTACCCCGCCTATACCGCGCCGCCAAAGCCGGGGGTGGTGCCCCTCCGGCCGCTGATGTTCGGCGAGATCATGGACGGCTCATTCCAGACGATCAGGCGAAACCCCAAAGCCATGCTGGGGGCGGGCCTCCTTGCCCAGGCCCTGGGGGCGATCGCCGCCGGCGTCCTCACGGCGGCGGGGACAACCTCCGAAGCGTCGATAAGCGCCTGGCTGGAGACCCAAAGCAATGCCGAGCTGGCCGGCATCGGTTTGGCAGTGACCAGCGCAGTCGCGGTTGTCTCGATCCTGAGCGTTTTTATTTCCACGGTGCTTCAGGGTGCCATGGTGGTTCCGGTGGCCAGGTCCATCCTCAACCGGCGGACCGGTTTCCGGCAGATGTGGTTGCTGGCACGCGGACGCGCCTGGGCGCTGGTGCGCATGGCAGGCATCGCGGCTGGAGCCGGCATCCTGGCAACGGCGCTGTTCGCGGTGGTCGCCATCCTGCTGGTCAGCACGGCCGGCGCGCTGTCCTTCGCAGTCGTGTTTCCGCTGGGGCTCGCTTTTCTTGCGGCCTTCATGTGGGTCGCCGTGAAGCTGTCCGTCGCGCCGGCAGCCATCGTTATTGAAGAGCTCGGTGCCCTGGACGGGATCCGGCGCTCCTGGAGCATCACCCGCGGGCACTGGTGGCGCATCTTCGGCATCATCCTGGTGGTAGCGCTTCTCGTGGGTGTCATCGCCCAGATAGTCATGATCCCTGTCAGTCTCCTCTCCGGGCTGTTCACCGGGGTGGTGGCCCCGCACGACGCCGCGGGCCAGGCCGCCGCCATCGGAATCGTGGTTGTCGTGGCCACCACAGTCATGTCTGCCCTCGCCGGTGCCGTGGGATTCGCCTTCCAGACGTCCGTCATGGCATTGCTGTACATGGACCTGCGCATGCGCAAGGACGGCCTCGACATCGCGCTGCTCCGGCTGCTGGAGACCGGGGCCGACGACGGCGGAGTCCCGGGCCGCGGAGTGCCTGTCTACGGTGCCGGTTCGGCCGGGCCCGCGGCGGGCTGGCCCCCACCGTCCGGCGCTCCTCCGCTGCGCGGATGACCGGCCGGCAGGCACTGTTCGCCGGCGATTGGCCAGGCACATGCTGACCCTGCTGGCCACAGAGCCTCCGGTGCAGCCCGACCGGGAGGAGGCGCGCCGCTGGGCCGTGGAAGAGCTGTCCAAACGCGAATACCGGGATGCCGAACCGGGCTGGCTGGCCGAACTCTGGCGCCAGTTCCTGGACTGGCTGCAGTCTGTCTCTTATACACATCTAGATGTGTATAAGAGACAGCCCCACCGCGCCGCTGATCGGAATCGGCATCGCGGTCCTGCTGGGCCTGGCCATCATCCTGGCCAGGCCGCGTCTCAACGCCCGGCGCCGGGCGCCAAAAGAAGTGTTCGACCCCGACGGGCGGGTTACCGCCGCAGCGTACCGCCGCCTCGCGGCAGCCGCCGCAGCCCGCGGCGACTGGGCGGCCGCCGTCGTCGATCAGTTCCGCGCCCTGGTGCGCTCCGCCGAAGACCGGGCGGTCCTCGAGCCTCAGCCGGGCCGCACAGCGGACGAAGCTGCCGCACAGCTTGCCGCCGTCTTCCCGACGGCTGCCGAGAAGCTGGCACAAGCGGCAACCGTGTTTGACGCCGTGCGCTACGGAAGCGGCAGCGCGAACGAGGCCCACCACGAGGCCATTGCCGCCCTGGACTCCGCACTCGATTCCCTCGCACCCTCCTATGCTGACGGCGCAACCGCAGGGCTCGCGGTGCCCAAATGACAGCGCCGGAGCGAGTCCGCCCAACCGGCGGGGGCGAACCAGCCAACAGCCCGCCGGGCCTCGGCGGAGCCGTCCGCCACGTTGACGTGCGAAGGCTGCCCGGATGGATCCGACGGCACCGGGGGCGATTGGTGTTCAGCCTTGTCATGGTCGTCGCCCTCGCCGTGATCCTCGCCGTGCAACTGTCGCCGCGGTCCGATTCCACCGAGCTGTCCATCCGCAACCCTGCACCAAACGGCGCCAAGGCTGCGGCCGAAATTCTGGGCCGCCATGGCGTAACGGTGGAGCAGTCGGAGTCCTTCGAGGAAACGCTCGCGTCTGTGGCTGCTGCCCGCCGGAAGGGCAGCGGATCCACCGTCCTGCTCTATGACCAGCGGGGTTTCCTGGAGGGTGAACGGCTCCGCCAGTTGCTGTCAGCCGCCGACCGGCTCGTGGTCGTGTCGCCGCGCCTCGCCACGCTGACCGGCCTGGGCGGCACTGTCCGGCAGGCAGGTGTAGTGCCGGAGGCGGCAACCACCCTGGAGCCGGGCTGCGCCGTTGCCGATGCCGAGGCGGCGGGGACAGTCAGCGCTGACCAGGGCTTCCTCTACACCGGCGGCAGCACCTGCTACGGCGCTACCGGCAACGGGCGCGGCCTCTACGCCGCGGCCGAGAACGGAAAGCTGGTCGTCCTCGGCAGCACGGCGATCATCGGCAACCGCCTGCTGGACGAAAACGGCAACGCGGCCCTGACCCTGCGGACCCTGGGCAGCCAAAGCCACCTTGTCTGGTACCTGCCGGGCGTTGCCGACCTTGGCTTCACCGCGTCCCCGAAGACCCTGGACGATCTCGCCCCGGACTGGGTGGCCGTCCTGGGCCCGTGGCTCACTTTCGTGGCCCTGCTGGCGGTCTTTTGGCGGGGCAGGCGCCTCGGGCCGCTGGTCTTCGAGCCCCTGCCGGTTATCGTCAAGGCCGCCGAAACGGCCGAGGGCAGGGCCCGCCTGTACCACGATGCGCACGCGGTGGACCGTGCGGCGGACAATCTCCGGGCGGGGACCCTGGTCCGCCTTGCCGGATCCCTTCGGCTGGGTGCCGGCGTGGAGTCTGCCGACGTGTCCGCGGCCGCGGCCAGGCATCTGGGACGCGACCCTGCCGACATGTACCGCAACCTGCACCGCCGCCCGCAAACGGAGGCCGAACTCGTCAGTTGGGCCCAGGAGCTGTCAGGACTAGAGAAAGAGGTAACCAGTACATGAGCGACCAACCAACCGGCGATGCTCCCGGGACCTACGGCGATGCCCCGGTGACCACCTTGGCCGGGCCGTCCGCGCACGGGGCTCCGGATCCCGTCCGCCAGGCACTCCTCGATGTGCGGCACGAGGTGGCCAAGGCCGTCGTCGGACAGGAGTCCACGGTCACCGGCATGCTGATCGCCCTCCTGTCACGCGGCCACGTATTGCTCGAAGGGGTCCCGGGCGTGGCTAAGACGCTGCTGGTCCGCGCCCTGTCCGCGGCCCTGAGCCTGGACACCAAGCGCGTGCAGTTCACGCCGGACCTCATGCCGGGCGACGTCACCGGATCCCTCGTCTATGACGCGGCCAACTCCGATTTCAGTTTCCGTGAGGGCCCGGTTTTCACCAATATGCTCCTGGCAGACGAGATCAACAGGACCCCGCCGAAGACCCAGGCCTCGCTCCTGGAGGCCGTGGAGGAACGCCAGGTCTCGGTGGACGGTGTGTCGCGGCCGCTTCCCGTGCCCTTCATGGTTGCGGCCACGCAGAACCCCGTGGAGTACGAAGGCACCTATCCGCTGCCGGAAGCGCAGCTGGACCGGTTCCTCCTCAAGCTGACCATGCCCCTGCCGGACCGCGCCGCCGAAATCGAGGTCATCCGCCGGCATGCCGCTGGTTTCGATCCCCGTGATCTGGCCGCCGCCGGCATCCGTCCGGTGGCGGGCGCGGATGAACTGGAGCGGGCCCGCCGGGCTGTGGCGGACGTGGCTGTGGCGCCCGAAGTCATGGGCTACATCGTTGACCTTGTCCGCGCCACCCGCTCAGCCCCCTCGTTCCAGCTGGGCGTGTCGCCGCGCGGAGCGACGGCCCTGATGAACGCGTCGCGGGCCTGGGCCTGGTTGTCCGGCCGCGATTTCGTCACCCCGGATGACGTCAAGGCGCTGGCCCTTCCGTGCCTGCGGCACCGCGTGGCGCTCCGGCCCGAGGCGCTGATGGACGGCGTCCAGGCCGACGATGTGCTGGGGAGCATCCTGACGTCCGTGCCCGTCCCCCGCTAGCTCATGGCAATTTCGGGACGGTTGGTACTCCTGGCACTCTCCGGGCTTTGCCCTGTGCTCCTTTTCCCGGGGTGGGAGGCTGCGCTGGCCGTGCTCCTGGTCCTGACCGCGCTGGTCCTGGTGGACCTGGGCCTCGCCGCATCTGTAGCTCACGTTTCCGTGGCGCGGTCCACGCCCGGAAATGTCACGCTTGCCGGCACCGCGGACTCGGTGCTCACGGTGCACAACACGGGGAAACGGGCGCTGAGGGCACTGGTGCGCGACGCCTGGCAACCGTCCGCAGGGGCCGTAAACCCGGTCCAGGAAACAGAAGTCCCGCCGGGCGAGAGACGGCGGCTGACCGTCCGGCTGCGGCCTACCAGGAGGGGCGACCTCACCGCGCCGCACGTCACCCTTCGGTCCTTCGGCCCGCTCCGTCTCGCCGCACGCCAAAAAACCCTGGAGTGCCCGGGGTCGGTCCGCGTGCTGCCGCCGTTCAATTCCCGGCGCCACCTCCCCTCGAAGCTGCGGAGGCTCCGGGAACTGGATGGCAAGGCCGCCGTCCAGATCCGTGGCGCCGGCACGGAGTTCGATTCCCTCCGCGACTACGTCCGCGGCGATGATGTCCGCTCCATAGACTGGCGTGCCACGGCGAGGCGGTCCGCCGTCGTGGTCCGCACCTGGCGGCCGGAACGGGACCGGCGGGTGGTGATTATGCTGGACACGTCACGGACTGCCGCAGCCCGCATCAACGACGAACCGCGGCTGGACACCGGGATCGAAGCGGCGCTGCTTCTGGCCGTCCTCGCTGAACGGGGCGGGGACCGGGTGGACTTCTTCGCCTTCGACCGCCGGACGCGGGCCAGGGCCGGAACGGCTGCCGGCGGAAACCTGCTGGGACAGCTCGTACAGGCCATGGCGCCCCTCGAAGCGGAGCTCATCGAGCTTGATTGGGCACAGATTCCCGGGCAGGTCCGGGCCGTTTCCGCGCACCGCTCACTCGTGGTGCTGCTGACGTCGCTCGACGGCGGCGCTCCGGAGGAGGGGCTCATTCCGATGGCGGCGCGGCTGGCCCAGCAGCATGTGGTGGTGGTGGCTTCCGTCCGCGATCCCATGCTGGGCGAGCTGCTGGCGGAACGGACGACGGCGGCGCAGGTGTTCCGCGCGGCGGCGGCGGAACGCGCCCTGCTGGAGCGCGAGGCGGTGAGCCTGCAGCTCCGCCACCTCGGCGTGGAGGTCGTGGATGCGGAACCCCACCAGCTGCCCCCTGCGCTGGCGGACGCCTACATCCGGCTCAAGGCGGCGGGCCGCCTGTGAACGGCAAAAGAGCATTCAAAATCAATTCAGCAGCTCAGCCCATCAGGAGGTCTTCCGTGAACACGCCGATCTACCAGCAGGCCATGGGTGCCGGCTTCGGCCGTCTTCAGCCCGAACTCCAGGATTACTTTTCACGGCCCCCGGTTCCGGCCGGTACGGCGTCGGGGAGGGCGTGTTCGACGTCGTGGGCTGCCGGCAGCGCTGGCTGCGGCCGCTGCTGGGGTTGACCGCCGGCGAGGAGGCCTTCTTCCCGGAATACGGTGAGCGCGTACCGTTCCGGATCGAAAACCATGCACATCTGGACCCGTTCGGCCGCTCGAGCCTGACCGCCCGCCGGCAGATCTTCTTTCCCGGCCGCACCCGGATTTTCCAGGACACCACCAGCGTGCGCTCCCCGGGCACGGGCGATCCCCCCGGAGCGGCGCGGCTCGTGGACTACGTCGGCAGGTACCGCCGCCTGGTCACCGACCTGAACCTGAGCGCGACGGCCAAAGGCCGGCTCCGCGGGGTCTCCGAAGCGTCCCGGCTGTTCCTGGGGCCGCTGCGTGTGCAGCTGCCCCCGCCGCTCGATGCCAAAGCCTATGCCGAACAGTGGTGGGACCCGTCAGAAGGGGCACATGGCAGGCACCGGATCCAGGTGAAGGTGATCCAGCCGCAGGTCGGCCTGGTCCTGGTCTATGCCGGGCACTTCGATTACCGGCTCGAGGCCTACCCGGGCGGGAATTCGGCGCCTGGCTTCCTCCCGTTGCATGCCGTGCCGGACCGCTGGGAACAACGGACCTAACGCCTCCGCCTCAGCCGAGCGCCAGCTGGTTCAGGCCGTCGGCCGCCTGCGTCAGGCGCGTGAGCACCGCCGTCGCGGCCTTGGGGGTGTGCTCCTCAAGCCCACCCGACGGCGTGATCCGGAGCGTCCCCAGCTCTGCCAGCGGCAACCCCAGCTGCTGCCAGGGGCGACGTACCGTTTCAACGACATCGGCGACCCGGGGCAGCTCGCCGGCAGGGTTGTCCACGCGCAGGGCGCCAGCCCAGATCCGCCTGCCGGCTTCAACCGCTTCGGCCAGCTGCTCCCACTGGCGGGACGTCAGCGCCTTCAGCGGAACGGCGATGCCGTCCGCGCCGGCGGCGAGGATCCTGTCGAACGGAGCCTCGATCTCCGGGACCGCGATGGCGATCTCGGCGGCACCGGCGTCGCGGACGGCCTCAATCACCACGCGCCACAGCTCCGTCACTTCCTGTCCGGCAACGGACCGCAGCGTCCGGTAGCCGCTGGAGGTGGGAATGGTGCCGGCCAGCACGGAGGCGATGTCCGGCTCGTCGAGCTGCACCACGAGCCGTGCACCCGGCACGGCAGCAGACACGCGGGTGAGGTGCTCGCCAACGCCGGCGGCAAGGGAGGCTGCAATGTCACGGCGCGCACCGTAGTCGATCAGGGCGCGTTCACCGTTGTGGAGGTGCAACCCGGCGGCCATGCTCAGCGGCCCCCGCAGCTGGACCTTGAATTCAGCGGCCGCCTGGCCGTCCTCTTCGCCGGCCACGTCGGCGAGCACGTTGATATCGGTGGACAGGGCCGATCTGGCCCGGATGAGGTCACGCCCGGGACGGTCGACGATGCGCCAGCCATGGGGCTGGACATCCACGGCCATCTCCACGAGCAGGGACGCCGTCCGGCCGATGGCGTCCGCGCCCACTCCCCTGCCGGGGAGCTCTGCCAGGAACGGAAGATGCGGGCTGCCAAGTTCCCCGCGGATGATCCGGGTGGCTTCGATCGGGTCCTCCCCGGGCCACGGGCCGAGTGCGGTGGCCGTCACTTGCCGTTGCGGTGACGTTGCTGCCTCTGGCACGGCTTAGGCGTTGAGCGAGGTGGAAGGGCCGGCAGCGGGCATGCCTGTTGCGGCCCCGGGTGACGCGCCGCCGGCCCGGTTGTTGCCGCCGGCCGCGTTGTGGTCCTCGGCGATCGCCTCGTGGTGGCGGATCACCTCGCCAATGATGAAGTTCAGGAATTTTTCCGCGAAGGCCGGGTCCAGCTGGGCATCCTCGGCGAGCCGGCGCAGCCGGGCGATCTGGGCGGTCTCACGTCCGGGATCCCCCGCCGGAAGCCGGTGCGCCGCCTTGAGGAAACCCACCTTCTGGGTGGCTTTGAACCGCTCCGCCAGGAGGTACACCAGGGTCGCATCGATGTTGTCGATGCTCGACCGGATCGACAACAGTTCCGCCATCACTGAAGGATCCACATGCCCGGCGAGGGAACTCGCGGCGGGGTCGTAGGAGTCGGTGTCAGGCAGATCATGGTTTAGCTCGGTCATGGATCCAGTCTATGGGCACTGCCGGAAACTCCGCCGGTGTTAAGCGGCTGGCGTCAGGGCGGGCGCGGCCGGGTCCGGACGTCCGCAGCCGCGACGGACGGGCGGACAATGTAGGTGTCACGCAACACACATCGGTCATGGAGGTTGGACATGAGGATTGCAGTTCTCGGCACCGGCACGGTGGGCAGGACCCTGGCCGGAAAACTGGTCCAGACGGGGCACCAGGTCACCATCGGATCCCGGAGTGCCACCAATGCGGCGGCGCTGGAGTGGGCCGCTGGTGCAGGCCCGCAGGCGAAGGCCGCCACGTTCTTCGACGCCGCTGCGGACGGCGAAGTGATCATCAATGCCACTCCCGGAGCCGTATCGCTGGACGTGTTGGCCGCCGCCAGCACGAAGAACCTGGACGGCAAGGTGCTCCTTGATGTGGCGAATCCGCTGGACCTTTCGGCGGGCTTCCCGCCGTCGCTCTCCATCTCCAATACGGACAGCCTGGCGGAAACCATCCAGCGGTCCTTCCCCACGACCCGCGTGGTCAAAGCCCTGAACACCATGCGGGCCGACGTCATGGTGGCTCCGGACCGCCTGGCCGGCGGCGACCACGACGTGTTCATGGCCGGCGACGACGCCCAGGCCAAGGAAGTGGTGGCCGGGCTGCTGCGGGAATTTGGCTGGCGGCCCGAACACATCCGGGATCTGGGCGCCCTCGAAGCGGCGCGGGGGATGGAGATGTGGCTTCCGCTGTGGCTCCGCATCTTCCTCCGGCAAGGCGACCGCGTCTTCAACATCAAGGTGGTTTCCGAGTAAGCCGCAGACAATTGAATGCAAAAGGCCTGCCCGTCCGCCACGCATGCCGGACGGGCAGGCCTTTGCTGCCGGAGGTGCTGCTAGATGCCCAGGAGGGCGCGGTGGTCCTCCCTGCGCTTGGCCTGCTCGGCCGGATCCGGAACCGGGAGCGACGCGATGAGTCGCTTGGTGTAATCGTGCTGGGGCGCACCCATGACATGCTGGCCGATCCCCTGTTCAACCAGCTTGCCCTTGTACAGCACCCCCACCCAGTGCGACAGCATGTCCACCACGGCCAGGTCGTGGCTGATGAACAGGGCTGCGAATCCGAACTCCCGCTGGATTTCCTTGAATAGCTCCAGCACCTTCGCCTGCACCGAAACGTCCAGCGCGGAGGTGGGCTCGTCGGCGATCAGCAGCTTCGGGTTGAGGATCAGGGCCCGCGCCAGCGATGCCCGCTGGCGCTGCCCGCCGGACAGTTCGTGCGGAAAGCGGTCAGCGTACGACGCCGGCAACTGAACTGATTCGAGCAGCTCGCCGACGCGTTTGCGCGCCTGCGCCGCCGACGGATTTGTGTGGATGATCAGCGGCTCCGCCACACAGTCCCCGATGGTCAGCTGGGGATTGAACGACGCTGCCGGGTCCTGGAACACGAATCCGATGTCCTTGCGAAGCGGCTTGAAGGTCCGCTCCTTGAGGTTGAGCATCTCGTAGCCGAGCACGCTGAGGCTTCCGCCCGTGGTGCGGTTGAGCCCCGCAATGGCACGGCCGATGGTGGTTTTGCCGGAACCTGACTCGCCCACGAGGCCAAAGACCTCGCCCTCGGACACCGTGAAGCTCACACCGTCCACGGCTTTGAAGGCGGGGCTGCCCAGCCGGCCAGGGTATTCGATGGTCAGGCCTTTGGCCTCCACCAGCACCTTGCCGCCCTGGTGCGCCCGTTCCGTCATCCCTTCCGAGGCCGAGTTCCGGCCGAGGTGGGGGACGGCAGCCAGCAGTTTTCTGGTGTAGTCCTGCCGCGGTTCGGCAAACAGGGTCTTGACCGACGCCTCCTCCACGACGTCGCCCTGGTACATCACCACGACGCGGTCGGCGAGGTCTGCCACGACCCCCATGTTGTGCGTGATCAGCACGATGGAGGTTCCGTACTTGTCCCGCAGGTCCCGCAGGAGCTCCAGGATCTCGGCCTGCACGGTGACGTCCAGAGCCGTGGTGGGTTCGTCCGCCACGATGAGGCCAGGATTCAGCGCGAGGGCAGCGGCAATGACCACGCGCTGCTTCTGCCCGCCGGAGAACTGGTGCGGATAGTAGTTGACCCGCGTTTCCGGATCCGGAATCCCCACTTTCCCCAGGGCCTCGATGGCCCTGGTCTTCGCGTCCTTGGCCGAAACCCGCCTTCCGCCGGGACCGCCGGAATGCGCCCGGATGCCTTCGGCGATCTGCCAGCCGACGGTGAATACCGGGTTCAGGGCCGTGGACGGCTCCTGGAACACCATGGCCACGTCGCGTCCCCGGATCTGCCGGAGCTCCCTGGCACTGACGCTGATGACGTTGTTTCCGTTGATCAGCACGGCTCCGCGGCTGGTGGCCGTTTCGGGCAGCAGGCCGAGGATGGTCTTGGCGGTGACTGTTTTGCCGGAACCGGATTCGCCGACGATGGCCAGGACCTCGCCGGGGTTGACCTGGAGGCTGACGTCCTTGACGGCATGTACATCGCCGGCGTCGGTGGCGAAGGTGACCTCGAGGTGGTCAATGTCGAGGACCGGGCCTGTGCCGGTGCCTCTCCTGTCGATGTTGACGGTCATGAGCTTCTCACTTCTGCGTCGATGGCTGCCTGCGCACCTGCGGTCGAGTCCGGCCCGCCCTTGCCGGAGGCAGCTTTCTTGCGGCCTCGAAGGCGCGGATCGTTCAGGTCGTTGATGCTCTCGCCCACCAGGGTGAGTCCCAGTACGGTCCAGACGATGGCGAGGCCGGGGAATACACCCGTCCACCAGATGCCGGAGGTTGTGTCCGCCAGGGCCTTGTTGAGGTCGAAGCCCCATTCAGCGGCCGAGGAGGGCTCGATGCCGAATCCCAGGAAGCCCAGGCCGGCAAGGGTCAGGATCGCCTCGGAAGCGTTCAGGGTGAAAATCAGCGGAAGGGTCCGCGTGGCGTTCCGATAAATGTGCCTGCTCATGATGCGGATGCTCGATGCGCCCACTACCTTGGCCGATTCGACGAACGGCTCAGCCTTAAGCCGGATGGTCTCGGCCCGGATGACCCGGAAGTACTGGGGAATGAACACGACGGTGATGGAGATGGCTGCCGCCATCACGCCGCCGAAGAGGCTCGACTGGCCGCCGCTGATGACGATGGCCATGACAATGGCCACGAGCAGCGAGGGGAAGGCATAAATGGCGTCTGCAACGACCACCAGGATGCGGTCCAGCCAGCCGCCGATGTAGCCGCTGACCAGGCCCAGGATGACGCCGGCGAAGATGGACAGCAGTACAGCTACAACGATGACGAAGACCGCCGTCTGGGAACCCCAGACGACGCGGGAAAGAACATCGTAGCCACCCACGGTAGTGCCCCACAGATGCTTGCCGCCGGGCGGTTCCTGCGTGGGAAAGCTGCCGTCGGCGTCGGAAAGCTGGGCAAAGCCGAAGGGAGCAATGAGCGGTGCAAAGATGGCGGTCAACAGGAACGTCCCGGTCAGGACGAGGCCCATGACGAGCATCCCCCGCTGCAGCCCCACGCTCTTGTTGAAATGCGAAATGACGGGGAGCCGCTTGAACAGCGGAGCCCTGTGATCCACGGTGGTTTCCACCGGAACATTCGTACTCATGTCAGTACCTCACGCGGGGATCGATCAGCGCGGCCACGATGTCCACGATGAAGTTGGTGACGGCCACGATGACGGCCAGGAGCACCACAATGCCCTGAACCGCCACAAAGTCGCGGGCCGTCAGGTAGTTGGCCAGCTGGAAGCCGAGACCCTGCCACTCGAAGGTCTTTTCCGTCAGCACGGCGCCGCCGAGCATCACTGCGATCTGGAGGCCCATCACGGTGATGATGGGGATCAGCGCGGGCTTGTAGGCGTGTTTGGTGACCAGACGGAATTCGCTTACACCGCGGGAACGCCCTGCCTCGACGTAGTCCCGGCCGAGCGTGCCGATCACGTTGGTCCTCACCAGCCGGAGGAAGATGCCGGCTGTCAGGAGCCCCAGGGCAACTGCGGGAAGGACGGCATGCGCCATCACATCGCCCAGGGCCGCCACATTGCCGCTGCGGATTGCATCGAGCCAATAGATGCCGGTGGGTGCCTGCAGTCCGGTGAGTGCCAGTTCGCTGGACGTCTTGGCGCGCCCCGCCACCGGGAGCCAGCCGAGCCACACCGAGAACGTCAGTTTCAGCAGCAGGCCCGCGAAGAATACCGGCGTGGCGTAGCAGAGGATCGCGAACACGCGCAGCACGGCGTCGGGAGCGTGATCACGACGGTGGGCAGCGATCATGCCGAGGGGAATGCCCACCAGAAGCGCGACGATCAGGGCGTTGATGGTCAGTTCGAGGGTGGCCGCGCCGTACGTGGCCAGCATCTCGGTGACCCTGCGGTTGTCCGACAGCGTGGTTCCGAAGTTCCCGGTGGCAAGCTGTGCCAGGTACTCGAAGTACTGGACCAGGAGCGGGCGGTCGTAGCCCGCAGCATGGATCCGCTCCTGCAGCTGCTCCGGCGGTAGCCGGCCGCCCATAGCGGCCGTGACAGGATCACCGGTGATCCGCATGAGGAAGAACACCATGGTGACCAGGATGAATATGGTGGGAAAGATCAGGAGGAACCTGATCATGATGTACTGGCCCAGTCCCCCACCGGACTTCTTCTTCTTTGACGGCAGAAGGCCGTCGGCGTCGGTTGGCGGCGCCTCAATCAGTGTTGTCATTACTGCCTAATTTTGTGTTTCCGGGCCGTCGGGCTCCGGATTCTGCTGTTCGGCAACCAGTAAGAAAGGCGGGACGCCTCGCAGGCGTCCCGCCTCCTCAGCTGGTCAGGACCTAATGGGGATGCAGTCCTACTTGGAGATTACGCCGAGACGGGTCTTGAACGATGCATCGAGGGTCTTTTCAACACCCTTGACGTCCGCTCCCGCCACCATCAGCTGGGCACCCTGCAGCAGCGGCAGCGTGGACAGGTCCTTGGCGACGGCCGTCTGGGCTTCGCCCAGCACCTTTTCGCGTTCGGCCTTGTCAACCGTGGTGAGCTGCTTGCTGACGAGATCCGTAACAGCCGGGTTCTCGTAGTGGTTCTTGAGGAAGTTGCCGGGCACGAAGAACGGCGTCAGGTAGTTGTCAGCGTCGGAGTAGTCCGGGAACCAGCCGAGCTGGTAGACCGGGTAGGCGTCCGCGGTGCGTGCCTTGGAGTAGGTGACCCATTCGGTGGACTGGAGGTCCACCTTGAACAGGCCCGACTTCTCCAGCTGTTCCTTGATCATGGCGTATTCGTCGCCCGAGGACTTGCCGTAGTGGTCCGGATTGTACTGGAGCTTGATGTTGACGGTGCCGGTGATGCCGGCGTCGGCGAAGGCCTTCTTGGCCTTGTCCAGGCTGGGCTTGCCGCTGCCGTCGCCGTACATTTCTTTGAGCGGCTGGATGGCGCCGGCGAATCCGTCCGGAACCACGGAGTACGCCGGCAGGTAGGTGCCCTTGTACACCTGCGTGGCGATGGCGTCACGGTCCACCAGGTCGGCCATGGCCTGGCGCACTGCGAGGGCCTTCTTGGGATCGGCGTCGGCGGACTTGGCGCCGAACGGCATGGTGTCGAAGTTGAACACGATGTAGCGCAACTCGCCGCCGGGACCCTTGTGGACCTTGACCTTCGAGTCCTTTTCCAGGTCTGCGGCGTCGGTGGCTGTAAGGCTGCGGCCGGCGACGTCGATGTTGCCCTGCTGAACGTCCAGCTTCAGGTTGTTGGAGTCGGCGTAGTACTTGATGTTGGCGCCGTCGTTGGCCGGTTTGCCGAGGAGGCCCTGGTAGTCCGGGTTGGCCTTGAGGCTGACCAGCTCGTTCTTCTTGTAGCTCTCAATGGTGTACGGCCCGGCAAAGGGCTTGGCCTTGACGATTTCGTCGTCGCCCATGATCTTGTCCGCCGGGAAGACCTCTTCGTCGACGATCGGGCCGGAGTTGGATGCGAGGACACCCGGGAACACCTGGTCGTTGCCGGCCTTGAGCGTGAAGACGACCGTGGAATCGTCCTTGGCTGCCACTGACTTCAGGTTGCCCAGCAGTGACGCCGGGCCGTTGGGGTCAGCGATCTTGACTACGCGGTCGATGGAGAACTTCACGTCCGAGGACGTCAGCGCGTGGCCGTTGGCGAACTTGAGGCCCGGCTTGAGCTTGACGGTGTATTCCGTCGGGGTGGTGAAGGACGCAGATTCGGCGATGTCGGGGGAAGCATCGGCAGATCCGGGCTTGGAGTTCATGAGGAACGGATAGATCTGGTTCATGACCATGAAGGAACCGGCGTCGTAGGAACCGGCCGGATCGAGAGTTACCACCTTGTCGGTGGTGCCATAGGTGATGGTGCCACCGCCAGCGCTGCCGGTGGTTGTTCCGCCGCCGCCGGAGGGGCCCGTGCAGGCAGTCAATGCGAAAGCGGAAATGCCTGCGAACGCGATAGCGCCCTGCAAGGCCTTTTTGTTCATTGCCATCTGTGAACTTTCTGTTCGATGAGTGCGCGCGGCCCGGCATGAATCGTGCGGGCGACGCGCTGTCCTGATGCCTTGATTGAACCAGACGGTTGCCCGGTGAATCGCTGCATCTTGTGAGATGAGACACAAAATTTACCATAATGGGGCCGAGGCAGGGTTTCGGAGCTACCCGTGGGTACGAAAAACGGCCGACGGGTATCCGTCGGCCGTTACGTGGTCCGGAGTTGCGTCAGACCAGTTCAGGGGTGCGCGTCAGTTGAGTTCAGCGCGCTGCAACGAACGCGCGGCGTCGATGGTGGCTTGGCCGAGGACCCGGCTGCCCTGGTACAGGACCACCGTCTGTCCGGGGGCGACTCCGCGAAGGGGATCAGTCAGCGTAACCACGAGGCGGTCGCGCAGCACTCCGGCGTCATCGGCCATCCGCTCCATGCGGGCCGTCGCGGGGACGGGGTCGCCGTGGGCGCGCACCTGCGCATAGCAGTCAAACTCCGCCCCTGTGCCCACCTCGGCGATGGGCAGCCCCGCCCAGGAAACCTTGATGCCGCGGATCTCGTCGATGGCGAGCAGCGCCTCCGGCCCGACCACCACCTTGTTTTCCTTGGGCCGGATTTCCAGCACGAACCTGGGCTTCCCGTCGGCGGCAGGCCGGCCGAGCTTGAGGCCACGACGCTGGCCGACCGTGAAGGCATTTGCCCCCGGGTGCTCGCCAACCTTGGAACCGGTTTCGTCAACGATGTCGCCGGTGCTCATCTCAATCTTCTCGGCGAGCCAGCCGGCGGTGTCCCCGTCCGGGATGAAGCAGATATCGTGGCTGTCCGGCTTGTTGGCGACGGACAGGCCGCGCCGTTCCGCTTCCGCCCGGACCTCGGCCTTGGAGGGTGTGTCCGCGAGGGGAAACATCGAGTGCTTGAGCTGCTCATGGGTCAACACCCCGAGGACGTAGCTCTGGTCCTTGGCCCAGTCAGCGGCGCGGTGCAGCTCGGGGTTGCCGTCGGCGTCGGTGATCACCTTCGCGTAGTGGCCGGTGCAGACGGCGTCGAAGCCAAGGGCGATGGCCTTCTCCAGCAGGGCCGCGAACTTGATGCGCTCATTGCAGCGCATGCAGGGGTTGGGCGTCCGGCCGGCAGCGTACTCGTCGATAAAGTCCTGGACCACGTCTTCCTTGAACCGCTCGGAAAAGTCCCACACGTAGTAAGGGATTCCCAGAACGTCACAGGCGCGCCACGCGTCGCGCGAGTCCTCAATGGTGCAGCAGCCGCGGCTTCCCGTGCGCAGGGTGCCCGGCATCCTGGACAGCGCCAGGTGAACGCCGACGACGTCGTGCCCCGCGTCGACGGCGCGGGCGGCGGCGACGGCGGAGTCAACTCCGCCGCTCATAGCTGCTAGAACTCGCATTTCGGCTTTCTGTAGTCTGATGGCGGCCCGGCCGGCGATTCGCAACGCCGGATTCTGAAACGCAGTGCGGGGCGCGGGTCACTCCCCTGTTGGCACCTACGTCAGATGACACACCGCTTGCCCATCTATTCTAGCGCCCGGCCGAATCAGGCCCTAAATTCCCTTGACCGCGCAGGACGGCACTTCTAAAGTCAAACGTACTGGTTTTAGAACGCGGCCGCACTCGGCCACCGGATGAATCGAGCATGTCATGACTCTTGAGAGCATCATCATCGCCGGTGGCGGCCTGGCGGGGGCCACCGCGGCACGCACGCTGCGCGCCGAAGGCTTCCAGGGCAACATCACCGTCGCCGCGGCCGAAGCGCATCATCCCTACATCAGGCCCCCGCTGTCCAAGGAATACCTGCTGGGAAAAGCCGGTGAGGACGCCGTCGAGGTGGTTCCGGAAACCTGGTACGCCGAAAACAACGTCAACCTGCGCCTCGGCGCTCCCGTGGCCGGCGTCGATCCTTCCGCCCGCATCGTCCGCTACGCCGACGGGGCAACCGAACGGTACGGAGCCCTGCTGCTCGCCACGGGCGCGGCGCCCCGGCAGATTCCGCTGCCCGGCAGCGGGCTCGACGGCGTTACGACGTTCCGCACGCTGGATGACAGCCGCCGCCTGCGCGGGCAACTCGCGGCCGGTGGCCGGAAGGTGGTCCTCATCGGCTCCGGCTGGATAGGAATGGAACTGGCGGCAGCCGCGAGCACCTACGGCAACGAAGTCACCCTGCTGGGACTCGAGGAGGTTCCGCTCGGCGGGGCGATCGGTCCGGACCTGGGCAGGTTCTTCCGGTCGCTGCACGAGGGCTACGGTGTCCAATTCCGGCTGCCGGCTTCCGCTACGGAGATCACGGGGCACGCAGGAAGCGCCACGGGCGTCCTGACCAATTCGGGCGAGCATCTGCCGGCAGACGTTGTGGTCATCGCCGTGGGCGTGGTTCCCGACACCGCCCTGGCCAGTTCAGCCGGCCTCGAGATCCGTAACGGGGTCCTCACCGATGCCTCACTGCGGACCAGCGCCCCGGATATTTTCGCGGCGGGCGACGTCGCCAACGCGCTGCATCCGTTCACGGGTGGGCACCACCGCAGCGAACACTGGGCCAACGCGCTGAACGGAGGCAAGGTGGCGGCCAAGGCCATGCTCGGTCAGGAGGCCGTCCTGGACGCCATTCCCTACTTCTACACCGATCAGTTCGACGTCAGCATGGAGTACTCGGGATTCCCCACACTCGCGGCGGGGTCTGCTCCCGTCATCCGCGGCTCGCTCGAAGCGAAGGAATTCGTTGCCTTCTGGCAGCGGGACGGGCGCGTGGTGGCGGGGATGAACGTCAACTGGCCGCGCACCGGCAAGCCGGGCGCACAGAAGACCATCAAGGCCCTCATCTCGGCCCGCTCCGAGGTGGCGGCGGCCGCCCTGGCGGACGCGGCAGTCCCCTTTGATCAGCTGATTCCCGAACCCTGACGGGCAACGGTGGCGGCAGTCTGGATGGAGGACTCATGACCGGCCATGCCCGCCTGCCGGGCGCGGGCATATGCTCCGGGGAGGGCGGCTAGCAGCGCGTCCACATCCTCGTCAGTTGACGGGTGGCCCAGGGTGAAACGCTGGGCACCCCTGGCAGTTGCCTCGTCCAGTCCCATGGCCAGGAGAACGTGCGACGGGCGCGGAACACCGGCAGTGCAGGCGGAACCCGTGGACGACTCGACGCCGGCGAGGTCGAGGAGGAAGAGCAGGGAATCACCCTCGCAACCGGGGAACGTGAAGTGCGCGTTTCCGGGCAGCCTTCCGGGGCCGCGCGCCCCGCGGAGCACGGCAGAGGGCACGGCGTCCTGCACCCCTGCGATGAGTCGGTCCCGCAGGGCGGAGATCCGCGCGGATTCCGCCGGGAGGTTTTTGGCAGCGGCTTCCGCCGCGGCGGCAAAGGCGGCGATGGAGGCTGTGTCCAGCGTGCCGGAACGGACGTCACGCTCCTGGCCCCCGCCGTGCTGGACCGGAGTGAGCTTCACGGCACGTCCCAGGAGCAGGGCCCCGACGCCGACCGGGCCGCCGATCTTGTGGCCGGAGATGGACATCGCGTCCAGCCCGGAAGCCTTGAAGTCCACGGCAACCGACCCGAATGCCTGCACGGCATCGGAGTGCACCGGCACTCCCGCCGCGCGGGAAAGCTCGACAACCTGCGCGATGGGCTGGATGCTGCCCACCTCGTTGTTGGCCCACATGACAGTGACAAGGGCGATGGACGCGGGATCCCGGAGCAGCTCGGCCTGGAACGCCTCAAGGTCAAGGACGCCTTCCGAGTCCACCGGAAGCCAGGACACCTCAGCCCCCTCGTGGCGTTCCAGCCACTCCACCGTGTCCAGAACGGCATGGTGTTCGACGGCGGTACACAGGATGCGCCGCCGGCGCGGATCCTGGCCGCGCCGCGACCAAAACAGACCCTTGACTGCGAGATTGTCCGCTTCGGTGCCGCCGGAGGTGAAAATGACCTCCGACGGGTGAGCCCCGGCGGCCGCGGCAATGGCCTCCCGCGAGTCCTCCACGGACCGCCGCGCGCGTCGGCCCGCACCGTGCAGTGACGACGGGTTTCCCGTCCGGGCCAGTTCACGGGTCAGCGCGGCCAGGGCCTCGGCGGCGATGGGCGTGGTGGCAGCATGATCCAGGTAAGCAGGCACGCTTAAAATTCTACCCGCGGCTTAATTCTCCCCGCCGCGAATTACTCCCCCGGCGACCGCCGCGGCCGCCCGCCCCAATGCCTCCTGTTGGCGCACCGCCTGTAGATTCGAGCGGTGAGAGCGCCCATCTTCCTCGTCATTGCCACCCTGTTCTGGTCCGGAAACTTTGTCGTAGGCCAGGCGGCGATGAAGTCAATGACGCCGCTGGAGCTCACCTTTTTGGCGTTGGGCCCTCGTGGCCGTGCCGCTTCTGCTCCTCGCTCACCGGGTGGAAAGACCGGACTGGCGGGCCGTGCTGCGGCGCTAGCCCGCGCGCCTGCTCCTAAGCGCCCTCGGCATGAGCGGCTACACGCTGCTGCTCTACAGCGCATTGGGCCACACCTCTGCCCTCAACGCCTCCCTCATCACGGCAACCAATCCGGCACTGATCGTGGTAATGGCCATATTCATGCTTGGAGACCGGCCCGGCCCGGTGGGCTGGCTTGGGATCGCACTGGGCCTGTTCGGCGTGCTTCTTGTCCTCACCGGCGGCGACGTGCAGCAGATTTCCTACCTGTCGTTCAACGCCGGCGAGCTGCTCATGCTCTGCGCGATCGTCGTCTGGGGGCTTTACACCATCATTGCCAGGCGGCTGGACCTGCCGGCCATCGCCGCCACAGCTGTCCAGGTGGCGATGGCGACCATCTCGCTCACGCCAATTGCACTGGCTGCAGGCGCGGAGCTACCGGACACCGCCGCCGGAGCGTGGTCGCTCGCGTACGTGGCACTCTTCCCGTCGTTCGGCGCCTACCTGCTGTGGAACCTGGCCCTTAAGTCCACCGGACCGGCCGTAGCCGGAAACTACCTCAACCTCATAGTGGTCTTTACGGCAGTGATCACCCTGCTCCTGGGCATTCCGGTGACCACCCCGCAAATACTAGGCGGATTGTTGGTCATCTCCGGCGTGCTCCTCACCGGAGTGAAGCGCCGGGCGCGGCAGCCAGCTATGGCTTGATCCGGGCGCAGCAGCGCCCGGCTGTCCGGTCCTCTTCCACCGTGTCTTCAGGCATGCCGCAGGCCGCGGCGGCTCCGCTCAGGAAGGCACCGTTCATTGCGCACACCACATCCGCATGTCCGTCCGCCAGCCGGTGGAAGGGACAGTTCATGAGAACAAGTCCGCCGTTGCCGTCCGGCGCCGGCCTGTACCCGATCCCGCTCAGCAGGTCCTCGAATGACGCTCCCCCGGTCGCGGACGCACGGCCGCGGGAGTACGACGTGGCAAGCAGCGCCTCATGGGCAGACGCCCTGCCGGACATCGATTCCTCGATCGCGGAGGCCATGAGCTCGCCGGCCAGGTCGTAGCTCCGCTCCGGGACCGACGCTCCCACTTCCTCCAGCGCCGGGCGGTAAAGTTTCGCCGGCCGGCCGGAGCCCGGGCCACCCTTCCCGCCGAGCTTCCTGAACTCCACGGCAAGCAGGCCTTCACGGACCAGCCTGTCCAGGTGGAACGAGGCGGTGCTCCTGGGCAGGCCCAGGCCTTCCGCGGCGTCGTCGCGTCCCACCGCGGAAGCCGACGCAGCGACGAATTCGAACAGCCGCCGCCGGGTGTCATCCCCCAGCGACGCGAGGGCGGCGAGGCGGCCGGCCCACGAAAGCCTGGTACTCGGTTGACGGTTCATGACTCCAGCGTATCTCTAAAAACAAGATCCGTTGCTAAATAAGGTGCGCGGGTCTAAAATCAATATATCCACTTTTAGAAGGAGCAATCATGAAAACCACAGCATTGAAGGAGCCCGGACGCACGGAGGCACTGGCTCCGGACACGGTCAGGCAGGCGTTCCTCCTCCTCCGCACCGTCTTCACGGTGGCCCCGGTCCTGTTCGGGCTGGACAAGTTCACCAACGTGCTCACGGACTGGACAAGCTACCTCGCCCCGGTGGTGCCGTCCGTGGTGCCGCTGCCCGGGCAGACCATCATGTACGCCGTCGGCGTTATCGAAATACTCGCCGGGCTGTTGGTAGCCTTCCGCCCGCGGATCGGCTCATTGGTCGTCGCGGCCTGGCTGCTCGGGATCATCGTTAACCTGTTGATCCTCGGCAATTTCTACGACGTAGCCCTGCGGGACTTCGGACTGCTCGTGGGTGCCCTGGCCCTGAACCGGCTCGCCACAGCCGCAAAACGGTAACAGCAGGCCAGCGCCCTCGCACGCGCAGGGGCCGCCATGCTCCGCCCACGCGTTTGCCGCTATTCCGAGGGCGGAACCACGGTCAGCAGGCGCTCGACGTCGGCCCTTGCGGCGGCGAGCGCCGGCGCAGACGGGCATGAGACCGATGCGTACACGGAGGAACCGGCCGTTCCGAACACCCTTGCCAGCACAACGGCGGCCCTGCCCGCGGGCCGGGCCGCCCGCTCAAGGACAAGGACGTCCACCGTCGGCCCAGGCCTGCCCGGTTCCCCGCCCCAGCGCAGCACCGCCGGTTTGAGGTATTTGGGCAGAATGGTCGGGTCGAGGTAGGCGAACAGCGCGGCCGTGGATTCCCGGTCATCCCCCTTAACCAGGGGCCACTGATTTGCGCTCACCTTCGCCGCAACCTGGCAACCGTCGGACTTGAGGTAGACGTTCGTACCGCCTCCGCCGCTCCCCGAACGCCTCCATTCCGGCGCGTCGGCCAGGCCCTCGGACAGCCCCACGGGGATCCCACGGGCGAGCGTGGTCCCGGCGGAAAACGTCATGTTGCGGGCGGCGACCGCCGCGGCGTCGTAGCCCGGAGTGATGGTGGGAGTGGCTAGCTGACGTGTGGCAGGCGCTGTGCCGGGAACAGCCGGATCGGGTATCCCCACGCTGCAACCCCCGAGGAACGCGACAGCCGCCGCTGCAGCCACGGCCTGCCGCCCGCTGCGGCGGATTCCACTCCGGGGCCTGGCTGCCATACGCACCTCACTACTGAATCACGGACGTCGACTGACGGACACGGCTCATGGACACGGACCCACGGACCCGGCTGTCATGTGGATCCCGGATCACCCGGGAGGCCACCGCGGCACCTGGCAAAGCCGGCCCCGCTCCCGGAAAAGTCTAGACGTCCGGCCTGCTTCTGCCGGACCTCCAGCCACTGGGAACCCGGGACACGGGCCCGTGCGTTGTCTGAGTAGCCCGGCGACCCGGCCGATATGCTGGGCACACCGGGCTGCAAGTCTGCGCTGGCAACGACAACCGAAGGACCATGCTTGACCGAGGGCAGCAGTTCCCACTACGAGGTACTCCGCGTCGCCGTGACCGCCACGGAAAGAGAGATCAAGGTGGCCTACCGCAAGGCGGCCCGCGCTTCCCACCCGGATCACGGCGGCGACGCCGCCGCCTTCCGGCAGGTCACGTTGGCCTACGAAACGCTGATCGATCCCCGGCGACGCGCAGCCTATGACCGCTCCTATGCGGGCGGACCGCGCCACAGGACTCCGGCGGGCGCCGACGAGGCGCACTTCGACGCTCCGGCCGCCGGCAGCCACGCCTCCGCCACGATCCACCGGCCCGGAACTCCCCGGAATACCTCAGGTGACGCCCCTATCTACGTGCCGCCCTTCGACGTTCCGGGCAGCGTGCCGCTGATCCCCCTCGACCTGGCCAGCCAACAGATCCACGGAATGCCAAGGAAACGCGGCATCTTCGGCGCTGAAGCCAGGATCCAGCGCGAGATGCGTACGGTGCAGCTCATCGACAGGCAGGTCCTCCCGGCCATCCCGGCGGCGCGGCTGATCAATGGACTGCTGTCTCCCGCCGACAACAGCCACATCGACCACGCCCTGCTCTCCGGCTACCGGCTGGCGTTGATCGGCTCCATGCTCCTGCCCAAGGGGGCCTACGCGTGGGACGGCAACACGCTGAACCACGGCGGCAGGTCCATCGCTCCCCCGCAGCTCGCCCCGGTGGTCAGGCGGATGCAGGACATTTTTCCGGAACTGAACGTGACCGGCTGGACTGTGGTCCACAGCCCGGACGGCAACCTGCATGAACCGGTCATCGATCACCACCGCCGGGCCCGCGGCGCTTCTGACATGGTGCAGGTGGTCAATGCAGCGGGGCTGTCGAGGGGCCTCAAGCAGTTCTTGGCCGGGGGCCCGGCACCCAATACCGTCAATCTGCCCGTGCTCGCCCGGCTGCTCCGGGGCATGCACTGACAGAGGCTGTCCCGCGGCACTGATGCACGTGCGTCCGCCGGAATTTTCCCCGGCGATAGGATGGAACCGTGTTCCGCATCCTCTTCCATACCCCTGAAATTCCCGGCAATACCGGCAACGCCATCCGCCTGGCCGCCATCACCGGCGCCGAGCTCCACCTGGTGGAACCGCTGGGCTTCGACTTCTCCGACGCCAAGCTGCGCCGCGCCGGCCTGGATTACCACGACCTGGCCGTGGTGACGGTTCATCCCGACATCGAGGCCGCGTGGGAAGCCCTGCAGCCCGCGCGGGTCTTCGCCTTCACTTCCGACGGCGAGGTGTCCTACACGGACGTTTCCTACCGGCCGGGCGACGTCCTGCTCTTCGGCCCGGAGTCGGTGGGACTGCCGGAGGAGTTGAAGCACGATCCCCATGTCACGTCCAGGGTCCGGCTGCCCATGCTGCCGTCGCTGCGTTCCCTGAACCTGGCCAACGCCGCATCGATCGCCGTGTATGAGGCCTGGCGGCAGCAGGGCTTCACGGGCGCCCAGCTCTGACCGGGAGGTCCCGCCCGGGAAGCATGCGGGGGGAACTAATCGCCTGCCCGCACCCATCCGGAGCTGCTCCGGCGCCGAATCACTCCTGAGCAAATCCCCCGGATTGAGGAGCGGCAGGTGAAAACAGTTCATGCGGGCAGGACGGCACTGCGTTTTGCCCGGCACGACGGTGCCGTATCCGGTTCGGGTGCTCAGCGATTGTCGTCCGGCGACCTATGCTTGACTGTGATGGAAACTCCCAACGCGCCGAACTTTGGCGCCCCAGCGCCGCCCGGCACCGCCGTCGACCTTAACCGCCAGCTCGCAACGCTGCTCGAGCGGATTGCCGGCGGCGACCAGGCGTCCTTTGCCGAGTTCTATCAGCTCACCTCGCGCCGCGTGTTCGGCATGGCCCGCAGGGTGCTCATCGATCCGGAGCTGAGCGAGGACGCGACCCAGGAGGTGTTCCTGCAGGTCTGGCAGAACGCCGCCAAATTCGATCCGGCCAGCGGCAGCCCACTGGCGTGGCTGATGACCATCTCGCACCGCCGCGCCGTGGACAAAGTCCGGTCGTCGCAGTCATCCACTGACCGTGAGGCCAAATACGGCGCCAGCAGCCAGGACATAGACCACGATTCCGTGTCCGATGAGGTGGGCAGCAGGCTGGAGGCCGAGGCCGTGGTCCGCTGCCTCGAGACCCTGACCGAGACACAGCAGGAATCCGTGCGGCTCGCCTATTACGGCGGCCTCACCTACCGCGAAGTCGCTGAAAAGCTCAACGCGGCCGTACCTACCATCAAGTCCCGCATCCGCGACGGACTGATCCGATTGAAGACCTGTCTGGGGGTGAGTTGAAATGACCGATACAAATGATGCACACGGCCGCCAGCTGCCCCGTGCCTTCGCTGCCGACATTTCCACTGACCTCGCAGCGGGCCGCGCCGTCGAGCTCGCCGAAGTCTACGCGCTCGATGCCGTGAGCGACGCTGAGCGCGGAGCCATCGAGGCCTACGTCAGCACCGCCCCGGAAGCAGAACGCCAGTCCTTCTACGAGCGCGTCCGCCAGGCCAGGGAAACACTCGCCACCTCGTTCACGGACGAGGAGGAGCCGCCGGCAGACCTGTTCGACCGCATAGTGGCCCAGCTTCCGGCGCCATTCGCGAATATCGGCAGTGCGCCTGCCGTCGCGGCGGCTGTGCCGCCCGTGCCCGATCAGCTTGCCGCTGCACGCGAACGCCGTGAAGTCCGACGCCGGTCCCCCGGCGTTCGCAACTGGCTGGTCGGTGTTGCGGCTGCTGCGGTGATCGCCTTGGGCGGCGTGGGTGTCGGCGCCTATGTGGCCAACCAGAACGATCCGCTGCGGCAGGTCCTGGAGGCACAAGACGTTCGCCAGGCGACCGTGGATGTCAGCGGCGGCGGGACGGCGACAGTTTCCATCTCGTCGTCGAGGGACGCCCTGGTGGTGCGGATGAAGGACGTTCCCGCTCCTCCCCCGGGCAAGGTCTACCAGATGTGGCTGATCCCGAAGGACGGTTCCGCTCCGGTTTCCGAGGGCCTGATGGATGCCGAGGCCCTGTCAAAGCCTGCCGTCGTCAAGGGGATCGGCTCGGCCGCCTCGCTCGGGATCACCGTGGAGCCTGAGGGCGGCTCCGCCTCGCCCACGCTTCCCACGGTTGCTGCCGCGGCGCTCAACACCTGACCTCACCTGGCCGTGGCCACCCGGTAGCCGAACATTGAACTAGGGCCCCGTCCGCGGGGCCCTAGTTCGTCCGCGGCGGGCTCCTAGTTCGTCCGGGGGGCTCCTACGTCCGGGCCTACTACCTCCGGGCTACAACGTCCGGTGGGGTTAACGACAAAAAGCCGCGCAGGCCCTGCCCCTATGAACCAGGAGCAAGGCCTGCGCGGCTCCGCCGCACGTGGTGTGACGCTAAATGATCAGCGACAACAGCATCACGAAGCCGAAGCCGACCACCGAGATCAGCGTTTCCATGACGGACCACGTCTTGAACGTCTGGCCCACAGTGAGTCCGAAGAGCTCCTTGACCAGCCAGAACCTGTCTCTTATACACATCTAGATGTGTATAAGAGACAGTGACCCTGCACCGATCGCCAAGGCCAGCAGCGCGGCATGGGTGGGGCTCAGCGAGCCGCCAGCGGCGCGACGATTCCGGCCGCCGTCACCGTGGCCACCGTCGCGGAGCCGGTGGCCAGCCGCAGCGCAACTGTCTCTTATACACATCTAGATGTGTATAAGAGACAGGACCAGCACCGACATGTTGGTGCCTTCAGCCCACTTCTTGACGGCGTCGCCGACTCCCGCGCCGATCAGGGTCTGCTTGAAGCCGCCGCCCGCACCCACAATGAGCAGGATGGCCGCGATGGGCCCGAGGCTCGCGCCGATCTTGGACGTGATCCGGTTTCCGGTGAAGCCCACGGCGTAGCCGAAGGTGACGATGGCCAGGAGCACCGCGAGGGTCATGGCCACGAGGGGCTGGCCGACGAAGTCGAAGAAGATCCGGACCGGCGGTGCGGTCTGGGGGTCCGGCCAGATGATGTCCACGATTGCCTTGGCGAGCATCAGCACCACGGGGAAGATGATGGTCAGCAGGGTGACGAGGAACGTCGGCTGGCGCTTGACGCCCGTCGTGTCCGCGCCGTGCTCCGTGTCGATGCCGCCCGCAACCGCCGGCGCGCCGACGGGAACCCATTTGGCCGCCAGCCGGGAAAACAGCGGTCCGCAGATGATGACCGTAGGTATGGCCACCAGCAGGCCCAGGGCCAGCGTGGTGCCCAGCTCGGCCTTGACAGCGCTAATGGCGATCAACGGGCCCGGGTGCGGAGGCACTAGGCCATGGAGCACGGACAGGCCGGCCAGCGCCGGAATGGCAATGCGCATCAAGGGCATGCGGGAGCGCTGGGTAACCAGGACCACCACGGGGAGCAGGAGGACCAGGCCGATCTCGAAGAACATCGGCAGCCCGATGATGACGGCCACGAGCGTGATGGACCAGACCACCTTGTTGCCGCTTGCCTTCTCCAACAGGGTGTCCACCACCCGGTTCGCGCCGCCGGAGTCTGCCAGGAGCTTTCCCAGCATGGCGCCCAGGGCGATCAGCAGTCCGACTTCTTTGAGGACGCCGCCTACTCCCTCCTCGAAGTTGGTGATGATCTTGGGCAGCTCGACGCCGGATGCCAGGCCCACGAAGGCCGAGCCCAGCACGAGTGCGAGGAAGGGGTGCAGCTTGAGCTTGGCGATCAGCACCACGATGAGGGCAATGCCGAGGCCAGCCACAACCAGCAGCTGGGTGTCGTGGCCTGTCCAGCCTTCGACGGCAGCGGGTAGCTGCGTTGCAATGCGAGAGTTCAAGGTAAGTTCCTAGTTCTGATCCGGAGCGGCGGAGGCAGCTGCGAGATTCAGTCGTTCAATGATTTCCTGGGCCTCCTCGGCCGGGGTGGCCGAGACGCACAGGGCGATGTAGTTTTCATCCTCGGTGGGTTCTTCCAGCGCCTCGAACTGCGATTCGAGCAGGGCCGGAGGCATGAAGTGTCCGTGCCGTGAGGCAAGCCGGCCCGAGATGTTGTCCTTGCTGCCCTGAAGAAACACGAACACGACATTTTCGCCCCGGAGCACATCACGGTACCGCTTCTTGAGCGCTGAGCACGTGATAACGCCCGGAGTGCCGGCCTGGGTGTGGTGCCGGATCCAGTCAGCAATGGTTTCCAGCCACGGCCAACGGTCGTCATCGGTGAGGGGTTCGCCGGCCTGCATCTTGGCCACGTTTGCCGCAGGGTGCAGGTCGTCGCCTTCCGCGAGGTCCCAGCCGAGCTTGCCGGACACAACGCCGGCCACTGTTGATTTGCCGGATCCTGAGACGCCCATGATCACCAGGACCGGCTGCTGTGCAGTCTTCGCCATCAAAGTCTGCCTTCCTGAATAAATATGATTTAAACAGAGGCAAGCATATGACACGGGTTACAGTGTGGCAATACTAGAAGCCCGCGATCGTGCCCGGCCCGTTGATTGTTACGACGTGGAATGCCTCCGCGCTGCGGCCGTCCGGCAAACCCGCGCGCCGTGCGTTGACCTGCATTCCGTTGCGCACGGCAGCCTCCATGGCCTCGACGTCGGGGTGCTGGCTGACATGGACGTGGATCGCCCCGAGCTTGCTGTCCACGTGCTCCGTGACGTCGGTGAAGTGGTTTTCGCGTTCCTCCGGCCCGGCATAGAGCCACAGCCACGGCACCTTGTAGGCCTCGAGGCCGGATTCGGCCAGTTCCGGATACGCGTACGGGTTTTCCACGGCCGGGTAGACGGCCCGGGTCACCGCTTCCCCGACGGCCAGGTGGTCGGGGTGGCTTTTCTGGATGCGGTTCCAGTTGCGTTCCGGATGCATGGAAAGCACGACGTCGGGGCGGATTTCGCGGATCAGCTTCACCACTCCCCACATCACCTGGTGGTTCGGTTCCAGGAATCCGTCCCGCTCGTGCAGATAGTGGATGTCGGTGACGCCGACGAGCGCTGCGGCACGCTGCTGCTCGGCGGCCCTCATGGCGATGATTTCGGCCCGGTGGGCCGGATCGAAACCGCCGGCATCGCCGTCCGTCATGATGCAGTAGCTCACCTCGACGCCGGCTGCCGTCCACGCGGCGATGGTCCCGGCAGCGCCAAAGTCGATGTCGTCCGGATGGGCGGCGAAACAGAGCACCCGCTCAACCCGGTGCTTGTCCGGGTTGAACGGGCTCTGTGCCGGAGCAGCGTTTGAAGTCAAGGACTCAGCCCTTGCGCTTCTTGATTTCTTCCGTCGCCTGCGGCAGGACCTGGAAGAGATCCCCGATAATGCCGAAGTCAGCGATTTCGAAGACGGGAGATTCCGCGTCCTTGTTGACGGCCACGATCACCTTCGCCGTCTGCATGCCGGCCTTCTGCTGGATGGCGCCGGAGATGCCTGCCGAAATGTACAGCTGCGGGGATACGGTCTTGCCGGTCTGGCCGACCTGGGCGTCGTGGCTGATCCAGCCGGCGTCTGTTGCCGCCCGCGATGCGCCCACGGCAGCACCCAGCGCGTCTGCCAGGTCCTCCACCGGGCCGAAGTCGCCGTCAAGCCCCCGTCCGCCGGCCACCACGATCCGCGCGTCGGTGAGGTCCGGGCGGCCGCTGACGGCCTTCTGTTCCCGGGCCGTGATGCGCGCTGCCGAAGCAGTGGCGTCGGCAGGCACGTCAACCGTCACTGTTTCGGGGGTGCTGGGCGCCGCGGCCGGTTCGGGGGTGACGCTGTTGGCCTTGACCGTCAGCACGCTGACCGGCGTGGTCGCCTTAGCCGCGGTGGTGTAGGAACCTGCCAGCACTGATTTGCGGGCGGTGCCGTCGGGGTCGACGGCAACGACGTCAGTGATTACGCCTGCGCTGAGGCGGATCCCGAGCCGCGCCGCGATTTCCTTGCCCTCAGGCGAATTTTCAACCAGCACCGCGGTGGCGCCGGACTTGTCGGCCGCCGCCGCCACGAAAGCTGCCTTGGGCGCCACGAGATAGTCATCAAGGTCCTGCGCGGAGGGCCGGTAGACGGCAACGGCCCCGTGCTCACCGAGGGAGGCTGCGACGCCGTCGTGCAGTTCGCCGTTGACGGCCACGGCCGTCTCCCCGAGGGAACGGGCGATGGTGAGGAGTTCAAGGCTGCTCTTCTTCAGAGCCTGGCCGGGGTTGTCAATGAATACCAGTACGTTTGCCATGTTGTGTGATCCCTCTTAGAGCAGCTTCTGTGCGGCCAGGAAGTCAACCAGCTTGATGCCGGCGTCGCCTTCGTCGGTGATGATGGTGCCCGCGGTGCGCGGCGGGCGTTCCTCAGCCGAAGTCACCGTGGTCCAGGATCCGGCGTGGCCCACCTGGGAGGGATCCACTCCAACGTCCGCCAGCGACAGTGTGGTGATGCTCTTGCGCTTGGCCGCGATGATGCCCTTGAAGTTGGGGTAGCGGGGCTCGTTGATCTGGTCCGTCACCGACACCACTGCTGGCAGCGGGGCTTCGACCGTCTCCGAGTGCGTGTCGGCGTCGCGGCGGGCGGTGATGCGTCCCCCGTCAACATCCAGCGACGACGCGAAAGTCACCTGCGGCAGGCCGAGGCGCTCAGCGAGCTGGGCCGGAACGAGTGACGTTTCGCCGTCGGTGGATGCCATGCCGGTCAGGACCAGGTCCACCGGGGTGTCCGCGCCGAGATGGCGGATCGCGGCGGCGAGCGCCAGCGAGGTGGCGGCTGCGTCAGAGCCGGCGAGTGCCTCGTCCGTGAGGTGGACGCCTTCGGACGCTCCGATCTGGAGGGACTTCTTGATGGCATTCACGGCGCCGGCCGGGCCCATGCTGAGGGCGATGACCTTGTTGCCCGCCTTGCTTCCGCCGCGCGCCTCGGTGAGCTGCAGTGCGGCTTCCAGGGCGTATTCATCCAGCTCGGACAGAATGCTCTCATCGCGGTCCGTGGTGTGGCCCTCGCCGCTGAGGTGCCGGTCAAACTGCGCGTCCGGCACATGCTTGACCAGGACGATGATCTTCAATGTCTCTTCCACTGTATTTACAGCAGCCTTCCATGCTTGTGGATAGCCAGCCGGGTGAGGTCATGGCCGCGGAACGCCCGGGATACGGGTAGCTCCTAGCTAACCATATAGGGGCGGCCCGATGACGCCCCGTTAACGCCTGTGTCAGAGGGCCGTTGCATTGGAAGCGGCGAGGTTCTTCCGCGTACGACGGCGGGCCGCGCCTCGCTGTCCATCGTCTGGGAGGCGCGGCCCGCCGCTACTGCTTGCTGCTTCCGCTGCTGTTCTGCTGCTGTCCTACTGCTCTGCGGCGGCGCCCAGCGTCACGTCCAACTGCTGCTCGCGGCCGTTCCGCTGGATGGTGATCTTGACCGTTGCGCCGGCCGGCTGTTCACGGACCGCTGCGGTGAGCTGGTTCGGGTCGCTGATGGCGAGGTCGTTGAACCGCGTCACGACGTCGCCGCTCCGGATGCCTGCCTTGGCCGCCGCCGAGCCCTGCTCCACCGTGTCGACATCCGCGCCCACGGAGAAGCCGGACGCCGAAGCAGCCTTCGCCTTGACGCTGACGCCCAGCTGGCCGTGGGTCGCCTTGCCATTGTCGATGATCTCCTGGGCCACGCGCTTGGCGTTGTTGATCGGGATGCTGAAGCCCACTCCGATGTTGCCTGTTCCGGTCGCTGCGGAGCTGCCGCCGGCCGACGCGATGGCGACGTTGACGCCGATCACCTCGCCCTTGCTGTTCACCAGGGCACCGCCGGAGTTACCGGGGTTGATGGCGGCGTCCGTCTGGATGACGTTGATGGCGATGGTTCCCTTGCTCGCGGAGCTTTGGCCCTGCCCCTGGCCCGGAGGAGCGAACTCGAAGCCCTGGTCTCCGCCCTGGGAATTGTCGGCGCCGCCCTTGGGTGCTGCCGAGGACGCAACGCTGATAGTCCGGTTGAGGGTGGATACGATACCGTCCGTCACGGTGCCCGTGAGGCCCAGGGGAGAGCCGATGGCCACTGCGGTGTCGCCGACGTTCAGCTTCCCCGAGTCACCGAGCGTGGCCGGCGTGAGCCCTGAGGGGTTGTCCACCTTGATGACGGCCAGGTCCGAGAGGGGGTCCGTTCCTACGATCTTCGCTGTCATGACGCGGCCGTCGTTCGTGCGGATTTCAATATCCGCGCTGGCCGCCGTGCCGTCCAGGGTCACCACGTGGGTGTTGGTGAGAATATGGCCCTGGTCGTCGAGGATGACACCTGAGCCGGTGCCGCCCTCGCTGCCGTTCGTGGCCTTGATCGTCACAACGCTCGGCGATGCCTTGACGGCAGCGGCCGTGATGGCGTTGACGTCATCCTTGTTGTTGACGATCACTGTCCCGGGCTGGCTGCCGGTGCTGACGGCTGGCGCCGTCCCGGCGACGAAGAGATTGCCGGCGCCGACCGTCGCCACCCCACCGCCAACGAGTCCTGCGGCGAGGATGCTGGCCACGAGCGTGCCAACGCCGAAACTGGCCTTGCGCCTGGGCGCGTTGGCCCGGTTGTCATAAGGGGCCGAGTGGGGGACGTGCTGGGCATAGGGAGACTGATGGGGCTGGCCCGGGCCCCCGGGATGCGGGGCGGACGCGAACTGCTGGGTTGCAGGCCCCGACTCGTGCCCGTAGAAAGGAGCGTGCTGGGGATATACGGGACGCGGCCCGTTGAAGGGCTCTGACTGCGGGTGGCCCTGGAGCTCGCCCGGAGCCTCCTGGTCCGGCCGGTCAAGCCGCATGGTGGGGTTGGCAGAGCCGGCGGGCAGGGCATCATCGCCGCCCATGTTATCGCGGCCCGCATCCCCGCCGCCCAGCTGTTCGGTGGGGTGGTCCCTGTAGTTTCCCTCCGGCTGACTTCCCTGAGATTGGAAACCCTCCTCGTGCGCAGGCCGAGCCGTGGGATCAGCGGGCCGCCCTGCAGGATCTCGGTTCTCAGGTGCTGCGCCCGGCACTGGGTTCTCAGTCATTGGACTTCCTTTCATCCTCGTCTGTATTAACTATGGACGATTCGACTGAAACTAAAATCGATGTTTGCTGGGAGGTTCCTGAATGTGCGCCGCGACCGCCCTTCCGAGGGGCGCCAAGCCGCAGCCGGGGCGTCGTCCTGGCTCTTGAGCGCTTTTCGCTGGTGGCATATTCCCTGCGGTGGACGGCCCCATTGGTGCACCATAGAATCAAGAAGAATTGCCACAGCGACCTGCGGCTTTACACCCGGCGTGGGGGCGCTGCTGCGTTCTGAGACGACTGTTCGTCCCGATACAGTCGCAGGTGTGCTGAAGGGTTGCCATGCGGTCAATGTTGAAACGTGTTCTCGCCGTGATCGGCCTGACTGGAATGCTGGCGTTTCCCGCCGCGGCAGCTTGGGCTGAGGATCCGGTACCCATCCCGTCCGGCCAGAACATCGTAGATAAGGCTAATGTCCTGGGCAGCCGCAAGGGTGAAGTCCAGGACGCCATCCAGAAGCTGCTCAAGGACCACAAGTACAACCTGTACGTGGTCACTGTGAATTCCTTTGAAAACCCCGCAAAGCCCGCGGACTGGGGCAAGGCCGTCGCCGAACAGAAGGGCATGGGCAGGGCTGATGTCCTCCTTGCCATCTCAACCGCCGGCCAGTACTACTTCGCCCCGAACTCGGCGAGTGCCATTGCCTCAAAGGCCGGGGCCATCTCACAAAACGCGGTCGCAGCCAACCTGGCTGGCGGAAAGAAGGACTACGCACAGGCTGCCATTGACACCGCGGCAGCCGTTGGTGATGCTGCCGGCGGCGGGAGCGGCACCGTTCCGTCCGGCGGCGGCGCCGGAACGGCCGTCCTCGTGGGTGCCGGCGTCCTGGCGGCAGGCGGTGCGGGAACCTATCTCTACCTCAGGAACCGCAGGAAGAAGGCCCAGGCGTCCAGCGCGAGCTACGGCCCGCAGGGCGCGGAGCTTGATCCCCTTGCTTCGTTGAGTGTCGACGAACTCCGCAAGAAGAGCGGCTCGCTGCTGATCGAGGCCGACGACGCCATCAAGTCCAGCGAGCAGGAGCTCGGCTTCGCAGAGGCCCAGTACGGTGAGTCCGCCGTCGGCAACTTCACCCGGGCGCTCCAGGAGGCCAAGGGGCATATGTCCGAATCCTTCAAGCTACAGCAGCAGCTGGACGACCACATTCCCGACACCGAGGAGCAGCAGCGCAGCTGGCTGGGCGAAATCATCCGCCGCTCCGAGGCAGCCCTGTCATCGCTCCAAGAGCAGAAGGCCGACTTCGACTCGCTCCGCGAACTGGAAAAGAACGCGCCGCAGGCCCTGGCCGCCGTCAACGCCGAGGCCGTGGACGCCGACGCGAAAATAGCGAAGGCTGAACAGACGCTGGCTGAGCTGCGCGGCAAGTACGCCGACAGCGCGCTCGTCCAGGTCGCGGACAACATCACCCAGGCCAAGGAACGCCTCGCCTTCGTTCAGAACGCTGGTGCCACCGCCCACGAAAAGCTCGAAACAGGCGAGGGAAGCCTTGCCGCCGTGGCGGTCCGTGCCGCCGAGGAGAGCCTGCATCAGACCAACGTGCTCCTGGGCGCCATTTCCAAGGTTGCCGGCAGCCTGGACGAGGCCCGGCAGGGACTCGAATCCGCAGTCGTGGACACGTCCCAGGACCTGGCCCAGGCGAAGGCCATGATCCAGACCGGCGAGCATCCGGAGCTTTCCGGCCCGGTAGCCGGCGTGGAAGCGGCACTGGCCCAGGTGAAGAGTGAAATCCAAGGCGGCAGGATTGACCCGATCGCCACGCTCGAGCGCGTCGAATCGGCGCACCGGACCCTGGACCAGGCCCTGAGCGGTATCCGTGACCAGCAAGAGCAGGCACGCCGTGCCCAGGCATCCCTGCAGCAGACCATCATGTCTGCACAGGCGCAGATCAGCGCGACCTCGGATTACATCACGGCCAGGCGCGGCGGGGTGGGTACTGAAGCCCGGACCCGGCTGGCGGAGGCCCAGCGCAACCTCGATTACGCGCTGTCCATCTCACGCAATGATCCCGTCACCGCACTGACGTACGCGCAGCAGGCGCACGCCCTCGCTGCCCAGGCCGCCCAGCTGGCCCAGTCCGACGTCGACAGTTTCGGCGGTTACGCCAATCAGGGCTATGGCAGGAACAGCATGTTCGGCGGCGGCGGAGGCGGCGGCCTGGGCGGCGCCATACTTGGCGGCATCCTCATCAACTCCATCCTGAACGGCGGCAGCGGCGGCGGCTGGGGTGGCGGTCACAGCGACGGCGGCGACGGCGGAGGCTGGGGCGGCGACTCAGGCGGCGGCTTCGGCGGCGGCGACTTTGGCGGCGGCGACTTCGGCGGAGGCGACTCCGGCAGTTTCTAGCAGGCAGCCAGCTCCAGTAGGGCAAAACTAGGCGCCGTGACGGTGAATCCGGCCGGCGGGTAGAAGCGGTATCAACTGTTCACTGAATTCAGTGGGACACACTGAGCAGGACGAAAGGTAACACCATGAAGCAGTCCATTTTCGGCCGCATGGCGCAGCTGGCAAAGGCCAACATCAACTCCTTGCTGGACCAGGCTGAGGATCCGCAAAAGATGCTGGACCAGATGGTCAGGGACTACACCAACAACATTGCGGAAGCCGAAGCTGCTGTGGCCCAGACCATCGGAAACCTGCGCATGCTCCAGGACGATTACAACGAGGACATCAAGAACGCCCAGGACTGGGGCAACAAGGCCCTGGCGGCGTCGCGCAAGGCCGATGAGTACCGGTCCGGCGGCAATGCAGCCGACGCCCAGAAATTCGACAACCTCGCGAAGGTTGCCCTGCAGCGCCAGATGTCCTCGGAGAACGAGGCAAGGGCAGCTGAACCCAACATTGCATCCCAGTCCGAGGTGGTGGACCGGCTCAAGACCGGCCTGGACCAGATGAAGGGGAAGCTCAACCAGCTCACCAGCAAGCGCAACGAGCTGGTTGCCCGTTCGAAGACGGCTGCCGCGCAGTCCCAGGTCCACGACGCCCTCAAGAGCATCGACTTCATGGACCCCACCAGCGAAGTCGGGCGTTTCGAGGAGAAAATCCGCCGCGAAGAGGCAAAGGTCCGCGGCCAGCAGGAGCTCGCGGCGTCGAGCCTTGACGCCCAGTTCAACCAGCTGGAGGATCTCGGCGAGCAGACGGAAATCGAGGCACGCCTGGCCGCTCTGAAGTCCGGAGGCGCCAAGCCTGCCATCGGCGCCGGAGCCAACGGTTCGGCGTCAGGATCGACCGTCGAAGAGGCTGACTTCGACAAGCTCTAGCCCCTTAACTAGCGACCTAACCGGGCGGAGGCCGGGGTCCCCAGGACCCCGGCCTCCGCTATGCCCGCGGCGTGTAGCGTGGAGCCATGGCTTCCACGATTGTCTGGCTCAGGGACGACCTTCGCCTCGACGACAACCCGGCCCTCGTTGCCGCGGCCTCCCTGCCGGATCCGCTGACCGTGGTCTACATCCTGGATGAGGTCTCTCCCGGAATCCGCCCGCTCGGCGGAGCCGCCAAATGGTGGCTTCACCATTCGCTGTCCGCTCTTGCCGCGGACCTGGAGTCGAACGGATCACGCCTGCTGCTCCGCCGGGGTGGCGCCGCCTCCGTCATCCGGGAACTGGCGGAGCAGACCGCTGCCGGGGCCATCTTTTGGAACCGGCGTTACGGGCTGCCGGAGCGGACGCTGGACGCCGGCATCAAGGAGTGGGCCACCGAACAGGGCATTGACGCCACGAGCCACCAGGCGAACCTGCTGTTCGAGCCGTGGACGGTCCGGACTGGCACGGGAGGCCCGTACAAGGTGTTCACGCCGTTCTGGCGTTCCTGCCTGGCCGGAGCAGAGCCCCGGCCACCTGCCGGCTCACCCGCTCAGTTTCCAAAACCCGCCACTGTGTCCGGCTCCGTGCCGGCCGGTGACGATCTCGACAGCTGGGGGCTGCTCCCCCGCAGCCCCGACTGGAGCGGGGGCCTCGCGGAGGCCTGGACGCCCGGCGAAGAAGGAGCCCACCGGCGGCTTGAGGACTTCCTGGACGGGCCTGTTGAAGAATACGGGACCGGACGGGACGTGCCCGGGGTAGAGGGCACAAGCCGGCTTTCCCCGTATCTTCGCTTTGGCGAGATCAGCCCGTTCCGGATCTGGCACGCGCTCCGCGAGCGGTTCCCGCGGCACGCTCCGGCCGACGTCGGTATTTTTCGAAGCGAGCTCGGCTGGCGTGAATTCTGCTGGCAGCTCCTGTACGAAAATCCTGGCCTGGCGACAGAGAATTACCGTCCCGAGTTCGACCGCTTTGCCTGGCAAACGCCGTCGGCGGCCGAACTGGCGGCGTGGCAGCAGGGTCGCACGGGGTATCCGCTCGTGGACGCGGGCATGCGGCAACTGTGGCAGACCGGCTGGATGCACAACCGGGTCCGCATGGCCGCGGCGTCGTTCCTGGTGAAGAACCTGCTGGCCGACTGGCGCCTGGGTGAGGCCTGGTTCTGGGACACACTCGTTGACGCCGATCCGGCCAGCAATCCGGCCAACTGGCAGTGGGTGGCGGGCTCGGGCGCGGATGCTTCGCCCTACTTCCGGATTTTCAATCCCGTGACGCAAAGCAAGAAGTTCGACGCCGGCGGCCGGTACCTTCGCGGGTTCATCCCGGAACTCGCCGCCCTGGATGACAGTGCCGTCCACGAGCCCTGGAAAAACCCGGCTGCGGCGCCGAACTATCCGGGCCCGCTGGTGGGCCTGCAGGAATCCCGCGAACGCGCGCTGGAGAGCTACCAGCAGCTCAAGGCGACCTGAGCGGCCCGCGGATCAGCGGCTGGTGACCTTGCCCATGAGGGAGGCAATGGGGCGCAGGAACAGCGGCCTGGCCAGGAACCACGCCCCGACCATTACCGCCACCGACGCGGCGAAGATCCAGAAACCCACCCAGCTCACGTCGTCGCTTCCGCCATACATGTGATTGAGGTTCCGCAGGGCGCCGGTGGCCAGGACCAGGAACACGTGGACAACGATGAACGCCACGAAGTAGATCATCACAGGGAAGTGCACTGCCCTGGCGGCCTCGATCGGGTAGGCCTTGTTGAGGGCGGCAGCTTTTTTGGGCCACGCGTTGGACATCCGCAGGCCGGTGATGAATGCCAGCGGAGCGGCGATGAAGACGGTCACGAAGTACGTCAGCAACTGCAGGGCGTTGTAGTTGACCCAGCCGTTTTCCGTGGGCCAGTTCAGCGACGCGTACTGGAGCACGGCGGAGGCTGCATTGGGGAAAACGTCCCAGCCGGTGGGCACGATCCGCATCCATTGACCGGTGGCGAACAGCAGGACCGCGAAGATCAGCCCGTTCAGGATCCAGAGCGCGTCCAGGGTCAGGTGGAACCACAGTTCCAGGCTGATTTTCGTGGGGGCGGTCTTGGTCCGGATGAGTCCCTTGTTGTTGCGGGTCCAGTAGCCGCCCGGCCGCATAGTGGTCCGCACCTGCCACCCGGTGCGGATGATGAGCAGGAGGAAGAAGGCGTTCAGGAAGTGCTGCCACGCCAGCCACGCGGGGAAACCGACGGGAGCACCGGCCGGCAGCTCCGAGTGCCCCGGGTAGTCCGTCATGAAGGACCGGACCGCGGGCAGGCCCGTGAGCCACTTGGCGAGAAGGACCACCAGCACCATGGCCACAAGCGCCGCAGGCACCGCCCAGTAGAGCCTGGACCGCTTGCCCTTCGAAGTGCCGGACTTGTTCTTCGTTGTGGACATCGAACTACATTCCTCTCGAGAATGACTGACCAGTGTGGGTGCCGCGCGCTTGCCAGGAATTCCGGGCCCTGCGAAAGAGAATACTAGGAACTGCTAGCACTTGGACAACGGCCCGGCAATGCAAGAGGCCCCGACCGGATTATCCCCGGTCAGGGCCTCTTTGTGGTTGCGGGGACAGGATTTGAACCTGTGACCTCTGGGTTATGAGCCCAGCGAGCTACCGAACTGCTCCACCCCGCGTCGCAAGAACAACTCTACCGTCCGGTGAACGGGAGGCCAAATCGCGGCGACGTGATCTGCGTCTCCGGCGCCTTCGCCGCCGGGCGGGAAATGCGAAAAGCCGGTCCCGCTCCCCTTCCGGGGGTGCGGGACCGGCTTCCTCACGTGCTGGCCATTGACCGTTCGCGTGCGGCTGCTTAGCCGCTAACTGCTCGGCGTCGGCGTCGGCGTGGCAGACGGTGACGTCGGAGTGCTGGCAGTGCCGGTGCCGGGAATCCTGGCCTCGGCGTCCAGCGCCTTCTTCAACGCCGCCGCCAGCTTCTTCTGCTGTTCGCCGTAGGCCGCGAAATCGCCCTTCGCCAAAGCCTCCTGGCCGGCCTTGATGGCGGCGTTGGCTTCGTCCAGGGCGGCCTTCAGCGCAGCCTTGGCACCCACCTCGCCCGTTGCCGGAGGCGTCGTGCCGCCGGGCGGCGTGGACGTCTGCCCGTTGTTGTCCTTGTCTCCGGCCGTCGCCCCGGAATTGCCGCCGAACAACTGGTTCAGGGCGGCATCCAAGGTGGGCGCGAAGCCGATCTTGTCGCCAAAGGCCACCAGCACCCGCTGCAGGGTCGGGTAGGACGTCTCACCCGTGGACTTGAGGTAGACAGGCTGGATGTACAGCATGCCGCCACCGGCCGGCAGCGTCAGCAGGTTGCCGTTCAGCACGTCGGAGGCACCCTGCCGCAGCAGGTTCAGTGCCTGCGACACCGTCGGATCAGAGTTGAACTTGTTCTGTGCCTGGCCTGGGCCCGGAACCTGGGCCTCCGGCGGAACCTGCAGGAGCCTGAGCTCACCGTATGAACCGGCCTTCACGCCCTTCTTACTGCCCGCGTCCGAATCGGCGGCCAGGAATCCATAGAGCACGTTGCGGGCATTCCCGTCCACCACCTGGGGAATATAGGCCGATGTCAGCTGGAACGCCGGCGTCTTCTGGTCCGGCATCTGCAGCGACATGTAGAACGGCGGCTGCTTGACCGGATCCGAAACGGTGGGATCGTTGGGAACGCTCCACGCGTCGTCGTTCTTGTAGAAGCTCACGGGGTCCGTCACGTGGTAACGCCCCAGGAGCTCACGCTGAACCTTGAACAGGTCCTCCGGGTAGCGGACGTGGCTCATGACGTCCGCAGACATCTCCGAGAAGGGCTTCAGGGAAGTGGGGAAGACCTTCTGCCAGGCCTTCAGAAGGGGATCCTGATCGTCCCACGCGTAGAGGGTGACGGAGCCGTCGTAGGCATCCACGGTCGCCTTGACGGAGTTGCGGATGTAGTTCACCGAGCTGTTGGGCAGTGCAACATTGCGGCCGGCGGTGGTCTGAGAGTCCTTGGTGGCGTCCGACAGCTGTTCCTGCTGGGAGTACGGGTAGTACTGGCTGGTGGTGTAACCGTCCACGATCCACTTGACCCGGCCGTCGACGACGGCGGGGTACGCGTTTCCGTCAACGGTCAGGTAAGGCGCCACTTTCTGCACGCGTTCACGGGGGTTGCGCTCGTACAGGATCTGCGAAGCGTCGTTCACGCCGTCGGAAAGCAGGAGGTCCGAGGACTGGAACTTGATCGAGTACAGGACCCGGTTGAAGAAGCTTCCGACATTGGGGCCGCCGTTGCCCGTGAAGGTGTACTGGGTCTCGCCGCCCTCCTTGGACGCGGGCCTGTCCTGCTCACGATGCGCCGCGCCCTCCGGCGCTCCCACGATCGAGTACTCCGGAGAGTCCTCGCCGAAGTAGATTCGCGGCTCGTAGGTCTTGTCGTTGCCGAGGACACCCGTGGACGGGATGCCGGACTGCAGGAACTCGGGCTTTCCGTCCGCCGTGAACTTGTTGCCCTTGGCAGCGACCACGCCATAGCCGTGGGTGTATACGACGTGACGGTTCAGCCAGGACTGCTGATCCGGGCTGAGGCCCTCGGGATTGAGCTCGCGCACCGCGATGACGGTGTCCTGCACCTTGCCGTTGACCAGGTACCGGTCCACGTTGAGGGCCTTGGGGAACTGGTAGTACGGACGGAACTGTTCGAGCTGCGAGAAGGCGTCCGAAATCAGGTTCGGGTCCAGGAGCCGGATATTGGCGGTGGTCTGGGCGTCCGGCGCCAGCGCCCCGGCTGAGGTGGTGGTGGTGGCGTTGTACCGCTGCACCTTGACCTGGTCGAGACCGTACGCCGAACGCGTCATTCCGATGTTGCGCTCGATAAATTCCCGTTCCAGCGTCTGCTCCGAGGGACGCACCTGGAACTGCTGGATCACCCAGGGGTACACGCCGCCGGCGAGGATGGACGTGATGACCAGCATGGCCGTACCGATGACGGGCAGCCGCCACTTTCCGATGACCGCGGCCACGATGTAGAGGATGGCGACGAGGACAGCCGCTACGGCCAGGATGGCCTTGGTGGGGATGACGGCGTTGACGTCCGTGTACAGCGCGCCGGCCCACCGGCCGCCGCTGTTCTGCACGGCGGCGTAGCGGTCCAGCCAGAAGTTTACGCCGAGGAGGATCAGGAACGATGCGCCCGTCACGGCGAGGTGGATCTGGGCGGCGCGGCTCGTGAAGATGCCGCGCTCCATGATCCGGATGCTGCCGTAGAGGTAGTGCGTCAGGATGCCGGCAATGCCGGCCACGATTGCCACGCTGATCAGGAATCCGGTGACGAAGCCCAGGAACGGCAGCGTCATCAGGTAAAAGCCGATGTCCAGCCCGAACGCGGGATCGTTCTGGCCGAAGGGCTCCTGGTTGAAGAACAGAAGGACTTTCTGCCACTGGCTGGAGGCCGCGCTGCCGGCGAAGAGGCCGAACAGCACGGGAAGTCCGATCATGACCACACGGCGAACGGGCTCCAGCTGGGCCTGGTACCGGTTGAGGTTGTCGCGGATTTCAGAGTCCGGAGCATAAACCGGGCGGGCATGGTAGGCGATCCGGATGGCGAAGAAAACGCCGGCGAACATGATGGCGAATCCAACGGCAAAGATGCCGATCCTGGCGAGGTTTTCCGTCAGGAACACTTCGAAGAAGCCAAGCTGCTGGTACCAGAGGACGTCCGTCCACACGTTGGCGAAGAAAATGAATCCGACGACAACCAGCGCTACGACAATGAGCGTCGGCGTCAAGGCACCGCGCCTTGGTTGGAGTCTTCCGGGCGGGGTGGGGCTGGCAGGACGGGACAAACTCTGTACCTCATAGCTTTGTCAGTTGCTGATCGTATTTTCAGTTTTCAGGTGACAGCAACATGCCCGGTGCCGGGCGCCCGCGGGCACCCTGCACGTGTCAGCTTGCGCTGTCCGACGGCCCGCGTGGCAACGGCTGTCAATTACTGCCACGAGTGAAGCCCGGCCATAGTTCCTAGGTTTAGTCTAGTTGTTGGTGCAGCCCGGAAGGCCCGATGTGTCGCCGTCCTTTGCGGCCAGTTCGACCGCACGGCGCGCCTCGTCCAGGTTCTCCACTTTGACCACCTGGAGACCGTCCGGAATGTGCCCGGTGACCTCGGCACAGTTCGCTGCGGGTGCGAGGAACATCGTGGCGCCGGCGGCCCGCGCGCCATGCATCTTCACGGCAACTCCCCCGATGGGCCCCACGGCGCCTTCGGGTGTGATGGTGCCCGTCCCCGCGATGTGTTTTCCGCCGGTGAGGTCTCCGGGCGTCACGGTATCGATGATTCCCAGGGCGAACATCATTCCTGCGCTGGGGCCGCCCACCTTGTCGAGCGAAATTTTCACGTCGAACGGAAAGGTAAACCGGTACTTGAGCAGGACGCCCAGGATGTAGCGCCCCGATTCGCTCCGGGCCGGCGTTACGGTTTCCGTGACCGGCTTCCCGCCACGGTCCACGACGACGGCGACCGGCTTGCCCTTGCCGGCGGCCAGTTCCTCCTGGATCACCGTCAGTGACGTGACCGCCTTGCCGTTGATCGAGGCGAAGACGTCTCCCGCCTTGAGCTTGCCCGCGGCGGCTGAGCCGTCAGAAAGATCGGCGACTTCCAGTTTCTGCCCGTACGGGATGTCGAGTTCGTGCAGCGCCGACGCCACGGCATTCTCCTGCGACGTGGTCATGGCCACGGCGCTCTCCTGCTGCGACTGTTCCTTGGTGACGCCCGTCGGGAAGATCAGTTCCTGCGGATAGACGGCCTTCGAGCCGTCGAGCCAGGCGGAGAAGGCCTCGAAAACGCTGACCGGACCATTGGGCCCTCCGTCCACGTAGACGGTGGTGAGGTCAAGGTTTCCCTTCGCAGGGAACGTCTCGTGCCCGGTGACACTGATGACGGGCTTGGCGTTGTCACTGGCCAGGGTGTTGAACGTGGGCCCCGGCGACTCCACCACGTACGGGACCGGCAGGACGGCGGCTGTCACGCCGAGTCCGAGGGCAAGGAGTCCGGCGAGCATCATGGTCGAGACCCGGGGGTCGCGCGCCGACTTGGGCGTGCCGTGCATTTCCGCGCCGGCCGGCTCGCCGCTGCCCGTGGCAGCCGCGGACTCCTCTGAGGGCTGGTCGCCCTTGGTAATCGTCACTGAAGGACCTCTCCCCACCGCGTTTGTAGCTCGCGGCACCGTGGCGGCGGCCAGCGGACAGCCGTGGCACAACCTGCAAACATTCCGATTTCTAACACTACGCGTCCGCGCCGGGTGAAAGCTCTTTGCCTACAGCGAACGGACCCCCATTCGGCAGACAGCCGCCCGCCCGCGGGGTAGCGTGAAGGTTGATCAGTAGTCACACCGACGATCGGCGGGATCATGACCTCCAACCCACTCAATCCGCCTAACGGCGAAGAAAACCCGAAGGATCCGCTGGCAGAAATGCTGCAGAACCTCATGGGCGGCAAGGGCATGGGCGACATCGACCCCGCCGAATTGGCGAAAGCGGCCGGGCTCCCCGACGATCCCAACCTGCTGGCACAGATGTTTTCACAGGTGCAGGCCATGATGAGCGCCCCGTCCGAGGGACCCGTCAATTGGAAACTGGCCCACGACAACGCCCGTCGTGTTGCCGCCAGCAGTTCTGATCCGTCCGTCACGACGCCGCAGTCACGCGAGGTGGACGAGGCCCTGCGGCTTGCCGAACTGTGGCTGGACCCGGTCACCGACCTGCCGGCGACGGGCCTGATCGGCCGCGCCTGGTCGCGTGCAGAGTGGGTCGAGGAAACGCTCGGAACCTGGAAGCGGCTTACGGAGCCGGTGGCCAACAGCATCGCCAACGCGTTGTCCAGCGCAATGACCGAGCAGATGCCCGAGGAAATGAAGTCCATGATGGGCGGCGCTTCCTCCATGCTGCAGAACATGGGCGGCGCCATCTTCGGCATGCAGCTGGGTCAGGCCATCGGTGCACTGTCCGCCGAGGTGGTCAGTTCAACTGACATCGGCGTTCCGCTGGCCGACCTGGAAATGGCGTTGCTTCCGGGCAACGTGGCAAAGTTCGGCGAGGGACTCAGCCTGCCGGAGAACGACATTCGCCTGTTCCTTGCTGTCCGCGAGGCCGCCCACGCCCGGCTGTTCGTCCAGGTCCCGTGGCTGCGGGGGCACCTGCTGGGCGCCATCGAGGCCTACGCCCGAGGCATCCACATCGACACGTCCCGGATTGAAGAGCTCGCCCGGGACCTCGACCCCAGCAACCCCGAAGGAATTCAGGAGGCCCTTTCGCAGGGTGTCTTCATGCCCCAGCGGACCCCGGCCCAGGAGCAGGCCCTCCAGAAACTGGAGACCGCCCTCGCCCTGGTTGAAGGATGGGTTGACGAACTCACCGCGGCGGCCACCGAGAAGGTCCTCCCGTCCGCCGCCGCCCTCCGCGAAACCGTCCGGCGCCGCCGCGCCACCGGCGGCCCTGCCGAACACGCCTTCGCCTCCCTGGTGGGACTGGAACTGCGCCCCCGGCGCCTCCGCGAGGCCGCAACACTGTGGGCGTCCTTGAAGGAAGAGCGCGGCATTGATGGCCGCGATGCCATCTGGAAGCATCCCGACCTGCTCCCCACGGCCGAGGACCTCGATGACCCCAAGGGCTTCAGCGAACGCCGCAAGCTGGCCGAAGCCAGCGACAGCGAGGTGGACGACGCACTCACGAAACTGCTGAACGGCGGCTTCGACAGCCCCGAAGCCGGGCCCGCCGAGGATTCCGGCGCCCCGGAGGATGGTGTGGCAGAGGATAGCGGCACCGCGGAGGATGACGGCACCGATGGCGCTGCTCCCGACGCCAAGGACAAGTAGGAACAGTCCAACCAGGACCGTCCGAAGCAGGAACCGCTCCGGCAGGGGCTAGGGGCCGACGGCGGCGGGCTGGCCGGCGTCGTCGGCCAGCCCATGCTGGCCGTCGGCGGGCAACCCGCGGGCCGTGGCGAACGCCACGCCCTCCAGGAACGCCTTGGCGCGTGCGGTCTCGGGGTAAGCCTCCAGCAGCTTCCAGAAGGCTGCGTTGTGACCGGCCACGAGCAGATGCGCCAGTTCATGGAGCAGCACGTAGTCGATGACCCACTGCGGCATGGGACGGAGCTTGTCCGAAAGCCGGATGGAGCCGTCGGCGGGCGTGGCCGAACCCCAGCGCGAGTTCTGGTTGCTGACCCAGCGGACCGACGTCGGCCGGGCCCTGCCACCCAGGTATGTTGCCGAGAGGTGGGCGGCGTGGCCGGCCAGGGCGGCATCCGACGAGGGGCGACGGCCCGAGCCGTTGGACTTCTTGTCGCCCTGGGTCCTGAGCTTCTCCAGCATCCGCCGCACCCATTCGGCTTCCTGGGCCCTGCTGAAGTGGGCGGGGATCGCCACGACCGCCGTGCCGTTCTCCCAGAAGGCGGCAACGGTGCGACGCCGGCGGCCCGACCGGCGCACCACAACGGGGGCGCCGTCGTGCGTCGTCTGCGGTGTGCCGGGCATCAGAGCGTGGTGCTTTCCACCAGGACCGCCAGGACGGCTTCGCCGTACTTCTCCAGTTTGGAGGGGCCGACGCCGGCGAGGCGGGCCAGTTCCTCGAGCGACACCGGCCGCGCTTCGGCAATCGCGGTGAGGGTTGCATCGGTGAAGACCACGAAGGCCGGAACTTCGGCCGACAACGCGACTTCCTTGCGCCACTCCCGGAGCGCGTTGAAGGTTTGCTCCTCGTAGGTGGGCGGGCATTGGCTGCAGCGGCCCACCTTCCGTTCGGCGCCGCTGGCCAGCATGCTGCCGCAGACCCGGCAGGACGCGGGCGTGGCTGCCTTCCGCTTGGGCAACGGTCCCTTGCCGCGGGCGCTGGAACTTGCCACGGAGTCGGGCCGGAGTCCGTCCAGGAAGCGTGACGGTTTCCGGTTGGCGCGGCCGCCCGGTGTCCGCGCGGTGGACCAGGACAGCGCCAGGTGCTCGCGCGCACGGGTTATGCCGACGTACAGCAGGCGGCGTTCCTCGTCCACAGCCTCCGCAGTATCGGCGAACGAAATGGGCATGAGCCCTTCGCTCAGCCCCACCAGGAACACGGCATCCCACTCCAGGCCTTTTGCGGCGTGCAGTGACGCCAGCGTGACGCCCTGCACCGTGGGCGCGTGCTGGGCCAGCGACCGCTCCTGGAGCTCGTTGACGAAGTCCGAGAGGCTGAACTGCGGGCCGCGGCTCAGCACGAGCTCATCCGCCAGGGCCACCAGGGCCGCCAGGGATTCCCAGCGCTCGCGCAGCGCGCCTCCGCTGTGGGGGGCGGCGTCCGTGTACCCCAGCGATGCAACGATGTCGCGGACGAGCTGGCCCTGTCTCTTATACACATCGAGATGTGTATAAGAGACACTCCGCGACGGCGCGGGTGGCCGCGCGCAGCTGGAGGATGGCGTCGCGCACTTCCTTGCGGGCGAAGAACCGTTCGCCACCGCGCAGCTGGTAGCCGATTCCCGCGGAGGCCAGGGCCTGCTCGTAGGCCTCGGACTGCCCGTTGGTGCGGAACAGGATGGCGATTTGGCTGGCCGGCGTGCCGGCGTCGAGCAGGCCGCGGATCTTGGCGGCGACTGTGGCAGCCTCGGCTTCGTCGTCCGAGCACTCGGTGAACTGCGGCGCCGGTCCGGCGTTCCGCTGCGCAACCAGCTTCAGCGGCGCCGCCCACGCGGCGTCCGCGGCCGGGCCTCCGCTGCGGCGGGCCGCCAGGAGGTCATTGGCCAGCTTTACCACCTGGGGCGTGGAGCGGTAGTCGCGGATCAGCTTGACCACGTTGGCGTTCGGATACAGGGCCTTGAAGCCGAGCAGATGGCGGGGGGACGCGCCGGTGAACGAATAGATGGTCTGGCTGGCATCGCCCACCACGCACAGTTCATCCCGGCCGCCCAGCCACAGCTCCAGGAGGCGTTGCTGCAGCGGGGACACGTCCTGGTACTCGTCCACGACGAAATGCCGATACTGTTCCCGGACCGTGGCGGCGACCTTCGGGTCTTCCTGGAGGATGCCCACGGTAATCAACAGGACGTCCTCGAAGTCGATGACGTTGCGGTCGGTCTTGACGTCCTCGTATGACTGGAAGACCCGGGCGACGGCGGTGAGGTCGAAGCCTCCGGGGTTGCCCCGGTCCTGGGCGTTCTCCAGATAGTTGGCCGGCGTCAGCATGGACACCTTGGCCCACTCGATCTCCGACGCCAAATCCCTGATGGACGCCCGGTCCGTGCTGAGCCGCAGCCGGCGGGCGGCCTCGGCGATCATCTGTGCTTTGTGGTCCAGAAGGTTTGGCAGTGTCCCGCCGACAGCCTGCGGCCAGAAAAACTGGAGTTGCCGAAGCGCCGCGGCGTGGAACGTCCGGGCCTGGACGTTGCCGACGCCGAGGTCACGCAGCCTGCTGCGCATTTCCGCGGCAGCACGTGCCGTGAAGGTGACCGCCAGCAGCCGCTGCGGACTGTATACCCCGGAATGCACTCCGTAGGCGATCCGGTGCGTGATGGCACGGGTCTTGCCGGTTCCGGCCCCCGCGAGAACGCAGAGCGGGCCGGTCAGGGTGCTGGCCACCTCCCGCTGTTCGGCGTCGAGGCCGCCGAGGATGCGGTCCTCCAGGGAGTCGTTGCCGTCAGGAATTTCTGTAGTCACTTCTGCTGCTCAGTCGATGGGATGGATGGGGTTGTCCCGGTCATTCGTCGGCGGGCCGGTCCTGGATAACGCCGCCGTACCAGTGTTCGATCAGCGACCGGGCGATGGACAGCCTGGTGGAAATGACAATCTCGCCGCTCAGCACAGCGTTCTGGAGTTCCTCCCGGCTGAACCACCGGGCCCGGGTGACCTCAACGCCGTCGGGCTTTGCCTCGGAGTCATCCGTGACGGCGGTGAAACCGAGCATGAGTGATGCAGGGAAGGGCCAGGACTGGGATCCGAGGTACTGGCAGGCCCTGACGCGCACGCCCACTTCCTCGCGGATTTCGCGGACCACGGCCTGTTCGAGCGACTCCCCCGGTTCCACGAAGCCGGCAAGTGTTGAGTAGTTCTTTGCATCGAGCGGGCCGCCGCCGCCAAGGAGCAGGCGCCCGTCCGGTCCTACCACGGTGACGATGATCGCGGGATCGGTCCGGGGATAGTGTTCGGAGTTGTCTTCCGGGCAGCGCCGGACCCATCCGCCGGTTTCCACGGTGGTCTGGGCGCCGCACCTGGGGCAGTGCGTGTGGCTGCCATGCCAGTTGGCGATGGCGCTGGCCTCAACGAAGAGGGCCGTATGGGTCGGGTCCAGCCGGGCGGCAACGTCGCGGAATCCTTCCCAGGTGGCGCCCGCGGGGAGTCCTGCGGTGCCGGGATCGACCGGGGCGGGCAGGATGAACAGCAGGATCTCAGTCCCTGCCGGGAGATCCGAATTCTCCAGGGCAGAGCCGAGGTAGACGATGAGCGAGGGCCCGGAATCCGCACTGCGGAGCCGGTCCAGCAGCCGGGCGGCGTCCGTCAGGACGAGGGCGTCGTCGTGAATGACGGCGTGCCTGCCGGACAGGACCATGGCTTGCGTGCCGCCGCGTGCCAGGAGGTCTTCGACGAGGTTGGGCTTCATCCGTTCAACTGATCCGCGGTTCACCAGGGCCGGGCGCACCGGCAGCACGGTGTCGAAAAGGTGGTTGGCCGCCAAATCACCCTTGGGCAGCTGATTTTCCGGCGCCTTGCCCAACTGCTGACTGACCGGCGCAGCGGCCTCCGCATGACTCATGTATCCACCGTACTGACTCGGGGTGACAATTCACATTTCCAGGAGGCGCCGGGCGGCCCGCTTTGGACAGCGGCCGGCTCATATTTCGGCTGGATCTCAAGACTCGCCGCGACACATCGCCGTCTTGAACGCGAGTCAATCTACCGTGGAACCGTGAGAAGAGAACCGATCGAATTGGCAGCTGTGGCAACCGCGGCAGTCCCCGGACTGAGCCCGACCGCCGTGAGTTCCGCACCGGACGATCCGGCGGACTTTGATTCGGCTCTCCTGCTCGACTCCGAGGGAAAGCGCTGGCGGGTCCGTTCGCCCCGGCATGCGGAGGCGAGCACACGGCTCGAGACGGAGTTCCTGGTGCTGCGCGCCTTCGCCCCCGCCATCCGGGCGGAGCTTCCCTTCCTGATGCCCACCGTGGCCGGGACCGTCCGCCAGCAGAATCTGAGCACGTTCGTCTACTCCCACCTCAATGGCTCCACCCGCACAGTGGAGGAGTTGACTGCGGGGTCCCAGGAACTGGCGAAGGAAATCGGAACTGCCCTGGCCGCCATCCATGATTTGCCCCGTGCCCTGGTCAGCAACGCCGACCTGCCGAGCTACACCCCCAATGAGTTCCGCCAGCGCAGGCTGAACGAGCTCGACATGGCCGCAACGACGGGAAAGATTCCGCCCCTGCTTCTCCGCCGCTGGGAGCACGCCATGGAAGACGTGTCACTGTGGCGCTTCAATCCGTGCGTGGTCCACGGCGACCTTCACGAGGACAACCTGCTCGTCGACGAGGACCGGGTCACGGCCGTCACCGGCTGGACCGACCTGCGAATCGGCGACCCCGCCGATGACCTTGCCTGGCTCGTGGCATCCAACGAGCATGAGTTCGTTGAAGCCGTGGTGCGCCACTACACCGAACACCGGCGCGACGCGCCCGACAGCCATCTGCTCCGAAGGGCGGCCCTGTCCGCGGAATTCGCGTTGGCGCAGTACCTTGTCAAGGGAATTGCAGCCGCTGACGCCGAGATGATTTCCGAGGCGGAAGGCATGCTGGCCACGCTGGCGGACGACATCGCCGAGCACGGCGGGCAGCCCATCAGCGTGGAGCCCCTGCCGTCACCGGCTGCACCGGGTTCCGCAGCGCCGGACCCGGCTTCAGCCGGCCCGGTTTCGGTCGGTCCGATTTCGGTCGAGCCGGTTTCCGCCGAGCTGATTGCCGCACCGGCGAACACCGACGTCTCCGAGCCGATGCCGGCCGTGCACGTCATGCCCATCCCGGCTGACGAGGACCCAACCTCCAATGCACCGGACGCTCCGGCCGCCGGGGACGTTCCGGACACCGTGGACGCGGACGGAAGCATCGACGGTGACGGAAGCGTGGACGGACAGTCCGGCCCGGACGCAGAAGACCACCCGGACGACGCCGAGGCAGCGACGCAGCCCACGCCGCTTTCTGCCGATGACACCTCCACCACAGCCATCAACATCGTCGACGCCAAGGCGCCCTGATCCGAGGACTCGAGGTCCAAGGGGCCTAAGTCCAAGGGACCTAAGGGTCAATGGTCCTAGGGTCAAGGGTGTGATTCCCACGCCTAGGGCCGCGGTGCGGCAAGGGCTGCCGCGACAATGCTCTCCAGTTCGGCCCCAGACGCCAGGTCATGGGGGCGGACCACCTGGTTGTCCGCAACGTAATAGAAAGCGGCCCGCACCTCGTCCAGCGGCACGTCCTTGAGCCGCGCCCAGGCCAGCCGATAGACAGCCAGCTGCACGCTCTTCGTTTTCAGCTGCCCGGACGACGGCCGCCTGCCGGTCTTCCAGTCCACTAGGTCCCAGCAGCCGTCGGAGTCGCGGAATACGGCGTCGATCCGTCCGCGGACCACGACTTCACCGATGCGGGTTTCGACCGGCACCTCGACGTGGGCCGGAGACCGGTGTGCCCAGGGGGATTCCCTGAACGTGGCCACCATGTCCTCAAGCCCGTAAGCCTCGTCGATGTGGTTGTCAGATCCGGGGGCTTCATCGATGTCCAGCATGCCTGCTGTTCCGAAGTACTCCTCGACCCAGGCATGGAACGCCGTGCCCTTGCGGGCTGACATCCCCGGTTCGCGCGGGACGGGTCTCCGGAGGCGCTGCAGGACAGCCCCGGGATCCTCCCCGAGGTCAACGAGCGTGGATGCGGAAATGTGCCCGGGCAGGTGGACGTCCCGGCTTTGAGCACGGCGGGCGCGGCGCTCCAGGAGCAGGGCGGCCTCCCGCGCCCAACCGGCGGCGTAGGGACGGAGCGGAGTTCGCGGCCGGTCCGCGGGATCCGGCTGCTCCGGCTCTCCCTCTAAGGCCAGCTCCCGGATAGCCGATATTTCGGTCCGCAGCCGGACCGCGGCGGAGTCCATGGCCGCCCGCCGGCCGGGAACGAGCCGGAGCCGCTTGCCGGTGCGCGGGTCAACAGGGCCCTCGAGGGGATCGTACGGCCAGACTGCGACCTCAAGGTCGCGCGTCAGGGGACTTTCGTCCGGCAGGGATTCCTCCTCCACCGAGCCGGGGTGGATCTCGGCTGCGGCGTCCTGTGCCGGACGGGCGCCTCCGGCGGTTCCGATGCCGGCGAGCGGCCCCAGCTCGGCGAGGAACGGCGACATCTCCGCCATTCCGCTGCGGCCACCGACCCACGCTCCGCTGGAAACCCAGAGGACGTGTTTGGCCCGCGTGTAGGCGACATAGGCCAGCCGCCGTTCCTCGGCTTCGCCGTGGGCCTGGACGGCGCCCTTGAAGTCCTTCTCGGCGTCCAGCCACCCCTTCTGGTCCGGCTGGTCGATATCCCATTGCGGAAGGTCGGCACGGTCGCCGCGAAGGGGCCAGGGCAGTGCAGCGGAACCGCTGCTCCACCGGGAATCACGGCTGCTCGGGAAGGCTCCGGCGTTGAGGCCCGGAACAAAGACCACGTCCCATTCGAGCCCTTTTGATGCGTGCACGGTCAACAGCTGGACAGCCTCATGGTTGACGTCTGCCGGGGGAACGTCCAGGCCGCCTTCCTCGGCGGCTGCGGCTTCGAGCCATGACAGGAATGCGAGGACGTCCACGCGGTGGGACGTTTGCAGGAATCCCGCGGCCGCGTCCTGGAACGCATCCAGGTTCCTCCGCGCGTGGTGGATGCTGAACCCGGGACGGGCTGCAACCTCGATGTCGAGCAGCATTGCTCGCTCCACCTCCCCGAGGAGCGTGGTCAGGTCCTCCCCCAGCAGTCCGCGCAGCTGCCTGAGTTCCGTGCCCAGCCTGTGCAGCCGTTCCCGAGCGGGGGCTGTCAGCGTGCGGCCGTGTGCTGACGTCCAGCCCTCCTTGGGCAGCCAGTCCAGGGCCTGTCTCTTATACACATCTAGATGTGTATAAGAGACAGCATCGGTCAGGTCACCCTCGATGACGACGCCGACGGGCGGCTCGTCCGTCCCGCCCGCGGCCGCGGCATCGGCCGCGCTCTGTCCGCGGCGCCGCGCAAGGAACGCCGACCAGTCTCGAAACGCCATGAGGTCGGCGGTGCCGATCCGCCAGCGTGCACCGGCGAGCAGCCGCATCAGGGAATCCGACCTGCCGGGGTCGGCGAGGACCCGGAGCGTCGCCACCAGGTCCACGATTTCGGGCGTGTCCAGCAGGCCGCCGAGACCCACGATTTCATAGGGAATGCCTTGGGCCTCAAACTCCCGCCGGATGCACTCCATCTGGGCGCGGCGGCGGCACAGCACTGCCATGGCCGGCGGAACAGGCGCTGCAGTTGTTGATGGCTCGAAATCGGTGACCCGGTATTTGAGCAGGTCCCGTGCGATGGCGGCGGCTTCGTCCTCGTCCGTGGCGAAGCGTCCAAGGATTACCCGGCCCTGAACTGCGGCCGGACTGGGCTGCAGCGGCGGCACCTCGACGGACGCGGCTGAAGCCCGTTCTCCGGCGGGACCCGCCTGAGCGGCAGCGGCGCTCAGCGGAGCCGAAATGACGTTGGCCGCCGCCAGGATGTTCCGCCCGTTCCGCCAGGCGGTGGTCAGGTAGGAGGTTGGGGCCGGGCTAAACCGGGCCTGCCCTTCCTCCCCGTCATCCAGCCGGACCGGGAATTCGCTGACAAAGTGGAACAGCTGGCCGGCGGACGCGCCGCGGAAGCCGTAAATGGACTGGTTGGGGTCGCCTACGGCCGTGACGGCGTGGCCGTCTCCGAACAGCCTGGAGAAGAGGACCAACTGCGCGTGCGATGTGTCCTGGAATTCGTCCAGAAGCACCACCCTGTAGCGTTGGCGTTCCATCTCCGCGGCGAGGGTAATCTCGCGGGCCACCCTGGCGGCGAGCGCCACGAGGTCGCCGAAGTCGAGGGCCCCCCGGCCCCTTTTGGCCTCGGAGTACCGGCCCACGAGCTCCGCAACGCTGGCCCGCGTGCGCAGCATGGCGCCCAGTTCACCGGCGGCCTGGCTCGGGTTCTTCTTGGTCTCTGCCACATAGGGCACCGCGTCGAATTCGGCCAGCCGCTGCATGAGCCAGTCGTGAACCTCGGCCGGGTCCTGGAGATGCTCCGCGCACTCACCGGCGAGCTGAATGACGGCCTTGACGAGCGTTGACTTGGCTACCCGGAAATGCGAATAGTCGCCGTCGAACGCCTCGACGACCTCGGTTGCCAGCTGCCAGGCCTGGGCGCCGCCCAGCAGGACGACGTCCCGTTCGATGCCGAGCCGCAGGCCGTAGTCGGACACGATGCCGCTGGCAAACGAGTGGTACGTGGAGACCTTCGGTTCCAGCGCGTCGGCGCTGAGCAGGCCGGCCGGGAACAGCGCGTTGCCGGCGTCGGCTTCCGCGATCCGCTGCAGCGACGCAAGCTTCGCCCGGATGCGGCTTGCCAGTTCACCCGCGGCTTTGCGGGTGAAGGTGACACCGAGGACTTCTTCCGGCTTTACCCAGCCGTTGGCGACCAGCCACACGACGCGGTCGGCCATGGTGGCGGTCTTGCCCGATCCCGCCCCGGCAATGACAAGCCTGGGGGTCAGCGGCGAGGAGATGATGGCCGACTGTTCGGCGGTGGGCAGGTTCTTCTCGCCGAGCAGGAGGGACAGCTCTTCGGGGCTGAACCTGGGGGCCGGAACGTCTGCGGGGCGGCTCATTCGGTAACCTGCTTGCCGCGTGCGCACAGGGGGCACACCTCCGGAAGGCGGCAGCCGTGGCCGCCGAATCCGCTTTTAGCGGGATCGTGCCTGGCTTCGAACTCATGGCCTGACATCACGTCGGCTGCCTCCTTGACCATGTCCAGCGCCCAGTTCTCCCCCGGATCAAGGGGCTCCTGGTGCTGGACGCCCGGGCTCTTGGCGGTGGTTCCCAGCTGGGCAAGCACCGCACCGCCGGGCTGGGCGTCCCCGGTCACGCCCACGGAATTGCTGAAGCCACCGGCGAGGACCGCGGCCTGGTACGCGCCAAGCTGCGGATGGCGGCCCAGCTCAGCCTTGCCGGGCTGCCTTTTTCCTGTTTTGAGGTCCACAATCACCAGCCGTCCGCGGGAGTCAATCTCGAGCCGGTCCACCTGGCCGCGCAGGACAGCGGATCGTGGGGCGTCACCTGCGGCGCCGTCCGGCAGCGGATCAGCGGCGGTTTCGGTCAGCTGCACCTCAAAGTCCTGCTCCACGCCGACAAGGCGCCTGCCGTCGCTGCGCATGGCAAGGATGTACTGCGCCAGTTTCCGGACCATGGCTTCGGCGCGCCGGAAATCCAGCTTTCCCTCCCAGTTGTCTTTCATGCCGAGGGACGGCCACCGCTTTACGAGTTCGGCGAGGTATTCGGCCCCGGAGGCGTCAGGGAGGTCCTGGGCGATCGCGTGAACCAGCGTGCCGAGGCTTCTCGCGAAATCTGTGGCCGCTTCACCGCCTGCAGCCTGGACGAACCAGTCCAGGGGCGATTTCTGGACGGACTCCACCTTGGAGGGCGAAACGTAGACTGTCCCGCCGGGGGGCACCACCCGCTCCTCGGAGGACAGCGGGGCCAGACCCCACCAGGTATCCGGGTGCGCTCCGGGCACGGGCGGATCCGCCATGGCCAGGCGGGCCAGGACACGGACGGCCTCGTCCGATTCCGCAGCGGACCGGTCAGCAAGCTGCGCGTGCTGGCGCAGTTCGGCCACAAGTGCCCTGAGGGTCATCGGCCTCTCCACCGGCGTGAATCCCCTCGCGTCCTGGTCCGGCATGAGCGGGGCCACGTAATCCAGGAATGAAGACGGCTGTTCGTCTTCGGAAGCCACGGCCGTGCAAATCAGCACTTCCTTGGCCCGGGACACCGCGGTCGAGAAGCTCCGGAGTTCGTCGTACCGGATCTCCCTGAGCCGGCTGAGCGGACCCCGTTGGAGTGCGTACTCCACCCCGTGTTCAACGGCATCGGCGAAGAGCGTGCTCCCGAGCAGTTCCCCCCGGAGCCGGGTGTTCGGCCAGACGCCCTCCTGGAGTCCGGCAACAATGACCAACGGCCATTCCCGTCCGGCGGCGCTGGCAGGCGTCATGAGCTCGACGGCGTCGTCAACCTGCGCGCGGGCCGCGAGAGTGTCCATGGGGAGCTCCTGGTTGAGCAGGTACTCGAGGAACTGATCCGGCCCGGACCCCGGCATCTGGTCGACGTAGCGCTCGGCGGTATGGAACAGGGCCATCATGGCGTCGAGGTCGCGGTCCGCCCTGGCCCCCACGAGCCCTCCGGACAGTGCGGCGGCCGTCCAGCTTGCGGCAAGACCGGTCGAGTGCCACAGGGCCCAGAGGACGGTTTCGGCGTTGGCGCCAGGCAGGGTGGTGGCCCTCCGGCCGGCCTGGATCATCCGGGCAACGCGCCGCGCCGACCGTCCTTCAATCCCTAGGGAACCGAGGGCGCCGGGCTCGAGAAGTGCTTCCACGAGCAGTGCGTCGCTGGAGCGTCCGCCTCCGCCCAGGATCTCTTCGCGGCGCAAGGACTGGCGCAGCCTGCGCAGTTCCAGGGATGTTGCTCCGCCGATCCGGGACGTCAGCAGCGACACCGCGGATTCCGGGGTGAGGACGTCCGGATCAAGGACCACGGCGTACGCGTCCAGTAACGGACGAACGGCCACTTCGTCGCGGACGGCCGACTCCGCCACGGGAATCCGCACCGGGATTCCCTGGCCCGACAGGTAACGCTGCAGCTGGCTCAGTTGGCCGCCGTTCCGCACGATGACGGCCATGTCCGCCAGTTCACGGCCGTCGTTGACCTGGGCTTCAAGGATCCGCTGGGCAACGTACCGCAACTCATGGACAGCCGACGGCAGCAGGTGTGCCTCGACGGTCCCGCCGGAGTTGCCTGCGGGGCGGACCCGGGGGTCGCCGGTGTCGGGCCGGCGGTGGGCGTGTTCGCCGGCAGCGTCTTCAGCGGGACACTGATCGAGCCGGCGGGCCAGTTTCCCGCCCGCGCGCAGCGAGATCCGGTCCGCAACGCCAAGCCACGCCTGCGCCACGGCGGGCCGGTGCCGGTGGGCGTACCGCAGCGGCCTTTCCAGTGCGTCCTGGCCGTCCCCTCCCAGCAAGCGGGGAAGCTCGGCGACGAGGTCTGGACGGGCGCCCCTGAAGCCTTGGACAACCGTGTCCGGGGACGACGCCACGAAGACGTCCTTCCCCGCGGCGATATCGGCCAGCAGCTCAAAGACCGCGGGGTTGGCCTCGTGGATGTCGTCAACAAGTATGAGCTGGAGGCGTTCCCGTTCCGCCGCCAGGAACGCCGGCGAATCCTGGAACAGCTGCCGCGCGGCAGTGATGATCCCGGCGGGATCGAAGGCCTCGGGCATGCGCAGATCGAGGACGTCGCGGTATTCGGCATACAGGGCCGCGGCGGCGGTCCAGTCGGGGCGGCCGCATTCGTGTCCAAGGTCAGCAAGGTCCTCGGCGGTCCGGCCGGACTCGATGATCCGGTCAAAGAGCTGCCGGACTTCCTGCCGGAAGCCGCGGGTGGGCAGCGCGGCGTCGAGATCGGCAGGCCACGGCAGCCCGAGGCCGGGAAGTGCGTGACCGTCCAGCAGCTCCTTGATGATGAGGTCCTGTTCGGGACCGGAGAGGAGGCGGGGCGCCCGGGGCAGCGGCAGGATGCCTTCCGCCTTGGCGCGCCTGATCAGGTCGAAGGCATACGACGCCCAGGTGCGGGCCGGCGTGGTGCTCAGGCTCCGGTTCAGCCGTGCCGTGAACCGGTCCCGCAGGGTGTCCGCGGCCAGCCTGCCGGGCGCAAGGATGAGGATCCGTTCGGGGTCAACCGAGTGCGCCTCGACCCTGCGGACCGCCGCCTCGATGAGGACGGTCGACTTCCCGGTGCCCGGTGCGCCGGGCACCAGCACCGGTCCGGCCCCGTGCGGGACTTCGACGGCGGCGCGCTGATCCGCGGACAGCACCGGTACGGCATTGTGGACCTGGCGCGGCGGCAGAAGCCGGAGGCCGGACCCGGGGGATACCGGCGCGCCGGCGGATTGATCCTGGCGCCCGGCCGTCGCGGAGAGGGTGTGGGACTGGGTGATTGTTGCGGTCACTGAGACATTCCATCATCCGGCACTGACAATCTTGGCAGCGACGCTTCCAGCTGTTCGGAGATGGCGTCCAGGGCGGCAAAATCGGCGTCGGAGGGCGCCCACCGCGCCGCAGGCAGATCCACCCGCCAGCGGCCATCGCCCGTCCGGGCGAACCGGAGGAAATCGCCGCGCAGCGGCGTTCCCTCCCGCAGGTAGAGCTGCAGGGCCTCGGCTTCCAGTCCCTCCGGCGCCAGGCCGCTGGCCCTGAGGACCCGCCACCACGGGACCGCGCTGCCATAGTGGCTCATCACGGAGCCGACCTGGCGCGGACCGCCGGCTCCGAGAAGTTCGGCGACGTCCCCGTATGCCACCGCCGAGCCGGACGGAATAAGCTCAACGACAGCCAGCACCGCCTCCACATACTCCGTCCGCATCGTTCCAGACTAGCGGCCGGCCGTCGGCGCAGCGGGCCCGGCGCGCGGACTCGCCGACAGGCCCGGGGCGTGCGCCAAAACTGTCGGTGCCACCGGGTAGCGTGGAGCCATGAGCACTTGGAACACCCTCCCCCGGGCCGCCTTCGACCTCGAAACCACCGGACGCAACTCCCGCGCCGCGAGGATCGTCACGGCTTCTGTGACCCTGGTGGATGCCTCGGGAAATGTCATCCGCGAACACGAGTGGCTGGCAGACCCGGGCATTGAGATTCCGGCGGAGGCCAGCGAAGTCCACGGAATCACCACTGAGCATGCGCGAAGCCACGGCCGGCCGGCGCCGGAGGTCACCAGGGAACTCGCGGCCGTGCTGCAGGAACTTTTCGACGACGGCGTCCCGGTCATCGCTTTCAACGCCAGCTACGACTTCACCGTCCTGGCCGCCGAATCCGCTCGCTACGGCGTACCGCAGCTGAGCCGCTTTCCGGTCCTGGATCCCTACATCATGAACAAGCAGGTCGACCGCTACCGCAAGGGAAAGCGGACCCTGACGGCACTCTGCGAAGAGTACGGCGTCGACCTCGAGAACGCGCACACCTCCGCCGCCGACGCCCTGGCCACCCTTCGCATGCTCGACGCCATGGCGGGCAAGTTCCCCAAGCTCAGGCTGCCGGCCAGCCACCTGCACCAGCTGCAGGTGGACTGGGCCGTCAGCCAGGCGGCCGACTTCCAGCAGTACCTCCGCAAGACCAAGCCCGCCGCCGTCATCGAGGGCGACTGGCCGGTGCTGCCCCCGGAAGACGCCAGCCGGGGCGATTTCTAGGGGCCGGTTCCGGCAGCCTCTACAGTCCAGTTCCACCCGGCGCAGGAGGCGGCGGGCCGGCCCGCGGCAGTGTCTCCACGCGGCGGCGCTGGGACAAAGATCACAGTCCGCGGCCTAAGCCTCAGCGGACTCACAGCCCGGCAGCAATTCAGCAAGGGCGGCGCAGTCCGTCCACCACGGCCCCGCAGCACGGCCCCGTCCGCTGAGGATGCGGCAGAAAGCGCGCCATGCCGAACATTCTTCGGAAGTGGATGCAGATTCTCGGCGCTGACATAATTTAGTTCAGAAGCGCGCTTGTGCTATGCCCTGCCCAAGCCCTACCGCCTGAGGATAAATGATCACAGTTACCGACCTGCGCAAGGTCTACCGTCAGGGGAAAAAGGAAGTGGTGGCCCTCGACGGGGTATCCCTTTCGGTCCCCAAAGGCTCTATCCACGGCATCATCGGCCATTCGGGAGCCGGGAAGTCCACGCTGGTACGGTGCCTGACTCTGCTGGACCGCCCCACGTCAGGTTCGGTCAACATCGACGGCACTGAGCTCAGCTCGGTGCGCGACTCCGAAATCCGTGCGGCGCGACGCCGGATCGGCATGGTCTTCCAGCACGCCAACCTGATGGATTCCCGGACCGCGGCAGGCAACGTGGCCCATCCGCTGGAGCTGGTGAAGACACCCAAGGACCAGATCCGGGCGAAGGTGGCTGAGCTGCTCAAGCTCGTGGGGCTGGAGGGCTTCGAGAACGCCTATCCGTCACAGCTCTCCGGTGGCCAGCGCCAGCGGGTCGGCATCGCGCGCGCCCTGGCGTCCGATCCCGACGTCCTGCTGTGCGACGAGCCGACGTCCGCCCTGGACCCGGCCACCACCGATGAAATCCTGGACCTCATCCAGGACCTCACCCGGCGCCTTCAGCTCACCGTGCTCATCATCACCCACGAGATGCACGTGGTGAAGCGCGTCTGCGGCTCGGTCTCACTCCTGGCCAAGGGCCGGGTTGTCGAAGCTGGCGAACTGGCGGAGGTAGCGGCCGAACTCGACAGCAAGCTCGCCCGGGCCCTCCTTCCGCTGCCAGCCTCGGAACCGATCAAGGGTGCGCTCCAGGCCGGCCCCGTGCTGGAGATCCTCTTTTCCGGCGAAAGCGCCAAGGAACCCGTCCTCACAGGCGTCGCCCGGCACTTTGACATCGACCTGAATGTCCTCGCAGGAAGCGTGGAAACTCTGGGCGGCCAGCAGTTCGGGCACCTGCGGGTCCAGCTGGCCGACAACGTCGATCATGCCTCCGTTGTGGAGTACCTCCGCGATCGCGGGATCAGCGCGAAAGTGGTGGACGCCGCCGTCGTTCCGTCCGACCCGGATGATTTTCCGTCCGGAACGCCTGACTTCGCCGCCGAGACGGGAGACCTCAAGTGAACGAAATCTTCAGCAACCCGGTCATCGCCAAGGCACTCCCCGAGGCGATCATTGAAACCCTGCAGATGGTGGGGATCTCGGGGTTCTTCACCGTCCTCGTCGGACTGCCGCTTGGCGTCTTCCTGCACGCCAGTGCCCCGGGCGGGCTCCGGCCCATGCCCGTGGTCAACAGGATTGTCAGCGACATCGTGGTCAACATCACGCGGTCCATCCCCTTCGCGATCCTGATGGTGGCCCTGATCCCCCTGGCCCGGCTCCTGGTGGGCACGAGCCTCGGCCCGGTGGCTGCCTCAGTCTCGCTTTCCATCGGAACCATTCCGTTCTTTGCCCGCCTCGTTGAGGCCTGTCTCCGGGATGTCCACCACGGCAAGATCGATGCCGCCCAGGTCATGGGATCCACCAGGATGCAGGTCATCAACAAGGTCATGCTGCCTGAGTCCCTGCCCGCACTCGTGGCCGCAGCAACCACCACCGTGGTGACCCTCGTGGGCTACAGCGCCATGGCCGGCCTCGTCGGCGGCGGCGGGCTGGGAAAGCTGGCCTACAACTACGGCTTCCAGCGCTTCGATGTCACAGTCATGATCGTCACGATCGTGCTGATCATCGTCCTGGTCCAGGTCATCCAGCTCACGGGTGAGTGGATCTCCCGGAGCCTCGACCACCGGTAACCAACAACCCACCGGTAACAAACACCGCCAGAAGGCGGAACACCCCCAAGACTTCACGCAGCGAGTAGCCGCTCTCTGCATCTGAACGGATCCACCGGCCACGCCGTCGGGATCCAGGCTATTTCGAAAGGAACGCATCCGATGCGTAAATCTCTAACCCTCCTCGCCACCGGCATCGTCACCGCCCTGGCACTGACCGCCTGCGGCGGTTCGCCCGCGCCCAGCTCTGCAACCCAGACCCTGGATCCGGCCAAGCCCGCGACCCTCAGCGTCGGGGCCAGCCCGGTCCCGCAGGCCAAGATCCTCGAATTCATCAACCAGGACCTCGCCCCGAAGGCCGGCCTCAAGCTGGACATCAAGGAGATCGAGGACTACCAGACGCCCAACACCGCCCTGAGCGACGGCTCGCTGGACACCAACTACTACCAGCACCAGCCGTGGTTCGATGACCAGGTCAAGACCAAGGGCTACGACTTCGGCCACGGTGCCGGAGTCCACATCGAGCCGTACGCGGCCTTCTCCGAGAAGGTCAAGGACATCAAGGACATCAAGGACGGCGCCAAGGTTGCCATCACCAACGATCCCTCCAACCAGGTCCGTGCGCTCCGCGTCCTGGAAAAGGCAGGTCTGGTAAAGGACATCAAGGACGACAGCTCCGTGGTCGCACTGACCGATGCGCAGAACCCGAAGAAGCTCAAGTTCTCGGAGAACCAGCCGGAACTGCTGATCAACGACCTGAAGGACCCCTCCGTGGACCTGGCGCTGATCAACGGCAACTTCATCCTCAAGGCCGGCCTCAGCACCGACAACGCACTGGCAGTGGAGTCCACGAAGGACAACCCGTACGCCAACTTCCTGGCCTGGCGCACGGAGTCGAAGGACGACGCCCGCATCAAGAAGCTTGAGGAGCTCCTCCACTCCCCCGAGGTCAAGGCCTTCATCGAGAAGGAATGGCCCAACGGTGACGTGACTCCCGCCTTCTAGGCCGGGCAGCACAACGGCATTAAACAACTCTGGCACCCGCCGCGGCGGGTGCCAGAGTTGTTTAATGCGGGTCGCTTCGCCCTGCGGTGCAGGACTGAGGAACGACGGCGGGTCAGGCCTTCGCGGCGGCGGCAGCTTCAGCCGCGGCAGGCAGCGCTTCGAAGATCCGGTTCATGGCGGCGTCGTCGTGTGCGGCGGACAGGAACCAGGCCTCGAAGACGGACGGCGGGAGGTACACGCCGGAGTCCAGCATGGAGTGGAAGAACGGCGCGTAGCGGAAAACGTCCTGCTTCTGCGCGTCGCTGTAGTTGTGGACGCCCCGCTCCGACGTGCCGAACGCCACCGAGAACAGGTTTCCGGCGCGCTGGATCGAGTGGTCGACGCCGGCCCCGTCCAGGGCTGCGGAAAGGGCCGACGAGAGCTCGAGTGAGCGCGCGTCCACGAACGCGTAGACGTCCCGCGTGGCGTGCGTGAGGGTGGCCACGCCGGCAGCCATGGCCACCGGGTTCCCGGACAGCGTGCCCGCCTGGTAGACGGGCCCGAGGGGTGCGAGGTAGTCCATGACGTCGGCGCGGCCGCCGAGGGCCGCCGTCGGCATGCCCCCGCCGATCACCTTGCCGAAGGTGAGCAGGTCCGGGCTCCACTTCTCGGCTGCGTCCGCTGCCCCGCCCGTGAGCCCCCAGTAGCCGGAGTAGCCGGTGCGGAACCCCGTGAGGACCTCATCGATGATCAGCAGCGCGCCGTGGGCGGCCGTGATCCGGGAGAGCCCCGCGTTGAAGCCGTCGCCGGGGGTGACTACGCCCATGTTGGCCGGTGCCGCCTCGGTGATCACGGCGGCGATGTTGGGCCCGTGCTCGGCGAAGGCTGCTTCGACGGCGCCGAGGTCGTTGTAGGGCAGCACGAGCGTTTCGGCGGCAGTGGCGGCCGTGACCCCTGCCGAACCTGGCAGGGCCAGGGTTGCCACGCCGGAGCCGGCCGCGGCAAGCAGTCCGTCAAGGTGGCCGTGGTAGCAGCCCGCGAACTTGATCACGAGGTTGCGGCCGGTGAAGCCCCTGGCCAGCCGGATCGCCGTCATGGTGGCCTCCGTGCCGGTGGACACCATGCGCAGCCGCTCGACGGCGGTCACCCGTTCCTTGACGATCGCCGCAAGGTTAGCTTCGTCAGGCGTCGAGGCGCCGAAGGACAGGCCGCGGTCGACGGCGGCGTGCACGGCTTCGAGGACGGCCGGGTGGGCGTGGCCGAGCAGTGCCGGGCCCCAGGAGCAGACGAGGTCAACGTATTCGTTGCCGTCGGCGTCGGTCAGGTACGGTCCCTTGGCAGAGACCATGAACCGGGGCGTGCCGCCCACCGATCCGAAGGCGCGGACCGGGGAATTGACGCCGCCTGGCATGAGCTGGCGGGCGCGGTCAAAGAGTTCCTCGTTGCGAGGCATGCTGGAGGTCATGGTTCCTATTCTTTCAGTCGGCGGGCCGCGGCCCGGACAGCAGCTCGGCCACCCGGGGTGCCACTACGGTGCCGAACAGTTCGATGCAGCGCATCATGGAGCTGTGGGGAAGGGTCCCGTTGCTGTATTTGAGATCGAAGCGGTCAACGCCCAGGTTCCGTTTGAGCAGGGCGATCTTCTGCGCCACCGTCTCGGGTGAGCCCACGTACAGGGCACCCTCCGGGCCGCACATGGCGTCGAATTCCCCCCGGTTGCCGGGACCCCAGCCGCGCTCGGCCCCGATCCGGTTCCGCTGCGCGAGCCAGTGCGGGAAGAGTTCTTCGCGGGCTGCCTCGTCGGTGTCGGCGATGAACCCCGGCGAATGGGTGGCGATCTGCTGCATGGGGTGCCCGTACTTGGCCATCGCCTCGCGGTACAGGTTGACCAGCGGGGCAAAGGCGCGGGGCTGGCCGCCGATGATGGCGAAGATGATGGGATAGCCGTACTCCGCGCAGCGCAGCACCGACTCCGGCGTGCCGCCGACGCCGATCCAGGTGGGAAGCAGGTGGTGTTCCAGGGGCGGGAAGACGCTCAGCCCGGTCAAGGGCGGCCGCGTGCGGCCCTCCCAGTGGACGGGCTTCTGCGCGCGCACCTTGTCGAAGAGCCCGAGCTTCTCCTCGAACAGGACCTCGTAGTCCGCCAGGTCGAGGCCGAACAGCGGAAAAGATTCGATGAACGAGCCGCGGCCCAGCATGACTTCCGCGCGGCCGCCGGAGAGTGCGTCCACAGTGGAGAACCGCTGGAAGACCCGGACGGGATCGTCCGAGCTCAGCACGGTGACAGCGGAACCGAGCCTGATCCGCGAGGTCCGGGTTGCGGCGCCGGCAAGGAACACCTCAGGAGCGGACACTGCGAAGTCGCGGCGGTGGTGCTCCCCCACGCCGAAGGCATGGAGCCCGACGGCGTCCGCCAGGACGGCCTGCTCGAGCACCTCGCGCAGCACCTGGGCATGCGGCGTCGGCTCACCGTCGCTCCCGACGCCGACGTCACCGAACGTGTTCAGGCCCAGGTGGATCTCGTCCGGCCCCACCGGGGCAGTGGGCGACGCTGCGGTTGGTGACGCGGCGGACTCCGGCATCAGGACTCCTTCAGCCAGCCGGCGAGCTCACTCGCCCAGTATGTGAGGACCATATTGGCTCCGGCGCGGCGGATGCCCAGGACCGATTCGGTGATGGCTGCACGGCGGTCGATCCAGCCGTTGGCGGCCGCAGCCTCGATCATGGCGTACTCACCGGAGATCTGGTAGGCGGCCACCGGGACGGGGCTCATGTCGGCGACGTCGGCCAGGACGTCGAGGTAGCTCATGGCCGGCTTGACCATCACCATGTCCGCCCCTTCGGCGAGATCCAGCTCCACTTCCTGGATGGCTTCCCGCCGGTTGGCGGCGTCCATCTGGTAGGTCCGGCGGTCCCCCTTCAGCTGCGAATCGACGGCTTCCCGGAACGGGCCGTAGAACGCGGAGGCGTACTTGGCGGCGTACGCGATGACCGCGGTGTTGACGTGGCCGGCGTCCTCGAGCGCGTCGCGGATGACGCCGATCTGGCCGTCCATCATTCCGGAGGGTCCCAGCACGTGCGCGCCGGCGTCGGCCTGTGCCACCGCCATCCTTGCGTAGATGTCCAGGGTGGCGTCGTTGTCCACATAGCCGTCGCTGTCCAGGACGCCGCAGTGTCCGTGGTCCGTGAACTCGTCCAGGCAAACGTCGCTCATCACCACGAGTTCGTCGCCGACCTCGGCCCGGACATCGCGGATGGCCTTGTTCAGCACGCCGTCGGGGTCCAGAGATGCCGTTCCCTCGGCGTCCCGGACGGCCGGTATGCCGAACAGCATGATGCCGCCGACGCCGAGTTCCACGGCTTCCGCGGCGGCCCGCTTGAGCGTCTCCGTGGTGTGCTGGACCACGCCCGGCATGGAGGCGATCGGGTTTGGTTCCGTCAGGCCTTCCCGGATGAACGCGGGCAGGATCAGCTCCGCGGGAGCGAGCCTGTTCTCGGCAGTGAGCCTGCGCATAGCGGGGGTGGTGCGGAGCCGCCGTGGGCGGTGCTGCGGAAAACTCATGTCCTGTCCTTCACTGGGTGCCTGGTGCTGATGAATGGATGTCTGGGGACCCGCTATGGGAACGGGTGCCGGCGGCCGGGGCTTTGTCCGGTTCGGGGTGCAGTGCACGGATGACTGCGTCCACGAGGCCGTCCGGCGTGGCTTCACGCGCTGTGGCCGCCACCGTCAGGCCCCGGCCTTCTGCCTCGGCAGCCGTTGCTTTTCCGATCGCCACGAACCGGCAGGCCCCCAGCGGGGCGAGCTCGGCGGAAATGCGGCGCGCAGCGCCTGTCTCTTATACACATCTAGATGTGTATAAGAGACACGACGGCGGCCACGCCGCCGGACGCTACCGCTCCTTTGGCGGCGTCGGGTGTGAGCACCGGCAAGCTGCCGCTCCCGGCACCGGTGTTCATGGCGGACGACGCGAGGCGGCGGTCCCGCGCGGCCGGATAGTCCACCGTGTGATAGGCCACCACGGTCCGGACCCGGGCGCCCTTCGCCTCGAGCCCCCGTGCCAGGGCGGGAGCCGCGATGTCAGCCTGCGGCAGCAGGACGTCACAGGGTCCGCCCGGCCACTCGGCCGCCAGCCCGGCGGCCGAGTGCCCCTGCTTGGGGACAAAATGCACGGTGATCCCGGCGGACTGCAGGGCGTCCAGGGTCGCCGGCCCCACTGCTGCCACGCGGGTTGACTGCGGAATCCACCCGCTGAGGGCCACAGTCCGCGCCGCGGCTGTCTCTGCAAGCGCCAGGACGGTGGTGGCGCTGCTGACCACGAGCCACGCGAAACGCCCTGCACCCAAGGCGTCGAAAGCGTCATCGAGGGCGTCTTGGTCCCTGGCACGTTCGACATCGGTGAGCGGCAGCAGGAGCGGTTCGGCTCCGGCCAGCCGGAGTTCCGCCGCGAGCGTTTCCGCGCGGTCCGGGTTCCGCGTGATGAGGATGCGGGCCCCCTCGAGCGGGCGCCGCGCGCCTGGAAGTCCGGCGGGGTTGCCTTCCGGACCCTGCCGGTTCACCTGTCCCATGAGCCGATGGCCACCGACGGTCAGGACGCAGTCAGGTCAGCGATATCCGCAGCGCCCGCGGCCAGGAGAACCTCGGCGAGTTCGATCCCCAGCAGGGTCGCGCCCACTTCGGTCAGGCCGTCGGTGGCCCGCTTGTCACGCACGGACGCGGTGCCGTCCACTGCGCACACTACGGCTTCCAGGTGGAGCATGCTGCCCTTCCGGTAGGCGTATGCACCCACGGGAGCGGCGCAGCCGCTTCGAGCCGGGCCAGCAGCGCCCGTTCGGCGGTGACCGCGAGCCGGGTGTCGGGATCGTCCAGCGCTGACAGGGCCTGCGCGAGCACGCCCTGCGAGCCTTCGGTGGAACCGGCCCGGCGCGGGGCGTCGGCCGTGCGGCATTCAATGGCCAGCGATCCCTGGCCCGCGGCCGGAAGCATGATGTCCGTCTCGAGGAACTCGGTGACCGTGGCCAGCCGGCTGATGCGTTCGAGGCCCGCGGCAGCCAGTACCACGGCGTCAAGGTCGCACGATTTTCCGTCCACCACGGCCTCGGTCGTGTTGCCAGGCAGCCCTGGAACCCGGCCGAGCCTGGTGTCCACGTTGCCGCGGATATCCACGATGTCCAGGTCGGGACGGACGGCGCGGAGCTGCGCCGCCCGGCGCGGCGAGCCGGTGCCCACCCGCGCGCCCTTCGGAAGATCGGCCAGCTTGAACCCGTCGCGGGCGCACAGGACGTCGCGGACGTCCACGCGGCGGGGGTTGCGGCGAGAGTCAGCCCCGCGGCCGAGCCCGTGGGCAGGTCCTTGAGCGAATGCACGGCAACATCGCACTCGTTGCGGAGCAGCGCGTCGCGGAGCGCCGCCACGAAAACGCCGGTGCCGCCCATCTGGGACAGCGACCCGGTAAGGACATCGCCGTCGGTCCTGATGTGCACGAGCTCCACCGGGAAGCCCCCGACGGCGGCCAGCAGGTCCGCCGTCTGCTGCGTCTGGGTCAGTGCGAGTTTGCTCGCGCGGGTTCCGATCCGGACCGTCATCGGGCGTCCTCTCCCCCTGCCGGGTAGGCGTCGTGACCGGCGCCCACCGTGGTGTCCGCGCCGGCAATCGTGGGCTTCTCGCCCCGGAAATTGGCGCAGCAGCCGGGACGGCAGACGTCGTACCAGGGGCCCAGGTCGGTGGCCGCCGGGCGGTCACGGATGTTGTTGGCGACCGTGCGTTCGCAGATCAGGTCCACGAGCCCTTCAACGAAGCGGCGGTGTGTTCCGGGCGTCGGCACGCGGGTTGCGGCCAGTCCCAGTTCGCGGCACGTCTCCAGCGCTTCGGTGTCAAGATCCCAGACCACTTCCATGTGGTCGCTGACGAAGCCGAGGGGCACAATCACGATGCCCTTGACGCCCTGCTTGGACAGGTCCGCGATGGCGTCATTGATGTCCGGTTCAAGCCAAGGCACGTGGGGGGCGCCGGACCGTGACTGGTACACGAGGGACCAGGGAGCCGCGAGTCCGGATTCGGCTTCCACCCGCCGCATGACCTCTCCGCCGGTGGCCAGGTGCTGGGCCACGTACGCGGAGTCCTCGGCGAACTGGCGGGGCTCGTCGGCCGACCGTCCGGCCGCCTCGGCGTCGCGGGTGGGAATGGAGTGCGTTGCGAACAGGACGTGCACGGGCGCATCCGGGTTTCCGGCGGCAGCCAGCTGCGCACGGACGTCGGCTATTCCCGCCGCGGTGCCTTCGATGAAGGGTTCCACGAAGCCCGGGTGGTCGAAGTACTGGCGGACCTTGTCCACTTCCAACCTGCCGTCCAGGCCCGTTTCGGTGAGCGCCATGCCGATGTCCTCGCGGTACTGGCGGCAGCTGGAGTAGCAGGAGTAGGCGCTCGTGGTGACCATGAGCAGCTTGCGGTGCCCGGCGTCGTAAGCGTCCTGGAGAGTCTGCGGGATGTAGGGATCCCAGTTCCGGTTGCCCCACAGCACCGGCATCGCTATGCCCCGCGCAGCGAGCTCGGCCTCAAGGGCCGCCTTGAGCTCCCGGTTCTGCTGGTTGATCGGGCTGATGCCGCCGTTGGCGCGGTAATGGTGCGAGACCTCTTCAAGCCGTTCGTCGGGGATGCCGCGGCCGCGTGTGACGTTGCGGAGGAACGGGATGACGTCTTCCTGGCCCTCGGGACCGCCGAAGGAGGCGAGCAGCACGGCGTCGTACTCCTTGGGGGCCATCCTGCCTGCCTCGGTCACGGGGTTCACCGCCGCAGGGTCCTGCGGATTCAGCGGACTCATGCCAGGACCTCGGCAATCTCCCCGGCGGTGATCCGGCGGCCCGTGTAGAACGGAATCTCCTCGCGGACGTGGTTGCGGGCCTCGGTGGAGCGGAGGTGGCGCATCAGGTCCACCAGGTCAACGAGTTCGGGGGCCTCGAGGCCGAGGATCCATTCCCAGTCGCCGAGCGCGAAAGAGGAAACCGTGTTGGAAATGACCTGGGGGAAGTCGCGGCCCAGCATGCCGTGGTCGCGCAGCATCTGGCCACGCTCGTCCTCCGGCAGGAGGTACCACTCGTAGGACCGGACGAAGGGGTACACGCAAAGCCATTCCGCCGGCTCGACGCCGCGGGAAAAGGCCGGGGTGTGGTTCTTGGCGAACTCCGCTTCACGGTGGACGCCCATGGCCGACCACACCAGGTCGGTTCCCGCGAAGAGCTTGCTGCGGCGGATGTCGCGGATGGCTTGCTGCAGGGCCTCGGGCCTTGGCCCGTGAAGCCAGACCATGACGTCAGCGTCGGCCCGCATGGCGGAGACGTCGTAGCTTCCGCGATGGGTCACTCCGCCCTCGGCCAGGCGCGCAATCAAGGCGTCGAAATCGTCGGCAGCATCAGCGCTGCGGAGGACCTCGGCGGAGCGCTTGAATACGGTCCAGAGGGTGAAGAACTGCTCGGCTGATTCTTCGGTTTTAGTGACAGATTCGGCAGGAGTGTGGCTCATGGATACCATACTGCCCCTTCCATGCGTCCAAGTCGAAAAACTCCACTTCTACAGAGCGTAGAAGTGGGGCATTTCACAGGGACCGGCGGATTCTGACCACGGCAATGCCGGCCGCGCCCGCCAGGACCAGCAGTCCGGCACCCCACCAGACCAGCGGCGAGACCGCGCCGCCGGGCGCCGCAGCGAGAACGGCACTCTCAGCAGGCCCGCGGGTGCTGTACAGCGAGTCGGCGGAAGCCACGTTCATCGGGCCGGACAAGCCCGCCGAGCCCCATACCCCGGACGCGATTCCAGGGACGGAGCGTCCCCGAAGCCAGGGGCAGAGGACAGCGCCGAGAGGTCCGCAACCGAACCGGCCCCGCCGGATCGCCCGGGGCCGGCAGCGGGGCCGCCGGTGGCCCCGCCTGCCGGGGTGGCGCCTGCCCCGGGGATGCCGCGGCAGGCGCTGCTGCCGGCTGGCTTGCGCCGGAGGGCAGCGGCCGGGCCGCGCCGGAGCCTGCGGCTTGCGCCGTACCGCCCTGACTGGCGGCTGGCGAAGGGGCCGGACCGGAGGACGCCGGTGCGGGGACGGGCGCCGAGGTCCCGGATGGCGAGACGGCCGGCGACGGCGCGGGCGCCGATGGCACGGGCACCGTTACCGACGGGAGCGTCGGCGTCGGGAGCGTGGGCGAGGGCAGGGAAGGGGAAGGGGAAGGGGAAGGGAAGGAACCGAGGGCACCGGAGCGGCGGGCGAAGGCTTGGCAGTGGCAGTGGCAGTGGCAGTGGCGGTGGCGGTGGCCGTGGCCGTTGGGGCCTGCGTCCGCAGAGCGGCGGCCGCCCAAACGCCGAGGTCGGCCACACCCGGGACGCCGGCAGTCAGGCCTGTTGCCGCCGAGGTGCCGCCGTCCGGCTCCGCCGGCAAGTCGGGCGTAAGAGCGTTGGATGCAGGTACCCCTGCGAATATGACCAGCACCGCTCCGAGCGCAGCTGCTGCCGTGCCGCGCCGAAGACCCCCATGGAAACCAGTCAGCGTACGAAAGTTATCGGACTTCTGAATGACCATACTTAGAGACCCTAGACAGAAAATCGCACGGGGAAAACTTGCGGACAGGCCCGCCAGCAGGTATCGCGGGCGGCCTGAAAGCGGACGGGATGGCGCCAGAATCCCCCCCCGGGGCGCTACTGCAGGAACGCCCGCAGCTGCGTCCGGGTGTCAGCCACCACGGCCGCGAGGCCGTTGCCCGCGAGCCACCCGCCCACCATCAGAAGATCCTGGCTGCCGGAGCATATTCTGCGGACGTCCTCCACCCGCTGCCGGTGACCGACGGCCGCAAACGGAAGGGCGCCCGGCCCAGGAGACCACGTCCCAGCCCGCCAGGTTCTCAGCCTTGACAGGAACAGTCAGCAGGGCTGACGCGTCCTGCAAGGCGATGTCACGCAGGGCAGCATCCGGTCCCGCAGCCGGCGCCGGCCCGCCCGGGCCGCCACTGTCCCGGCACCCGTACGACAGCCTCAGGACGTGCCTGCCCTGCCCCGCCTCCGCAGCGAGCCAGTCCCACTTGGCCGTGGCGTGCGTAAGCGCCTTGGCCCGGATTCCGGCGGTTTGCGGGGCCACCAGGATTCCCGTTCCGCGCGGTCGCGCGTCCAGTTCAGGGAGGTCCACAACTAGTGTCACAAGCTTGACCTCCGGCCCCGGGCGGGCCGGTGGCCGGCCAGGGCCGGCACCGCATCCTCGAGGAGCCCGACGGCGGAAGGCCCGTCGAGCGCGACCACCAGCACATCGGCGTCGTACGTTTTCCCGTGAGCCGCAATCAGCCATCCGCCCGGCGTCCGGGCCGCGGCGTCGGCACGGGTGCCGGGCACCAGCTCCACGCCGCGCCGGGCGAAGATCCGCCACGAGGGCGGCAACCAGCGTGTGCATGCCGCCCGTCAAGCCGGGCGACGGCGGAGCCGGCCTTGGCCGCAGTCCCCTCGCCGCCGGAACCCTGTCTCTTATACACATCTAGATGTGTATAAGAGACAGCCCGAACCCTTGCGCTGGGCGGCGACGGCGGCGGCCAGCGACCCATGCCGGGCGATCCCCGCGCGGAGCCCCGGAGCCACCATGTCGACGTCCAGCAACCCGGGATCGGCCGAGTGGACGCCGCCCACCACCGGCTCGACGAGCCGTTCGAGGACCCGGCGGCCCATCCTGGCCCTCACCAGGGCGGAGACGCTCGAGACGTCCGCCGTGGTGCCCACGGAGGACGGCAGGAACTTGTCCAGCGAGGCGCGGAGGGAGCCCCTCAGCCCCAGCGACCGGCGCACTTCCGGATCCCACGGATTCGCCGGGATGCCGAGCACGCCCGTCTTGGGAAGCTCGCGCGGACCGTCCGGCAGCTGCACCCACGCCCCGCCGGGATGGGGGCCCACAATATTTTCGGCCAGACCCAGTTCCGCGGCGAGCTCAGCCACGGCGCTGGAGCGCGTGGCGAAGGATTCGGCACCGCTGTCCAGCGTCAGCCCGGCGACCTCATGGCGGCCGACGCAGCCGCCCCAGGCGTCAGTGGCTTCAAGCAGCGTGGTGCGGAGGCCGGCCCGGGCCAGTTCCCTCGCGGCCATGAGGCCGGAGATGCCGCCCCCCACCACCAGGGCCGTGCGTCCGGCAGCCGGAGGATTGCCCGCGGCCACTGCCTTACTCCGGGGAAATGGAGTGGATGAGTTCGACGACGCGCGTCAACACGTCCGGGTCGGTTTCCGGTGGCACGCCGTGGCCGAGGTTCAGGACATGGCCGGGTGCCGCCGCGCCGGACGCGATGACCTCCCGGACGTGCGCCTCGAGCACGTCCCACGGGGCCGACAGGAGCGCCGGATCGATGTTGCCCTGCAGCGGCACGGTGCCGCCGAGCCGGCGGTTCGCTTCGTCCAGCGGGAGGCGGTAGTCCACACCGACGACGTCCACGCCGACGTCGCGCATGGCCCCGAGGAGTTCGGAGGTTCCGGTGCCGAAGTGGATCAGCGGCGCGCCGAGGTGGCGGACATGGTCCAGCGCACGGGCAGATGCCGGCGCGACAAAACGCCTGTAGTCCGCCAGGCCGAGGGAACCCGCCCACGAATCGAACAGCTGCCCGGCAGAGGCGCCCGCCTCCAGCTGCGCCCGGAGGAACATCCCGGACGCGTCAGCGGCCCAGTTGGCCAGCGCGGTCCAAGTTTCCGGATCGGCGTGCATCATGGTGCGGGGGCCCAGGTGGTCGCGGGACGGCTTGCCCTCCACCATGTAGGCGGCCAGGGTGAAGGGTGCGCCGGCAAAACCGATGAGCGGCGTCTTGCCCAGCTGCGCCACGGTCAGGCGGACGGCCTCGCGGATCGGCTCCAGCGCCTCCCACGTGAGCTTGGGCAGGGCCGCAACGTCGGCGGCGGTGCGGACGGGCTTGTCCAGGACCGGACCGATGCCCGGCACGATGTCAACGCCGACGCCGGCCAGCTTGAGCGGGATGACGATGTCCGAGAAGAAAATCGCCGCATCCACGTCGTGGCGGCGGACAGGCTGCAGCGTGATCTCGGAGGCCAGTTCGGGCCGGAGGCAGGAGTCCAGCATGGCGACGCCTTCACGCACCTTCAGGTATTCGGGCAAGGACCGGCCGGCCTGCCGCATGAACCAGACCGGGCGGCGGCTCGGCTTGCCGCCGCGGTAAGCCGTGATGAGCGGCGAGTCGGCGGTGCGGCCGTCCATGAGCGGATGGCCTGCGTCAAGAACGGTGCCGGCTGAAGTTGCAGCGCTAGAAGTCATGCCTCTGATTGTGCCGAAAATCGCCCCCAAAAGATAACGACAGCCTGTCATCCCGGGATCGAATTGACCGTCCGTGGCAAGAATCACAGGGCGGGAGGACGGCGATCCGGGCCGGGGGTTGTTCTACGAGGTTGCGAAAAAGCTATGATTGTCGTGCTGTGGTTCTTTTTTCATTGGTGGCGACTCACGCCGACATCGACCTCGAAACCGTTGCTCAGCTAAGCAACGGTTCATCAGGCATCGCCACATCCGCCCTCGCCGGATCGCCGGCTGTGACGGGTGCGGTTGTCCTTGCCACCTGCAACCGCTACGAAATCTACGGCGAAGCGGCGCACGCGGACGACGTCGAAGCCGCCCGCGCCGCCCTGGTCGGCCAGATCAGCGACATGAGCGGGCTCAGTGAACAGCTCGTGTCCCGGTCATTCAGCACGCACACGGGCCCCGAAGTCAGCGAGCACCTTTTTGCCGTCAGCTCCGGCCTGGACTCCGCTGTGGTCGGCGAACGCGAAATCGCGGGACAGGTGCGCCGCGCGCTGATCACCGCCCAGCACGAAGGCACGGCCAGCTCCGGCCTCGTCCGCCTGTTCCAGGCCGCCTCCAAGACCGCAAAGGACGTCGGCGCCCAGACAGCGCTCGGATCCCGGGGCCTGTCCATCGTCTCAGTGGCCCTCGATCTTGCGACGGACCTTTCCGAGGAAACCGACTGGTCGCAGAAGAAGGTTGTGGTGTTCGGCACCGGCGCCTACGCCGGAGCCACCATGGCGCTGCTGCGCGAACGCGGCTGCCGCGACATCGCGGTCTTTTCCTCCTCAGGGCGGGCCGCAACGTTTGTGGCCACCCGCGGCGGCACGGCGCTCGACGGCGACACGCTGGACGCCGCCGTGGCAGCCGCCGACGTCATGATCGGGTGCAGCGGCTCCGACGCCAGGGTGGAAGCATCCGAGCTCGCACAAGTCCGCGCCAACTCGGCCCAGCCGCTGATCGCGATCGACTTGGCGCTGACGCACGATTTCGACCCCGCCGTGGGAGAGCTCGACGGCGTGGAGCTCCTCACGCTGGAGTCCGTGCGCCTCGCGGCCCCCCAGGAGCAGGCGGAGTCCCTCGCCCAGGCCAGCAGCCTGGTGTCCGGCGCAGCCGCAGCCTTCGAACAGGAGCGGGAGGCCCGGTCCGTGGACTCGGCCATCGTGGCCCTGCGCCGCCACACCATGAACGTCCTGGACGCGGAAATGGAAAAGGTCCGCGCCCGCCACGGCTGCACCGCAGCGGCTGAAGAAGTTGAATTCGCGCTCCGCCGCATGGTCAAGCAGCTCCTCCACGTCCCCACCGTCCGGGCCCGGGAGCTGGCGTCCAACGGTCAGCAGGACGACTACGTCGCCGCCCTCGAAACCCTCTACGGCATCACCGTGGAACAGCCGGCAGCCGCGGCAAAGGCCGAGTGCCCCGTCGATCACAGCCAGGTGGCTCCGGCCAGGCGTCCCCAGGCAGGGGACCAACGGAACTCCGCCTAGGTTCCTCCGCCCCGATCAGAGGGGCCGCACGCCCAACCTTTCCATAGGCTTCCCGGACAGCATTGAACCTGTCCGTGAATGCGAATAAGGGGTGCGACAATGAAGCCGAATCCGCCCGCAGAAACAGTCCCTGCCCTCAGCCGCAGGCAGTTCGGCCTCATCGTAGGCGGCGGGGCTTTGCTGCTCGCGGCCGGAGGTACCTACGGTGTGGTCTCGCGAAGCACGTCGAACAGCGCCGAACCGGTCGCTACGGCCTTCGGCTCCCTGTCGGTAGTTAAGGCGGGCCGTTTGGCGCGACTGGACGCGCAGGGCCGGCCGGCAACGAAGTCGCTGGCTGCCGCCGCATCGCACATTACCGGGTCTGGTGCCGCGGCCTCATTGTCCGGAGCGCCCCGGCGGTCCCCCGGCGATCCCATGGTCAGCCTTGCCGCCCATACGCATGACGGCGGAGTCCTCCCGGATTCCGGCTGGCCGCAGCCGGCCAATTTCACGTGGGGCGATGTCGTCCTCCTCGAAGTGGCCCTGACCAACAGCCGGCCCGAGCCCGTTCTGTTTGCCCCGGGCCAGCTTCGCCTGAAGCTGTTGCCGTCCGGCATCACCGTCACGCCCCAGGACTTCAACAAGGGCCCCGGCGCCATAGCAGCCGGCGCCACGGAGCGTCTTTGGATCAGCTACCTGGCGCCCCACGACGCCCTGGACATGGAACTCGAATACTCCGAGCCGGAGCAGGACGGGAGCATGAGCCTGGCCTTGCCGCTCCTGACCGCAACCCAGGTGAAGTCATGAGCCCCCTGGACCTGCACATCAACGACGGCTTCCTGCCCATGGTGGATGGCTCGCTCGTCTACCACCGGGGATTCGGGGACCGGCGGACCCTCGTCACGGATCCTAGGCCGAGCCTCGCGGTGAGCCCCCGCGTATTCCTGCGGAACGGTATCGTCGTGGCGAGCCGCACCTACCCGCTCAAGGCCGCAGTTCCGCCCTTGGGGCGTCCTGCGCCCGCCGCCAAGGACCCTGCCAACCCCGGCGAATTCCTGGTCCGCCGGGCACACTGGGCCAGCTTCTTCCCGGACCGTACGCTGATCGCGGAAACCGGCAGCACCATCAGCATTCGCGTGACCAACCATCTGGCCCAGGAGCATGCGCTGCAGTTCCTGAACGCCGGATCCGGGAACGGCCATGTCGGCACCGGCGTGATCAAACCGGGCCAGACCAAGACACTGCAATTCAAGGCCCCCAAGGCAGGTACCTACCTCTATTGCGATCCCGGTGCCGATCCGGCCGATCCGACCGCCGACCCCGTCCAGCGGGTTCTTGGCCTCTTTGGCGCCCTGCTGGTCACCGACCCGGCCTCGCCGTGGCTGCCCACGACGAACGGGCCGGAATTCGAGCGGCAGTGGGTGTGGATGCTCCACAACGTCGACCCCGTGTGGGCGGGCATCGCGTCCCGCAACGGAACCGTGGACCCCGACAAGACACCGGTGTATCCGCGGTATTTCACCCTCAACGGCCGCAGCGGCTTCCAGTCCCTGGCCGCGTCCACGGATGAGGCCCTGAACCGCGTCCGCGATGAGGACACCCTGATGTCCGGGTCCGCACGCCAGATCGACGTCCGCAATTTCAGCAAGGGCGCCACCGCCGGCACTGTCGCGACGGGTCAGCTCATGCGTTTCCTCAACGCCGGGGTGGTCCACCACCAACTGCATTTCCACGGAAACCATCTCTGGACCGTGAACCGGAACGGAACGCCGTTCCCCCGAACCGGCGGGAAGGTCGACGCCGCCGGCCACATCGTGCTCCAGCAGTGGGAGGACGTCATTGAGATGCACCCCCTGGACCGAAAAGACTCGTTGCTCCCGTTGAGGCGTCCGCCGGAGGCCATCGATGAGGTGTGGAACGCCCGGAAAGAGGACTGGGACTACCCGATGCACTGCCACGCCGAACCGTCGCAGGTGGCAAAGGGCGGGATGTACCCCGGCGGGCTGGTGGGCCACTGGGCATTGGCAGCTCCGGGCCCGGCCGCTGCCGGCGCCGCATCGCACGAGCTGTTCCGCAGCCAGGTCGACTTCAGCTCACAGCAAATGCATGAGGGAAGCCCCGCAACGGAGTTCCGCCAGACGCCGGACGTGGCCCACGAATTCAAGTTCTTCAACCGCAAGATGAAATTCGACGACGGCGGCGAATTCGAGATGTGGACGTTCGAGACCGAGAACTCGGGCCGGATTTTCCCCGCGCCCTTGGTCCGGATCACCGAGGGCCAGCTATTCCACGGGACCATTCACCCCAGCAAAAAGGTCCATACGGTTCACTGGCACGGCATCGAACCCGATCCGCGGAACGACGGCGTGGGCCACACCTCCTTCGAGGTGTCGGGGAGCTACACCTATCAATGGCGGCCGGAAACCGGTCAGCCCGGCAACCCGAACAGGGGGGCGTCCGGCACGTATTTCTACCACTGCCACGTCAACACCACCCTGCACGTGCAAATGGGAATGTTTGGCCCCCTGATCATCGATCCGGCGGTCCATCCGGACTACCCCGTGACCAAGGGTGCGCGGCGGTCGTTCGTGGACGGGCCGGAATACGACATCGACACCGAAACGATCTTGGTCCCCTACTCGGTGGACCCCCGCTGGCACGAGCTTAACCACGCTGCAGGGCTGTCCGGGGATGACGCGGGCCTGGACAAGTTCGAGGCCAGGCACTTCTATCTGCTGGGAGGGGAACTCGCCCCGGTACCGAACAAAGAGGGCCCCATCTTCCTCAGCCGCATCCGCGCCCGGATGGCAGGGGGCACCGTCAAACCCACGCTGCTCCGCCTGCTCAACGCCAACTATTTCCCCGTCACCGCCTACTTCACGGACGCCGCCGGCAAGCGCGTTGCCATGGCCGAACTGATAGCGCACGACGGCCGGCCATTCCGCGACACGTCAAGCCCGACCGGGCCGGCACGGCCGATTTCCGCCACCGGCCCCCTGCGGACCAGCATCATCAATTTCGGAGCAGCGGAGCGCTACGACATGCTGCTGCGTCCGCCGGCACCCGGGACTTACACGCTGACGGTGAACCTGCTGGACTGGATCACCGGGAAGGTCCTCATGTCCCGGCGCATCCCGGTCGTAGCGGCGTGACATGCCCCGCCGAAAGACAGCGCCGCTGTCAGTAGACGGGCTTCTGGGGCTCCACGTCCCTGACCCAGGCGAGGATACCGCCGTCGAGATGGCTCACGCGCTGGTAGCCGGCCTTTTGCGCGGCTGCCAGCACCGCTGCGGACCGTGTCCCGGCCTTGCAGTGGAACACGATGTCCCTGTCCTGCGGCAGCTCGCCCCAGGCCTCGCCCGCGAGGATCCTGCCCTGGGGAATCAGGACGGAGCCGTCAATCCGGACGATGTCGTACTCGCCGGTCTCCCGGACGTCCACGAGCTCGAAGTCCTTGAGCCCGGCATCGCGCGAAGCGAGCATAGTGGCCAACTGCGTTGCGGTGATGGTGTGTTCCGTGTCGGTGGCCGCCGCGGGCGTGATGCCGCAGAAGGCCTCATAATCCGTCAGCTCCGTGATCCGGGGGGCGGCGGGGTCCTTGGCCACCCTGATCTCGCGCCAACTGCCGCCCAGGGCGTCATACAACGCCACACGGCCGAGCAGGGAACGCCCGACGCCGGTGATCAGCTTTACGGCCTCCGTCACCATGAGGGACCCGACGGCAGCGCAGAGCATCCCGAAAACGCCGCCCTCGCCGCACGACGGCACGGAACCCGCCGGCGGCGCCTCCGGGTACAGGTCGCGGTAGGTGGGGCCGTGCTGTTCCCAGAACACGCTGACCTGGCCGTCGAAGCGGAAGATCGATCCCCACACGTAGGGCTTGCCGAGGATCGCCGCGGCGTCGTTGACGAGGTAGCGGGTGGCGAAGTTGTCCGCCCCGTCCAGGATGAGGTCGTAGCCGGAAAAAAGCTCCAGGGCGTTCGTGGCGTCGAGCCTGACATCATGCAGCCTGACGTCGACCAGCGGGTTCAGCGCCGCAATCGCATCACGCGCCGATTCGATCTTGGGACGCCCGACGTCCTGGACGCCGTGGATGATCTGGCGTTGCAGGTTGCTCAGGTCAACGGAGTCGTCGTCAATGATTCCGATGGTCCCGACGCCGGCCGCGGCCAGGTAGAGCAGAGCGGGAGACCCGAGTCCGCCGGCGCCGATCACCAGGACGCGCGCGTTCTTCAGCCGCCTTTGGCCGAGCGCGCCGATCTCCGGAATGATGAGGTGCCGGGAATACCGTTCCACCTCCTCGGGCGAGAGTCCGGGTGCCGGATCAACTAGGGGATCCAGTGAGGTGAGTGCTGCATTTGCGGTGGACGGAGAAGCCATACTTCAATGTATGCCTGAAGATACCGCGCGGTCATATTACCCCCGGGTAAAGTGAAGTTAACAGCAATTGAAAGAAGGCCAACCGTGGTTCATCATGCACCCGTTGATCGAACTCGGGCCGCGCACTCCCCGGCCGGCACCCCCCGGGCCGCAGGGCAGCGATCCGCCAGGCTGCCGCGGGACGAGCGCAGGGCCCAGCTGCTGGCCGCCGCCCAGGAGGTGTTCGTCGCCAACGGCTACCACGGAGCCGCGATGGACGAGATCGCCGAAACGGCCCACGTGAGCAAACCGGTGCTGTACCAGCACTTCCCCTCCAAACGCGAGCTCTACCTGGCGCTCCTGGACAGCCACCTCGGGACCCTGACCGACCTCATGATGGGCGCGCTCAACTCCACCACCGACAACAAGGAGCGCGTCCAGGCCGTCATGCGCGCCTACTACCGGTTCATTGACAGTGACGACCAGGCGCACCGCCTCGTGTTCGAGTCCGACCTCGTCAACGATCCGGACGTCAGCGCGCGCCTTGAGACCTTCAACAAGGCCTTCGCGGACGCCATCGCGCAGGTCATCGCCGAAGACACCAAACTGCCGCTCCTGGAGGCCCAGCTGCTCGGCCGCGGCCTCGCCGGGATGGCGCAGGTCAGCGCACGCTACTGGCTCGAAACGGACGGCAATCTCGACCTCGATGTCGCCAGTGACCTCATCTACCGTTTAGCTTGGCGCGGAATCTCTCGCTTCCCCAAAGAGTCCTAGACTACAAAGGAAGAACACCTTTGAAATTTCAACTTTGATTGGCTGGGAGGCCTTGCTGTGGAAGTAAAGATCGGCATTCAGAACATCGGCCGCGAAATTGTGCTGGAATCGTCTCAGGATGCAGACTCCGTGGCCAAGGTTGTAGCGGAATCCCTCGCCAAAGGCACTGAGCTGCGGCTGACCGACGAAAAGGGCCGGCAGATCATCATCCCCGCGAACGTCCTGGGCTACGTCGAAATCGGCGCCGAGGAAGTCCGCCGGGTCGGCTTCGGCGCACTGTAGGAAGCACCGTGCTGTCCCTCGCTATTGTGCTCCTGGTGACCGTCGCTGCTGGCTTCATCGTCTGGGCCAATGACAAACGTCACGCCAAGTACGGCATTCTCCTCCCGGCGGGCGTGGCTGCCGGGGTGGGAATGCTTGCCTGGATCATCTGCATGACGGCGGGTCTCGGCTACCAGCCGGGACTCACGTGGATTCCGTGGATTGTTCCCATGATCGCCGGCACCGCGGCTGCCGTGGCAGTCGCCATATACCTGGGCAGGGTCCGTGCACGGCAGGACACCCAGCGGCTGACGGCTGCCCTGAAGATCTAGCAGTCGGGTGCTCCTAGGTTGCCGGCCCGGTGCCTTCCTCAGTGCAGAGGCATAGCCGGTTCCCTTGGGCGTCAGTGACCACCACCCGGCCGGGTGCGTGGTCTCTGTCCATTAACGCGCCGGTGGCCGCCGTCTTCTCGAGGGCCGGCGCAGATTCGGCCTTGGACCGGTGGATGTCCACGTGCAGGCGGTTGTCGTTGGGAGTGCCGGTTTCCTGGAACGATAGCCCCGGCCCGCGGCCGTGGGGGTCCGCCAGGTCGCCGTCCCGCCCCTTCCGGTAGCCCAGGGCCACTCGCCAGACCTCGGAGATCTCCGCCGCGTCCGTGGTGTCGATCCCGATCTCCACGGTCCGGTACCTGTCTCTTATACACATCTAGATGGTACAGGCCGGGCTCCGACTGGGCTCCCGCAGCCGCTGCGGCGTCGCAGACCGCGGCCGCGGCGTTGACGTCGCGCGGCGTGACCTCGCCGCCGGCGTCGTGGGAACTGAACCGGATGAACAAGCGGTTATAGCGCCAGTCCAGGTCGGGATGGTGGTTGCTGTCCTCGGCAATGCGCCCGACGGCGGCGATCAGCTCAAGCGCGGAAGCCGCCGTCGGCGTCTTGTAGACGGTGACCAGGCCGCCGAGCCGGTAGCGCCAGTCGGGCAGGCCGGCGAGCGCAGCGTCGATCTGCGGGCGGGTGAGGATGTCGTCTCTGGCGGCCACGGCTGACTCCTAAGCGAGGATCCAGTGAGCGTGCCGCGCCGCATGGTCTCCGTGGGCGGTCCGGACCTACAGGAACTCTGCCCGGCCCTCCATGGCCGATGACGCCAAGGCATGCTCGCGGCGCGGGATCCGCCCGGCCGCCTTCGCCAGCCTACCGGCGATAACCGCGTGTTTGAAGGCCTCCCCCATGAGCGACGGGTTCTGGGCCCGGGTCACCGCAGTGGCCAGCAGTACGGCGTCGCAGCCCAGCTCCATGGCCAGTGCCGCGTCCGAGGCCGTGCCGATCCCGGCATCCAGCACCACCGGAACGGAAGCCCGCGACACGATCAGCTCGATGTTGTGCGGGTTGAGGATTCCGAGCCCGGTCCCGATGGGTGAGCCCAGCGGCATGACGGCGGTTGCCCCCAGGTTTTCGAGCCGCAGCGCCAGGACGGGATCATCGTTGGTGTAGGCAAAGACCTTGAAACCGCGGTTGACCAGCTGCTCGGTGGCGTCCACAAGCTCCACGGCGTCCGGGAGGAGCGTGTGCTCGTCGGCGATGACTTCCAGCTTCACCCAGTCGGTTTCCAGGGCCTCGCGCGCCAGCTCGGCCGTCATGACGGCGTCCCGCGCCGTGAAGCAGCCGGCGGTATTTGGCAGCACGCGGATGTTGTTGTCCAGGAGCAGCTGGAACAGGGATCCCGTTTCGGCGGGCGAGTAGCGCCGCATGGCTACCGTTGTCAGCTCGGTGCCGGAGGCCAGCAGCGCGGCGCCGAGCCCGTCCAGGCTGGGAGCCCCGCCGGTGCCCATGATGAGCCGCGAGGTCAGTTCCACGCCGTCAATGACGAGGCGGTCGGCTGAACCGGTCCCCTGCTGCGCTGCGGCCGCTGTTGTTTCGGTCATCGTCCTCATCCTCCCTGGACTGCTGTGACGAGCTCGATGTCGTCGCCCTCTGCAAGGGCCGTGCTGTGCCACTGGCTCCGGGGCACCACCTCGGAATTGCGTGCCACGGCCACCCCGAGCCGCTGGCCGTCGGCGGCCTGTCCGTCCGCGGCAAGTATGCGCCCCGTGACCTGGCTGACGAGCGTCGTGACGGAGGCGCCGGCGCCCACTGCCTGTTCAATACCGTTCAGTGTGATGTTCATGCTGGTTCCTTGTCCTGGTCAAATGTGACTGTGCCGGATGAATACAGGTCGCCGGCTGAAGATGGGTTGCCGGCGCTGTGTGGCTTGCCGGCGCTCACTGCGGCGGCGCCGGATGCGGACAGCTCCGGGGAGAACCTCCCAGGCCGGAAGGCAGCCCAGCGGCCGTCCTCCACGCCGTCCATCAGCTCGCGGCAGATTGCCGCGGCCGCCGGGGTCAGGAGCACGCCGTGGCGGAAGAACCCGGTGGCGACGATGAGCCCGGCCACCGACCTTCCGGCGCCTGACGGGGCACGGCCTGCCGGGACACGGCCCAGCAACGGCGCGTTGTCCGGTGTTCCCGGCCTCGCCCTGGCTGTGGTTTCAAGGAGCTCAAGTTCCGCCACTGCGGGCACCAGGGACTGCGCATCCCTGAGCAGCTGATAGACCCCGCCCGCGCTGGGTCCGGACAGGTCGTCCTCCCGCTGGGTGGCACCTATCACCACGGTGCCGTCCCGGCGCGGAACCACATACACGGGCACGCCCCGGACCATGCCCCGGACCGTGGCGGTCAGCAGCGGGCGGAGTCGCTCCGGGACCCTGAGCCGGAGAATGTCCCCGTACACGGGCCGCAGCGGAAGCCTGAGGCCCTCCGGCAGCGCGTCCAGCGATCCCGCGGCCAGGCCGTTGGCCACTACCGTCTCGCCGGCCAGGACAGTCCCGCCGCCGGTGAGCCGGACTCCGCAGACCCCCTCGTTGTCCCACAGCAGGCCAGCGGCGTGCTCCCTGACCGCGTATCCCTTCCACGCACCGGCCACCGCGGTCCCGGAACCGGGCGTGTGCTCGGCGAGCGCAGCGGCGAGGCTCTCCACGAGCCGCCGCGGATCCACCTGGTGGTCGGCCGGGATGTCCAGGGCGCACGAGATGCCCGGACTCAGCAGCGGCTCCCGGGACCGTGCCTCCCGGATGGTCAGTGGTTCGACGACGAGCCCGCTGGCCCGCTGGACTTCGCGTAGGTCCATCAGCGCGCGGCGGTCGGCGGGGTCCGCGCCGACGGCGAGGGTCGGCGTCGGGAGGTAACCGGTGTCCCGCCCGCCGTCTGCGAGCGCGGCAGCGAAGGCCGGCCACCGGGCCGAGGAATCGAGCATCAGCTCCAGGAGTTCCTCTTCCTGGTAATGCAGCTCGCTGACCGGTGCCAGCATCCCTGCGGCCGCCCAGCTGGCGCCCGTTCCGGGCGCTTCATCGATGAGGACCACAGAGCGTCCCGAGCGCCTTGCCTCCCAGGCAATCCCGTGGCCCACCACGCCGCCGCCGATGACGGCGACGTCGGCATGCAGAGTTGCTGTGGCAGCGGTGGTCCCGCCGGATCCAGGGTTCATGGAAATCCTTCCCTACGCCGGTACTAACCGGATCAGGTCAAGCGGTCGGCTCTCACGCCCTCTCAGCCCTGCGCCGTTTGTGACAGCTGCAGCGGGCTCCCGCGGTACCTGCCCAGTTTAGAGGAACTAGGCTGGGTGCCATGACCGCGCATGACGTCCACACCACCGCCCGCCTCTACCTCTGCACCGATGCCCGCCAGGAGCGCGGCGACTTCGCCGATTTCGTTGATGCGGCATTCGCCGGCGGGGTGGACATCATCCAGCTGCGCGACAAGACCATTGAGGCCGCCGAGGAACTCGAACTTCTGGACGTCCTGCGCCAGGCAGCCCACCGGCACGGCCGGCTCTGGGCCGTCAACGACCGTGCGGACATCGCATCACTGTCCGGGGCACCGGTGTTCCACATCGGCCAAAAAGACCTGCCGCTCCGTTCGGCGCGCAAGCTCCTGCACGCCGCCACGGTGATCGGGCTGTCCACGCACACCACCGGCCAGGTGGATGCCGCCATCGCCGCCACCCACGGCCGCACCGGGCTGGACTATTTCTGTGTGGGACCCGTGTGGGCCACCCCCACCAAGCCCGGACGTGCCGCCGTCGGCCTTGACCTTGTCCGGTACGCCGACGAGGCCGTCCGCAAGGCGGATGAGGAAAGAGTCGGCGGCCTGCTCCTGCCCTGGTTCGCCATCGGCGGGATCGATCTCACCAACGTGGAGCAGGTCGTGGCGGCGGGCGCCAGCCGGATCGTCGTCGTCCGCGCCATCACCGAGGCGCCCGATCCGGCAGCCGCGGCTGCCGAGCTGCTGTCCGCCCTGGATGCCGCCGACCAGTCGGCCGCTGCGTCGTAGCAGAGGTCGGGTCGCAGCCGGGTACGCCCAGCCGACCCGCAACCTTTACGGGCCGAGCGGGCCGCTATCCGCTCAGGCCAAGCTGCACCATCCGCCGCGAGTGGTTGTCCGCGAGTTCCGCCGTGAGGCTGCGTATCAGCTCCCGCGCCGCGGCATCGTTCGCACCGTCCTCCGCTTCGGTGAGCAACCCGCTCAGGAATGCGTGTTCGTAGCCCACGCGCTGGGCCTGGGTGACGGCCTCGCCCAGGAGCCGGCGGCCCCACAGCGCCAGCCGCGAGGCGAGCCGGGGATCGTCGGCGAGCGCCCCTTTCAGGCGTTCCCGGAGTACGTCCGTGGCTTCCTCCGATGACTGGATCTGCTCGATGACCTCCCGGGTTTCGGCATCCACGTACCGGGCCACCATGCGGTAGAAATCGGCGGAGACCGTGTCCACCACGTAAGCCTTCATCAGGGATTCGTACCAGTCCGCCGGCCGGGTCCGTTCATGGAAGTGATCAACGGCGGCCTGGAACGGGAGCATGGCATCCTCGACGTCCACGCCCATGGCGGCGAGCTTCGCATTCACGATCTCGTAATGCCGGAACTCTATGACGGCGATCCTGCCGAGCACGGCGCGGTCGTGGAGCGTGGGCGAATAGCGGGCATCCGAGGAGAGCCGTTCGAACGCGGAAAGCTCGCCGTAGGCCATGACGCCGAACAGATCTGCCACGAAGCGGTCGTACCGAGCGGTGTCAGCCGAGGATGTGCCCATAATCCAAGACTAACGGCGCAATTCGGGCTAACCTGATTTTCGTGTCACATCATCGCCTGTCCCCCAGCGTCCATGAGCAGACCAACGCGCTTGCGGACGCCCTGAGCGCGCTCCGAACGGAGCTGGAACTGCCCGGCGAATTCCCGGAGGACGTGCTCAAAGAAGCGGAAGCGGCCGTGGCGGAACGGGAGCTGCCGGAGCTTGATCTGACCGCCGTCGAATTCCTGACGATAGATCCGCCGTCGTCCACCGACCTGGACCAGGCGCTCTTCATCGAACGGTCCGGGGCTGGTTACCGGATTCTCTATGCCATCGCGGACGTGCCGTCCTTCGTGGCCCCGGGCGGCGCCCTCGACGCCGAAACCCGCCGCCGCGGACAGACCTTCTACGCCCCCGACGGCCGCATTCCACTGCACCCGGAGGTCATCAGCGAGAATGCCGGCAGCCTGCTCGCCGGGCAGCTGTGTTCGGCGTTCGTGTGGGAGTTCGAGCTCGATGCCGCCGCCGAAGTGACGTCCGTGCTGGTGCGCCGGGCAATGGTCCGCAGCCGGGCCAAGCTCAACTACAAGAACGTCCAGGCCGAACTTGACGCCGGAACTGCCGCGCCGGTGCTGGTGCTCCTGCGCGAGGTCGGGCTGAAGCGGGTTGAGCTGGAACGCGCCCGCGGCGGGGCAAGCCTGAACACGCCGGAGCAGGAAATCGTGCAGCTTCCCGACGGCGGCTACCGGATCGTGGCGGCGCCGCAGCTTCCGGTGGAGGACTGGAACGCCCAGATTTCCCTCATGACGGGGATGGCAGCGGCTGGCCTGATGCTTGAGGGCAAAGTCGGTATCCTACGCACCATGCCGGCACCGGACGAGCGCTCCCTCAGCCACTTCAGGCGCCAGACCGCTGCCCTGGGCAAGCCGTGGGACGGAAAAGCCAGCTACGGGGATTACCTCCGGACGCTCGATCCCACCGACCACCGCCAGCTGGCCATCCTGCATTCGGCAGGCATGCTCTTCCGGGGTGCCGGGTACACCCACTTTGACGGAACCGTCCCGGACGAGGCCACCCAGTCTGCCATCGGGACGGCGTACGCCCACACCACGGCTCCGCTGCGCCGGCTCGTGGACCGCTTCGTCCTGGTCATCTGCGAGGCATTGAGCAACAACAAGACCGTGCCGGCCTGGGCCCGTGAGGCCCTGCCCACTTTGCCGGACATCATGGCTACGTCGGACCAGTTGGCTTCGAGGATGGAGCGGCTGGCCCTGGACACCGTGGAAGCCGCCCTGCTGATCAACCACGTCGGGCAGGAATTCGACGCCGTGGTGATCTCCGGTTCGAAGCCCGCCAAAAACGGAAACGGCAACGGGAACGGCAACGGGAACGGCCCAAATGGCAGGGGATCCAACGGCAAGGCGTCCAACGGCTCCGGCCCGTCCGGCGTCGTCCAGATCGCGGAGCCGGCCGTCACGGCCAGATGCGCCGGCGAAATGGAGCCAGGCACCAAGGTGCGCGTCCGCCTGATCTCATCGGACATCGCCACGCGCGAGATCCACCTCGAGCTCGTGGGCTGATCCTGCCGCCGATTCCTGCCGGTGCGCGGCCGCGCCCGTCAGGGAATCCGGTTTTGCCAGCTAGACTGAAGAGGTAGTAATGGATGCCCGGTCGTTGATTTCCTTGATTTTGAATTCAACAAGCCCGCCCCTACGCGATCTTGAGACACACCCGCTGGTCCCCAGTGCCAGCATTTAGATAGCCCGCGATCGGCTTCCACTGGATTTGCTTGCGCGCCTGAGCGTGCTCCGGAACGGCCCTCGGGCCGGCCCCGTTGAGCAGGCGGTGCCAATGCCCAAATGAATAAGGAAACTCCCCTGTGAGTGAATTGCATACCCACCAGCTTCTCTCTGATGACTCCGGAACCGAGACCATCGAGCCGGAAGAAACCATCATCTCGGATGAAAAACCCCACGAAATAGCGGAAAAGTCCTTTGCGGACTACAACGTGCGGGCAGACATTGTCGAGTCCCTCGCCGATGCCGGCATCACCCACCCGTTCCCCATCCAGGCGATGACCCTGCCCGTGGCGCTCTCCGGCCACGACATCATCGGCCAGGCCAAGACCGGCACGGGCAAGACCCTCGGCTTTGGCATTCCCGCGCTGCAGCGCGTGGTGGGCCCGGACGACGCCGGCTTCGACAAGCTGCCCGCCCCGGGTGCCCCGCAGGCGATGGTGATCGTTCCCACGCGTGAGCTCGCCGTGCAGGTTGCCAACGACCTCCAGAACGCCTCCCGCAAGCGCAATGCCCGGATCGCCACCATTTACGGCGGCCGTGCCTACGAACCCCAGGTCGACGCGCTCCAGAAGGGCGTCGAGGTTGTGGTCGGCACCCCCGGCCGCCTGATTGACCTCTACAAGCAGAAGCACCTGGTGCTGAAGAACGTCAAGATCGTGGTCCTGGACGAGGCTGACGAAATGCTGGACCTCGGCTTCCTCCCGGACGTCGAGACCCTGATCGCCGGCACGCCGGCCGTCCGCCAGACGCTCCTGTTCTCGGCCACCATGCCCGGCCCGGTCATCGCCATGGCCCGCCGGTACATGACGCAGCCCACCCACATCCGCGCCGCGGATCCGGATGACGAGGGCCTGACCAAGCGCGACATCCGCCAGCTCATCTACCGTGCGCACAGCATGGACAAGGCCGAGGTTGTGGCCCGCATCCTGCAGGCGCGCGGCCGCGGCCGCACCATCATCTTCACCAAGACCAAGCGCACCGCCGCCAAGGTTGCCGAGGAACTCGTGGACCGCGGGTTCGCTGCCGCCGCCATCCACGGCGACCTCGGCCAGGGCGCCCGCGAGCAGGCCCTCCGCGCCTTCCGCAACAACAAGGTGGACGTCCTGGTCGCCACCGACGTCGCCGCCCGCGGCATCGACGTTGACGACGTCACGCACGTCATCAACTACCAGTGCGTCGAGGACGAGAAGATCTACCTGCACCGCGTCGGCCGCACCGGCCGCGCCGGCAACAAGGGCACCGCCGTCACGTTCGTGGACTGGGACGACATGCCGCGCTGGGGCCTCATCAACAAGGCGCTGGGGCTGAGCGTTCCCGAGCCCATCGAAACGTACTCCTCCTCGGCACACCTCTTCGAGGACCTGGACATTCCGGAAGGCACCAAGGGCCGGCTCCCGCGCAGCAAGCGCACGCTGGCCGGCGTCGACGCCGAGGTCCTGGAGGACCTGGGCGAAACCGGCAAGAAGAATGCCCGCAGCGGCAGCCGCGACGGCGCACGTGAGAGCGGCCGTTCCGGCGCACGCGACGCCGGCCGCACCGGGAGCAGGGAAGGTGCCCGCCGCAGCGGCGCCGAATCCGGCGGACGTTCGGGAGACCGCCGTCGTCGTTCCTCCGAGCCGGCCGCTGACGCAGCAACCGCCCCCGCAGCAGGTCCCGCCGCAACCGCAACTGCCGACGGCGAGCAGCCGTCGCGCGCGCGCCGCAACCGCACGCGCACCCGCCGCCGCAACGGTGAAGTGGTGGCCGGCAGCGAGCCGGCGGCGACCGGCCCGCAGCCAAGCGGCACCGAGGCCTAAAAGCCTCAATGACTGAAACTGTCTGGGCGCCGGACGGCAGCAACCTGGTGGTACACGCGGACAACGCGGAGTTCCTCCCCACGCTGCCGGACGGCGCCTTCACTCTCATTTACGTGGACCCGCCGTTCAACACCGGCCGGGCCCAGCAGCGCCAGGAAACCAGGATGGTACTCAACGCCGGCGGCGACGGTGACCGGGTCGGCTTCAAGGGCCGCTCCTATGACACGATCAAGGGCGCCCTGCACCGCTACGACGACGCCTTTAGCGACTACTGGTCCTTCCTGGAGCCCCGGCTGGTTGAGGCCTGGCGCCTGCTGGCCGACGACGGCACGCTCTACCTGCACCTGGACTACCGCGAGGTGCACTACGCCAAAGTCATGCTGGACGCCATCTTCGGCCGGGAATGCTTCCTGAACGAGATCATCTGGGCCTACGACTACGGCGCGCGTGCCAAGTACCGCTGGCCCACCAAGCACGACAACATCCTTGTGTACGTGAAGAATCCGGCGAAATACCACTTTGACAGCGCCGAAGTGGACCGGGAGCCGTACATGGCGCCGGGACTCGTGACGCCCGCCAAGCGTGAGCTGGGCAAACTCCCCACCGACGTCTGGTGGCACACCATCGTCTCCCCCACGGGCAAGGAGAAAACGGGCTATCCCACGCAGAAACCGGAGGGCCTCGTGCGCCGCGTGGTTGCCGCCTCCAGCCGGCCGGGCGACTGGTGCCTGGATTTCTTTGCCGGGTCCGGAACGCTCGGTGCGGTCGCCGCCAAGCTGGGCCGCAGGTTTGTCTGCGTGGACCAGAACCAGCCCGCCATCGACGTCATGGCCAAGCGCCTGGGCGCGCACGCCGAGTTCGCCTCGTACCCGCCCAACTAAGCCGCCATCGCCCCGTTGCGCTATCAGTTGGGGCGGTCATTCCGGCCCCGGAGCAGCTAATACTGATAGCTCAACGGGCCGGGACGCGGGTCAGCGGACGACCGGCGTGCCCGTGCCGAGCTCCTCGATCCGCGCGAAGACCTCCGGCGCGGTCAGGTACTCACCCAGCCGGTTCGGTTTGCCCGTGCCGTGGTAGTCGGAGGATCCCGTCATGAGGAGGCCATGCTTCGCCGCGAGGCGCCGCAGGAACTCCCGGCCCTCTTCGGGATTGTCACGGTGATCGACCTCCAGGCCGGCGAGTCCGGCGTCGATCATTTCCCGGTACGTACGTTCCCCCACAACCCGCCCCCGCGCGGACGCCACCGGATGCGCGAAGACCGGGACGCCCCCGGCCGCACGGACCAGCTCGACAGCGAAAGCCGGCTCTGGCGCGTAATGCTGCACGAAGTACCGCGAATGGGAGGTGAGGATCGACGTGAAGGCCTCGGACCTGTCCGCCACCACACCGGCCGCCACCAGCGCATCCGCGATGTGCGGCCGTCCCAAGGTGGCCCCGGGCGCCACGTGGTGGATCACATCGTCCCAGCTCAGGGGGTAGTCCTCGGCCAACAGCGTGACCATGCGTTCGGCGCGAGTGAGGCGCGCGTCCTTGGCCTTGGTGATCTCTTCGAGGAGCCCCTCGTGGGCGGGGTCATGCAGGTAGCTCAGCAGATGGACGCTGATCCCCTGGTCCGTCCGGCAGGAAATCTCCATGCCCGGCACCAGCGCCACCCCGTTGTCCACTGCCGCGCGGGACGCCTCGGCCCACCCGTCGGTGGAGTCGTGGTCCGTCAGGGCAATGACGTCCAGCCGGGCCGCCGCAGCAGCTGCCATCACCGCGGCCGGCGCTTCCGTGCCGTCCGAGACGTTCGAGTGGGCGTGCAAATCTATCCTCACCTGCCCAGCCTAGTAGATGCGCGGCAGATGCGGCCGGACGGGCAGCTTTCCGCCGCGGGGCTGTGTTGGCCTAAGCCGCATGGCTGGTGAGACTATGGGACGGTGAACGATGCAGACAACACCCAAGACTCCGCTTCCCAGCCCCTCGAAGAGCGCGTCAACAACCGCTCGCAGCGGCCCAGTTCCGATGCCTTCAAGGCCTTCATGGCCAGCAACTGGGCGCCGTCCCCGCAGGTGACCCCTGCGCGCGACGCCGTGGCTGACCACGCCGCCCGAAGGCGCCGCGCCATCTCCGGACAGTTCAAAGGTGAACGCCTGGTGCTGCCGGCCGGTCCGCTGAAGGTCCGCTCCAACGACTGCGACTACCGCTTCCGGCCGCACTCCGGTTTCGCGCACCTCACCGGCCTCGGCCTCGACCATGAGCCCGATGCCGTGCTCATTTTCGAACCTGTCAAGGAAGGCACCGGCGACGACGGCGGGAACCACCGGGCCACCCTTTACTTCCGCCCGCTGGCGGGCCGGGACACCGAGCAGTTCTATGCTGACGCGCGGTCCGGCGAATTCTGGATCGGCGCGCGGCCCACCCTGGCCGAGTTCGAGGCACGCCTGGGCCTCGCGACAGCGCACATCGACGAACTTGAAATGGCCATCACCAAGAACGTGGGCGCCCCGGAAATCGGCGGCATCTCGATCCGGCTGGTGCGCAAGGTGGACGAGAACATCGACGCCCTCGTGGACACCGCCCGCTACAACACGGCCAAGGACCCGGACAACCTGGACCTCGGCGTGCTGGACGCCCTGGACGAGAAGCTCACCGAGGCCCTCTCCGAACTCCGCCTGATCAAGGATGAGTGGGAAGTCGAGCAAATGCAGATCGCGGTGGCAGCCACGGCTGAGGGCTTCACCGAAGTGGTCAAGGCGCTGCCCCGGGCGCTGACGCACTTCCGCGGCGAGCGTGTGGTGGAGGGCGCCTTCTTCGCCCGGGCCCGCGAGGAAGGCAACGAACTCGGCTACGACACCATTGCCGCGGCCGGCAACAACGCCACCGTGCTCCACTGGACCAGGAACACCGGCAAGATCAACGCCGGCGAACTCCTCCTGCTGGACGCGGGCGTCGAAGCGGACTCCCTCTACACCGCAGACATCACCCGCACGCTCCCGGCCAACGGCACCTTCTCCGAGGTCCAGCGCAAGGTCTACGAAGCTGTGCTTGACGCGGCCGACGCCGGATTTGCCGCAGCCCAGATCGGCACCAGGTTCCGTGACATCCACACCGCGGCCACCACCGTGCTGGCGGAACGCCTTGCCGAGTGGGGCCTGCTTCCGGTGCCGGTCGAGGAAGCCATCAGCGAGGACGGGCAGCAGCACCGCCGCTGGATGCCGCACGGCACCAGCCACCACCTCGGCCTGGACGTCCACGACTGCGCGCAGGCCAAGCGGGAACTCTACCTTGACGGCGTGCTCGCCGAGGGAATGGTCTTCACCATCGAACCCGGCCTCTACTTCAAGAACGAGGACCTGGCCATCCCCGCGGAGTACCGCGGAATTGGCGTGCGCCTTGAGGACGACATCCTGATGACAGCTGACGGCCCGGTCAACCTCAGCGCCGCCCTGCCCCGCACCGCCGACGACGTCGAGGCATGGATGGCGGGAATCTACCAGGAGCTCGACGCCCGCAGTTAGCACGGGCGGCGCCTGCACGGGAGGCTGGGCAGCGCCGGGCGCGCACTGGCGCAGTGCACGAGCAAGGGGTCGCAGTGTACGAATAAGGCAGGGCCACCGTCAGGTGGCCCTGCCTTATTCGTACAGGCCGTGCAGCGCAGCCGCCGGGCTGCTACCGGTGCTCTTCGTCCTTGTGCTGCGGCGCCTGGCCGGAATCGCTCACGCGCACGCCGTACTGCGGGCGTCCGTCCGGCAGGTCCGGGTAGCGGACAGCCGGTGAAGGCCGCTGCACCTGAGGCTCCGCGGCGTGGTCGCCCTGCGCCGGGGCACCGCCCTGGGCCAGGTTACCCTCGGCCGGTGCGCCCTGCGGCTCCTGGCGCTGGCCATAGGGGTCGTTCCACCCGGCGGGCCGCTGCGGTGCCGGGCCCTGCTGACCGGGCTGCTGGTAGGGCTGGCCCTGGTAGTCGCGCTGCGGGTAGCTCACGGGCCGGGCACCCGAGGCGTCCGACGGCGACATGGGCAGCTGCTGGAGCAGCCGGCGGGCCTCATGTGCGGCTTCCAACGCCACCACGACGTCGTAGTTGGTCGCCACCACCTGGCTGGTGGACGTGAAGTCACGCTTGCCGCGCTGCGCGGCATAGGTGACGATCCCGAAGAGCATGAAGAACGCCGCGCCCATCAGGACGGAACTGATGATCGAAAACGTCCCGCCGGCAGGCGTGAAGAAGGACAGCATGACGCCGACGAAGAGACCGAACCACATGCCGCTCAGCGCACCCGAAAGTGCCACGCGGGGGTAGCTGAGCCGCCCGGTCACCCGTTCCACCATCTTCAGGTCGTTGCCCACGATCGACACCATGTGCACGGGGAACTGCTGGTCGGCGAGGTAGTCGACTGCCTTCTGGGCGTCCAGGTAGGAGGTATACGTGCCGACGGTATCCCCCGTGGGGACTGTCCGGGATTCGTCGGAGCCGTTCGGGACACCAGCCTTGGGACCACCAAAAATGTTTGACATACACCCATTCTTGCCCATAAGGATGTGTGCGAGCTGAAAATTCAGCTAAAAGAGAGCAGACTCGGTAGCCTGTAGTGGTGAGCACAAATCCTACCCGCGTCTTCGTGGCACGCCTTCTGGGACTGGACGTCTTCGACCCCCTGGGCGACCGTCTGGGCCGGCTGCGCGACGTCGTGGTGCTCTCCCGCGGTACCCGCGGCGCCCCGCACGTGGTGGGCATCGTCGTCGAGGTGCCCGGCAAGAAGCGCGTGTTCGTACCCATGACGCGGATTACCTCCATCGACCAGACCCAGATCATCTGCACCGGCCTGGTCAACCTCCGCCGCTTCGAACAACGCGGTGCCGAGACCCTGGTGGTGGCCGAGATGTTCGACCGCCGCGTCACGCTCCGGGACGGCAGCGGTGACGCCACCATCGAGGACATCGCGATGGACCAGCACCGCTCCGGCGACTGGTTCGTCAGCAAGCTGTTCGTCCGGCGCGGCCATTCGCTGGCCCCGTTGAGCAGGCTCCGGCGCAACGAAACCATGATCATCGACTGGGCGGACGCGCACCAGGGGGCCAAGACCGAGCCCCAGGCCGCCACGCAGTTCGTCGCCAACCACGAGGACCTCAAGCCCGCGGACTTCGCCGAGGCACTGCAGGAGATGAGCGACAAACGGCGGTTCGAAGTCGCCAGCGAACTCCAGGACGAACGCCTCGCCGACGTCCTGCAGGAGCTGCCCGAAGACGACCAGGTGGAGATCCTCTCCGCCCTGGACGTCCAGCGCGCGGCCGACGTCCTGGAGGAGATGGACCCCGACGACGCCGCCGACCTCCTCGGTGAACTCCCCTCCGCGCAGGCCGAAGAGCTGCTGCAGCTGATGGAGCCCGAAGGCGCGGAGGACGTTCGCCGCCTGCTCGAATACGACGAAGACACCGCCGGCGGCCTAATGACGCCCGTTCCTGTCATCCTTCCGCCCGAGGCCACGGTGGCTGAGGCACTCGCCCACGTCCGCCGTGAAGAGCTGTCCCCCGCTCTGGCCTCGTCCATCTTCATTGCCCGGCCGCCGCTGGAAACTCCCACCGGCCGCTTCCTTGGCGTGGTGCACATCCAGCAGCTGCTCCGCTTTCCGCCGTTCGAGCCGCTCGGAAACCTCGTGGACAAGAACCTGGAGCCGCTGTCGGACCAGGCCCACATCAGCGAGGTGGCCCGCACGCTGGCCACCTACAACCTGAACTCGCTACCCGTGGTCAACCAGGCCGGCCGGCTGGTAGGGGCCGTGACCGTTGATGACGTCCTCGATCATCTGCTGCCGGATGACTGGCGGGCAAACGACGGCGAAGCTCCCATCAGAAGGCTTGGAGGCCGCATTGGCTGAAAACACCGCAAAGGGCGCCGGTCCGCGGACTCAAGGTAAGGCCGCGGGCAAGGGCAGCCTGGACACCCCGCTGAGCGGCCGGCAGCGCATCCTGCCCAAGTTCTCCCCCGATCCCGATGCGTTCGGCCACGCCACCGAAGGTTTTGCCCGCTTCATGGGCACGCCGCAGTTCCTGCTGTACATGACCGTGTTCTGTTTGTTCTGGCTGGCCTGGAACACGTTCGCCCCCTCAGCCTGGCAGTTCGACAAGGTTGAGCTTGGCTTCACGCTCCTGACGCTGATGCTCTCCCTGCAGGCCTCCTACGCCGCTCCGCTGCTGCTGCTGGCCCAGAACCGCCAGGACGACCGCGACCGCGTCTCCCTCCAGCAGGACCGCCAGCGCGCCGAGCGCAACCTCTCCGACACCGAATACCTGACCCGCGAACTGGCCTCGCTGCGCATCGCGTTGCGTGAAGTGGCCACCCGCGACTACGTCAGGGCCGAGCTCCGCAGCATGCTCGAAGACCTGCTGGAGGCCCAGGAGGAGTTGCGCACGCACGAAGCCACCGGCCCCGGCAGCCACGAGTCGCCCCGCGAACTGGTCAGGGAGAAGCTGAAGGAAAAGCGGGACCGGCAACGCAACCCCCGCACGCAGCAGATCCCCAAGGTCAAGCCGGACAAGGCGGCGCGCCAGAACCGCTCGGCGCAGCCGCGTCCCACCTCTCCCGAAAGCTGAGTACCCACAGCATGAGCACCGCCCTCGTTGAGGCAGTCAACGCTGCCCTGGCAACCGTCATCGATCCGGAACTCCGCCGCCCCATCACGGAACTTGGCATGGTTGATTCCGTGGAGATTTCCGAGGACGGCACGGTGCGCCTCGCGGTGTTGCTCACCATCGCGGGCTGCCCCCTCAGGGACACCATCACGAGGGATTCCGAGGCAGCGTTGCTGCGTGTTCCAGGCGTCACCGCCGTCGACGTCGACCTGAAGGTGATGACCCAGGCCCAGCGCGACGCCCTGAAGGAGCAGCTCCGCGGTCCCGGGGGCCAGCGCGGCATCCCGTTCAACCAGCCGGGATCGCTGACCAAGGTGTTTGCCGTGGCCAGTGGCAAGGGCGGCGTGGGAAAGTCCTCCGTCACCGTCAACCTGGCCTGCTCCCTGGCAGCCCAGGGCCTCCGCGTCGGCATTGTGGATGCGGATGTCTACGGCTTCTCGGTTCCGGCCCTGATGGGCATCACGCAGCCGCCTACCCGGGTGGATGACATGATCCTTCCCCCGGTGGCCTACGGTGTGAAAGTCATCTCGATCGGCATGTTCGTCACGGGAAACCAGCCGGTCGCCTGGCGCGGACCGATGCTGCACCGGGCACTCGAGCAGTTCCTCACGGACGTCTACTTCGGAGACCTGGACGTCCTCTTCCTTGATCTGCCTCCGGGCACCGGCGATATCGCCATTTCTGTGGCGCAGCTGCTGCCCAAAGCCGAAATCCTGGTGGTCACCACTCCCCAGGCCGCCGCGGCCGATGTCGCCGAGCGGGCCGGCGCCATCGCCACCCAGACGGGTCAGACGGTGGCCGGGGTCATCGAGAACATGTCGTACCTGGAAATGCCCGACGGCGGCCGGATGGAACTGTTCGGAAGCGGCGGCGGGCAGTCGCTCACCGAACGGCTGAGCGCCACGACCGGCACGGACGTGCCGTTGCTGGGTCAGATCCCGCTGGATATCCTCTTGCGGGAAGGCGGGGACTCCGGCCAGCCCATCGTGCTCGGCCGGCCCGAAACGCCCGCAGCGGCGGCACTGTCAGGGATCGCCGGGAAGCTTTCGGCCAAGCCGCGCGGCCTCACCGGGCTGTCGCTGGGGCTGCAGCCCCGCTGAGCCCGGAGCAGAGGGCTGACCGCAGCGCCTAAATAAGGGCAGCGCCTAGGTGGCTTCCGTGTCGAACGGTGCGGGCACGCCGTCGGGCAGGCGCTCCAGCAGCGGCCTGATGTGGGATTCCGGCGACGATTCTCCAGCCGCTACCGCGCCGGAAACGGCGGCCGCGGTGGCAGCGGTCCCGCTGGAAGGTCCGCCCGGGCTCACCGGCTTCGTGTCGTCGTCGAGGAGCGCTTCCTTGATGATGCGGCGCGGATCGTACTGGCGCGGATCGTACTTCTTCCAGTCGACTTCATCGATGTCGATGCCGACTTCTTCCTTGATCTGCTCCCGCGCCCCGGACGCCATCCGGCGCACCTCGCGGACCAGGTTTGTCAGCTTCTGGGTGTATTCGGGCAGCCGCTGGGGGCCGATCACCAGAATGCCGATGAGCAGCAGCAGAATAAACTCCGGGCCGTTGATTCCAAACACTTTAGGAAGATTACCCTCTCCTGGGACGTGGGGACGATTTGATGCCGGTCACGGCCGTATTCCGCCCGCCGGCACAGCCGGGATGCATGTCATTTCGGGAACTGCCGCGCCAACTTGCGGAGGCCGCGTTCCAGGCGGTCAAGGATGGATTCCGTACCGGCATGGTCCGCGCCCGCGTCCGGCCGTGCGTTCGCCACGAGTCCCGGATCCGTTGCCAGGCCTGCCGCCGCCAGCGCTGCCACGGCGTCGTCGGCTGCCTCGGCCGGAAGGTCGGACGTGTAGGTGAAGGTGGTCCCGGAAGCCTCGTAGATGGCGCTCCAGGGCGCCGCCGCCTTGATCCAGAGCCTTCCGCCCGCCTCACTGCCGGCAGCAGCGACTGCAACGAACCCGTCGAGGCCGGCCGGGTGACCCGTCAGCGGATTGACAGGTGAGTCCGGCTGGGTGGGAACGGCCGCATCCTGCCCCTCGGCCGGGAGCGTTGCGGAGTGCTGTTCCAGGATGGTGGCCAGATGCCGGCCGTCGGAGAGCCGCAGCACCACGGCGCGATGGCCGCCCCGCACTGTCGTCGTGGCTGACACCAGGCGGAAGCCCATGGCCTTAAGGTCAGGACACGCCCAGCCCTGGGATCGCAGGTTGGCCAGCCGGTTTTCCGCCTCGCTGGCGGCCGGGCCGTTCCCGGCCGCGCCGGTGACGGGGGTACCGTCCTGGCCAGGAGTGTCAGCGGGGCCGGTGTGCCCGGTGTCGCCGGACACCGAAGCAGCGGTGGCCGCATATTGCGGGGGTTCTCCGGCGGACAGGTAGGCTCCCGCGGCGACTGCCCCGGCGGCCACGACGGCGACGCCGCCGGCAAGACCTGCCAGCCTGAGGGGCTGGTGCGTGGAGCGGCCGCGGCGGGCGCCATGGCCAGATGTGTATAAGAGACAGGATCGTCGCTGGCCGCGGGGATGGCAGCCTCGCGGAGCCTTTCCAGGTACTGGCGCTGCCGCCGGAGCGCGGCGGCGCATTCGCTGCACTGGCGGAGATGATCCGGCGTCCTCGGATGGCGCGCCGCAGCGACGTGCAGAGATGCCGTTTTGTCTTTAAGCCCCCCCAGCAAGCGATGCAACTGAACCATGGCGCCGATCAGAGAACGCCGGCGATGCGGGACAACTTCAACCTCGGCTTGCGGGACTGCTGGGGCCTCGGATCCCGGTGGGCGAGCTTCTCGCGGAGCATGGTCCGGCCACGGTGGATGCGCGACCTCACCGTACCGAGCTTCACGCCCAGGGCCTCGGCGACCTCGTCGTAGGACAGGCCCTCCAGGTCGCACAGCACCACTGCGGCGCGGAAGTCCGGCGGCAGTTCCTCCAGGGCGGCCTGCACGTCGAGGTCCAGGTTGTTGAGTTCGAAGCTCTGCTCCGGCCCCGGCTCCCGGCCCGGCAGCCGTGATTCGGCGTCCTCCGCCAAGGCATCGAAGCGGATCCGGCTCTTGCGCCGCGCCTGGTCCAGGAAGAGGTTCGTGGTGATCCTGTGCAGCCAGCCGTCCAGCGTCCCGGGCTTGAAGTTGGCCAGGGAACGGAAGACCCTGACGAACACTTCTTGGGTCAGGTCCTCGGCGTCGTACTTGTTGCCGGTCAGCCGGTACGCAAGCCGGTAGACCTTGGCGGAGTGGTTGGTCACCACTTCTTCCCACGTGGGCATGACCCAGTCGGCTGCGGGCTCTTCAATTGTAGGGACAGGTGCCACAACTGATCCTGACATCGTCCACTCCCCTCGTGGATGTACTAACGCCTGATGTGGTTGACATCATTGGTTCGGCGCCGATCACCACTTGGATGAGCGGATAACCATCATTTCAAAGATGGCTGGGAATTTCCTGACTGCGGGTCCCCCTTTTGCCGTAAGCGCAACAGTATCCGCCATCACAGGCCACCCCGCCGTCACCTTCCGGCCGTGCGCCGCCGGACCAAGTACGCTGTAAGCAACACGCCCCCTGCCGCCCAGAAAGCGAATACCCATGAGCGCCGATAAGTCCACGAGCTGGTCCTACGCAGAAGATCTGCCTGCCGAGGACGAGGTCCTGCTGCGCGCCCGGGAACGATCATTTGAGCTGGGTGTGACCCCCATCGGACGCGGAGTGGGAGCCGTGCTGACGGTGCTGGCGGCAGCATCAAAGGCGCAGACCGCCGTCGAGATCGGCACGGGCGCCGGGGTGTCCGGCGTGTGCATCCTCCGCGGGCTCGGGCCGCAGGCCGTGCTGACCACCATCGATGTCGACGTCGAGCACCTCAAGGCCGCGCGCGAGGCATTCCACGAAGCCGGAAGCCCGGCGAACCGGACGCGCACCATTTCGGGCCGCGCGGGCGACGTCCTGCCCAGGCTGACCGATGCCGCCTACGACCTCGTGTTCATCGACGGCGACAAGCCTAATTTTCCCCGCTACGTGGAGCAGGCCGTCCGCCTGCTCAAATCCGGCGGCCTCCTGATCGTCAACGATGCCTTGGACAAGGACCGGGTCTCCAACCCCGCGGCGCGTGACGCCACCACCGTTGTACTGCGCCAGGTTGGCAAGTCCGTGCGCGACGACGACCGGCTGTCCTCCGCGATGCTGCCCACCGGAGACGGGCTGCTGGTAGCGGTTAAGAAGTAAAGGCAGGGCCCGCAGCCTGCTGGCTGCGGGCCCTGCCCAACACATTATTCGGTGACGCCGACGAGGCATTCCTTGAGGTTGGCCGCTTCTGCGGCGTTGAGTTCAACCACGAGCCGCCCTCCGCCTTCGAGCGGCACACGCATGATGAGGCTGCGGCCCTCCTTGGTTACTTCCATAGGGCCGTCGCCGGTGCGTGGTTTCATAGCCGCCATGAGGAATATCCCCTCCAAGTAGTCCCAGGACTGAGCAGCCCGGCCGGGCTGAGTCCGCATGGTCAAACAAGCCGCTATGGCGACCGGTTCCGGCAGCCGCCATGGCTGAACACTTCGTATGCTTCTTGTCCCTGCTTATCCTCTATTATCCTGTAATTACCCGTCTGTAGCTAATCGATGGACATTCCGTGCGGCTGAAGATTACGTGTGCTGCCGCACGGCGTGTCGGCGCGGCGGTCAGGGCGGATAATCCCCGCCTCCGGGGAGCTGGGCCCAGGCCCAAAGCCACACCACCCACACGATCTGCAGCAGGACGAACATGACGAGCACCGCGCCACGGTAGGCCCGCGACCTCGACACCAGCGCTGCGGACAGGGCCAGCGGAAACAGCGGGAGCAACATGCGGAACGTGCTGGTCTGCGGGTGCAGGAAAACCACGAGATACCCCATGTAGCACACGCACCACAGCCTGAGTTCCGTTCCCAGCCGCAGCACCGGCCGGGACATCATGAGCAGGCCGAACGCCGCCACGAAGGCAAAGGGCGCCACAATGCCCATGACGGGGCCGAACAGTTGCACGCCGGTGTCGAACCACGGCCTGAACGGCACCAGGTCCTGCCCGCGCCACACCGTTTCGGTCTTGGTGTAGGCCTCGATGTCTCCTGTTGTTGCCCACGCGATGGCGGGCCACAGGAGCGCGGCCGCCGCGCTCACCGCGGTTAGCGCCGCCAGCGACCACAGCTCCGCCCGGCCATGGACGCCTGGGAGGTCCGGCGCGGCAGGGTTCGCCGCACCCCTGTTCCGGCCGTGCCGCCATGCCTCCGCCGCACGGTAGAGGAACAGGAAGCCGGCCATCGCGGCGAACGGCACGCCGGTGGGGCGGGAAAGGCACATCGCCACAACCACGGGAATGGCCCACAGATATTGCCGCCGAATCACCAGCAGCAGGGAGGTGGCGAGCAGAAGTACGTTGAGGGACTCCGCGTACGGCACCTGCAGCACCGGGGAGACGGGGAACGTGGCAAAGAACGCCACTCCCCAAAGGGCTGTCGCGTGCCCGGCCCTGTCGCGGAACAGCACATAAATCACCAGTGAGGCGGCGAGGCCCGCGAGCATCGCGATGACCGTGAGGGCGGCCGCAGGGCTGATTCCCGCGACGCCGGACAGCATCCGCGCCAGCGCGGGGAACAAAGGGTAGAAGGCCCAGGTGTTTTCCCTGACGTTCCCGGCACCATCCACCGGCAGCTCGGAGGGGTACCCGCCGGTGATGACATCGCCGTACCAGCGGGCATCCCAGATGTTGATGAAGTTCCAGTAATCGGGCTTGGCGGGGAACCAGGGGTTCACCCCCTGGTGCAGCGCCGCGGACATGAAGATGCAGGCGCTGAGCAGCCGGGCACCCACATAGAGGGCCGCCGCCTGGACCCACCACGGCGAGCGGCCTGCCCGCGCAGCAAACGACGACGAGACCGCACCCAGCGCACCCGTCATTCCGCCGGCCCGAGCGGGCCGAAGTGCCCCGGACGCTGCCTCGGGCCTGCTGGAAGCAGATCCGGAAGCGGAGCCGGGACCGGGGGCATGACCGGTCAAGGCCGGTCCTCGGCGGTGGCGCTCAGGACATTGTTCCGGAGCTGCTCCCGGAGCCGCTCGATCTCGGCGTCCCGGGCCGCGATCTCGGCCTCCTTGGAAGCGAGCTGGCCATCCTTGGACGCGATCTGGTCGCGGAGGTCATCGAGCACCTCGTCCACCTGGTCCATCCGGTACCCGCGAAGACCCAGCGAAAAGCGGACGTGGTCGACGTCGGTGGGCTTGGCATCGGCGGGCAGCAGGACCGGGGGCAGCGACGCCACAGGCTCATCGAAACCGTCGTCGATCAGCGGGTTCCCGGAGCGCCTCTTCCGCATGAGGCCTGCCCCGATGTCGGTCCCGATCAGGGCTGTTGCGCCTATCAGGACGATGGCAAGGAAAACGAGGAAGAAACTCACATCAACCATCGTGCCAGACGCCGGCGCCTCTGCGGCCCAGCCCGCTACTCGGGCCGCTGGTCGCCGTTGGTGGACGGCGGGCGGACGTGGCCGTGCAGGACAAGGTTGACGGCCTCTTCCGGGTCGTCCACCACCTGGACCAGGTCCATGTCCTTCTCGGACACCATGCCCTCGGCCACCAGCGTCCCCCGGATCCATTCCATCATCGGGCCCCAGAAATCCTTGCCCAGGAGCACGATCGGGAAGGAGGTCACCTTCTGCGTCTGGACGAGGACCATGGCTTCGAAGAGTTCGTCAAGGGTGCCGAGTCCACCGGGCAGGACAATGAAACCCTGCGCATACTTCACGAACATGGTCTTCCGGGCGAAGAAGTACCGGAAGTTGATCCCCAGGTCCACCCACTGGTTCAGCCCCTGCTCGAACGGCAGTTCGATGCCAAGGCCGACCGACACGCCGTTGCCTTCCACGGCTCCGCGGTTGGCCGCCTCCATCGATCCCGGGCCGCCTCCGGTGATGACCGCCACGCCGGCTTCCGCCAGTTTGCGCCCCACCTCAACACCCATCTCATAGAACAAGCTCCCCGGCTTGGTGCGTGCCGAGCCGAAAACGCTGACAGCCTGGCCCAGGTCCGACAGCGCACCGAAGCCTTCCACGAATTCGCTCTGGATCCGCATCACCCTCCAGGGGTCGGTGTGGATGAAGTGTCCGGGGCCCTTGGTGTCGAGCAGCCGCTGGTCCGACATCTCAACCGCCGCCTGCTTGCGGCGGAGCTCAAGGGGCCCTTTGCGGCGGGGCTGAACGGATTTTGACGGATCTGCGTTGATGCTCATCACCCAAGGCTAACCTGCTGACCTGCAGGTATCTCTTGAATTACGATCCGCAGGAAGTTGGAGTGATTGCGGTCATATGTGACCAATGTTCGCTAGATTCGTACTTATGACTACTCAAGTGCCCGGCGATGCCCTCGTCTCCCTGAATGCCGTCAATAAGCACTACGGCCAGCTGCACGTTTTGAAGGACATCAACCTCCAGGTCCGCAAGGGCGAGGTCGTTGTGGTCATCGGTCCGTCAGGCTCGGGCAAGTCCACGCTGTGCCGGGCCATCAACCGCCTCGAAACCATTGATGACGGCGATATCGCCATCGACGGCAAGGAACTGCCCGCAGAAGGCAAGGAGCTTGCGCGCCTCCGCGCGGACGTCGGCATGGTTTTCCAGTCGTTCAACCTCTTCGCGCACAAGACCATCCTGGAAAACGTGACCCTCGGCCCCATCAAGGTGAAGGGAGTGTCCAAGGCGGAGGCGGACAAGGAGGCCATGGCCCTGCTCGAGCGTGTGGGAGTCGGCCACCAGGCACCCAAGCTGCCGGCCCAGCTCTCCGGCGGCCAGCAGCAGCGTGTGGCCATCGCCCGCGCACTGGCCATGAAGCCCAAGGTCATGCTTTTCGACGAGCCCACCTCGGCGCTGGACCCGGAGATGATCAACGAAGTCCTGGACGTCATGATCCAGCTGGCCAAGGAGGGCATGACCATGATCGTGGTGACCCACGAGATGGGCTTCGCCCGCAAGGCAGCCGACCGCGTCGTGTTCATGGCGGACGGCCAGATCGTCGAAGACGCCACGCCGGAGCAGTTCTTCACCAATCCCCAAAGCAGCCGCGCCAAGGACTTCCTCTCCAAGCTCCTCACGCACTGACAACTCCCCAGTTCGCACCCCAAGGCCGTCTATGGCGGCCGCCCAATGAAAGGAATGTCATGAAGGCATTTTTGACCCGAAGGAAATCCCTTCTGGTAGCAGCATCCGCAGCTCTTGCACTGACCCTGAGCGCTTGCGGCGGCGGCAGCACCGGCGGCGGCACCAATCCCTCCCCCGTCGAAAAGCCGAGCTTCGCCGCTGGTTCCACCATGGAAAAGCTCTCTTCTGCCGGCAAGGTGACCATCGGCACCAAGTTTGACCAGCCGCTGTTCGGCCAGAAGGGCCTGGACGGCAAGCCGGTGGGCTTTGACGTCGAAATCGGGAAGCTGATCGCTGCCAAGCTGGGGATCCCCGCTGACAAGATCGAATGGGTTGAAACCGTCTCCGCCAACCGCGAACAGTTCATCAAGCAGGGCAAGGTGGACCTGATCGTCGCCACCTACACGATCAACGACAAGCGCAAGACCGAAGTCGACTTTGCCGGCCCCTACTACGAAGCAGGCCAGGCGCTCATGGTGAACAAGGACAACACGTCCATCACCAAGCCAGAGGACGTCAAGGGCAAGAACGTCTGCTCCGTGACCGGATCCACCCCTGCTGCCACCATCGTGGAAAAGTACGGCGCAGTCCTGGTTCCGGCGGCCACCTACTCGGCCTGCCTTGAGCCGCTGCGCAACAAGCAGGTTGAGGCGGTCACCACAGACAACGTGATCCTGGCCGGCTTTGTCAACAAGGAACCGGACGCCTTCAAGCTGGCCTCCGAAGAGACCTTCACGAAGGAGCCCTACGGCATCGGCCTGAAGAAGGGCGATACCGAATTCCGCAACTGGATCAACGACCAGCTGGAAGGCTTTGCCAAGGACGGCTCCTACAAGAAGGCCTGGGAAGCCACTGCTGGCGCTGTCATCAAGACTGCACCTGACCTTCCCGCGATCGACCGCTACTAAAACCGGTGTGGCGGTTACCTGCGGCCGTGCACTCCACGGCGCCGGTAACCGCCGCCTCCGTTTTCCGCTCATTCCCCACGAACGCAGCTGAAGGACCCTATGGACGTCATCATTGAGAGCCTCCCGCAGTACTGGGACGGCTTTCTCAGAACCCTGTTCCTGGCCGTCGTGTCCGGCATTATTGCCCTGGTCGTTGGCACGCTCCTCGCCGCCGCCCGGGTGTCCCCCGTAGCAGCCCTCCGCGGTTTCAGCATGGCGTACGTGGAGGTGGTGCGTAACACCCCCCTGACCATCGCCTTCTTTTTTGCTGCCGTGGTTCTGCCCCGGCTTGGCGTGACCTTCCAGCAGTTCGAGGTCGCCGCCATCATCGCGCTCAGCGCGTACACGTCGGCCTTCATCGCCGAAGCCGTGCGGTCAGGCGTCAACAGCGTCCCGGTCGGCCAGGCGGAGGCTGCACGCAGCATCGGCATGAAGTTCGGCCAGGTGCTGTCCCTCATCATCCTCCCCCAGGCACTGCGCACGGTGGTTCCGCCCCTCATCAACATCCTGATCGCACTCGTCAAGAACTCCTCGGTGGCCGGTGCGTTCTACGTGCTGGAGCTGTTCGGCTACGGCAAACAGCTCGCCAACGAACACGGTGACGCGGTCATGTGGGTGCTCGTGGGCGTTGCCTTCTTCTACCTCCTGATCACAGTGCCGCTTGGCTACCTGGCCCACCAGGTCGAACGAAAGGTGGCGATCGCCCGATGACTTCCGTTCTCTACGACGTCCCGGGCCCCAAGGCCCGCCGGGTCTCCCTGATCGGCTCCGTCATCGGTGTCGTGCTCATCGGCGGCCTGCTGGCGCTTGCCATTGTCACGCTCGCCCAGCAGGGAATCTTCCAGGCGCAGCGGTGGGCGATCTTCGGGCAGGCGGATGTCTGGACGCTGATCCTTAACGGCATCGGCGCCACGTTGAGTGCCGCCGCCATCTCAGCTGTCATCGCCTTCCCGCTGGGGCTCCTGCTGTGCCTCATGCGCATCTCTGATATCGCCTGGATCAGGATTCCCACCCGGATCGTGCTGGAATTCCTGCGCGGCATGCCCGTGGTCCTGATGATGCTGTTCGTGCTGCTCGTGTTCGCCACCAGCTCGTTCATTGCGGTCGTTGCCGGCCTGGTGCTCTATAACTCGGCGATCTTTGCCGAGATCATCCGCGCGGGCATCCAGTCCCTTCCAAAGGGCCAGCGCGAAGCCGGCCTGGCGATCGGCCTGACCAGCTTCCAGTCCCGGCTAAGCGTCGAACTGCCGCAGGCCATCAGGCGCATGCTGCCGTCCCTGGTGGCTCAGCTCGTGGTGCTGCTGAAGGACACCTCGCTGGGGTACATCGTCGCCTACGGCGAGCTCCTGCGCGCGGTGCAGGTGATGGCGGACTTCCTCGGCCCGCAGTTCCTGTTCCCGGTGTTCTTCGTGGCGGCGGCAATTTACATCGCCATCAACCTGGCGGTCTCCCGGCTCGCCATCTGGATTGAACGCCGCGGTTCCAAGAAGGCTGCCGGCGGCGTGGCGAAGGCCCCCACGGCCGGCGTCTCCACCGTGGTCAAGTAAACCCGTGAAGTAACCCGCCAGGTCCGCGGGCGCAAGGACAGAAGGTCCGCAACCGAATGGTTGCGGACCTTCTGTCTTTGCCAACGTTCGGGCTGGTCGGCCCTTCAGCCGGAACGGCTGCTCAGGACAGCCACGTCTGCAGTGCGCGGAGGCAGGCCCGGACGGCTTCGGCCTCCACGTGCTCGTTGTCCTTGTGCGCCAGCAGCGCATCACCGGGGCCGAAGTTCACCGCCGGGATCCCGAGCTCGCTGAAACGCGCGACGTCGGTCCAGCCGTATTTGGGTTTGGGTTCGGCTCCCACGGCGGCCACGAAGGACGCGGCCGCGGGGTGGTGCAGTCCGGGCCGCGCGCCGGCGGCGCTGTCCGTGCGGACGACATCGAATCCTTGGAGCAGCTCCTGCACGTGGGCCTCCGCCTGGTCGGGTGTCTTGTCCGGCGCGAAGCGGTAGTTGATCTCCACCACGCAGCGGTCGGGAATGACGTTGCCGGCTGTGCCGCCGTGGATCTTCACGGCATTCAAGCTTTCGCGGTATTCCAGGCCGTCCACGTTGATGGTCTGCGGCCGGTACCCTGCGAGCCGTTCCAGGATGGGCGCCGCGGCGTGGATGGCGTTGCGGCCCATCCACGCACGCGCCGAATGGGCGGCCTCCCCCGTTGTGGTGGCCTCAAACCGCATGGTTCCGTTGCAGCCACCTTCAACGTTGCCGTCGGTCGGTTCCAGCAGGATGGCGAAGTCGCCCCTTAGCAGGTCCCCGTGGTTCCGGACAAGCCGGCCCAGGCCGCTCTTGACGGCTTCCACTTCCTCGTGGTCGTAGAAGACGAACGTGACGTCCTTGGTCGGCTCAGCGCCGCCGTCGAACATGGACGCGGCGAGCGCGAGCTGCACCGCAACGCCGCCTTTCATGTCGGTGGCGCCGCGGCCGTAGAGGACTCCTTCGCCCGGAACACCTGAGGGCCAGCTGGACGGAACCGTCCCCAGCGAGCCGGGCGTCACAGGCAGCGGCACCGTGTCCAGGTGGCCTGCCAGGATCACGCGTTCGGCCCTGCCGAGGTCCGTGCGGGCGATGATCGAGTCCCCGTCCCGGACCAGATTGAGGCCGGGGAGCCGGCGGAGCGCGGACTCCACCGCGTCGGCAAGCGCGCCTTCGTTGCCCGACACGCTGTCCATGTCGATGAGAGCAGACGTCAGCAGGGCCACGTCCTGGCGCAGGTCAAGGGTCACAGGGGCTGTTTCGGCAATCACCATCCAACTCTATCGCCGCGGGGCTGCAGGTTTCTGTGCGTGCACGTCGTCTCGATAGACTGGGGCCATGACTGAAACCGCTTCTTCTGCCGTGCCCGCTGCCCAAACGCTGTCCGACGACTCCCGCTCGGCCTACGGATTCGGAGTGGCCACCATCGCCACCCGCAGCGGTGACGCCACGGTGCTCGATGTCTGGTTCCCGGCCCCTGCCCTCGGCGTGGCCGCCGAAAGCCTTCGCCGCGTCGAGAACGCCGACGAATCCCTGGCCGCGATCGCCGCGGAGGGAACAGATGCGGACCGCGGCACCGAACAGAAGGTCGTGTTCGTGCAGGTCAACCTGGACGAAGCACCGGCCGACACCGCCGATGCCTACCTCCGCCTCCACCTCCTGTCGCACCGCCTCGTCAAGCCCAACACCATCAACCTCGACGGCGTCTTCGGAAAGCTCCCGAACGTCGTCTGGACCAACTTCGGCCCGTGCGCCGTGGACGGCTTCGAACTGACGCGCGCGAAGCTCCGCAGGCGCGGCGCCGTGACCGTCTACGGCGTCGACAAGTTCCCCCGCATGGTGGACTACGTCGTCCCCGCAGGCGTCCGCATCGCCGACGCCGACCGCGTACGGCTCGGTGCCCACCTGGCCGAAGGCACCACCGTCATGCACGAGGGCTTCGTCAACTTCAACGCCGGCACGCTGGGCACCTCCATGGTGGAAGGCCGCATCTCCGCCGGTGTGGTGGCGGGCGACGGCACCGACGTCGGCGGCGGCGCCTCGATCATGGGCACCCTTTCCGGCGGCGGAAAGGAAAAGATAGCTTTGGGCCAGCGCGTGCTGCTGGGCGCAAACTCCGGCGTGGGCATCAGCATCGGCGACGATTCCGTGGTGGAGGCCGGCCTCTACGTCACCGCCGGCACGCGGGTCCGCGTGGTCGGTCCGAAAGACGCCGACGGCGAAGATACCTCCAAAATCGTCAAGGCCGTGGAGCTCTCCGGCGTGCCCAACCTGCTCTTCCGCCGCAACTCCAGCACCGGTGCGGTGGAAGTCCTGCCGCGCAAGGGCCAGACCGTGGAGCTGAACGACGCCCTGCACGCCAACTGACCCGTCCGGGTGCGGCCGGCACTGGCATCTACCGGCCCGACGAGGGCCTGAGGGAGAGTACGTGACACGCAGACGCAAGCTGCGCGGAGCGATCGTCGTCGTCCTCTCCCTCGTCCTCGTCGCCGGCGGCATCTACACGGTGACAGCGCTGGTGCAGCGCTCCGAGCAGCTCGTCACGGAAGGGTGCACCGCCGTCGTCGGGACGCAACGCGCCGAGCTGGCCACGGACCAGGCCGCCAACGCGGCCTTGATCACTGCCGTCTCAGTGCGCCGGGGGCTGCCGCCGCGTGCGGCGAGCATCGCCCTCGCCACGGCCATGCAGGAGTCCAAGCTGAGGAATATCGGCCACGGCGATCTGGCGGGACCGGATTCCAGGGGCCTGTTCCAGCAGCGGCCTTCCCAGGGCTGGGGCACCCAGGAACAGGTGATGGACCCGCACCACGCCACGAACGCGTTTTACGACGCGCTCGTGGAGGTTCCCGGTTACGCGACCATGGCGATCACCGAGGCCGCGCAGCGCGTCCAGCGTTCGGCGCACCCCCGCGCCTATGCACAGCACGAGGCCATGGGCCGCGTCTTCGCCTCGGCGTTGAGCGGCCAGGCCCGCGGTGCCCTTGACTGCACGCTCCGCACCCCGGACGCCGCCGGTGACCCCGAGGCCCTGTTGGCCGAGGCGGAGTCCGCGTACGGAGCCCTTCCCGCCACGGCGTCCGGCCGGACCCTCGAACTGGAGGCAACGGATGACCTGGCGTGGTCGCTGGCGCACTGGGCGGTGGCAAACGCGAAAAAGTTCGCCGTGACCCGCGTCCAGGTGGACGGACAAAGCTGGGACCGGCAGGCCCGGAACGGATGGCAGGACGCGGGCGCCTCCGACGGCAGGGTAGTTATCACCCTTGCCGGGGACCCGGCTTAGACCAGTATTTCCACGACTGGCTGCACGTAGCTCCGGAACACTTCGGGCTGGGACAACAGGTCGTGGCTCATGATGATCTTGTCAGGTTCCAGGAACCATGCGCGCTGCTCATCGAGCGGGAGTTCAATGATGGTCAGGTCGAAGTCCCGTGAATTCCGGCCGACCTCGAGCAGCCGGTCCTCCACGATGTCCTCCAGCAGGTGCGCGGAACCGCCGGCCACGCGTTCGGCTTCCAGCTCCGCGTATTCCTTCCGGCGCTCCCGGGCCCAGGTCAGGGCGGCCCCGAAGTGCGCCTGCAGTACCCGCCGGAGCGCCGGGGAATTGGCAAAGGACCTGAAGCCCGGCGGCGACATCTCCGGGGACATCTGCGGATGGGCCTTCACGAGCTGTTCCCACCAGGCTTCCCACTCGGTCTTGAGCGCGCTGATCCCACCCACCTCGGCGGTCAGGTGGGAGTGATCGGCGTGCCGGACCTTGGGCGCGGCATGGGAAAGGGCGGGAAAGCCTGCACCGTCCAGTCCGGAAACATCACGTATGTAAAGGGCAATGAGCATGGGCCCTGACGTGTCCATGGTGATTCGCCAGCCTGGACCGCCTGTGTGCTGCATCCGCATGCCTCCTTGGCATCTTGAACTCCGCCCCCGTTTATCCGGCAACCCGCTCTCCGGCTTTCAGTCTATTCCCCCAGCCCGGGGACGTTAATGGCTGGCGCCGGCGGTCCTGCGAAGCCCCGCCAGATGGGATTCGAGCACATCCCGGCACATTTCCCGGGTCAGCCACGCCGGTTGCAGGAGCGCGTGCATCGTCAGCCCGTCCAAAGTGGCAAGGAGGCGCTCGGCCTCGGTGACCAGCTGCACGCCGCCGCTGTCGCCCTCGGCCAGAAGGCGGGTGATCAACTGCCCGACGACGGCGGCCACGGCCCGGTGGCTCCGGTCGGCTTCGGCGGCAAGGAACGGCCGGATCCGTGCCGCATTCTTGAAGGCGAGCCACGCACAGGCATCCAAGGCACGTTCCTCATCCAGCGGGAGGAACTCGCTCAGCAGGGTTAAAACTGCCTCGTGCTGCGCATCGGCGCCGGATGCTCGGGATACCCCGGCAAGGGCAGCGTCAAGGCGGCCAAGGATGCGGTCCACCACGGCCGCGAAGGAGAGCGTCAGCAACTCCTCGCTCGTGGCGAAATAGTGCCGCACCGAGCCCACTGCCAGGCCTGCCTCGTCGGCAACCTCGCGCAGGGACGCACGTTCCAGTCCGTCGGTGGCGATGATCCGGCATACGGCGTCAACAATCTCCAGGCGCCGGGCGGCGGCATCCACTATTTTGGGCACCCTTGTTTTTAGCACGCTTGTGCCGTGACGCGGGGGAGGCCCGCCGAGGTTCCCGCCGCCGCCATGGCCGAAACAGTCGGTAACCGCCGGTGCGGTTGGGATAACGTTGGAGCATGAAAATTCTGGTCACCGGCGGCACCGGCTACATCGGTTCGCACACGGTATTGTCCCTGCAGCAAGCCGGCCACGATGTGGTTGTCATCGACAACCTGGTGAACTCGAGCGAAGAGTCCCTGCGTCGGGTCGCCGAACTCACGGGCAAGGAGGCCGTCTTCCACAACGTGGACCTGCTGGACGAGCCCGCCGTCGACGCCGTCTTCGACCGGCACGGCATCGATGCCGTCATCCATTTCGCCGGCCTCAAGGCCGTGGGCGAATCCGTGCGTGAGCCGCTGAAGTACTACCACAACAATCTGGTCGGCACGCTGAACCTCATCAGGGCCATGGACCGGCACGGCGTCCGCTCGATCGTCTTCAGCTCCTCTGCCACCGTCTACGGCGAGCACAATGCCGTCCCGTACGTGGAGAAGATGGAAATCGGCGCGAACAACCCGTACGGCCGCACCAAGGAACAGATCGAGGACATCCTGTCGGACCTCGGCGCCGCCGACGACCGCTGGCATATAGCACTGCTGCGCTACTTCAACCCGGTGGGCGCCCACCCCTCAGGCCGCATCGGTGAAGACCCGCAGGGCATCCCGAACAACCTCGTCCCGTTCATCGCCCAGGTGGCCGTCGGCCGGCGCGAGAAGCTCATGGTGTTCGGCGGCGACTACGACACCCCGGACGGCACCTGCCTGCGCGACTACATCCACGTGGTGGACCTCGCCGAGGGCCATGTCGCGGCCCTGGACCACATCACCGGACGCAGCGGCGTGTTCCGCTGGAACCTCGGTTCAGGCAGGGGTTCCTCCGTGCTGGAGGTCCTGCGGTCCTTCGAAAAAGCCGTGGGCCACGCGCTTCCGTACGAGGTCACGGGCCGCCGTGCCGGGGACCTGCCGGCTTTCTGGGCGGATGCGACCTCGGCCCTCGCCGATCTCTCCTGGTCCACCACCAAGACGGTCGACGAAATGTGCGAGGACCACTGGCGCTGGCAGAAAAACAACCCGCACGGCTACGTCGACGCTGGCTGAGCCCGGGCCCGCGCCCGCCGTGTTCCCTGACCGGGCTTGCGAGGTTAGGGGGCGGGGAGCGAAACCCTGCCAATAACAACGACGCCGGCCGCGCACCCTTTCGAGGGTGCGCGGCCGGCGTCGTTTTGGGCGGTCGCTGTTAGCGGGCCGGGTAGTGCCGCTCGGGCTCTCCCGTGTAGAGCTGCCGCGGGCGGCCGATCTTCGTGTTGGGGTCGCTGATCATTTCACGCCACTGCGCAATCCAGCCCGGCAGGCGGCCGATGGCGAACAGCACGGTGAACATCTTCTCCGGGAAGCCCATGGCCTTGTAGATGAGGCCGGTGTAGAAGTCCACGTTCGGGTAGAGCTTGCGCTGGATGAAGTAGTCGTCGCCCAGGGCCTTCTCTTCGAGGCGCATCGCGATGTCAAGGAGTTCGTCGTTGCCGCCGAGCTTGCTGAGGACCTCGTGCGCGGTCGCCTTGATGATTTTGGCGCGGGGATCGTAGTTCTTGTAGACGCGGTGCCCGAAGCCCATGAGGCGGACGCCGTCTTCCTTGTTCTTGACCTTCTCCATGTAGTCCTCAGGCTTGATGCCGTCGGCCTGGATCTGGCGCAGCATCTTGAGGACCGCCTCGTTGGCGCCGCCGTGGGCCGGGCCGAAGAGGGCGTTGATGCCGGCGGAGACGGAGGCGAAGAGGTTGGCGTTGGAGGAACCCACCAGCCGGACCGTGGAGGTGGAGCAGTTCTGCTCGTGGTCGGCGTGCAGGATGAGCAGCAGGTCCAGTGCCTTGGCGATCACCGGGTCCATCTCGTACTGCTCGGCCGGCAGGCCGAAGCTGAGGCGCAGGAAGTTCTCCACGAGGTTGTGGGAGTTGTCCGGGTAGAGCATCGGCTGACCGATGGACTTCTTGTGCGCGTAGGCGGCGATGACCGGCATCTTGGCCATCAGGCGGATGGTGGAGACCTCCACCTGCTCGGCATTGAAGGGGTCCAGCGAATCCTGGTAGAAGGTCGACAACGCGGAGACGGCCGACGACAGCACCGGCATCGGGTGGGCGTCACGGGGGAAGCCGCTGAAGAAGCCCTTGAGCTCCTCGTGCAGCAGGGTGTGGTGGCGGATCCGCTGGTCGAAGGCATCCAACTCGGTGGGCGTGGGCAGGTTGCCGTAGATGAGCAGGTAGGAAACTTCCAGGAAGCTGGAGTGCTGGGCCAACTGCTCGATCGGGTAGCCGCGATACCGCAGGATGCCTGCGTCGCCGTCGATGTAGGTGATCGCCGAGGTGGTGGCCGCGGTATTCATGAAGCCGGGGTCAAAGGCAACGGCGCCCGTCTGCTTCAGCAGTTTGGAAACGTCATAGCCTTCGTTTCCTTCTACAACCTTGATGCGCGGGAGTTCGAGTTCGCCGCCCGCATGGCGCAGGGTTGCGCTGGTGGTCTCAGTCATGGAGTCTCCTCATGAGGCGTCGGGGCCTCTCTGTAGAAAGCTTGATCCAACATCAGGTGAGCCGCGCGGGGATCCCGCACAGGCGGGATATCCAACGGCCGTGCTGCCTTCTTGTAGAAAGCCACCATTGATAGTCAGTTAAAAAGTACCGCCACTTGCAACGCACCACTAATCCGCGACCGCCAAATATCCCCCAAAACGGCCCACTTGTGGCGCGTGTCACACCATTGTTACGGGGTAACCGTTAGGGGGCACTGGCCAGCCGGGCCACCGCGGCGTCGATCCGCTCATCCGATCCGGTGAGCGCCACGCGGACGTAGCCGTTGCCGGCGTCGCCGTAGAACACTCCGGGCCCCACCACGATGCCCCGCTCCGCCAGGCGCGCCACAGTGTCCCAAGTTGCTTCGCCGGCGGTGCACCACAGGTACAGGCCAGCGGAGGACGCTTGGATCTCCAGGCCGAAACCTTCGAGCGCGGGCAGGATCCGTTCGCGGCGCCCGCGGTACAGGTCCTTCTGTGCCTGCACGTGCCCGTCGTCGCCCAGGGCCACCCGCATGGCTTCCTGGACCGGGTAGGGGACGATCATTCCGGCGTGCTTGCGGCTGTTGACGAGGTTGGCCATGATGGCTGAATCGCCCGCAACGAAGGCCGCCCGGTAGCCGGCCAGGTTGGACTGCTTGCTCAGCGAATAGACCGCCAGGAGGCCGTCGTGGGAGCCGCCAGCCACACGGGGATCAAGGATGCTCGGAACGGCTTCTCCCCCGCGCTGCAGGTCCCACTCCCCCCAGCCGAGTTCGGCATAGCACTCGTCGGAGGCCACGAGCGCGCCGATTTCGCGGGCCTGGTCCACGATCTTCCGCAGAGAGGCCGCATCGCGGACACTGCCGGTCGGGTTGCCCGGGGAGTTGACCCAGACAAGCCGGACCTTCGCACGGGTGGCGGCGTCCAGTTCATCGAGGTCGTCCGCGGCCACGGCGGTGGCTCCGGAAAAAGTCGCCCCGATGTCGTAGGTGGGGTAGGCAACGGTGGGGCGGACCACGACGTCGCCGGGCCTCAGGCCGAGCAGGAACGGCAGCCAGGCCACCAGCTCCTTGGAGCCGACCGTGGGCATGACATCCCGGGGATCCAGCCCCTGAACGCCGCGCCGGCGTGCAAACCATCCGGCGATCGCCTCCCGCAGCGCAGGAGTGCCGTGCACCGTGGGGTAGCCGGGGGCGTCCGCCGCGGCGCGGAGGGCGTCCTGGATGACCGCGGGCGTGGGATCCACGGGCGTTCCGATGGACAAGTTGACGGCCCCGCCCGGGTGCTGGGCCGCCCTGGCGAGGTACGGCGCCATCGCCTCCCACGGGTAATCGGGAAGGCTCAGGCCGAAACTACGCACAGCTGTCGTCACCTACGCGCCCGCCTCAGTGGTCCTGGTTCTGCGGCGGCAGTGCAGCGATCATCGGGTGGTCCGTGTGGGTGTTGCCCACTTTCGCGGCACCGCCCGGGGAACCGAGGTCGTCGAAGAACTCCACGTTGGCCTTGTAGTAGTCGGCCCACTCTTCGGGGGTGTCGTCCTCGTAGTAGATGGCCTCCACCGGGCAGACCGGTTCGCAGGCACCGCAGTCGACGCATTCATCGGGATGGATATAGAGGGAACGCTCGCCTTCGTAGATGCAATCGACGGGGCACTCCTCAATGCATGCCTTGTCCTTAACATCTACACACGGCTGCGCGATTACGTACGTCACGTCCCTTGCCTCTCCACGTTGGTTCCGGCGACTGGCCGGTTGTTGCTTCCGGCCTGCATGCCGGACTATCGACTTCCGAGCCTATTATCTCCCAGGCCCGCACCGCGAACGAAGCGGCGCGTCACACTCCGGGTCGCGTCATACGATTGAAGGCGTGAGTCTGCCTACGCCATCGCCCCGGGAATTCCTGGCCGCCGCCCCGCCGGGGACCCGCGTGGTGGTGCGTTACCGGATCGAGGGCGGATTCACGGACGCCCTCGGAGACCTACTGGAGTGCGGCGACGCCCAGTGCACCGTGCGGACCCGGAGGTCCGACGTCGCCATTGCCCTGGACCTGGTGGTCGCCGCCAAGCAGGTGCCGCCGGCGCCGTTGCGGCGAAGGCCGCGTACCGGGGCGTGACAGCCCTCAGTCCTCGAGCACCTGGTCCGGAAGCTTTCGCATCCTCCGCAGCGGCGACAACAGCACCGGGAGGGCCGCGAGGAAGCTGCAGGCCGCGCCGATGGAGATCGCCGGAACAAGCCCGATGTGCTCGCCGAGGAACCCGGAGGCGAGCGCGGCCAGCGGCATCACGCCCCAGACGGCGAACCGGATGGATGCGTTCATCCTGCCCAGCAATCGGGGCGGACACACCCGCTGGCGCATGGTCAGCTGCATGATGTTGTAGACGAGCACGTTAATGCCGAAACCGAACTCGGAAACGAGCAGGAGCACCAGCGAGACGGCAGGCTCGTGGACGACCGCGGCGACTGGGACCAGCACCAGAAAAACCGAACTAGCCAGGGCGCAGAGCGGTATCACCGTGCCTTCGCCGATCCGTGCTGCCAGCCGGGTCGCGGTGACGGCGCCCAGCAGGCCTCCGGCTGCGCCGGCAGTCATGATCAGCCCCACGCCCTGGGGCCCGAGTCCGAGGTCCCTCAGGACCAGCAAGGGCATGAGTGTGTAGATGAGCGTGCCGCAGAAATTCATGCCTGCGGTGCAGGCGGCGATGCGGCTGATCAGTGGGTGCCCCACCACGAACGCAAGGCCTTCCTTGATCTCGGTGCCGAGCGGGCGCCTGTCCGCCGGGGTGGCGCGCTCCTCGCTGTCGCGGGTCCGGGCGAGGAAGACCGCGGAGAGGAGATACCCGGCGGCCTCCCCCAGGAACAGCACCGGCGCCGACACAAAGGTCAGGAGCGCCCCGCCGGCCGCGGGTCCGCCAACCCTGGCTATCTGCGCGGTGGATTCGAGCTTGGAATTGGCTTCGGTGACATGCCGGGAGCCCACCAGGACAGGCACATAGCTTTGGTACGAGACGTCAAAGAACACTGTGGCCGTGCCCACCAGCGCTGAAATGACGTAGAGATGCCAGATTTCCAGGATGCCGCCCCACCACAGCACGGGCACGGCGGCCATGGCCGCCATCCGGGCGGCGTCGGCGATGATCATGGTTCGCCGCTTAAGCCACCGGTCCACCCAAGCGCCGGCCGGAAGTCCGATGATCAGGAAGGCCGCCAGGCCGGCGGCGTTCAGGACGCCCACCTCGAATTCGGAAGCCTGAAGCACCGAAACTGCCAGCACCGGAAAGGCCAGCTGCCCCAGCTGGGCGCCGAACTGGCTCATCGCCTGCCCGGTCCAGAATGTGGTGAAGTTGCGGTCCCGCCACAGCGACGTGGCGGCGGTATCTGCTGCGGTGGAGTCAGCTGTCACGGCAACAGTTTCCGGCAGCGATTGATGTATGTCAATCACTTATTGCTGGCTACACTTGCGTCTATGACAGCGCTGGAGAGCGACGACGCAGACCTGGTGGCTAAGGGCCGCGCGCTGAGTTCTCCGCTGCGGCTCAGGATTCTCCGGCTGTGCCTGCACCAGTCGCGGACCAATAAGGAAATCGCCGAACTCCTGGACCTCAATCCCGCCTCCAGCCTGCACCACGTCCGTACGCTGGTGCGGACCGGGTTCCTGCTCGCTGAGGAACGCCGGAAGGGCCGGCGCGGGGCCACCGAGGTGCCCTACATCGCCAGCCGCAAGTCCTGGAGCACTCCGGTGGACAACGTCTCGCCCATCCTCATCGAGACGTTCCTGCAGGAAATCCGGGATCTCCCCCCGGAGGACATCGAGGTCTGGCGGCTCGGCGTGAAGTTCAACGCCGCACGGCGCGAGGAAATGCTCGGCAAGCTCCGGGCGGTAGTGGACGAGTACGTGGCCCTCCCCGCAGACGACGACGGCGAGGCCACCTCACTCATGATTGCCCACCACCGGGACCCGACGGCGGACTAGGACGGCCGGTCGGCCGCGACCGGCACGGTGTCGGCAGTTGCCGCCTTGCCTGGGGCCCGGCGGCGGTACCGCCTGGCCCACACGAGCATGAGCACGGTGACGCCGACGATCCCGTAGACCCAGGCGTTGCCGGCGAGGTCGCCCGCGATCAGCCGCTTTCCTGGCTCCATCGCCGACCACCAGCCGACCAGGACGTAACAGAGGACGCCGCAGACCGCCGTCGGAATGGGTGAACGGAACGCGGCCGCCAGAAGCAGCTGAAGCGAGGCCAGCAGCATCAGTGCGGCGAACGCTCCCAGCGGGAGCTCGACGCCGGCCATCACCACCTGTTGGTGGTGCAGCGCCGTGCCGGCCAGTGCAGCAAAAAGAGCTGCCGGCACGGCGGCGGCTATGCCGCCTGCCATGCCGGCAGCTCTGTTGTTCACGAGGTTGATGACCGGAGGGTGCCGGATCAGACCTTGGCGCGGGCGCGGTTTGCCTTGGAGCGCTCGTTGGTGTCCAGGATGACCTTGCGGATACGGATGGACTCCGGGGTAACCTCAACGCACTCGTCCTCGCGGGCGAATTCGAGGGACTCTTCGAGGGTCAGGTCGCGCGGCGGCGTCAGGTTCTCGAAGGTGTCGGAGGAAGCGGCACGCATGTTGGTGAGCTTCTTTTCCTTGGTGATGTTCACGTCCATGTCGTCGGCGCGGGAGTTCTCGCCCACGATCATGCCCTCGTAGACCTCCGAGGTGGGCTTCACGAAGAAGGAGCCGCGTTCCTGCAGGTTGATCATGGCGAACGGCGTCACAACGCCGGCGCGGTCGGCGATCATCGAACCGTTGGTGCGGTACTCGATCGGGCCGGCCCAGGGCTCGTAGCCCTCGGAGATAGAGGACGCGATGCCGGCGCCGCGGGTGTCCGTGAGGAACTTGGTGCGGAAGCCGATGAGGCCACGGGCCGGGACGATGAACTCCATGCGGCACCAGCCGGTGCCGTGGTTCGCCATGTTGGTCATGCGGCCCTTGCGGGCGGCCATGAGCTGCGTGACGGCGCCGAGGTACTCCTCCGGCACGTCGATGGTCATGTGTTCCATCGGCTCGTGGATCTTGCCGTCAACGGTCCTGGTGACTACCTGCGGCTTGCCGACCGTCAGTTCGAAGCCTTCACGGCGCATCTGCTCGACCAGGATGGCCAGCGCGAGCTCGCCACGGCCCTGGACTTCCCAAGCGTCGGGACGCTCGGTCGGCAGAACCTTAATGGAGACGTTACCGATCAGTTCCTTGTCCAGGCGGTCCTTCACCTGGCGGGCGGTGACCTTGGCGCCCTTGACCTTGCCGGCCAGCGGGGACGTGTTGATACCGATGGTCATGGAGATCGCGGGATCGTCCACGGTGATCAGCGGCAGCGGCTGGGGGTTGTCGGCGTCGGTCAGGGTCTCACCGATGGTGATCTCCTCGATGCCGGCGACGGCGACGATCTCGCCCGGGCCGGCGGACTCGGCGGGAACGCGGTCCAGCGCCTTGGTTGCCAGCAGTTCGGTGATCTTGACGTTCTTCAGTTCGCCGTTGGCACGTGCCCATGCGACGGTCTGGCCCTTGCGCAGGGTGCCGTTGTAGATGCGGAGCAGAGCCAGGCGGCCCAGGAACGGCGAGGCGTCCAGGTTGGTAACGTGCGCCTGCAGGACGCCGTTCGGGTCGTACGTCGGTGCCGGGATGTGCTCGATGATCGTCTTGAACAGCGGCTCAAGGTCCTCGTTTTCTGGAGCGGAGCCGTCGGCCGGCTGCTCGAGGGATGCGCGGCCCACCTTGGCGGCTGCGTAGACGACGGGGACTTCGAGGATCTTGTCCAGGTCCAGGTCCGGAACTTCGTCCGCGAGGTCGGAGGCAAGGCCCAGGAGCAGGTCCATGGACTCGTGGACGACTTCCTCGATGCGGGCGTCGGGACGGTCCGTCTTGTTCACGAGCAGGATGACCGGCAGGTGCGCGGCCAGGGCCTTGCGCAGCACGAAGCGGGTCTGGGGCAACGGGCCCTCGGAAGCGTCGACCAGGAGCACCACGCCGTCAACCATGGACAGGCCGCGCTCAACCTCGCCGCCGAAGTCCGCGTGGCCGGGGGTGTCGATCACGTTGATGGTGATGGTCTCACCGTTGGAGGACGGTCCGTTGTAGGCCACGGTGGTGTTCTTGGCCAGGATGGTGATGCCCTTTTCGCGCTCAAGGTCACCGGAGTCCATGACGCGGTCTTCGAGGTGGTTGTGCTCGGCAAAGGAGTTGGTCTGCTTGAGCATGGCGTCGACCAGCGTGGTCTTGCCGTGGTCAACGTGGGCCACAATCGCGACGTTGCGCAGGTCACTGCGCGATGCAGTGGCTACCGCGGTGTTGGTGGTGGTTTCAGACATGCGTTATTGCTCGATTCAGTGGTGAAGTCAGCTGTTGTATCGCGACATTTCCAACCGGAACGCACGACGGATCAGACCCTTTAACACAGGGCACCTACTGCAAGTCTAGACGCTCTCCCATTTATTGGCCTAAAAACCTAATGCGGGCCATTCCCCGCCCCGTTACCAAATCGTGAATCCACAGGCACGTCATGTGAGCAAAATCACTGGCTTTTCCCGAAGTGATGCACCACTATTACTGGAACACTTTCGAACAGGCCAGGAGTTCCAGGATGCTACACGCCTCGAAGCGGGCCGTCCTGATTGGCCCCATGATTGCCGCCAGCGTTCTGCTCGCCGGCTGTGGAATGCCCGCCGAACCTGCGCCCGGCGCAACGGCGGGCGGCTCTTTACCCCGCGCTGCCGCCCCGGCGCCGGTGGCCGCTCCGGGCGAGGCGGTGGCTGCCGGCTCTGCAGATGTGTATAAGAGACAGGGGTGACCTCGCCGCCCCGGCCAATCCCGCTGCCCTTCCCGACGGCGCCCTGTACCGGAATCCTGCCAACGGGCGGGACGAGGTGATCGTGGACAACATCGCCCGCACAGCCCTGCTGATCGGCGATTCGCAGTCCGAACCGGCCCGCAGCTGGCCGCGCCGGGCCCTCGCCGGCATCGGCTACGACGTGTTCTTCTGCGGCAAGGGAGGCACCGGATATGTTGCCTCCAACGGCACGACGGGCAACTACATCGACGCCCTCCAGCGCGGTGACTGGCACCTGCCCTACGGTTTCCCCCCGCTGGTGGTCATCGAGGGCGGCGGAAATGACGCCAAGCAGGGCGCGAGTGACGACCAGATCGTTGCGAACGCCGAGCGCCTCATCAAAACCATCAAGCAGCGCTATCCGGGCGCAAAGCTCGCCATGGTGGGCACGCTGTCGAAGAGTGCCGAGCATGGCGGCGGCCGGCGCACCGAGGTGGATGCCCTGCTGGGGACGGTGGCCGCAGACCACGGCATTCCGTTTGTCGGCGTCGGCGGCTGGCTGACCCGGTACGGCCTCGAGGGCGAGCTCGCTGACAGGGTCCACATGAACGACGCCGGTCACCGCGCGCTCGGCGCGCTGCTGGGCAGCAGGCTCGCGGCGCTGGGCCTCGGGCTCGAATAGGACGGTTGCCGGACGCCCGCACAGAACAAGCCGCGGACGCTAAAGGAGCCGGTGGCCACCCATTGGGCGGTCACCGGCTCCTTTGCTGTTGCGGTCAGGGCAGGTCAGGCAACTTCCGGCGGAAGCATCAGCTGTGCACCGGGAATCGCATTGAGCAGGGCCCTGGTGTAGTCCTGCTGCGGCGAATCAAAGACGTCGTCCGTTGAGCCGGTTTCTACCAGTTTTCCCTTCTCCATGACGCACACGTGATCGGCGATCTGCCGGACCACCGCGAGGTCATGGGTGATGAACAGGTAGGTGAGCCCGAGGTTGGACTGCAGGTCCGCGAGCAGGTTCAGCACCTGCGCCTGGACCAGCACGTCCAGCGCCGACACTGCCTCGTCGCAGATGATCACTTCCGGATCCAGCGCAAGCGCGCGGGCAATCGCCACACGCTGGCGCTGGCCGCCGGAGAGCTCGTTGGGGTACCGCTGCATGGCGGACTGCGGCAGCGCCACCTGGTCCAGCAGTTCCCTGACCTTCTTTTCGCGGCTGGCCTTGTTGCCTACCTTGTGGGTCCGCAACGGCTCTTCGATGGTCCGGAAGATGTTGTACATCGGGTCCAGCGATCCGTACGGGTCCTGGAAGATCGGCTGCACCCGACGCCGGAAGCCAAACAGCTGCTTGCTGCCGAGCGTGGACGTGTCCACGCCGTCGAAGATGATGGTCCCGGACGTCGGGGTCAGCAGGTTCAGCACCATCTGGGCCACCGTCGACTTGCCGGAGCCCGACTCCCCCACGATCGCCGTCGTGGTTCCGCGCTTGACGCTGAAGGAGACGTTGTCCACCGCAGTGAAGTCGGTCGATTTTCCGAGTGCACCGCGGAGCTTGAAGACCTTCGTCAGGTCCTGGACCTTCAGGACATCCTCGGGCAACGATTCCTCGACGGCGACAGGTTCCGCGGGGGCAAGCAGATCCGAAGATTCCAGGCCCTGCTCCTTCGCCACCTGGATGCGGCGGGAGGCCAGCGACGGTGCCGATGCGACCAGCCGCTGCGTGTACGGATGCCGCGGGTTCCGGAGGAGTTCCAGGGACGGCCCGGCCTCGACCACCTGGCCGCGGTACATGACGACCACCTTGTCGGCCCGCTCGGCCGCGAGGCCCAGGTCGTGGGTGATCAGGAGCACTGCGGTGCCGAGTTCCGCGGTCATCGTTTCCAGGTGATCCAGGATCTGCCGCTGGACGGTGACGTCCAGGGCCGACGTCGGCTCGTCCGCAATCAGCAGGCGCGGCTGGCACGACAGGCCGATGGCGATCAGCGCACGCTGGCGCATGCCGCCGGAGAATTCATGCGGATACTGCTTGGCGCGGCGTTCCGCGTCCGGCAGCCCCGCCTGGGACAGCACCTTGGCGACGTCGGCGGGGCCGCTGGGCAGCCCGTTTGCCTTCAGCGTCTCCCGCACCTGGAAGCCGATCTTCCACACCGGGTTCAGGTTGGACATCGGGTCCTGCGGGACCATGCCGATGTGGCTGCCGCGCAGTTCGATCATCCGCTTTTCGCTGGCGTTGGAGATGTCCTCGCCGTCGAACAGGATCTGGCCGCCGGCCACCCGGCCGTTGGTGGGCAGGAGGCCGATGGCGGCCAGCGCCGTCGTCGACTTTCCGGAGCCTGATTCGCCCACAATGGCGACTGTTTCGCCGGGCATGATGGTCAGGTGTGCGTTGCGGACGGCATTGACATCGCCGTTGCTCGTGCGGAAGTTGATCGCGAGATCTTTGATCTCGAGAAGCGGACGCTCGACGTCGGCCCCTTGTTCCCGGACCTGGACAGCGGAGCTCATAGCGTCTCCTTTCATCGCTTGCGCGCTTTGGGATCGAGGGCGTCACGCAGGGCGTCGCCCAGCATGATGAAGCTCAGGACGGTGATGGACAGCGCGATGGCCGGGTAGATCAACGGCATGGGATTGGACCTCAGGGAGGCCTGTGCCGACTGGATATCGTTACCCCACGACATCACACTGGGCGGCAACCCAATGCCCAGGAACGACAACGTCGATTCAGCGACGATGAACGTGCCCAGTGAAATTGTCGCCACGACGATGATCGGCGCCAGCGAGTTGGGCAGCACATGGCGCATCAGCGAACGGAACCTGGACACGCCAAGGGAGCGCGCAGCCGTCACGAAATCCGCGTTGCGGACCTCGATCACGGCGCCTCGGGTGATGCGCGCGATCTGGGGCCAGCCGAAAATAATCAGGATCAGCACCAGCGACCACACGTTGCGGTTGGCGCGGAACACGGGAAGCTGCATCATGACGATGGCTCCGAGGATCAGCGGCAGGGCGAAGAAAATATCGTTGATGCGGGCCAGCACGGCGTCGACCCAGCCGCCGTAGTATCCGGCCAGGGCGCCCATGATGCCGCCGAAAATCACCACACCGATAGTGGTGAACAGGCCGACCGTCACGGACGAGCGTGTGCCGTAAATGACGCGCGCGAAGACATCGCAGCCCTGTTGGGTGTAGCCGAGCGGGTGTCCGCCCGCCGGGCCGCCGTCGGAGTTCGCCAGCTGGCAGGCCTCCGACGCCGGATCAATCTGGGCAAAGAGGCCCGGAAACAGGCACACGACAATGACCGCGAAGATCAGGAAAGCCGAGAGTAGGAAGAGCGGCTGCTTGCGCAGGTTCTTCCAGGCCTCACCCCAGAGGCTTAGCGGAACCTGGTCTTCCTTGACCTTGTCCGTTGCCTGCAGGGGCGTCTCATCAATGTCGGCCACGAAGTGCTCGATCGGGCGACGGACGGCGGTGCCGCGAACAGTTGCATTGTTCTCAGGAGTCATAACGGATCCTCGGGTCAAGCCAGGCGTACAGAAGGTCAACGAGCAGGTTGGACACGCAGTAGATCAGCACGAGGACTGTGACGATCGAGACGACCGTGGGGCCCTCACCCTGCGTGACGGCCCGGTAGAGCCGGTTGCCGACGCCCGGCACGTTGAAGATGCCCTCGGTGACGATGGCTCCGCCCATCAGGGCGCCCAGGTCGGCGCCGAGGAAGGTGATAACCGGGATCAGCGAGTTGCGCAGGATGTGCACGCGGACCACGCGGGCCCGGGACAGGCCCTTGGCCGTGGCGGTGCGCACATAGTCGGCATTCATGTTTTCGATAACGCTGGTCCGCGTCAGGCGCAGGACGTAAGCGAACGAGCCCAGGCCGAGGACGATCGCCGGCAGGATGAGGTCCTGCACGGTGGCGGCCGAGCTCACGGTGGGCTTCGCCCAGCCAAGCTGGACTCCGACGAAGAACTGCATCAGGAAGCCGAGGACAAAGATCGGGATGCCGATGACGATCAGCGAGGCAACCAGGACCGTGGCATCAAAGAGCTTGCCCTTGCGGAGTCCGGCAATCAGGCCGAAGAGGATCCCGAAGACGGCTTCGAAGATCAGGGCCATGACGGCGAGGCGTGCGGTGACCGGGAATACCTCGCCCAGAACCGTGGCGATCTGGCGGCCCGTGAAGTCCAGTCCGAGGTCGAAGGTAAAGATGCTCTTCAGGTAGAGCAGGTACTGGATCCAGAACGGCTGGTCCAGGTTGTACTGGGCGCGCAGCTGGGCGGCCACAGCTTCATTGACGGGCTTGTCACCGAAGAGGGCCACGATGGGGTCACCCGGCAGGCTGAAGACCAGGAAGTAGACCAGGAGCGTGGCGCCGAGGAATACGGGGACAAGTTGAAGGAATCGCCGAAGGATGTACCACGCCATCAGCGCATCACACCCTGGGCAGCGGGCACCCGGAAGCGGGGTGCTTGGGGGTTGTTCATGTGGGAATCTTTTCACTCGGAGTGCAAGCCGGCGCCGGCGCGTTCACGGCGGACGGTCTGCACACGACGATCCGGCAATGCCGGGCGTCTGAAATTGTGCAGCAACAGAGCGACGGCGGGAGTGCTCTTCCGAGCAGCCCCCGCCGTCGTTCAGTACTTACTTGCCAGTGATGTTGTAGTAGAGCGGAACACCGTTCCACGCGTAGTCAACATTGGTGACCTGGTCGCTCCAGCCACCCTGGGAGACCTGGTACCACAGCGGGATGGCCGGAAGGTCCTGCAGCAGGATCTCCTGGGCTTTGTTCATCGCGGCGTTACCTTCGCTCACCGAGGAGGCCTTCAGGCCGTCGGAGATGGCCTTGTCGAACTCAGGGTTCGCGTACTGTGCGTCGTTCGAGCCTGCGCCGGTCTTGTAGATCGGGCCCAGGAAGTTGTACAGCGACGGGTAGTCTGCCTGCCACCCGGCGCGGATGGCACCGGTCAGCGTCTTGGCGGTTGCGTCGTTGCGGGCTTCCTTGAAGGTTGCGTACGGCTTGCCCTCAACCTTGATGCCGAGGTTGTTCTTCAGCTGGTTGACCACGGCTTCAACCCAGGCCTTATGGCCGCCCTTGTCGGCGTTGTAGGCGATGGTGAACGTCTTGTTGGCGTCCCACTTCTGGATTGCGTCAGCCTTGGCCCAGAGGTCCTTGGCCTTGGCTGCATCGAACTTCAGGTTTTCCGAGCCCTTGATGCTGTCGCTGTAGCCGTCCAGAACAGGAGCAGTGAACTCCTTGGCGGGCTGGCGGGCGCCGTTGAAGATCACCTTGGTGATCTCTTCGCGGTTCATGGCCATGGAGATGGCCTGGCGGCGCAGCTTGCCGGCTTCACCGCTCCACTCCGGCAGGTATTCCGGGATGGCGATGGTCTGGTTGCCCGCGTACGGCTTGTCAATCGTGCGGTCGCCCAGGTCCGACTTGAAGTTCTTCAGGGCGCTGGTGGGGATGGTCTGCAGCACGTCCAGGTTGTTGGACAGCAGGTCCTGGTAAGCGGCGTCGTCGTTCTGGAAGATCTTGAACGTCACACCGGCGTTCTTGGCCTTGCGGGGGCCGTTGTACTCCGGGTTCGGCACGAGTTGGATCTGCACGTTGTGCTGCCAGCCGCCGTCGGCCATCTTGTAAGGGCCGTTGCCGACCGGCTTCTCGCCGAAGCCCTTCGGGTCCTTGATTGCGCCGGACGGGACCGGGACAAACGCAGAGTAGCCCAGGCGAAGCGGCCAGTCGGATTCCGGCTGCTTGAGCTCAACGGTGAACGTCTGGTCGTCAACGACTTTCAGCCCGGACATGGTCTCGACCTTGGAGCCCTCTGCGCTGGCTTCGTCGTAACCCTTGATGCTTTCAAAGAAAGCACCGCTGAGCTGCGCGTTCTTCGCTGCTGCTCCAAAGTTCCAGGAATCCACAAACGTCTTGGCCGTGATGGCCTCTCCGTTGGTGAACTTCTGGTCCTTCTTGATTTTGATGGTGTAGTGCTGGGCGTCTTTGCCCTCAATCGATTCGGCGAGCTCGTTGACCGCCTTGCCGCTGGCGTCGTAGCTGACCAGTCCCGCGAACATCAGCTCGATGACTTTGCCGCCGCCAACTTCATTGGTGTCGGCCGGCATCAGCGGGCGCTGGGGTTCGGAACCGTCGGCAAGGATGACTTTGCTTGAGTTTCCGGCCGCGTTCGTGCTGCCGGAGTTTGCTCCGCCGCCGCCGCAACCGGTAAGGGCAAGAGCGGCGATTGCCATCATGCCCAATGCTTTGGAAGTGCGCGAAAAACGCATTCCGCCTCCTATGAGTTGTGGGAGAGATTCAGGGGATATCTTTTGCATCCCCGCAGTCCAGGCACAGACGTATCCTGTGACGTGGGCTACATATGCATGTAGCCTAACCGCAAAGTGTCCAAATAGTGGTACGCCGTTGCCAAACCGTGACCGGGCTCTATCGTCTGCCGGGGCAGATTTCAAGTCACAAGTTACCGACTGGTACTATACGCCAAAAATGTGGCGCAGGTTACTCCGAGCCGGCCGTGAGCAGCTGCGCGCGGAGTTCGCGGCGTTCCCGCTGCTTCTCCGGATCCGGCAACGGCACCGCGGCCAGGAGTCGCTGCGTGTAGGGCTCCTGCGGGTTCCGGAGGATCTGGTCCCGCGTTCCCTGCTCGACGATGCGGCCGCGCTGCATGACGCAGATGCGGTCCGCCAGGACGTCGACCACCGCAAGGTCGTGGGTCACGAACAGGCATGCGAAGCCGAGCTCCTGCTGGAGGTTCTGGAACAGCTCAAGGACCTTGGCCTGAACGGATACGTCAAGAGCAGACGTGGGCTCATCGGCCACCATCAGCTTGGGCTTGAGTGAGAGGGCCCGGGCAATGCCCACGCGCTGCTTCTGCCCGCCGGACAACTCATGCGGGTACCTGTTCCGGTAATCACGCGGCAGCTCGACCTGGTCCAGCAGGGCTTCAATGCGTTTCTGCAGGTCAGCGCCCTTCGCTGCGCCGGCAAGGTACATGGGCTCGCCGATGCTCTCACCGATGGGAAGGCGCGGATTCAGAGACGAGGACGGGTCCTGGAAGACCATGCCGATGTGCCGACGGACCTGGTGAAGCTGCTTTCCGTTTTTCTTGGCCGCGGAAATGTCCTGCCCCACGACGCGCATCGACCCGGCCGCGACCGGCAACAGTCCCACGGCGGCACGGCCGATGGTGGTTTTGCCGGAACCGGACTCCCCCACCAGCCCCACCACCTGACCGGGGTAGATCGTCAGGTTCGCGCCTTCAACGGCCCTGAATGCCGGCACGCGGCCCTGTTTCGGGTACTCGATGGCAACGTCCCTCAGCTCGAGGACCGGCTCGCCTACGGGCCGTGCAGCCTCGGCTGCGGCCAGCGCTGCCGCGTTCTCGCGCTCACGGCGGATCAACTCGGCGTGGTCCACGGACTGGAGTTCCGCGTGGGTGGCGGCGGCAAGGGCGGCCGTCACGTCCACCTCCGCCTCTGAGTCCGTCCCGCCCTGGCCAAGGTGCGGCACGGCGGCAAGGAGCGCCTGCGTGTAGGGGTGCTGGGGACTGTGGAAGATCTGGTCTGCCGTGCCGGTTTCCACGATCAGGCCCCTGCGCATGACGGCGATCCGGTCGGCGAGGTCGGCCACGACGCCCATGTCATGGGTAATCAGGACGATGGCGCTGTCCAGTTTGTTGCGCAGGTTCCTCATGAGGTCAAGGATTTCCGCCTGCACGGTGACGTCCAGGGCGGTGGTGGGCTCGTCGGCGATCAGCAGTTTGGGGTCGCAGGACAGCGACTGGGCAATCATCGCGCGTTGGCGCTGACCGCCGGACAGCTGATGCGGGTAGGACCTGAACGCCTTCTCCGGATCGGGCAATTCGACAAGATCCAGCATGCGCAGGGCGCGTTCGCGCGCTTCATCGGGCGATACTTCGTTGTGCAGGCGCACGGTCTCGACGATCTGCGCGCCCACCGTGTAGACGGGGTTCAGGGCCGTCATGGGCTCCTGGAAGATGACCGCCACGTCCTTGCCGCGGACGCTGCGGATGTTGGCGGCGTCCGCTCCAAGCAGTTCCTTGCCGGAGAGCTTCACACTGCCGGAGACCCGGCTGTTGCTGGGCAGCAGGCCCAGCAGGGCCATGGAACTGGCGCTCTTGCCCGACCCGGACTCGCCCACGATGGCCAGCACCTCGCCCGCGCGGACCTCATAGTTAAGTCCGACGGCGGCCGGAACCCACTTCTTGTCCACGCCGAAGTCGACGCTCAGGTCGCGCACTTCAAGCACCACGGCACCCTTTGCACCAGGCCCGGAGTCGGCACCGGCGGGGTCAGGGCTGATGTAGTCAGACATGTTGGGGTTTTCCTTCCACCCGTACCGGCGGGACAGCGGAGATTAGTGCTGTGGCCGGGAATCCTGAATTATTGGGGGCATGAGCACTGCGCCGCATGCCGAAAACACTGAAATTTTCAAAGCCCGCACCAATAAGTGGTTCGCAGGGCTGTCCTGGCTTGTGGCCGTCGTCGGGCTGGCGGGCATCGCCCTGACGGGAGGGCCGGGGGCCCTGATCGGTGCGGGGCCGCTGCTGCTCATCGCGTACCTGGGCTGGCTGTTGTTCTGGCGCCCGGCGGTGGTGGTCCACGAAGCCGGGGTCAGCCTCGAAAATCCGTTCCGGTCCATAGTTGTGCCGTGGGAAGCCCTGGTGCACGTGGATACGCGCTATGCGCTGACCCTGGTCACTCCGGACAAAAGCTACGGCGCCTGGGCCGCGCCGGCGCCCGGCATCTGGGGCGGCCGAAACGCCCGCCCCGAAGATCTCCAGGGACTGGCCCGCAGCACGTACGGTCCCGGTGCGTCCGTCCGCCCGGGCGACCTGAAGAGCACCGACTCCGGGCAGGCCGCGCAACTGGTGCGGGTCCGCTGGCAGGAGCTGGTTGAATCCGGGGCCCTCGATGCCGGAAATGCCGAGACCACGCCGGTGACTGTGAGGTACCGCTGGGCGGAACTGGCGGCCACGCTGCTGCTCCTCGCATTCAGCTGCTGGGGCGTCGCCCTGGCATAGCGTCCGGCGCGGCTCGGTCAGCATTTCAGGCTCCCCTGGTTCCGCCGGCTGCCGGTCCGTCCGCTGCGGTGCCGCCTGCCGCGCCGTCCAAGGCCGCCACGGGTGACTTCTCGGGCGCAACCGGGCCGCCGGTGCCCTTGGCCTTCTTGGCGTTGAACTTCTTCTGGCGCGGGTCAAAGGCATCCCGCAGCCCGTCGCCGATGAAGTTGATGCTCAGGCAGATGAGGACGATGAACAGGCCGGGATACCAGAAGAGCCACGGCCGGGTGGAGAAGGCGTCCTGGTTCTGTGAAATGAGCAACCCGAGTGACGTGTCGGGCGACTTGACGCCGACTCCCAGGAAGCTGAGTGCCGTCTCGGTGAGGATCGCCGCCGACATGGTCAGGGTGACGTTGACGATCAGTACGCCGACGGCGTTGGGCAGGATGTGCTTGAAGATGATCCTGGCATTGCTCGCCCCGGAAATGCGTGCCGCGTCAACGAATTCCCTTTCCCGCAGGGAGAGGAACTCGCCGCGCATGAGCCGCGCCAGGCCCACCCAGCTGATCAGGCCCAGGAAGATGCCGATGGCCAGCACGCCGTTGGTGCTGGCGAATGAGGCGAACCATCCTGCTTCGTCGCGTCGGCTGGCCATCTGGGCCATCACCGCTGCCAGGAGCAAGGCCGGCACAATGATGATGACGTCCGTGAGGCGCATGAGGATAGCTTCCACCCAGCCCCGGAAGTAGCCGGACAGGGCACCCACGACCACGCCGATAAGCCCTGCGATGAGCCCGATGACCACCATGATGGTGATGGACTGCTGGGCGCCGCGCATGGTCATGGCAAACAGGTCACGGCCGATCCTGTCCTGCCCGAAGGGGTGCTCCCCCCATGCCAGGGGCCACAGCGAGGACGTCGGGGTTCCGTCGTTGACCAGCGGAGTCACGGTCTCGTGGCCGAACTTCCACCATCCTGGAATGCCCGCATAGCCCACGGACGTGAACGCTACAACGAAGATCACGGCAAAGACGGCCAGGCCGACGAGGGCGCCGGCGTGGCCGAAGAAGCGTTTGCGCACGATCTGGCCCTGGCTGAGGCCCTTGGCCTCGATGACGGGTTCAATTCCGGCAGCCGGCTGGTGCTGCAGGCCGGCCTGCTCGGCCATGATTTCATCCTGCTGGCTTGGCTGGCTCATGCTTTCACCCTTACTCGTGGATCAAGCGCGGAATAGGCAAGGTCCGCGATGAGGTTGAACACCATGGCTGTGATGGCGACGCACACGAACACGCCCATGACAGGGTTGGGGTCCACGTGCTGGATGCCGTCGAGGAACAGGAACCCCATGCCGCGGACGGAAAATACAGTCTCCGTGATGACTGCTCCGCCGATGAGGCCGCCGATGTCGAAGGCAACAATGGTGGCAATCGGGATCAAGGCGTTCCGGAACGCGTGCCGCATCACCACTGTCCGTTCCGAGAGGCCCTTGGCCCGCGCCGTCCGGATGTAGTCCATGTTCATGATTTCCAGCATCGACGCCCGGGTGAACCGGGTGTACCCGGCCAGTGAAATAAGGATCAGCGCCGAGGTCGGCAGGATGAGGTGCGTGAACGAGTCAAGGCTCAGGACCCAGAAGTCGCCTTCGATGTTGGGGGTGCTGGCGCCGATGGTCGCGATGGGCCGCCCGCGGACCCTGCTGTTGTCGAAATAGGTGGGCCAGGCCTGCATGAAACGGTCCAGGACGATGAGGAATCCGACAAGGAAAGACGTGAGGGCCGCCGACCGCATGGATTGCCCGCGGTCGTAGCCGCCCACGAGGTAGCCGATTGCCATGCCGACAAGAACTGTTGCGATCGCGAGGAGGACGATCATGAGGAACGTTGCCTGGTTGAGCAGCGGCTGGATGGCGAAATATGCCACCAGGCCCACACCCACTGCAATGAGCGCCGCCTGCAGCGCCTTGCGGTTCTTTAGGCCCGCCGTGAGCAGGGTGACGGCGTAGGCGAGGCCGACGCCTGCGATGCCGATGACCACGGGCCCGAGGCCTGGAGTCTTGAACCAAAGTGTCACCGAGAAATAGATGAGGACGGCGGTGGAAACCGCAAAAACCACGCCGCCGGTCAGTGCGCGGCGTTTGGGGTCGCCGCCGGCGATGATGGCCGCGACGATTCCCAGGGCAGCGCCGATGCCGACGGCTGCCGGCCAGGGGATTTCGGGATTTCGCAGGAAATTGTTAAACCCGATGGCGCCGAATTCCTTCAGCAGCACGGCCACCCAGAAGATGGGCAGCGAGAAGAACAGGAACGCCATGAACGTCACGCCGTAGTCCAGGGTGCTGTACTGGCGGAGCGCCGTGATGATGCCGAGGGTGATGCCGACAAGGATGGCGAGCACGGTCGCGGCCGTGACGAGCGTCAGGGTCTGGATCAGCGCGTGGCCGAGGGCGTCGGTGATGGGCTGGCTGGCCGTGTTCTGCCCGAGGTCACAGGTTCCGGCGAACGGGACGAGGCATCGTGAGGCTCCGGCGAGCCATTTGAAGTACCGGATGGGCGCCGGGGTGTCCAGATCAAGCAGGTTGGACCTCGCGGCCATGAGCTGGTCACGGTTGGGCGCATTGCTGGCACGGAATTCCGCGAGCGGATCACCGGACGCCGCCGTCAGGAGATACACGAGGAAGGACGCGCCCAGCAGGATGAGGGCGGCGGTCACGAGCCGCCGGACGATGTAAGTCAACATGGTTTTTGCCTCTGGTTTGGTGCCCGGGGATCCGCCCGGTCAGCTCGCAGTCTTGGTTCGCGTCGTGCACGGGCCCGTTGATGATCGGCCCGTGCCGGGCATTAGCCTCTGGCGCTAGAAAGCGCCGGGACCTTAGTGCTCATGGTCCCGGCGCCTGTACTAGCCTGTCAGGCCTGGGCCCGGAGGCTTACTTGACCTGCCAGTCCCACACATTCCACCAGACGCCGCGCTGGCCCGGGCTGGACTTGACGCCGGTAACGCGGTCGCTGAAGGCGGCAACGCCGACTGTCTGGAACAACGGAACGCCGTAGGCTTCGTCCCAGATGTGCTTGTCGATCTGGGCGGTCAGGTCATCCTGCTTGCCCTTGTCGGTGGTGACGATCAACTCGTCCATGAGCTTGTCCGCTTCGGCGCTCTTGAATCCGTTGAAGTTGCTGCCGCCGGTGCTCTTGAAGATCTGCGGAACGCCCGACACGCCGACGCCCGAGTTGATCCAGCCGAAGATGGTGGCGTCGTAGCTGCCGTCGCCTAGGTGGCCGCTCCAGTCGGAAGCCCCCAGGCCGCCGTCGACGATCTTGAAGCCGGCCTTGGTGGCCGATTCGCGGATCAGCGAGAAGGCATCAACCCGGTTGGGGTTGTCCTTGTTGTACATGATCTTGATTTCCGGCGTGGCTCCGGCGAGGAGTTCCTTGGCGCCGGCGATGTCAACGGAGCCGTAGTTCGCGGAACCGTTGTTCTTGACGGAGTCGGCGTACTTGGCCTGGGACGGCAGGAAGAGCTCCGAGTCCAGCGGTTTGGAATTCGGGTCCAGCTTCTTGACGATCTTGTCCACGATGTCCTGGCGCGGAACCGTCTTCATGAACGCTTCACGGACCTTCTTGTCCTTGAACGGGCCGGAGAAGTTCAGGTCCAGGTGGTCATAGGCGAGTTCGCCGTAGCTCTCGGTGGTCACGCCCTGGCTTTCCAGTGCCTTGAGCTGCTCCAGCGTGTCAGCCGAGGGCTGCGGGGCGATGACGTCCGCCTCGCCGTTCTTGAGTGCCTGGACAGCTGCGGGTGCGGAGCCGATGTAGCGGATGGTGATTTCATCCAGGTGGGTCTCGGGACCCCAGGTGTAGTCCTTGTTCTTGACGAGCGTCATGGACGCATCCTGCTCGATGCTCTTGACGATGTAGGGACCGCTTGAGAGGTATAGGGAGGGATCACTCGGCAGCGTCTTGGTGTCGAAGCCGTGGTTCCAGAAGTCGGCGACCTTCTTGAGTTCGGCGTTGACCTTCGGCGCCTTGGCGTCGCCGCGCGGGGTCTTCTTAAGGAGGTCGATCAGTGCCTTCTCGTCGGCCAGGCCGCCCTTCTTGGCCACGACATGCGCCGGCAGGTCCATGTCAAAGGCGATTTCCCAGTCAGCGAAGGGCTTGGAGTACTTGAGCGTGATGGACCGGCCGTCGTCGCCGACTTCGGGGAACTCGGTCAGGTTCAGCCCGCTGGTGTCGGCGGCGGTGGTGAAGTACGTGGTGCCCGTCTTCGCGTCGGCGTTGGCGTCGTCGTAGTAGCCAGAGTTGGCCGCCCAGGAGAGGAGGAGGTCGCCGGCGTCGATAGCTTCGCCGTCAGACCACTTCACGCCTTCATTGACGGTGTACTTGACCGTCAGCGGATTATCGGAGACCTTTTCGTATTTGCCGAACTTGTCGTTGTGGACAACGTTGAGCTTGTCGTCCACGTAGTAGAAGCCCGAATGCGTGATGTAGCTGATGTTGCCGTTGATGTCGCTGTTTCCGTCGGCAGATCCTTGGTTGAACGACGAGAAAGCGTTGACTTCAACGACGGTGGCGTTGCCACCCTGCTTACCTGCTGTGGCGCTCGTCGGGGTTGTCCCGGTGTTGCCCGCGCAGGCGCTGAGAGCTAGAGCAGCAACCGCTGCGACGCCCACTGCTTTGGAAATACGGCCGAAGCGCATTCCGCCTCCTTGTTTCTTTTGAGTGTGGAAAAGACCGCCGCTGTGGGCGCCGGCCAGACCGCCAAATCCCCCCAGCGGGCATGTGGCCTGTCTCACATGAGATGTAGCCTAGACCCGAAGACGGCCTCCGCGGTCCGAAAGTTGTCCCTCAGTAAAGGTTGTTATCGAGATGCAACCTAGCCGGAATCCCGCGAATTCTCCGTAAAGATTCCTTCACCTGCGCAACGTCGACAACTATGCAAGCCAATCACGACAAAGGCCCCGATCCAAGGGATCGGGGCCTTTGAGCGTTAATTCTCAATCACTGAGTCGTGACGGGAACCTCACACGTTGAAGCGGAACTCGACGACGTCGCCGTCGGCCATCACATATTCCTTGCCTTCGATGCGGACCTTGCCGCGCGACTTCGCCTCGGCCATCGAACCGGCAGCGATGAGGTCTTCGAAGGAGACGACTTCGGCCTTGATGAATCCGCGCTGGAAGTCGGAGTGGATGACGCCCGCGGCCTGCGGCGCGGTGTCGCCCTGGTGGATGGTCCAGGCGCGGGTTTCCTTGGGACCGGCCGTCAGGTAGGTCTGCAGCCCGAGGGTGTGGAAGCCGACGCGGGCCAACTGGTCCAGGCCGGATTCGTCCTGCCCGTTCATCTCCAGCATCTCGCGGGCTTCTTCCTCATCCAGCTCCACGAGGTCGGATTCCAGCTTGGCGTCGAGGAAGACGGCGTCGGCCGGGGCAACCATGGCCCGCAGCTCCTCCTGCTTCTCCGGATTGCCCAGTATGCCTTCGTCTGCGTTGAAGACATAGATGAACGGCTTGGCCGTCAGGAGGCCGAGTTCCTTGAGGTGCTCCATCTCGAGCTTGTCGCTCTTGATCGAGGAGAAGATGGTGTCGCCGCGTTCCAGCACGGCCTGGGCCGCCTTGATGGCTGCCAGCTCAGCAGCATCCCGCTTCTTGATCTTGACTTCTTTTTCGATCCGGGGGATGGCATTTTCAATGGTCTGAAGGTCGGCCAGGATCAGTTCGGTGTTGATGGTCTCCATGTCGGAGCGGGGGTCCACCTTGCCGTCGACGTGGATGACGTCGGGGTCATCAAACACGCGTACAACCTGGGCGATAGCCTCGGCCTCGCGGATGTTGGCGAGGAACTTGTTGCCCAGGCCTTCGCCGACCGACGCGCCCTTCACGATCCCGGCGATGTCCACGAAGGAGACCGGGGCAGGCAGCAGCCGCTGGGATCCGAAAATGGCCGCAAGCTTCGCCAGCCGGGGATCCGGCAGGTTCACGACGCCGACATTCGGTTCGATGGTGGCGAACGGATAGTTCGCGGCCAGCACCTGATTGCGGGTCAGTGCGTTGAAAAGAGTTGATTTGCCGACGTTGGGCAGTCCGACGATGCCGATAGTAAGAGCCACGGACATTGATTCTACCCGCTGCGGCGGCCGCACGCGGCTCGCATCCCGTCCGGGGAGGGGCTCGGGACCTCATTGTGTGGCTCGTCCGGTTGCGGCGCCGTTGCCTTCGGCAAAAATGTCATAGCTGCATGCCACAGTGAAGGCATGGAACCTTTTGCAGTCATTCTCGCCCTACTGATGCTGTTGCTGGGTGCCTTGGCCGGCGCTGCTTTCGCGTACACGGTCTTGCGCCGCCGGAGCGCCGCCCTGGAAGCGGACTTCGACGGCGTTTCGGCCCGGCTTTCCGAGGTGAGCGCCCAGTTCGCCGCCGCCGACGCGGAGCGGAGGCTGCTGGCGGCCCAAAACCGGGAGCTGGGCGAGTCCCGCCAGCAGGACGGCAGCGTGCTGAGGGCGCTGGCGCCCGTGGCCGAAAAGCTCACTGCCGTGCAGCAGCAGGTCTCCCTGCTGGAGCGGGACCGCCTGGAACAGTACGGGCAGTTGGCCCAGCAGTTGCAGGAAGCCCGTCTCTCGGACGAACAGCTGATGCGTTCCACGCATGCCCTCGAATCGGCGCTCCGCTCCAACAGCGCGCGCGGCCAGTGGGGAGAAGTCCAGCTGCGCCGGGTGGTGGAGGCCGCGGGAATGCTTCGTCACGTCGATTTCCACGAACAGCTGCACAGTTCAGGGGCGGAGGCCTCGGTCCGTCCGGACCTTGTGGTGCAGCTTCCTGGTGACAAGCAGCTCGTCGTGGACGCCAAGGTGCCGCTGTCCGCCTACCTCCGGGCGCAGGAGCTCGGCCAGCCCGACGGCGACCGGCAGGGGCTGAGCCAGTCCTCCCAGCAGGATCTCCTGGCCGCCCATGCCAAGGCCCTCAAGGCCCATGTGGATTCGCTCAGCAGCAAGAAGTACTGGGATATTTCGGGAAACTCGCCCGAACTGGTCATCTGCTTCCTGCCTGCCGAGTCCATCCTGGCCGCCGCGCTCACCGCCGATCCCGCCCTGCTGGACCATGCGCTCTCCAAGAACGTGGTGCTGGCCTCCCCCGGCACCTTGCTGGCGGTGCTCAAGTCCGTTGCGTTCACGTGGCGCCAGGATGTCCTCACCGACAGCGCCCGCGAGCTGTTCGAGCTCGCCCGGCAGCTGTACGAACGCATGGGGACCCTCGGCGACAACGTCAGCAAGCTAGGTTCGTCCCTGAAGTCCTCCGTGGACCGCTACAACTCGATGGTCGGCACCCTGGAAGCCCGCGTCCTCCCTACCGCCCGGAAGCTGAACGCTATGGACGCCGCCGGGCTGGTTACGCCGCCGGCCGTGCAGGTCACGCCGAGGTCCGTCTCAGCTCCGGAGCTTCAGTCCGGCGACCAGGCAGCGGCCCAGTCAACTGGCCAGCTGGGCGCGGTCCAGGAAAGCACGGTTGCGGAAAGCACGGTTGCGGAAAGCATGGTCACGGGAAGCACAGTCACGGCGAGCACCGTCCACGGCAGGGCCGGCGGAGAAGCGGCCGAGCCGGAGGCGGAAGAGGACGCCGCCTAGGGAGAGGATGCCGCAGAGGAAAGGGGGTCCTAGTTTGAACGCCTGCCACCGAGCGCCCGTGAGACGTCCCCGGCTTTCTTGAGGGTCGCGCGAAGTTCCTTCGGCAAGGAAAACAGCAGATCCTCTTCGGCGGTGACAACTTCCTCCACGGAGTCATAGCCGTAGTCGGACAGGAGGCGGAGGACATCCTTGACCAGGACCTCCGGCACGGACGCTCCCGAGGTGACTCCCACCGTGGCGACACCTTCAAACCAGGTCTCGTCCACCTCGTTGGCGAAATCCACGCGGTAGGAGGCCTTGGCGCCGTATTCGAGCGCCACTTCCACCAGGCGCACGGAATTGGATGAGTTCGCCGAACCGACCACGATCACCAGGTCCGCCTGGGGGGAGATCTTCTTGATGGCCACCTGCCGGTTGGTGGTGGCGTAGCAGATGTCGTCGCTGGGCGGGTCCTGGAGTGTGGGGAACCGCTCCTTGAGCAGCCGCACGGTTTCCATGGTTTCGTCCACGCTGAGGGTGGTCTGGGACAGCCAGATGACCTTCTCGGGGTCACGTACGGTCACTTTGTCCACTTCGTGCGGGCCGTTGATGATCTGGATGTGCTCAGGGGCTTCTCCGGCGGTGCCCTCCACTTCCTCGTGGCCGTCGTGGCCGATCAGCAGGATGTCGAAGTCGTCCTTCGCGAACCTGACGGCTTCCTTGTGGACTTTGGTCACCAGGGGGCAGGTGGCGTCGATCGTGCGCAGCCCGCGGTCCTCCGCTGACTGGACGACGGCCGGAGAGACGCCGTGAGCGGAGAAGATGACCAGGGCGCCTTCCGGGACCTCATCGGTTTCATCGACGAAGATGGCCCCCTGCTCCTCAAGCGAACTGACCACGTGTACGTTGTGGACAATCTGCTTGCGGACGTAGACCGGCGGGCCGTAGTGTTCCAGCGCCTTCTCGACGGCGATGACGGCGCGGTCAACACCTGCGCAGTAGCCCCGGGGAGCCGCCAGCAGAACTTTCTTGGGGCCGGCAACCGGCGCGGCAGCGAGCACTTCCTCCGGCGAACGCCGCCTGCGCGGGACTGTTGGCATCGAAAGGGAAACTGCTGAGGAGGTCATTTCTCCATGCTACCGGTTGACGGGCTCCGCCCCGGGCGGGGTAGGGCTGGCTCACACCCGGCGCGCGGAGCCCCCGATGACCCGGATAAGCAGCCCCGCCGCCAGGAGAATTGCGCCGGCCACCGCGGCGGCAAGGATCCACGATGCGAATCCGGCCGCTGCCGCCGCGACGAACTCCCGCTTGAAGAGGTCGGCCATTTCGTTTCCGCTGGCCGTACTGGTCACGGCGCCCGAAACCCAGCCGGATGCCACCGTCCACAATCCGGCCAGCCCCAGCCCGCCGAGGCCGATCACCGCCAGCACTTTCCAGCGGCGCTGCGCGGTCACGAGCGCCAGCAGAAACGCCACCCCGGCACCGAGGGCAAGGCTGTAGCCGACCGGGGAGTACGCGGAAACGCGCTCGATCAGCTGGCGCTGGCTGGACTGCCCGAGGTTCACCAGCGTCTGCTTCGGAGCCTCCAGGGGGACGCCGACTTTATCGGAGATCTGCTTCGTCGCCAGCGCAACGAGCGGGGCCACGTCAAGGGTGAGGGACGTGGCAGAGTCTGCTTCGGGCGGCAGCGTTGCCGGGTCAGCGAAGTTGAGGCGGTGGCTCTTTCGCAGCGTTTCTTCCCAGGCGGCCGGGTACTCCGGCAGGCCGGTGAGGGATGCCGCTGCCGCTTCCAGCACCGGGCGGACAAGCTGGGCCACTGGACCGGGAAGGCTTGCCCCTGCGTCGATGCTGCCCACCGCGGCGGTCGCCAGCCGTTTCTGGAACGCCGGATCCTTGCCCAGCGGCGCCGCCAGTGCCACGAAGCCATCCTCCTGCACGATGCTACGGTCCACCCAAATTGCCGGGACGGCAGCGGCGGACAGCAGCAGACCAAGGATGACGGCCAAGGCCGCAACAAAAGAGCGCAAGGGATTCCTAGCTGGTCGGGTTCCTGGCTTGTCGTCGGGACACTGCCATCCTAGGGGCGCCGCCTCCCGATCAAAAATGTCGCCGCCCGGTGGTAGAGCTATGGATAGAGTTGGTTAACCCACCGCGAAGGCAAAGGACCGCCACATGCAACAGGCAATCGCCGCCATCGGGGCTGCACATGGCTGAAAATGCCACGGTGCCGGCTTCCGGGCCCACCACAGTGCCTGCCACCGCCGCCGACACGAGCCCGGACAACCCCTGGCCGCTGCAGTTGCTGTCCCAGAAACTTAAGACGCACATCGAACGGGCACCGGCCGCCTGGGTCGAGGGACAGGTCATCGAGCTGAACCGGCGCGGCAGCAGCGCATTCCTCACCCTCAGGGACGTGGACGCCGAAATTTCGCTGCCGGCGTCCATCTGGTCCAACGTCCTGGACCGCCAGGAAACCCCGCTTGAACGCGGAAGCAGGGTTGTGGCGCTGCTCAAGGCCGAGTTCTGGCTGAAGACCGGGCGCGTGAACATGTCCGTCAAGGACATCCGCCCCGTGGGGCTGGGCGATCTCCTTGCACGGATCGAACGGCTGCGCCATGCCCTCGCCGCCGAAGGACTCTTTGCCGAGTCGCGGAAAAAGCGGCTGCCGCTGCTCCCCCACCGGATCGGCCTCATCACCGGGCGCGACTCGGATGCCAAGAAAGATGTCCTCCGCAACGCCGCCCTGCGCTGGCCCGCGGTCGAATTCGAGATCCGCGAAGTCGCGGTCCAGGGAAACACGGCAGTGTCGCAGGTGATCGGAGCGCTCCGGGAACTCGACGCCCGCGCTGACGTCGACGTCATCGTCATTGCCCGTGGCGGCGGGGCGCTTGAGGACCTCCTGCCGTTCAGCAGCGAGGAACTCATCCGCGCTGTTGCGGCCGCGCGGACACCAGTTGTCAGCGCCATCGGCCACGAAGCCGACCGCCCCATCCTGGACGATGTGGCGGATCTCCGGGCGTCCACCCCCACGGACGCCGCCAAGCGGATTGTGCCGGAAGTCTCGGAGGAGCTCGCCCGGGTCCGTCAGGCGGAGGCCCAGCTGCGCCGCTCTGTTACCCAGCTGGTGGCCCGGGAAACCGATCGCCTTGCAGCGATTCGCTCACGCCCCGTACTCGCAGCTCCGGAAGGCATGGTCACCGCGCGCGCCGAAGACGTGGACCGGCTCACCCGCCGTTCCACCGCGGCCATCAGCGCAGCCGTCACCCGAGCGGCCGATCAGCTACTCCATCTTCAGGCGCAGGTCCGGTCCCTGTCGCCCCAGCAGACCCTGGACCGTGGTTACGCCGTGGTCCAGCTCTCCGGGAACAACGCATCCCCCGGCGGGGGCGGCACCGTGGTTCGCCATCCTTCGCAGGCCCCAAGCGGAACGGCACTCTCCGTCCGCGTCGCCGGCGGACGGTTCGGCGCCGAGTCGACCGGCGGATCCGATGCCGCACATGCCTGACGCCAAAATCCCGGAAGCACCGTGAGCGACCCCGCCGGCGGCACCAGCCGGACCAATGGAACCCACCCCACCGACATGACAGGCCAGAACACCATGACAGAGCACTCCACCGGCGCCGACCAAAACAGCGCGCCTTCCGCCGGCCAGCCAGACATCGAGTCCCTCAGCTATGAAGAAGCCAGGGAACAGCTGGTGGGCGTCGTCTCTAAGCTCGAAGCAGGCGGGACCAGCCTCGAGGACTCACTGGCGCTCTGGGAACGGGGCGAGGCGCTGGCCAAGCGCTGCGAGGAATGGCTCGAGGGTGCCCGCAAGAGGCTCGCGGCTGCCCGCAGGGACAGCCAAGCAGACAGCTAAACCGCAAACACACGGGGCCCGCCGGGATCAGGACCTCTCGGCCAGACGGCGCTCCGCCTCGACGTCGAACTCAGCCTTTGGCCATTCCAGCTTGAGCGCCATGAGCGCCTCGAGCAGCAACTGCTGCACCGCAATCCGGGCGTACCACTTCTTGTTCGCGGGCACTACGTACCAAGGGGCGTTCTTGGTGTTGGTCGCATCGAACGCGGCCTGGTACGCCGCCATGTAGTCGTCCCAGAACGCTCGCTCCTTCAGATCGCCCGTGTTGTATTTCCAGTGCTTGGCCGGATTGTCCAGCCGGGCCAGCAGCCGCTCCTTCTGCTCTTCATTGCTGATGTTCAGCATGACTTTGATGACGGTGGTTCCCACCGCCGTCTGCCGGGCTTCGAACTCGTTGATGGCGGCGTAGCGGCGCTCGATTTCCTTCGGGTCGGCCCAGCGGTGGACACGATGGATCAGGACATCCTCGTAGTGGGAGCGGTCGAAGACACCCATCATGCCGGCCGCAGGCACCTCCCTTTCGATCCGCCAGAGAAAGTCGTAGGCCTTTTCCTCCGGCGTGGGCGCCTTGAAGGACTTGAACTGGACGCCCTGCGGATCCATGGTGCCCAGGACGTGCTTCACGATGCCGCCCTTGCCCGCGGTGTCCATTCCCTGCAGGACGAGCAGCACCCTCTTGCCGCCCCCGAACTTGGACTCCGCGAAGAGCTGCTCCTGCAGTTCGGCCAGCTTGCTGTCGAGGTCGGTGAGCAGAGCCTCGCCGTCGGCTTTCTCCCCCTTGTAGCCGGGCGTCGAGTCAGGATCGACGTCCGCGAGGCTGAAGCCCTCCTCCACCTTCAACGTTCCGGAAGGGAACTTCGCGAATTCCACGACGCCGGCCATGGGGACCTCTTTCCACAGGTTGTATGTGGGAACAGGCTAGTTCCCCTGATACCTGCTGAGGAAGTCTCCCATGCGTCCGATTGCTTCCTCGATGTCCTTGACGTTGGGCAGGGTCACCATCCGGAAGTGGTCCGGCCGGACCCAGTTGAAGGCCCTGCCGTGGGACACCAGGATCTTCTGCTCCTTCAGCAGGTCCAGGACGAACTTTTCGTCGTCCCGGATGTGGAAGACCTCGGGATCCAGCTTGGGGAACAGGTACAGGGCGCCCCTGGCCTGCTGGGTGCTGACCCCGGGAATGGCATTCAGCATGTCGTAGGCCTTGTTCCGCTGCTCGAGCAGCCGGCCGCCGGGGAGGATCAGGTCGTTGATGCTCTGGTAGCCGCCCAGCGCCGTCTGGATGGCGTGCTGCGCCGGCACGTTGGCGCACAGCCTCATGTTGGCCAGCAGGTTGATGCCTTCGAGGTAGTCGGAGGCATCCTTCTTCGGCCCGGAGATACCCATCCAGCCCGCGCGGTATCCGCAGACGCGGTAGGCCTTCGACAGCCCGCTGAACGTCAGGCACAGGACGTCATCGCCGGTGAGGCCGGCCATGTTCACGTGGACGGCGTCCTCGTACAGGATTTTCTCGTAGATCTCGTCGGCGAAGATGACCAGGCCGTGCTTTTCCGCGAGGGCCACGATCTTGCGCAGCGTGCTCTCCGGATAAACGGCGCCGGTGGGGTTGTTCGGGTTGATGACCACGATGCCCTTGGTGCGCGGCGTGATCTTGGCTTCGAGGTCCTCCAGGTCCGGCTGCCAGCCCGATTCCTCGTCACACAGGTAGTGCACGGGCCGCCCGCTCGCGAGGGCCACCGAGGCGGTCCACAGCGGGTAGTCCGGGGTGGGAATGAGGACCTCATCGCCGTCGTCGAGCAGCGCCATGAGGGACATGGTGATCAGTTCGCTGACGCCGTTGCCCAGGTAGATGTCGTCCACGTGGATATTCTGGATACCGCGGGTCTGGTAGTACTGCGAGACTGCCGTGCGCGCCGAGAAGATGCCGCGCGAGTCGCTGTAGCCCTGGGCATGGGGCAGGTGGCGGATCATGTCCACGAGGATGGCGTCCGGCGCTTCAAAACCGAAAGGTGCCGGGTTTCCGATGTTCAGTTTGAGGATCCGGTGACCCTCCGCCTCCATCTGCTGGGCGGCCTGAAGAATCGGTCCACGGATGTCGTAAAGGACATTATGAAGCTTGGTGGACTGCTTGAATTCTGCCATCCATCAAATATGCCATATGCGGGATGTACTTCCGGGGAGACTTGGCTCACACTCCGCCCATGGCCCGGCGCTGACGTGCGGGCCCGCTCAGACGCCGACAGCGGCTGCCGGCACCCCCGTTTCCGGAGGAGTCCGGCAGCCGCCGTCGTCCTTTTGTTCTGCATCATCAGGTGAGCTCCGGTGCCGGCGGCGCTGTGCTCCCTGACCCTGGGGCTATTTGACGATGCCCTTGTCCTTGAGCCACGCGGCTGCGGCGTCCTTGGCGTTTTGCTTCTGGGTGCCGCTGACTGCCCGGTTGAGGTTGATGAGGTCCTCCGTGGTCAGTACCTTCGAGACACCGTTCAGGGCTTCCTTTGCCTTGTCCGTCATCTTGGCCTCGTTGTAGAGCGGCAGCACCTGCTGGGCCTTGAAGTTGCTCTTGGGGTCTTCGAGGACCACGAGGTCGTTGTCGGCGATGGACGGCGTGGTGGTGAAGATGTCGGCCACCTGGACCTCATCGCTCAGAAGGGCCTTCAGGGTCAGGTTTCCGCCGCCGTCGCTGAACGGCTTCAGAGCCTTGAGCTCACAGCCATAGTTCGTCTTCAAGCCCGGGAAGCCATATGACCGCGTTTCGAACGTGGCCGGGGCTGCCATCGTGAGGTCCTTGCAGACCTTGGCGAGGTCTTCAATGGACTTCAGCTGGTACTTTTCCGCCGTGGCCTTGGTGACCACCATGGCATCCTTGTCCTCAGCCTTGGAGGGCTCCAGGACTGCGAGGCCCTTGGGAAGCTTGCCGGGCAACGCCTTGTAGATGTCCTCCGCCGAAACTTCGGGCGCCTCGGCGTTTACGTGGGACAGCAGGTTGCCGGAGTAGTCCGGGACGACGTCCACGGACCCGTCCTGGACGGCTTTGAAGTAGATCTCCCGCGAGCCGATGTTCGGCTTGGTTGTTGCCGTGACGCCGGCGGCGTTGAGGGCGCCGGCGTAGATCTCGGCGATGATCTGGCTTTCGGGGAAGTCGGCGGAACCGACCACCAGGGAACCGCCGGCGGCGGCACTGCCCGCACTGGTGGTCGGTGAGGACAGCGGATTGCCGCTGCTGCAGGCGGAGAGGGCAAGGGCAATGCCGACACCAGCGGCCAGGCCGCCCAGGCCACGGCGGGTGATGGTCGTGTGGACGGGGTGATTCATTGGGTGCCTCCTTGAACAGCGGCCGCCGCGGGTGCGGCAGCCGTGAGATCGGTGGCGGCCTTGCGGCCGCCCTTGGAACGCGTGGAAAGTCCGGGTGAAACCAGCAGCCGCTGGGCTACGGCCAGGATAAGATCGACGGCGATTGCCAGGCCCGCGATCAGCAGCGAGCCCGCCAGCATCCGGGGAAAGTCCTGAAGGACCAGCCCGTCGAAGAGGTAGCGTCCGAGGCCGCCAAGCGGAAGGTAGGCCACCACGGAGACGGTGGCGATGATCTGGAGCACGGCGGTGCGGATGCCGCCGAACATCACTTGCAGTCCGTTGGGAAGCTCGACGTTGAACAGGATCTGCAGTTCCTTCATGCCCATGGCGCGGGCGGCGTCCACTACGGTGGCATCCACGCTCGAGATACCGGCATATGTGCCTGCCAGCAGCGGCGGGACGGTGAGGATCACCAGCGCCCATACCGGCGGCATGAGCCCGCTGCCGGCAATCAGGGCGAACAGCACCAGGAGTCCCAGCGTTGGCAATGCGCGCAGGGCGCCTGCCACGGCCACGGCTGCCACCCGGCCCCTCCCGGTGTGCCCGATGTACAACCCGACGGGGACGGCGATGGCTGCGGCGATGACCAGCACGAGGGCGCTGTACTGCAGGTGCTCCAGCAGCCGCACGGTGATTCCGGAGCTCCCGGACCAGTGCGTTGGATCCGCGAGCCAGGCGAAGGTCTCGGTAAAGATGTCGCTCACGATCCGGCCCCCGCATGGACGTGGGTCTCGGCGATGAACTCCGCACCCGTTTTCGCATCGGACCGCGCAGAGGCGGCCGACGCCCGGGTCCAAGGCGTCAGCAACCGTTCAAGCACAACGAGGATCGCGTCCATCAGCAGCGCCAGCAGCAGGATGGCAACGATCCCCACCACCACTTCGGTGACAAAATTGCGCTGCAGCCCGTCGGTGAACAGCATTCCCAGGTTTCCCACCCCGAGCAGGGCGGCGACGCTCACCAGGGAAATATTGCTGACGGACACCACGCGGAGGCCCGCGAAAAGCACCGGCAGGGACAGCGGCAGGTCAATCTGCAGGAAGCGGGCGGCCGGCTTGTAGCCCATGGCCACCGCCGCCTGCCGGAGGTCGTCATCCACGGAATCGAAGGCGTCCATCGCCGCCCGCACCAGAAGTGCCACCGCGTAGATGGTCAGGGCGACGACGACGTTGACGGGGTCCAGGATCCGGGTCCCCAGGAGGGGCGGAAGGATGATGAAAAGCGCCAGTGAGGGAATGGTGTACAGCAGTGAACTGACGGTGGTCACCAGGGACGTCAGCGCAGAATGCCGGCGGGACACCTGGGCCAGCGGAATGGAGATGAGCAAGCCGAGGACCATGGGAACCAGGGCCAGGACCAGATGCTGCCCGGCCCGTTCAAGGACCATTCCGCTGTTCGCCAGGAACCAGTCCATCAGAGTGCGCCCTGCCGGACCCGGCGGGCCGACTCGATGACGGCCAGCACTTCAGCCGCCTTGACGGCGCCCGTGACCCGGCCGGCCTCGTCCACGGCGACGCCCAGCCCTGACGGCGACGACAGGGCCGAGTCCAAGGCGCGGCGGAGGGTGTCGCCCGGCCGGAACAGGGAACCGCCCGGAATGAGTTCGGCGTCGGAGCCCGGGCCTTCCCAGCCCAGCGGGCGGGCGTCCGCGTCCACCACGAGCCGCCAGCCGTCAGCGGCCTCCGGACGGCCGGCCTCGCCGCCATCGGCGGTGATCGTCGGCACCGGATGGACGGCGACGCCGTCGGCGGTGGTGAACGCGAGGTGCCGGAACCCGCGGTCCCGGCCCACGAAGGAGGCCACGAACTCGTTGGCCGGGGCGCGCAGGATCTCCTCCGGCGTGGCGTACTGCGCAAGTTTGCCGCCCACGGCGAAAACCGCGACTTTGTCCCCCAGGACGGTGGCCTCATCGATGTCGTGCGTGACAAAGACAATCGTCTTGGCAAGATCGCGCTGGAGCCGCAGGAGCTCCTGCTGGAGCTCGTCCCGCACCACCGGATCCACGGCGCTGAAGGGCTCGTCCATGAGGAGGACCGGCGGGTCGGCGGCGAGCGCGCGGGCCACGCCGACACGCTGCTGCTGCCCGCCGGAGAGCTGCGACGGGTACCGCTTCCCCAGCCCCGAGGCCAGTCCCACGACGTCGAGCAGTTCCTCCGCACGCTTGCGCGCATCCGCCTTGGACACGCCGTTCAGGCGCGTGTCTCTTATACACATCTAGATGTGTATAAGAGACAGGTCCAGGACCGAGCGGTGCGGCATGAGCCCGGATGACTGCATGACATATCCCATGGACCGCCGAAGTTCGGCGGCCGGCACCGTGGTGACGTCCTTGCCGCCGACCGTGATGGTTCCCGACGTGGGCTCGACCATCCGGTTAATCATGCGCAGCGACGTAGTCTTGCCGCAGCCTGACGGTCCGACGAACACCGTGATGGAGCCCTGGTCGATGGACATGCTCAACTCATCCACCGCCGGCTGCCCGCTCTGGTACTGCTTGGTGACGCTCTGGAACTCAATCATGGCTTCGGCCATTCCCGGGCTTACCTAACTGTTGGGCGGTAACATCGGACGGTCAAGCGAACTGATCATAGGCACGCTGATTTTTGGGTGTAAAGCACGTCTTGACAAAGCGTAACCAGTGCCGGACGCAAAGTAACCGCCGGCGCGGATACCGTAATCATTCGGAGACAACACCGGTCCGGATGGGTCAGCGTTTGCCGTACCTCTCAGCTGCGCGCTGGCTCCTTCCCGCAACGGCCACCTTCTGGTGCCATTCCCGCTGATAGGCCCGCCGCGCCGCCGCGTCATGGCGCCGGTTCAGCGCCGCGAGTTCGCGCTGCAGCTTCAGGTAGCTGGCCCACCGCCGCGTATCGAGCGATTCGTCCTCCAGGGCGGCGCGGACAGCGCAACCCGGCTCTTTGTCGTGGGCGCAGTCGGAGAACCGGCACTTCCCGAAGAGCTCCTCCAGGTCGCCGAACATCTCGCCCATGCCCTCGTCCGCGTCGAAGAGCCCGAACCCGCGCACTCCCGGGGTGTCCATGAGCACGGCCCCGTTCGGCAGCGGCACGAGCTCCCGTGACGTGGTGGTGTGCCGTCCACGGCCGTCGGCAGCCCGCACGTCCCCCGTCGACTGGATCTCATGGCCGGCGAGCGCGTTGATGAGGGTTGACTTGCCGGCGCCGGAGGGGCCCAGCAGCACGAGCGTCCGCCCCGGCTGCACGTGCGCGAGCAGCTCGTCCAGCCCGTCGCCCTGCTCTGCCGACGTGGTCACCACGTCGACGCCGGCAGCCTCCAGGATCACTTTCCCGACGACGTCGTCCGCCATGTCCGCCAGGTCGGCCTTCGTGATGATCACCAGGGGCGTGGCGCCGGAGTCCCAGGCGGCCACGAGCGTCCGTTCCAGCCTGTTGTGGGTCAGCGGACGGTCCACCGGCACCACAACGCCCACCACATCGATGTTGGCGGCGAGGACCTGGGCTTCGGAGGAGGCCTCGTAGGCGCGTTTGCGGCTCAGCTCGGAAGTCCGGGGCAGGATCCCGACGATGGCGGCCTCGCCGGCGCGGTTGCGCCCGAGCCAGACCCAGTCGCCGGCCGCTGGCCCCGCCGGAGGAGCATCCGCGCCCGCCGGACCCGCGCCGGCTGACGGATGCCTGCCGGCCGACGGGTAGGGCAGGTGCATGATGCCGTCCGCTGTGGCCGCCGCTACGCGGTTGCGGTCTACCCGGACAACGCGCGCCGGAACATCACCGCCGTCAACGGGATGGGCCGCGAAATGCAGCGCGGCGGCATCCGTGAAGCCGTATCGGACCGGTCCCCTCATCACCTCCGGGGCAGCCTGGCGGTCCCTGGACGGGCGCGGAAGGCCGGTTGACTGTTGAAGTGGGCTTGCTGAATTGCCTGAAGGATTTTTCACTGTGAACCTCGGGTGGGGCCCCGGGGCGCCGGGCCTGCTTCCGCACAGGGCGTGGTGCCTGGTGAATGGCGGTGCGGAGGCTGCGGTTGTGTGCCGCTTAGGCGGTGCGCAGTACCGGGGCAGGAGTAATGAAGGAATTTTTGCCGGAGCGCATTGCGCGCAGGAATTCTGCAATCATCAGGTCCACCTCCCCGCTGCGAAGTTCGTGCCGTAGAAGTTCATGCCGTCTTCGAAGCCGCCGGACTGAAACGCCGGGCGACTCACCTAGGATAGCCAGCCCCCGCCGGGCTGGCTAGGGAATCCGGTCAGGGAAATCACTCAAGTTTGCCGTTAACCGGACGCTCCCGGAACAGCCGCAGGGCCGCATCAACCAGGGAAACCCGGTTGAGCGAGTCGACCTCACCCAACGGTATCCACCCGGCGTGGGTGGTGGTGCCGTCCACTTCATGGCTAAGCTCCCCGCCGGTCACGGTTGCCTCGTACACCAGCCGGAGGGACTGGAAGTCCCGGTCGATTCCGTCCAGCCTGGTGCCCGCCGGCCAGTGGCCGACGTCGATCCCGAGCATGGGGCCGATCTCGGCGTGGTAGCCCGTTTCCTCAAAGATCTCCCGTACGCAGCCGTCCACGGGATGTTCTGCCAGGTCCAGGCCGCCGCCGGGCAGCGTCCAGCCTTCCTTGCCGTCCTGCTTCCAGTACGCGAGGAGGATGGCACCGTCGCGGATGATGACCGCGTAGGCGGCAGGCCGGGTGTCGAAGTGAACGCTCATGGATCCAGCGTAGCGCCGGTCCTATGCCGGCCGAGGGCGGCGGTCCTAGAGTGGGACTGTGACGAATCTGGAGGTCCTCCCGCAGGAGGAAGTGTGCCCGCCGGCGGGCCTTGGCGCCGGCACCGGAAGCGGCCCCTGCGTGCAGCTGTGGCCGGCGCGCGAGGTGCCGCTGGGCGGCATCCGCGGCATGATTGTGCTGCGCACCCTGCCGCAGCGCGGCCTGCCCACCGTGGGCGCCTGGTGCTTCCTGGACAGCTTTGGTCCGGACCGTACGCCGATGTCCGTCCTGCCGCATCCGCACACCGGGCTGCAGACAGTCACCTGGCCGCTGGCAGGGCACGTCCGGCACCGCGACAGCGTGGGCAGTGACGTCATCGTCCGGCCTGGCGAACTCAACATCATGACGGCCGGCTACGGAGTTTCGCACTCCGAGTTCGCCGTCCTGCCGGAGCCTGGGGCAGACGGCGGCCGTGGGGCTTCCGGCGGCCGTGGGGCTTCCGGTGGCGGCGGGGCTTCCGCCGGCGACGCTGCCGACGGCGGGGCGCAGCTTCCGGTGCAGCGGGGACTTCAGCTCTGGGTGGCCTTGCCTGATGCCGAAAGGAACCGGCCTCCGGCCTTCGAGCAGCACCGCGATCTGCCCACCGTCCACGGGCCGGGTTTCGTCGCAACGGTGATGGTGGGAAGTTTCGCGGGCGGCGCCTCGCCGCCACGATGTACACGCCGATCGTGGGCGCGGAGGTCCGGTGCGGCGGGGCGGCGGCGTTGCCGCTCAATCCGGAGTTCGAGCACGCCCTCCTGGTGATCGACGGCGGCCTGACGGTGGACGGCCAGGAGATCGGTCCCGGCCCGCTGGGCTACCTGGGCGAGGGGCGCGAGGTGCTCCACGTGCACGGGCAGCCGGAGACCCGTTTCCTCCTGATCGGCGGTGAGCCCCTCGAGGAGGAACTGCTCATGTGGTGGAACTTCGTGGGCAGGACCCACGAGGAGGTTGCGCTGGCACGGGCCGACTGGGAAGCCCAGGCAGCGCTGCCCGACGCGGCCGCCGCTGCTGCAAGGTTCGGGCTGGTCCGCGGCCACGGTCCGGACGCCGGGCGCGAGGCCGGCAGGATCCCGGCACCGCCGCTGCCCGGCGTGCAGCTCAGGCCCCGTACCCGGTCCTGACTCCGTCGCGGCGCTGTGGGCCTGGAGGCAGGCCGGTCAGTCCTGTTCCCCCACCAGCTGCAGGACACCGAAGACGGGATCCTGGTCAAGCACGCGAACGTCCGTGACACCGGCCGCTGCGAGCCGGGTCCGGAAGGCGTCCTGGAGCCGGACAACGTTCATGCCCAGCCCGCTGCCGAGGATGACCGGACCGTCGAGCCTGAGTTGCCGCAACACCTGGGCAGCCATGTCAGCGAGGTCGTGGCCTGCCTGGTCAACGAGCTGCTGGCTGATTCGGTGGCCGGAGTCTGCGGCCTCCACCACCAGCCTGGCCTGCTGCGCCCAGTAGCGGCGGCCGGTGGCGGACGAGTGGAACAGGGCGATCAGCTTGTTGGGATCGTCCACCCCGCAGGACACGAGGAGTGCCCGGGTGAGGTCGTCCGGCTCCAGCCCTTGATTCATGCGGCGCAGGCTGTGCCGGACGGCCTCCCGGCCCAGCCAGTAGCCGCTGCCTTCGTCACCCAGGAGGTAGCCCCAGCCGCCGGCCCGTGCTTCTTCGCCATGCCCGTTGCGACCCCATGCCGCCGAGCCTGTGCCTGCGATGACGGCCACGCCGCTGCTGGCTCCGCCGGCGGCCAGCAGCAGGCGGGAGTCATGGACCACGGTGATCCTGGCCCCGGGAACGTGCGGTTCGATGAGCGCGGCGAGGGCGGCGGCGTCGTCGTCGGTGTCGATCCCTCCGGCTCCGGCGTAGACGTGGGACACGGGGCCCTGGCCTATTTTGGCGAAGAGCTCCGCCAGGTGTGCCGCCGCTTCTTCGCGGCTGACGTTCTGCACGTTCGAGCTTCCGACGCTTTCGTCGGCGACGGGTTGGCCGTTTTCGAAGCGGACTCCCCTCGTTTTGGTGCCTCCGATGTCCAGGCCGATCACGACGTCGTGGGATTGAAGTGTCCTGCCGGAAGGAACCGTGCTTCCGGAAGGAACAGACTGAGCATCGGGTAGGTTGTCAGAGTTAGTCACCTGAACAGCCTACTGATTCGTCTCAAGGAGCAGACAATGTCCCACGCCCTGTTTGGCACCCGGATCATCGCGGCGCCCATGGCCGGCGGGACGTCCACCCCCGGCTTCGTCGCAGCAGTTGGCCGTGCCGGAGGCCTCGGCTTCCTTGCGGCCGGATACAAAACCGTCCCTGCCATGAGCGAGGAGATACGGGCCGCGCGCGAGGCGGGAATCAGGTTCGGCGTGAACGTCTTCGTGCCTGATCCCGCCCAGCTGCACCCCTCCCCTGAGGATGTGGGCCGGCTGGAGCAGTACCGGCTCAGCCTCCGCGGTGATGCCGACCGCTACGGCGTCAGCCTCCCTCCGCTGAGGCTCGACGACGACGATCACTGGCAGGGCAAGATCGACGAACTGCTGCTGGACCCTGTTGAGCTGGTCAGCTTCGCGTTCGGGCTGCCGGAATCATCGGTTGTGGCCGCCCTTCGGCGGGCGGGCTCGGCGGTTTTGGCCACCGTAACCAGCAGGGCGGAGGCGGAGCTGGCCGCGGACCGCGGCGTCGATGCACTCGTGGTGCAGCACAGCAGTGCCGGGGCGCACAGCGGCGCGTTCCTGGGGGACCGCCGGCCGGCCGGGACACCATCCTCGACGGCGGAACTGGTCCGGGAGGTGCGTGCCGCCGTCGGCCTCCCGCTGATAGCTGCCGGTGCCATGTCTGACGCGGCGGCCGTGACGTCGGTGCTCGCCGCCGGCGCGGAAGCGGCCCAGGTGGGGACTGCCTTGCTGCGGAGCGACGAGAGCGGCGCCCGGCAGCTCCACAAGGACGCCCTGGGAGCCGCACGGTTTACGGAAACGAGGCTGACCCGGGCTTTCACGGGACGTTACGCGCGGGCCCTGGTCAACGAGTTCGTCCGCGACCACGGGGACGCCCCGGTGGGTTACCCGGCCATCCACCACCTGACGGCCCCCGTCCGTGCGGCTGCGGCGGCCGCCGGGGATGCTGAACGCCTGAATCTCTGGGCTGGTACCGGATGGCGCACGGCGAAGACCGGCCCCGTGGCGGATGCCATCAGCAGCCTCCTGGAAGGCTAGGGCACTCCGCGGGAGCCGCACCCCGGTTCCGGAACGTCAGGTCTCCCAATGCCGGGTAACCGGAGGTCGGCTCCCTAACGTGCCTGGACCAGGCCGGCGAGGAGCGAGGGGCCGTCCGCCAGCACCAGCTCCCGGAAGAGCCGCACCGGGTCCGGCTCGGCGTCCCGCGCGCTTCGGCGTTCGCGCCAGGCCATGCCGATCTCCCGGAAAGCGAGCTCGGAGTCGAGCGGGATCTCTACCCAGCCCAGGCCGCCGGCCCGGGCGGTCGCGTCGCTCCCCGGTCCGGCGCCGCCGCCCGGCGGCAGGATACTGACCCCCAGCCCGGCGGACACCAGGCCGCGGACCGTGTGGGTGTCCTGGCTTTCGAACGCAATCCGCGGCCGGAATCCTGCTTCCCGGAACATTGCATCCGTGAGGGACCGCAGCCCGTATCCCGGCCCGAGGGCAACGAAGGGCTCTTTCCGGATGTCGGCCAGGCCAGCGCGCTGCCGGCCGGCCAGCCGGTGCCGGTGAGGGACGACAAGCCGCAGCGGTTCCCGGTACAGGGCAGCCGAGCCGATGGTCCGGCTGGCCGCCGCCACCGGGGCCGTCAGGGCAAAGTCGGCCTGGCCGGAGGCCAGCTCGGCAAGGCAGCTGTCCCGGGAGCCCTGGCTGAGGTCGAATTCCGTCTGCGGGTGGCGGCTCCGGAACGCGCTGATCAGCAGCGGCAAAGTCGCTTCGCCGAACGTGTGCTGGAAGGTCACTCCTATCCGGCCGCGGATCACTTCTGATTCATGCCGCACCAGGTCCAGGCCCGTGCGGAAGTCGGCGAGCGCCGATTCAACGTACGGCAGCAGGGCCTTGGCCGCCGGCGTCAGGCGGACCCCCCGGCCTTCCCGGATGAGCAGTTCCGTGCCCACCACGGCGCTGGCGCGGGCCAGCGCCCGGCTCACGGTGGACTGCGGAACACCGAGGAGCTCGGCGGTTTCCGTGATGTGCTGCGTGCGGCCGAGCTCGGCGAGCAGCGGAAGAATCGGCAACAGCTGCACGAGCTGCCTGTGCTGTAGGTCCATGGCTCCCCGACTCAGGAAATTCATCCGTTTCTGCCATGATTTCTGGCTAAATCATGCATTGGATGCTTAGTCAGCATAGATCTACGCTGGAAAAATGCCAACACCCAGCAAAACCGTGGCCGCCACGCCAACACCCCCCAAGCCAACGCCCGGCAAGGCCGTTCCCGTCACCCGGGATCAGGAGCGGTGGGAAGGGCACGCGAAAGGTTCGCCGGCGTACGGCAAGATTCTTGGCGGGCTGGCGTTCGCAGGAGTGGCGACCTTCGCGCAGCTCTATTCGACGCAGGCCGTGCTTCCAGTCATGGCGGCGGAGCTCCGGGTCACGGCGGCGGAAGCGGCGCTGACCATTTCCCTTGCCACCGTGGGGCTGGCAGTGACCGTTATCCCGTGGTCCTTCCTGGCAGACCGGATCGGGCGTGTCCGCGCCATGACCTGGGGCATCTCGGCTGCGACCGTGCTGGGCCTGATGGTTCCGCTGGCCACGTCGTTTCCCATGCTGCTGGGGCTCAGAATGCTCGAAGGCATGGCGCTGGGCGGCATCCCCGCGATTGCCATCACCTACCTCAACGAGGAGATCAACCGCGCGCACGCGGCGATGGCTGCCGGAAGCTACGTTGCCGGTACCACCCTGGGCGGCCTGGCCGGCAGGCTCGTGGCCGGTCCGGTGGGCGAATTATGGGGATGGCGTGCCGCTGCGTTAGCGGTATCCGTTCTGGCCACCATCGCCGCGGTCCTGTTCCTGGTGCTTGTGCCCAAGGCCCGGGGCTTCAGCCCGGCCAAGGCCGGCGGCTTGCGCGGCGCAGGCCGCACGCTGGCCGGGCATCTCCGCAACCCTGGACTGCTCGCCCTCTATGTGCAGGCGTTCCTGCTGATGGGCGGCTTCGTGGCCGTGTACAACTACTTGGGGTTCCGGCTCTCCGGCGGGCCCTTCAGCCTGCCCGCCACGGTTATCAGCCTGATCTTCCTGGCCTACCTCTCCGGGACGGCGACCTCCCGCTGGGCCGGCGGCCTGACACAGCGGTTCGGTCGGCGGAACGTGCTGCTCGGCGGAATTCTGCTGATGTCCGCAGGCCTCGCCCTGACTCTCACCGAGGTCCTGGTGCTGATCCTGGCCGGGCTCGTGGTCTTTACCGGCGGCTTCTTTGCGGCCCACAGCATCGGGGCTGGGTGGACAGGTGCCATCGCCGTTACGGGCCGCGCGCAGGCCGCGTCGCTGTACAACCTTGCCTACTACCTGGGGTCCAGCATCATCGGCTGGGCCGGCGGACTGGTGTTCCAGTCGCTCGGCTGGACGGCGCTGGCCGTCACCGTGATTGCCCTGGGGTGTACGACGGCGGTGATCACCGCCGTCGTACACCGCGGCCCGGTGCGCGGCTAGCGCGTTCCTTCGATTGCCTGGACGAGGTCGTCGAGGATGTCCGTGGCGTCTTCGAGTCCCACGGAGATGCGGAGGAGGCTCGCACGCGGTTTGGCGCCGTCTGCCACCGGGCGGTGGGTGAGGCCCGCGGGATGCTGGATGAGGGTGTCTATGCCGCCCAGGGAGACGGCGTGGGTGATCATCCTGACGGCCGACGGGACACGCACGGCGTGCTCGGCGCTGTGCAGCTCGAAGGCGACCAGCGAACCCGGGCCCGACATCTGGGTGCCGACCAGGCCCTGCGGATCGCACTCGGGCAGGCCCGGGTAGTAAACCGCGCGCACCAGCTCGTGCCCGCTGAGCCCGGAGGCCACCTTGTGTGCAGCGGACTGCTGCGCCCGCACGCGGACGGGAAGCGTGGCCAGCCCGCGGTGCAGCATGTACGCCGGCAAGGGCGTCAGGATGCCGCCGGTGATGGCCCGCACCTGGCGAAGGCGGCTGGCCCACTCCGCCGGCGCCGCCACCACCCCGCCCATGGCATCGCCGTGGCCGCCCATGAACTTCGTAGCGCTGTGCAGCACCAGGGCGGCACCGTGCTCCAGCGGACGTTGCAGTACGGGGGTGGCAAAGGTGTTGTCCACCAGCACGGGCACGCCGTCCGCAGCGGCGACGAGCACGGAGATGTCCACAAGGTCCAGGCTCGGGTTGGCCGGAGTCTCCACCACAACCAGTCCGGTCTCGGGCCGGAGGGCAGCGCGGACCCCGGCCGCGTCCGTGAAGGTCACCTCGGTTCCCAGCACGCCGGACGCAAGGATGTGGTCGCTGCCGCCGTAGAGGGGCCGCACCGCCACCACGTGCTTCTTGCCGCCCGCGACGGCTGCCAGCAACACGCCGCTCAGGGCAGCCATTCCGGTGGCGAAGGCCACTGCCTCCGGGGCTCCCTCCAACAGAGCCACACTGGCCTCGAAGCGCGCAACCGTGGGGTTCCACAGCCGCTGGTACACAGTGCTTTGACCCTGCTCATGCGGGCCGCCGGTTGCGAGGTGCTCGTAGGCAAGGCCCCCCTCCCCCACGGAAGGTAGCGGGGCAGTCGTGGAAAGGTCGATGGGAACGGCATGGACGCCCTGGTCCGTCAGGCCGTCACGTCCTGCGTGGACTGCCAGCGAGTCGAGAGAAAGCACAATACTCCTTGTGAATTATTCGCCATTGAATGCCGCAAGTATCTGGCAAATATTCGGAGAGGGACAGTGCATGTGAATGGATCGGCCGGAATCTCGAGTCTATGATGAACTCAGAACGATTTGAGGAGGGTCCGTGAGCAGCATCGCGAAGAATATTCGGTCCGGAGCAGGAAATAACGAGCCGCTGGACGCCATCGACGAGCGCCTGCTGGCTGCGCTGGTGGACGACGCCCGGATCTCCAACAAGCAGCTGGCCGAAATGGTGGGCATCGCGCCCTCCACCGCACTGATGCGCACGCGTGCGCTCTCCGAACGCGGCATCATCCAGGGGTTTGAGGCCAAGCTGAGCCTGTCAGCAATCGGCCGGTCGGTCCAAGCCCTGATCGCCGTCCGGCTCCGCGCCCACGACCGTGAGCAGATCGACCGCTTCACGGCCCGCGTGCCTAAATTGCCTGCGGTGCTGTCAACGTTTCACACCTCCGGCTCCGTGGACTACCTGCTGCACATCGCCGTCGCCACCACGGAGGACCTGCGGGACTGGGTCCTGGACAATCTGGCGACCGACCCCGTAGTGGGCCACACCGAAACCACGCTCGTGTTCGAACATATCCAGGGCAACCACTGTCTCTTATACACATCTAGATGTGTATAAGAGACAGGACTAACGGGCGCCGGCGGCGCGGCCGGAGATGTGTATAAGAGACAGCGGCAGGCATGACCGCGCCGGGCCGTCAGCCGGGCCGGGCCGGCCTACTGCAGGTGACTCAGCGCTGGGGCCGGCAGGCCAGAGTGGGCGGCGCCCAGCATGTCCGCCCGGAGCAGATTCAGTTCGTCGCGGCGCAGGGCCGCGGCCTCCAGCTGCCGCACCACTTCCTCGGGCCGGGTGCGGCGGCTTTCTGCCCAGGCAACCAGTCCGGAACCCACGCGCACGGCCGCGGTTTCGATGAAGGACGCACGCCGGTAGGCGGAGCCCGGGACTGACCGGCTGATCGATAGAGCGCTCATGGCTCTTTCCTTTCGGCATCTGTTTTCGGAGTGGACTTTGTTTTCGCTGCTTTGCGGGTGCCGCGGCTCGCTGCCGTGGCGGGAACGCCAAGGATCGGGAACGCATTGAAATGGATCTGCACCGGACGGGCGCCTTCCTGCTCGCCCTCGTCCCGGATCTCCTCCAGCAGCCGGTGCCCGTAGGCCTCCACGGCGCGGGCGTACCGCCCCAACTGCTCGGCGTTCATCCGCGCATTGGAGGTGTTGATGGTGGCGGCGTGAAGCCAGTGGCTGTCCAGGGCTTCAACACCGTGGGTCATGAAGTCGGCCAGGACCGCCTGGCGGCTGTGCTCGAACTCGCGGCTGACCAGCCGTGAGGCCTCCTCGGTCGCGGGCGAGTTGGCGAGTTCCGGGGATGAGACCTGCAGGGCGCCGCGCGGCCGCTCCCACCACCGCTCCCTGGCGGTTCCCTTACCCTCAACCTCACGGACGAAGTCGTGCTTGGCCAGCTGGCGCAGGTGATAGCTGGTGGAACCGCTGGACTCCCCCAGCAACTCGCCAAGGCCGCAGGCGGTCTGCGCCCCGTAGCGCGACAGCATCTCCAGGATCTGCACCCGAAGCGGGTGGGCGAGGGCCTTCAGGGACGCGGTGTCCATCTTGCGGACCGGAAACGGGAGCTCCTCGACGTCGTTCGAGTCGTTCCTGCCGGCCTGCGGAGTAGTTTCCATGCGCCAAGGCTACGCTTGCAAATAAATCTTTGCAATGTTTTATTTGCAACGCCTTCTTTGCAACAGGACCTTTGCAATCAAACCTTTGCAAGGCGGTTCCGCGTGCTGACCTTCGGCTTGCCCGTGCCCGACTCAGGCAGGACCCGTTCAGGCCGGACCCGTTCAGGCCGCAAGGCTCAGTCCGCGGCGAGACCTCAGGCCGCGCAGAGGCTCTGGCGCAGCGATAGTGCGGCCAGTACCGCAGCGGCGATGCCGCAGAGCACAACGAAACCCGCCACGGCCCCGTCCAGGCCGACGGCCGCCGTCGCAAGTCCCAGCCCGATGACCGGAACGGCACTGCCCAGGTACGTGATCACATAGACCGTACTGATGATCTGGGCGTGGCGGGAAGCCTCCACCTTGCCGGCCACGTCATTGAACACGGTCCGGAAGGCGATGCCCTGGCCGACGCCGGCCGCGAGGCTCGCACCGATCAGCAGCCAGGGATTGGTCCAGGCAGCCGCGGCGGCGATGAGCATCACGGATCCTCCCAGCACCGCCAGGCCGGCCGGCACGGCAAACCTGCCGCGGACGCCGATCAGCTGGCTCAGGGCGGAGGCACCGAGCGTGAGTCCGGAAAGCACGCCGATCAGGGGACGGGAATCAACCCTGACGATGCGGGCGAAGTATCCCGGCGCAAGGGAGAGGCAGAAACCGAAGACGGCGAAGCTGAGGAATCCGACGGCGGCCGCCAGCCAGAATGCGCCGCGCGCCTCGCAGATGTGTATAAGAGACAGGGCGGCGCGGCGCCAGGGCCTTCAGCGGGCGCGGCCCGACGGCCGGCTTGATGGCCGGGCGTGCGCGGAGCAGGTAGAGCGGGACCAGCAGTGCAAGGAGGACCAGGGAGTGCAGAAAGTACGGCGTGGAGGTCGGTCCCGGCAGGAGGGACAGCACGCCGCCGATCGCCGGGCCGCCGCCACCCCGCCCGCGGAGGCCAGGAGGGTGAACCGTGAGGCCCACTCCGGCCGCTGCGGCAGGAGCTCACGCAGCGCGGCCGAACTGGCACCCGTGGCGAGGGCCACGGCGATGCCCTGGAGCGCGCGCCCTGCACACAGCGAGGGCAGGCTATCGGCATGCGCAAAAACGAAGCCTCCCGCGAGCCCCGTCAGCACGGCGAGCAGCAGGGCCGCCCGGCGTCCGATGTGGTCGGACCAGTGACCGGCCAGCAGGAGGGTGGAGACGAGGGCCAGGACATAGGCGGAAAACGCCACGGTGACGCCGAGGGTGCTGATGCCGAGCTTGGCCTGCAGCAGCGGGTAGAGGGGCGTCGCCAGGTTTGCCCCCACCAGGAGGGTAAAGATGACGACGCCGGCCATCACCAGCCGCGAGGTGTTTGACGCATTCCAACTCCAGCGGCCAGCGGCAGCCGGACGCATCCGAAGTTCGCTAAAGACGGTCATGCCCGTACCCTTGCCTGTGTTTCCGCGGCACCGGCCCCTTGTGGGAGCTGCCCCGCGAACGGAAATTGATACCTACAGAATGAGGCAGGAGTGCGTACCATCACCTTGTTCCGTGGGAATATTGATCAAAACCGTCAATCTTGGACCTAAAACATGAACCGGAGTGATGATTTGAACACCCTGGACCCCACAGACCTCAAGATCCTGCTCGAACTGGTCCGCGATCCGCGGATCCAGATCGGCGAACTGAGCGACAAGCTCAGCATCGCCCGGAACACCGCACAGTCGCGCGTCCGGCGGATGCTGCGCTCGGGCATACTGCACGACGGCGGCCGCGAGATCGACCTCGAATCGGTGGGCTACGACGTCGTCGCCTTCGTGACGATCGAGGTGACGCACCGCGAGCTCGACGGCGTGGTGGGTGCCCTGCGGCTGATTCCCCAGGTCCTCGAGGTGCATGAAATTTCCGGCCGCGGCGACGTCTGGTGCCGCGTGGTGGCAACGGACACCCACAACCTGCAGGCCGCCCTGCGCTCGATCCTGCGGATCAAGGGGGTGATCCGGACCGAAACCGTGCTGGCGCTCCACACGCACATCCAATACCGGACCGAGCCGCTGATCAGCCGTCTGGTCCAGGGAGCCTCAGTCCAGGGTGGGTAAGCATGGGGAGCTTCAGTCCAGGGAGCCTAAGCCCAAGGAGCTCAGACCCTCCCGACACGGCCGGGCGGCTGACCGGCGGGCGGCGCCTCGCTTGGGGAATAGGATTCGAAGATGGATTGGCTCTCTTACATAACCCACATCAACTGGCTCGCCGTGCTTCTTGCCTTCATCGCCAGCATGGCAATCGGCTTTGTTTGGTACCTGCCCGCAGTTCTGGGAAACAGATGGATGGCAGGAATCGGCAAAACTGAAGAGGACCTCAAGAACACCGAGGGCGGAGCCGGGATCTGGCTGCCCATGATGGTTGCCGCGGCGCTGACGGCCGTGCTGCTCGCCGTGCTGATCGGCAAACTGGGACTGGACAACGCGGCGGCCGGCGGGTTGTTCGCCCTGGTCCTGGCGGTTATCTTCCGTGCCGGCGGGCACGTCATCCACAACGGCTTCGCCGGACGCCCCGTAGCCGTAACGCTCATCGATTCCGGCCACGACCTGGTTGCGATGACAGCTGCCGGCGCCATCATCGGCGCAATGTCCTGATGCCCTTCGGTGTCCTGAGCCTCGTGACGGAGACCTGCCGACTGTGACCATCATCGATAACGCCGTTTACGTTGACGGCGTCCGGAGCGCCGAACCGGAGAGCCTTGAGCAGACGTTTGAGACGCTTGCCAGGCACGGGGGCATGGCGTGGATTGGCCTGTACCGGCCGTCCCAAGCGGAGATGGCCTCCGTCGCGGAGGAATTCGACCTGCACGAGCTCGCCGTCGAGGACGCCATCTCCGCGCACCAGCGGCCCAAACTGGAGCGCTACGGCAACAACCTCTTCACTGTCCTCAGGCCCGCCAGGTACCGAGACGACACGGAGACGGTGGAGTTCGGCGAACTCCACATCTTCACCGGCAGGAACTTCGTCGTGACCGTTCGCCACGCGGAAATGTCCGGCGTGGGGCATGTCCGGCGCCGGCTGGAGTCCCGCCCCGACCTCCTCCGCCACGGGCCCGAAGCGGTGCTCTACGCCCTCCTGGACCAGGTGGTGGATGATTACGCCCCGGTGATTGCGGGGTTGGAAAACGACATCGACGAGATCGAGGACCAGCTGTTCTCCGGCGATTCCACGGTGTCGCGCCGTATCTACGAACTCGCCCGCGAAGTCATTCAATTCCAGCGGGCCATCCAACCGCTTCCGCCCATGATGGACCAGCTCAAGTCGGGATTCCAGAAGTACGAGGTGAACACGGACCTCCAGCACAGCCTCCGGGACGTGGAGGACCACGTGGAGCGGGTCCTTTCCCGCGCGAATTCCTTCCGGGACCTCCTGCAGAACGCTCTCACGCTGGACGGCACGCTGACTGCCAACCGGCAGAACGAAGCCAGCGCCGAACAGAACGAGCAAGTGAAGAAGATTTCGTCGTGGGCGGCTATTTTCTTCGCGCCGTCCTTTGTCGCGGGCGTCTATGGCATGAACTTTGATCACATGCCGGAACTGCACTGGGTTTTCGGATATCCCATGGCGATCGGCCTCATGGCCGGAACAGCCGCCCTGATGTACGTGATTTTCAAGCGGAAAGGCTGGCTCTAGAGTCATGTCCGAATTCCAGCGGGGGCTGATCATCACCCCTGGAACCGAACGGCAACTGGGCGCCTACGGACTGTTCCGGCCCTCGCCCCCGCAGCAGCAGGTGCTGGCCCTCGCCTCGGGGCCCCTGACCGCCAAGAGCGCTGACCCGGACGTCCTCTGGGTCAGCTTCAGCGAGTTGTGCTCCGGGCCCCGCACAGACGCTGACTACCTTGCACTTGCTGGCCAATTTCCGTCGTGTGTGATCGATGGCATCCCCTCACCGGCTGCGCAGGCCGCCGCCGGCACGCCGGCTGCCTGGCAACGGTTCCTGGGCTTGGTGGGAGTGCTCCATGAGCGGGACAGGGTGCTGATCCTGGTCGGCGCCGGTCCCCTCGACTGGGAAGCATCCGGACGGAGTGCGGCCGCGCCGGTTGAGGAGGCATCGGTCCTTGCCCGCATCGCGGAGCGGCTGTCCGTGCTGCGCCGTATCCAGTCCGACGAAGAGCTGGAAGACGAACAAACCAGCGGCTGCTGAGCGGCTGGGTGGAGCGGGCAAGGCGCCCGCCGCAAGTACCTGTGAAGCCTGAAGTCTGTGGAGCTAAGGGGATTCGAACCCCTGACCTCTTCGATGCGAACTGTGGATAACGTGAGTTCACGCTTGCTCACGAAAGAGTTCTATAGCGCGCCGTTACGCGGAATCAAGCTCACGTTGCCTCACGCTCGGTCACATCCGATTCACGCTCGTTCACGCCCAAAGTGTTATGCAAAGTGTTATTCCCCCGGTCCTGCGCAAAGTGACCGCTCTCGGCCATCGAGGCGCATAGGACTCTCTGTGAACACAGCAGACGGAATAGCAAACGGCCCTTCATGGATGCCGTCGGAATTGATGACACGAGAAGAAGCGGCGGCATATTTGCGCCGCTCTCCCGGGACCTTGGCCAATTGGGCGGCCCAGCGGAAGGGACCGCCCTACTATCGTCAACTGGACGGCGCCGTCGTCTACGCGATCGAGGATCTGGCTGAATGGCTGGCTGCCCAGCGAGTGATGCCGAGGGCAGCATAGTGGCCAATCATGAGACCCGACCGGGGTCATGGGGAAAAATTCCACCCGCCAAGAGACAGCCGGACGGCAGCTACAAGGCCAACGGACGATACAAGACTATGGACGGGAAGCTCCTTCAGCGCTTTCGCACCGGCACCACTGCACGCAAGGCCGAGGACGCCCTTCTCGCCGCCTTTCAAACGCTGGCTGCAGAGGACGCCGCGAAGCACTCGGCGGAACTCAACAGGACGCCGGGACGTGAGCCGGAGGTACTCTTCGCTGAAGTTGTTGAGAGCTGGATCTCATATATCGAGGAAGGCGGCAAAGCGCTGCGGGTTAGCACTGCGTATGAGTACGTACGTATGGCAAGGGCTGACATCGTGCCATCTCTCGGGGCCTTGAAGCTGACTGACGTTGACATCAAAGCCTGCGCAGACTTTCTGCACGGCATCGTCAGCGGAGGCCGTTACTACGCAAAAGCAGAACATAACCGGGCTGTTCTTTCTAACATCATGGAGTGGTGCGCCGGCCGTGGTCTCATTCCTGGCAACCCGGTGAGGCAAGTGGCCTATCTCCCCAAGCCCAGGAAAAAGCCAGTCCAGATCATCGAAAAAGAGGACATGGCCAAAGTTCTGTCCTCCGTGCGACTACACGGAGAGGCTCAGATGAACGCAAAGCGACCGGGACCGCCGCAAAACCTGGACATCCCCGATGGCGTGGAATTGTTCCTGGCCACGGGGGTGAGAATCTCAGAACTCCTCGCACTGCGGTGGCATGACGTGTGGATCGACGAATTGGATGACAGTTCCTACTGGGTGCAGATCAACGGAAAAGTGGGTTGGGAGAAAGGCAAGCCCATGCTGCGTCACGACTACCTGAAGACAGGCGACAAAATCCTTGACCTTCGTATCAGCCCGGAAGTTGCGGCGATGCTCCGCGCCCGACGAGCCATGGAGATGCGTTCCAATCCCAATGGGGCTATATTTCCGGCTCGCGGCGGCAAATGGATGCAGCCCCACAACTTCCGTCGGCGCTGGCGTGCAGTCCGCGAGGAACTGCAGGTCGCATATGATCTGCCGGCTGAAGATGTTCCCGGCGGGAGGAAACAGGAACACCGTCAGTCATCCCCGATCGAAACCGTCACCCCTCATACTTTCCGGCGTTCAGTGGGAACATACATTGCAGAAACGGCGACAATCGACCAAGCTGCCCAACAGTTGGGGCACAGCCGGACAGCTGTGACCATCCGGTCTTACCTCAGAGAACGTCAGGAGGCTCCGGACAGCAGCGGGTATCTCGCGAACGTGATGTACAAGCGACAGTAGAGCGACGTCCTGAAACCTCGTCGCTGTTTCACGTCCCCATGCAGCCCGTCATGCCAACTGGGCGGCCTCAGGGGTGGTGCAACCATGACGTGTACCTGCCCCCGCAATAGCAGGCCTGAGTCGCAGATTCTCAGGTCAGGCCAGGGGCGCCCGGTGGAGCGCTTGCGCAAGCGCTCACCAGTGTCGGGCACGGGAGGCGCAATGAGGGCGGTCGTACCCATTGTGTCTACGGCAGCGGCGCTTCCGGGCTAGTGCAGGGTCCAGTGGGCTTCGGTCTCACCGCGCCTCAGCGCCACTTTCATGGCGACCCGCACTGCTTTGACCCGGATGTAGTTGAAGGTGGCGGCCACTTCTCCCGCAGACCTGTAGGTGTCCGTGTTCAGGGACATTTCAACCCACCGGTTGTACTCCTTACAGGCCCCGATGTCCTCGCGCAGCGTGCTTTCGCCGAAGGTGGCCATGTAGGCGTCGGCAAGTCCGTGGCAACCTTCGCCGGTGTTGATGTTCTCCCGGAAGCCGGCCTCCATGGCCGCCGCCAGTTCCGCCCGGTAAGCGTCGATGTCCATTCAGTTCTCCTTTTGCTGGGTGACCGCTGCCGGGGGCAGCCTATCCGAGCAATCGCTCTTGGGCCATCCAGTCATCAGCGATGCCACAGGTGGCCGTGGCCTGGCTGGCCGGGCCCTGGACCATCACCACCGAACACTTCGGCACCGTGAACATCGGCGCGGGCATCCTCTCCGAACTCCTGGTCGCCTTCGCCGCCAAAGCCCTGAAAATCATCCCGGACGCGATGCGCAAAGCCCCGTGGGGTGTCGGACTGGCATCGGGGCCTTCATTGCCTTCTTCGCCCCCGAGGAGCAAGGCTGGTTCCCCATCGCCATGGGTGTCGGCGCCATCGTCCACATCCTGGGCGACATGATGACCACCGGCGGCTGCAACCTCGCTTGGCCCATTACGATCAAGCCGCCGAAGGTCCTGGCCGCCATCCCGGTCATTAACTGGATGTGGAAGCCCAACGGCTACTTCGCCATCCCGGTCCTCGGCAACGCCGGGTTCTGGCGTGAATGGCCTCTGCTGGTCCCCATCGGCTTGTACGCGATCTTCGGCGTTGGCACCACCATGGTCGGCATGAGCAAAGCCGGACTCACCACCCTCGCACTGGCCCTGGGCCTGCCCGTCATCCCCTGATACAAGCCCATTACCGCAAAGGAAAGAGGGGGGTCGGAGGTCCGACCCCCTCTTTTGTGGGCTTATTTTTCGCTCTGGCCGTCACTGCAGTGGCTGCAAGACACATCCGCGGCCGGAAAATCCGCGTCCGCCTTCTCTGCCGGCTTCCCCTGGCATCGTTCGCATCCGGCCGTTGCCGGGCCCGCCTTCGTCCTCCGCAGCTGCATCAGATCCACCGCTATGGGCGCAGCCACCACTGTTGCGACAAAGGTGATGGCGACGACAGTCCCCATCTTGTCCAGCTTGGCGTTACCGCCGGCGATCCCGAGTCCGCCGTTCTTCAAAGGCCCATTACCCCACCATGCCCTTGCTGCACCGTCGGCTACACAGCCCCAATGCTTGGCGATACGGGCACCTCCCCCGTCAGTGGCAAGCTTCTTGGCTGCCAGGACAAGCCCCGCCTCGGTTGCTGACTTGAGCTTCCCGGCGCCGTTGAACAACGGATCGATGATCGGAGGAAGCACTTTGAGGGTCAGACTCTCTCTTTTGTGTATGCCTGGGTCCCTGTCGCTACTTTCACTGCCCACTGCCATTGCCTGTCCCCTTTACTGAAAACGCGCTCATCCGGTGTCGAGCGTCTGCCCTGGGCTCACCGTATATCGCTGGCCCTGCCAGGACCAGAACCGGGCTTCACTGACTCGCCCTGGCCGCGGTGCCGCACACATTGCCGGTAGAGAAAGGAGTCATCCATGAGCTCAGTTATCAACCGCCGGCCGACCGGCACCACTGCGGCGGACAGTTGGCCCCGACACTGCATGGCGAGCCGGAGGTCACTCTGGGCCACGGGTACCCCCCGCTTTAGGCCGGAGGACCCTTATGGCACGCTTTGGTGCCCGTCAGACGACGCGACAGACAGTCTCGTCGTCGAGACCGGTTTTGGCTTGGGCCCGCACGTTCTGGGCCGGTATCTAACCTCTGCCACCTTGAAACCTTCCGGGGCTCACCTATAACGGCCGCTCTGCGTATGAGGGCTAACACGAACCGGCTCATCCAAGGGCCATACCCTGTCAAACGCGGTCAAAAAGGCACTGTCGGGTAGTATCAGGGGCGCAGGTCCATGAGGCCGCAACAGCACGGAGAGGACCCACATGCCCGAGCCTTGGCTCTCTGCTGACGACATCGCTGTTCATCTTGGCATCACGAAGGACACTGTCTATTCCTGGATCGCCGACAAAGGCATGCCCGGGCACAAGATCGGGCGCCTTTGGAAGTTCCAAGCCAGCGAGATCGACGACTGGGTCCGCGGCGGTGGCGCCGATGCCTCGGGACTCAGTCCCCACTGATCAGTTGTCCCCTTCAAACTGCCTCGACACAAATGCGGGTCAGCACATGCACCTAACCAACTGCCCAATTCCCGAAAGGAGGTCACCGTGACCACAAGCATCCACTCACACGATCGCTATGCACTGTCGTTCACCAGCGGTGGGCTCCTGGTGCGCGAGGCAGACGTGATCGTCGCCGAGTATCTACGCTCGCGCGACTGGGTAGCGGTACGTCAGGCAGTCACTGAACAGAACCTGCTGCAGGCGCGTACGATTTCGTCGAGTGTTCGCCTGACGCGGGAAACGATCCAGCGGCTGGGCGTCTTCGATGATTCGGAACTTGAACTCCTCACAAAGTCGAGTCTCACCGAGCGCTGTCACTTGATGTGGGCCGCTGCATGCCGTCGTTACAAGCTGATTGGTGACTTCGCGGAAGAGGTCGTTCGCGAACGGTTCCTCCTGATGACCCCGACGCTCAGCACCGAAGATTTTGAGCGGTTCATGACGGGCAAAAGCTTGTGGCACGCCGAGCTTGACGAGTTGAAGCCCTCGACGCGCGCCAAACTCCGACAGAGCATCTTCCGGATGCTGCATGAAGCGGGCCTCCGCAGCGAAGAAGGCGCCATCGTTCCGGGGGTGCTCTCAGCGCGAGTCCACGAAGCCCTTGCTGCACGCGGCCCGAGCGACATCCGATTCTTCCCCACCACCCTGCCCATGGAGGCGACGCGATGAGCATGACCAAGCGAAGCCTCACAAGCGATGAAAAGCACGTCTACGAAGTGCTGCGCAGTACGCGGTTCTTGAAGATGGAGGGCCTCTCCAAGGAGGTGCCATTCTTCATCTATCACTACCCGCCCGCGTGGGCACGCGAAGTCGACGGGCTCCGCGACCGCGTCATCACGAAACTCCGCAGTGACGACGGATTGAACGTCCTGGAGATCAACCTCTACGACCTTGCCGTGCAGCTCCTCAGAGAGCGTGGCGTGTGGAATCGCCTCTTGGCGCTGGAACCGGACATGAACAAGGCCGACTTCCGCGAGACGCTGCAGGGAATGCTGGACCCGCACGATCACCTCGCGCCCGCGATCCGCGACCGTCTCGAACTAGAGCCGAGCGACATGGTCTTCCTCGCAGGCATCGGCGAGGTGTTCCCCTTCATTCGCACCCACACGGTGTTGGAGAACCTGCAGAGCGTCGTGACGGGCCGTCCGATGCTGGCATGGTTCCCGGGGACGTACGAATTCACCAAGGCCAGTGGTCACCAGCTGCGGGCGCTGAACCTGAGCGCACGCGACAGCTACTACCGCGCCAAGGACATTCTGGAACAGGAAGCATAAGCGATGACCACGATCAACGAAATCTTCGCCAAGCCGATCAGCCGGCCCATCGAGGGAGTCATCAAGGCTGATGACACCTCACACCTCGCCACTGAGGTCGAGGAGTACGTGCTTACGAACGAGGCCGCCAAGGGGCTCGAACACGTGCTGGAGGCCTACACGAACTACACGAACGCCAACGGCGTCTGGGTCAACGGCGTGTGGATCTCGGGCTTCTTCGGCTCCGGTAAGTCACACTTGCTGAAGATGCTCGCGCACCTCCTCGGCGACATCGATGGCCACGACTACCCGCGCGCCAAGGTCTCCGAGCACTTCCGTGCCAAGGCAGACGACGAGTTCCTGCCCGCGCTGATCGAAAAGGCTGACCGCATCGCCGCGAAGAGCCTGCTGTTCAACATCGACCAGAAGGCCACGCTGATCTCGAAGGATCAGAATGACGCCCTCCTCAAGGTGTTCGTGAAGATATTCGACGAGTCCCGCGGGTACTACGGCAACCAGGGCCATATTGCCCGCTTCGAACGCGACCTCGACAGCCGCGGGCAGTACAACGATTTCAAGTCCGCATTCGAACGGATCGCCGGTATTCCGTGGACCCAGGGACGCGAGCAGGCTGCGCTCGAAGCCGGGCACATCGATCAGGCCTTCGCCGAGGTCAACGGCACCGAGAGTCCCGGCATCATCCGCCAATACAGCACCAGCTATTCGGTTTCGATCGAGGACTTCGCCGACGAGGTCGCAGCCTGGTTGGACCAGCAGCCCGACGGGTTCCGCCTGAACTTTTTCGTCGACGAGGTCGGCCAATTCATCGGCACGAACACCCAGCTGATGCTGAATCTCCAGACCATCGCCGAATCCCTGGCGACCAAGTGCAAGGGGAGGGCATGGATCTTCGTCACCTCGCAGGAAGACATGGAGAAGGTCGGCGGTGACCGCACGAAGTCGCAGGCCAACGATTTTTCCAAGATTCAGGCCCGTTTCACGAACCGGCTCAAGCTCACCAGCCAGGACGTTGAAGAGGTCATCCGTAAGCGTCTGCTCGACAAGACGGATACTGCGAAAGCTGATCTGGCGGCGATCTACGCGAGTCAGCACGCGAACTTCAAGACCCTCTTCGACTTCGTCGAGGGCCGCCACTACCCGAACTACCGTGACGAGACCCACTTCGTCGGCACCTATCCGTTCGTGAGCTATCAGTTTCCGCTGTTTCAGTCCGCGATCGAGGGCATTAGCGACCACAACATCTTCGAGGGTCGCAACAGCTCGGTCGGTGAGCGCTCCATGCTCGGTGTCGTCCAGGAAGTCGCCCGAACGCTGGCCGACAAACCTCTCGGCCAGCTCGCCTCATTCGACCAGATGTTTGAAGGCATTCGTGCCTCGCTGAAGTCCGCCAACCAGCGCGCAATAAACGACGCGGAACGCAGCCCCTCGCTGCCGCCGCTCGCGATTCGCCTCCTCAAAGCCCTCTTCCTCGTCAAATACGTGGATACGTTCAAGGCGACGCCGCGCAACCTCTCCGTGCTGGTCTACGACCATTTCGGCACCGACCTCACGCAGCTCGGAAAGGACGTCATTGAGGCCCTGGCCGCTCTGGAAGCGCAGACCTACATCCAGCGCAGCGGCGATGCCTACGACTACCTCACCAACGAAGAGCAGAAGATCGAGCAGGAGATCAAGAACGTCGACATCGACAGCTCCGAGGTCTCCAAGAAGCTCTCCGACCTGCTCACCGGCTCGATCATCAAGACGACCAAGGTCCTCTACAGCAAGAACGGCCAGAACTTCCCGGTCGGGTTCAAACTCGACGGGCAGGCGATGAGCAAGCAGCACGAACTCGCCCTGCACTTCATCAGCCCCGAGACCGAGTTCAGCCTGGAGCAGATCAAGGCCCACAGCGCCGGCCTCGATGAACTGTGCGTTGTGCTTGCTCCCGAGACTGACAGGATCCTCGCCGACCTGCGGCTCCTGCTGAAGACCGAGAAGTACGTCAAGCGCGCCCAAGGAGCCAGCCGTACCGCGATCGAGCAGACGATCCTGCAAACCAAAGGCACCCAGAACGCCGAGCGGGAGAAGGAGATCGTCGAACGACTGCGCACCGCCGTGGGCCGTTCGACCCTGATTCACAACGCGGGCATCCTTGATGTCACCTCGGCTGACGCGGTGACTCGGATAAACGACGGCTTCCAGAAGGTCATCGCGGCGACCTACACGAATCTCACTCTGCTGGGTGGCATGAGCTTCACTGAGCAGCAGCTGTCCACGTTCGTGAACCCGCCTGAGGGTGGCCTGTTCGGGGAGACCGCAAGCATCCTGGCAGTACCCGGTGATGATGTCCTCGCGCACCTGGAGATGAGCGGTAAGCGCCACGTGCAGGTGACGATGAAGCACCTTCTCGAGAAGTACACGACCAAACCGTACGGCTGGGACCAGTGGTCGATCGCGGCCGTGGTGGGCTACCTCGCCGGTGGATCAAAGGTCGAGATCCAGCTCAACGGCAAGGTGCTCGCGCGCACCGAGATAGCCCCGGCGCTGCGCAACACCCAGAGCTACCCGAACATGGTCATCGGCCTCCAGCGGGTGTTTGATTCGAAGGTGGTGGGTGCATTCCGGAAGTTCGTCATCGAGTTCACCGACGACGGGGCGATCACCAAGGATCCGCTGGAGCTTGCCCGCGTCGGCAAGGAGCATCTGGACGCGAAACTTGCTGAATTGAAAGCGCTGCGCACCGGGTCCCGCTACCCATTCATTGACCAGCTCGACGAGCCGATCCGGATACTCGACGAACTGTCCGGCAACAAGGCCGAGTGGTTCGTCACCGACTTTGCCGACGCCGACGATCTACTCGACGCGAAAGACAATGTGATCGACCCGATCAAGGCGTTCCTGCACGGCGCCCAGCGCGGCATCTACGACACCGCCGCGGCATTCATGCAAGCAAATCAGTCCAACATCACCTACCTTCCCGCCGAAGCCACCGACGCGATTGCATTCGCCCTTGACGACCCACAGATCTTCCGGGGCAACAAGACAACCCAACTAGGGGCTGCAGTCAAGGCCTTGCAGGACCAGCTCAGGGACGTGATCGAGGCGCACCGCGCGGCCGCCACGGCGGACATCAAGGCCCGCTGGGATCAGGTGCCCGCCAGCCAGGCATACAGTGATGCGACCGAGGCCGCACAGCAGGCGGTCACACGCAGGGCCCAGGGCGTGCTCTACCGAGTCCAGCACGAGACACAGATCCCCGCGATCAAGAATCTCGCCTCGCAGTTCGCAGACTCTATCTACCCGCAGATTCTCGATGAGCTGGACGCGGCACGAGTTTCTCTGGTGTCGGATCGGCCAATCCCCGGAAGCGACGCGAGTTCCGAGCCGGCACCGCTGCGTGCCCCGGCCAAGCAGAGCGTTTCGATCAAGAAACTGGTGCTGCCCGGCGCTGGTCAGGTGCTCGAAACAGAGGCCGACATCGACGGCTACCTGGACCAGCTCCGCACGACTCTGCTCGCCACCATTCATGACAACAAGCGCATCACGCTCTAGGACGGCAACGGTAATGGACACGAAACCTCTGGAGCGCTTCGCCACGCAGGCACGCCGCGATCTCCTGGCAGCCGTCGACGCGCAGGCCACCGCCGTGCTTGCTACAGGATCCGTTGCCCGCACTGAGCGCGGCGACGTGGTGAAAAAGCTCGAAGCCGAGATTGCTGCACATGGCCGCGGCCACGTGATCGACAAGGTTGCCTACACCTGGTTCAACCGCATCATCGCGCTGCGCTTCTTGGACGCCTGCAACTACACCGACGCTGGTGTCGTTTCGCCCGCTCAAGGCCAGGCGCATGGCCAGCCAGAGATCCTCGCGGATGCCAAGCGCGGCAATCTCAATACCGACGTTGTGAGGAACAAGAACACGGCAGAAGTGATCATCAGGCTGCTTGACGGTACACGCCGCAGCACCGATGCCGAAGGGGAAGCCTATGCGCTACTTCTCACCGAGTACTGTCGCTACTGGCACAAATCGATGCCGTTCATCTTTGAGCCTGAGGGCGACTATACCGAGCTGCTCGTACCCACCGGGTTGCTCGCCGACGGCGCGACCCTGTCCCAAGCAAGGGAGGTACTCACAGAGGAAGTCTGTGAAGACGTCGAGGTGATCGGCTGGCTCTACCAGTTCTACATCTCGGAGCGGAAAGCCGAGGTCTTCGCCGGATTTCAGAAGAACAAAAAGGCCGGGGCCGACGAGATCCCCGCTGCCACCCAGCTCTTCACCCCGCACTGGATAGTCCGTTACCTCGTCGAAAACTCCCTCGGGCGCCTGTGGATGCTCAACCGGCCGACCTCACGCCTCGTCGATCGGATGGACTATTACGTCGCCCCGGTGGATGAGGAGACCGACTACCGGAAGGTATCCAGCCCAGAAGAGCTAAAGGTCCTCGATCCGGCATGCGGCTCAGGCCATATGCTCACCTACGCCTTTGACCTGCTTTATGCAATCTACGAGGAAGAAGGTTACGCGCCGTCGGGCATCCCCTCCCTGATCCTCGCGCACAACCTCTATGGAACCGAGATCGACCCACGGGCAGGTGCATTAGCTGCTTTTGCCCTCACGATGAAGGCCAGGGCACGTCAACGAACGTTCTTCAGCAAACAGATCGAGCCGAATATCTGCGTGTTGGATCCAGTGAGGTTCACGCCAGTTGAGACGGAAATACTCGTTACCCGGGGCGGGGATAAGCAGGCGGAGATCGCGTTCTGGCAGGCTTTTGAGAATGCAGACACAATAGGGTCCCTGATCCGACCAAATCAGGCCCTCATTCAGCCCCTTACTGAGCACCTTGAGTCACTGGACGAAGCTGAGAACCTCTTCGGTGATTATGCTCTAGAGCGTGCTCGGACCGTTATCCGGCAGTCCGAGTATCTGTCAACCCGATACGACGTGGTCGTCGCCAACCCGCCGTACATGGGCAGCGGAAACATGGGATCCAAGCTTGCGGAATTCGCCAAACGCGAGTTTCCAGAGTCGAGATCAGACCTATACGCCATGTTCATTGAACGCAACTCTGAGCTAGTGGTCGATGGCGGAGACTTCGCCATGATCACCATGCACTCGTGGATGTTTTTGTCATCGTTCGAGAAACTTAGAAGCCGACTACTACACAGCTCAAGCATTCGTTCTATGGCCCATTTGGGAACTAATGGATTCGACAGTATAAGCGGTGAAGTGGTTGCTACGACAGCCTTCATTGTCGAACGTAACGCGAAGCGCACCTCCAATGGCGTTTTCCTCCGACTTGTTTCCGGACGCAATGAGTCCGCTAAATGCACCCTACTTCGCGATGTGCTGCGAGACGTGCGACATCCTCTTCGTTTTCACGTCCCTGGAAGCCAATTCGCATCAATTTCTGGTCAGCCAATTTCTTATTGGGCCACACCGGAATTGATCAGTTCATTTACGTTATTTGAACCCGTGTCTTCCGCGGGGAAGACACGGCGAGGGTTACAGCCTGGTGACGCAACGCGCTTTGTTCGACGTTGGAGTGAGGTTTCTTTCAGCGACATTGCTTCCAACTCAGGCGACGATGTTGATGATAAGAAGTGGTTTTTATTTAATTCCGGCGGACCATTTCGCAAGTGGTATGGAAATTTGACTGACGTCGTCCTGTGGGAGAATGAAGGGAAGGAAATCAAGGCAACGGGGAAAGCCATTATTCCGAGCGAAGAGCTTTATTTTCAGCCCGGTGTGACTTGGCCCAAGGTGAGCGGCGGAACTGCTAGTTTCAGGTTTGTCCCGTCGCATGTAATACCAGGGGATGCAGGTCCCATGTTCTACTCCGATGACTATCTGCATAACTTTATGGGAATGGCCAACAGTCCAGTCGGGAGGGAAGCGCTTGCGACCCTGTCGCCTACTCTGAATTTCGAAGTGGGATCGGTGGCTCGGCTTCCGCTATTTACTTCTCGTAATAAAGAATACGAGTCTGCCGTTGAGAGGCTTATCAGCCTAGCCAAGCGAGACTGGGATTCTTACGAGGAATCTACTGATTTCGCGACTAATCCTGTTGTAGGGATTTCTCGCGGGACGTCTCTTCGTGCAGTGTTTGCCTTGTGGGCAGAAGCTTGCGCTTCGGCTGCCGAAGAAGTCCTCACCTTAGAGCGTAGTATCTATTCCAAACTGGCCTCGACTTACGGATTTGGCACTGATTTGTCAGAGGTCAACCTGACTACAATAAGCCTTACTGGAAATCCGCATTTCCGTTTTGGGTCTAGACCAGACATCGAAACTATCAATTCTGAAGTCTCCAGGAGCGCCGCAAAGGATCTCGTGTCCTACGCGGTGGGTTGCATGTTTGGCCGTTACAGCCTTGACATGCCAGGACTGGTGTTGGCCGACCAAGGAGATACTTTAGTTAAGTACTTGGCAGAGGTACCATCGCCGTCCTTCGTGCCGGATGCGGACAACGTGCTCCCGGTATTATCCGATGCCTGGTTCGAGGACGACGTTGTTGAGCGATTCCGCGAATTTCTCAAAGTTTCCTTCGGCGAGGAACATTTCGACGAAAACCTGCGCTTCATAGAGGAGGCGTTGGGGAAAGACGTGCGGAAGTACTTTGTGCAAGACTTCTACAAGGATCACGTGCAGAGGTATAAGAAGCGCCCGATCTACTGGATGTTCTCCAGCCCAAAGGGCTCGTTCAACGCGCTGATTTACATGCACCGTTACAACCCGTCGACGGTCTCGACGGTGCTCAACGAGTATCTGCGCGAGTACCGAGCCAAGTTGGAAGTCGCACTCACCAACGCCGAGCAGGCTGCTGCCGCGGGCTCCCCGAAGGACCAGAAGGAAGCCGACCGGCTGCGTAAGGTGATCGCGGAGCTTCGTGACTACGAACACGACGTGCTCTACCCGTTGGCAACCCAGCAACTCACGATCGACCTTAACGACGGTGTGAAGGCGAACTACCCCAAGTTCTACCCGGCGCTGAAGAAGATTGTCGGGCTGGAGGCGGCGGAGTGAGCATGGCGTCTTCGATCTCAGACCACCTCGCGGCACGCTTCGAGCAGCACCGCCTGGTGGTGTGGCACGATCCCGAAAGCAGTTACGCCACCGACGTCGACGCTCACGCGCCGAACGGCGTGGCGGTGCTACGTGTCCAGAACGACGAGTTCGGGGTCAAGCACCGCGTGCTGCGCGACGAGCCCAGCACAAAGTTTCTGATCTATCGCAGCGGTCCTGTTGCTGAGGGAGCGGGCAACTGGCTGCTCGATCTCGAACTCGCCTACGGCGTCTTCACCGCAGATCGCGGCGCGCTCCTACGGGCAGACCTCAGCCTCAACGCGCCCGGATCCGATGAACTGATTGCTGGGCATGAGACGTTCTTTGGCGACGCGAAGCAGGTTTCGAAGCTTACGGCGTTGTTGCGCGCCGACGATGATCTCGCCAAGGTCCAGGCGAAGATGTGCGCGGTCGTGCTCGGGCAGAAGGAGCACAGCTTCTCTGAGCTGACGCGGACGCTGCTGGTGCAGCACGCCGCGGGCGACAGCGCCGGCTACAAGGCTCTCGTTACGCAGGGGCTCGCAGACTTCCATTGGTCCGGGGCTGCGAAGATCTACGGCTATGATTCTCAGACGCCGAGCGTGGCCGGCCTCGTGTTGTGGATGTTCAAGCAAGCCCGGGCCGGCTTCGCAGCCACGACCTCGAACGCGGCGCGCAATATTGAGATCGACTTCCGTAGCTTCCGCAACGACCGCCAGAGCCTGGTCGCGCTGAAGAAGCTCGCGCGTCAGGCCGAAATTGACTTGGACTACGTCGAGCAGGCTGCGGACGCGTCGCTTGCTGAGCTCGTGGCCACAGACATCTTCGACGCTGGCGAGAAGGAGATCATCCGGCGTCTGATCGACGGCATTGCCTCCCAGACGATCCCGTTGCATGAAATTGCAGACACGATCCGCACCCGTCGCCGTGACAGCGTCTGGTTCGACGATTACGCCACGCTTTATGCGGCGCTCGGGGCGGCGGCCGAGCTGATCCCGGCCATCCGTTCTGCCCGCATCGATGTGGCGAGTTTCGATGACGGTTTCAGTCGCTACCGCGATGATTTCTTCCGCATCGACCAGCTCTACCGGCACTACACGCTCGCGTCGCAGACCGCCGAGTTCACGCAGCCGTTGGAAGCGCTGAACGAGCAGGTGGAGAACGCCTACGTCACCGATTTCCTCTCCAAGCTCGGGATCAGCTGGCAACAGCAGGTCGACCAAGCCGAGTCGTGGAAGACGCTCGCGATTACCTCGCAGAGTTCTTTCTACAACCACTACATCGCCCCGCAGGTGCGAGGTGGACGCAAGAAGGCCGTCGTAGTCATCTCTGACGCGCTGCGCTACGAGGTCGCCGACGAGCTCACTTCCAAGATCCGCAGAGAGAACAAGTACGACGCCAAGATCGAGGCCATGCTCGGGGTGTTGCCCAGCTACACCCAGCTAGGGATGGCGGCGCTGCTCCCACATAAGACACTCGCGCACTCCGAGAACGGTGACCCTGTGCTCGCCGACGGCCAGCCCTCCAACGGCACGGCGAACCGCTCGAAGATCCTTAGCTCCGTCGGCGGCACGGCAATCCAAGCCACTGAGTTCTTGAAGATGAAGCCCTCGGAGCGGCGCGATCTCTACGCGGCGCACCAGGTGCTGTACGTCTATCACGACACCATCGACGCGACCGGTGACAAGGCGGTGTCGGAGCACCGGACATTCAAGGCCGCGGCTGATGCGATCGATGACCTCGTCGACATTGTGAAGAAGCTGGCGAACGCGAACGCGACGAACATCTTCGTCACCGCAGACCACGGCTTCCTATATCAGGAGTCGAAGCTGGCGTCGCAGTTCAACCTGACTGTGAAGCCGCAGGGCGACAAGATCGTTGTCGCGAACCGCCGTTATGTTCTTGGCCGAGGGTTGAAGGAAGATGACGCGTTTCGCCGTTTCTTGCCTGAGCAGCTCGGGCTGTCGAGTGACCTGGAAGTTCAGATCCCGAATTCGATCTGCCGGATCGTCAAGCCTGGTGCCGGGTTCCAGTTCGTCCACGGGGGTGCGTCGTTGCAGGAGATCGTAGTGCCAGTCATCTCGATCAACAAGGGACGTTCCGACACCGTCGAGCCTGTGAACGTCGACATCCACCCGGAGTCCGACAAGATCACGACCGGTCAGATCGTGGTGAAGCTCTTCCAGCAGAGCCCAGTCACCGATCAGCGCACTGCGAGGAAGCTGCGTGCAGGTCTCTACTTCGGTGATCAGCTGATCTCCAATGAACCTGAGCTACTCTTCGATGCCGAGAGCGCCGAAGGGCGGGACCGGTTCCAGAGTGTCCGTCTGCTGCTGAGCAAGGACGCTGATGCGGCGAACAACCAGAGCGTGGAGTTCCGGCTCTCCGAGCCGATCGGTGAAACCGGCGAGTGGAAGAAGTACAAGAGCGCGCCCTACACGCTCAAGCGCTCCTTCACCACGGACTTCGACTTCTAAGGAGCACTCATGAGCGAGAATATCGACCTGGCCCTGGTGGCGCCCATTGCGGACGCCTTTGACGCGGAAACCTCTGAGGTTAGCGAGCCGACCAAGTTGGATCGCAAGATCAACCAACACTTCGGAGGGGCCGTGGTCCGGAAAGACCTCGTCAAGGCGGTCAAGGGCAATGCCATCGTGCCGTCATACGTGCTGGAGTATCTGCTCGCCCAGTACGCGGCATCTGACGACGAAGCCACGATCCAGGCAGGCATCGACAGGGTGCGTGACATCCTCGCTCAGCATTATGTGCACCGTAACGAGTCCGAGCTGGTGAAGTCGAAGATCAAGGAGCGCGGGCGGTACCGGATCATCGATAAGGTCAGCGTCACTCTTAACGAAAAGGACGACGTCTACCAAGCCTCGTTCGCGAACCTTGGGATCAGCAGCGTGGTCGTGGATTCCGCTACCGTCAATGCCCACCAAAAGCTGCTTGTTGGAGGCGTGTGGTGCCTATGCGATGTCGAGTACTTCCACACCGAAGACAACCGTGTGTCGCCCTGGATTCTTGGGTCCCTCAAACCGATTCAGATGTCGAACTTCGATTACGACGGGTATCTCGATGCACGCGCGAAGTTCACCACCGATGAGTGGATCGACCTGCTGATCCAGTCGATCGGATTTGACCCCGACAAGTTCGGGCGCCGCGGCAAACTGCTGCAGTTGGTGCGTCTGATCCCGTTCGTGGAGCGCAACTACAACCTCGTAGAGCTGGGCCCCAAGGGCACCGGCAAGTCGCACATCTACTCGGAGTTCTCACCGCACGGCATGCTCATCTCCGGTGGAGAGGTGACCGTGCCAAAGCTGTTCGTAAACAACGCGAACGGTCGCCTCGGCCTCGTCGGGTACTGGGACGTCGTCGCTTTCGATGAGTTTGCGGGCAAGAAGAAGCGTACGGACAAGGCGCTGGTCGACATCATGAAGAACTACATGGCGAACAAGTCGTTCTCCCGCGGTGTCGAGACGCTTGGCGCCGAGGCATCAATGGTCTTCGTCGGCAATACCTCGCATACCGTCCCGTACATGCTCAAGCACTCCGACCTGTTTGACGAGCTGCCCGAGAGCTACCACGACCCGGCGTACCTCGACCGGCTGCACTTCTACATCCCCGGGTGGGAAGTCGACACAATCCGGAGCGAGATGTTCTCGACCGGATACGGGTTCGTTGTTGACTACATCGCCGAGGTCCTCAGATCGATGCGCAATCTCGACTACTCCGACCGCTACCACAAGCACTTCACGCTCGGATCCGACATCTCGACACGTGATCGCGACGGCATCCACAAGACCTTCTCTGGGCTGATGAAGCTGCTCTACCCGCATGACCAGGCGACCACCGCAGAGGTCGAAGAGGTACTGCGCTTCGCAATCGAAGGGCGCAAGCGCGTCAAGGACCAGATCGTCCGGATCGACGCCACCATGACGGAAGTGAACTTCGGCTATGGTTCACTCGGCGGTGGGTGGTCAACAGTAACGACGCTTGAGGAAGACGAATACCCGACGCACTACCATCGACGCCACTCGACCAATCCGGCTGGTGGGGCATTGGCCGAGTCGGACGTACAGGTAGTCTCCACCGGGGCATCATCATCGCTTCCCGCACCCGCGGCCGCTTCCCTTCAGGCGGAACTGTTCCGAGGACAACGGGACTTCCTGGACAACCAGCGGGGTGTCTCCTACGAGAAGCTGCTAATGCCGTACCTGCGGGACGCAACAGAGATCGAACTGCACGACCCGTACATCCGTATGGGACACCAGGGACGCAATCTCGTCGAACTGCTCGCGCTCATCGCCGCGGCAAAGGACCCAGCAGATGAGGTCACCGTCAATCTCTTCACAGTGCTCGACCAAGACCCGGAGTATCAGACGAAGCAACTCCATATGCTCAACGACATCGTACAGGGAGCCGCTCAGCAAGGCATCAAGGTCAACGTGGCGAAGGATCCTGGCGGCCACGACCGCTGGATCCGCACCGACACCGGCTGGCGCATCAACCTCGGCCGCGGCCTCGACATCTTCCAGAAGTCAGACGGCGGCTGGTTCGATTTCGGCACGAGCCGCCAGGAGTTCCGCCAGGTCCGAGCCTTCGGAGTCACTTACATTCTCGAAGAGGGTTGACATCATCGACCTGATGGGCCGCATCGTGTCCCAGCCAGGGAACCAACCGGATCGTGCATGCAGGGCCAGGACTCGGGCTCGACTAGCACTGCCCTACCCTACGCAGCGGGACCGCTTCTGCGTCACTCCACGGCCTGGCCGCCTCAGCCTCAGCCGGGGGCGAGATTCGTATCTGGATCAGGCCATACTTCAGCTACCGTCGGCTCGGCGGCGCAGCTCTGCGGGTGGTTGCTCGGAAACCTGCCCCAATGATTGAGGCCCGTTCCGGAGGGTAACAGCAGTAACGGTGTTACCCGTTACCGCTGTTACCCGATGCCCGACTCTGTGGGCTGGCTGCCTGCTCTCCCAGCGGTTGTCTCTGTGCTTCGTCGCGCTTCGGGAAGGGAGTTCAGAGGACGGGTGCGCCGTTCTCGTGCAGGATTCACGTCGACCACATTCTGGGAATCCGGCAACTCACGATTGGCTTCTACTGGTGCTGCGGTCCTGTGCCTCCGACGGCATGAAAAAGCACCCGCGGTTAGCAGGTGCTTCTGGTTGGAATGTGGTTGTCGGTTAGCCGGATTGCTCGCGCCCCATCTTGAGGGCACGTTCGGTCCGGGCCCAGTTGTACCCGCGGATCCATGCTATACACAGCAGCTCGTCGGTGCCCATCCGATACGGGTTCCCGCGGCGCGAGATGCCGGCACGGTACGCGTCAAAGCCTTCATCCAGGACCTCCGAGATTTGCTCAGAGCTGGGATCTGTCACGGAACGCCTGTCCTCTCTCATAACCCACGTTTCGAACGGTCCGCGCCGTCTTGCGGCCGGTGTTCCACCGTACATGCTGTCTGCACCAAGTGCAGCCACTCATGAGTGGGGTGCCGCCGACAATGGTACACGGATTTGCACGCAGTGCCGTTGTCTCCGTCATTCAGTTGGTGAGACGCCTCGTATCCCTAGCCTTTCGAGACGGATGGGCAGTGAGGGTTGGCGGATTGCAGGCGCAGGGTCCCGTCTTTCACCTTGGGAGGGCCACCTTTCGAGGAGGCGCCGTCCGTTAGCAAATACGCACGCGGTGCCGGATCAGTCTCATGATTGTCACGACGGAGGCGGGGACCAGGAGAACTGCGCTGGAGCCGAAGGCGGAGTAGTACCGGATCTCGTTCCGGGTTTTGTTGCCCGCCATGGTGTTCCTTTTCATCCTTGCTATTTTCCGTAGCCCCAACCGCGGATCTCGTCTTCAAAGTGGTCTCATCAGGGAACATGCGCAGAGGCTTGGGCACGCCCAGAACTCCACTAGGCGAAAGCACCCTGCTCGTGGGCCCGAATCGCCTCAATCACTGCGGCCGATCCCTCACGCCGGTAGACATCGATGGGCCGGTCGTTCAGGTGGGCATCGTGGCCCTCCAGCCAAAGTCTCGCCTGAGCAGGGGTGAACGCTGTACGCAGGTGCCCGGCCAAGGTGTCCAGGTCAGCAAGCTTCACCAGGTACTCCTCGTTAGGTACTTCCTGACCTATCGCCCAGCGGCCGGGTTCGCCAGTGCTCACATCGAGTAGCGCGGCGACAACGTCGTCGCCCAGAAGAGTGAGGAGCCGTTGCGCTATGACTTCTGGGCCGTCGCTCACGTCAGTGCCTCCCGCAGCCGCTCGGAGAGGTTGTCGAGGGATTCTTTCCACTCCGGCTCGTCCGCCTCGTCCCACAGTTCGGCAAGCTCGGACTTGTCGCCGGCAACCCGTTCAACCGCCTCAAGGGCAAGTTGTGCGTCTTCAGCCGTGAGCGCTGATCCGTGCGCGGTCACCCACGTGGCTACCTCCTCGGGCAGGTCGCCGTGCGGGTTCCCCTGCGCGGCAGCGGTGATCTCGGCGGCCGCAACGGCGACGCTCCCGTCGGGCGCTTCGATGTAGCCGTCCGCCACAGCGGTCAGGCCCTGGCGGACCACCTCGGCCCCGCCGGCTTCGAGTTCTTCCAGCCAGTCCAGGGCATCGTCGTTCTCGAAGGCCTGAAATCCCCATGCACCCATAGCTGCTCCTTCTGTTCTTCCGGCTGTTCTAGGCCGACCGCAGGTCGCGGACGTTGTCCTGAAGATAGCGTGCCACCCAGTCTTGGAGCCGGTCGGTACTCCAGGTCGGTGTGGCGACCCTTACGCTGGCCCGGGTTCACGCCACCACCACCCACTCATCCGTGTAGTCCGAGAAGGGAGGTTCATCAGGGCAGTCAACAGATGTCGCGATCGCCGACTCAAGTTCCATCTCGAACGGGACGCAGGCACTGACGTGCGCTGTTCGCCGCCCCACCAACCGCTGGTGGTCAGGTGCTCGCGGTAGTAGTGGTCGGTGTAGAAGTCCCCGTCGGGGTCCCAGCCGTAAGCGTAGGGGGATCACCGAGGCCCTCCAGCTTCGAGGCGACCAGCTCCCGGTTGGCCGTGTCCGTGGCGGCCGTGAACCTGGTGAACCAGTCCTTGCCTTCGGCGGCCTTTTCCCGGATGGCGGTCCGGCCCATCTCCTCGATGGACGGTCCGGCGCATGAGGCCAGGGTCAGCGCCAGTGCAACGGCTACAGCCAGCCTCGAAGCGCGTGACTGCATTGAAGGCATGCGGTTACGACCGCGAAGTTCCCCGACCGGGATCATTGCGTCGCCTGTTCGCCAGACGCAGCGTCCACCGGACGATCAGCGTCACCGCGACGATTACAACGACGGCGACGACCAGCATCATCAGCAACACCAGGATGTTAAAGCCTTCCAGCCTCATGTCTCCCCCAGTTCCGGAACCAGCTTTGTGTTCTGACTCTACCGGCGGGCAGTAGGTAGTCCTAGGGAAAGCCCTGGATCCGGCCATCACGTCCTGTAGAAATGAGGGCATGACCCTGCCCCTAAAGTCCGGCCCCGCATCCCTTGGGCCACGCATCCGTCCGTCCACCAATTTTTGGTTGGCCATCCAGTCGGATAACTTCAAGACCGTCTATCCGGACGGGACGTTGTGGGCGCCACTGAAAGGCAACGCAGGACAACGGGTCGTCCATTGGGGCACATTGAACGACGTCCGGCCAGGTGACCTCGTCCTGCACTATGCGCGCCCCGAGATCCGTGGCATCAGCCGAGTGGCTACGCTGCCCGAGGCCTCCTATCCGCCACGGGGATACAAGGAGCCTGCCGAGACGGAAGGAACGCTGGTCCTCACGGAACCGCTCTGTGAGGTACGGATCCCGTGGGAGCTCGTCTCTGGCACCCTGCCGCCGGACCGGGGTCCCTTAACCTCGGCGGGAGGCCTGAGGAGGGGCTACTTCTTTGAGGTGGACCGCGCCGGAGCCCGAAGGCTGTTGGAGCAATCAGGACTGGAAGTCACTACCGCCGATTCTGATGATGGTCGCGACGAAGCCAGCCCGCTCGATTTTTACATCGGCGGCGCGACCGACCGGTGGACGATGGGGGCTGTCCGGATAGAGCAGCGTTTCCTGCGCCAGCAACAGCTGCAGTTCCGGGGCAATTATTGTTCTCTGTGCGGGCGGAATCTTCCGGAACAACTGCTGATTGCCGCCCATATCAAGCCTCGGTCGGAGTGTTCCGAAGACGAACGCATGGACATCCGGAACGTGTCCATGCTTGCCTGCCTGTTCGGCTGCGATGCGCTGTTTGAGTTTGGCTATGTCGTCGTCGGTGAAGCGGGCGTCATAGAACCCGGCAAGCCCGGCCCTGGGCAGATCGGTGACCGGATAGAGGACCTCGTCGGCCGGAGATGCCTGGCTCATGATGACCGGTCAGGGCGATATTTTGCCTGGCACCGGCAGCACCATCACGACAAACCCCTCCAGCAGCATTAGAACGCATTTGGCCGGACAGCCTCTTTAGTCGAATTCCGGTGATCGCGCTTCAGCCACAGCGACCGACTCTGGCCGCAGATATGGGCCTGGGCCCGCACGCGCAAGGTTCAGTCGCGGACCGGCAGCGGCTTGCTGTGCGCATACTGGGACCGGCCGCGGCCAAGAGCCACCGGGCGCTCGGGTTCCTCCGGTTGTTCGGCGCCGCGCTGTTTGAGATAGCGGTACAGAGTGGCCCTGGACCAGCCGACGGTCTCCGCGACGCGCGTGGCCGTCTTGCCTTCGGATAGGAGCCGACGCGCAACCTCGAGTTTGGCTTCCACCGTTTCCTGCTTCACCGGTTTCTGCCCGAACTTCACACCCCTGGCTTTGGCCGCCATGACGCCGGCGCGGACTCTCTCATTGATGAGTTCCCGCTCGTATTCGGCCAGGGTGGCGAACAGTCCCAGCTGGAGCCGGCCGGAGGCTGTGCTCGGGTCGATCCCGTCCACGAGGGACCGAAGCCCGATGCCACGTTCCTGCATTTCAGCCACAGTGTTGAGTACGTCGATCAGCGATCTTCCGAGGCGATCGATCCGATAGACCAGCACGGTGTCGTCCCGTCGCGCGTAGGACAGGAGGGCGCTGAGCCCCGGCCGCTCCTTTGCAGCCTTCGCGCCGGAGAGCTGGTCAAAGTAGATCTGCTCTTCCGGAACGCCGGCTTCGATGAGTGCGTCGAACTGCATCTGGCCGCGCTGATCGGTCGTTGAAACCCTGACGTACCCCAGTAGAAGTCCCATGACGCACATGCTAGATCGGGGGTGTGTCATTTAGCCTTGAGAGCTTGTGAGACTCCCCCAGTGAGACAGACTCGGTAAGACAATTCTGGCCGTTTTTCGGCGTCAAATCGGTCTGCGGCGGTGTTCCTCATCAAGCTATAGTTCCTGAGACGGCTAGAAGGTCGGTTATCAGCTGGACACCGCCCGTATCTTCGCTGCCAAACAATCCGAGGGCTCGAACTGGAGGAGCGCCTCATCCTGGGCTTCCCGCCGGCCTTCGTGCTGAACCGGGTACCCGGCGGGTAAAGGATCATGGACGACAGCTTCCTCCCGTGGGAAATCAAGCAGCGGCGACTTGTCCCCGGGCCGGGCAGCCCGGAGACATAGGAAGTGTCTGCCGCCGGGGAAAGGACTTCCGGCAGTGATAATTGGCAGGTGCTGCGCGAACGAGAAATCAATTTCACCTACGACTACCGGATGCGGTGTGAGCACTGCATGGTCAGCAACTTAATGACCGCCGAGAACTACCATTCGCTCTCTGGGTCTGGGATGACAGCCTGCTCCGGCTGCCGCGAGGACTTCAACTTTGGACCGAAGGTTATCGATCTCAGGGACCTGGAGGACGAGGCCCTTGATGCAACGAAAGTTCCGGAGCTGGCTTGGTACCACACGACAACAGATCCCGAATGGCCGAGGGCTTCCTGGACATTGCCAGACAAGGAACTCCGACATCTTCGCGAAACGGCATGCTGGCCAGAGGAGCAAATCGAAAGGCACCGCCGGTTTTACGAAAACCAGGCACTTCATGTTGGCACTTACGAGGCAGCTATCGAGTCAATGCTGCGCCGGATGGAAGAGCAGGACGATCGTGAATCAGTCTTTTACTTGCACCGCGTCCGGCTTCGACAGGACATCCGCGTCGCCCCCGACTGGCGGGACGAGAACCACGAACAAGCGGCGAAAATCACTTGGATGGACCTCGCTGCCCAGAACTGGGACGTTATCCGCTACCTGAATGCTCACGAGGCGATGGGTAGCATCTCGCTAGCCCTAGTACGGGATGCCACAGCGTCTACCCAGCAAATCCGGCTGCCCGTTCCAAGGCTCGTGGATCCGCACAGTGAAGCCACCCTCGCGCGGATGCGCTCCTACCGGAAGGGCGTGGGCGAAATCAGGGAAGCAGCTGCCGGAAGGGCCCTAAGCCCATTGGAGAAGCTGCGGCAGCGGGCAGCCGCGCGGCAGGGAGAGCTGCGGACTCCCGAACCCATCGAGGTCCACGGCGTCTTGTCGAAAATGGGGCACTACGTGGCGGACCAGTATCTGGCAGGAGTGTCGCCTGTGGTCAGGCACGACTTCCTGCACGCCATCGGAGGGCCCAACGCCGAGAACAACGACGAGGCGGATCTGGCATGGCTCACAAAGGTCGCCAATCTGGCCGCCCTCCTCACCCACGCCGACAAGGTTCTGAATGCCCTCGATAATCAACCCTGGCAAGACATTCGGCCGGCATAGCTGAGGTCCCGCCGTCTCTCACTGCCATGCGGCCCGAAAACTCCTAGAATGGCGCCAATGAGCCTCAACAGCAGTGCAGCCCAACTCCGCGAGTCCGTCACCGGAATCCTCAACTCCCATGACCTGCTCGGGGTCCTAGACCTGGGTGCCCCCGCTGACGAGTATGACCCGGAAATGGAGGACTTCGCGCAGCTGCTGGCCGCCGGCGAACCGATCACCCCGGAAGTCGTGGCTTGCGTGTGGCACAAGTGGTTCGGTGACCCGTCCGAACAACCCGGACCTGTAACGCCCAAGATGGAGGCGCTGGCCTTCGACCTCCAGGCCCTGTCGCCCTTCGCCGAATTTTAGACGGCGAACAGCCATGGCAGCCAGGCTTCCAGGCACGCCCCCTGTCGAGCATTTCGGGGAGCTGATCCGGCCGGGGAAGTACGGGCACTGCCTAACGCGCGAGATGTACGCGCTGGTGAACAAGAAGTCATCGACCCGGATCCCCGAGCACATCATGACCGACGAGCTGAGGGCTTACCTTGCCCCGCATTATGAGGACGCTGAGCTGACGATCCGTACCGACGAGTTCTGCCGTCGCCACCGGGAAATGGCCCTGGAAAACTTCGACCTGAACATGGCCTTCTTCGCGCAGATCCCCCAAGAGTCCTTTGACGAGGCCCTGGGCGAGATGCTCCGTAAGAACAAGCGCCTCCGGCCGGTGACCGATCTGAAGACCCTGGATGGAGAATGGGGCGTCTACGTGTTGGTACTCGACGAGTACCGCCAGGCCTACATCGGGCAGTCGTCGTGGGACATGCGCAAACGCATCAAGGCACACTGGACCGGCACCAAACAGTTCGACCGGCTGCTGTGGGGCGGGGTTGAGGAGTCAGTGATGTCGATCGATTCGTTCCGCGCGCTGGACACCACCCGGATCTTCGCCGCCCGCACCATCAACTACGACGCCATGGAGGCACGGCTCGTCCGCAGCGTCCCGCCCGACTACTTGCTCAACAGGATCGGTGGCGGTGCCGTGACCGGCCTGCGGGGTATGTTCATTTCCGCGGAGATGAAACGGCGGGGACTGGTGCCGGCCGAAGCTCCCGGAATCGACTGATGCCGTCCGGGTCCGGTCCGCTCAACAGTCCGAACACGGAGGGACACAGCGGACAGGCGCTACCCTCAGGCGCCGGGCCGGCGGTAGCCCACCTGTGCGCATGCCGGTAGGCTTCGGGCATGGGGTTCCTTGGGGGGAAACGAGTCTGCGGCATGGCATTGCTGCTGGTATTTGCCAGCTCGACAGGTGTCTTGAGTGCCTGTGCGTACACGGACGACGAGGCGGGCGCTGCGACTGTCCCGCCGGCATCAACTTCCCGGCCGGCCCCGCCTCCCCCGCCGACGGCCGATCCCGCCATTGCCAGGGAACAGGCAAGCAACCGGGTACAACTGGACCGGATCCTCGGCCCCAGACCCCCTGACCTCGTCTTGGGCGGATCCGGCGGACTTGGAAGCGACGGGCACCGCACCTCGCTGCCGGGCATACCTCACGGACGCTACAAGGTGACCTCTGCGTGTGTCGGTATCACGGATGCTGCCCTCCTCATTGCGCAGCCGGACCGCAGAGGAGGATCAACCCACGAACTCGCGCTCAAGTGTGGAACAGCCAGCACCATGATCGTGAACCTCGCGGCAGGTCAGGTCCTGACGCATCTCGTGCCCATGACCACCGAGCCGGACAGCGCAGCCGTCGCCGGCTTCTGGATGGTCCCGGCGCCCTAGACGGAGTCACATCGCTAAGCACTGTCAGAAGGGAGACGCGCGTGCGTTTCAAACAACTTTTCCACCGTAGGACCAGAAGCTCGGGTAGCCCCGCCACCGAATTTTCCGCTGCACGCGAGGCGAATGCTCCGCTGGCCCAAACCAAGGACCTGGAGGATGCCTGGGCCGAGCTGACGGAAGCCGCGAAGAGCTCCAAGGTGATGAACTTCCACGCCTCCACCCGTTCGGGGGTGCCGTGGGGCCAGGACCCGGCAACTGTCCGTCTTCTGGCCGGAATACTGCGTGAATACCCAGTGGACGCTCCTAGGGACGCGGGGCGCTGAGCTGGACTTCGCGGTAATGCGGCCGGCACCTCGGGATCGTGCAGCTTTCCTGAGTGCCGCCTCGGACTGTACAGGCCAGATCTGTGCTGCGCACGTGGTTTAGAGATCGCGCCAATTGGTCAGGGACGGGGTGCGGGGCGGGTGTCCCACCGGTGGGTGGTCCAGGCCTCGCGGATAAGCCGACGGAGCGTGATGATCGCGTTGGCCAGGGCGATGAACGCGTCGATGACGCGGATGCGCCGTTCGATGCAGATGGCGAGTTTCTTGAAGCCGCGGTTGTGCCAGGAGTTCGTGCGTTCGACGACCCAGCGCTTGCCGACCTGGATCGGGGCGGGCTTTCCCTTGGCGGCGACCTCGCCGGCGCAGCCGAGTTCGTCGAGCAGGCCGCGCGTCCTGGCCGAGTCGTAGCCGGCGTCCAGATGCACGGTGATGGCCGGCGGCAGGTGGAACCCGAACCGGCCCAGCCGCTCCAGGGTGGGCCGCAGCAGCGGCGAGTCGTGGCGGTTCGCCGGCGCGACCACCGTGCCGAGCGGAATGCCTTTGCCGTCGACCAGCACCGAGCGCTTGGTGCCGAACTTGCCGCCGGCCATCACCGTGGACCGGCCCGCGGCTTCGCCGCCGCAGGGGGCCTTGACGATGCACCCGTCCACGGCCAGGTCCGCGAAGTCGATGCCGACGATGCGGTCGTAGGCCTCCAGGCACAGCTGCTCGAGCCGCTCGAAGATTCCGGCGGTGATCCACTCGTCCCGGCGCCTGCGCAGCGTGGTGGCCGAGCAGGTGGAATCGGCGATCTTTTCGTACGCAGCCCCGAGGACGAGGACCTGGAGCAGTTTCTCGAACACGGTCCGGTTCGGCACCCGAGGCCGGTGGCAGCCCAGCGGGTGGCTATCGATGACGGGCGGGATCAAGGCCTCGAATTGGGTCCACAGGGGTTTCATGACGGATGATGGGACGGCAGGCACAAGTACTCCGGGCAAAACGCGAATCTAGACAATCCGTGTCTAACAGGGCTTGTGCCTGCCTCGTTAATTCGGGTCCGACCCCGCCTACTGGCGCGATCTCTTAACAACCCACGCCCGGATGCCGGCCGCCCCACGGCACCGCCTACAGGTTTAGGAACAGGCTCTACGTGCCGCCACCGCCCAGGAGGCCGTACGGAAATGTCCGCGCCCATCGAGAACCTGTGCGGTCCAGCTTGTCCATGACGCCGCACATAGCAAAGAATAGTGCCACCGGCGATCAGCCGGAGAGACCGGCCGGTCGTCGGCCAATCGAATAGGGACACATTTGCCAAAGCGAGCGGAAATCGACACGAGCCTGTTGCGTCGGTCAGAACTGGTCGAGTATAAGCGCCTGACGAATATTGCGACCTCGTACGCAACAATGGCACCCGGCGCCGTCCGCCGTCTCCGGAGCGCCCGCCTGGTCTACGTCATCGTCTGGATCATCGGCATCGTCGTCGCTGCGACGGTGGGTGGCGCGATGTATGGAATAACCTTCAGCATTGGCGCCACGATGTGTACCGCGTTCATGCTCGGGTGCCTTCTGAGCATCGCATTCACGTTTCAGTCGGCGTTTGCAGCAGACCGGGTGAAAAAGGACGCGCTACGTGCGGTCGACGAGTACCTCGAGAGCATTGGATACGCGAGCAGACGGGAGCGGGCTCGCGACTCCGACCACGACGACTTCCAGTTCAAGTCTCGTCGGCAGATGCAGCACGAGTGGTACGGAGACCACAGCGAACTGAATTGGCAACATCGCGAGCAGGCCAAGATCTTCGGCATGGACGCGGATACCTACGTGAGCAACTTCTTGGAGAACGACAAGGACTGAGCACTAGACCGGCGTGTCGGCCCCGGAGGAAACCCAACGGCCGAGCCGTGCTGACAATCGTGAACTTCTCGGTCGGCGTTAACACCACGGCCAGGTCCGCGATTTCGATGCCGACGATGTGGTCGTAGGCCTCCAGGCACAACTGCTCGAGTTGTTCGAAGACCCCAGCATTGATCCACTTGTCCCGCCGGCGTCGGAAAGTGATGGCCGAGCACTTCGTGTCGGCGATCTTCTCGTAGGCGGCCCCGAGCACCTGCACCAGTTTCTCGAACACGGTCCGGTCCGGGACCCGGGGTCGGTGGCACCCGAGCGGGTGCGCGTCGACCACCGGCGGGATCAGGGCCTCGAATTGGGCCCACAGCGGACCCATGACCGATGATGGGACGGCAGGCACAAGCACTCCTGGCAAACATGAATCTACACAATCCGTGTTTAACGGAGCTCGTGCCTGCCCTTTCGTTCAGTGACGCGCTCCCGCCAGCCGATGACGCAACTATCCACGCCTATCGGCGGAACCTCTTAGTTGCCCGTGGCGTAGATGTCACGGAAAACCTGCGCGAATATGGGGCGCAGCTGCTTCGGATCGACAGTGCCGTTGGCAGTCCGGTTGATGACGGCGTCCACGTCTGCCAGGAAGGCACCGGGTGATGCATGCCCGTCCGGTATACGGATCATCCAGACGTAGCCTCTGGGCCGCGGCGGAAGGTCGGCGTCACGGAGAAAGGCATCAATCTCGTCATCGATTATGTCCCGGTCAGCGGATGAAAAGGGCTCGACAAAGGGTTCCCGTTCCCCCGCTCTCTCGATGTACCCAGTCACCGTCCTGCCGGCGTCCGAGGTCCGGCGGCGACGCAGGTTCTCTTCGCCTGCTGCCCATCCCATCAGGGCTCCCCAGCCATTCTCTGGCAGCTCTGCCCATGCCGCTGACGGTGCGGTCTCCTGTACGTCGCTCCACATGGATGCTCCTTGCCTGCTGCTAGTGCTGGCCCGACACCACAATGGCAGGGTCAGGCGCGGTCACGCCAGAGGGATTTGCAGATGGCAGTGCCCCGACAGTCGAACGTCATGCCGGCCAAGTTTCCGGCCTTATATGCCGAATAGAGCTTTGAGTCGCGGGCAGCCAGCGGCAACGGTCCAGGGTTGGTCTGTCCGCGGTTAATCTAGTCGTGGAGTAGGGCGATGAATTTGGGGGCATGGAGTGGACGGCAACGACCCAGCGGTTGGGCATTCACCGATACCGAAAACGTCAGGACACTATCTCGTTGTCCTCGAGGCCTTCGCCTTCATCAAGGGCTGGTTCATCTCGGTCACGCTGTGGGTGGCCGGACTGTTGCTCATTGTCGTGGTGCAGGAGCTGGGTTCGCCGGCGCCTGCTGAAAGCGGCGGGAACCACTGGCTGGGGCTGGCGCTCCTGGTCCTCATGTACGGATACGGAATCGCGCTTGTCTTCGCAGCACCGCTGGCCTGGGTCCTCGGCTACCTGCTACGCCCGGTACAGAACCAATGGATCCACGTTGCCGCCTTCTTCGCCCTACCGACACTGGTGTTCTGGACTCTCGGAGGCCTGCTGGGTTTCGGCTGGACCGTCGAGACCCTGGGCCTGTGGGCTACGGTCGGCGCGTCGGCCGCGTTTGGGCGCTGGGCCGTCAGAAAGCAGGTCGAACTGGTGCCACTGCCGTCCGGCGGCTGAGAGCAGGGATCCTGTGAAGAAGTAGGGCCAGATGACAGGATCGTGCCGTGACGCTGAAGAAACGGGGCAGCAGTTCTTCTGCCACAGACCGGTCATCGGGTAGTCCTTCGTTCCTAAGACGACACTCGACGGTCGTTCCGCTTCGGGAAGGGCAGCTGCTGCCATGATTTATCCGACAGCACCTGACACTTCCAGAAGGCCACCTTGACTCACCAGCCACACATCCCCGAACACCTCGGACAGCCACCCGCGGCCCCGCAGCCTGGATACCCTGCTCCCCCGCAGCCGGGCTACCAGCACTACAGCCAGCACCCGCTCCCTTACCAGCACCCAGGCGGCCCCTTCCTACCACAGAAGCCGCCCGTATCCGGCCGGCGCATCGCCGCCGGAATCCTGGGGATCCTGACGAGCCTCTGGGCGGTCATCCTGGCCATTGGCACGGGAAGCGTATTCGCCCCGGCCGCTTTGATTTTCGGACTGGTCGCCCTGAGCCTCCTCACTCTGGGCATCATCCAGATCGTCAAATCCCGGTCCAGGGACGCGGGCATACCGCTGGCGCTTCTCGGTACGACCGCGGCCGGCATGGCCGGTGCCCTCGTCGCCGCGGCACTTGGCCTGACAGGAGGGGCTTTCGTCTTCGTTGCCCTCGCCGTGTTCCTGCCCGTAGGCGTGCTCTCGCTCCTTGCCTTCCTGGAAGCCAGGGCGTCAGGCCGGAACCAGAGGCACTCCGGAGGGCGGCCCCGCTAGGAAGATCCGGCCGCCGAAGCGTTGCGGCTGGCAGGATTGCCGTGTGACGAATCGCTGGGAGGCTGCCCCGAACCCTGAGTGGGTGCTCATGTACCGGGGCGGCCTCACCCGCGGCCAGATCGCCAAGCTGGTGGGTGCCGCCAGGTCAACGGTCGGCTACCACCTGGCAGCAGCAAGGGCAGCCGATCCGCAGCTGCAGTCCGCGCACGAAGCGGCAGCCGCCCTGAAAACAGCGCACACGGCGACGGCAGCCGGACTGGAGCACATGCGCGAGCTCGTGGATTTCATCCAGAGCACGGGCCGCTATCCTTCCCGGGCCAGCACCAACGATTCGGAGCGGTCGTTGGCAGCGTGGTTGCAGCGGCGCCGGGAGGAAGCCCGTGACGGGACCCTGGCCCTGGCTTACCGGGACGGCTTGGCAGCGCTGCCCGACTGGCAGACCCCGCCCCGCGCGGAAGCCGACGAGGCCAAATGGCACCAACGGCTTGCAGCGCTGACCGCCTACCGGGCAGCCGGCCACGACTGGCCACGGCATAAAGCTACAACCACTGGTGTAGAGCACGATCTGGGCGTCTGGCTGCACTCCCAACGGTCCAAGCTGCACTGCGGCGAGCTGGACGAGGAGAAGGTTCAGGACCTGGACCGCACACTCCCTGGCTGGCGGGAGGGCCGGCAACGCGGCAGGAAACCCCGGGCCGGCTCCTAACGCTCTGCCTGAGGCAGGTCACTTCTGCCGATTCCACTGCAGGACGGTCACTTGCCGACGCCAAATGGGAGGGAGCCCGAAGCGCGCCGTGGCCTCACGCGGGTCAATCACGGCCACCCACTACTAAGACGGATCAGAATCGGGTTCGCGCATTACCCCGGCTATGGCTCGGGCCTGATCCAGACGCCTCTGGTAGTAGACAGCGGCCAGGACACTGAAGACAGAAATGGCCATGGATCCCCAGACGCTAAGCGGAACCCGGCCTTCGGACTGATGCTCCGCGACTGTCAGGGCCGCGTTGACGAGGTTAATGATGGCAAAGAAGATCATCCAGCTGCGCGCGTGGCTGAAGTCCGCGATGCTGAGGGCCTTGTGCTTGAACCACCTGACCATGGCCAGACTGTAGCAGCTGGTACACGGCTACTCTATGGCTATGGCCGCGGGGACTGGCAGGGACGGGAACAAGTACGAGTGGCAGTCCTGGCCGCCGGACTCGCTCGAGGGCATACCGCCGAAGCGCCGGCGGCTGGTCGCCTGGGGGCTCCTGTGGTTCCTCCTCGTGGGCTGGCTGGTCGGGGTCATCCTGGAGGTCGCCGGAGTTGTTCAGCCCTGGCGCTCACTGCTGACCGTGACGGGAGCGGCTGCCCTCTTCGCACCGCTGATTCGCGGAGCTGCATTGGAGACCAGACAGCTGCGCGCTGAAGGAATTACCCTCCCCTCGTACCCGGTCACCCGCAAGACCCTGATCTCCAATGCGGTGATCACCGGCATCCTCTGGGCTCTCTTCGCCGTCCTCGTGATCATTGGCCAGCCAGTGTTTCCGCTGCTGGCAGTCGCGTCCACGATCTGGCTGCTGTACCTGCTCCTGCGGTGGAGGGCCGGGCAGAAAGAGCCCCGGACCGGGGCCTGACATACCGACGCCACCACCTGCCGACAACACGCCGGCGGCGGAACTGTAAGGTTGAGCGCAGAAAGCTGGCTAAGCCAAAACGGGGGTGCCATGAGTTCCAGTACGAGACAACTGCTCGCCGTCACGATCCTGACTGGCATCGCCGCCGTTTCGAACCTGGCCTTCGTGGTTGGCAAGCTCCCCACGGTCCACTGGGCCAGCCTTGCCGGCGGGCTCTTCGCAGGAACGGTCGCCGTACGCAGCCATACTCCTGCGAGCCCAGGCGCACCAACCAAACCGGTGAAACCTGACGCAGTTGGTCCTTGTCCCGGCATTAGACTGCCCGTGAAGCACCCTCCACTCCCAGGACCTAAGGAATCTCATGGCGACAATTGACCCCGATTACATGACGCTCAAGTACAGCTGTGAGTACCGGGGCATCCCGAGCCTGGACCACGACCCGTCAGACTTCCCGATGAACTGGAAGGTCTCCGTCGAAGCTACCGTCTGGGCGGACGACGATGAAGACACAGACGGCGCGGAAGTTCACGTCGGGGACGCGCGGTTCAGCATCGTGCCGGACGCCGGGATGATCGACCTGTTCATGACTCTGGATGCCGTGGACCAGGACCTGGCCAACGTCGCCGAGATGCTCACTATCGAGCGGCCCGACCTGATGCCGAACGCCGGGATGGATCTCGGCGGTGACCTACTGGTCCTGTCCTCCCTGTGGATCGACCCGCAGTTCCGCGGCCACAAGATCGGCCATGCCATCCTCAAGGCCATCCTGGGAACCGTCGGCAGGGCCACCGAGCTGGTGATCCTGCAGGCCGCCCCTGTCCTCACGGACGACGGGCCGCAGGAAGGCAGCCCCGAACACTCTGCAGCGAAGGCCGCGCTGCGCCGCTACTGGGCAGACTTCGGTTTTCAGGAGGCCGGTGGGGATTACCTGGCGCTGGGTGAAATGGCTGACGCCTTCGACGCCTGAGCCCTGGCTCTGCCCGCTCACTTTCCGCACGGCCGTCCGGCTTGTTGCCGAGAGGGCCTGGCAGCGCCCGCACGCCATCCGCCCACCGAACCCTCAACCGCATGGCTTCACCTCTCATCGGGTGGGCCTCCGAGCCGGTCTGCGAGCAGCTGCAGGCCGGTATCACTGGCCGCAACATGCAGCACGCCCTCGTCCGATTCCAGTGCGACGATGTGCCAGCCCCGCTTCGCCTCCGGAGGCCTCTTGGGTGGCGGGTCCACGGGGCCCCGGATGACGACGTCGGAGAACACCGTGATCCGTCCGGAAGGATTGCCGGTCTCGGCATAGCCCGGCCGGAACCGTACGGTGTCCGCGGCCGGTTCCGCGTACCCCGGAAGCCATCTTCCCCGGAGAGAGTCGGGGTGGGCACCGGCGTAGCGAATCGCGCATTCCATGAGCCCACGTTCGGCATCAAGCGCCCGTCGTATCTTGACCTCGCGTTTCGCCTTGCTGCCGACGAGAAGCGCTACCAGGCCCATCACAGCGACCACCGCAGCAATCGATTCCCAGAACCCGAAGAGATCCCGGAACAGGTTCGATAAGAAAATGGCGATGAACACCACCCACCACTGCGAGCTGATTGCGGCCCTTTCCCACCTGCCCCGCGGCGTCGGCTTGAGCATCTCAGCAGCCATGCCTGAATCCTCCTACGCCAGGAGTCACATATCCAGCCGCCGCTCATTGGCGGAGAGCTTTGCAGTCAGCCAGCCGAGCTGCTGTCCGATGCCGAGGCCCTTCATGGGGACTTCGTAGGGCCACCGGCAGTGCAGCAGCGCCGTCCGGTACTGGACCCCGGCCAAGGCGATGAGCGTGACGTCCTCGACCCCCTCGAGTTCCGCCGCGAGCTGCCCCTGGACCATTGCCGCCCAAGCACGGACAGACGGGGACGTGTTGGTGCCCAGCCTGACGTCGTAGGGCTCGATGATTTCGTCGGGACGCACCAGCCCGTGTTTGGCGGACAGAACATACCAGCGGTCGCACCTCATCTCCGCGTACGCCGACGCCTTCTTGAACAGCTGGGAGACATACAACTCCCGCGCCGTTGCCGGACGCAGGAGCTTCTGGGACGCGCAGGCGACCAGTCCGACGGTGTAGATTTTGCTGCTCACGGCTGCTCCAGCATGCGGGTTACAGGCCAGGGCAGGCCTCGGCCTGAAACATGCGTAGACATAGCGACAGCGCAGTATGAGAGCGAACAGCCGGCGCAGGACGCCGCGTTGGTGGCGGTCCGCGGTGTACGTGGGACGTTCTTGCGCCAATCCTGTGGTTCGAGGCCCCGCATCTTGATGCTCTGCGGCGAAACTCGTGGGAGCCGTGCAGCAGAGTGCGGCCCATCCCTATTTAACGGACGGTGCTTCAAATGGAATGTGCAGATTCTCCGGGACGATCCTTCGTTCCCGGTGGGGACACGGTGACGCCGGCAGTGGATGAGTCCTTGCCAGTACTGGACCCCTTTCCGCTAATGATCATTGCTGAGGATGCCGGGGACGCTGTGGCCCAGAGATTTATCGAGGAGTTCCTGGACCTATTGCCGGCGCGGGTATCCAGGGTTGTTCGCTGTCTCAGCAGCAGTGATCTGGCGGCGTCCCGGGATGCAGTGGTGAGCCTGCGGGTCACCTCGGAGATGGCTGGCGCCCTTCGGATGGAGCACTACTGCCGGCAACTGGAGGAAGCGCTGGCGAACCGGGCACTTCCCGACGCCGCGGCGGTGCTCTTGGGAATGTCCAAGACGTCGAGACTTATTCTTCACGAAGCCGGCCGGGCTTAGCCTTCGGCGCGGTTTGCAGGATCAGACCGTCCCAGCCTTCGGCCACTGACCTCGCGCGCCGGATCCAGGCTGGGTAGCCGGGCCCGGCACCACGGAGGGAATCTTCCGGACCCGGCAAGCCCTGAATCGAGGGTACGCGGCTACCGTCATCATCAGGACACCCCCAGTCTGGTCCGAAGATGTTGGAGATTCCGGGGACCGTTGTCGGAGCCAAGGATCGGAACCCTCAAAAGTGAGGGCTCCGATCTCCAGGAACCCATAACCTTCGCACATGGCGCAGGGCCTAGGTTGTGGAAGACCGGCGGCGGCGGGCTCCGATCTGAGCCTCGCAGCCCACCCAGACCGCCGCCGGCCCTCTATGCCTTCACGCAGAAGCCGTTGGTTTTGATGACCTCGATGATCCGTTTGGCGTCCGGGTCCGTGATGGGCTTGTCGGAAACCCGGGAGAACCGGTCCCTGACCGCCATGATCTGGACCCCTTCGGGCTCACCTTTGAGGATTGAGCGGCAGGAGAGGGTGGCGATGGCAAGGACGCGGGGCCCTTCCAGCTGCGGGTTCACCTTTGCCAGGTCCGACATCAGCGCAGTCTTCTGCGCCTCGGTAGGCTTGGCCACGGACACGGCGGGCGAGGCGGCCGGTGCCGGCGTGGCAGCTGCGGAGCAGCCGGTCAGTGCCAGGACAGCGAGCAGTGCGGGGGCGATGAGCTTCTTCACGGTGACTCCAAAGGCAGGCAAGAACTTTCTCTTCCCCCAAACATGCGTAGAGAACCCGTCCGTGGCTGCCAGAATTCACTTAGGGCTCGCACATAGACCTCAGCAGGCCGGCGGCGGATGAGCCAGTATGGTTGCCCCCGTCACCTCCGGGTTCGCCCAACCGGCCTTCTGTTCCTGGGTCCCGCCTGGGCGCACCGCGGCCTACGGCAGGGACAGGGTGATCGGTCCTGTCGTTGCCGGGCCGCCGCACTGTTCAGTACCTCCGACGCGGGTCCACGTCAGATCCACGTCCCGCTGGGCAAGCACTTGTCCATGTGCACCAAGAGCCTTGACCGTGGCCTTCTTCGGAGCGCTCATGGGTGCGATGAACTGCCAGGTTCGCTCATCGATCTTCCGCGCGGTGTAAATGCCGTAAACCGTTCCGGACGCCGGGGTTCCGGGTGGTGCGGGTGCAGCGGTGGCAGCCTGGCCGGGGACAGGGACGTCCCCGGGTGTGATGGTGCTTTTTGGTGCCGTCGATGGCTCCGGGGTGAGTGCGCAGACACCGTCGGGGCAGAACTGGACCTTGGCCACAGCATCAACCGGCCCGTCCAGGACCACGGTCGCTGAGTTGCTCCAGCCGATCGCGGGACACACCCCGGGGGTGGCGCAGCCTGCTGTCCCGGAGGCGAGGAGCAGGCTCAGTACGGTGAGCAGCCTCTTCATGCGCCCAGCATGCCACGGGCCGGTGATGGTGGCGGTTGCCGTTCGGTCACATCTTGGCGCGGGTGGTCACGAGCAGGTCGCCGACCTGGCAGTCCAGCACGTCGCAGATCGCCGTCAGGGTGGAGAACCTGATGGCCTTGGCGCGGTCGTTTTTCAGCACCGACAGGTTCACCAGGCTCACCCCGACCCTCCTGCTCAGCTCGGTCAGGGTCATGCCGCGCGCTTCCAGGAGCTCATCGAGCCGGCAGTGGATGTCAGAGGAGTCGTCTGCTGGCATCAGACCAGACCTTCCGTGTCTTTCTGGAGCCGGCGGCCGTACTGGAAGACCGCGGCGACCAGCACCAGGACAATACCGAGCATCAAGGGTCCGGTAGTGAATTCGGCCTCCAGGATCACCGACTCCCCCGGGCTCCGCCCGCTGCGTGCGACCATATCCGCTACCCGCGTCAACGCCCAGCCGTTCAGGATCTGGCCTACAGTTCCGGCCAGCGCCAGGACCGCACCGCAGGCGCCGATGATCCAGACGGATTTCGGGGTGAACAGGACCGCGCTGCGCAGCCGGTACGCCAGCAGGAACACCAGCATCAGGATGGCCAGGACGCCGACCTGGTCCAGCGCCGCGGACCATGCCAGGAGGGCGGCAGGCTCTGGCGGAAGGCTCGGGACGGTGGCCGTCAGTGTCGTGTAGTGGCCCGCGGATCCCAGTCCCAGGCCGCTGGCGGTCTGGTTCGTCGAGGAGACCGGAAGCTCCAGGGTCACGGGGCCGGTGAAGTAGCCCGCGATCCCGGAGACGGACACCGCGGTGGTTACCACCGCGGCCAGGGCCGCCGCGATCATGAGCAGAATCGCGTCGCCTCGGGAAACGATCTTCTTCCCGTCGCGCGGCTTCCGGTCCGAGTCCTTGGCCAGTTCCATTATTCCCCCAAAGTTATCGAGCACCGATAATAACGACATTCGATAAGCTACTGGTGTTCGAGGCGCTGGTCAACAGGCTTCAACCTGGGGGCTTCCGCCTGCGCACCGAACCCGCTCAGGCGGCCGCCGGACCAGGGACGCCGCTGACGAGGGTCTTGGCTTCCTCACGGATCGAAGCGATCATCCGTGCGTTCGTCACCTCGTCGACACCCATTTCCCGGTTCCGGCGGCCCAGGACAGCCAGCCTGTCCGCCAACTCGTTCAGCGGGTGGCCGTTGTGACCCCGGACCACGCGCCCCAGGAAGCGGCCCTTACCGGCGGACAGGGTTTCGTTCATCCGGTGACGGTTCCGGCGCGTGTAGGTGGCGTCGGCCGCTGCATCACAAGCAACAGCCGAGCTTGCGTCGAACCCGGCGCCCTCCTCGCAGGTGATTGTGGACGACCCTACGACGGCACGCGACAATGAAGGGGACCCTAATGGGGCACGGGGAGATCGGAGTCGACGAGATGGCACGGTGGGCATCGCACCGCAGAACTTCCCGCGTCGAAACGGATGAGATTGAACCGTCGCGACGTCCAGCATCTGTGAGTCCGGCGGATCGGAGGGTTCAAATTTCCGCTGCTAAGGCTCGGGTGACGTTGGACAAGCTAACCGGCGATGAGACGCCTCGATGGATCATCGCTCTGTCCAAGGAACCACCGGAGTGAGAGCTAGCGGCTATCCGGCCCTTACGGAGCGTCCGGATTGGGGCCGAGGTGCGACGCGGTGAAAGTCCTTAAGCGCTGCCAGCCGAAAGGCCTCAAGGGCCTGCTACTTTTTTGAAGAAACCAGCGATACTGAAGCACATCGAAGGGCTAGGGAGTAGGAGGGATGAGCATGATGGCCGCTCAGGAACCCGACCGCCAGCATGACTCTGGTGCCGCGGCGACCGAAGAACCAAGGCATGCCGTTCGCTCCCCCAGGACATCCCACCGCGCCGCGTCCTACGACCGTGGTGTGCAGATTGCAGCGGCTCAGTTGCGCATGGTGACAGACCGCCGACTTGGGAAGGCCACACCGGAATGGATTAGGGCCTTGGCCCAGGAAGAACCTCGAGCGTCCTGACCTCACAGGCTGCACAAAACCACATCCAAGCCAAGGTACATTGTCGTCCGCCGCAACGGCCCCAAACGGACCGCCAGCCCTGGAGCGGCTGGGACGGCCGCGAGGATGCGGCCGTCTATGGGCCTTGGCCCTCATTTGCGACACCGGCCCTCGCCGCTGATGACGCAATTGGCCAGTTAGCTGACTGACAGATGTCCGCGGTGGGTACAGGCTACGCATTACATGCGTTCGTTTGGGGGCGGTCTCGCACTCGCTGAGTCGGCGATTGAGGAGATGGTCCGTCTGGTCCTTGGCGGGTGGTCCGCCCGTGGTCCATCGGGGTGGTCCATAAGCTGCCCACTCCGCCGCGGTCCATTGGGGTGTCCACAAACGGTCCACGGTGGTCCCCTCCGGGTGGTTCAAAAGGCAGCCCCAGTATGCGCCTGCTGGTCAAAATCATCGCGAAATCAGAGCTTCCGTACCAGAAGGAGCACTCCCAGATGCAAAAGGACCACACAGTGGACCAGCCATGGACCAGCCATGGACCACCTCGCGGACCACACAGTACCTCAGCCGCGCCGGGGCTAAAGTGTTGTGACGACTGGGCTACCAAGTTGTCCGGGTGAGAGTCCGGGGAGAAGATTATGAAGGTGAGCGCACGCAGAAGACCATCGCAGGCCAGAACTCATTCGCCCGAAGATGCAGCACAAAGCGGCGGTGCGAGTCTCGATGTACGCCTGGCCGCCCTGCACCTGACCTTTACAGCGGAAGACCTCATCGAGGCGCTGGAGGACATGCAGCGCAACGACTCGGGTGCGGATCTTCCTGCACGCGACGAAGCCTTCTGGCGCGCCCATTCGGGCATCGCCCCGATGCCCCATGCCGTCGCGCGCGGCTCGGCGAACAACGCTGCAGCCCAGCTTCTCATGGACTCGTCGTCGCTCACGGCCGCCGAGGTTGCTAAGAAGCTGCACCTGTCAGTTTCTACGGTCCGGCGTTACGGGGCACAGCGCAAGCTATACTTCTACACCGCCTGGGGCCAGCTCGCGTTCCCGATTTGGCAGTTCACCGAAACAGGCACGCGGACACTCCCAGGCCTGGAACGAATCCTTTCGACTCTGCCGGCCGACCTGCATCCGCAGTCCGTGGCCGGCTTCTTCGCGACCCCGCAACAGGATTTGACTATTAACGGCGAGGCGGTGACGGCGGCAGTGTGGCTTGAGGAGGGCGGTTCTGAGGAACCTGTACTCGCAATGGCGCGGGCACTAGCTGCCGAGCACTGAAGGCCGAACGAGAAAACACGGAGCTATGGCCTCGAAGCCGGTTCCAGTCTGAAGCTCGCCCTGACTGCCCAGCACATCTTTAGCTCGTAGGGACGTACTGAGTCCACCAAGCTGTCCAGCATGTCGGCGGCGACGTAGAAGTCCCCGTCGCGCATGATGTCCGTCGCCGTGAACTGGGCCGTTATTAGGACATCGTTCTTCACTGCCGTGTAGAAGTTCGTGACGATCGTGTCTCCCCCCGGCGATCTCGTGGATGACCTGGACTCCAAGTGTCTCGGCTGTGTCGGCCGGGGCGTCGATCCTGCGTCCCGTTGAATGAACCGTGTCCGGGGCATCCTGTCCACCAACATGCACACCATCCGAACACCCGTCATCGCCGGAAGCGTGTCTTGCGGTACGCCGTGCCCCGCCCGAGCCGAAGCCGGGCGGGGCACGGCGCGCCCCGGTAACTGCCGGACGTCCGGCGGTTTAGCAGTTGCCGGCCTTCGCTGCTCCGTCGGCAACCGCGTGCGCCTGCCGGCTCAATTCCGCGGACTGCGCCGGAGCCGATTTCAAAACCGCTGAAGCCTTGTCCACAACGGTCTGTGCCGCCGCGGTGGCCTCGGATATTTCGTCGCCGCTCGGGATGGGATTGGAAGGGCGGTAGGAGGGGTCTGCCTTTTGCGCTTGGGCCAGGGCTTCCTTCGCATCGACCAGGTCGGTCAGCTTGGTCTTCAAAGAGTCCAGGTCCGAGGAGAGCGATGTGATGTCGCCGCTGATCCCAGCCTCGTCGGCATCGACGCCCGAGGCGTCGGATGCAACACCAGCTGCGTCCGAGCATGTCGTCCCGTTCGCTCCCGCCTCTGTTCCAATCTCTTTCATCACCGCGTCTGCATCATGCTGGGTCGTGGTCACGTCATTCTGCTGAGCGGTGAGATCCGCTGCCACCCCGTCCAGGTCACTTTTGACGTATCCGGTCGAGGCCACGACATCGCTGACCGCGCTTGCCAGCGAGTGTGCGGCGCTTTCGACGGCGTTGTCTGCCTGCTGCTGGGAGGCGGCCCGCGCCGCCTGGTCAGCGGCGGCAGCGGATGCCTGCACCTGATCCTGGTGGTTCCTGTCCGCCTGCTGCTTCAGCACGGTCACCGCATCGTTGTAGAGCGTCGCGGCCGCCGGCCTGAACGTCCAGGGTTCCAGAGTCCCGTCCTTCTCCGGGATGGAAAGGGTGACGTTGTCACCCTGGATGAGCGCAGCAAGATTCGAGATGGAACCGAACGGCTGGGAGAACGACAGGCTGGCATGGTCGCTGTCGATGCTCCCGGTGAATGATGTTGTGCTCGTCTTGGCGGCCGTCGCTCCTGGGTCCAGGCTCGTCATCGTCAATGACCCACTCAGCGTGGCTCCTGTGCGCGTCCATTGCAGAAAGGCCGCCTGGTGTGAGTCGCTGTAAGCCCAGCCGGTCTGTGCATTCGACACCTGCTCCGACGAGTGGTCTGCTCCGCCGGCCGAAGGAGCGGGCGCGACATCCTTCGGTACCACGATGATCACGACGGCCATGACCAGAATGAGAAAGGCTGCAGCGGCTGCGGCCATGCCCGTTCGTGTCATCCGCATCTTAGATACCGGCCTTCCCGGAGCCGGGACCTCTATGGCTTCAGGTTCGATTGTGCTGAAAAAACCGAGGGCCTCGGCTTCCCCGTCCATGGACCGCGGGTACGTGGCGATGCACCGGCGGAAAAACCTTGTCCGCTTCCAGATCTGGATGCTGTCCTCGTCGAAACCCAGGACGTGCCGCTCCCCTTCGCGGGCCACCGTGAGCCACTGCCTCTGCGCGCCCAATGATCTCCTCAGCCATGTGCCCACAGGAAGCCCAACACCTCCCGTCGCCGTCAAGTTTCAGCCGGCGGCCTGATCCTATACCGGCGTGTGCGCTTTGAACGCTCACGCCCAGATTGTTTCGCCTCTTCCGACGCACCACCCGAACGCACACGTCCTGTTCTGTCCCTCCCCGCGTCGCCGATAGGTGGTGCGCTGTGTTGGCCGGCGATAGCCGCCGATCCCGGTGTGAAAAATCAGAAGGGCCGTTGAGTAAACGAGTGGTGGCGGCAGTCGGTTGGGCATATTAAGAGGACTCGGGGCTGCGCCCCTCGCCCTTCGTGTTTCCCGATTCGCTGACCGTCCTGCTCTTCGTCTCGTTCCCCACGGAGTGGTCCTTCTTTTTTGTTTACTGGCTTGCGGCCGGCTGCTCGCGCGCTGCGCGCGCTCTGCAACATGCTTTTTCGCCGCGTGAGCGTCTTGGCTGTCGTTGTGTTTTTCGTGCTGCGCTCCGCGTCCGCGCTGCGCGCGGCCCGTGGTGTTCTCGTCTCGCCTCCCGGCTCGTCCTTCGATTCGTTTCCCTGGCCGCTGCGCGGCCTTCGTCGTGGTGTCTCCGCTGCGCGGAGGCTGCGTCGTCCCCCGGCTTCGCCGTCCGATGGTTCATCGTCATGGATCATCATGATGATCTCGGGGCTGCGCCCCGGGCCGGTGGGTTGTTGCCGCTGGTTCTTGGTTCACCTTTGGTGTCGCCTGCGGCGGGCCGTCAGCGGTTCGTCTTCCGTGTCGTGGTTCGCCTCGAAGCTCGATGTGTTTCTCCTCGGGGGCTGCGCCCCCTGCTTCTCGTGGCCGTGCAGGTCTTCGATGTGTTTCTCGGGGGCTTCGCCCCGGGCCGGTGGGTTCCTCCTTCGGTGTCTTGTTCTTGGGGCGTTGTCGCCTGCGGCGGGCCGTAAGCGGTGCGTCACCCTGCGTGGCTCACGGAGAGTTTCTCTGCGGCTGCGCCGCCGTCTCGTAGACGGAATGACAGCGGTTTGGTTCACGGAGTGGACATCGTGTGTCCGCGCCCGGTGGCCTCGAAGCGAAGAAGCGGAGAGGCGCTTCGATTCGTCCAGGCAGACAAACCATTGCGTAGCAATTCGTCTCCCAGGGCGCTGCACCGAACCGGAAACCGTGATGCCCCACCTCCCGCGCCGCAGGCATCCACCAAGGTCCGACAAGGAACATACTCAGCCACCCACCCAACCGGGGCGCAGCCCCATACCGACGCAGTGACTTCCACCAACTCTCCACGTCTCCCACTGACTCACCGCCGGCCGCAGGCCAAACCCCGCCACAACATTCGGCATCCAACAAACACATGCCAGGTGGCACCCACTGCCGGCCGCAGGCCATTAAAGGCCCGCTGCAAGCGCCACCAGCGGTGAGATGCGTCGAGCATGGGACCACCCAAAAGTTTTTGGGAGAAAGTTCTGGAAAGGGCCGTCGCATCTGCGGGGCAGCCGCACACAGAAGAAGTACCAGCGGAAGAGCTACGGGACCCGTCTTGGAGACACCGGATCGCTTGCGCATGGCGGTCTGACATGTTCGCAGCCGTACATATGTTCTATAGGCAAGAAGGGTCGCCGCGGGTGGATCCGGGTTTGGGGCGATTCAGGGCGATAACCAGCAGAAACCGGGCTGGGAAAAGCCCTAAATCCGCCTAGCCGGGTCTGTAGGCCTGTCCCCTGGGAAACTACGCATGTTCCAGGGCATGGAGCAGCGCATTTTTCGCCTGGCACGAGCCGGCGGCATCGACACAAACCCCACAACCTTCACACAGCGTGCCGGGACTTTCGCCTCGGCCGCGACCAACACCGGCCAGGCCACCCTGCTGACCCGGCGAGAGTCCAGCGGGCTGAACGGGTACCTGATTCTTCCGGCCGCCGCGCTCGGAACGAACGCCCCGCTGCACTTGGCCCACACCGTGGGTGCCCGCGCCGAGGAGGTGCAGATGCCCGAGGATCTCGGTGACACTCCGGCGATCGGGACGCTCAACTACAAGCCGTCCCCTGCTCTTCGGGAGACGCAGTCCGGCATCGACCCGACCGAGCTGCCGCGGATCCTGGCCAACGCGATGCCTGAAGGTTCCTGGGTTGCTGTCACGATGCGGAAACCCTCGAACAAGGAGCGGAAGTTCTACACGCCGTGGCTCGGGAACCGGCTCGGCACCGCTGTCCCGACGCACCACTCCACCTCCCCGACGGCCGTCGTCGTGTCCATCACCGCCGGCGGTTCTTCGAAGGAGGAAGTGACGTCGCTGCTCTCCCAGGTCACCGCGGGCCTGCCCGGTTTTGACCTGGACTCCGGTGTCCGGTTCGCACCGACAAAGCACGCCCTGTTCTTCGGTCTGCCGGTCGGTCTGATCCTTGCCGCCGCGACCCTGTTCGGTCTTCCGCAGCTGCCGGCCGAGTACGCCGCCTACATTCCGGCGAGCATTTCCCCGATCCTTTATGCGATCTCGGGCGTGGCCGTAATCCTCGGACTCGCCGCCCTCGCCGGACGCATCGCGTCCCCCGACACGAAGCTCCGCAACCAGCTCGCCCAGCCGGTGTTCGCTCCGCCGGCCTCACGGCGCGGCCGGCCCCTGTCTCTTATACACATCTAGATGTGTATAAGAGACAGGTGCGCGGCAGCCGGACCATCAACGGCGAGAAGGTCCCGTTCGAGAAGTTCATCCCCGCCTCCGACGGCGACTACCCGCTGGCGCCGGACACCTTCATGCTCGGACCCAACGTCGTCGTCGGCATGGTCTCCCCGCACGCCGGTGCTGTCTCCGGCGCAGCAGCCACCCGCGCCCGCGCCACGCCGCCGGTCATGCTGCAGAAGATCGGCCCGCTGCTGGGCACCAACGACGACGGCTCGGCGCACCTGTCAGCGGCCGCCATGCTCTTCGGTGTCGCGATCATCGGCAAGCCCGGCTCCGGCAAGTCCCTCTGTGTCCGGTCCCTGTTCGGCTGGCACTGCCTGGAGCGGGTCAACCCGACCGGCAAGCCCGGCTACCCCGGGGCCAACAACACCCTCATCGCCTTCGAGTCCAAAGGCGACGGCGTCGCCAAGTACGTCGAGTGGGCCCACAAGCTCGGAGACAAGGTGCTCGTCATCGACGTCGCCGACCCGCGCACCCGCGGCATCGACCTGTTCGCCGTGCCCGGTGACAACGCAGCCAAGGCGCTCTTCTTCACCAACGCGATGAAGTACACGTTCGGCGCCGACGCCATCGGTGACCGGTCCTTCCCGACAATCGTGTCGGTCCTGACCGCGGCAATGTCCGTGGACGACCGGGGGCTCGACTCCATCGAGGACCGGGACGACCGCATCCTCAAGCACGGCATGTCCCCGATCTTCTACGCCTACCAGCTGCTCGCCGGCACCTCCGACAAGGTCGCCGTCCAACTCGCCACCGGCATCAAAGCCCTGGGCATCAAGCTGCGCGAACGCGGCACCCCCGACGAGACTTTGGAGCAGGTTATCACCGGGCGGCCTCCAAGCCTTTGCACAACCTAGCGCCGGAGTTTCTCCATCAGAATCACCAGGCCGGCCAGAACCGCCGTCGCAAGCGCGAACGGCATGATCATTGGTGGGGCACCGGGGAGGCCAATGTCCCGCGTGGCCATGAAGCTCAGACATGCAACAACAACCAATGCCGCGAAGGAAAGCACGAGCCAAGGGGTTGCCCCGCCGCGTTTGCGCTGCTTCGCGAGAATGACAATGCCGGTGACGAGGGATCCGATGGACCCCACGATGACGAACAGGATCATCCACCCGTTCAGCGGCGTACTGGATCCGCCGTTCCTACCAAAGAGGAGAATCCCGGAGAACAAGATCCCCACCACTGAGAGGACCAGCCCGACAACTCCGGCAGAAATGCGCAACGGGGAGGCCTTGGGCTTGAACTGCCAGACTCCCTGCGGAGCGGTTTGTACATACTGGTCGCCATTCTGGACTTGCCCGGGCGGGGTGTGCGGTCCATCAATATTCAATTCGTCTCCCGTGCTGTAATCGTGTCCTTGCTGGAGGACAGACAGCATCGGCATGGCACCGCGGAATTCCCCCAACCGGAGTCAGTGTAGATGCGCGCTGCTTAGGACGAAAACCGTGACGCTACCGACCACGTTCACGTAATGTGCGGCCGGGCCAGTTGGCGAGCTTAGTGGACAGACGGTGATCTGTCAGCCGAGCTTGCCTCATCCCTGACCTTTTGTCATAGGCCGGCCGTATTGTCCGGCCATGAAGACATTGCTTGGAAACGCCGTACACATGCAGCCCATGATTACTCCCTCCCCTGGCCGGCCCGTCACGCTTGTCGATATGGACGGCTGCTTCTTCGACTGGGGCAACGCCCTCAACCGCATCCTGTTGCAGCTGGACCCGAACTTCCCGATCGTGCCCTTGGGCCAGCAGATGGACTGCAACCACCTGTGCGGCCCCGGCGGCGACCGTGATGTCCTGCTGCAGGCCATGAACACCGAGGGCCTCTACCGGAACCTTGAATCCATGCCCGGGGCAATCGAGGCCGTTCTGGCGATGGAGGAGGCCGGACTGAACGTCTTCTTCTGCTCCACGCCGTTCGCTACGCACGCCACCTGTGCCTCTGAGAAGCTGGCCTCCATTGAAGAGCACCTCGGGAGCCGCTGGGTGAACCGGGTCATCCTCACCCATGACAAGACCCTGGTCCGCGGGGACGTGCTCATCGACGACAAGCCGGGCATCACGGGCAACATGGTGCCGACCTGGCAGCACCTCGTCTTCGACCAGTCCTACAACCGCAGCCTCGCGGAAGCTCCGCGGCTTCGGGAGTGGAAGGACTGGGAAGCTGCCCTCTATCCCCTGCTGGAGATGGCCGCCGCTTAGGGCTCCTACTTGCCCGGACCGGAGCCTGTTGCCTGGCATTCTTCGGAGTGTCCAAGGTGCGGAAACCAGGGCTGGGTAGCCACGTGCTGCCGGACACCCCTACTCGTGCTCCGAAGTACCCGCATATAGGGACATCCATTTTTGATTTTCGGCGGTCACGAAAAGCTGAAATGTGGATCTTTATCACATTCAATTGCTCGCCGATGTGGTGCAAACACATATCCACGCTGACGGACGAAGTCTAGAGTTTGTGCAAGTAGCCCTCAAAAAACATGTATGGAAGGACCTTCATGACTAACAGCAGGCTCTCCGGGTTTCGGAATTTCACCGTCGAAGAACGACGCGGAAAGGTAATCGCTGAAGCGGGGCTGGATGCCGGACGGCTCGATGCTCTGAGCCCCGAGCAGGGATTAGGTCTCCAGCAGGCAGACCTCATGGTGGAGAACACCATAGGTGTCCTCGGTATCCCGATTGGCATCGCCACGAACTTCATTGTGAACGGACGGGATGTTCTCGTTCCGATGGCGACGGAGGAACCTTCGGTTGTGGCCGCCGCCAGTAACCTGGCCCGCATGACCCGTGATCATGGCGGTTTCGTTACGACGTCAACACCGCCGCTCATGCAGGCGCAAGTACAGGTAATCGATGTCGTCGATCCCGTAGGCGCCCGTTACCGGCTCCTTGAGGCCCGGCGAGAGCTGATCGAATTAGCCAACGATCAGGATCCACAGCTTGTTAAGTTCGGCGGCGGCGCGGTCGACATCCTAGTACGCCTCGTACCCAGCTCGCGACAGACATACGTGGTCCTCCACCTCGTCGTCGACGTCCGAGATGCAATGGGAGCAAACGCGGTCAACACGATGGCTGAAGCCATCGCCCCCCGTGTCGCCGAGATCGCTGGCGGGCGAAGTCTTTTGCGCATCCTCACCAACAAGGCCGATCTCAGGCTCACTAGAGTCCGGGCGGTGTTCGATGCGGCTGCCCTCGGCGGACCGGCGGTTGTCGAGGACATGATTGACGCGGCGGAATTTGCCGTTGTGGATCCTTACCGTGCAGCCACACACAACAAGGGCATCATGAACGGCATTAGTGCTGTTGTCCTGGCCACGGGAAACGACACGCGAGCTGTCGAGGCGGGCGCCCACTCCCATGCGATCGATGAGCATGGCCGGTACACATCGATGTCACGATTCGAGAAGGACGCAAACGGAAATCTCGTCGGAACGCTGGAACTTCCTATGCCTGTCGGTCTGGTCGGCGGCGCCACCAAGGTGCACCCTGTGGCCCAGGCGAATATCGCCATTCTAGGGGTCAAGACCGCGGCTGATCTGGCGGACATCATTCTCGCGGTGGGTTTGGCTCAGAATGCGGGTGCCATCCGTGCCTTGGCAACTGAGGGCATCCAACGCGGCCACATGTCACTGCACGCGCGCAACATCGCGGTGACTGCCGGTGCGGAGCTACACGAAATTGACCAGGTAGTTGCGCGAATGGTTGGTGAGAAGATCGTCCGAACTGAATTTGCTCAGAAGATTCTCGCGGAACTCCGGACTGGGACTAGGTCGTGACAGGGCCACGGCCTGCGGTCTACCGAGATCAAGACTTCCCTCAGGATGTCGTAGTTTACGAGGTAGGGCCGCGGGACGGCCTGCAGGCAGAAGCCACCCTGGTGCCGACCGACGTTAAGGTTCGCTTCATCAAGGAGCTTGTTGGCGCTGGCCTGCCCCTCGTAGAAGCGACGAGTTTTGTGTCGCCCAAGTGGGTGCCGCAGCTAGCTGACGCTCAAGAGGTCCTCGCGGAGCTCGGTGACCTCATCAGACATCCGGTGCTGGTCCCAAACATGCGGGGGCTGGAACGAGCACGGGAGAGTGGAGTGAAGTCCATAGCCGTGTTCGCCAGCGCGACCGAAACGTTCGCTCATAGGAACTTGAACGCGGGCCGAACGGCGGTTTGTGAGATGGCAGCAGAAGTCGCCGCCGAAGCACTCAGGAGCGGCATGACCGTCCGCGGCTACGTGTCCATGTGCTTCGGGGACCCCTGGGAGGGCGCTGTGGAGACCAAGGCCGTTGCCGACGTTTCGCGCCAACTACTCGACGCTGGCTGCTATGAGATCAGCCTCGGCGACACCATCGGCGTCGCCACCGCCGCGCATGTCACGGCCTTGGTAAATGAGCACGTTGCTGCTGGCGTTCCCCTGAACCGCCTTGCCCTGCACTTTCACGACACATATGGGCAAGGACTCTCCAATGTCCTGGCTGGGCTGCGTGCCGGGATCACGTGCTTCGATGCATCTACGGGAGGGATCGGTGGGTGTCCGTTCGCCGGAAGCGCGACCGGTAACCTCGCGATGGAAGAACTCTTGTGGCTACTTCATGGTCTAGGAATCAGCACCGGCGTGGACCTGGACGCAGTTGTACGAGCAGGTCAAACCATTACTGATTTCCTGGGCCGGCCGCGCTCACGAATCGCCATGGCTATGGGCCACTGATAGATCGCATCAGCGATCCGCGATTTGATCTGACCTTTGATTGAAGTGTCCGCCGGCACGAAGGGCGTGCAGGCGGAGCGCTGTGTGGAGCTCCAGTTGCCGCGGAGACTGTCGCCAGTCGGGGCCCAACATCCGGTCGATGCGGGAGATCCGTTGCGAGACCGTATTGACGTGAATATCAAGCATGGATGCCGTCGCTGACGGGCTGCTCGATGACTCCAGATATGCAGTTGCAGTAGTTACGAGATCCGCGCCGTGGCGTGTGTCGTATTCAAGCAAACGCCCGATGTTACTGTCTACGAAATGGTCGAGGCCATCACTTGCGCCCTCGGTAAATAGCATCGAATAGATGCCAAATTCAGCCGTCGACCCCCACGTGGACGAGCGCCCCAGCTGATGCATCAGCTTGAGGCATTGAACCGACTCTCGATAGAGGTGACTCAACTCGAGGAGTGACCTCGCAGGCCCGGCCGCCGAAACCGTGGCGGGGGAGCCGGCCGAGGATCGCAATCGTCTCCACAGAGACTCTGCGACGGCTTTTGGGTCGCCGGGCTGAATCGTCACAAGGCGATCCTCGTACCAGGCGGCTAGCCCCCCAGTCTCTGAGCACAAAGCCACTGCAGCGGCCAGGTGCGCGGCATTTCGGCCGTGCTCAGCATCCGATGCCGTCACCGTGACTGGTCCGGCGGACAGCTGGTGACGCCGTGCCAAACGATCAAGATCGTCGAGACTCGATCGACGCGGATCGATGAGCCGCCGAATCACTTCGCTCGATGCCCTCATCTCGGCCTCAGCCATCGCGGCATCGGCCAATCGTGAAACAGAGGTGGTCTGTGTTGCCCGCTCAAACGTTCGCACTTCAACATCTGTCAGCTCCCGGGTTGAAGCAAGAAGCACGGACCCAAGGAACGTCGGGCCTGCTGCAGCCGTATCGACATACCACCGCCGCCCGTCTGGACCGCCGGCGCTCACCGAACGCCCAGTCTTGCGGCTCCGTTTCAGTGCAGCCTCAACCTCTTCCGTGAAGGGCGGGGATGGCGGGTTCTCACCATGCCCGGCGAGCACTGCCCCGGCCTCATCGATCATCGCGACGTCGACCTTGAGGGCGCGGCCGATGATCGCCATGATGTGGCCTACGCCCTCACCCCGGAGCAGAACTTGAGTCAACTGCTCGTGCACCTCGGCGGAGGCCTCCGCAGCCTCATTCTGGGTTTTCAGGAGCGATGCGTACCTCTGCAGCTCCCGCATCGTCGTCTCCTGCGACTCGAACAATTGGGCATTGTCTAGCGCGACGGCGGCGTGGGCTGCCAGCGAACTGACCAGGACAATTTCTGATTCCTGAAACAACAAGGGTGTGCGCCTGCCGGCGAACAACACACCCAGCAGACGTCCGTCGACTTCTAAAGGCACTCCCAGAAGAGTTCGGATACCTTCACCTCGGACGTGGCTATCAAGATAATCGTTGTGTTCGATCTCAGGTGCGCGCAAGTAGTCCTCCACCTGAACCGGCTGGCGCGTAGCAGCGACTGCGCCTCCGACACCGTTTCCGACACTTACGCGTATGCCCAGAAATGCCGGGGAAAGGTTGCCGGACCAGGCGCGGACGGCAAAGTCGCCTTCGCCCTCAACTCCTGCCGAGAGATATGCAACGTCGCAGTCCAAAAGCCGCTTCGTGCGCTCGGTGACTTTACGGAGAGTGTGCTCGACCTCGCGAATTCTCGTAAGATCCCGGGCCGCGTGGTTGAGCTCCTCGAGTTCGGCTTCTCTGCGAACGTGTTTAGCCAGGACCTCGCGGAGTTGCCGCGTCGTGCCCTGCGCTTGGCCTGCAACCCAGCTCTCACTCTCGTTCATCGTCATTTCCTTCCCTGCGCCCCGACCGGTAAGACGTCCCTTTTGTATGTGGAATGGCCACAATCATGCCGTCGACAGAGTGTTTAAACCACATGGTACTCGTCATACGGCACGCGTAGACTCGGTCCAGATCGTACAGATACTCAACTTGGGAAGTCCCACCTTCACTATCGAGGAAGACATCAAGGACAAGCCCCGCTGAGCGCGATTCAAACAATTTCGGATTCAAAGGAGAACACCATGACCCTTCACGTCGGTATCGACGTCGGCGGAACGTTCACAGATGCCGTGGCGCTCAAAGACGGAGTCGCCTATCGGGCGAAGGCCTTTTCAACCAAGGATGTGACCTCTGGGATCCTGGCGGCGGTCGAAGTGCTGCGGGAGCGGCTTGGCATGGGAGAAGCAGACTTCTTCCAGTCTGTCGACCGATTCGTCCTGGGCAACACCATCGTCACGAATGCAGTCGACGAGGAGAAGTATGCGTCCGTCGCACTGTTCACTACCGCGGGATTCCGGGACACCCTACGCATCGCACGGTCCGCTCGAACAGATGAGCGGGACCCCCACAAGATGCTGATGCCTCCGGAGGTCGTGAACCGGCGCAACATTTTCGAGATCGCCGAACGGATTGACGCCCACGGCTCTGTGATTCTCCAGTTGGAAGAGTCTGAGATTAAATCGGCCGTTGATGCTGCGCTGTCAGCAGGGGCGGAAGCAATCGCGGTGTGTTTCCTTTGGTCGTTCAGAAACTCGGCACATGAACAAGCGGTCGGCGACTATCTGATGGCAAACCACCCTGATTTGCCCTTTACCCTTTCCAGCAGCCTGACACCGGTTTACCGCGAGTATGAGCGGATGGTAACTACGGCCCTTGACGCTGCCGTTAAACCCCTCGTGGCCACACATTTCCAGCATTTGGCTGATGAGCTGCGTGATCGCGGATTGCGGACACCTGTGCAAATCATGCAGGTGCACGGCGGCTTCCTGTCGGTCGATGAGACGCAAAAGGCACCGATCTCGATGTTCAATTCCGGCCCCGTCGGTGGAGTCACCGGTGCCCGCCTCCTGGGCAAGCAGTTGGGACGGACCAAAGTCCTGACCGCTGACATGGGCGGAACCAGTCTAGACGCTGCTGCGATCATGGATGGCGAGCTGAGGCTTCTCGCCCGGGCAGAAATCGGCGGATTGCCGACTAGTCTGACCGCAGTAGACATTGAGACCATTGGGGCCGGCGGCGGCAGCCTTGCCTGGATCGACGGCAGAGGCCTCCTGCGTGTAGGCCCTCACAGCGCCGGCTCCAAGCCAGGACCGGCTTGTTACGGCGCAGGCGGTGAGCGCCCCGCGGTAACGGACGCAGCACTGGTACTGGGCCTTATTAACCCCGACTACTACTTGGGTGGATCTGTTCAGCTCTACGAGGACCTTGCTCGCCGTGCCATTGATGAACACGTGGCGAAACCGCTGGGCATCTCCGTGGACGAGGCCGCGCAAGGCATCTATCGCTTGGCGAGTTCCCAGATGTCCAACGCACTCCGCAAGATCACTGTGAACCGGGGGCACGACCCGCGGGAGTTTACACTCGTTGGCTTCGGGGGCGCCTGCGGCCTTTTCGCGGCAAGCCTGGCGAAGGACATCGGCGTGACCGAAGTGGTCATCCCGCGGAATGCCGCCGTTTTCTCCGCGTACGGCCTCATGCACGCAGACTCGGTCTTCTCCGCGGTGCGCACCAGCCCGTGGACGATGCAGCAACCGGCAAAGCTGCTTAATGAGGAGTTCGCGGGGCTGGAACGTCGAGCGGAAGAGTGGTTTGCCTCCGAAGGTATCCCTGCGGACCACCGCGAGGTGTACCGCGAGGCTGACATGAAGTTTGTAGGTCAGATCTTCGAAGTGACGACCAAGCTAAAGGGCGGAACATTCACAGAGTCGGATAAAGATGACCTCCGTGCACAGTTCATCGCGGACTACGAGGCCGAATTCGGCGCAGGTACGGCGTGGACGGAGACAGACATCCTCCTCGTCAACTCCCGGGTTCGAGCTGTCGGTAGAAGCGACGTGCAACTGACGACTTCCGTGGCTGGCGCCTCTGACGAGAAACACGCAATGACACGCCGTACGGCACTCGAACCGTCCGCGGGAACCCGGACAGACATCGACATCCATCGTGGTTTCGGCGCCCTGGGCCGAGCCGAGGGCCCTTGCCTGCTGGAGGAACCGGACACGACGATCTTTGTCCCGTCCGGTGGATCCGTCGAACTTACTGATGAGGGCCATTTCCTGCTGCGCCTTCCCGAGACCGCCTGAACCCACCACCTGCTGAGGAGAACCAATGAACGCCAAGCTTCAACTGCCCCCCCGGGATCGACCCCGTCAAGCTCGAGGTCATCCGAATGCGGCTCGACTCGATAGTCGAAGAGATGGGAATCGCCATGATCCGGTCCTCGGGCTCACCCGTCATCACCGAGGCCGGTGATTTCAATACAGCCCTCTTCGACCCCACCGGTCGAATTTACGCCTACTCTGACTACGTCCAGCTCCACATCGGATCCGGCAGCGTCGCTATCGACGCGCTGGTCAAAACCATCGGCGACGAGCCCGTTGCCCCCGGCGACGCCTACATCAGCAACGACCCTCACACCTCCGGGGCCAGCCACCCGCCAGACACGAACATCATCTCCCCGGTCTTCCACAACGGAAAACTGATTGCCTGGGCACAGTCGCAGGCGCACCTGGTCGATGTGGGCGGCATGACCCCGGGAGGCTTTGCTCCTGGCGCCTACGACTGCTACAGCGAGGCGCTCCGACTCCCGCCCGGAGTCAAAATCTTCGAGCGCGGCGAACCTGTCGAATGGGTGAAACGTCTGGTGCTCAACAACGTCCGGGTGCCGGCCCTGTTCTGGAATGACGTCCGCTCCCTTATCGCCAGCAACAACACGGGCATCCGACGCCTACTGGAGACGATCGACGAGTTCGGCGAGGAGGAGTTCCAGACTTACACGAAACTCAGCTTCGAGCTGGCCGAAAACGTCGTTCGCGATCGCATTGAGGCGATACCGGACGGGATCTACACAGCCGAGGAGTGGACCGAGCATAACGGGCACGTTGACCAGCTCTACAAGGTAGCCTGCTCGATGATCAAGTCCGGCAGTCAGATTACATTCGACTTCACCGGATCCAGCGAACAGACAAACGGCTTTGTCAATTGCAGCTACGGCGCCCTTGTCGGGGGCGTGGCTTCCGCCGTCGTCCCGATCCTCGCCTGGGACGTTCCGTTCAACGAGGGTGTTATGACGGCCTTCAACGTCATCGCCGAATCCGGGTCAATCGTCAATCCCGTGCCGCCGGCTCCAATCAGCAACGGTCACCTGACTACCGGTGCACGGGTCAGCAGGATCATCACGAAACTGCTCAATGACGCCTGCGGGCGCAGCGCTGACGAATCAATCCGGGAGAGGACGCAGGGAGTCTGGGCCGACTCTTGGACAGGCGGCATCTCTGCCGGGAACACAGACGCGGGCGACTACTTCGTTTTGTTCAACATGGACGGAGGAGGCATGGGCGCCGGCGCCCAACCACACAACGATGGCCTCGACTGCGCCGGAATGATGACGCAGGTTAACAACATGCTGCCTGACGTGGAGATGAACGAGATGCTCTACCCCGTTCTTTACCTCTGGAAGCACCTGAATGCAGAAAGTGCCGGCCATGGCACCTACCGCGGCGGACACGGTCTCCAATTCGCCTGGACATTGCACGGTGCCTCTGAGGTCACCCAGACAGTGTTTTCGCCGAGCTCACAGATCGTGGCCGACGGCTACGGGGGAGGCCTGCCGGGTGGCGGAAGTGGCCACCGTATACTCCGGGACGCGAACGTCGCAACTCTTTTTGAGGAGGGAAAGGCCCCCACTCTCAATACGCTAACTACCTCCGAAGACGAACTCCTAAACATCAACCAGCAATCCATCGCGGTCCGCAAGGGTGACGTCTTCGTGCAATGGATCGCCGGTGGAGGCGGATACGGTGACCCGCTCCTGCGGGACGTGGCCGCTGTCCTTAAGGACGTTTCCGACGGCTACGTCAGTGCTGAAATCGCCCACAGCGTCTATGGCGTAGTACTGGGGAAGGACGGTGTTGATGCAGCCGCGACCAGTGCCGCACGCTCGGCGATCCGCTCAAGTCGTGTGGGCAAGGCCATCTCCTCGGAGGCCGACGGAGCCGGCACCGGCCCCTCGGTCCCGCAACGGGACTCTGATGGCTGGTATTGCCCGTCCAGCGGTGCACGACTCGGGACTTCCGCTGATTGGCGGGAGGATGTGATCCTTCAAACCTCACCCGCTGCAGCCCGCTTGGGCGAGCTCGGGGTGTGGGCACGTGAGCGCCACGGCAATGACGAGGTTCTTCTGGATGAGTACTACAGTCCGGCGTGCGGAACACTTCTCGAAGCCAGGATCCGAGTGCGCCAGGGCGTGGGAACCGCGTGATCACCATTAGCCGCACCAGAACCATGAAGGGAGCTAAACGTGAGTGAACGTGCCAATGCCATGCCCTACGATCTCAGTGCATGGCTTCCTCCGGCAGCCCAACAGGGCTCGCTGCGAGGCGTTGTCGTCCTCGACATCACACGTGTGGTCGCGGGGCCATTCTGCTCAATGATCCTGGCAGATCTCGGAGCCACCGTAATCAAAATCGAACATCCAGACGAACCGGACTACACACGCGATTTCCCGCCACTACTGGAGAACAGTACCGGAGGCTCCTTCAGCGCATTCTTCGCCCAGTACAACCGCAACAAGCTTGCGATGACCCTGAACGTGGCGACCCCGGAGGGTAAAGAGGTCCTCCGCTCGCTAGTCCAAAAGGCGAACGTGCTCGTGGAAAACTTCCGGGCAGGAACGATGGACAAACTCGGCCTCGGCTACGAGGACCTGAAGGCCATCAATCCTTCACTGGTCTATACAGCCCTGTCGGGGTATGGGCAGACAGGACCGTACCGACGCCGCCCGGCATATGACAACAGTGCCCAGGCAACCGGCGGACTGTGGTCGATGAATGGCGAGCCAGGCCAGGCACCTCTTCGTGTCGGAACGATCATCGGTGACCTATCGGCGACGCTTTACGGCGTCATCGGAACCCTCTCGGCTCTTAGGCACGCCGAGAGGACGGGCGAAGGTCAGCTCGTCGATATTTCCCAGCAGGACTCTGTGTTGAGCCTCACGGAAACAGCAGTGGTCTCGTACACAGTGGAGGGAAAAGTCGCGGAGCCTCTCGGCAACCAGCACCCGTTTGTTCGACCGTACGAGCTCTACCCCTGCAAGGATGGGTTTGTCTTCTTCGGCGGCTACACCGACAAGTTCTGGCGCATCAGCTGCGAGCTTTTTGGTGAGCCGGAACTGGCCGATGACCCGGGGATTGACTCCATGGCGAAGCGCTTTGACCCTGTGACATATGAAAAGCTTGTCCGCCCTATTCTGGTACGTTGGTTCGCCGACCGGACGAAGAATGAGCTCGAATCGATGGCTGGTGACGCCGTTCCGTTGAGCGCTATCAAGAATATCGCCGAAGTGGTGACAGATCCGCAGATCGCTGCCCGCGACATGATCGTCGATGTTGACTATCCCGACTATGGCCCGCTGCGAATGGTCGGCTCGCCGATCAAGATGGGTAAGACGCCGCCCCAGGCGCGCGGGCTTGCCCCGGAGATTGGCGAACACACGGCCGTCGTCCTAAAGGCGCTGGCCGGTCTGAGCGACGTGGACGTCGCGGAGTTGAAGCGCAAGAAGGTGATCCGGTGAGCAATATAGCTATTGACCGGGACGGTGGCATCGCAGTTATCCGTTTCGATCGGGCCGAGAAGCTCAACGCCCTTACGCTGGGCATGTACCAAGATCTTGCGGCAGCATTCGATGAAGTGCGCGACAACGACGCGATAGGCGTCGCAGTGCTCACTGGAAGCGGGGACCGCGCGTTCTGCGTGGGGGCTGACCTCACAGAATCCATTCCTGCCCTGTCCGAGGGACGCTTCGATATTTCGGAATGGGACGGGGCGCACCAGAAGCACACACGCCTCCACAAGCCGGTCATCGCGGCTGTGAACGGACTTTGCCTTGGCGGTGGTTTCGAAATCATGCTCTCCACAGATCTCCGGATAGCAGGCGCGTCCGCCCGTTTCGCACTTCCGGAGTGTGGAGTGGGCGTCGTGCCTGCCGGAGGGACCCTTACCCGGCTTACGCGCCAGATACCCTATGCGTGGGCCATGGAATTAATGCTCCTCGGAGAGACCATCGATGCGGACACAGCGCTCCGGTACGGTTTGCTCAATCAGGTCGTGACTGACGAAAACGTGCTGCCAGCGGCCCTGGCTGTTGCTGAGCGGTTGCTCAGCCGCAGCGGAACGGCCCTCGAGGTCATCAAGTCTTCGGTTCTGCATCTTGGAGAAATGCCCCAGGACGCAGCCTTCCACGCTGAGGCGATGTACGGACAGAAGGCGTTCGCGAGCGAGGACGCGCGAGAAGGGTTGGCGGCGTTCTCGGAGGGCAGACCACCTTCTTTTCCCAGTCGCAAGAGAGAGTGAGTGTCCCCTCTCCTTCGCCGAAGAACCCTTCCCGACCAAGGGCCCGGCGACCGGATCAACTGAACATCATTGCAGCCCCGGCCTGATTGACCGTCTGGCAGCACCCATCTGCGTTTTTATAGGACCATGACCCGATAGGGAGACCTATGCTCTACTCAGAGAAAGCCCCGGAGCAGAAACGACACCGGCTCCGGGAGCTGCTGTCCTGCGGAGCCATCCAGCAGTTTCCGGGCGCGTTCAACCCGCTGTCGGCCCGGCTGATCGAGGAAAAGGGCTTCACCGGCGTCTACATCTCCGGTGCCGTCCTGGCCAACGACTTGGGCCTGCCAGACATCGGCCTCACCACGCTCACCGAGGTGGCGACCCGGGCCGGTCAGATCGCCCGGATGACTGACCTGCCCTGCCTAGTAGACGCCGACACCGGCTTCGGCGAACCCATGAACGTGGCCCGCAGTGTCCAGGAACTGGAAAACGCCGGCCTCGCCGGCTGCCACATCGAAGACCAGTTCAACCCCAAACGCTGCGGCCACCTCGACGGCAAAAACGTCGTTGACCTCGACACCGCCACCAAACGCATCAGGGCGGCAGCCGATGCCAGGCGGGACCCGAACTTCCTCATCATGGCCCGCACCGATATTCGGGCCGTGGACGGCCTCCAAGCCGCGAAGGACCGGGCGAAAGCCCTCGTCGACGCCGGCGCCGACGCCATCTTCCCCGAAGCCATGCGAGATCTGCACGAGTTTCGAGCCATCCGCGACGCCGTTGATGTGCCGATCCTGGCCAACATGACCGAATTCGGCAAGAGCGACCTCTTCACCACTGACCAGCTACAGGCGGTTGGCGTAAACATGGTCATCTACCCCGTCACCTTGCTCCGCAGCGCCATGGGCGCTGCGGAAAGGGTCTTGGAAACGCTCAAGAGCTTGGGAAGCCAGGAGGTTCGCGTACCCGAGATGCTCACCCGGGGCCGGCTATACGACCTCGTCGACTACGAGGCGTACAACAAATTCGATTCCGGCATCTTCAATTTTCAAATTCCCGGGAACCCCTAAGACAACGACTGCAACGAAGGAGTTCAGCATGGCTGACACCGAAATCAAGAAAGGCCTGGCCGGCGTCGTGGTGGACCATACCGCCATCTCCAAGGTCAACGCAGAAACCAACTCTTTGCTCTACCGCGGCTATCCCGTCCAGGACCTCGCGGAAAAATGCAGTTTTGAAGAAGTCGCCTACCTACTCTGGTACGGCGAACTGCCTGACCCGTGGCAACTCGCGGCGTTGAAGGTCCAGGAGCGAAGTCGACGTACTCTTGACCCGGCGGTGAGGGCTGCCATTGAGTCGTTGCCAACTAGCGCGCACCCCATGGATGTCTGCCGCACCGCCGCGTCAGTACTGGGAGCCCGGCATGGTTTGGCAGAGGACTCATCTCCCCAGGCCAACATCACTAAGGCCATTGACCTCTGGGCTGCCATGCCTGCCGTGGTGGCTTACGATCAGCGCCGCCGGCGGGGCCTGGACATCGTAGAACCTCGTGACGACCTGGGATACTCGGCCAACTTTCTGTGGATGACGTTCGGTGAAGATCCGGTGGATGAGGTGGTTGAGGCCTTCAACGTCTCAATGATCTTGTACGCCGAGCACTCCTTCAACGCCTCGACCTTTACTGCCCGGGTGGTCACCTCCACGCTCTCAGACCTCCACTCGGCCGTGACAGCCGCCATCGGCGCCCTCAAAGGTCCGCTCCATGGCGGGGCCAACGAGGCCGTCATGCACACCTTCGACGAGATCGGCATTCGCAGCGATGAGTCGATGGACGAAGCAGCGGCACGGGCAAAGGCATGGATGGAAGAGGCCCTGGCGCATAAAAAGAAGATCATGGGTTTTGGCCACCGTGTCTACAAGAACGGGGACTCCCGCGTTCCCACAATGAAGGCCGCGCTAGACAAGATGATTAGCCACTACGGACGGCCCGAACTCCTTGGCCTGTACAACGGGCTCGAATCCGCCATGGACGAGGCGAAGCGTATCAAACCCAACCTCGATTACCCTGCCGGACCCACTTACCACCTCATGGGCTTTGACACCCCCACTTTTACCCCGATCTTCGTGGCGAGTCGCATCACCGGGTGGACCGCCCACATCATGGAACAACCGGCGTCCAATTCCCTCATCCGCCCCCTCAGCGCATACGACGGCCACGAACAGCGCTCCGTATAGCTGCAACCTTGCAGCCCCCGACTCCTGCGGTGAGGCGTGGATGATCACCGGGATCATCAACTATTCGCAACGCACACACCTCACCGCAGGCTCACCAAGCCTGGCACGACTCATCCAAATCTGACCCCCGCATGCCTCAGGAGAACACCATGGACCTTCACCTGCAACCAGATTGGCAGCGAGCCCTCGGGCAGCGTGTAGAAATTTGGAACGGAGGGAAGCTGGTCCGCAAAGGAACAGTCGAAGCAGTCACCCCGGATGGTTTACTTCTTTGGATCTCAGCTGAAGGCGTAGCTTCAAGGCAGATGGTCTTCAGGGATGACGGCGACCAGGTCTTCGCGCACTTTCTACCGACTACCGAAAACGACCACTAAGCGTTTGGGCATGTCTGCTTACTGCGAATCGAACAATGTTCAAGTCCAAGCTCCACCGGCCGCTACAGCGCACGCGTTCGCCGCATGTCCACACAGTATGGCGCGAAATTACGAGGAAGGGCCGCGGTTGGACCTCAAACTACGCTCGTAGTCCATAAAACGGATGGACCAGCGCCTCCCGTTCAAACCATCGCACGAGTTACAAACCAAGCCACTTCAACGAGGAGATGTGATGACCAAATTTAAGACCGGCGCAGACGAGGCCCTGCACGGAGTGCTCCAGGACGGCATGACGCTGGCTGTCGGCGGCTTTGGCCTCAGCGGCATTCCGGCGGACCTGATTGAGGCCGTACGGGACTCCGGGGTCCGGGACCTCACGGTGGTTTCGAACAACATGGGTGTGGACGGAAAGGGTCTTGGCATCCTCATCGAGGCGGGCCAGGTGCGCAAGGTCATCGCCTCATATGTCGGCGAAAACAGGCTCTTCGCCGAGCAGTACCTCGCCGGTGTCCTCGAGGTGGAGTTCACCCCGCAGGGCACCCTGGCGGAGCGGCTGCGCGCCGGCGGCGCCGGCATCCCCGCGTTCTACACCAAGACCGGCGTGGGCACCCTGGTGGCCGAGGGCAAACCGCACGAGGTGTTCGACGGCGAAACGTACGTCCAGGAGCGCGCCATAAGGGCCGACGTCGCACTGGTCCACGCCCACACCGCCGACACCGACGGCAACCTGATCTACCGCTACACCGCACGAAACTTCAACCCGATAGTGGCCACGGCAGGAGCAGTGACCGTTGCCGAGGCCGAGCTGATCGTAGAACCGGGCGTGCTAGACCCGAACCACGTCGCGACCCCCGGAGTGTACGTTCAGCGCCTTATCGAAGCCAGCGACAGGATCAAGGACATCGAACAACGCACCGTCCGCCCATGCCTCAAAGCGGCAGTATCCGTATGACATCCCGCTCGCACAAAAGAGCAAATGAGCAAGTGAGCCCCTTAATTTGAGGACAAAGGAGAACCCCATGGCATGGACCAGGGATGAAATGGCCGCAATCGCGGCCGAGGAACTGAACGACGGCGACTACGTCAACCTCGGCATCGGCATCCCCACGCTCGTGGCCAACAACCTGCCCGACGGCGTCCGCGTCGTCCTGCAGAGCGAGAACGGCCTGCTCGGCATGGGCCCGTTCCCCTACGAGGGCGAGGAGGACGCCGACCTCATCAACGCCGGCAAGCAGACCGTCACCGTCCTGCCCGGCGGCAGCATCTTCGACTCCGCCACCTCCTTCGGCATGATCCGCGGCGGGCACGTCAAAGTCGCCATCCTCGGCGCCATGCAGGTTTCCGGCAACGGTGACCTCGCCAACTGGACTATCCCCGGAAAGATGGTCAAAGGCATGGGCGGCGCAATGGACCTCGTCGCCGGCACCCCCCGGGTCGTGGTCCTGACCGAGCACAACGCCAAGGACGGCAGCGCCAAGATCGTCCGGGAATGCACCCTCCCCCTCACCGGCGTCGCCGTCGTAGACAGGATCATCAGCGATCTCGCCGTCTTCGATCTCAGAAAGAACGACGACGGCCGACGGCGGCTTACACTGACCCGGCTTGCACCCGGTGTCACCCTCATGGACATTCACGAAAAGACCGAAGCGGCATTCGATATTGCACTCGAACACAAAGGAGCAACAGCATGAGCCTGAAGGAACAGTTCGGCAAGGATGTCCTGCTGACCGGGTGGGGCCACAGCCGGTTCGGCAAGCTCACCGACGAGACACTTGAATCGCTGATCGTACAGGTTGCCAACGAGGCGATCAGCAATGCACGGATCGAACCGGGGCAGATCGACGAAATCTACCTTGGCCAGTTCAATTCCGGCATGATGCCGCTGGCCTTCCCGTCCTCCCTGGCCCTGCAGGTTTCGGACCAGCTCGCCAACGTTCCCGCCACCCGCGTCGAAAACGCGTGCGCCTCCGGGTCAGCCGCGTTTCAACAGGGCACCAAGTCCCTGCTGGCCGGAACCGCAAAAACGGTGCTGGTCATCGGCGCCGAGAAGATGACGCATGCAAGCGCCGACGTGGTGGGGGCAGGCCTGCTGGGTGCTGACTATGACATGGCGGGCAAACCATCCACCACGGGCTTCACCGGGCTCTTCGCGGATGTGGCCAAGCACTATGAGAAGCGCTACGGCGACGGTTCAGGGAAAGTGTCCGACATCCTGGGAACCATCGCCGCGAAGAACCACCGCAACGGCGTGGATAATCCGTATGCCCAGCTGCGCAAGGACCTTGGTGAAGCGTTCTGCCGCACGGTCTCGGACAAGAACCCGATGGTCGCCGACCCACTGCGCCGCACCGACTGCTCCCCCGTGTCCGACGGCGCTGCCGCCGTCGTGCTCTCCACGTCGCCCAACGCAGCCACCGCACCTGTGCGGCTCAGCGGCTTCGGACAGGCCAACGACTTCTTTCCGGCAGAACGCCGGGACCCCACGGCGTTCAACGCCACGCGCGCCTCCTGGCAGCGGGCGCTGGAAATGGCGGGCGTCGGACTGGAGGACCTGGACTTCGCTGAATTGCACGATTGCTTCACCATCGCCGAACTCATCATGTACGAAGCTATGGGCCTAACCGAACCCGGCCAGGGCGCTCGGGCGGTTCAGGAAGGCTGGGTATTCAGGGACGGCAAACTGCCCATCAACGTCTCAGGCGGACTCAAGGCAAAGGGCCATCCCGTCGGCGCCACCGGTGTATCCCAGCACGTCATCGCCGCCATGCAACTGACCGGTACCGCCGGGGCAATGCAGCTCACTAACCCGCGTTGCGCTGCAGTGCAGAACATGGGCGGAGTAGGCATCGCCAACTACGTCAGCATCCTCGAAGCCGTCTAACTTTGTTGAGTATGTTCTCCGGAGCAGTGGAAATCAGATGATCGCGGCCGTCGTGCTGCCCGTGCCTGGTTCGTCGCTGACAGACCTGCACTGCCTGCGCGGCTAGTCGCACTGTGGACTGCTACGGACCATGGCCTGCGTTCGGCGCAGCCGATAAGCTTTGTTGCCCCCCAACCAGCGAAATTCCACCACGGATCAGTGAGCCCCAGAAAAGCAAAAAGGCCCCCATTTGGGAGCCATGTGATAACCCTCGTCTCTAGAGGCGGAATATCGTTCCTCAGGTTATCACATGAGGTAAAACCGACGTCTCTCACAAATTCAGGCGATCGACCGCCGAATGCGGTCAAAACGTTCGGGAACCTACCGCCGGTAGGGTGACGAAACGGCCCCGCATCCCAATGCTGGCGCGGATTTTGTGTCCGGCTGGACCCTCACTCGACCAAAACGACCCGGGAGGGGACACCTATATGGAAGGGAAAGTGTATTAACTAGGAAGGGGAGGGGCTCTCTAGGAAGAGAACAAGGGGCCCCCTTATATATATCTCTATTTCTGGTCGTTTAAGTAGAGTAGTAGTAGTAGGGGGCCCTATATTCCCCGGTATTCCGCGGAATTTCCCACTCGACCAAGTGGTCGTTTCATGGTCGATCGGTGGGAGTGGGCGGTAGAGCGGCAAATTCACCTCCAAAGCTGTTCATCCCGGCCGCCGGCGCCGTTTGAAGCCCTGGCCGCACACATGGTGGGCATGACGACATCACAGAACCGGCAGCCCAAAGGAATCACCACCGGCGGACAGTTCGCCCCCGACGCCCACGCCGAGTCGACACTCCTGCTTGATCCCGCCACCCGCGACATCGTCCTCTCGCCCGGTGAGAGCGAATCCTTCCAGGAGCTGGCGGACAGCGACGTCATCGAGACCCTGAACGTGAACCGCTCCGACGACGGGTCCGGCTACTGGATCTCCCCGGCCAAGACGGTGAACATTACGGAGAAATCGTCGCTGAAGTGGGCGCGACCGACCCTTTGTTGGGGCATGCGGGAGCTGAGTCTGGCGGATAACAGGGGCATCCTGCGATACCTTCTTGAACGTGAGAGACGTGGGTTCAAATCCCCTTGGTATAGGCTAGACGAACATCGACAATTACCCGAGCGGATGACTGGTAGGACCAGCTCGCAAGGGACAGCAGCCAAACGGCCTCACACACACCCGAGCGGATGACTGGTAGGACCAGCTCGCAACGGACAGCAGCCAAACGGCCTCACACACACCAGGGGTATGAACGACGGGCACACAAGATCGGGGAGGGAACCTACGGGATTGGGTTCGGACCAGGAGTCATTGCAAGCACCCTGGCGACCGTCGTTTTGGATACGCCCAGACGCTGCGCAATAACCCGCTGGCTGAGGTCCTGACCGGCCAGTTCGCGGACCTTCACCGGGTCCACTTCAGCCCTCGGTTTTGGGGTGGTCCGCGGGTGGTCCTTTAGGTGGTCCACCCCTGGTCCATTTGCTGGTCCACGCAGTGGTCCTTTTCGTGGTCCACCCGAAGTGGTCCACTGGTCCTTTGTGTGGTCCAGCTGGTCCGCGCGGACCACCTGGTCGCGTGCCCGCTTCCTCCGCTGGGCCACCGAGCCGTAGGGAGGAGCCACCACCAGGTTCACTGTCGTCTCCGTCGCGAAGAACAGGCTGACGGGCATGATGGCGGCCAGGAAGGCACCGAAAATGACGGTCGAATCAAGGACTGCCGGCACACCTCCAGGCGCCAGAACGTGAGCGCCGTTGGCGAGAACCGACACGAGCGTGAAGAAGCCGACAGCCACCCAGGCAAGGGTCGTGGATTCGCCTCTGGCCCTTTGAACACTGGCCGCAACGGCATAAACGAGGATCGTGGAGTCGACGACGATCGGCACCAGCCAGCGCAGGTACTCGGGAATGCCGGCCCACGCGGCGGCCTGGATCAGGCCAAGGAAGGACAGGGTGAAGCTTGCCGCCGCGAGGACGCCAACCAAGGTCAGTGACAGCATCACCATCGTCCGGCTATCGGGCTCGATACGTGAAGTCATTCGTCCGCTTCCTCCCTCGACGGTGGTCCACATGGACCGCTCGAAATGCCAGTCTAGGACCGGTCCCCGACAATCTGACCTGCGCTAATGGACCAGCATGGACCACTTGATGGACCACCTGCATGGACCACCAAAAAGACCACCCTGGACCAGGGGTGGACCACCCGGTGAAGGAGGCACCATTTTCCGCACACATGAGCGGCATGAGCACCGTCAGAAAGACCCTTGCCACAGCAGCCGCAGCAGGCGCTCTTCTCGCCTTGGCGACCGGCTGCTCAGACGGCGTCAATCCCACCGGAACCGTCATCACCGCTGAGGACCGTGAAGCCTACGAAGCGGCCCGCTTCCAGACCCCCGAGGGGAGGGCTGCAGCCGATCGTGAGCTGGCACGGATCACCACCGGAGCCCTGCCCGGCCGTTCCTCGGCCCCTGATGTCAACGATGTTCTGCTGCGCCCGGCGGACTGGCCTGAGATGGCACAGGGGAACTCTGCGAATACACGGCCACCCTCATCGCCACCGCTGATCGCGACGGCACAGTAGTCCCGGCAAAGGCCCGCGCGGCGGCAAACCGGATCCTGGAGCGCTGCTGATCCACGGCCCGGAAAAGCGATTCCGGACATTTTTTCCAAAAACCTGCGCGTTTTGCGAAATTGCCGCACACACACCAGGCATGAGCAACGACACCGCATCCTCAACCGGCATGAACCGCGTCCCGAAAGGCATCCCCACGGGCGGCCAGTTCGCAGCGACCGCGCATGCCGAGCCCACGTTGAGCCTCGCCGCACAGCGCCTGGAAGAGTTCACCAACACTGAAGACTTCGTCGACATCGCCTACACCTCCGCTGCGCACTGGCAGCGACGCTACAACCAGCAGGACAAGTCGGTCATCGTCGACAGGGACGACATCGCCCAGGAGACGATCCTCCGCACCCTCGAGGCGCTGGACAAGGGCCGCAAGATCACCGACTTCAAGCAGATGGTGACCTCTACGGCCGCCAACGTCACGGTGCGCTCCACCGAGAACGTCTTCCGCGCCGAAGACCGCAAGGCGTACCGCATCTTTGAAGCTCAGCGGGAAGCGACCGAGGCCAAGAGCGGACGCCCGATGACGCAGCGTGAAAAGGACGAGCTGGCCCAGAAGGTTCTCGACGAGTGGCACGATCCGCGCCACAAGCCCTCCAAGGACTTCCGGATCGCCCGCACCTTTGACCGTTCCCTCGACGCCCCGCACGGAGCAGATGGTGGCGTGGAGTCGACCCTTGGAGCGACCCTCGTGAACCCCGAACAGAGCGGCCACTACATCGAGCCCGGCTCCTACATGGACCGTGCACACAACGCCATGGAGGAAACCGGCGCCGCCCACAAGGCCGAAATGAAGCGCCTGGCCTGGAACGCCATCGCCGAGGGCACCCAGGTGCCGATGTCCAACCCGGGCAGCCTGTCCCAGCGCCAGGTCACCAGGCACCGCGGAGTCATCAATAACCTCGAGGGCGGCATCATGGGCGCCTGCGCGATTGGTCCACCAACGGCGAAGCAACAGAGGCCACCGATGCGCTGTTCGCCCCGTTCGGCGAGCTGGGATTCGAGGACCAGGAGAGCGTCGTCACGATGCTCGAAGGCTTCGAAGCCCGCGGTGAAGGCGTCGCCCAGACCATGTGGGAGTCCGCCATGGCCATCGCCAACAACAAGCACAGCAAGACCGCCTAGGAGGCATGAAGTGCCCACGAACCGAGTACCCAAAGGAGTCCGAGGCGGCGGCCAGTTCGCCGCTTCGGCCCACATGGAGCCAGACCTCAGCATCACGAACGCGGACTTTCCATCCGTAGGCGACGCCGACGTCGACCAGCTCCGTGCACTGTCCGAAAGCAGCGACCCGCTAGTCCGCGCGGAGGTGACCTCCAGCATCCGTGTCCCGGATGACGTCCTGGAGCGCCTCGCCGAGGCCGACCAGCCGCCGGCCGTGCGCCTCGCGGCAGCGAACACCGGGTACGCGGGCACGGGCGACAGGGCCGCCGAAGACCCCCACCCGCTGGTGCGCGCCGCAGCTCTGGCGGCATGGGACCTCTCGGACACGCACCGTGAACGACTCACTCACGACCCGAAGGTTCAGCGCGTCATGGGCCTCATCTCCGGCTGAACGGGCGTTCCTCGGTTCACCGGGCGGTGCCTCTACCAGGGAACATGCGCAGAGGAGCGCGCCGTCCCTGTCGGTTCGCCTCCGGCCCGGCGTTGTAGGTTCAGGGGATGGATGAAAGCGAATCGCTGTGGCTGGGCAGACTGGACCGGTGTCTCGACGCCGCCCGGAGCTGGGAAAAGCGGCTGGCAGCTCCGGATCCGGTGACCCCCGGCAGTTCCCTGGCCGGTGACGACAAAGGGCTCGTTACTGCCCCGGTCCGGACGGCAGCGTGGTCCGGCCTGCTCTCCGCAGTTGATCACTTGGGCCTTATGGCCGACCTGGCACGGGACGAGCTGAACATGCGCCCCACGTCGCTCTTCACACCGACCCGTGCCGCCCTGCTGGGAGCCTCCCAAGCAGTGTGGGTGCTGAGCGGTAACCGGGTGACCCGGCGGGCCCGGGCGCTTGCGATAGCGGAGGACGAGCGGTCACAGCACCGGACCTTCCTGCGTGATTACACCAATGACGCGTATGCCAACGCGAACTTCAGCAAGGAGTTCATGGATGAGATGAACGGCCTGACCGACGGGCTCACGGCTGAAGTCTCTCGCATACGGGACCTTCGAAAAAGCTTGCCGAAGATTGATGCAACAGCCACGACGATGATGCAGGAGGCCGCGGCGCACTTGACCGCCGGCGGCTCCCCCGATGACCACTGGATGCGGTTCGCCCTCGCCTACGAATGGCGTGTTGCGAGCGCCGCCGCACATGGCCGGGCCTGGCCACTGGCGGTGCGCAAGACCGAGAAAGCGAAGACCGCCAACGGGGAACCCCATAGCTTCACCACCACCATCGACGAGCTGGTGAGGGCGGTCGGTGCAGCAACCATGATGACCAGCGAGGCCTGGCGGCTGTGGGATCTACGCCGGGTCCCTCACTAGCCCCTTAGCCCTCCCGGCGCACCATACGGGCTCCGATGCGGGCGCTGGACTCCTCTAGGGACAGGCGCCCCTCAGCGACGCCAACGACCAGGTCGAAGGCCGAATCCGTGCCGAAGTCATGCCGGTACCCGTTCAGCCACAGGAAGAGCACCATCAGCGTCCAGGAAGTCCGCTTGTTGCCGTCCACCAGAGGATGGTTCCGGGCGGCTGACTCGAGCAGCACAGCAGCTTTGAGCTCCAGGGATTCGTATACGTCGTGGCCCATGAAGGTGGTGGCGGGCGGGCGACAGCGGAGGCGAGCAGTCCCTCGTCCCGGACGAAGAATCCGTAGCGGCCGAGGAAGTGCTTGGCCTCCTCGACAGACAGGTGCGCAGTCACGCGTCCTCCAGACGCTGCAGCAGTTCGGCGTCGTGGCCTCAAGATTGTCTTTGCGCTCGGCCTGGGTCGCGCCGCTGTCGCTGTTCTGGTTCATCCTGCTGATGTGTGCGGCGGCAAGACAAAGCCGCGCCACCGGATAGGTACGGGGCGCGGCTTCGGGGACAGAGTCACAGGATCGCGGGGTCCCGTTGTCACAGACTCACAGGGTAACCGCTAGCGGGCGTGTCCCGGTCACCGTAACAACAACGCAGGGGCAAGGGAACAACAGACGGCGGGCCGCCGCGGCACTACCGGGTTAGGTTCAGCAGCCAGTCCCGTAGCTTCCACGTGGACAAGCAGTCGTACTCGTTATAGTCCCTGATGGCGGCAAAAATGCTCTTGGCAGCCTGCTCCTGACCGGAATCGACGGCGTCGCGGTAAACGCTGTACTGGACCATGGAGTCCACCGCGTTGGTGACCCCGATCCGGCCGGCCGGCATGTACAGCGGCTCCAGTTTCTTGATGCTGAAGGACCGGTCAGAGATCCGCACGGAGCCCTTCACGGTTTCGTACAGGTCGAACATCACGCCGGTTTCGACGAGCTCCTCCACCTCATCGACCATGACCCCGTGCCGGCGGGCCAGCTTCCGTAGGGCGCTGACCTCGTACTGGGCATAGTGGAAGATGCGCAGGTCCGGGTAGGCCGCGCGGCGTTCGGCGACGTGATCCATGAAGTCGATGAGTGCCTGGCGTTCCTCTTCCAGGCTGTGCGCGGTGAAGGCGATGAAGTCGTGCCCGTCGGCGGTGTGCTCGACGAGTCCGAACAGGTACTCGATGCCCCACTCCCCTGTCGCCGGGTCCTGCCAGAGCGGGTCCCCTTCGAAGTCGAAGAAGATGTCGCCGGCGCTCGGCTTGGGCATGGCGATGACGGCCGGGTTGGGCAGGACCTTGTAGGAGACGCCGTTGATGGTTCCGTCGATCTCCCCCAGGCCGCACTGCAGCCGCGCCTGGTCCTGCAGCTCGAACCACAGCGGGTCCATCTTGATACCGACGTCGGGAAGGTCGGCCGCGGCGAACATGGCCTTCGTCCTGATGCCGGCCTCGATGAGCTTGGCCCGGCGTGACTTGTTCATCCGTCGCACCAGCATCAGGTCATCGGCGGCCTCCATCTCGGCCTTGCAGTCGGGGCATTTCAGGCATGCCAGCCAGCGCGGGTCACCCCACGCGGACGGCAGGGAGCCCAGTCGGTGCGCTTCCAGGACGGCGCGGAGCCGGTCCCGGGCCGCGTAGAACAGCGGGACGCTTTCCGGCAGCGGGTGGCTGGTGGTTTCGTTGGTGCCCAGGATCAGGTGGCCGTCACGGTGCACCGGGACGCCGGCGCTGCGGAGCTGGTCGGCGTACGCCGCGAGCTGGAGCAGGGCTTCGGCTTTGGCGCTGCGGGCCAGCTTGGTGTCGAACACGGCGTAGGTGCCGTCCTCCTGCAGGATCAGGAAGTCGGCGCGGCCGTGGAAACCGTCGGCGAAGAAGGAGCCCTGGAAGATGACGTCGAAGCCATCGCGGAGGGCCTGGATCGTTCCCCGGTGCCGGGCTTCCAGGCCGGCGCGGTCGAAGGTGCGCGGCGGCCCGACCTCGTAGACACGGGTAGGACCAAATTCTTCCCGGAGCAGTCCCAGCACCTTTGCTTCGTGCTTGTCCCCGAGTGCTGCGGTGAGTTCGGCCATCGCGTCATGTTCGACCGGCAACGCGGGGAGCCGGTTCAGGAGCACGTCCAGTTTGCGGACGGCAGCGAATTCGCATGTCGAGCCGGCGACGATGTCACTGGCCGACAGGATCAGTTCGTCCTGGCCTGTCCGATCAGTGCTGGGTAGGAAAAACACTTGTGCCTCCGGTCGATCGATACTGCTTACTGGTTCTCATGCGTAGGTCAGGGTTTATCCCAAGCCGGGGGGTGCTCAGGGGGCTTAGTCCGGCCAGGCGTCGAAGACCATCGTCAAGGCGATCAGGACGATGCCCAGCGCGGAGGCGACGAGTCCGCCGAGCATGGGGGTGACGATCGGGAAGGCGATGAACACGGCCACGTAGCCAAGGACGTTGACGGAGGCGAACGCGATCGACAGGGCGGGCACGCGCAGGTCTTTCAGACGGTGCCGGATGATTTCGGCGAAGCCTGTGGTGACGGTGCAGAGCGCTGCGAAGCCGAGCAGGAAGCCCAGCCAGGCGAACCGCGGACCGAGCATGGAGCTCATCGAGTGCAGGGCCAGGGCGGCGCTGCCACCCCAGAACCCGACGGCGATGGAGACCACGCCGGCGGAAATCCGCAACGCCGACTTCGCCTTTGAAGCCTGCGCCGGGAGCTGTGACGGTGCCGCTGGCATGGCGGCCGGGAGGGGGAAAGCCGGCGGCGGAATGGTTGCCTCAGGATGGCCGTACTCGCTCATTTCGTACCCTTTCCACCGCCCGCGACTGTTGGGGTCCCAGTCGGAGCAGATGTTACGGGCGGGGTCTGACAATCAGTGTCCGGCTGGTGACCGGACGGCAAAGACCCCGCACCGAAGATCGGTGCGGGGGTCAGGTAGAAGCCCTAAACGGTCTCGAAGAGATGGTCGAATATCTCTTTAGGCGTAGAACGCGGTGACCGTAGGCGCCTGGCCATATCCGTGCCTTCGCTGGACTCCTGGACCCAGGTGTTGGCCAGATCTCGGGCGCGATCCTTACCCAGTCTTTTAGCGAGTTCACTGGCCACCATGAGCAGGACGGACAGCGGGAGCCTACTCACCTCGGATGTGTCTGCACAGATTTTGTCGATGACGCCCAGGAGCGGAAGACCCTCCGGGTTCTCCGCTGTTACCGGGAAGTGGAAGGCTGTCCGGATCTCGTTCTGGTTGGTGACAAGGAAGGCCGTTCGGTTGAAGCCGCCAGGGAGGTCCACTTTCCCGCCGCGCGGGGTCGATGCCTTGTCAAGGAGGCCTACTATGTCACCCTTTGCGCGCTCCCCCGCATCTTCAACCTTTTCCTGCTCAATGAAGGCGAACCCTTCGCCGGTTTCCCCCAAAGTCCATCCGTGCTGCTCGTAGAAGGAGGCGCTGCTGTTGTTGACTGCCGCGAAGACAATGCCAGTCTGGAAGCCCTTGGCTGTCTTCAGGGCTTCGGCCAGAAGTGCGTTTCCGATGCCCTTGCCCTGAAACTCCCGGCGGACAGCAAGCTGGTGGAGGGTCATGCAGGCGCTGTGATAAACAGGCCCTCCCGCCTGGTAGGGACCGACTGAGACGTGGCCGACGACCTGGCCGTCGACTTCCGCGACCTTTATCGAGCGTTTCGCTCGTCTCCAGTTGAGGATGTTGCTGCTGAAGGCGTCCCGGGATTCGTCCGACGCAAGGTCCGGCAGAACCTCCTCGGCGGTTGCCTGGACGGCGTCGTAGTCGTCGGGCTTGGCAGCCCTGATACGGAACTGGACGGTGGCTGAGTCGCTCATTGGTCTCCTGATATTCGTTGCTCCCTGCAGATTACTTGCAGGTGGCCAGGATGCCGGCAATGGCGTCGTGCTCGGCTTGGGTGACCCACAGCTGGTACTTGGCCTTCACGGCAGTCTGTCGCGCGACGTATTCACAGCGGAACGCCTTGTTCGGCGGGAGCCAGGTGGCGGCGTCCCGATCCCCCTTGCTCATGTTCGCGGGGCCATCGGCGGCCATGAGGTTCAGCGGATCGTTGGCGAGCTGTTTGCGCTTTTCTTCGCTGATCTGCTGGGCTCCGGTCTGCCACGCGAGGCTGAGCGGGATGATGTGGTCGATCTGGACGTCGGAGCTGGTGTCGGTGCCGCGGACGAAGTTGATGGTCTTGCCGGTGTACTTGTCGGCGAGGGTGCCGGTGGCGACGACACAGTTGTGGGTGCCGGGCTTGAACGTCTCACCCTCAAGGTCGCGGGCGAGGATGTCGTTGCGGGTGTCGCAGCCGTTGCGGTCAACGTCGGCCCAAGCGGCGCCGAATTCTTCGCGGGAGTAGCCGGTCTTCGGGGCGCGGCCCTTGACCGGAATCATTTCGAGCTGGGCCAGCGCGCTGGCTGCCTCTGCCGGGTTGGCGGCGGGGGCGGCCGGGCTCTCCGCAGCGATGCTGGGGGCGGCGCTCTTGATTGCTTCCGCGACCTTCGTCCCGGCGTTGGCGGCAGCGTCACAGCTGGCAAGGGAGCCGGCAAGGAAAAGACTGGCGATGATTGTCAGGGACTTGGTAGCGGCGGAGCGGTTGATCTTCATGTTCCTTCATGTGTGCGGCAGCTTCGCTCAGGCTACCCGGGCAGGCTGCACGCCAAAGGGAGGCACACGCAGTGCGCCCATCAAAGGAAGGGATGCAGCCCTATGCGGCCATCTGGAGGTCTACCGAATTGATGAGCGTGGCGAGCTTTGAGCGCCTGACAGAACCGGTCACCGTTGCCCCGGCGCCGGTCTCCTGACTGATCCACCGGGCGAGATGGTGCTCGGTGGTGGGACGGCCGCGGCCAGGTTTCTCGACGGCCACGGGAAGGCGTCCGTGGATACTCACGAAGTCGGTCAGCCGCTCGAAGTCAGCGTCCCATTGGCTTTCAAGATGGTTCGGCAAAGCCTCGGTCAGCTCCAGCATCCGGACGGTCGCCGGTCTGAATGCTCCTCCGTGGCGGTAGCGGTTCCGGATGGCGAAGGCGTGCTCGTAAAGCCTGTGTTCGCGGCGCACCTGGGGCAGCCTGCCGTTCTTTTCGATGAAATCCACGACGGCGGCCGCCCTGACTTCCTCAATGACCTTGCCGGAAGCCGGGTAGGCGTCCTGAAGCGCGATGATGCTGTCCCGGATGTGGACCGTCTCTGCGGTCTCCAGCGGTTCGTGCCGCCGGTTGACGTGACGGTACATCCACTGCCCAAGGCTTTGTTCGGCGTTAGCCTCAGTGGTCGTCAGACCTTTCAAAGTGTGGCGTGGAAGGCGTCCATGCTTCGCGCACCAGGCCTGCAGCTCAGCAAGGCGGGGCATCGGGTCTTTCGGGTCACTTTCAGCGCACCCGGGATACCCCGCAGAGCTTTCGTTTCTTTCGGCGACAGGGTGCCCTTGCGGTAGTGGCGCCAGATGATCCGGAGGGCCTGGTAATCGGTGGCATCGGCCGGGTCTGTGTGGCCGGGGAGGCGCCCGTGCCTTTCGAAGAACGCAATGACCCTCCGGACGTGGCCGCTCAGACCATCCTTTGCGGTGACAATGGCAGCCTTCCCGGGGGTTTGCAGCCACGTCTTTTCAACTTCGAGCAGCTTCGGGGCCTGGTCAGGAGCGATCGTGCCCTTGTCTCTCTTCTGCCGCTGAGTAATGAACCAGGCGGCCAGGGCGCGTTCCACCGGGTCAACCGAATTCTGCCGAGGACGCTTGCCGTTGGCTTCCATGAAGGCAGCAAAGGCCGCATGGCGGTTGTCGAAGAATTCTGCCCGGCGCGCAGCTGCTGGTGTGAGAGGGGCTGGTGTTTGGGTCACGTTCGGCTATGTGTGCGGAAATGCAGGCCACCGTCTCCGCCCACCGCAGAAAGGGTCTCCGGACTGGTCGCCGACGGTGGCCGGCGGCCAGGTCTGCGCTACGGAATGAGCCGCTTGTCGGTTTCGCGGAAGACCTCCCGCAGGTCCGATCCAGCGCCGAGTCAGGACCGGGAGGTCCGCTCGGTGATCATCCGGTCCACTTCGTCGTCGGGCGGACATTCCTGGTTGTCGATGGGGCACGTGCGGGACCCCATTACGGCGCCCATCTTCAGCGCGGTCTCCACGCACATAGTGCAGATGTTCTCTGATTCGTACATGAGGGTCGGTTCTTCCTCGACGTACCCGCAAATGGCGCGTCGCCAGTCCAGGTCTCGGCAACAGACCATGTGGGCGAACTCCTCCGGGTTCTCGCTCAACTTGTACTTGGCCTCCCACGCCGGCACCCGGACCTGCTCAAGTGAGCCGGCGTGCTCGATCGTCTCAAGATCCCCGGTTGTTGCCTCAGTCATTGCTCCCCCGTGCTCGCTGCTTTAGAGAGGAGAATACGCGCACTCAGGCTCTCGTAGCCGCACACAGAAAGGAAAAGCCGCTGAAAGGAACACGATGGGCCATTGGGATACCCAGCACGGGGAGATCATCCTCCCCTCCGCCGAATTCGCCGCAGTCCGCCAGGCCGTGCAGAAAGCCACGCACGAGCACCAGACCAAAGTCTTCGACGAGACCCAGGCATTCTGGAAGGGCCTGACCCGCAAAGAGCAGACCGACCCGGCCGCCTACACGGCGGCCCTCCGGAGGTACACGGACGCCAAGCACAAGGAGCTGTACGCCTACCAGGACCGGTCGTCATGGAACCGCCCCGCGAAGCCGCCATTCGCGGAAGAGTTCATCGACGACGTCGAGTGGCGCCTCGGACTCCCCCGCAGCGGCAAGCCAGCACGGGTCCTCAAGTCAGACCTGCCGTTCCCGACCAACAGGACCACCAGCTTCCCGGCTGGTGAAGGATCCGTCAGTTTCGATAAAGAAAGCAGCACCGTCAGGTGGAGCACCAGCGAGAATCGCGGCGCCACGGAGCGGGCCCACGCTTCGGTGGCCGGCAGCGCCTTCTTCGACCGGCTCCAGCGCGTGAAATGGACCCGTCACACCGGCGGGGTCATCATGGGCAATAACGAATACGCCGCCGACGAAGGCCAGGGCCCGTCCTGCCACGTCGCCTACGGGCCGATCGGCGCCGCCACGGAGCCGTCCCGCTGCCAGGAGTACACCGACTCGAAAGGCAACCGCGTCACCCGCGGCGATCTCACCAGGATTCAGCAGGAACTGTGGGATGCCCAACGCAAGCTCCAGAGCCGGATGGCGAAGGCTGTGGGAGGGGCCGGCCGGGGCAAGACGACCGCCGCCTCCAACCGTGGCAGCTTCGCGTCCTACCAGCACGCGGAGCCGACTTTCCGGCTGTAAGCGGGCACAAGAAAGCCCCGGACCGAATCGGTCCGGGGCTTCGTCATCTGCTAGCGCTCGATGCTGACGCTGAGATCCAGGTGGATGCCATCCGTGGCGAGGCGGTCCTCAAGGTAGCGGGTGAGATGCGCGTCGGTCGCTGTATGCGCGCCTGTGGGGACGGCGCCGCGGAAGAGGGCCTGAGTGCTGGTGGACCTGAGCATATCTACCGGGGCAAACCGAAGGTGGCCGGCGGAGATCCGCTGGATGTCCGTGCGGAAGGTGCGCTGGTGGTCCTTACGTGCCGAGGCACGCATGGTGAACGGGATAAAAGCTGTGGGCAAGGGGTCCTTTCACGGGGCAGCCAACGGACGGCCGCCCACTATGAACAAGAGTCTTTTGGCACTTGGTATTCCCTGAACGGCGCCGCTGAGTCGAGCATCACGGGCGCCCACCGGCCTCCTACGCCTCAAAGCCCTTGCGGCTGAGAACTACTCGTTGATACTCGCCGTTCCGCCCGGATTCTAGGCTCACACTCTCGATCTCCCAGCCGAGTGCGATGGCCTCGGCGTGCAGCTCGGCCAGCACAGCGTGGTCAGCTCCCTGGATGGCCGCGGCGTTGTACTCGTGGACGCCTTCAAGGTTGGTTGTGAGAACCTCGCCCGGTCCGAAGGGGCTGAACTTGTCCTTCAGGTAGATCGTTCCGGCCTGAGGCCCGATGAACAGTGAGTCGCCCCAGGGGAACGTCGACACGGGCTCGAACTCGGAGGGTTCCATGCCCTCAAAGAGGGGTTCCAGGGCTTTCCGCCAGTCGTCCTTGGGTATGTCCCGCAGGTCGAGGGGCCGGACGTATCGCGGGAACTCAGACTTCATTACCCGGCCCAGGTAGCGTCCGTTGTCCACGACTGCCAGGTCCAGCACCTCACCGTCGTCAAGCGTCCATCGGACGGTGTGGACGCCGAACTTGTACTCGTCTTCCCGGATCGCTCCGAGCCGAGACTTCTTACGGGGCGCGGCGGGCTTGCCTTTCACGGTCCGCACCACCCCTGGCCTGCCGGCGACGGCGTCCCCGATGGCTTCGACCAGAGCGGGAACGGCCGCTACGGTGAGCGTGCCGGAGTCCGAGACGACATCCCACTCCCCGATAGCTTCCAAGCTTCCAAGCCGCAGTCTCACAACCCGCCAGCCGGCGGCCGCGAGCAGTGCGTTGCGGACCTTGTCCTGGTCGACCCTGTCGGCATGAATGTTGGCCGGGTCGATCTCGATACAGACCTTGGCGTCCAGGATTAGGAAATCCGGGGTGAGGACGGGATACCTGTTCCGGGCCTCATCGAACCCGCACTGGATCCCGAGCCGCTCGTCATGGAGCTGTACCCCTGCGGCCGTCAGCCTGGCCCGGACCTGTTCCTCAAGCTTCGAGGTCTCAGCGCTGCCCGGAAGCAGGGTCCCGATTGGATGCGAAGGCTCGGGCGGCGTCCACCGCGGCTTGGTGACGATCTTAGGCACTGGTCCCCCAATTGATAGTGGTGTCGGCATCAGATTACATCTGAGCGGAGCAGTGTTCAGACCGTGACAGATGCAGCCCCGGCCTTGAGCTTCGAGAGCGTTTGGATCATCTCCCCGTGAACCCAGCCGTTGCTGGCCGCGAGGTTGACCGTGCCCGCGTTCCTTGGGTGAATATCGACACCCTTCCAGTCGGTGATGATGCCTCCGGCTTCGTTGAGGATGAGCAAAGCTGCCGCGACGTCTGCTGGGTTCACGCTCGCTTCGAAGTGGCCTTGCGTGGCGCCGCGCGCGACGTCCACCAGATCGAGCGAGCTGCATCCGCTCAGTAGCAGTGCCCCCGCCTTGGGCCGCATCCTGGCGGCGGGCCTGAACGCAGCAGCGGAGAGGTCATCAGCGGGAAGACCGAAGCTGAGCGCGGACGAACCCAGTGCGTCCGCAGACGAGGGATGAACCTTCCTCGGTTCCTCCCGCTCGCCCTGCTGCCAGGCGCCCAGGCCTGCAGCGGCCATGTACCGGCGCTCGGAGAACACCGGGGCGACTGCGCTAATGAAGGGCCGGCGGAGGGTGATCAGGGTGTAGCTGACGGCGGCGTGCTCGAAGCCGGCCAGGAGGTTCTGCCACCCGTCCTGCAGGTTGATGACCCATGCCGGCTCGTCGTCCAACCAGGGTTGCCGGTCGGTTGAGACGTATACGGGTGCCCTATAGAGGTGCTTCAGGTATCCCTCGGCATGGTTCTTCACTGCGCGCAGCATCTCGCCCATGTACTCCGAGACGGGCAGGCGGTCGGTTGGTGCCTTGGTGGCGGACAAGTCACGGAGATGGTGCGCGGATGACGCTGCCGCGTGGTCGGCCGTTGCCAACATCAGCTTGCGCCGGTCGGCCGGGTCGTCCAGATCGGGCTCATAGGTCATTCGTGGCTCCCGGGTTTAGCTGGTAGAAGGCAAGGTTACCGCTGCGCCGCCTCAGTTCGCCTGCTGTCGCGTCCCACTCACAAACATGGGGTGTGAGTGGCCGGGCTCCGTGGTGTGCTCGTACCGTGCCCATCCCAGGGAGCCCCAGAACTTCTCGGCGCCCGCGGAGAACGCCTCCAGCGGCGTGCCCTCGTAGCGGTCGGCGATCAGTTGGAGGGCATCGGTTCCGAGGGCGCGGCGGCGGTGGTCCTCGGAGACCTCGAAGGAGTGGATGACCGCATACGGCCCCGGGCGCGCGGGTCGTTCGTACTCGGGGTTGAGGATCTCCTGGATTTCGATCTCCACCCGGACGACCTCGTGCTGGCCGTGAAGAAGGCGTAGAAGTGCCTGCGAGGAATTCAACGACTACTGCAGCGACCATCTCCCGCTTCTCGCACTCGTGCCGCTCGAATCCGGCGAAGGCGAAGCCCGTTCCAGGTTGGGAACCGCAGCCGCGTTAGTTAGGAAGCTCCGGCCAGCTTCATATCCTCCATCTGCTGGAAGGTCAGTCCGGAAGCATTCTTCCAGGTCACACGGCCGTTGACGCTGGCACCGATCATGACTGCGGCTGCCGTGCTGGGACTACCGAACAGGTGATCTCTCAGGAGCGTGTAGGTGCCGTCCTGGATGGCGGCGGTCCCTTGATCGAGCAGCCGCTGACGGTAGTTGAGGATGGAGGTTGCTGCGGACGGGGCGGCTGCCGAACGCCCGAAGGAACCCGCCAGGACCACGATCCCCTCAGACGTCGAGTACCCGCGGAGCTCGGCACCCCGGACCTTGACAAAGATCATCTCCGGGCCGTCGTCCTGTCCCAGTCCCTTGGGCTGCACCAGTGGCTCCATCAGCGGGTAGCCGAGCGTAGTGATCAGGACAGAGATAGTCTCAAGGTACTCTTGGCAGTCAGCTTCCAGCGGCGCCGGCGTATGAGGGTTGGAGGCATCGTTGCCGTTCTCCAGCTCGTACCGTCCGGACACGGTAGCCCTGCGGATCGCCTGCCACTCCATGTAGCTGACGTGGGTGCTGGTCCAGGAGTTGGTGAGGGAAACTGCGACCAGGGCCTTGTCCCAAAACTCCTTCTTCCCCTCGTGGTCTTTGATCCGATCACCTACGTTGCCCGACTGGCCCACGTAAGCGCGGGCACGGCCTTCTGGCGTGGAGCCGAACAGGAAGTAGACACCGACCTGCTTGGACTCGGGCATGGAGCGGAAGTCGCTCAGCAGCGTCCTGGGCACTTCGAAGAGGCGGACGGTCCGTGTAGTGATCTCCGCCATCCGGATGCCGGCGGGATCGCCCTGGGGGAGGTAAATCTGAATCGTCTGCGGTATGCCCATACAGAACAACATGCGTAGGAAGCTCCGCGAATGCAATGTGTGACCAGCTTCTGGAGGCGGACCGCGGTAGATTCGAAGGGAGAACTACCAGGAGCGAGCGATGGGCTACACCCACTACTTCCCCGGTCTGATGGCAACCGCCGAGGTGATCGATGATGCGCGGAAGATCATCGACAACACCTCTGTGACGGTCTGCGGCCCGAAAGGCCAGGGCCTGCCCATTCTGGACGAGACAGAGGGGATCCGCCTGAATGGGTCCCGGGCCGCGGGCGAGGCTTACGAGACGTTCCACCTGCGCGGCACCAAGGAGCCGCACTACCCGGACATGTGGACCTTCTGCAAGACGGAGCAGAAGCCCTACGACGAGGTCGTCACCGCCATTCTCATTGCCGCGGCTGTACGCCTGGATGGACCGCTCCGGAGCGACGGGCGATGGGACAACTGGGCCGCCGGCGTGGAGCTGTTCGAGAGGGCAGTGCGCCCGCTGACCGAAGACGAGAAGATCGCCCTGGAGCTCGACGTCGAGGCGATGCGCCCGCAGCATCTGGCGGAGGATTGACATGACTGCGGACAAGGCTCAGTCCACTATGCGGCGCAGCGAGTCTACGTCTTTCTGGGACCATCCCAATGGATAGGCGGGTTTCCCGTCCTCGGCTCCGCTAAAGTCCATACCCCAGAAGTCTTCGAGAAGTCGGAGGCAATAATCTGCCCCACGACCTACCGGGTCTATCTGAGCAGCAGCGAAGCAGTTCTCGGGGTCGCCCGATCTTGTTGGGCCATCTATCCACCTCGAAGCCACCGCATGATTGAACTTTCCCCCGTTACTCATGTCGATAACGGCCTCGAGTTCAAAGGTTTCCAATGGCGGTTCGTTTTCGGTGGGAGGAAAGTACGAACAGGTCATTAGATACCGAGCGCGGTTCCACCGGAACTCCCAGTCAGATAGGGCTCGGAGCCATTGGGCGGCCGTCAACTGGCGTAGCCGGTCCAGATCCCCTAATTCGTCGTGGAGCTCAATTAGCTCATGCACGCCTGCGTCCACGGCCGCTCTAGACACCCGGACGTTTCCGCGAACAGTCTTCAAAACTAGCTCGGCCCACCCGGCCTCGATGGATTCCTCTGAAGCAGGATAGCCCCACCGGCTGTCCCGTTTTTCATAGAATTGTGCATATAGACCGGTAATGAGCGCCAAGGTCCTGTCGTCGTTTCCCAAGTCGGCAGCGTGCTCCAGACTGGTTGCGAGAGTGTCGGCGGTACGCCGGACAGTCTCTAATCTCGCTAACGCCGGAGCGGCCTTCGCTCGGAGTTGATTCAATCCAGTGTCTTGGGCGCTACTCGCACTTTTACGGTTGGCGACAAGCTCTCGCGCTGCGTCATTCCTTGCACGTACATCCCCATAGATGTCGTACTGAAAAAGACAGACTCCGGCTCGCGCTGCGAACTCTTCCGCCTGCCGGGTGTATCCAGACAACGAAAAGAACAAAACCGCTTCATTACCGTGCCCGGCGCCCAAGGCGGCCTGGACAACAGGTGCACCGACCGGCACGCTCACGTGCTTGACCTGAGCCACCGCGCTGTCAGCAACGACGTCGATGCCCCTGTCGTTGCCCGAACCGGTGACCCTGGCCGCGCTCATGCCAAGGTCCTCGCGCATGTACCAGGCAGCCAGTTCCTCAGCTTCGAGCCAGTCAGCAAGCAGGATCTCGTGATCATGCCGGGACGAGCGGAACTTAGCCATGCCCAAACCCTATCGAATGGCCTTGCGTTAGTCCGCAGGCCTACTGTAAGTGCGGTCGGTCAGTCAGGCGTCCCGGCGCTTCACAGTCACCAGCGCTCCGGCCAGTGCCGCGGCGGCCCAGGCGGACACGACAAGCCCTCCCTGGGTCTGTGTCAACGCATCCGGCAGGGTCTTGATGGCAACCATCTCGATGCCTGCAGAGGAGGGCAGATAGCGGCTGATGTCCATGAAGAGTTCGTTCTGCCCCGACAGGATCGCGAGCACGATCGGCGCGACGATCAGAATTCCCAGGGTGGTCATGATGCCGCCCGCGCTGTTTCGCAGGAGGGTGCCGATGCCCAGTCCCAGGATGGCGATCAGTGCAAGGTACGCGCCGGTGCTGAGGATGCTCGGAATGACGCCGTCCGCGGTGATGGAGTAGTTCAGTCCTTTGGGCTCCAGCATGGGCTGGGCCACCGCATAGGAGATGACGGCCGCGGCGGCGCCCACAGCGAAGGACATCCCGGCGATGACGATTGTCTTGGCCACGAGTGCGGTGAGCCGGCGGGGGACGGCGGTAAGGGTGGTGGAGATCATCCGGGTGCCGTATTCGGAGCCGATCTGCATGACGGACAGGGAAGCGATGAGGAACTGGGCAATGGCGATCCCGGAGGCCGGAATGCCGCGCGCCTGCACCCCAAGCTCCTCGCCCATGACTTCTGGTCCTGGGGCGCCGGACGGACCGCCGACGTCAAGGAGCCCGTCAGCCATGGCCAGGACGGCAAAGGCGCTGAGCACGCCGATGCCGACCATGCCCAGCAGGGTGATCGTGAGGATGACGTAGCTGGAGCGCAGCGAGGTCAGCTTGAGCCATTCGGCGTAGACGGCCCGCAGGAAGTTTAGTCCGGTGGCCTCCTCCCGGGGATGCGGGGCAGCTGCCCGGCGGCGGCCGGTGGGTGCGGTGGTCGTGCTCATCGGGTTCCCCCTCCTGCCCCGGCCAGTACGGCGGAGCGGTATTCAACGTCGTCTCGGGTCAGTTCCATGTACGCCTCTTCGAGCGTTGCCCGGACCGGGACCAGCTCGTAGATCAGTGCCTCCTGCTCGCGGGCAATCCAGGCGATCCGCCGCGGCTCGGCGCCGGTGACTTCCAGGTGGCCGGGCTCGATCTCGCGGAAGGAGATCCCTTCGGCTGCGAGGCCAGCCTGAAGAAGGTCGGCACGGTCGCTGCGGACCAGGGTCCTGTCCTGGCCGTGGGCGAGGATCTCGGCCACGGGTGCGTCGGCGATGATCCGGCCGCGGCCGATGACGATGAGGTGGTCCGCGGTCTGGGACATCTCGCTCATCAGGTGCGAGGAGAGGAAGACAGCCCGGCCTTCTGAGGCAAGGTGCCGGGCCAGGTTGCGGACCCACTGAACGCCCTCAGGGTCCAGACCGTTCACCGGCTCGTCGAAAATAACGGTCTTCGGGTCGCCGAGGAGAGCCGCGGCAATACCGAGGCGCTGGCCCATGCCCAGGGAGAACCCCTTGACGCGTTTGCGGGCGACATCGGAGATGCCGGTCATCGACATGACTTCCTGCACGCGGCTGCGGCGGATGCCATGCGTGGCTGCCAGGACGGACAGGTGCTTGGCGGCGCTGCGGGCCGGGTGGACTGCTTTCGCATCCAGCAGGGCGCCGACTTCGCGCAGGGGCGCCCGATGCTGGGCGTAGGGGCGGCCGTTGACCAGGACCTGGCCGGCGGTGGGCCGGTCCAGTCCCAGGATCATGCGCATGGTGGTGGATTTTCCGGCGCCGTTGGGCCCCAGGAATCCGGTGACCTGGCCTGGTTGGACGGTGAAGGTGATGTCGTCGACGGCGATGCGTTTTCCGTACCGCTTGGTCAGGCCGTGAGCCTCGATCATGGTGCAGCTTTCTTTCGGGGGCGGGCGGACGTCATCGGTCCATGTGTGCGGAGTCGGACACAGCACTCCCCGCCCCCACACCCAGTAAACATGCGTAGCCGCAGGTCAGCTCCTTGTTACGCAGACGGTCAGATGTCTTGACGGCGTGAGGGAAGGTGTTGCCGGAGATTGTCAGAGCCTTGAAGAGGGCATATCCATAGGCATGGAGATAAGCCGGATCGTAGACTTTCCTCACTCCCTTGAGCCGCCAAGGGGACAGCTGCATCAACAGTGGGGACGGGCCGATGGACTTTCAGACACCGACCAGGATCGAACCGGTGCCGTTCGAGGGCTTGCGGCCGGCCGGATCCCCACCCGTGACTGTTGCCCCGCTGCCGCCGTCGGGAATGACCGAGCCGCTCGCCCCGCGGCCTGCCTCTCCTCCGCCGCCGGCTCCTAGTCCGGGGCCTCCGCCCGCTACGGGACCCGAAGCACAGCCGCCTGCGAAGAAGAAGAAAAGGAGGAAGCTGCGGTGGTTGTGGCGGACCCTCGCCGTCCTGCTCGCCCCCGTACTTGTCCTTCAGATTCTGGCGTTCGCCATCGCTGCCGGTTTCACTCCCTCGCGGACCGCCTACATGCTCCAGTCCCGGCATGGCGTCATCTACGAGTACGTCGGTTTGGACCACATCAGCCGTTTCATGGTGGCCGCCACCATCGCCCACGAAGACCAGCAGCTCGGCTCCCGTGCCGGCGCCTTCGACTGGGAAGACCTCATGGCCCGCGCGGAGGCGTACCGGCGGGGAGAGCCTGACCCGAGCGGGTCCACCATCCCGCAGCAGCTGCTCAAAAACATGTTCCTGTGGGAGGAGAGGGAGAATCCGACCGCGATCCGTAAGGCACTGGAGGCTGGCCTCTCCACCCAGTACAGCTACACCCTCTCTGACCAGCGGATGCTCGAGCTGTACCTGAACTACGCGCAGTTCGGCCCCGGCCTGTACGGCATCTGCGCCGCCAGCTGGTACTACTTCGACACGCCTCCGTGGGCCATGTATGAGTACAACGCCTGGCAGCTTCAGGGAGTGCTGCCCCTGCCGGACCTGGTGCGGCGCGCCCCGCACGGAGGCATCGACCTCGGCCCGGACGCCCACCCGGCGGTGAAGAACCTGGTGAACGGTGCCGCCAACGTCTGGCTTGCCCGGCAGCTCGAAGGCATGGGCGGAATGAAGGCCGCCATCGCGACCGTGGGCATCACGGATATGGCCTCTGACCACGCGGCCCAGCGCGGCAAGGACTCCTGCTCCACGATGCCCCAAAGCGTCCGGGATAGGCTGGACGCGGAAGCGATAAATCCGCCGGCGCCTGCGCCGGTCGACTGATAGGTGGGCGGGCAGGAGTCGTAGCCCCTCCGCACACATTCCCCCCATGACGACTACGACACGTCCCGAACCGACCGAAGCAGCTCCCGCCACAGGCTCCCCAAACCCACGCTTTGGCAGCCGCCTGATCGACCTCGGAATCACCGTAGCCTTCGTCGTGGCGATGGCTCTGGTCGGCGTTTGCGCCGTCCTGCCTGCCGTGACCGGAGGGACGGCCCTGACGGTCATGACCGGGTCAATGGCACCGAACCTGCCGCCTGGGCACATCCTGATCTATCACCCGGTCGACGCGGACACCCTCAAAGTCGGGGACGTCATCGCCTACCAGCCCGACGACAACATCACGGGTGGCATCCCGATCACGCACCGGGTCATCGACGTGAAATCAGCGGACGGCCATGCAACGGAAGTCATTGTCCAGGGTGACGCGAACCCGGCCCCTGACAAGCCGGTACGGCCGGAGCAGATCATCGGCAAGATGGACTACTACGTCCCCTTCGCCGGGGCGCTGCGGCTCCTGGCCTTCCACGCCGGGGTTGCATCACTCCCCAGCATTCTGGCCGTCGGGCTCGTCAGCTACGGGATCTTCCTGTTCGCCCGCGAACTCCTCCCCGGCCGCCGGACGGCGAAGAAGAAAGCAACTGCAGCCAGCGTCTAGCCTGCCCGGCACTATCTGCGCAAGTCTCCGGGTAGCAACTACCCGACAGAACAGAGACTTCCATGGCCGCGCCCACACTCCGTCCCGACATAACCGCCGCACGCGCCAGCGCCAGATTTTCCCTTGGAAGCGGGCGGGAGCTGCGCCAGCTGGAGTCCCTGCTCTCACCGGACGAAACGGTAGCCGCCATGGCCCAGTGCCGGTATCAGGGTTGCTTCGGGTTGGCGGTCATCACCGACACCCGGTTCCTGTTCCTCTGCCATGGCCTCATCTGGAGGGTCAACGAGGACATCGGACTGGACCGCATAGCTCTCGTGCAATGGCATACAGTCCTCGGCCTCGGCACGCTGACCTTGCACATCGGCGCCGTACCGCTGGAGTTCACCGGCCTGAGCCGCCCGGGCGGCGCGGCCGTGGTCCAGGGACTCCGCCGGCATGTGGCGGCAAAGGACCGGCTCGACCGGCAGGCCCGCGAAGGCATCCTCGCGTTGGCCGCCCCGGTCAGTGCCCGGTGGCTGAAGTGGTGGGAGGCGAGCATGCCGACGCTGTTCTTCATGGCATCTGCCTGGCGCCACTGCAGGTACTCCAGGACGCCGCCGGGGCCGTTGAGGTGGTGCGTGCGTCCGTCGAAGAAGGCGAGGTTCTCCACCTCGGGCCGGAGCCGGTTGAACTTCGCTGTGGCCAGGGCGGCTGACGTGGAGACGATCTTCTGGACCTGCCCGCCGAACCACTGCTGGGAGTTGCTGCCTGCCAGATCGGAGATGATCACGGAGATCTCGTCGCTTTGGGTGTAGGCGAAGTGCGCACCGTCGATGTTCTCGCACAGGAACAGGGCTGTGGCCTGCATGTCAGCGGTGAACTTCGCATCGAACGGGCGTTGCAGCCCCTTGGTGTACTTGGAGAAGCCCTTTGCCGTCCACACGGATGACGGCGTAACTCTTTGCCGGCAGGACAGTGCGATACTGCCGCTCCAGATCTTTCATCGTCAGGGTGGGCGTTTCGGGCGCTGTGGTTGTCATGCGCGCCATGTGTGCGGAGGAGCGGATCGGACTTCCCGACACCTCACCTGAAATCGGGTGGCTCTTTCTGTGATGCCGCACACATAGATGGTAAGTAGCAGGAACACCAAGAGCACCAGGAGTACCAATGACCGCCATGATGAACGACCTGATCGGCGATTCGTTTGCAGACCGTCCGGCCACAGAAGCATTCCTCGTGGAGGCCTGTGCTCCTGTTCTGACCATCACCGTCAACAGCCAAGCGGTCATCACAATTGCCCGCCGACTTCATGACGACACGTGCCTGGACGGTCCGGGATGCGAGCTGCGTGACCTCCATGCCCTCGACACCTACGAGGCCGACGTGCACAGCATGCTCGCTGCACTGGTCCAGGCCGCAACAGATGGCGACAACCCCGACATCAGCTCCTGCCGGGGCGCCACCGATCGTCGCTGGTTCAAGGGCCAGTGGTGGTGCAACAGGTGCAAGGCAGCTGTCGTGTTCCGCGCCGGGTCCGGTTGGGTCCACATCATCGGCGACTTCCTCGAGTAGCGGACCTACCGGTTTCCGCTTCTGACGCAATCCCTTGCCGGGAGCCGGATCGGACACATAGGCTCGAGCTTGTGAGTGGCTGGGACGGTAATCCGAAGAGCGGAACCGGCCAGCGACCCGTGAAGGAAAACAGCATGGCAACAGGTACGGTCAAGTGGTTCAACTCCGAAAAGGGCTTTGGTTTCATCGCCCCGGACGACGGAAGCGCTGACGTGTTCGCACACTATTCGGCAATCGCCTCCAGCGGTTACCGCTCCCTCGACGAGAACCAGAAGGTTCAGTTCGACGTTACGCAGGGCCCCAAGGGTCCGCAGGCAGAGAACATCCAGCCGCTCTAACGGCTTCTACGAAAGACTGGCCCGCCAATCGGCAGGCCAGTCTTTTCATTTGTCTTCACCCTTAGGATCCAGCCGCCTGTCTGGCCGCCTTGGCAGCCCGCGCCGCAGCCTTCTGCTCCTCCTGCCGCGCTTTCAATGCAATCGCCATCGCGGCCTTCTTCTTCTCGGACGCTGCCTGGGCTTTCTGCAGGCGCCGGGTCGTCTCCTTCATGATGGCGTCGCGGTTGGCCGCGAACCACTCCCTGGCGCCTTCCTCGTCCGCGAACGCACCGTCGTCCTGGGCTTCCTCGGACTGGGTCACGATGATCGCCCACATCGGTCCGCGCGGGATTCCTGCCTCGGCCAGGTGCTGGCCCTTGAGCATTGCCTTGCCGACAGCCTTCTCGTTGCCGATCCGGTCCGCGATGGCTAGCCAGTCAGGCAGATAGTTCCTGCCGCGCCTGGCCCCTTCACCGCGGCCGGCTTTGTCCGCCTCCACCAGCTGCGCCCACTGCTTCAGGGTGGGACCGCCGCCGGCGTTATCCAGCCGCTGCAGCAGCCGGCGGACCGCGGAGGCGCTGACCGTGGCCTCGCCGCCGGGGTTGTGGCACATGTGCTCCCGGATCAGCGGAAGGATCTTCTCGTGGAACCGCTGCGGGGCGCCGATGCGCTCCAGGAAGTCTTTGGCCGGGGCGACCCCCGTTTCGTGGTGGCCGCCGGAGGTGATCCTGCCGTCTTCGTCGATCTTCGTGGAATGAGCCTTGCCGAAGTCGTGGGTCATCGCGGCCAGGACCAGGATGGACGTCTCCTCTTCATCGAGGCCGTCACGGCGGGCGATCCGTGCCGCCTGGTCACCCGCCATCCCGAGGTGGACATGCACGGGCCCTTCCGGATGCCAGGTCAAATCCTGGGGGACCCCGCGGGTCGCCGCCAGGCCAGGAAAATGCTGCTCCCAGCCGGAGGTGTGCAGGGCCTCGAGCGCCTTGGAGATGTGGGTTCCTTCGGCGCTCAGCTTACGGAACTGCTTCCAGATGCCGTCCTTGTGCAGTTCGTGGAACGCCGGCGCCATCTCCCGGCACAGCTCGGCCGTCTCCGGGGCAAGCTCCATGTTGAATCGGCCAGCGAATTGGACACCGCGGAGCACCCTTAGAGGGTCTTCCTGGAACTTGTCTCCGGTGTGGCGAAGGATGCCGGCTTCGAGGTCGGCGCGGCCGCCGAGCGGATCCACGAGCTCGCCGGATTCCGCATCCCAGCCCATTGCGTTCATGGTGAAGTCGCGCCGGGCGAAGGCGACATCGAAGGGCATGTTCGGGTCGGTCTCGACGACGAAGCCACGGTGGCCGTCGCCGGTCTTGTTGTCCTGGCGGGGCAATGCGACGTCGAAGTCCTGGCCGTTGAGGGAGGTGTTGAAGACCCCGAAGGACGGGCCAAATTCATTCACGTCCCCGGGCAGGGCCTTCCGGACCTCATCTTTGGAGAGCCCGTACACCTCGATGTCGATGGAATGAACGTGGCCATGAGCGCCAACTTCGAACAATTCCTCGAGAAGATCACCTTCGCGTTCGAGTACACCAACGAAGACCAGACGGCGAATGACGCGGAGCCTTTCCTCGCCATGGTCCGCGCCAACCAGGATCTCCTGGCGGCCCGGCTCGCCGAGGCCCGCGACTCCGCCCGTCTGAGCGGGGTCTCCACGCAGGTTTCCCTCGAAGGCATCCAAACGGACCCCACCTGGCCGCAGCTGATCCTGTCCGCCGGCCCCTACAACCCCGACGAAGACGAGGATGAATCATGAGCACTCTGACAGCTGTCCCTTCACCCGCCCAGGTCCCAGCTGCGCGCCAGAACGCCAGACTTCATTTGCAGTCGCGGGCCCTGACCGGCATCCAGAACCACCTGCTCGCCGGCGGTAACGACACCGAATTCATGCTCCGCCTGGCTGGCAGTGCGCTGCGCAATTCGGCGGCCGGCACTGGCTCGGATCAGCGCTTCGCTGAGGAGCTCAAGCGCCACACCCGCGGCCTTGAGGCGATCCACCGCCACCTGACTGTCGGCGGCACCGACAGGGACATCCTCGTCGGCCTCACAGTCAACGCGCTCACCGGGTACAGCCCGGCCACCGCCCAAGAAGCGCGGGAGGCCCGGGCCAAGGCGGAGCAGGTGGCTGCATGATCCGCAACAACTCCGAGTACATGTTGGCTGACGGCTCGCCGCGATACGGCATCCGCACCACCGGCCTGGCCCAAGTTTCGGTTGCCACCGCCCCGAACCTCATCCGGGTCGGGCAGACGGCGGACGCCGCTGCACTGCTGGACGCTGCCGAACTGAAGCTGGCTGTGCAGCACCGCTTCGTCCTCGACAAGTACAACCACGCCGACGCCGAAATAATCTCCGGGCTGCGGGCAGACCACCCCGAGGAGCTCAAGGAAGCCGAGGCCACCGTCGCCAAGCGCCTGGACTCCCCGGCGGTGTGGATGCGTGGCGCCAAGACTGCGTACACAGAAGCCGTTATCGAGGAAGCCCAGATGGACGGCACCCTCATGCGGCAACTGGCTGCGTCGCTCATGTCGATCGGACTCAGTGTGGCCATGTTGGTCATCGTGATCGGTCTTGCCGCGACGAAAGCCCCTCCCCTGATCTCGCTGGTCATCGTCTTGGGCATCTACCTGGGTACACGCCCCATCCAGCGGAAGCTGGGCCGGACCGTGGACCCCGGCAGCCTGCCGACCCGCATTGACCGCGAGGACGCCCGATTCCTGTGGGACGACGTCGTGAACGCCACCCTGGTGGCTGTCCTGCAGAGCAAGGACATCCCGCTCGACCAGGGCACCGTCAAGGCCGCGCTCCGCGGCTGGAACCACACCCGCTACGTCGCCACCGTGGCGCAGGAACTGCGGACCAACCCCGCGCAGCCGTAACAATCCAGCCTGCCGACCGTTGCCATGGACAATGATCCTCGGACCGGCAGAGCCGCCGGCCCAGTCCGGCGTGCAGCAACCGAAGGACCCGCAGCCGGGCCACGATATGGGGAAACAATGAGCAATGAATATCAGCTCGTCGACGGGTCGCCGCGGTACGGCGCCCGCCACGAAGGAACACCACAGCAAACCAGCCCGGCACAGCCGCTCCGCGTCGAAGAAACCGCCGAAGCCGCAGCCCGCCTGGGTCTGAATGACATGGCCGCCGCCATCGACCGCCGCCTGGACAGTGCCTGGGCCGACGCCGAGGACCCGGTCGTGACCGCCCTCCGGAAAGAGAACCCGGAGGAGCTGGCCGCGGCCCGCGCCCTCGTCCAGCTTCACCTGGGTTCGCAGCGCCAGTGGCGGCTGAAGGCGCAGGCTGTCCGGGACAAGCAGCTGGCCGGCACCGTGGCCCGCCGCAAGGCCTCCGGCAGTGCCCGGGCAATCCTGGCGATGCGTCTGGGCCTGATGGCGGCACTGATCGCACCGCCCGCTTACATTGTGGCCACCGACCAGGAAAACTACCTGAAGCTGCTTATCATCGGCATCATCTGCTTCGCGGCGGCCATGATTGGCGGGCACTTCCTGACCATCCGGGCCCGCATTCCGGTCATGCCGAACATCCGTGGCCCTTGGCTGAGCGAGCTCCGCGAGGATGTCGTGAACGCGACCCTGGTAGCGATCCTTCAGAACAAGGGCGTCGCACTCGACCGCCGCACTATTGCCGCTGGCCGGCGGGGTTGGGAAAGCATCCAGGTGGCAGCCAAGGCCGTGGCGGCACTCCACGGTTAGAAGCGTCGGTCATTTCCACAAGCCTGGTGCGGACGACCAATATACTGGCGCCAGCTCATCACAATATTTGGGGGAATCATGGCAGCTAAAACGACCCTGGGGGCAGCCTGCCTTACAGCCTTCCTGGCTTCCGCATTGGTAGGGTGCTCCTCGCCCCAGGCGGCACCTGCTTCGGCGCCGGTAGCCGCCAGCTCATCACCTGCCGCCTCTGTGTCCCCTTCGGCCGTCAGCACAGTTGCTACTGCTGCGTCGTTCGAGCTTCCCGTCGATAAATATCCGGTTGAGAGCCTGGCCAAGGCCATTCTGGATGACAGGTGGACCGCTTGGGAGAACTACGGAGCAAACCAGGAAACCAATGAGAAGTACATGGATCCGAACGCTAACAAGAAGCCAGCTGAGATCGCACAGCCCATTGCGGAAGCGGGTGCCGAGCTGGTCACAAAGGCACTCTTCGTCGAAGGCTTTGAAGCCAACCCGCGCCTCAGCCACATGAAAATTACGGAGACCAAGATCAACGTGGCGACGATCGAGCGCGCTCTGATCACATGGGAGGACTCGGTGCCGTACAAACGCACCATGGCCGCCACCGGCGAAGTCAGAAATGTGTCCGGCTCGGCGGACGAGGGACATGCGGAATTCACGGTCAGCTGGACCAACAGCAGTAACGCGTCCGAGAACCGCATCAGCACGGAGTACGACAAGAACGACACCATTCCCGTGACCGGCACGTACACCTTCACCATGAAGGTCGTGGACGGCAACTGGAAGATCGCCGACATCCAGTACTAGGGCGACACGTAGAAGCCCCGGCAAGGTCTCCGCGCCGGGGCTTCGCTGTGCTTACGCCTCGGCCGAAACTGGGGTCGGGGTCAGCTTGATGTAGCCGTAGCGGTCCTGGCTGATGGCGTATTCGGTGCCTCGGAGGATGATTGTGTCGCCCTCGGCGACGAGGATCTGTTCGCGGCGTTCCTGCTTGTGGGCGGTGAGGACGGTGGCGTTGGCGCTCATCCAGGCGTGCGGTCCTTCGACCAGCGGTCCCTCGCAGATGACCCGGTGGAAGTTCCCGGCTTCCCAGCCGCCGACGCTGTAGGTGGTGTACAGGTCGGTGCCGCGGTGGGTCTTGTCGAACATGGCCAGCTGCGGTCCGCCGAAGTGGTCCTGACCGAAGAGGGCCTGCGGGTTACCGGCGCCCGGGTGGCCCTCGGAGTACGTGATCGGGTCGCTGTCGTTGATGGTGAGCAGCTCGTCCAGGTTGAAAGTAGCCATGGTGTTCGGTCCTCCGGTATCGGCATTCCCGGCTCCCTGCCGGTACTGCCAATGTGTGCGGGAATCCGGAACGCCCTCACCGCTGATCGAAACGCCCGCGGGCCGCACACAAAGAAGGCGGAGGGGCTACTACCCCTGGACGCAAAGAAACCCCGGGACGTTCGAGGTTCCGGGGCTTCTTCGCAGTGGCAGACCTTTTCCGTTAGGTAGTCGGCTGCTGCATATGTTTGATTCAAGGCTTGTCAGGCCACCATACGGTCTTTCCTGACGTGCTGCGTTCCACACATTAGCAGCATCATCCGACACTTTGGCAAGCATCAGGTCCGGGCCGCTCCGCCCTGCGGCTTCAGTAAAGCCGCACGTCAGACGGCATCAGGGCGCCGCGAAGCCTCCCGTGGAGCCGAAGCCGCCGGTGCCGCGGACCGATTCAGTGAGCTCATCGACTCGGGCGAACGAGGCGATTTCGATCCGCTGGATGACTAACTGGGCGATACGGTTTCCGCGCTTGAAGTCCATTGCTTTGTTCCGGTCCGTGTTCAGCAGGCATACCTGGATTTCGCCGCGGTAGCCGATCTGGATCCGCAACGGCTCCAACAACGACTGGACCGTGGTGGAGGGCCCGCAGGTGCGCGGCCTTGCTATGCCGGTACCTGATTGGAGCGCCTGGGCTTACGCGGCCGCGGGGCCACTTCCTCAACCAGACGCCAGACCACCATGTCCAGTGCGCGTAGCGGGGTGACAGTAGGGCCGTCGACCGGGGCGAGGCCGGCGATTTCCGTCCAGTGCTCCAGTCCGTCGCGGAGGTCCTTCCTGATCTCAGGCAGCCAAGCGAGGGCGAAATCCTTCCAGCCGCGGCCTAACTTCGGTTGGACCCGGACGTTTCCAAGCTTGCTATAGGCCCGCCAGACGTGGTCGTCGTACAGCGGGAGCAGGCCCGGGCGCTTCAGGTGCAGGACCTTGCTCAGCTTGGTCAACCGGACCGACAGGGGCCGTTCCTTCCGGTCCAGGACACCGAACAGGTGCGCGATCACCTCCAGCGTCGGATCGTCCGCCATGTCGAGGGTGGACCGAGGCACGTTCCCCAGCCGGGTGTTGATCTCATGGGACAGGCTCTCGAACGTGTACTGGGTCGTCAGCGGGTTCTGCCCTGCGTTCAGGAGCCCGGCAGCCAGCACGTCCTGTGGGCCGATCGTGTCCGGATCACCGTTGCCCGGATAGCTGTCGTACGCCGGGTAGGACCATCTGCCGGGCTGGTTCATATACTCCCCGGCCAACTCCTTGGCGTGCCCGACGCTGACCTTCAGGCCACCAATCGTAAGATTCTTCATCATGCCCGAGAGCCTAGTGCCGCACACCTGGTAAGCAATACCAGTCACGAAAGACGAGGGAACCGCACCACGCGTCTCCGTAATGGTGCTTCAGTCCAGCGGGTACTCCCGAACTCCCAGAGTTTTCAAGTTCAGGGCCACGACATTGCCCTCGAACTGGTCCATGTGCAGGACATGAACCTGGGTGCCCATGTTCGGCATCAGTGCGCTGCGCCGCTGGTGCCAGTGACCGGAAAACACCAGTCGGGGCTCGGTATTGCGAACGGCGTCCCGGACCAACAGGCGGTTGGCGTACGCCTCCTGCTCAATGACCTTCGGCAGCCCGAAGGAGAACTCCGACACGACGTCAATCCCTGCCGGAACCTCATGGGTGATCAGCACGTCCAAACGGCCCGGGCCCAAGCGACAGACGTCGGCCTCACTGGTTTCCTCCCCCTCCCACCAGGACTTGCCCAGCTTCCGGGAACGGCGGTCCACCGAATATGCCCCGCCTAGGGCCCCGAACCGAACCCCCGACCAATTCCAACGGTGCCCGCGCGGTGCGTACAGCAGCCGGTCATTGATCACACCGAAGCCGTCTTCATTCACAGGCAGGGCCCGCAGCTTCGGGTGCACGTCATGGTTGCCGTCCACGAATACCAGCGTCAAATCATGCTCGTCCAGGCGCCGTTTCAGGACCTTCGTGAACTTGTCGTTATCGTTGGCCGCCGGCCACAGGACGGCCAGGTCACCGACATGGATGATCGTTTTGTGTCCGCTACGGGCAGCGGCCCGCAGCACCTTCTCCATCCAAATGGTGTTCCCGTGCCAGTCACCGGCGACCAGAAGCTCGTCCGGCCAATGGTCCACCTCATTGTGCTCCGCACTAATTTCGCTCATCCCTCCCATGTGTACGGCACCGCCGGAGCTGGTCGCCGGGGAGCGTCTGCCACGAGGCCATCTGCTGTCAGCCCTATCCGTTCAAGGCTACCGACAGGCAGAAGGAAGACGACTTGGCCAGCAACCGACACTTGGTCACGGCAAGCAGCAAGCTATAGGGCAGCCGGATTGAACCACATAGTCTCTGGCTCGGAGGAGGAAAGATGTCCACAGTCGCCAAACATCCGACGGGCTATGAGGACGATGCCAACGTTTGGCTCTACAACGCCGTAGGAGGGCCAACAGGAGCTTCGACGTCGGTTACCCCCGGTAGGAGCCTATTGAGTTCTCGGCGCGACAGCTAACACCCGCTGATGTGGCCAGGCGGTCTGTCCGCCCCACACCTGTTTCTACTTTCTACGCGGCAACCCACACTCGGGCCTTACCCATGCGGTACAAGCAATGTCCCTCTAGCAAGTTTTGCCTAGTGATTCACCGTTCGTGCAAATGTCAGCGTCTGCACCGAACAAATTTCCTGAATCCTCCAGGGCGTTCCAATGCCTGGGGCTTGGATCCGAGCAGCGATCCGGCCACCACTCCCCTAGGATGGCGCTATGACACACTGCTCAAACTCTGAACGCCGTCAAGTATGTGACCCAAAGTGTTACCAAAGTGTTTATCCAGGCACCATTAAGGCCGGAAAAACCCTACAAATTGTGGAGCTAAGGGGATTCGAACCCCTGACCTCTTCGATGCGAACGAAGCGCTCTACCAACTGAGCTATAACCCCGGGGCGCCACTGCCAGAGACAACCGCAACGCCGGTTTCCCTAGGCTACAAATTTTCCGCCCGCTTTTCCAGCCAGCCCCTGAATGTCTCGCGTCCGTAGCGCTCCCCGGGCGCCAGGTTCTTGCCTTCGCGCAGGAATTTGCCCATAGACCCGGGCAACGAGAACGCTGCCACGACGCCCCGGGCGCCCGTGACCTGCTTCCACGTGCGCGCCAGGTCGTTCATATCTTGGATCTCAGGGCCGCCAATCGTCCGCAGGCGGTGCCGGTCGGCGGCCGCTGGCCCCACCGCTGCTTCCAGCAGTGCGGCGGCCACATCGGCCGGGGAAATCGTCTGGAACCGGGCGCCCCTGACCACGGGAATGAGGCCAACGCGAGACCCGGCAGCGAACAGCCCGGCCACGAGGCTGTGGAACTGTGTGGCCCGCACTGTCGCGGTTTCGAGCTGGGAACGGGCGTACACCCGTTCCTTGTCCGCTTTCGACCGGTAGAACCCGTAACTGCTCTGACCGCAGTTAATGATGGAGAGCAGGACCGCCCGCCCAACGCCGGCCTCGAGTGCCGCGGCAAGCAACAACGCACCGCCGGCGGCAAACAGCCTGAGCGCCTTGCCTGATTGCCCCTCAAGGCAGTCGATCACGACGTCGGCACCCGCCAGCGCTTCCGCCAGCCCTTCGCCGGTGGTGACGTCGGCACGGAAGTAAGTGGCGCCGTCGTGGTGTTCCGGGGAACCTGCCGGAGGCGGGTTGCGGCTGAGGACGGCGACGGTGTGACCGCCGGAAAGCGCCTGGCTCACCACTTCGCGGCCCACCTGGCCGGTGCCGCCGGCCACACAGATACGGGTCATGGCCTGAGGCTACACCCGCGCGGACGGTCGCTACGCCCGGCGGCGCTGCAGGACGTCGTCAAGGTTGCTCAGCGCGCTCTGGGCCTTGGTCAGGGGCCGCGCGGGGCCGGCATTCGGCGCTGCCACGGCCAGATGTGTATAAGAGACAGCGGCGGGGCCCTGCTTGAGCGAAGGCTTGCCGACGGCCTTGGGAGACTCCGGAAGATCGAGCGGTTCGGGTGCGGGGCGGTCCGCCTTAGCAGCCTCAACATAGGTGGGCTTGGGAACTTCTACCGGCTCCCAGCTGGTGTCTTCAGCCGCGGCCGGTTCGCTGGCAGCCTGGGCGGCACTGTTGTCTCCCGCTGCGACGGCCACTGCCAAGGCGGCCTCGCGGAGTTCCCTCGCCGTCAGGGGCTTGGGTCGGGGCGCAACGGCTTCGGCGTCGAAGAGCATGTTTTCCCGCTGGACGGCGCCTTCCCCGGACGGCACCGGATCCGAATACCGCTCCGTGCGGGTACTGCTTTCAGCCCGCGAACCCATGGCAGCGCTGAATGCGGCGTTCATCTTCTTCCGGCGGTCCCGGACGGCCAGCCGACGCAGAAGAACGACGGCGGCAGCGCCGGTCAGGAACGCCAGGGCCGGAAGCCAGGGGTTGCCGATGCCGAAGATCCGCAGGACGCCGCTGACCACCGCTGTAATGAGGGACAGCAGCCCGGCGAGGGCGATGGCTGTCCGTCCGTAGCGGATGCGGAAGGCACCGCCGTCCTTTGCGGCCGGCTGGCCACCGGACCTGGCCGGCGTGAAGCCGGCTGCGGATTCGCTGCTCTTCCTGGTGTCCATGCGTTTCTCCTGCTGGGCGGTCATGTGTGCGACCCTCCCGGCTTGCGGGTTTGCAGTTTCGGCGTCAACGGTCTCCACCGTCAGGTCACCGGCAGCCTGGAACTGATGCCGGCGGTTGCGGAGCACGTAAGGGGCAACCCATAAAATCCAGAGCGCGACAGCGACCACAAGGATGACTGAGCTGCTAAGGGGGATGTCCACATACAAAACCGTATGAGGAATAGGCGACCGGGTGTGGCATTCGTCTCGGTGTGTCGCGGGCGGGCTCTCAAATCAATGGACTTATGCCGAGGAAGTTGCCTGGCCCCGGACCCTCAGGCCGGTCTCCTGCGGAGCCACGGACCGAGCAGCCCCTCCGGAACCTCCTCTGAGGTCAGCGCGAAGGTTCGGTGGTCAGCCCATTCCCCGTTGATGTGCAGGAACCGGGGCCTGTAGCCCTCGTCGCGGAAACCGAGTTTCTCCACGACACGGAGGCTGGGACCGTTCTCCGGCCGGATGTTGATCTCCATGCGGTGCAGGCCCAGCGTCCGGAAGCAGTGGTCCGTGACCATGGCAACAGCGGTGGGCGCGATCCCTTGCCCCGCCCTGGCCTCGTCCACCCAATAGCCAAGCGTTGCCATCATGGCCGAGCCCCACACAATCGAGGACACCGTCAACTGGCCCACGATGACCGGGTCGCGGAACCCGGGGGTCCAGGCCGTGATCAGGAACGGCAGGGCCGTTGCCTGGGCCGCCTGGGAGTTCAGGGACTTCACCATCTGCCGGTAGTCGGGCAGCGCGCCGCCCGGCGCGGGGTTGGATGCCTCCCAGGGTGCAAGCCACTCGCTATTCCGCGTACGGACCTCCGTCCATTCCTTGCGGTCACGGTACCGGATAGGACGCAGGACGATGTCCCCGCATTCCAGCGTGACCGGCCAGATGTGGCTGACCCTCATGGAGGGTTACTTGTTCAGTCCGGCGGTGAACTCCGGCAGCCACTCACGCAGGCCGGGGCCAAGGTCGTCGCTGTCGATGGCGAGCTGGACACAGGCCTTGAGGTAGCTGAGTTTGTCGCCGGTGTCGTAGCGCCGGCCCCGGAAGATCACGCCGTAGACGCCATAGCCGTCTCCGTCGCTGGCTGCGAGTTCCTGCAGCGCATCTGTGAGCTGGATTTCGCCGCCGCGTCCGGGGGCCGTCCGTTCGAGCACGTCGAATACTGCGGGGTGAAGTACATACCGGCCGATGATCGCCAGGTTGGAGGGTGCCTCGTCGACGTCCGGCTTTTCCACGAGCTTGTTGATCCGGACGAAGCCCTCGCCGTCGATCGCGGCAACATCGGCGCAGCCATAGGCGCTGATCTGGGACGGATCCACTTCGATGAGGGCCACGACGGAGCCGCCGGTCTTGGCCTGGACTTCGATCATGGTGCTCAGCAGTTCGTCGCGGGCATCGATCAGGTCGTCACCGAGCAGCACGGCGAAAGGCTCGTGTCCCACGTGCTGGCGGGCGCGCAGGACAGCGTGGCCCAGCCCTTTGGGGTCGCCCTGACGGACGTAGTGGATGTCCCCCAGGTTGCTCGCTGCCTGGATCGACTCCAGCTTGGCGGTGTCTCCCTTGGCCTCCAGGGTGGCTTCCAGGGCGGGAACCCGGTCGAAGTGGTCCTCGAGGGCGCGCTTGTTGCGTCCGGTGATCATCAGGACATCGCTCAGGCCAACTTTGACGGCCTCTTCGACGACGTACTGGATTGCCGGCTTGTCGACCACCGGCAGCATCTCCTTGGGCATCGCCTTCGTGGCGGGCAGGAACCTGGTGCCGAGGCCCGCTGCGGGGATGACGGCCTTGCGGACTGAACGATTAGTGGAAGTCACTCGACTAATCTATCGGAGGGAACATTCATACGGTAAATGCTTCCGGCAGTGGCCCGGCCGGACTCCCGACACGACAAAGGACGGCCCGCCATGCCACCAGAGAACCAGCCGGCTAAGGATGAGATCCGTGCCAGGCACCGGACGCTGCGCGCGGGACTGCCGGCCAGCGCCTTATCGGACGCCGCGGACGGAATTGCCGCCCACGGCCTGGCCTGGGCGGACACGATCGCGGACGGACGGCCGGCGACATTCACCGCCTATCTTGGCGTAGCCTTCGAACCGCCCACGCTCCGGCTGATCACCGCCCTCCACGAGGCAGGCCACAGCGTGCTGCTTCCCGTCTGCGAACCGGACCGCGCCCTGAGCTGGGTGTTTTGGAACCCGTCCTCCGAATTTGTCCGCAGCAGGTACGCGCCCATCCAGGAGCCGGCCGGGGAGCGCCACGGCCTCGAGGCCATCAAGGAGGTGGCTGCAATGTTCCTCCCCGCCACGGCCGTGGACATGAACGGCAACAGGATCGGGCAGGGCGGCGGGTACTACGACAAGTTCTTGGCGGCGGTGGATGCCACCGGCCTGCGCGCCCCCAGGGCCGCCATCATCTACGACGCCGAGCTCCTGCCTGCTTCGACGATCCCGGCCGAAAGCTTTGACCGGCCCGTCGACGCGGTCCTGACCCCCTCGGGCGTGATCCGGCTGGCGTGAAAGCGGTACCGCTGACGTGGAGGCAACGCCGGCAGGGTGATAGAATTGGCACTCAGGCCCTGCGACTGCTAAGCGGTCATTTCCGCCGCGGTGTTCCGTCAAGGAATGTCCCGGAGATGAAGCTTGCAGCACAGGACCTGCCGCTTGTCCATGAGGAGGATCCACAGTGCCCACGTATGCCTATGCCTGCAAGGATTGCAGCCATGCCTTCGACATCGTGCAGTCATTCACCGACAGCACTCTGACGTCCTGCCCCGAGTGCCAGGGGACCCTTCGCAAGAAGTTCAACACCGTAGGCGTTGTCTTCAAGGGATCCGGGTTCTACCGCACTGATTCGCGCGATGCCAAGGGCAGCACGGTCTCGTCGTCACCGGCCGCTTCAGCCCCTGCTGTGCCTGCCGCCGCTCCGGCGGCTCCCGCTGCCAGCTGACCCCGCCCCGCCCTGCTTGTCCGGAATGATGTCCGCCCCGCGGATGTCCACATACGGGCCCCTGCGCGGCCCGCTTTCCACATAGGGCAACTCCCGCCTGTCACTCAGCACTACAGGCTACGTAGCGTGGCAGCATGCCAGCTACCGGAATCTTCCCCGTCAGGACCTCCCCGTCGGCCGGGCGCGCCAGCCGACGCACTGCGCTTCCCGGAAGCCCGGGCCGCCCGCCCCGCCGGGCTCCTGACCTCGCCGGCTGGCTGACCCGCAACCGCCGCCTTGCCGTGGCGCTGCTGCTTTGTTTGGCCGCCGGCTTAGCCGTCCACCAGCTCACGCCCGCCCCCGCCCACACCGTCCGGGCCATCGCCGCGGCGCGGGTCTCTTATACACATCTAGATGTGTATAAGAGACAGGAGCGGCCCTGGGCGGCGACGACATCGCGGCGGTCAACATTCCGCCGTCCCTGCTGCCCGCCGGCTCGTTCACTGATGCCCCAGGGCTGGAGGGAAAACAGCTGGCCGCCCCACTCCGCAAGGGGCAGCTGCTCTCGGACGCCCAGCTCGTGGGGCCTGGACTGCTCACGGGAGCCGCACCTGGTTCTGCCGCAGTGCCGTTGCGCATGGCGGACCCTGCCTCCATCCAGCTGGTCTCCCCCGGCCAGCTCGTCAACGTCGTGCTGACGAACGGCAACGGCTACGAGCAAGCGTCTTCATCAAAGGTGCTGGCCAGCTCCGTGCCCGTGTTGTGGACGTCAGGCCAAGAGGGCCAGAGCGGCCAGTGGCTCGGCACCGGCGACTCGGAAGGCCTCATAGTCGTGGCGGCAACGCCAGCCCAGGCCAGTGCCCTTGCGGGTGCCTCAACCCAGGGCAAGCTGTTCTTTGTACTCGTGGGGTCAGCAGGCGGCTAACCCCAGTGAGGGGGCCGCTGCTCCTTCAGCCACGCATCGTGGTCATTGTCGGCACCGGAATCGCCCCACACCCGCGGATCGTCCTCGGACGCCTTGTTGGGCACCACGCCCGCCGATTTCACCGGGCCGGGGGTCTTCCGAGCCGGCCCGGACGCCTTCGAAGAGGCGGTGGCGCCATTCCGGGTGGCGCCATTCCGGGTGGCGCCGCCCTTCGGGGAGCCGCCGTCGCTCGGGGTGCCAGCGTCCTTCCGGGAGCCATCGTTCACTGCAGCGGCGTTCACTGCGTGCCGTCCTTCCTGTCCGCGGTATCACCGTCGTAGTCGTTCTCAACATCGTCTTCATGGGCGTCGCTGAATTCTTCGTCGGCGCTGCCGTCTGAAAACCCTTCCGGACCCACCACGAATTCCTCGCTGCCGCGGCCCGCACCGGGGTCCGAATCCTGGTCGTCGCCATCGTAGGATCCGTCGTAGGAACCCTCGCCGCCGCCCTCGTAGGGCTCCTCGGCGAGAGAGCTGACGTCGTCGTCGAAGAACCCCGGCGAGCCCACGGACCGGAGCGGGAGGGCGGGCTTCTCGAGTCCGAGGTAGCCGCCGATCCGGTCGGCGCAGGCTGAGGGATCCGTAAAGACTTCGATCGTCCACAAAGGCATGTAACGCCAACCGAGGCGCTCCAGCAGCTGCGGGCGCAGCCTGCTGCGTTCGCGGACCGTCATCTGCCGGTACTGCTCGGTCCCGTCAGACTCGATGGCCACCGGCCGCGGTATCTCAGCGGCGTCCTGGCCCATGGTGCTGAGGGGGTCGGCCGCGGCCACGACGTCGATGACGCCGTCATACTGGTGCCAGACGCGGGCCCCGCGAGCCCGCAGCCGGTCGCCGAGGTCCGCCACTGTCTCTTATACACATCTAGTTGTGTATAAGTGACAGGCCCCGAGCGCCTGTCTCTTATACACATCTAGATGTGTATAAGAGACAGGCCGAGGTCCGTGTTGCCGGAGATCTCGCGGTCCAGCAGTTCGTACAGGTCCACCGCCCCGTGCGCCAGCCGGGTCCGGTCAAGGTCTTCCGGCTTGAAGCACGTCAGGACGTGCAAGGACTGGCGGGCGCGGGTCATGGCCAGGGCGAACTTGGCCCGGCCGCCCTCGGCGGACAGCGGACCAAAGTTGTGCAGGGCGCGCCCGTGCGGAGTCCGGCCGTAGCCCGGGGAGAAAATCACGTGGTCGCGGACCAGCCCCTGGGCGCGCTCAAGATCTACCACGCGGAAGGACTCATCCCCGGCGGTGAAGAATTCGGCCAGCGCAGGATGGTTGGGCAGCTGCAGCCGGATGGCCTCGCCGATCCTCGCGGCATGCCGAAGGCTGGCTGTGACGACGGCCAGGGTGGTGCGCGGACGGAGGCGGGCGTGTTCGAACACCAGCTCCACCACGCGGTTGACCTCCGCCACGACCGACTCCACGCCCTCGTGATCGGCGCTCGGCAGCCCCGTGCCGTCGGGCAGGTACTCCACCAGCAGGGCACGGTCCAGCCCCGTGGCGGACTGGCCTTCGGGAAGGCGGCGAAGGCCGCCGTCGTAAAAGCCCTTGCTCAGCTGCAGCACCAGGTCTTCGTCAACCGCGCGGTACACGGAGTGCAGGCGCCATGTCGGCAGGACCGCAGCCAGCGCGGTGAAGGCGCTTTCAACGCTTTGGTGCGACTGTTCGCCGGCAGCGAGCCGCTCCACCGCGACGGTGAACGTGCGCGGGCTCGCGATCTTGTCGTCCCCGAACGCAATGACCTGCTTTGCGCGGGCCACGGCCGGCAGGACAGCCTGCAGCGACGTCGCTTCTGCATCCAGGATGACCACGGCGTCGAACTTCTGCTCGGCAGGGAGGAGGCCCGTCATCAGGTACGGGCTCACCGACCAGACAGGAACCAGCATGGGAACAAGTTCCGGAGCCTGGGCCGTCAGCGCCGCCAGCGTGACCCGCCCGTCCTTGAGCAGGCTCCTGAGGAGGTCCGCCTGGCGCGGGTTCTTGGCGATGCCGGCGCGCCAGCGCTCGGCGAGCTGCCACCGGAGCCGTCCGGCACCGCTGGCAATATGGGCGTTGTCGGCAAGCCTGTACTCGGCCTCAAGCTGGCGCAGGGCGTCGCCGTCGGACATGGCGAGGTAGTCATCGCCGCTGATCATCGCTTCCAGGGCGGACTGCCACCAGGCGAGCTCGAGCTCCGCGGCAACGGACTCGGCCGGGACCTCACGCTCCGAGAGATCCGCCAGCAGCTCGCCCAGACCGTGCTCGCGCATGTTCTCGATCAGCAGCGTGCGCTCGGGCAGCGTCTTGAGCGTCTGGCTGTCGGCGACGAGCCGTTCCAGCCGTTCCATGAGTTCCGGGTAGGGCGTCGTTTCCAGTGATCCGCCGGCCGGTGTGTGCCGCAGGGCGTCGCCCAACATCTTCAGTTCACGGGTCAGGCCCCGGTACATGAGGGTGATTTCGGCCAGTCCCGACGGCACCGCGGGATGTCGCTGCGTGGTGGCGTACCCGGCCCACTGTGCGCGCTGCTCCTGCACCAGCACCAGTGAGCTGTGGAGGTCGGCGATGTGCACGCCGGGCCGGACATACTCCTTGGCCACCCGGCGCAGGCGCGAACGCTGCATGGATGCCATGTCCACGTTGTGCTCGCGGCGCCAGGCGGACGATGCGGTCGCGGAGATGAGGTCGTGCACGGGCCGGTCAAAGATATCGGGTGTGAACTTGTCCAGGCTCTCCCGGACGGCGACCAGCAGCTTGAGCTGGGAACCCCACTCGGCAAAGGTCGTGCCAAGGCGGATCTCCGCGTGGCCGGCCACGTCCTTCATGCGCTCGTTCAGCAGCGGCAGCTTCTTCGCGACGGAGCGTGCCAGATCCTGCGCCTCCTCCGTCTCCTTCCGCGTCACCAGCCGGGCGCCGTGCCAGGGGCTCGACGTGGAGGCACTGCTGAAACTGCCGAGTTCCGCGGCGCGCTTCAGCCGGCCGGCGAGTTCCTCGCGGTCCCGGATGCTGTCCAGCACACTGCGCTTCAGCCGGACCGTGGTGGCCGGGGCCGGCTGGATCGCCGTCAGCTCCGCCAGCGACTGCATGGCCTGGTACGGCGAGCAGCCCCAGCGCTTGCGGACGTTGTGCAGCGACGCCACGTGGTCCATCAGCGCGTGCCGGTGCTCGGTCAGGGTCTTGTGCAGGCTGCCCAGCCGCGGCTCGCTGGATTTCTCGTTGCGGACGATGGCCCGGACCAGCTGGCCTTTGAGCTGCTGGGGCGTTGCGCTGCCGGACAGCTGGAAAAGGACGGACTCCAGGCCGAGGTCCTCGAGCCGGCCGGCCACTTCGTTGAGGCTGGCGCGCCGGTCCCCCACCACCAGGACTGTCTTGCCTTCGTCCACCAAGGCGCCGACGGCGTTGATCGCCGTCTGGGTCTGGCCGGTTCCGGGCGGGCTGCTGACCACCAGCGAGTCCCCTGCCCGGACGGCGTCAATCACGTACTGCTGGTCCTCGTCCGCATCCAGAAGGAGCAGCTCATCGGCGGGGTCGCGCTCGTCCACGCTCGGGAACCGTCCGGGCTGCAGCGCGGGCACCTCCAGGACTTCGCCGGATGCGGCCCGGGCCAGCGACGCCACGAGCGGGTTCTGCTGGTTGATCCAGGGGTCGTCCAGGTTGCCGGAGAGGTCCGCAAAGGTGGAGACGAGCAGGTTGTGCTCCACCTCCGCACCGTGGATCGGCTTGACCAGCGTGCTGAGCCGGTCCAGGACGGGCTGGGGGTCAAAGCGCGCGGTGCTGTAAGCCATCCGGGTCACGGCGTTGACGTCGAACACGATGCCGTGGATGGATTTCAGGTGCCGGATCAGGGCCGGATTGATGCGGGCCTGCTCCGTAAGCTGCAGCTCGTAGTCACCTTCGCCGGGGCGGATGGTGAGGGAGATGGCAGTCAGCATGACCGGCGCGGAGACCCGCTGCGGCTTACCGCCGACGGCGGACGTCCACACGACTGTTCCGGCCGAAAAGTAGCCGGCCTCGATGCCGCGGTCATTGGCGAGTTCGAAGATCTTGGACCGCAGGTTCCGGGAAGCCCGGGCAGCTACAACGTACTGCTGCTGGTCACGGATCAGCGTGGAAAGCCGGGTGCGGCGCCCTGCCATGAGCTGGGCAAGGCCGGACGGGTGCGCGTTCGTGAGGTCGATCGAGCCCTCGGGGGTTTTGGTGAAGCGCAGCATGGTGTCCGCCCCGGTAACGGGCTTAAGCCCGGACAGCCACTTCCTGAGCTCCTCCGAACCCTCGGAGTCGACCTGACCAACTGACACTACTGCCTTCTTTTCTGCGCTTGCACGTGACGCCTTGGACCATACGGGCATACTTTCGAGCGTAGCCGCAAACGGCCACGGGTGAGAGACCGCAACACTGGAACGGGCTAAGTTGCGGCGGATTTCGCAGCGCCGCCCGCATTGCCCGGCAAAAAACAACTGCCAGGAAAGCGGAGTGGCCGGCCTCCTTGCGGAGACCGGCCACTCAAAACGCTATTCCCACTCGATGGTTCCCGGCGGCTTGCTGGTCACGTCCAGCACCACGCGGTTGACGCCCTCAACCTCGTTGGTGATCCGGTTCGAGATCCGGGCCAGCAGGTCGTACGGAAGCCGTGACCAGTCGGCCGTCATGGCATCCTCGGAGGAGACCGGGCGCAGCACGATCGGGTGGCCGTAGGTCCGGCCGTCGCCCTGGACGCCGACGCTGCGGACGTCTGCCAGCAGCACCACGGGCATCTGCCAGACGTCGTTGTCGAGTCCGGCAGCGGTCAGCTCGGCCCGGGCGATGGCGTCAGCCTTGCGCAGCAGGTCCAGGCGTTCCTTGGTGACTTCTCCGACGATCCGGATTCCCAGGCCGGGGCCGGGGAACGGCTGGCGGCCGACGATTTCCTGGGGCAGGCCCAGCTGGGCTCCGACGGCGCGGACCTCGTCCTTGAACAGGGCCCGCAGCGGCTCGACGAGCTCGAACTGCAGGTCCTCGGGCAGGCCGCCCACGTTGTGGTGGCTCTTGATATTCGCAGCGCCTTCGCCGCCGCCGGATTCGACGACGTCCGGGTACAGCGTGCCCTGGACCAGGAACTTGATTTTCTCGCCGTGCGCCGCGGCTTCGGCGATGATGGCCAGCTCCGCTTCCTCGAAGGCACGGATGAATTCGCGGCCGATGATCTTGCGCTTGGTTTCCGGATCGCTGACGCCCGCCAGTGCGGCCTGGAAGCGTTCCTGCTCATTGGCAACGTAGAGCTTCACGCCGGTTGCGGCGACGAAGTCCCGTTCAACCTGTTCCGCTTCGCCTTCGCGGAGCAGCCCGTGGTCCACGAACACACAGGTCAGCTGGTCGCCGACTGCGCGCTGGACGAGGGCGGCGGCCACGGCCGAGTCCACGCCGCCGGAGAGGCCGCAGATTACCCTGGCGTCGCCGATCTGCTTGCGGATCCGGTCAACCTGTTCTTCGAGGATGTTGCCCGTGGTCCAGTTGGGTTCCAGCTTGGCGCCCTTGAACAGGAAGTTTTCCAGGACCTGCTGGCCGTATGCCGAGTGCTTGACCTCCGGGTGCCACTGCACGCCATAGAGGCACTTTTCCTCGTTGGCGAACGCGGCCACCGGCGCGCCGGCGGTGGTTGCCAGGACCTCGAAGCCCTCGGGTGCTTCCTGGACGGAGTCGCCGTGGCTCATCCAGGTGTTCTGCAGTTCAGGCACGCCGGCCAGGATGGAGCGGGCCGCGCCCACTGCGGTGGCTTCGGTGGAACCGTACTCACGAAGTCCGGTCTGGGCCACCTTGCCGCCCAGCGCGTTGGCCATTGCCTGGAAGCCGTAGCAGATGCCGAAAACCGGGATGCCGGCTTCGAAGAGGTCCGCCCCCACCTTCGGGGCGCCGTCCGCGTACACGCTGGAGGGGCCGCCGGACAGGATGATGGCGGCGGGGTTCTTGGCCAGGAGCTGCTCGGTGCTGTAGGTATGCGGAACCACTTCCGAATACACGTTCGCTTCCCGGACGCGGCGGGCAATCAGCTGCGCGTACTGGGCACCGTAGTCAACAACCAGCACCGGCTTCTGGGAAGTTTGGGATGCAGTGGGAGTAGTCACCGTCCTAGACTACTTTGCACCGTTGCCCCGACGCATCTTGAGGGGGCCTGCTGTGACGCACGAAACTCCGGTGAGGCGGCTCAGCGGCTAGTACCGGCTGGCTGCCTGGGGGTTGGCTGCCAGTTCGGCTTCAACTTCGGCGTGGAACTTCTTCTCCACGATGAAGGAGAGGAACGGCACCACGCCGCCAAGTGCCAGCAGGATCATCTTGGCGAACGGCCAGCGCATCAGCGTCCAGAGCCGGAAATTCGACATCAGGTACACCACGTACATCCAGCCGTGGACAATGAGCACCGCGACGGACACGTTGAATCCGTTGAGCACACCCTTGGGCTCGGCCTCGGTAAATCCGAACCCGAACGGCTGGCCCGTCAGGGCGTTGGTCCCGCCCGCGAACAGGTACTGGCCGAAGACGTAGCGCGCCACCAGCTCCGCGCAGAGCAGCAGCAGCATGGCGCCGGTGAGGTAGGCCATGACCTTGTAGAACTTCAGGGCCGAGCGAATCTGCGCTTCCGTTCCGCCGAAACGTCGCTTCTTCGCCGCTCCTGAGCCCGTCTGGTTCGACGGCTGCGGCTGGATGGCAGGCTTGGGTTCGATCATGGCTGTACCTTTTGTTGGGTCGGGTCCGGCTGGTTTGCTTCTGGCTGGGTCGTGTCTGGCTGGGGAGAGTCGTCCGGCGCGTGGCCGCCGCCGTCGTCCTCGTCGTCCTCGTCGTCCTCCAGGCTGCGGTGGTAATCATCCTTGACCAGCCGCCACCAGATGAAGAGGGCGAACCCGGCGAAGACGATCCATTCCACCGAGTAGAAGAGATTCAGCCAGTTGACCTTGGCGGGCGGCGGCTGCGCGCCGATGCTCAGCGGCTGGAGGCCGCTGCCGGCGGCGGCAGCACCGACGTCGGACGTTCCGGAGAGCTCCGTGGTGGCCGACACGAACGCCGGGTAGCTGCTGACGTTCCAGATGTTGATGAGTTCGGCGACCGAGACGGCGGAAGCCTGTCCCGGCGCGGGGGCCTTGTTGGGAACCGGCGCCTCGGACGGCAGGAGCCGTCCGGTCAGCCGGATAGTGCCCGACGGCGGCTCGGCGGCTTCGGCGGGATCGGCGATCCATCCGCGCGCCACCGGAATCCAGGTTTGCGGCGAGGCGGCGGCACCCTTGAGTACGGGGGCATCCGTGACGGCGAACGCCGTCACCACCCAGTATCCCGTCTTGCCGTCCTTGAGCCGGCCCGGAACGAGGACCTGCTTGGAGCGGTCATAGGTGCCCGTGGCGGTCACCATCTGGTCGGCCACCGACCCCCGGAAGAATTCGCCGGGCTTCAAGGTCTCGGTGAGGCTTTTGACGTCCTCGGTAGTGGGGTTGACAGGCACCTCGGGCTGGCTGGACCGGCCGAACTGCCACTGGCTCAACAGCACGAAGACACCGGAAATGACGATCGCAAAGACGAGGCCTGCGATCCACCGGGGCTGGAGGGCTGTTTTCCACACCCCTTAACCGTACTTCGTCCCCGTGTAGAACAACGAAACGGCTGGTCCCTCAGTGGTCGAAGAACACCAGGCTTGAGTTGATCAGTTCCGCGATCACTTCGGCATCGTAGGCGCGGCGCAGCGATTCCCGGAAGGACTCTTTGGACAGCGACCTGGCCAGGGTGGCCAGCACCTCGAGGTGGTCCGAGAACGAGCTCGCCGGGGTGGCGATGAGCAGGACCACCGTGGCCGGGCCGTCCGAGGCCCCGAAGTCGAGGGCCCTGCCGTACTTGGTGATGCCGACGGCGATGGAGGTCCGGGAAACAAATTCACTGCGGGCGTGCGGCAGGCCCACTCCCCCGGGAAGCCCGGTGGCGAGCTGGTGTTCACGTGCGTTGACGTGCCCCAGGAAGCCCTCGAGGTCCGAGACGCGTCCGGCGGCGTACAGCGTCCGCGCCAACTGGGCTGCGGCGTCAGTCTTGTCAGCCGCGTCCAGCTCCAGAATCACCATCTCCGGTGTGGTGAGTTCTGCATCGTAACGGTCAAGTGGTTCCGCCAAGTGGTGTCCCTTCAGTGAGGCCCGGAGCCCCATTCCGCGGCGGTGTGTGATCTCAGCGCAACGGGACGATGTCTTCCACGCCCAGCCTGGCAGCGTCTGCGGATTCGTCGTCCGGCTGCTGCTGACTGAGCCGTTCGGCTTCCACCCGCGCAAGGTAATGCTTGATTTCGCTTTCCCGCTGCGCATCGCTCCAGCCAAGAATTTCTCCCATAAGCTTAGCGACTACCGGCGCGGCAGACACACCCCGGTCCCACGACTCGATGGAAATGCGGGTCCGGCGGGTCAGGACGTCGTTGACGTGCCGGGCACCTTCATGGGTCGCCGCGTACACGGCCTCGGCCTGGAGATAGTCGTCAGCTCCCGGCAGCGGCTCCGCGAGCTCGGGGTTGTCGTGGATGAGGCCCAGCACCTGGGACGCCATGGATCCGTAGCGGTTCAGCAGGTGCTCAACCCTCGCCACGTGCACGCCGGTTTCCTCTGCGGTGCGGTTGCGGCGGTTCCAGGCGGCCTTGAACCCGGTGGCGCCCAGCAGCGGCACGGATTCGGTGCAGCTCGGCGGGACACGTTCGTCCATGCTGCGGCTCGCTTCATCCACGGCGTCCTTGGCCATGACCCGGTACGTTGTCCACTTGCCTCCGGCCACCACCACCAGGCCCGGCACGGGATGGGCGACGATGTGTTCGCGGGACAGTTTGGCCGTGGAGTCGTTCTCGCCGGCCAGAAGGGGCCGCAGGCCGGCATATACGCCCTCCACGTCCTCCCGGGTGAGCGGACGCTTGAGGACCTTGTTCACGTGTTCCAGAAGGTAGTCGATGTCCTTGCTCGATGCCGCCGGGTGGGCCTTGTCCAGGTGCCAGTCGGTGTCCGTGGTCCCGATGATCCAGTGCCGTCCCCAGGGGATGACGAACAGGACGGACTTTTCGGTGCGCAGGATGAGGCCCACGGTCGACTGGAAGCGGTCCCGCGGCACCACCAGGTGGATGCCCTTGGAGGCACGGACCTTGAGCTGGCCGCGTTCGGTCACCATGGCCTGGGTCTCGTCCGTCCAGACGCCCGTGGCATTGATCACCTGCTTGGCCCGGATCTTGAAGGTGGAACCGTCCTCACGGTTGACCACCTTGGCGCCCACAACCCGCTCCCCCTCGCGGAGGAAGTCCACCACGGCCACCTGGTTGACGGCGTGGGCCCCGTAATAGGCGGCTGTGCGGATGAGGTTGGCCACGTACTTGGCGTCGTCAACCTGGCCGTCGTAGTAGCGGATGGAGCCCACGAAGGCGTCATCCTTCAGGCTTGGCGCCGCCCGCAGTGTGCCGCGGCGGCTCAGGTGCTTGTGGAAGGGGACGCCGCGCTTGTGGCCTCCGGAAATGGACATGGCGTCGTACAGCGCGATGCCCGCCCCGATGTAGGGGCGTTCCAGGAACGGCTTGGTCAGCGGATACAGGAACGGAACGGGACGTGCGAGGTGGGGTGCCAGCTCGGAGAGGAGCAGGCCGCGTTCCTGCAGCGCCTCCTTGACCAGACCGAAGTCCAGCATTTCGAGGTAGCGGAGGCCGCCGTGAATCAGTTTGGAGGAGCGCGACGACGTTCCGGCCGCCCAGTCGCTGGCCTCCACGATGCCCACGTTCAGGCCGCGGGTCACGGCGTCGAGGGCCGTGCCGGTCCCTACGATCCCGCCGCCGACGACGAGGATGTCGAGTTCCTTGCCTGGCTCGGTGGTGGCCTTGAGCGCGGCGAGCGATGCGTCCCGCGCCTCGGGGCCCAGCGCTCCCTTGCTCGCCTCTGCACCTTCAGCAAAACCGCTCATGACAGGCCTCCATCCTCGCTGACGTTGTAGTTCCTTAGACTACTTCCAACGTCCGTGGATGGGCAGGGTGCGGCGGGCCGATTGGGTCAGTTGCCGGCGTAGGGCGACACCACGACGTCGACGCGCTGGAATGCCTTCAGGTCCGAGTAGCCGGTGGTGGCCATCGAGCGCCGCAGCGCACCGACGAGGTTCGACGTGCCGTTGGTGTGGTGGCCCGGACCGAAGAGCACTTCCTCCAGCGGACCGACCGTGCCGACATTGACCCTGTCGCCGCGCGGAAGCTCCAGGTGGTGCGCCTCCTGGCCCCAGTGCCAGCCCTTGCCCGGCGCCTCTTCCGCCCGGGCCAGGGCGCTGCCCAGCATGACGGCGTCGGCTCCCATGGCGATGGCCTTGACGATGTCACCCGAGGCGCCCATGCCGCCGTCGGCAATCACATGCACGTAGCGTCCGCCGGACTCGTCCATGTAGTCGCGGCGCGCGGCGGCGACGTCGGAAATGGCCGACGCCATGGGCGAATGGATGCCCAGTGCCCGGCGGGTGGTGGTGGTGGCGCCGCCACCGAAGCCGACCAGCACGCCGGCCGCTCCCGTGCGCATCAGGTGCAGGGCCGGGGTGTAGCCAGCGGCACCGCCCACGATGACGGGGACGTCGAGTTCATAGATGAATTGCTTAAGGTTCAGCGGTTCGTGGTTTTTCGAAACGTGCTCCGCGGAGACCGTGGTTCCGCGGATCACGAAGATGTCGACCCCGGCGGCCAGAACGGTCTTGTAGTGCTCCTGGGTGCGCTGCGGAGTGAGGGAACCGGCCACGGTGACGCCCGCGGCACGGATTTCCGCGAGGCGGGAGGTGATCAGCTCCGGCTGGATGGGCGCCTGGTAGAGCTCCTGCATCCGGCGGGTGACGGCGGGGCTGTTGGTCTCGTCCTCAAGCGCGGCGATCTGGTCCAGTACCGCCTGTGGATCCTCATACCGGGTCCAGAGGCCCTCGAGGTCGAGGACGCCGAGGCCGCCGAGGCGCCCCAGCGCGATGGCGGTCGCGGGCGACATGGCGGAGTCCATCGGTGCCGCAATGACGGGCATGTCGAACTTGTAGGCATCGATCTGCCACGAGACGGAGACGTCCTTGGGGTCACGCGTACGACGGTTGGGGATGATCGCGATGTCATCCAGGGAGTAGGCACGACGCCCACGCTTGCCACGGCCAATCTCAATCTCGTAAGTCACGTGACCACTTTACTTGACCTTGCGGACTGCAACTGATGGCTGCCGCGAGAGGCAGGAGGAACTGACAGTCCACACTCTATTGACTGCTTTTGTCAATGGTTTACAGAACCTGAAAATAGACCTAAGTTAGCTCTCGGTTACCGGCTGATACGCCAGGTGGCCGCATTTCACTCCACCCAACTTCGGGCTACCCCTGTGCCCGATGCGAGAAAGCAGATCCAATGGGAAGTGCATCAACAGCCAGGACAACCCGCGTCCTGGCCCTATCGCTGTCGGCGGTCGTCGGCACCTTGGCCCTCGCCGCTTCGCCTGTCTCCGCCAACCCTGGAGCAGGCAGCAGCACCACATCCGCACGCAGCACCGTGGCTGTCCAGGAACCAGCCTCCGAAGAGGCCTACACAAGGTTCATCGTGGGCTTCACCAAGGACGCGGCCAACTCAACACCCAAGGGCCGCGCCAACGCCTGGGGCAAGGCTGCCCGGGATCAGGGCGTGTCCGTGAAAGAGTTGCGGACCCTTGCCACCGGCGGGACCCTGATCGGATCCGACAAGCCGCTCTCCGGCCAGGCCACCCAGGATTTCATGGCAGGGATCGCCGCGTCCGGGGCCGTGAACTCAGTGGAGCCCGACGCCCGCATGAGGGCGGCCCTGACACCGGACGACACGCGGTACAGCGAGCAATGGGACTTCACTGCCGCCAACGGCATGCGGATCCCGGGCGCGTGGGACGTTGCCACCGGAACCGGCGCGACCGTGGCCGTGATCGACACCGGAATCACCGCGCACCCGGACCTCGACGCCAACGTGCTTCCCGGCTATGACTTCGTCTCGGACGCCACGGCAGCGCGCGACGGCAACGGCCGGGATGCCAACGCCCAGGACCAGGGCGACTGGTACGCGGCAGGCGAATGCGGCCAGCCGGCCGCAGGGAATTCCTCCTGGCACGGCACGCACGTGGCCGGCACCGTCGCGGCCGTGACCGTGAATGCCACCGGAGTGGCCGGAGTGGCCCCCGGCGCCAAGGTGGTTCCGGTGCGGGTCCTGGCCAAATGCGGCGGCTCCCTGTCAGACATCGCCGACGCCATCGTCTGGGCATCGGGCGGAGCCGTTGCAGGCATCCCCGCCAATGCCAACCCCGCCCAGGTGATCAACATGAGCCTCGGCGGCTCGGGCGCGTGCGGCAGCACGTACCAGGCGGCCATCGACTCCGCCGTCTCCCGCGGAACCACTGTGGTGGTCGCGGCAGGCAACAGCAACCAGGATGCGTCCGGTTTCCGGCCCGCCAACTGCGGCAATGTGGTGAGCGTCGCCGCGAGCAACCCCAGCGGCACGCTGTCCTACTACTCGAACTACGGGGCCACCGTGGACCTGACGGCCCCGGGCGGCGACACCCGGGTGGCTGGCGGGGGCATCCTCTCGACCATCAACACGGGCACCACCACGCCCGGCGCGGCAGGTTATGCCAATTACCAGGGCACCTCGATGGCCTCCCCGCACGTGGCCGGCCTGGCGGCATTGATGAAGTCCAAGACGGCCTCCCTCACTCCCGCACAGGTGGAATCAACACTGAAGCAAGGCACGCGGGCCATGCCCGGCGGCTGCACCACCGGCTGCGGCGCAGGGCTGTCCGACGCCACGAAAACCATGGGGCTCCTGGGCGTGACCCCGCCGCCGCCTTCGGGAAACCTGCTGCTGAACCCCGGCTTCGAGGAGGGAGCCGTTTCCTGGACCTCCGATTACGCCGATACGTTTGAAACCGGGTCCGGCGCCCGGACCGGGTCCCGCTTCGCCGGCCTCAACGGCTGGGGCCAGCCGACGTCCTACACGCTGGACCAGGCCTTCGCCGTGCCGTCTGCGGTATCCGGTGCATCGCTGTCCTTCTATCTGAAGGTGCTTTCCGACGAAACCACTCCCAACAAGGTTTACGACACGCTCAAGGTCCAGGTGATCAGCGGCGGCGTGACAACAACGCTGGCCACCTACTCCAACCTCAACAAGTCCTCCGGCTACGTGCAGAAGCAGCTAAACCTGACCGCCTACAAGGGGCAGAGCGTCACGCTGAGGTTCCTGGGGACGGAAGACTCATCGCTGCAAACCCTGTTCGCCATCGATGACACCGCGGTGACCACCTCGTAGGGGCGCGCCGTGCATCAGGTCCAATGATGCCGCCGGCTGCGCACTGCGCGGCCGGCGGTTTCCTGCTACTGGCTGGCTGCGAAGGCCTCAAATGCAGGAGCCGCGGTCAGACGCCTTCGTCCACGCTGAGCTGGGATTCGAACATCCTGAAGTAGCGGCCACGCAGGGCCACGAGCTCCTTGTGGGTGCCCTGTTCGACGACCCGTCCGTCCTCCAGCATGTACACGACGTCTGCCTTCTCGATCGTCGCGAGGCGGTGGCTGATGGCGATGATGGTGCTGCTCCGGACGGCGAAAAGCCGGCTGAAGATCCGGTGCTCTGCAAGGGCATCAATGGCGGAGGTGGGCTCGTCCATCACCATGAAGGACGCGTTCCGGTAGAAGTTCCGGGCCATGGCCAGGCGCTGCCACTGACCGCCCGACAGTCCGCTGCCCTTGCGGCCGCGGGGGTCCTCCATCCAGTTGCTCACGTGGTTGTCCAGGCCGTTGGGCAGCTTGTTGATGAAGTCCAGCGCCTCGGCGTCCGCGGCGGCCGTGCGGATGCGGCCGTCGTCGCGCGGGGCGTCGACGTCGCCGAAGAAGATGTTTTCCGCGGCGGTGGCGAACTCGTATTTCAGGAATTCCTGGCTCAGCACCGCCAGGTGGCGGTGCCACGAGGTGACGTCGACGGCGGCGAGGTCCACGCCGTCGAGCATCACCTGCCCCGAGTCCGGCCGGTACAGCCCGGCGAGGATCCGGATCAGGGTGGACTTGCCGGCCCCGTTCTCCCCCACGATCGCGATGTGCTGGCCTTCCTGGATGGTCAGAGATATGCCCTTGATGACCTCCAGCTCGCTGCCCGTGTAGGTGAAGCGGATATCGCGCAGTTCAACCGTCTTCGGCGGCCCCAGGACGGGCGGCGAATGGTCGGAGTGCACCGGCAGCGCCATGAACAGTTCGTAGTCCTTGAGGTTGGCGAGGTCCTCGTCGATGGAACTCAGGGAGGAGACCAGGTTGTTGGCGGTGGACAGGGCACGGCTGACGATCTGCTGCACATAGAGGAACTGGCCCACCGGCTGGGCGCGCGCGATGATCTGGCCCACCACCCAGATCAGGGACACCACCTCCGCGCCATATTGCAGGGCGTCCGCGGCGAGCTGCTTGGGAATATAGCGCTTCTGGAACTCGAGCCGGCGCCGTTCGTCCGCGTCGCGGAGCCTCGAGCGGAGCCCCATAAGGTAGCCGACGATCCCGTACAGCCGCATCTCGGCGATGTGCTGCGGGCGGAGCAGGTTGGTCTCGATCATGCGGCGCTGGCGGCGTGAGTCCACCTGGGTGTTCCAGTGCGCAATCTGTTCGCGCGAGAGTTTGAACTGCAGGTAGACGCTGGGCACGATCGCCACCAGCACAATCACGGCGATCCACCAGCTCACGAGCAGGAGGGCGCCGATAGCCAGGATGACCGAGACCAGCTGCGTGAAGATGGCGGCAATCCGGTCCAGAACCCGGGCGTAGGAGTCGGAGAATCGCTTGGCGCGGTCGTAAAGGTCGACCGTTTCCTTGTCGTCGTAGCGCCAGAAATCGAGGGCGAGGAAGCGCTCATACATGAGGTCGCCGACGATGGCGCCCACCCTGAAGCTCATCAGCTGCTGGATGTAGCGGTCCACGCTGCTGAACCCGCCCCAGAAGAGGCCGAGGGCGGCCGTGATGATGACATAGACAACCGCCTGCTGGCCCGCGGCAGCGTCTCCGGCGTAGGCCGCCGCCAGCGCCGTGGTGGTGAGCGCGGCGAAGTACGTGGTGACGAGCGGCAGCAGCGCCGAGATCAGTGAGCCGGCCACCTTCATGACCACGGCCGCGGGCGAGGCCCGGAAACTGACCCTGAGCACCTGCGCCACGGCTCGGGCGTAGGGCCTCAGGGCGAGCCGCCGCCGGGGTTCCCTTTTCGGATTCAGCTCGACGGGGTGCCGTGGTTGGGACATGGATTCAGCCTAGTCCTGCATGGCGCCGCCGGTTGGGCCGGGGGCCTCCGCTGGTTGAGCTTGTCGAAATCCAGGTTTCGGCAAGCTCAACCAGCGGTACTGCCTAGCGTGAACCGTAGTTCGGCGCCTCGACCGTCATCTGGATGTCGTGCGGGTGCGATTCCTTGAGCCCGGCCGGGGTGATGCGGACGAACTTGCCTCGGGACTTCAGTTCGGCGATGGTCGGCGAGCCCACGTAGAACATGGTCTGGCGCAGGCCGCCCACCAACTGGTACGCGACGGAGGCCAGCGGCCCGCGGTAGGCCACGCGGCCTTCGATGCCTTCGGGGATGAGCTTGTCATCGCCGGAGACGTCGGCCTGGAAGTAGCGGTCCTTGGAGTACGAGGTGTTCTTGCCGCGGGACTGCATGGCGCCCAGCGAACCCATGCCGCGGTAGCTCTTGAACTGCTTGCCGTTGACGAAGATCAGCTCGCCCGGGGACTCGTCACAGCCTGCCAGCAGCGAGCCGAGCATGACGGTGTCAGCGCCGGCCACCAGCGCCTTGCCGATGTCGCCCGAGTACTGGAGGCCGCCGTCGGCGATCAGCGGAACGCCGGCCGGGATGGCCGCCTTGGCGGATTCGTAGATGGCGGTGATCTGGGGAACGCCCACACCGGCCACCACACGGGTGGTGCAGATCGATCCCGGGCCCACGCCCACCTTGATGCCGTCGGCGCCGGCGTCGATCAGGGCCTGCGCGCCTTCGCGGGTGGCGGCCTGGCCGCCGATGATGTCCACGTGCGCCGCGACCGGATCGGACTTCAGGCGGCGGATCATGTCCAGCACGCCCTGCGAGTGCCCGTTGGCGGTGTCCACGAAGAGCGCGTCAACGCCGGCGTCCACGAGCTTCATGGCGCGTTCCCAGCCGTCACCGAAGAAACCGATGGCGGCGCCGACGCGCAGCCTGCCTTCGTCGTCCTTCGTGGCGAGCGGGTACTGCTCGGCCTTGGTGAAGTCCTTCGTGGTGATGAGGCCCTTGAGCCGGCCCTGCTCGTCCACGAGGGGCAGCTTCTCGATCTTGTTTGTGGCCAGCTTGTGCGAGGCCTCTTCGCGGCTGATGCCGACGTGCCCGGTGACCAGCGGCATCTTGGTCATGACGTCGCTGACGAGGCGCAGCGGGAAGTCCGCCTCCGGCACGAAGCGGGTGTCGCGGTTGGTCACGATGCCCAGGAGCCGGTTGCCTTCGTCGACGACGGGAAGTCCGGACACCCGGTACTGCGCACAGAGGTCGTCGAGTTCCTGCAGCGTGGCCTCGGGGCGGATGGTCAGCGGGTTGGTGATCATGCCGGATTCGCTGCGCTTGACGCGGTCCACCTGATCGGCCTGGTCATCGATGGAGAGGTTGCGGTGCACGACGCCCAGGCCGCCCTGCCGCGCCATGGCGATGGCCATGCGGGACTCGGTGACGGTGTCCATGGCGGCAGAGAGCAGCGGCGTCTGCACGGTGATCCGCTTGGAGATCCGGGAGGAGGTGTCGGCATCGGACGGGATGACGTCCGTGTGGCCGGGAAGCAGCAGGACGTCGTCGTACGTCAGGCCAACGAAGCCGAAGGGGTCGTGTTCGGGCTGGGTCATGAGTGCGCCTCTTACCTTGGTTATGGGTTCACGGGTAGGGGTTGCAGCCGATGACCAGCCCGTCATTACGGGACTGGCCTGTGCAGAAGTATTGAATAAATTCTAGAACCTCGGCGGCGATCCCCATATTCCGGAACCGCAATGTGAGCAATGGCACGCGCGGCCGGAGGCCGCCGTGGACACGTGGCCGCTATTTCCAGCCGGTGGTGGCGAGGAGGCGCTTTTCGAACATCGGGATCATCGTCTGCACATACGTCTTGGTGAGGTGGTTGTCGTCCTTGTAGACGTACACGTTGCCCACCACCGCAGGGCAGATGCCGTCCGCGCAGATGAAGTCGCTCATGTCCATCAGGTGCAGGCCGTCCACCCTGCCCCGGTAGGCGTCCAGCGGCGATGAGTCCGCGAGGGACTCGCCCCGCGGCGCGTTGCATTCGGGTGCATCGGCGCCGTGCTTCTGGACGCACTCGGGCATGTTGATGCTGAAGCGCGGATTGTCCCGGATGCCCACGACGTCCATCCCTGCTTCTGTGAACGGCCTGATGCCGTCCAGGTAGCCGGGGACTTCGGTCTCGAAGGGGGCTTCTTTGTGCGTCAGGGACGCCACCGTGAACACGGCATCGGGCTTGTGCTCCATCACGTAGGCGGCGCTGGCTTTGTTGAAGGCGTTGCAGTCGGCGTCGCGCTCGGGCGATTCGGCGCCGAACCGGCAGTTGCCTTTCAGGAGCGTCACCACTTCCCAGCCGTGCTCCTTGGCGACGGGGCCGAGCGCCGCCATGTACTGCTGGGCGTGGGAGTCGCCGAGCACCACAATGCGCTTCTTCACTTTGTCCGGCCTGCTGTTCTGCAGGCATCCGCTGAGCAGCGGGTCGCTGGGAACGTTGCCGTCCGTGCACAGTCCGTCGATGTTCGCCCACTCGTTCTTCATGGCGGCAGGTGCCGGAATCACGGTGGCTTCGGGAGTCGGCTTGCCCGCATTTTCGGGAGCCAGCGCCGCCGCACCCGGCGTCAGCTCGCGCGGCTGCGCGGCTGCCGCCGCTTCGTCCGCGGTCAGGCGCGTCTGCCAGACGGCCACGGGACCGGCCAGCAGGGCACCGCAGGCAACAATCACGACGGCGGTACGCCAGGCCCGCAGCTGCGGCCAGTGCCATTCACGCAGCGGCTTTTCCACGAAGCGGGTGGTCAGCACGGCAAGCACCACCGCGGCGGTCACGATCGCCAGGCCCTGGACGAGGTTGGGGGCGACGATTCCGGTGCCCGCCAGCGCAAAGACCAGGATGGGCCAGTGCCAGAGGTACAGGGCGTAGGAGTTGTCCCCGAGCGCCACCAGGGGCTTCGAGCTCAGGATGCGGTCCACGCCGTAACGGCTGCCGCTCTGGCCGGCCACGATGATGGCCGCCGCCGCCAGCGTGGGCCAGAGCGCGATGAAGCCGGGAAACGAACGGTCCACCGTGAGCACCAGGCCGCAGGAGATCATGCCAACGAGCCCCGCCCAGCCGAGCACCACCCGGAGGGCCTTGCCGGGCTTCAGGTAGGGCAGTGACAGGGCCAGGAGGGATCCCAGCGCGAACTCCCAGAGGCGCGTCCGGGTATCAAAGTAGGCGTAGGCCTGGTTGGTGGCGGTCTGGTCGACCGAGAAGATGAGTGAGGCGATGAAGATGCCGCTGAAGGCGACCATCAGGACCAGCCGGTAGCTGACGTTCCGGCGGCGTTGCAGGATCCGCCACACCAGGGCGGCGCCGGCGAAGATGAGGGGCCACAGGATGAAGACCTGGCCCTGGATGGACAAGGACCAGAAATGCTGCAGCGGGCTGGCTCCGGCGTGGTCCTGGGCGTAGTAGTCCACGGCGGTTTCGGCCAGCAGCCAGTTCTGCCGGTAGAGCAGCGAAGCCCAGGCCTCATTGAGGACGTCGGGCCAGCGGCTCTGCGGGATCACCAGCCACGTGCCCGCAAGGACACCAAGGATCACCACAACCGCGGCGGGAATCAGCCGTTTGAAGAGGTGCAGCCAGTGGCTCAGCAGGCGGAGCGGCTTGCCGCTCTCCACTTTCCGGACGAACGACAGGGTCAGCAGGAACGCCGAAATCAGCAGGAAGATGTCCACGCCGCCGGAGACGCGGCCGAGCCACACATGGTAGGTGACCACCATAAGCACGGCGAGTGCGCGGAGGCCCTGGACCTCGGGGCGGTACCCCGCCTTGGCCCTTACCCGGGCAGCCCGCGGCTCCCGGTGTGAGGCATGATCCGGTTCCTGGTGCGGCGGGTCCATCGTTCTCGCTGCTGACACAACAACCTCTCCAAAACGGCGGCACAAAGCATCCATGTTACCGATTCGTGATCTTCCAGACCAATCGGCGGCTCCGCTGTCACTAGTCTTGCAGGAGGCGAAAGGAGTGCCCGGTGATCGTACAGATGCGCGTCTGCGTGCCGGCCGAGCTGTCCAAACTGGTGGCCGATTCCTGTCAGCAGCAGGCCGGCGTGGCCGAGGTGGCGCTGCACTCGGGCGCCTCCGTGCTGCCCAAGGGGGATGTCATCGTGGTGCAGATCGCCCGGGAGTCGGTGGAGGAGCTGATGGAGAAGCTCCGCGCCCTGGACATCGACGCTCGGGGTTCCGTTGCAGTGTCGATCCCGGAGTTTGTCCTGTCCGAGCGGGCGGACAAAGCCGAGGAATCCGCACCGGGGGAGGGTGCAGACTCGGTCATTTGGGACGAGGTTTCCCGCCAGACGGGTGAGGAATCCAGGCTCAGCTGGAGCTTCCTGGCGTTCCTCGTGCTGGCCACGCTGCTCGCGGCGATCGGCATCGTCACGGACTCCACCATCGCGATAGTCGGCGCCATGGCGGTGGGGCCGGAATTCGGACCGCTCGCCGCGTTGGCAGTCGCCGTCGTGCGGGGAAACTGGCGGCTCGGGCGCCGGGCGGCGCTTGCCCTCGGCGTCGGTTTCCCCGCCGCGATGCTCACCACCGCGCTGGTCACCTGGCTCTCGCTCCCCGCGGGCCTCTTCGCCCGGGACGTCCTGGACCGGGCTTCGTCGGCCGAGTTCATCTATCACCCCGGTCCGTTCTCCCTGATCGTGGCGGTGCTCGCCGGCGCTGCCGGAATGCTTTCGGTGATCAGCAGGCGTTCGGCTGCGCTGATTGGCGTCTTCATTTCCGTCACCACCGTGCCGGCGGCCGGCTTCGTCGCCGTGGCCCTCGTCCTGGGTGAGTTCAACAAGGCCGCCGGATCGGCCCTGCAGCTGCTGGTGAACCTCGGCGGCATTGTGGCGGCCGCCGTCGCCGTCCTGTACTTCTACCGCCTGGTGGCCAAGCGGCTGCCCGACGGCACCGCGTCACGGCTGCGGCGGCAGGCACTCCGCGCCCAGCGCTGAAGGGCAACAAAAAGGAGGCCGGCCCAGCAACAGCTGGACCGGCCCCCTTTCCGACGCCTTGAGTGAAGCTACAACCTAGTGGCTGTGGCCTGCGTGCTCTTGTTCGTCGGCAGGCTTCTCCACCACGAGGGTCTCGGTGGTGAGGACCAGCGCGGCGATGGAGGCCGCGTTGCGAAGGGCCGCCCGGGTGACCTTGACGGGGTCAATGACGCCCGCAGCGATCAGGTCAACGTACTCGCCGGTCTTGGCGTTGAAGCCGCCGTTGGTGTCCTGCTCGGCTACCTTGGCAGCAACCACGTAGCCGTCGAAGCCGGCGTTCTGGGCAATCCAGCGCAGCGGCTGGACCAGTGCGCGGCGGACGATGCCCACAGCAGCTGCTGCGTCACCTTCGAGCGCGGTGACGGCGGGATCCTCGTCCAGTGCCTTCAGGGCGTGGATGAGGGCGGAACCGCCACCGGCAACGATGCCTTCTTCGAGGGCAGCGCGGGTGGAGGACACTGCATCTTCGATGCGGTGCTTCTTTTCCTTCAGCTCAACCTCGGTGGCTGCGCCGACCTTGATCACGCCGATGCCGCCGGCAAGCTTGGCCAGGCGTTCCTGAAGCTTTTCCTTGTCCCAGTCGGAGTCGGTGCGCGTCAGCTCGGCGCGCAGTTGGGCGACGCGTGCCGCGACGTCCTCGGCCGAGCCGGCACCGTCAACGATGGTGGTGCTGTCCTTGGTGACCGTGATGCGGCGGGCAGTGCCCAGCACCTCAAGGCCAACGGAATCCAGGCTCAGGCCCAGCTCCGGGGAAACAACCTGCGCACCCGTCAGGGTGGCGATGTCCTGCAGCATGGCCTTGCGGCGGTCACCGAAGCCCGGAGCCTTGACGGCAACGACGTTCAGCGTGCCGCGGATGCGGTTAACGATCAGCGTAGAGAGCGCCTCGCCGTCGACGTCCTCGGCAATGATGAACAGCGGCTTGGAGCTCTGCAGGGCCTTCTCCAGCAGCGGCAGGAATTCCTGCACCGAGGAGATCTTGCCCTGGTTGATCAGGATGAGGGCGTCCTCGAGGACTGCTTCCTGGCGTTCCGCGTCGGTGACGAAGTACGGGGACAGGTAGCCCTTGTCGAACTGCATGCCCTCGGTGAGGACCAGTTCGGTCTGCGTGGTGGAGGATTCCTCGATGGTGATCACACCATCCTTGCCGACCTTGCCGAATGCCTCGGCCAGGAGCTCGCCGATTTCGTCGCTCTGTGCCGAAATGGCAGCGACGTTGGCAACCTGGGTGCCTTCGACCGGGCGGGCGTTCTCGAGCAGGCGGGCAGCAACGGCTTCCACGGAAACCTCGATGCCGCGCTTGATCTGGCCCGGGGCGGCGCCGGCAGCAACGTTGCGCAGTCCTTCCTTGACCAGGGCCTGTGCGAGCACGGTGGCGGTGGTGGTGCCGTCGCCGGCGACGTCGTTCGTCTTGGTGGCTACTTCCTTGGCCAGCTGGGCACCAAGGTTCTCGTACGGGTCATCCAGCTCGACTTCCCGGGCGATGGTCACGCCATCGTTGGTGATCGTGGGGGCGCCCCACTTCTTGTCCAGCACGACGTTGCGGCCGCGCGGGCCGAGCGTCACCTTGACGGTGTTGGCGAGCTTGTCGATGCCGGCTTCAAGAGACCGGCGGGCAGCGTCGTTAAACGCAAGCTGCTTTGCCATGGTTATGTCCTTTCAAGACAGAAACCCCGCGCAGCTAATCTGTCAGACGTGAATCAGACGGATCGGCTGCGCGGGGGTCCAAGAGTTACTTTACGACGATCGCCAGAACGTCCCGGGCAGACAGCACGAGGTACTCGGTGCCACCGGTCTTGACTTCGGTTCCGCCGTACTTGGAGTAGATAACGACGTCGCCGATGGCTACGTCGATCGGAACGCGGTTGCCGTTGTCATCGAAGCGGCCGGGGCCTACTGCAACAACTTCGCCTTCCTGCGGCTTCTCCTGCGCGGAGTCCGGGATGACCAGGCCGGAAGCCGTGGTCTGCTCGGCTTCGAGCGGGCGGACAACAATACGATCCTCAAGAGGCTTAATAGAGACCGACACTCGGACCTCTCCTTTTCGTCAGCAAATTCATGGACAGTAAAACTGTGCCAAGGCGGCAGACCGTCGTCGCGGTGCCGGCAGCAGCCAGGCTGGCAGTTTTTCGTGTGTTAGCACCCGCCTAGGGAGAGTGCTAATGATGACTCTATGTAAGTGGTTAGCACTCGGTCAAGGTGAGTGCCAGAATTTCGTCTCCGGTGAACAGCCGGCGGGGTGCTCTCAGCGTCCGCCCGGCAGCCGTCAGCGGCCGGCGAGGTCGTCGAACCCTAGGTCCTCGCCGTCGTCGTCATCGGCATCAGGCGCGTTTTTCCGCTGGAGGAACAGCACGATGGCGGCGGCAGCAGCCGTCAGCGCGGAGACAACCAGGAACACCACGCCGCCGATGCGGGCGCCGGAGTACAGTTCCCGGATCTGGCGGGCTTCATCGGTGGCGTCACTGATGTCCTTGCCGCCCACCGAATAGACGGTGGCGTTGAAGGAGTCCAGGAGGAAGATGATCACCAGCAGGACGATGCAGACGACGGCGGCAACAGCGCCGGCGATCAGGGCCGGACGCGCGTACCGGACCACTCGCGCGTGCCGGACCAGATCCGTGCGGCTGCGGTTGGGCTGGTCAGGACTGGGCGTTGCGCTGGATTCCATTCAGACCACCCTATCGGCAACAGCACCGGCGGGCCCCTCCACTAGGCTTGACTGCATGTCTGAAGCACCGCAGGACCAGATCGCCCACCTCCTCACCGAGGAAGGATGGGAGCTCCTGGCGTCGCTGGGACCGTACCGGGAGGACCAGTCCTTCGCGCTCAACTCCAGCCTCCGCAAGGCGGGGCACTCCCCCGAGCTCGTGTCCGCAGTGCTGACCCAGTCCCGGCTGCGCACCAAAGCTGAGGCCAAGTTCGGCGAGTTCGCCCGGCAGATGCTGTTCACCCAGGCGGGCCTTGAGCAGGCCACGCGGCTCACCGTCGCAGCCAGGCACGCCCAGCGCTTCGCGGAGGCGGGCGTCCGGCACGTGGCCGACCTTGGCTGCGGCCTCGGCGCGGATTCCATGGCACTGGCATCCCTCGACATTGCGGTGACGGCCGTGGAGGTCGACGAGACCACCGCCGCCTGCGCCACCATCAACCTCATCCCCTTCCCGCACGCCACCGTGGTGCACTCGGACGCGACCGCGGTGCCGCTCGGCGACGAGGACGGCGTCTGGCTGGATCCCGCCCGGCGGACCACGTCCACCTCCGGAACCACCAGGATCTGGGACCCGGAGGCCTTTTCGCCTCCGTTCTCCTTCGCGGAGTCGCTCGCCGCCTCCGGGCGCGCCGTCGGCGTCAAGATGGGGCCCGGCATGCCGCACGACTCCGTCCCCCAGGGCTGCGAAGCGCAGTGGGTTTCGGTGGGCGGCGACGTCACCGAAGTGGCCCTCTGGTTCAACGCCGTGGCGCGCCCGGGCATCCGGCGGGCAGCGCTCGTCATCGGGCCGCAGGGAGCAGCGGAGCTCACCAGCAGGGAAGGGTTCGACGGCGGACCGGTAGCCCCCGTGGGCCCGGTGGAGGGCTACCTGTACGAACCGGACGGCGCCGTGATCCGGGCCGGCCTCGTGGCCGACCTCGCCCTCGAGCTGGGCGGCCACCTGGTTGACGAGCACATCGCCTACATCTGCGGCCCGAACCTCGTGGACACCCCCTTCGCCCGGGCGTACAGGGTCAGCGAGGTCATGCCGTACAACGTGAAGGCGCTCAAGGCCTGGGTCAAGCAGCACGGCATCGGGGTGCTGGACATCAAGAAGCGGGGCACGTCCGTCACCCCCGAGGAGCTGCGGAAGCAGCTGCTGCCCGGCGGAAAGTCCGGGAAAAGCGCCGGAAAGCAGACAGCCACCCTGGTCCTCACCCGGATCGGGGAGGAGAGGGTGGCCGTCTCGGTTGAGCCGCTGTAGCCGGCCGCACCGCTGGGCTGACTGCTGCGCGGCTGCTAAGCGGCTACTGCGCGCGGACGAAGGCTTCGGCGTCGCGCACCTGGCGGTCGGTGGGGCGGATGCCGGTGTACAGCACAAACTGCTCCAGCGCCTGGATGGTGGCGACCTCCGCGCCCGTAATAACCTTCTTTCCGGCTGCCCGTGCCGCCTTGATGAGCGGCGTCTCGGGAGGCAGGGCCACGACGTCGAACACCACGTTGGCGGCGTCGACGGCCTCTGCCGGGAACGACAGTGATTCGGCGTCCGGCCCGCCGGCCATGCCAACCGGCGTGACATTGATGATCATGTCCGCCGTTGCGTCCGGCCCGGAGCCAAGGTCGGCGCGCCAGGCGAAACCGTAGAGGTCGGCGAGCGCGCGTCCGGCGGCCTCGTTACGGGCGATGATGGTGACGTCCTTGAAGCCCGCATCGCGCAGCGCCGCCGCCGTGGCCTTGGCCATTCCGCCGGCACCTTTGAGCAGCACGGAGTACTCCGTCGGAACAGCATTGCGTTCGAGCAGCTGCTCAATCGCCGTGTAGTCGGTGTTGTAGGCAGTCAGCCGGCCGGCGTCGTTGACGATGGTGTTGACCGAATCGATCGCCTTGGCCGACGGGTCCATGACGTCCACGAGGGCAATCACGTCTTCCTTGTACGGCATCGACACGGCGCAGCCCCGGATCCCCAGGCCGCGGACCCCGGCGATCGCCTGGGCCAGGTCTGTGGGCGCAAAGGCCTTGTAGATCCAGTTCAGGCCAAGCTGGTCGTAAAGGTAGTTGTGGAAGCGCGTCCCGTTGTTGCTCGGCCGGGCCGAGAGGGAGATGCACAGGGTCATGTCTTTATTCAGAATCGGCACTCCTCCATTAAACGGCCGCGCCGCGGTGCGGACCCCCCGGCGGGCCGTGCGGCGGCGGATTCTTACTTTTGTGACACGGGCGTCAGCGGCAGCCGGAACCCGGGCGGTAGGGTCCGACGGCGGCCGGCAGCTTCCCGGTGGCTGCGGCCTTGCCTGCCAGGACCGCCAGGAGCGCCTTGAACGCACCGGGCGTCCGGCCGTACAGGGCGATCTTGGTGGGCGCGGCGGAACCGGCCAGCGGCCAGGGCGCATCCAGCGCCACGGCAATGTCGCCGCCCGCGGGAGAACCGCCGTATCCGATGAGGCTGACCAGCGGCCCCGCCCCCAGCGTGACCCCCTGGGCCGTGGCGGCGGCGGCAAAGCGGGCCCGGTCCCCCGCCGTGCCGCCGGCCACCCGGACGCGGCCCGCCAGGTGCGGACCCCTGCACCGCCCGGCCAGAACCGTGACGGCGCGGGCGGAGACGTTGGCGGACACGGCCTCGCCGCTGCCGGGCGCCGCGGGAGCGTGATGCGGTTTCGTGCGCCCCTGCCAGATCATCATCGTGACCACACGCCGGGCGGCCTCATCCAGGCGCGGCAGCGGAAGCGTTCCCGCCCCAACGGCGTTGACGATGGCCGAGTGCGCCGCGTTGACGTCAACGGGCATTAGCAGCAGGTCGGCACCGGCTGCCAGCGCGGCGGGCGCGGCGGAGTCGTGCGGGTACCTGCCGCTCACGGCGCCCATGTTGAGGGCGTCCGTGACGGCCACTCCCTTGAACCCCATGCCCCGCAGGGCTGCGTAGGTGGCCTTCGAGATCGACGCCGGCACGCCCGGTTCCAGGGCCGGAACGGCGATGTGTCCGGTCATGATCATCGGAGACCCGGCGGCCACGGCCGCCTGGAAGGGCTTCCAGTCCCTGGCCTTCAGCTGGGCCACCGTGGCCTTCTGGACCGGCATGTCCTTGTGGGAATCGGCCGTCACGGAGCCGTGCCCCGGAAAGTGCTTGGCGACGGGCAGCACACCGGCCGCCAGCATGCCCTTGGAGAAGCCGACGCTCAGGATTCCCGCCGCGCGGGGGTCCGCGGACATGGACCGGGCCCCGATGGTGGGGTCAGCGGGACCGATCGTGGCATCGGCGTCGGGAGCGAAGTCCACCGTGAAGCCCAGGGCCGCGAGTTCCGCCGCCAGCCCGGTGCCGGCCTGGGTTGCCAGCGGAACGCTTCCGGCCGCGCCGTAGCTCATGGGGGACGGCCAGCCGGTGAGCGGAGCACCCACCCGGGACACCACTCCCCTTCCTGGTCCACGCCTATCAGGCCGGGCCAGGTGCGTCCGCCGGACCGCGACGCCGCGTCCAGCCGCCGGGTCACGGCGGCCAGCGCCGGCACGTCGACCCGCCCGTCGGGGAGCCCCCGCCACGTTCTCGCCCATGATCATCGATCCGGCGAGGTGAAGCCGCTCCACCGTGGCGGCCTGGGTCCGGGGGTCGAGGCCGGCATAGGACGGCAGGAGCACCTGCCCGGCCTTCTGGGCCAGCGTCATGCCGGCGACGGCGCCGCTTGCCGCATCGAGGTCCCGCTGCTGCGGCCCCCAGCCCAGCGGCGCCGTTCCGCGTTTCCGGTCCGCGGTCTTCGGTGCGGTGGAAGCGGGGGGCGGCGCGGCCGTCGTCGGGGATCCGCCCTGGCCGCGAGAAGCAGGGGTCTCCGGAGCAGCCGCCCCCGACGGCGGTGACGGCGGCGGGGCCGTGCAGGACGCCAGGGCGAGCAGCGCCGCGAGGGCCGCCGCCGTCCCGGCAGGCCTGCAGCGGGCGGGCCGGTCTTTGGTGTGGTGGGGGAAGCTGGTCTTGTGAAAACTGTCACGCGCGCTCTGTAACCAAGCCATCATCTCGATGCTACCCCTGCACTAGACTTGAAAGACCGTTCCCCTGCCAGCCGTTCTGCCAGAAACGGCCATCACGGGACAGCAAAACAGCGAGAGGAACACATGAAGATTGATTTCGCTTCATCCAGGCAATCAACTCTTGGTGTGGAATGGGAACTCGCACTGGTTGATGCGCAGAGCGGCGAGCTGGCCTCCGTGGCGAACGAGGTCCTGCGCGGGGTTGCCGCCAACCACCCCGAGCTGAACGAGGACGACGAACACCCGCACATCAAGCAGGAGCTGCTCCTGAACACCGTGGAGCTGGTCACCGGAATCTGCGAGACCGCCGCGGAAGCCAAGGAGGACCTCAACCGGTCCCTTGCCGCCGTCCGCGAAGTCACCGATCCCATGGGAGTGGAAGTATTCTCGGCCGGCAGCCACCCGTTCAGCCCTCCGCAGCTGCAGCCCGTGACGGACAAGGAACGCTACGCCAAGCTGATCGACCGCACGCAGTGGTGGGGCCGGCAAATGGTCATCTACGGCGTGCACGTGCACGTGGGGCTCGACCGGCGCGAGAAGGTCCTGCCCGTGCTGGATGGCCTGGTCAACTACTTCCCGCACTTCCAGTCACTGTCCGCCTCCAGCCCGTTCTGGGGCGGTGAAGACACTGGCTATGCATCCCACCGCGCGCTGATGTTCCAGCAGCTTCCGACCGCCGGACTACCGTTCCAATTCCGTTCGTGGGAAGAATATGAGTCCTACGTCCAGGACATGTTCACCACGGGCGTGATCGATACTCTCTCCGAAATCCGCTGGGACATCCGGCCGGTGCCGAACCTCGGAACCATCGAAATGCGCATCTGCGACGGCCTGGCCACGCTTGAAGAGGTGGGCGCCGTTGCCGCCCTGACGCAGTGCCTGGTGCACGAGTTCTCGACCACCCTGGACAACGGCGGAACCATTCCCACCATGCCGCCGTGGCACGTCCAGGAAAACAAGTGGCGCGCTGCCCGGTACGGCATGGACGCGATCATCATCTTGGACGCCCAGGGCAAAGAGCGGCTGGTCACCGATCACCTGCTGGAGACCCTGGACCGGCTCGAGCCCATCGCCGCCAAGCTGGGCTGCCCCGATGAGCTGGCCGACGTCGAAAAGATCATCAGCCGCGGAGCCGGCTACCAGCGCCAGCGGCGCGTAGCCGCGGAAAACGGCGGAAACCTCCAGGCCGTGGTGCTGGACCTGGTCAAGCAGATGCGGAACGGGCCCACGGCCTAAGCGCGTCCCGCCGGGTAGTGGGCCTCGCCGGGCTGCGGTAGTCCCTGCTGGCTGCTGCGGGGCCTTCGGCCGCTCAGACGGCTGCCGTCTGGGCAGCCTTCGGTGCCGGCGCCGACACCGTGGTGACGGGCATGGACGAGTCCGGGGCGAAGCCGATGCCGCTGGGCGCTATGCCCGCCATGACCAGCTGGGCGCCCAGGGCGGCCACCATGGCCCCGTTGTCCGTGCAGAGGTCCAGCGGAGGCACATGCAGCCTGATCCCGGCGGCGGAGCAGCGCTGTTCGGTGAGCTGGCGGAGGCGCGAGTTTGCCGCCACTCCGCCGCCCAGCAGCACATTGGTGATGCCGTGCTCCCGGCAGGCGAGCACCGCCTTCGACGTGATGACGTCCACCACGGCTTCCTGGAACGCTGCCGCGATGTCCGCCACCGGAACGGCCTCCCCCTTGGCCTCGAACTGCTCCACGCAGCGGGCCACGGCGGTTTTCAGCCCGCTGAAGGACCAGTCGTAGCGGTGCCGCCCGGGTTCCTCGGCGGTGCCCATGTACTTGGGCTGCGTCAGGCCCCGGGGAAAGCGGATGGCCTTGGCGTTTCCCTCACGGGCCAGCCGGTCGATGGCGGGGCCACCGGGATAGCCCAGGCCCAGGATCCTCGCCACTTTGTCGTAGGCCTCCCCGGCGGCGTCGTCGATCGTGGAGCCCAGCAGCTCGACGTCGTCGGTGATGCTGCGGATCCGCAGGATCTCCGTGTGGCCGCCGGAAACCAGCAGGGCGCCCAGGTTCTCCGGGAGCGCCGGGCCGTTTCCGGCGTCCCCGGCACCGCCCGGACGTGAGTCCAGGAGGCCGACGCCCACATGGGCCACGAGGTGGTTGATCGCATACAGGGGCTTGCCGGTCGCGACGGCCAGGGCCTTCGCCGCGCACACTCCCACCATCAGGGCACCGGCGAGCCCGGGGCCCGCGGTGACGGCGATGGCGTCGATGTCATCCAGTGTCACGTCCGCTTCGGCGAGCGCTGCCTGGAGGGTGGGCACGAAGGCATCCAGGTGCGCCCGTGAGGCGATCTCCGGAATGACGCCGCCGAACCTGACGTGCTCGTCCATCGAGGAGGACACGGTGTTGGTGAGCAGCTCGGTTCCGCGGACAATGCCCACGCCGGTTTCGTCGCACGAGGACTCGATGCCGAGCACGAGCGGCTGCGAACGGTTCATTGCTGGTCTGCCTTCGTCGGGGTGGTCTCGCCGGAACGGCGCGGGTCGTCCTGCTGGGCAGCCTCCTGCTGGACAGCGTCCTGGTGTTCTTCCGCTGCGTGGATGACGTCCCCGTGCACGGCGAGGACGTCTTCCAGCTGCAGCCTCATGATCAGGGCGTCTACGCCGTCACGGTAGTACTTGCGCCGCACGTGGATCTGCTCGAAGCCGAACCGCCGGTACAGCTGCTGGGCGCGGGGGTTGTCGGCCCGGACCTCGAGCAGCACGTCCGCGGCACCGCGCCGCCGCCCCTCGTTGATCAGTTCCGTCAGCAGGGCCGAGCCGATGCCCCTGCCCTCGTACTCCGGCACGACGGCGATCGTCTGGACGTCCGCGATCGGCTCGACGCACATCAGGCCGGCGTAGCCGACAATCCCGTCCGGAGCCTCGGCGATCAGGTACCGGCGGGTTTCGGGCTGGGCCAGCTCATCAACGAACATGTGCAGCGGCCAGGCGTCGACGGGAAAGAGGCGGACTTCCAGCTCGTGGACGGCGGGAATGTCAGCCGGCAGCATGTCGCGGACCGTCACCCCGGCGCCGGCGGGGGCCTTCTCGGTGCGGTCAGATTTTCCGGGCAGGCCGGGATTTCCGGGCAGGCCGCTCACAGGGCCCGCTTCCGGGGGCCGGGGACCTGGGCGTCGGACTCGCGGAGGTACAGCGGCGTGGAGTCCAGGAGCGTCTCCCCCGCCGCCAGCCGGGCCAGCGCGAACTGCCCCAGGTACAGCGCGTCCGGATGCTCCTCGCTGAAGTCCGGATCCGCACGCAGCACGTCCGAATACAGCCCGGCGCCGGCTCCGTAGGCCGGGAGGTCGGGAAGATCCGCGGCGAAGCCCACATGCGGCCCGTCCACCAGCTCGGGAAGCTGGCCGGCGGTGAGCGTGTACCGGGCCCAGTACACCTCCTTGCGCCTGGCATCCGTGGCGACGAGGAATTCGGCCGGCGCCTCGGTGGATTCGGCCACTTCGAGGGCGACGGCATCCAGGCTCATGAGCCCGCGCAGCGGCTTGTTCCAGACATGGGCCAGCGTGCGTGCGGTCGCAATCCCGGACCGGAGGCCGGTGAAGGGGCCCGGGCCCACGCCGACGACGATCGCGTCGATGTCGGCGCCGGTCACGCCGGCTTCGGCGAGCAGTTTCTCGATTCCCGGGGCGAGCACCTCGGCATGCGTCCGCGTGTCCTCGGTGGAAAAGCTGCCCACAACGCCTTCCATGGCGTCGTCGGACATCAGCGCGGCGCTGGCCACGGCGGAGGTGTCGATGGCAAGAATGAGCATCAGGGTGTCCCTTCGAAGGCCTGCGTGAGCACGGGCTGGTCCGCCCAGCGGGGCCCGAAGCCGCGGATGATGATGGTGAGATGTGTATAAGAGACAGTCGTCGTCCTCCGCGTCGAAGTCCAGGACCGTCTCCGCATCCGGTGCCGCGCCCGGTCCGGCGCCGCCGTCGGCCGGGTGGGCTGGTGCGTGCGCGTGGGATGCGTGGGCATCTGTCTCTTATACACATCTAGATGTGTATAAGAGACAGGTGCAGCTCCACCTCGAGCCGGCTCTCGCTCAGGTGTTCCACCCGGTCGCGTCCCCACTCCACCACGGTGACCGCGGAGTCCAGCGTGTTTTCCAGGTCGATGTCGTCAATTTCCGACGCCGATCCCAGCCGGTAGGCGTCAACGTGCACCAAGTCGGGGCCGCCCGGGCGGGGCCCGTCGGGGAGGTTCGGATGGATGCGCACCAGCACGAACGTGGGCGAGATGATCCCCTCGCGCACGCCCAGGCCCTCGCCGAGCCCCTGCGTGAACGTCGTCTTGCCCGCGCCCAGTTCACCGGTGAGGACCAGCAGGTCCCCCGCGCGAAGCACCTCCGCGAGCGCCGCGCCGAACGCGTGGGTCTGCTCCGCCGTCGTGACCTTCAGGGTCTGGACCCACAGGGGTGCCGTGCCGGCCGCCGGAAGGTTCACGGCGCGGGCGATTCGTTGACCGGCGATTCGCTGACCGGCGTTTCGTTCATGTACGTCCGCGGCACGCGCGGGCTGATGCGGGTCACGATTTCGTAGTTGTTGGTGCCTGCGGCGCGGGCCCAGTCGTCAGCGGTGGGGCCGCCGTCGGTGCCGTCGCCGAAGAGCTGTGCCTCGGCTCCCAGGAGGCTGTGGCCGCCCGTGGAGACGTGCCGGGGGCCGAGGTCGATCACCATCTGGTCCATGGCGATCCTGCCCACCACCGGGTAGGTCACGCCTTCCACGCGGACGGGGCCGCCGGTGGCCACCCGGGGGACGCCGTCGGCGTAGCCCAGCGGGATGAGTCCGAGCGTGCTGGCGCCGGAGGTGCGGTAGTTGAAGCCGTACGAGACGCCCTGGCCGGCAGGCACGTCCTTGCAGTGGGACACCACCGTGCGGAGGGTCATGGCGGGGCGAAGGCCCAGTTCAGCGGAGGTCTGGCCCTCGAACGGCGAGAGCCCGTAGATGCCGAGCCCCACCCTGACCAGGTCGAAGTGCGTGTCCGGCCGGGACAGCGTGGCCGGAGTGTTGGCCAGGTGCCGGACTTCCGGGTCCACGCCGGCGTCCTCGGCGATGGCGAGGACTTCGCGGAACGCCGCGAGCTGATCGTCAGTTTCCGGGCGCTCGGGCTCGTCGGCGACGGCGAGGTGCGAGAAGATGCCCACCACGCGCAGCAGTCCCTCATCCTGGTACTCCATGGCCTCGCCCACCAGGCGGTCCCAGGTTTCCACCGTGGCGCCGTTCCGCCCAAGGCCGGTGTCCACCTTCAGGTGGACGCGGGCCGGCCGCTCCTGTTCGCGGGCGGCAGCCACGATCCGTTCCAGCTCCCAGCCGGAACACCCGATGTCGACGCCGGCAGCCACCGCCGCGCCGAAGTTGCTTTCCGCCGTGTGCAGCCACGCGAGCAGAGGGGCCTCAATGCCGGCGGCTCGGAGCGCCAGCGCTTCGGAAATGTGCGCCACGCCTGTCTCTTATACACATCTAGATGTGTATAAGAGACAGCCGGCTCCCGCCTCGAGGGCGGCGCGACAGTCACTCACTGGTGAAAGGCAAAACCATGACTCTGTCTCTTATACACATCTAGATGTGTATAAGAGACAGGACCGTAGGCGTCCGCCTTCACTACCGCCATGACCTGTGCCGGCGAAGCGGCGGCGGCAAGGCGGCGGACGTTGTGGCGGATGGCCTCGAGGTCGATGACGGCGGACCGTTCATACGACGGCGGCCGGACGGCGCCTGATGCAGGCGGGAGGTCTCCTGTTGCTGCTGGATAAGTCACTCTACTGATTCTAATGCTGGCGTTGCGGGCCGGATAATTGACGGGAAACGGCGGTGTTCCCGGGCCGTTCCGGCGCCCGGCCCAAGGGGCCGTCCGGGGGCGCGTCCCGGGCCAGGCAGGGGGTCAGGCGTCCGAAAGGTGCGCGATGGTGGCCGCCGCCCGGCGCTGGGCTTCCGGCGGCACGTCCCGGACGATGTCGGCGAGGAACGCGTAGCGGCGCAGCCATTGGCTTCCGCGGCGTTCAGGACGGGCGTTGGCGCGTTTCCACCAGTCGGCGATGTCGCCCCAGCCCGGCGCCGCGAGGGATCCGCCCACTTCCTGCACGGCCAGCGCGGCGCAGAGGTTGGCGAACCGCAGCCGGTCTCCGAGCGGCCACCCCGCCAGGCAGCCGACCACGAACGCCGCCCCGAAGCAGTCCCCGGCTCCGGTGGGATCGTAGGCCGCCACCGGCAACGACGGCACCCATTCCTCCTCGCCCGTTTCGGAGTCCACGGCCATGGACCCCTGCGGCCCCAGCGTCACCACCGCTACGGGCACGCGGTCCGCCAGCGAATACAGCGCCGCCCACGGATCGTTCTTGCCGGTGAAGGCCATGGCCTCGCGCTGGTTGGGCATGAAGGCATGGAAGTACTGCAGGTTCTCCAGCCGCGCCTGCGACCATTCGCCGCTGGGGTCCCAGCCGACGTCGCCGAACAGCTTCACGCCCTCGCCGTGGGCCGAAAGTGCCCACGGTTCAAGCTCATGGTCCAGCTCCGCCACTGCGGCCAGCGCGGGCGGCGGACGGCCGATCAGATCGGACGACGACACCGGCGCGGGATGCCCGTGGGTCACCATGGAGCGGTCGTGGTTCACGCTGAGCGACACCGTCACCGGCGAATGCCACCCCGGAACGCGCTGGGACAGGGACAGGTCCACGTGCTCCTGGCCGGCGAGGATCTTCCAGTTGTAGTCCCCGTAACCGTCATCGCCGAAGGCGGCCGCCAGGCAGGTCCGGAGACCGAGCCGGGCAGCGGCTATGGCCTGGTTGGCCACGCCGCCGGGGCAGCTTCCCATCCCTTCGCTCCAGATTTCAGTTCCGGGTTCGGGCGCCTGCGGGAGCCCCGTGAAGATGATGTCCTGAAACACTGTCCCGGCCAGCAGCAGGTCAAAGGATCCGGCCGACGGCGTGCGGACGGCAGAGAGCGGATCGAAGCGGCGTGCGGAAATCGCATCCATGTTCGGCACACTACGCTGTGGGCCTTGTGGTTGAAACCCCGAGTTCTGGGGGTGCGGCCCGTCCGGCGGCGACCGGCGCGCTTGTGCATGGGTGCGTGCGCGTGGGATGCGTGGGCATAGACTCCTTGCCATGCGGCTCATGATCGCCGGCGGCGGCGGCTTCCGGGTTCCCCTCGTGTACCGGGCGCTGTGCTCGGGGCCTTACGCCGGCCTGGTCCGCGAACTGGTGCTCTACGACGTCGATCCCGGCCGCCTGGCTGCCATCACCGCCGTGCTGCAGGCCCTGGCCTCGGCGGCGGCACCGAACGGAAGTTCCGCCGTCGGGCTTCCCCCCAGAATCGTTGCCACCACGTCGCTCCGCGAGGCCCTGCTGGGAACGGACACGGTGTTCGCGGCCATCAGGCCGGGCGGAACGGCGGGCAGGATTGCCGACGAACGCGTCGCCCAGGACCTGGGGCTCCTGGGCCAGGAAACCACCGGGGCAGGCGGCATTTCCTACGCGCTGCGGTCCATTCCCGCCATGCTGGAGCTCGCCCGGGAGATGCGCAGGCACTGCCCCGGCGCCTGGCTGGTCAACTTCACCAATCCGGCCGGCATGGTCACCGAAGCCCTGGTGCCCGTGCTGGGCCGCAAGGTCATCGGAATCTGCGATTCCGCGAGCGCGCTCGTCCACCGTGCCGCGCGCGCCGCCGGCGTTCCGCTGCCGGCCGGAAAGCTCGACGGCGTGGGCTACTACGGCCTGAACCACCTCGGCTGGCTGTACCGGCTCGAGTCCGGCGGCCGCGATGTCCTCCCGGACCTGCTGGCGGACGCCGGCGCGCTCGCCGGCTTCGAGGAGGGCCGCCTGTTTCCGCAGCCCTTCCTCCAGGAGCTGGGAGTCCTGCCGAACGAGTACCTCTTCTACTACTACGAGACGTCCCGGGCGGCCGCCGCCATGCGCGCCCAGGGCATGACGCGCGGCGAGTCCATCCACGGGCAGCAGGCGGAGCTGTATCCGCGGCTGGCTGCGGCCGGGGACGCGGCGTTCAGCCTCTGGGATGCCGCCCGCAGGTCACGCGAAGAGGGTTATCTGGCCGAAGCCCGGGCCGCCGGGGAGTCACGCGATGCGGAGGACCTCGCGGGCGGCGGCTACGAACAGGTGGCCCTGGCCCTGATGCGGGCGCTGGCCGGTGGAGGCGCGGGTGGGGCCGGGGGCGCTGGTGACGGGGCTTCGGCGGGCGGCACCGAACTGATCCTCAACACGCCGAACTCTGCGGTGACCGGGCCAGGCCCCGCGGAGCCGGCGATCCCCGGGCTGCCGGCGGGCGCCGTCGTCGAGGTTCCCTGCACGGTGACCGCCGACGGCGCGGTGCCGCTGGCGCAGGACCAGCCTGCCGGGCCGCAGCTGAACCTCATGCAGCGCGTGAAACGCGTGGAGCTGCTCACGGTCCGGGCCGCGGCACACGGCGAGCGCGAAGCAGCGCTGCAGGCCTTCGCCGAACACCCGCTGATCGGTTCGGAAAGCCTGGCCGCTGCACTCCTCGCCGGGTACGAGGCAGCGTTCCCGGGATTGGCCGGGCTGTGGAAGCGGCCGGCCGAATAGGCGCCGGCTGGCCAGGAACCGCCGAACAGGCGCAGGCGCGGCTGTCTCTTATACACATCTGACAGGCGCCGCCCGCGGCAGTTAACCGGCTTGTGCTGCTGTACGCGAGGACTGCGCCATGATGTCCTCTGCGTGCTCGGCTATCCAGGCGACCAGCGGCAGCATGACTGCCGCAAGGTCCCGGCCGCTGTCGGTGAGGCTGTAATCGACCCGCGGAGGGATGATCGGCTGCGCGTCGCGGCGGACAAATCCGTCGGCTTCGAGCGTCTTGAGGGTTTGGGCGAGCATCTTCTCGCTGATGCCCTCGGCGCGCCGGCGCAGCTCGCTCCAGCGCTGCGGGCCTTGGGACAGCGCGACGAGGATCAGGACGCCCCACTTGCTGGTGACGTGGTCGAGCACTGTCCTGCTGGGGCATCCCGCCGGGAAAATGCCGTCCGCGAAGGGGAAAACAGGCGCAATGGGCTGGGTACTTACCTTCATACCAGTACCTTACCTGAAAGTGCGTACTCTCTTTTGGGAAGTAACGGTGCAGGCATGTGGTTGGTACCTGTGACAGTCACTCACTGGTGAAAGGGAAAACCATGACTATCGTTATCACCGGCGCCACGGGCCGCCTCGGCCGCCTCGTTGTCGAAGCGCTCCTGGCCTACAACGTACCCGCCGGACAGATTGTGGCCGCCGGCCGGGATCTCACCAAGATCGCCGATCTCGCCGAACGCGGCGTCCAGGTCCGCCCTGTCGACTACAACGACCCCGGCTCCCTGCGTCAGGCCTTCGAAGGCGCCGAGAAGGTCCTGCTGGTCTCCGGAAGCGAAGCCGGCCAGCGCATCGAACAGCACCGGAACGCCATCAACGCAGCCAAGGAGGCCGGCGTCGGGCTGATCGCGTACACCAGCATCGCCAACGCCGGCAGCACCACCATGCAGCTGGCAGCGGAGCATCAGGCCACCGAGGAGGCACTCCGGGAGTCCGGCGTGCCGTTCACTTTGCTGCGCAACAGCTGGTACCTGGAGAACTACACCGACCAGCTTGCCGTGCAGCTCCAGTACGGCGCCGTGCTCGGCAGCGCCGGTGAGGGACGGGTCAGTGCCGCCACCCGGGCCGACTACGCCCAGGCCGCCGCAGCGGTGCTTCTCAAGGAGGGTCAGGCCGGAAAGGTGTACGAGCTCGGCGGCGACGTGCCGTTCACCCTCAGCGAGCTCGCGGGGGAAGTCAGTGCGGCCTCGGGCCAGCCGGTGGCCTACCAGGATCTGCCGGCGGAGCAGTACACGCAGGCACTGGTGGAAGCCGGGCTGCCGGAATTTTACGCAGCCATCCTGGCGGACAGTGACCTCGGCATCGCACGCGGCGAGCTGCTGGTGACCAGCGGAGATCTCAGCTCGCTCATCGGGCGGCCCGCCGTGCCGATGCGCGAGGCCGTACAGGCAGCCGTGCGGAGCCACCTCGGCGCCTGAGCACGCCTTGCCTACCGGGCCTTTGGTCAGGACGGCTTCGCGGCCAGGATCGTCTCCAGCTCGTCAATGAGCCCGTCCGCGCCCGGTGAAGCGGCGATTGCTGCGCCGATCCGGCGGCTGCCGGCCTGGTATCCGGGGTCGCCGAGGACCTGTCGAACTGCGTCGCGGATGGCCGACGGCGCCGGCCGTCCTGTCTTGAGGTTTATTCCTGCGCCGGACCAGGCCACCCTGGCCGCTCCTTCGGGCTTGTCCTCGGTATCGCCCGCGACAACGATGGGCACGCCGTTCTCCATCTGTCTCTTATACACATCTAGATGTGTATAAGAGACACCTTCGGAAGGAGTTCGGCGTCCGGCAGGAACTCGGCGGCGCGCGCGTTGGCCGGGAGCGGCGGCAGGGCGGTCAGGGGGCGCCGGCCTCTAGATGTGTATAAGAGACAGTATCGTGGCCGTCCACGGCCGGCGGGATGGCAGCACCGCACGGGCCGCCGACGCCCGGGTCCGTCAGGAGTAGTGTTTTACCGGATGCAGTTCCCGGCTGGGCATTTTCAGGCCTGCGTTCCGGAGCGTCCCGCGAGCAGAGAGGAGAGCCATGACCCTGATCAAGCGCGTGGCCTTCCTGTCGCTGCACACATCCCCGATGGAACAGCCCGGTTCCGGTGATGCCGGCGGCATGAACGTCTACATCCGGGGCCTGGCCTCGGCCCTTGCGGAGCACGGCGTGGAGGTGGAGATCTTCACCCGGTCCACCGCCGCCGGCCAGCCCGCCGTCGAGCATCCGGATCCCGGTGTCTGCGTCCACAACGTGATGGCGGGGCCGCCCCGGAAACTGCCCAAAGAGGAACTGCCGGAACTGCTGCACAGCATGGTGGCCGAGATCGAACGGATCCGCGAGCGCCAGCCGCACGGCCGCTACGACCTCATCCATTCGCACTACTGGGTGTCCGGCCTGGCCGGGCTGGAGCTGTCCGAAATCTGGGGCGTTCCGCTGGTGCACACCATGCACACCATGGCCAAGGTCAAGAACCTCCTGCTCCAGTCGGGCGAAAGTCCGGAGCCGCGCCGCCGCGAGGACGGTGAGCACCGGATCGTCGACGGCGCCGCGCGCCTCATCGCCAACACGAGCGCCGAGGCCGCCGAGCTCGTGTCGCACTACGACGCGGACTTCGACCACATCGACGTCGCTCCCCCGGGCGTTGACCTGGCCGTCTTCACGCCCGCGTTCCGCAACAGGTCACGTGCCGAGCGAGGCATCGCACCGGGCACGTTCCATCTTCTGTTCGCCGGCCGCATCCAGCGGCTCAAGGGCCCGCAGGTCCTGGTGAAGGCCGCCGCGCTGCTGCGCGAGCGCCGCCCGGAGATCGACCTGAAGCTGACTATCCTGGGTGCCCTCAGCGGCGCCAAGGACTTCAACCTCAAGTCGCTGGTCAGCGCCGCAGGAATGGACGACGTCGTCACGCACCATCCGCCGGTCGGCGCACCGGCGCTGGCGGGCTGGTACCGGTCGGCCGACGTCGTCGTGATGCCGTCCTACAGCGAGTCCTTCGGACTCGTGGCGCTGGAAGCCCAGGCGTGCGGCACCCCCGTGGTGGCGACACGCGTGGGCGGCCTTTCCCGCGCCATCAGCGAGGGCCGCACTGGACTGCTCGTCGACGGACACCGTGCGGCGGACTGGGCCGACGCACTGGAGGCCCTCTACGACGACCCCGTCACGCGGGAGGACATGGGCCGGGCGGCATCGGTCCACGCCGAGAATTCCGGATGGCAGCGCACGGCGGCCATCACGATGGAGAGCTACCAGGCCGCCGTCGACGAATTTTCCGGCAGCCAGAAGCTGCCGGCCGACTACGCGCCGCGGCTCACCGGCTAGGCGCTGACCGGAGAACCCCACAGGATTCCCGCCCCGACAGTGAAGGACGATGATGTCTGACAGCACCACCCTCAGCGACCTGGAAATTGCCCGCCGAGCTGTTCTGCGGCCCATCGAGGACGTCGCGGCCGCGGCCGGCATCGATGCCGTGGCCCTGGAGCTCTACGGCCGCTACAAGGCGAAGATCGATCCCGCGAAGCTGACGGCCCCGGCCGCAGCCGGGAAGGTGGTGCTGGTCTCGGCGATGTCGCCCACGCCTGCCGGTGAGGGGAAGTCCACCACCACGGTGGGCCTTGCTGACTCCCTGGCCCGCGCGGGCCACCGGGTGATGGTCGCGCTGCGCGAGCCGTCGCTGGGTCCGATCCTGGGCATGAAGGGCGGGGCCACGGGCGGAGGGTTCTCCCAGGTGGTGCCCATGGACGAGATCAACCTGCACTTCACCGGCGACTTCCATGCCGTGACGTCCGCCAACAATGCGCTGATGGCCCTCGTGGACAACCACATCTACCAGGGCAACGAGCTGAACATCGATCCGCGGCGGATGACGTTCAAACGCGTCCTGGACATGAACGACCGGTCCCTCCGGGAAGTGGTGATCGGGCTCGGCGGCCCGACGCAGGGCATCCCGCGCCAGGACGGCTTCGACATCACCGTGGCCTCGGAGATCATGGCCGTGTTCTGCCTCGCCACCGGCATTGCCGACCTCCGCGAACGGCTGGGGCGGATCACGTTCGGCTACACCTATGACCGCACCCCCGTCACCGTTGCGGACCTGGGCGTCCAGGGCGCGCTCACGCTGCTGCTCAAGGAAGCGATCAAACCCAACCTGGTGCAGACCATCGCCGGGACGCCGGCCCTGGTGCACGGTGGCCCGTTCGCCAACATCGCGCACGGCTGCAACTCCCTCATCGCCACCCAGACCGCCCGCCGGCTGGCCGACATCGTGGTCACAGAGGCCGGGTTCGGGGCGGACCTGGGCGCGGAGAAATTCATGGACATCAAAGCCCGTGTGGCCGATGTTGCGCCCGCAGCCGTGGTGGTGGTGGCCACGGTGCGCGCGCTCAAGATGCACGGCGGGATCGCCAAAGACCGGCTCAAGGAACCGAACGTGGAGGCGCTCGCGGCGGGAGTTTCCAACCTCCGCCGGCATGTCCGGAACGTCGAGAAGTTCGGCGTCACGCCCGTCGTTGCCATCAACAAGTTCGCCACGGACACCCAGGAGGAACTCGACTGGCTGCTCGACTGGTGCGCCGGCGAAGGCATCCAGGCGGCGGTGGCGGATGTCTGGGGCCGCGGCGGTGGCGGGGACGGCGGCGACGAACTCGCTGCCAAGGTCGCTGCGGCCGTGGCCGGGCCCAGCTCCTTCCGGCACCTCTACCCGCTGGAGCTGTCCGTGGAGGACAAGATCCGGAGCATCGTCCAGGAGATCTATGGCGCGGATGGCGTGGACTTCTCGGTCCCGGCCCTCAAGCGGCTCGCGGACATCGAGAAAAACGGCTGGTCCGGCCTGCCGGTCTGCATGGCCAAGACCCAGTACTCGTTCACCGATGACGCCTCCCGGCTCGGCGCGCCCAAGGGCTTCACCATCCACGTCCGCGACCTCATCCCCAAGACCGGTGCCGGCTTCATCGTGGCCCTGACGGGTGCCGTGATGACCATGCCCGGCCTGCCGGCAGTTCCCGCGGCGATGCGGATGGACGTGGACGACGACGGCAACCCCGTCGGCCTCTTCTAACCCCCGTTGCGCTATCACTCTGGGTCGTCATTCCGCCTCCAGAGCCGCCGCAAGTGAGAGCTCAACCGGGGGCTGTGGATAACTTCGGCGGGGAACGTGCGTTCGGACCAGAATGGTCCGCATGCGTCAACCAGCGCCCCTGCCGGTCCACCTGTCCGCGGCCCCGTTCACCGTCTATGAAGCGCGTGCGGCACGCCTGAGCAGTGCCCGGCTACGTTCGTCCGACCTGACGTCGTCCGGCCGGCTGATCTATCTGCCCACCGGCTGGGAGTTTGAAGTCCGCAGCCTGGCACGAGCTCTTTCGTCCGCGACGCCGGGTGCGTGGATCTCGCACGTCACGGCTGCGCTGTTGCTGGGCCTGTGGCTCCCCTCCTGGTACCGCGGCTGCCGGGAATTGCACCTCAGCAAGCCCAAGGCACTGCCGCCGGTCCGGCGTGACGGCGTGGTGGGGCACACAGTCCTCGCGTTCGACGACGAGATCATGCTGTGGGACGGCATCCGGATTTCAACGCCCGCCCGGACCTGGCTGGACCTTGCCCGCGTCCTGCCGCTGGAAGACCTGGTGGCTGTGGGCGACCAGCTAGTGCGCAGTCCCCGTGCAGAACTGGAGGGCCGCACAGATCCGTGGGCAACGCTTCCCCAGCTCGCGGTGATGCTCGCGCAGCACGCGAAGCTCAAAGGCATCGTGAAAGCCCGGGAGGCGGCCGGGCTCATCCGGGCGGGCGCTGATTCGGCGCCGGAGACGTTCCTGCGCCTGGCGCTGACGGCTGCCGGGCTGCCAGAGCCTGAACTCCAACTCCGGATTGTGCCCGGTGACCCGTATTCCCCTGCCGCTGACCTCGGCTACCGTGCGCAGCGGGTTGCCATCCAGTACGACGGCGGCCATCACCTCACGCGCGAACAGCAGTCCCGCGATAACCGCCGGGACGAAATGTTCAACTCCGCGGGGTGGCGGTACTTCAAGTTCAATGCCGACGACCTGGCGGGAGGGTTCACCGGCGCAGTGCGCAGGGTCCGGCTGGCCCTTAAACGCCCTTAAACGCAGGATGCCCTATCACTTGGAGCGGCCAAGCCGGGGCTTGGAGGACTGCAAGTGATAGAGCATCCGGGGTGGGGCTTAGCGCTCCACGTCGCCGCGGATGAAGGCTTCAACCTTCTCGCGGGCAAGGTCGTCATTGAACTGCTCCGGCGGGGACTTCATGAAGTAGCTCGAAGCGGACAGCAGCGGACCGCCGATGCCGCGGTCCAGGCCGATCTTGGCCGCACGGACGGCGTCGATGATCACGCCAGCGGAGTTGGGCGAGTCCCAGACCTCCAGCTTGTACTCGAGCGAGACCGGGGCGTCGCCGAAGTTGCGGCCTTCGAGCCGGACGAAGGCCCACTTGCGGTCGTCGAGCCACTGGACGTAGTCGGACGGGCCGATGTGGACGTCCTTGGCGGCCAGCTCGGCTTCCACGTTGGAGGTGACGGCCTGGGTCTTGGAGATCTTCTTGGATTCGAGGCGGTCGCGCTCGAGCATGTTCTTGAAGTCCATGTTGCCGCCGACGTTCAGCTGGTACGTGCGGTCCAGCGTGACGCCGCGGTCTTCGAAGAGCTTGGCCATGACGCGGTGCGTGATGGTCGCGCCGATCTGGCTCTTGATGTCATCGCCCACGATCGGAACGCCGGCAGCGGTGAACTTGTCGGCCCATTCCTTGGTGCCGGCGAGGAACACGGGCAGGGCGTTGACGAAGGCGACGCCGGCGTCGATGGCGCACTGCGCGTAGAACTCGGCGGCTTCCTGCGACCCGACGGGCAGGTAGCAGACCATGACGTCAACCTGGGCGTCCTTGAGGGCCTGGACGACGTCGACAGGCTCTTCGGTGGACTGCTCAATGGTTTCGAGGTAGTACTTGCCGAGGCCGTCAAGAGTGTGGCCGCGCTGCACGGTCACGCCGGTGGGCGGAACGTCCGCGATCTTGATGGTGTTGTTCTCGCTCGCGAGGATGGCGTCTGCCAGGTCAACGCCGACCTTCTTGCCGTCGACGTCGAACGCCGCGACGAACTGGACGTCGTTGACGTGGTACTTGCCGAACTCCACGTGCATCAGACCCGGGATCGTTGCCTGGGGGTCGGCATCCCGGTAGTACTGGACACCCTGGACCAGCGATGCGGCGCAGTTACCCACACCGACGATTGCGACACGAATCGGATTTGAAGACACGGAACTCCTTTGAGAACAAACTTCAGGTGCCCTGCGCGTCAGTACCCTTTTGTACGACGGCGGCTGACGGACACAGCGCCACGCGGCGCCCTAACAGTGTAACCAACTGCGCCGGAGCCGGCTTTGTTCCCGCGGGCTCCGGCGCAGTTCATTACGATGCGGCCCGGCTCAGACGCCGTGCCGGCTCTGCGCCCAGAGATTGATGTCCGATTCGACGGCGAACTCATCAATCGCGGTCAGCTCGTCGGAGCTGAACTCAAGGTTGTTGATGGCTTGGAGCGTGTCTTCGAGCTGCTGCACGCTGGACGCGCCGACCAGGGCCGAGGTGACAGGTGAACCCTTGGGCTGGTCCCGCAGGATCCACGCGATGGCCATCTGGGCCAGCGACTGTCCGCGGCCGCCGGCGATGCTGTTCAGGCCGCGGACCCGGTCCAGCTTGTCCTCGGTGAGTGCGTCTTCGGACAGGAACCGCTCCTTGGCCGCCCGCGAATCGGCCGGGACGCCGTTGAGGTAGCGGTTCGTCAGCATGCCCTGGGCCAGCGGCGAGAACGCGATGGAGCCTGCGCCCACCTGGTCCAGCGCCTCGTAGAGGTTCGGCGAGCCGTCCTCGGTCCAGCGGTTCAGCATGGAGTAGCTGGGCTGGTGGATGAGCAGCGGGGTGCCGAGTTCCTTCAGGATCCGGGCGGCCTCGATGGTCTGTTCCGGCGTGTAGGAGGAGATGCCCGCGTACAGGGCCTTGCCGGAACGCACCGCATGGTCCAGGGCGCCCATGGTTTCCTCCATGGGCGTTTCCGGGTCCGGGCGGTGGCTGTAGAAGATGTCCACGTAGTCCAGTCCCATGCGCTGGAGGGACTGGTCCAGGCTGGAGAGCAGGTACTTGCGCGAGCCCCACTCGCCGTACGGTCCGGGCCACATGTAGTAGCCGGCCTTGGTGGAGATGACCAGCTCGTCGCGGTACGGCTTGAAATCGTCCTGCAGGTGCCGGCCGAAGTTGGTCTCGGCCGAGCCGTCCGGCGGGCCGTAGTTGTTGGCGAGGTCGAAGTGGTTGACGCCGAGGTCGAACGCGCGGCGCAGGATGGCGCGCTGCTCGTCAAACCGCTTGTCGTCGCCGAAGTTGTGCCACAGGCCCAGCGAGATGGCCGGAAGCTTCAGCCCGCTGCGTCCGACTCGGCGGTATGGCATGGTTTCGTAGCGGTTGTCCGCTGCCAGAAAAGTCATACGTTCCATCCTGCCAGCGCGGGTGCAGCGGCGGGGCGGGCGTCCAGCATCCGGTCACCGGAAGGACGCCCGCCCCGCACGCTCAGTCGCGCATTCGCTCAGTCGCGGAGGACGGCGGCGCTCAGCGGCGGCAGCTCAATCTTGACGCCGTCCATCCGGACGGCGTCGTCGGTGGCGAGCAGCACCGTGGTGCCCGGCCGGTCCAGGCTGGCGGGGCGGTCTGCGAAGTTCAGCACCACCTGCACGCCGCCGCGCCAGAACCGCAGCCAGCGGGCGTCGTCGTCGAACTCGACGGCAGTGTCCGCAAAGCCCAGGCCCGCGATCTCCGGAGACGTCCGCCGCAGCGCGATGAGCGAGCGGTACAGCTCCAGGAGGCGGGCGTGATGGCCGGAGGACGCTTCCGCCCAGTCTAGTTTGGAACGGGTGAAGGTCTCCGGATCCTGCGGATCGGGAACGACGGCGGGATCCCACCCCATGCGCTCGAACTCCCTGATCCTGCCCTCGGCCGTGGCCTTCCCCAGCTCGGGCTCCGGGTGCGAGGTGAAGAACTGCCACGGCGTGGTGGCCCCGTACTCCTCCCCCATGAACAGCATGGGCGTGAACGGACCGGTCAGGGTCAGCACCGCGGCCAGGGCCAGGCTGCCGTACGGAAGCGACTGGGACAGCCGGTCCCCCGTGGCCCTGTTGCCGATCTGGTCATGGTTCTGTGAGCAGACCACCAGCGCGGCCGGGTGGACCTCGCCGAAATTGATCGGCCGGCCGTGGCAGCGGCCGCGGAAGCTGGAGTAGCTGCCGTCGTGGAAGAACCCGTCACGCAGCACCTTGGCCAGGGCTCCGAGCGAGTCGAAGTCGCTGTAGTAGCCCGTGGTTTCGCCGCTGACGTTGACGTGGACGGCATGGTGGAAGTCGTCGCTCCACTGGCCGGCCAGTCCGTAGCCGTTGACATCCCGGGGATACAGCAGCCGCGGATTGTTCAGGTCGGACTCCGCGATGAGGGTCAGCGGGCGGCCCGCCTCGGAGGACAGGGCGTCCGCCAAAGCGCCGAAGTCCTCGAGGATGTGGACGGCCCGCTCATCCTTCAGGGCGTGCACAGCGTCCAGGCGGAGGCCGTCCACCCGGTAGTCGCGCAGCCACATGGCCACGTTGTCCAGGATGTACTGCCGGACGTGGTCGGATCCCGGCCCGTCCAGGTTGACGGAGTCGCCCCACGTGTTGCCTTCGCCGTGCTTGAGGTACGGCCCGTACCTGGGCAGGTAGTTCCCGCTCGGCCCGAGGTGGTTGTAGACCACGTCCTGGATGACGCCGAGGCCGGCCGCGTGGGCCGCGTCCACGAACCGCTGGTACGCCGCCGGGCCGCCGTAGCCCTCGTGCACGGCGAACCACTGGACGCCGTCATAGCCCCAGTTGTGCGTGCCGTTGAAGGCATTCACCGGCAGGAGCTCAATGAAGTCGATGCCCAGGCCGGCGAGGTAGTCCAGCTTGCCCGCGGCGGCGTCCAGCGTCCCTTCGGGCGTAAACGTTCCGATGTGGAGTTCGTAAATGACGGCGCCCTGGAGCTCCTTGCCCTGCCACTCCGCGTCCTGCCACCGGTGCGCGCCGGGGTCGAAGGTCCGGGACAGGGCGTGAACCCCTTCGGGCTGCCGGCGGGTCCGGGGGTCCGGCAGCGGGATTTCGTCGCCGTCGAGCAGGTATCCGTAGTCCACGTCCGCGCCCGTCGGTGCATCCGTGGCCGTCCACCAGCCTTCGTCCGCCGGCTCGTTGCCGGGACGCCGGCTCATTTCGTAGCGCTCCCCGCCGGCCAGCAGCGTTACGGCGCCCGCCTCGGGCGCCCAGACATCGAAGCGCCCCGCTCCCTGAACCGGCTTGGCCGCACCGTTGGGCTGCGCTGAAACGTTTGTCTGCGTCATGATTTGCCTCCTGTTGCGGGAACCAGCAGTGCCACCGGGTAGGCCCGGAAGACCTCTGACAGGGCCGCCGGGCCCGGTCCGAAGGTGGCGCCGGTCAGTTGGTCCGTCATGGCGGTTTCAAGCTCGACGGCGGTGTCCCGCCACCCGCCCGACTGCTGCAGCCCGTAGGGAAGCCGCGTTGCAAGCGCCAGCACTCCCCCGGGGCCGCGGTCGAACGCCAGCAAATGCCCGGCGGCGGGGCCGCCGGCCTGCACGGGCCGGTAGCCGGTGAAGAGCTCCGGCCGGTCCCGGCGGAGCCGCAGCGCCCTCGAGGTGACCAGCAGTTTCGCCGCCTCGTCCTCGAAGGAGTCCGGGAGGTGGCCGGCGTCCAGCTGCTCCAGCGCCCGCACCCGTTCGTCGAAGCTGAACGGGCGCCGGTTGTCCGGATCCGTCAGTGACCTGTCCCAGAACTCCGTGCCCTGATACACGTCCGGAACTCCCGGCATGGTCAGTTGGATGAGCTTGGCCGCGAGCGAGTTCGACGCGCCGAACGGCGCCAGGAGCCCCACGAGGGCCTCGAGTTCCGCACGCACCTCCGGATTGTCGAAGGCGGAGTCGACGACGGCGGCAAGGGCCTCCTCGAACGCCGGATCCGGGTCGGTCCAGTTGGTCGAGTCACCGGCCTCACGCGCCGCTTTCAGGGCGTAGGACTGAAGTCGTTCCCGGGTGGCCGGCCACGCCCCGGCGATGGCCTGCCACAGCAGAGTGGAGAGCGGACCGTCCGGCAGCGGAGCCAGGGCATTCAGCCTGTCCAGGGCCTTTTCCCATTCCGGCGCCACCTCGGCGATCACCGAGATCCGGGCTCGGGTGTCCTCGCTGCGCTTGGTGTCGTGCGTGCTCAGCGTGGTCATGGAGAGCGGGAGCTCGGCCTGCCGGCGTGCCATCCGGGCATGGAACTCCGCCGGCTCCAGCGAAAACTCGGTGGGATCGGCGCCGACCTCGGTGAGGGTACCCAGCCGGTTGTAGCGGAAGAACGCGGTGTCCTCCACGCCCTTGGCCATGACCATCCCCGAGGTCTGCTGGAACCTGCGGGCAAGTTCCAGGTCAGTGTCCAAAAGCAGGGGCTGCAGTAGCTGGACGGTTTGATCCAGCTCCGGACGCCTGCGGGCAGCGAGCTCGCACGCCTCCTTCAGGACCTCCGCGCCCTCCGGAAGATAGGACCGGTAGACCGGGAAGGCCGCGATGATCTCCGCGATGGCGTCCGCCGCGGCTTCCCGGGAAATCCCGGTCCGCTCAGGCACGAGCCGGGCAAGGCGCAGGATTTCGGAGTGCAGGATGCCGTCGGTGATCCGCCGTTTGGTCCCCCGGATCATGTCCTCGTAGTCGGCCGGCTCGCCGCCGCGCAGCCTTGCGTCCAGGCGGTCCAGCGGCTCCTGCCCCTGCGGATCCACGAAGACCCTGTCGACGTCCGCGAGGGCGTCATAGCCGCTGGTGCCCTCGCATTGGAAGCTGGCCGGCAGCTGTTCGCCCGGCTCCAGGATCTTTTCGATGAGCAGGTAGGCGCCTCCGGTGACCTCCCGGAGCCGTTCAAGGTATCCGCCCGGATCGGCGAGGCCGTCCGGATGGTCAATCCGCAGGCCGTCGGCCAGCCCCTCGCGGAACCAGCGCACAATTTCCTGGTGTGCTTCGTCGAAGACCGAGGGCACCTCCACCCGGATGCCGGCGAGCGTGTTCACGGCGAAGAACCGGCGGTAGTTCAGGTCGTTGTCCGCGCGCCGCCAGCCGATGAGTTCGTAGTGCTGCCGGCCGTGGACGTCCCGCGGGGAGTCGCCGTCCCGGTAGCTGCCCTCGGCCAGCGGGAAGCGGTGGTCGTAGTACCGCAGCTCGCCGTCCTTGATCTCGAGCTGGTCCAGGTCGTCGTCGCTGCCCAGGACAGGGATCCGGATGCGGCCCCCGGCGAGGTCCCAATCGACGTCGAACGCCTCGGCGTAGCGGGAGCCGCGCCCTTCCTTGAGCAGCGACCACCACCACGGGTTCTGCGCCGGCGACGCCACACCAACGTGGTTCGGCACGATGTCGATCAGCACGCCCATGCCCGCACCGCGGGCGGCCTTGGACACCGCCGCGAGCCCCTCCGGGCCGCCGCGCTCCGGGTCCACCACGGAGGGATCCGTGACGTCATAGCCGTGGTCGGAGCCGCTCTCTGCCTTCAGGATGGGCGACAGGTAGATCCAGTCCACGCCGAGCGACTTCAGGTACGGCACGGTTTCGGCGGCGTCAAACAGCGTGAAACCCTGCCGGATCTGCAGCCGGTACGTCGAGGCGGGCGTCCTCATGAGCCCGTCCCGCCCTGCTTGCCTGACCGCCGCCTGCCCGCAGGCTTGGACGCTGGCTTCTTTTCGGGCGCGGGCTTCGCCGCGGGATTCGCCGGCGCCTCCTCGACATTCGCCGGTGCCTCCTCGGCACTGGCCGGCGCCTCCTCGACATTCGCCGGCGCCTCTTCGGCCTTCTCCGCACCCTTCTCTTCCGGCTTCAGCGCGGACTTCTTGGTGTTTTTCGGCTCGGGAAAGGTGGGGGCCGTGAGCGCCGCGGTTTCGGTTGTCGCCGTCTGCGTCAAAGCTGCGAGGGAGGCCGCCACCGAGTGATCCGGCTCCTCCTCTGGGGCGCTGTGGGCACGGAGCACCACGAGCGATTTCGCCGCGACGGTGAGTTTTCCGCCCGCCTGCACGGGTTCGGAATCGGCACCCGCGCCGGCGGTGTCGATGATGACGTCCCAGGCAGGGGCGTATTCATCCGACGGGAGCTTGAACACGACGTCGCCGTCGTGCGCGTTGAAGTACAGCACGAAGTTCACATCCGTGATGCGGCGCCCGCGGTTGTCCTTGCCCTGGATGCCGTCACCGTTGAGGAAGACCCCCACGGACCGGCCGAAGCCGCTGTCCCAGTCCTCGGGCTGCATGGTGTTGCCGTCCGGGTCCAGCCACTCGATGTCCGGCAGACGCTCGCCCTCACCACGCCGGACGGGCCGGCCGTCGAAGAAGCGGCTGCGCCGGAACGTGGGGTGCTTGGCCCGCAGCGAGTTGACGGCGGCGGTGAACTCGATCAGGGGCTGGTCCACGTTGTCCCAGTTGATCCAGGTCAGCTCGGAATCCTGGCAATAGCCGTTGTTGTTTCCGCGCTGGGTGCGCCCCATCTCGTCGCCGTGCAGCAGCATGGGCACGCCCTGCGACAGCAGGAGCGAGGCTATGAAGTTCCGCTGCTGCCGGGCGCGCAGTCCCAGCACCTTGGGGTCGTCCGTGGGCCCTTCGGCGCCGCAGTTCCAGGAGCGGTTGTGTGACTCGCCGTCGTTGTTGCCTTCGCCGTTGGCGTCGTTGTGCTTCTCGTTGTAGGAGACCAGGTCCGCGAGCGTGAAGCCGTCGTGGGCGGTGACGAAGTTGATGGAGGCCACCGGGCGGCGGCCGGAGTGCTCGTACAGGTCTGCCGAACCGGTGATACGCGAGGCGAACTCGCCCAGCGTGGCGGGCTCGCCGCGCCAGAAGTCCCGGACGGTGTCGCGGTATTTTCCGTTCCACTCCGTCCACTGCGGCGGGAAGTTGCCCACCTGGTAGCCGCCGGGGCCGACGTCCCACGGCTCGGCGATCAGCTTGACCTGGGACACTACGGGGTCCTGCTGGATGAGTTCGAAGAAGGTGGACAGCTTGTCGACGTCGTAGAACTCGCGGGCCAGCGTGGAGGCGAGGTCGAAGCGGAACCCGTCCACGTGCATCTCGGTGACCCAGTAGCGCAGCGAGTCCATGAGCAGCTGCAGGGAGTGCGGCTGGCGCACGTTCAGCGAGTTGCCGGTGCCGGTGTAGTCCATGTAGTGCTTCTCATCGCCGTCCATCAGGCGGTAATAGGCGGCGTTGTCGATGCCCTTGAAGGACAGTGTGGGCCCCAGGTGGTTGCCCTCTGCGGTGTGGTTGTAGACCACGTCGAGGATGACCTCGATGCCGGCGCGGTGGAGCGAGCGGACCATGGCCTTGAAGTCCTGGACCTGCTGGCCGGTGTCCCCGGTGGAGCTGTAGCTGTTGTGCGGGGCGAAGAACCCGATGGTGTTGTAGCCCCAGTAGTTGTTCAGGCCCTTGTCCTCCAGGATGCCGTCGTTGACGAACTGGTGCACGGGCATGAGCTCGATGGCGGTGATGCCGAGCTTCTGCAGGTGGGAGATGACCGACGGATGCGCCACACCGGCGTAGGTGCCGCGCTGTTCCTCGGGGATCTCGGGGTGGAGCTGCGTCAGGCCCTTGACGTGGGCCTCATAGATCACGGACTGGTGGTACGGGATACGCGGGAGGTGGTCGCCGTCCCAGTCGAAGAACGGGTTGATGACCACGCCCATCATCATGTGGGGCGCGGAGTCCTTGTCATTGCGGGAGTCGGGGTCGCCCATGTTGTAGGAGAACAGGGCGGGATCCCAGTCGATCTGGCCGTGCACTGCCTTGGCGTACGGGTCCAGGAGGAGCTTGTTCGGGTTGAAGCGGTTTCCGGAGTCGGGGTCGTACGGGCCGTGCACGCGGTAGCCATATTTCTGGCCGGGCTGGACCTGCGGCAGGTAACAGTGCCACACGTACCCGTCCACTTCCCCTACCGGGACCCGCGTCTCGGTGCCGTCCTCCTCGAAGAGGCACAGCTCAATTTTTTCTGCTCGTTCGCTGAACAAAGCGAAGTTGGTTCCGGTTCCGTCGAAGGTGGCGCCAAGGGGGTACGCCTGTCCGGGCCAGATTTCCATTCGTGCTCCTATTACGTTGTCCAACACTTTTTGTCCGGCAGGTATGTCGCGCGTCACGCCGGGAACTTGGTCTTACCGTAGCGGGTGGGTGTGACCTGTCTCTTATACACATCTAGATGTGTATAAGAGACAGTGCTGACTTTATCCCAGATTCCGGGTATGGCGTCGGCAATCCGCCCCGCGGTCAGCGGCGCGCCGCCGGACGCGGCAGCTCCGGCGCGGGCATGAAGGCTTGCCGCCATGGCGGCAATGGCCGCCCACCGCTCGTCCGGATCGATGCCCGCCGCACCGAAACGCCCGACGTCGGACCCCACCTGGGCGAGCAGCTGTCTCTTATACACATCTTGACGCCGGCCAGCACGTCGCCGCTGCCGGCCGTGGCCAGCCAGGGGGTGCCGTCGGCCTGGCTGTAGAAGTCCTGGTAGGGGGACGCCACCAGTGTGGTGGCGCCCTTGAGCAGCACGGTGGCCTCGGTGAGGCCCGCTGCCTGCCGGGCCGCCGCGAGGGTGGACGCCTCCACCGCGGCGCGGTCCAGGCCGGCTCCGAGGCGCGTCAGCAGTGTTGCGAGCTCACCGGCGTGCGGGGTCAGGACCACCTGCGGGGCCAGCACATCCGGGAGCACGGGCAGCGCGCCGGCGTCCGCCACGGTGGGCAGGCCTGAATCCACCGCATCGCGGACACGCTGCATCTGGTCGTCGTCCGAGCCGTCCATGCCGGAGCCCACGAGCCACGCCTGCACGTGCGTCCCGGCCACCGTTCCGGAGCTGCACACCACCTCGGGACAGCTCTGCCGGATGAGGTCGGCAACGTCAGGCGGGCCAAGGTAGCGAACCATTCCCACACCGGCGGCCAGTGCGCCGCGGCAGGCGAGCACGGCGGCGCCGGGATACGCCGGGGACCCCGCCACGATGCCGAGGACACCGCGGGAGTACTTGTGCGAGCGGCGCCCGGGTTTGGGGAGGAGGGCGGCGAGATCCGAAGCTTCCAGCCGCCGCAGTGCCGGCCACGGAAGCCCGTCCTCGATCCCGATCGGGACAGTGTGGACCCGTCCGGCGAAGTCGGCGCCCGGGTCGGTCAGCAGGCCTGCTTTGGCGGCGCCGAAGGTGACGGTGAGATCGGCTGGGAGCACCGGGTCCGCGGCCTCGCCGGTATCGGAGTTCACGCCGCTCGGAACATCGCAGGCCACCACAAGGCCGCGGTTACCGCGGGCCAGCAGGGCAACGAGCTCTGCGGCGGCACCGCGGAGCCCGCCCTGCGCGCCGGTTCCGAGCAACGCATCAATAACGACGTCGGCCCTCCCGGCCGCCGCTGCCAGCTCACCGGCATTCGCGTCGGTCAGGTTGCACACGCGGCCCCCGGCGCGCTCAAAGGCCGCCAGTGCGTCGGGATGGGCGCTGCCCGAGGCGAGGACCGCCGTCGTACGCATGCCCCGTCCGGCGAGCTGAGCGGCCGCGAAAAGGCCGTCCCCGCCGTTGTTGCCTTTGCCGGCAAGGACCGCCACGCTGGCGCCGTAGAGCCGCTGGCCGCGGGAGCGCAGCTCCCCGATGACGGCGTTGGCGAGGCCGTGGGCCGCCCGCTGCATGAGAACAGCGCCCATACCTGAATCCAGTAAAGGCTTTTCAGCCTCGCGTATCTGGGTTCCGGTATAGGCGCTGATCATTCAGTGCAGTCCGTTCGGTATCAGCCCTCGGCCAGGACGGTGGCGGTGGCAATGCCGCCGTCGTGGCTCATGGACAGGTGCCAGCGTTTGACGCCCTTGGCCTCAGCCACTGCCAGCACGGTGCCCTTGACCTGGATGGTGGGGCCGTTCTGGTCCAGTCCGATCCAGCAGTCCTGCCAGTTCATGCCGGCGGGAGCGCCCAGGACCTTCGCCACGGCTTCCTTGGCGGCGAACCGCGCAGCCAGGGAGCGGGTATTGAGTTCGCGCTCGGCCGGAACGAACAGCCGGTCGCGGAGCCCGGGGGTGCGCTCCAGCTGCCTGCCGAAGCGTTCAATGTCCACAACGTCTACGCCTATGCCAACAATCATGTGCTTACTCTACGGTGACGCTCTTGGCCAGGTTGCGTGGCTGGTCCACGTCGTATCCCTTGGCCGTGGCGAGTGAGAGGGCGAAGATCTGCAGCGGCACGGTGGCCAGCAGGGGCGCCAGGAGGGTGGGGGTCTCCGGGATATAGAAGACGTGCTCGGCGTAGGCCTTCACGGCCTCGTCGCCTTCCTCGGCGATCACGATGGTCTTCGCGCCGCGGGCCCGCACTTCCTGGATGTTGGAGACCACCTTGGCGTGCAGCGAGTCGCGGCCGCGCGGGGACGGAACCACCACGAAAACCGGCTGGCCTTCCTCGATCAGGGCGATCGGGCCGTGCTTGAGCTCGCCGGCGGCGAAGCCCTCGGCATGGATGTACGCCAGCTCCTTGAGCTTCAGCGCACCTTCCATGGCCACCGGGAACCCGACGTGCCGGCCCAGGAACAGCACGGACTTCGCGTCCGCCATGGCCCGGCCGAGCTCCTTGATCTGGCCCTCGTTGTCCAGGATCCGCTGGATCTTGGCCGGGATCTTGGCCAGGTCCGCGAGGATGTCCTTGATCTCGCCCTGGAACTTGTTCCCGCGCAGCTGCGCCAGGTACAGGCCCAGCAGGTACGCGGCCGTGATCTGGGCCAGGAACGCCTTCGTGGACGCCACCGCGATCTCCGGGCCGGCGTGCGTGTACAGCACGGCGTCGGACTCGCGCGGGATCGTGGAGCCGTTGGTGTTGCAGATGGACACCGTCTTGGCGCCCTGTTCCTTCGCGTACCGGACAGCCATCAGCGTGTCCATGGTCTCCCCGGACTGGGAGATCGACACGATCAGGGTGTTCTCGTCCACGATCGGGTCGCGGTAGCGGAACTCGTGGGACAGCTCCACCTCGGTGGGGATCCGGCACCAGTGCTCGATCGCGTACTTCGCGACCTGCCCGGCATACGCGGACGTGCCGCACGCCAGGACGATGATCTTGTCCACGCTCTTGAGCAGCGCCGGATCGATCCGCAGCTCATCCAGGGTCAGCTTCCCGTGAATGTCCGACCGTCCCAGCAGGGTCTGGCCCACGGCGTCGGGCTGGTCATGGATTTCCTTCTCCATGAAGGACGGGAAACCGCCCTTCTCGGCGGACTCCGGATCCCAGTTCACGTGGTATTCCTTGCCCTCCGCGGGGGCGCCGAAGAAATCGGTGATCGTCACCGAATCAGCGGTGATGGTCACGATCTGGTCCTGGCCCAGCTCCACCGCACGGCGGGTGTAATCGATGAACCCGGACACATCCGAGCCCAAAAAGTTCTCGCCCTCGCCCAGGCCCACCACCAGGGGCGAGTTCCGGCGCGCGGCCACCACGACGTCGGGCTGGTCGGCGTGCACCGCGAGCAGCGTGAACGCGCCCTCGAGCCGCTGGCAGGCCAGCTCCATCGCCCGGGTCAGGCCGCCGCCGGACACGTCGCCGCCGAGCTTGTTGCGGAAGATGTCGCCCAGCAGCGCCGCGGCGACCTCGGTATCGGTCTCGGAGGCGAACTCCACGCCCTTGGCCACGAGCTGAAGCTTGAGCTCGGCGAAGTTTTCAATGATGCCGTTGTGGATCAGCGCCAGCTTCCCGCCGTCAGACAGGTGCGGGTGCGCGTTCTGATCCGTCGGGCCGCCGTGCGTGGCCCAGCGGGTGTGACCGATCCCGGTCAGCGACTCCGGCAGCGGCCGCGCGTCCAGTTCAGCGAGCAGATTGCTCAGCTTCCCGGACTTCTTCCGCGAGGAAATCTCCCCGTCCGCGACGACCGCGATGCCCGCCGAGTCATAGCCCCGGTACTCCAGGCGGCGCAGACCTTCAAGAACAACATCCAGCGCAGTGTGCCCGGCATCAGCCCGGCCCGACGTACGCCCTACATAACCCACGATTCCACACATGGGTATAAGCCTAACCGGCTTTGGAGCGCGGAGGCGACGCCAATCCCGAGGGTTACGCCACCTGCCCCGGCCCTGAGACGGGCCCATCGAATGGTCAACGAGGGGCTATTTGCAGCCGTGGCGCCCGTCCATTCGGAAGGGAAACTGGCGCTTTCGCCCTCATGAAGCGGCGTGCGTGTGGCGGCCGAGCCGGGCATGCTCCTGGCCGGCTTCCTCTGCCTCCTCTGCTTGCGCTTGTGATCCGGATTCCCCACGAGGGGAAGGCTATCAAGCGCAGCCGCCGGGCACCCCGCAGAGCTGGCGCGCGGTGAGCGGGATCGTGATGCTCACGGATTGTCCTTTCACCGTGGCTGGAGCGGCGGAAGAAAGTTTGACTTCGAAGCAGAGGACAGTGCTGCCGCCTTTGGGAACTGCTGCCGAGGTCAGGCCCGCGGCGGTGAGCGGGGCATAACCTGTGGCGGTGGCGCAGGCATCCGTTGAGGTTGCCGTCTTGGCGTCGACGGTCAGATACGGCGAAAGCGAGCCGTTCCCCGCGCTGGTGACGGCCGGGGCCCCGGCTGTGACGTCGATGCTGAACGCTCCGCCCGCGTCCGAGGCATTCCCCACCAGGGCGCCGGCATAAACCGCGGTTCCCGGGGTGAGTGCGGCGGCCTGGGTGATGAGGGCCAGGCTGGCCGCCTGCCCTCCGGCCAGTGTCATGGGCCAGACCTGGCCGGAGGGACTGCCCGTGAGGTTGACGGTGAACGATGCGGCAGAGACTGTGCCGGGTGCAGCGGAGGTGCCGACGTTCCACAGTGCGTAGCTGCCCTGCGCGCTCAGGAGGCCCAGGAGCACCGCCGCGGCGATAAGCGCCGCGGCCCGCAGACTGCGCGGGGATGCCCATGATTCCTACCCCTGGCCCCGGATCCGGTAACGGCGACGTGCGGCCTCCAGGGCCGCCGTGCGCCGGTATCAGACTAGGCCAGGCCGGACTGGGTTACCTGCTGCAGGGTGAAGGCGACGTTGCCGAAGTTGTATGTCGCGGTGACGTCGGCGCGGCCCGTGGTGGTGGAGAGGAATTCGAACGTGATGGTGGCTGTGACCGTCTTGGACGTCGTCAGCGGGTTGGTAGCCACGGTGCTGGTGCTGCCGAGGGTCAGCACCGGATCGGTGACGACGACGTTGGCCGGGGTGAACCCGTTGGCTGCGCCGGTGCCGGTGGCCACGATGTCGGCAGCCATCCTGTCCCCACGTGAGCGTCACGTCCAGGACCTGCGTGTAGGTGAGCTTGTCGCCGGGAACCACCTTGCATGTTGCGATGTTGATGGTAGCGCCGGCGCCGTCGGTCCACACGCCGGCCGGGGTCTTGGCGACGTTCAGATCGCCGGCGACGACGGTGCCGGGCGCGAGAGGGTACTTCATCTGGCCGCCACGGGGACGCCGGCTAGTGCCTTCATTTCGCTATGCGCGCCGCGAGGGGCAGAATCTCTAGGGTGACTTCGCAACGCAATGAAGCGAACGGGGAGGGTGTCTCGCCGTTCGTGGAGCTGGACCGGCAGACCTGGTCCCGGCTCGCAGCCCAGATGGAACAGCCCCTTAATGAAGAGGATGTGCTGCGCCTTCGTGGGCTCGGTGACCCCCTGGACATGAAAGAGGTCCGCGAGGTCTACCTGCCCCTGTCCCGGCTGTTGCACCTCTATGTGGAAGCCGCAGGCCAGCTGCACGCCGCCACCACAACCTTCCTGGGCGAACAGACCCAGCGCACGCCCTTCGTAATCGGTGTGGCCGGGTCCGTTGCCGTGGGCAAGTCCACCATTGCCCGCGTGCTCCGCGAGATGCTTCGGCGCTGGCCCGGCACCCCGAACGTTGAACTGATCACCACTGACGGTTTCCTGTACCCGCTCGCTGAGCTCAAGCGCCGCCAGCTGCTTGAACGCAAAGGGTTCCCGGAGTCCTATGACCGGCGGGCGCTGCTGCGCTTTGTGAGCGAAATCAAGGGCGGCGCCGAGGAAGTCCGCGCCCCCTGGTACTCGCACGTCACATATGACATCGTGCCCGGCAAGGAAGTGGTGGTCCGCCGCCCGGACGTCCTCATCGTCGAGGGGCTGAATGTCCTGGCCCCCGCGCGCCCCCGGCATGACGGCCGCCAGGGGCTGGCGCTGAGCGACTTCTTCGACTTCTCCATCTACGTGGATGCCAAGACGTCGTACATCGAGGAGTGGTATGTGGACCGCTTCCGGAAGCTCCGCTCCACCGCCTTCGCGCAGCCGGAGTCGTATTTCCACCGCTACGCGACGCTCTCCGACGACGAGGCCGAAGTCACGGCCCGCGACATCTGGAAGCGCATCAACGAACCGAACCTGGAAGAGAACGTGCTGCCCACGAGGGGACGGGCCCAGCTGGTCCTCACCAAGGAAGCCGATCATTCCATCCGCCGGATGCTGCTGAGGAAGGTTTAGCACACGTGTGCTACGACTGCTCCCCCACCATGGACCGGGATCCGCAACCGCCCAGCCGCCGGTCAATCGCCAAGCTGCTGGTCGCCGGCGCCGGGCTGTCCGCGCTGGCTGCGTGCACTCCGGAGGGCCAGGGCCCGGCATCCTCCGCCGCAGCGGGAACGGCCCAGGCCCTGTCTCTTATACACATCTAGATGTGTATAAGAGACACGCGCGCGCCGCGTCAGGCTCGGCCTCGGCGCCGGCGTCCTCCTCTGCGCCCGCGTCAGCACCGCCGTCGTCCGCATCCCCGGCAGCCTCCCCGTCAACGTCTGCGCCAGCGCCGCCGTCGGCCGCCTCCAGCCTGCCCAATCAATACTCGCTGACCGACCCCGCCAGCCCCTGGCTGTCTCTTATACACATCTAGATGTGTATAAGAGACAGCTATGTCCCCGCGGATCTGGTCCAGCCGCGCGTCGCCCTCGCCGTTTCCGGCGAGGCGGAACTGCTGAACCGCACGACGGCGGCTGCCGCGGAACGGATGTTTGCGGCAGCAGCGGCTGCGGGCGTGACCATGACGCTGGCGAGCGGATACCGTTCCTATGCCACACAGACCGCCACGTACAACGGCTACGTCAGTGCCCGGGGACAGGCGGCTGCGGACACCGCCTCCGCGCGGCCGGGCTATTCCGAACACCAGACGGGCTGGGCGTTCGACATCGGCGACGGCGGCGGCGCATGCAGCTTCCAGCCGTGCTTTGCCGAACAGCCGGCCGCGGTGTGGGCCAAAGCCAACGCCTACCGGTTCGGCTTCGTGGTGCGCTATCCGTTGATGCTGCATCCCATCACGGGGTACTACTACGAGTCCTGGCACCTCCGCTACATCGGGGTCGAGGCCGCCACGGACATGAAGAAGCGCGGAATCGGAACCCTTGAAGAGTACTTTGGGCTGAAGGCCGCGCCGGGCTACCCCTGACGGCCCGCCGCCAGGGCGCGGCTGTGCGGTAGTTTGGGTGCCATGCTTACTGGATTCAAGAAGTTCATTCTCAAAGGCAATGTCATCGATCTGGCGGTGGCGGTTGTCATCGGCACGGCGTTTAGCGCGGTGGTCGACGCCCTGGTCAAGAGCGTCATGATGCCGCTGATCTCGTTGCTGGTGGGGCAGCCTAAGTTTGACAATTTCCTGGCGTTCGGGGACGTGCGGATCGGCGTCCTGCTAACCGCGGTTGTTAACTTCCTGCTGGTTGCCGCCGCCATTTACTTTGTCATCGTCATGCCCATCAACCTCATGATCGAGCGCCGTAACCGCCGGCTTGGGATTAACCAGGACGTCAAGGAGGAAGCCGCCGAAGACCCGCAGATCGCGCTTCTCACCGAAATCCGGGATGCGCTGCGCAGCCAGTCCGGCGTCAATAAGGAACTTTAGCTACGAACGAAAAAGCGGTCCGCCTCCTGCAGTGAACTACGGGAGGCGGACCGCTTTTTGCATGCGCGGCTTTGTCAGTCGCCGACGAGCTCCAGGGCCAGCTCTGATTTAACAACCTGCGCCAGGCGCTCGGCGATGACCTGGGCGGTGTGCTGGTCGCCGGCCTCCACCATCACGCGTACAACCGGCTCGGTGCCCGAGGGGCGCAGGAGAACGCGGCCGGTGTCGCCCAGTTCCTCCTCGGCAAGCTTCACGGCTGCGGCAAGGGCTTCGTCGCCGTTGACGCGGGACCGGTCCACGTCCTTCACGTTGATGAGGACCTGCGGGAGCTTGGTCATGATCGTAGCGAGTTCCTTGAGCGGACGGCCGGTGAGTGCAACCTGCGCCGCCAGCTGCAGGCCGGTGAGGACGCCGTCGCCGGTGGTGGCGTAATCGGCCAGGATCACGTGGCCGGACTGTTCTCCGCCGAGGTTGAAGCCGCCAGCGCGCATTTCCTCGAGGACGTACCGGTCGCCGACGCCGGTTTCGCGGACGGCGATGCCGGCTCTGCGCAGGGCGATCTTCAGGCCGAGGTTACTCATGACGGTGGCCACCAGGACGTTGTCGGTGAGCTTGCCGGCGTCCTTGAGCGCGACGGCGATGATCGCCATGATCTGGTCGCCGTCCACTTCATTGCCTTCGTGGTCCACGGCGAGGCAGCGGTCGGCGTCGCCGTCGTGCGCAATGCCGAGATCCGCGCCGTGGGCAACCACGGCGGCCTTCAGGGGGCCGAGGTGCGTGGAACCCACGCCTTCGTTGATGTTCAGGCCGTCCGGCTCAGCGCCGATCACCACAACGTCCGCGCCGGCGTCCTTGAAGACCTGCGGCGAACAGCCACTGGCGGCACCGTGCGCACAGTCGAGGACAACCTTCAGGCCGTGCAGGTTGTGCGGCAGCGTTCCGAGGAGGTGGACGATGTAGCGGTCCTCGGCGTCGGAGAACCGCTGGATGCGGCCCACTTCGCCGCCCACGGGCCGGAAGGGCTCCTTGCCCATCTGTTCCTCAATGGCGTTCTCAACCTCGTCGGGGAGCTTCTGGCCGCCGCGGGCAAAGAACTTGATCCCGTTGTCCGGTGCCGGGTTGTGGGAGGCGGAGATCATCACGCCGAAGTCGGCATTCAGGTCGGCCACGAGATAGGCAGCTGCCGGCGTAGGCAGAACACCGGCGTCGTAGACGTCAATGCCGGAGCTGGAAAGCCCCGCTTCCACGGCGGCGGCGATGAACTCGCCGCTGGCGCGGGGGTCCCTCGCCACCACGGCCCGAGGCCGCGCACCGTCAGCGGTGCGTTCATGGCCAAGCACGACGGCGGCGGCCTGGGCCAGCTGCAATGCGAGCTCGGCAGTCAGTAGGCCGTTCGCCAGGCCCCGGACACCGTCTGTTCCAAATAATGTAGACATCGGGTCAAGTTTAGACGATGTGCGTGCCCGCCCCTGCCTCAGACGGCGCCAACACAGGGGTCCGCTGATGTTTGCCCAGCTCACCGCGACATCCGCCTTTTCACATCCGCCAGCCGCAGGGAGCTCGTTACGTAACCGAGGACGCGTCCCCTAAAAGCGAAGAAGCCCTTAACGGCAGAAGCCCGCCCCGCCAAATGGCGGGACGGGCTTCTGGAAGCGGTTGAACGCTTCGAAAGCGGATTTAGCGCTTCGAGTACTGCTGAGCCTTACGGGCCTTCTTGAGGCCGGCCTTCTTACGCTCGATGACGCGGGCGTCACGGCGCAGGTAACCGGCCTTCTTCAGGGTGGCGCGGTTGTTCTCGGTGTCGATCTCGTTCAGTGAACGGGCGATGCCGAGACGCAGGGCACCGGCCTGGCCGGAAATGCCACCACCGTGGATGCGGGCAATGACGTCGTAGGCGCCGTCAAGATCGAGGATCTTGAAGGGCTCGTTGACGTCCTGCTGGTGCAGCTTGTTCGGGAAGTAGTTGGCCAGCTCGCGGCCGTTGATGGTCCACTTGCCGGTGCCGGGCACGATGCGGACGCGTGCAACGGCTTCCTTGCGGCGGCCAACTGCTGCGCCGGCAACGGTCAGTGCCGGGCGTTCCTTCTTCGGCGCTTCTGCTTCCGCAGGACCGCTTTCCGAGGTGTAGCTGGTCAGGGTTTCCTCGGCCACGACGGCCTCGGTGGTCTCTTCGTTCTGAGCCACGGTTCTCCTTGTATAGATAAGTTGTTTGGTGGCCAGGACTACTGGGCGACCTGGGAAATTTCGAACGTCTTGGGCTGCTGGGCGGCGTGCGGGTGCTCTGCACCGCGGTAAACCTTCAGCTTGCCCAGCTGCTGTGCAGCGAGGGAGTTCTTGGGGAGCATGCCCTTGATGGCCTTCTCCACGGCGCGGACCGGGTTGGATTCCAGCAGCTCCGCGTAGGTGACGGAGGTCAGGCCGCCCGGGTAGCCGGAGTGGCGGTAAGCGCGCTTCTGCTCGAGCTTGGCGCCGGTGAGGGCAACCTTCTCGGCGTTGATGATGATGACGAAATCGCCCATGTCCATGTGGGGCGCAAAGGTGGCCTTGTGCTTGCCGCGCAGCAGGATTGCGGTCTGGCTGGCAAGACGACCAAGGACAACGTCTGTGGCGTCAATGACGTGCCACTGGCGGTTGATATCGCCGGGCTTCGGGGTGTACGTACGCACGGTGTTTGCCTCGTTCTTGTTCTGGCGTTCTTGTTTAGGTGTCACGAAAGGGTGTGCACCTACTATCTATGCGCTACCGGAACAGAGGTGAGGGCTCTATGAATCCAGTGGTCCCGGAGTCTCGAATGTGCCCGAGGAGTAGTTATCCTGCAACCGGATTCTCAGCGGGCACGCATCATCGAGAAAGGACACGCACAACGACTACCTAGAATAGCGCGAACCGGGCACCAGGGTCAAAATGGGGTATCCGGTGGCGGGGCTTGGACGCCCGCGCCAGCGCCGGGCCCGTTCCATGCCAGGAGTCTTTGTGTCCCTAGTAGGTATCACCAGCAGCGCCGCTCCTCTCTTTGTCCTCGCCATAGGACTGCTGGGCGTGCTCCTTGGAATGCTCTCCGAACGGCTCATCGCCAAGACCCTCCCCCGCCTTGGCGGGCTCCCTGGAATGAGGACAAGAATTACGACGGCGGTCCTCACCGGCGTTCTCTGCGCCGCCTTGGCGGTCCGGTTTGGAATGGACTGGTCGCTGCCGGCATTCCTGGTCCTTGGCGTGCTCGCCGTTCAACTGGCCCGCATTGATTTTGCCCACCATTTATTGCCGAATCCGCTCGTCCTGGCCCTGTTGTCGGCCGGTCTGGGCCTCTTCGTCCTCAGCAGCGCGGCCACTGCGGGCTGGGCCGAGCTGCTTCGCGCGGCCGCCGGCGCCGCCATCCTGTTCGTCGTCTACCTGATTCTGGCGATTATTTCGCCCAGCGGCATCGGAATGGGCGACGTGAAGCTTGCCGCCCCCGTGGGCCTGTACTTGGGCTACTTGGGCTGGAGCCAGCTGTTCTACGGCGGGGCCCTCGGGTTCGTAGTTGGCGGTATTTTCTCCGTCGTTTTGATTTCTTTTAGGCGCCCCGAAAAACCCGCCGAAGTGGCCTTCGGGCCCTCCATGCTGGCTGCCGCCCTGGGGCTGGTGCTGTTCACGTCCTAGCCGACCGCGGCACCCGGCTTTCGGCCGGCGATGGTGCCGGCCTAAAACTAAGTCCGGCTTAGTAATCCAAGTATTTTCCTGCTTGTAGATTCCCAATCTGAGTACCTTCTTTAGGGGCTACCTATGAGTCCCCCCGGAAACTCGGGTATGCCTACGCATTGTTGCCGGCGCGCCCCCGGTGGAATTCTTTAGCTATCGAAGCACCAACCCTTCGCGGAAATGGGGGGAGCCGGTGGTCGGTAATTAATTCCATCTACTCTAAGGAAAATACAATGACTACTCTCATGGTCTCGGTTCTTGCATTCGTCTCGGGAATCAAGGATCGGCTTGAATCCGAAAAAGGCGCCACCGCTACCGAGTATTCGCTGCTCGTGGCATTCATCGCATTCCTCATCATCGGTGGCGTCGGCGCCTTCGGTGGGGCCCTCAACACATGGTTCACGGATCTGGGCACCACCGTTTCCGGCTGGGCTAATTAGTAGTCGCCCAACGAACACCCCGTGTGCCGCGCCCGTCACGAACGGACGCGGCACACGACCCTAACCGGCTGTAACTATCACGGGGGGAATCCAGTGAACCGCAGCAACTTCAGAGCTAGAAGGCGCGATCGCGGCGCGGTTGCCGTCGAATTCGCCCTGGTGGCACCCCTTCTCCTGGCACTGATTGCCGGCATCGTGGAGTTCTCCCATGCTTACAACCTCCAGATCTCAGTAACCCAGGCTGCCCGCGAAGCCGCTCGCACCATGGCCATCGACAACAACCAGGGCGCAGCGGAGCTGGCCGCGGCCGCGGGCGCACCCGGGTTGAACACCGGGGACTTCGGATACTCCTTCACCCCGACCGCCTGCGCCGACGGCGAAAGCATTGCGGTGACCATCACGTATCCGGCAGCCACGCTGACCGGCATTTTTGGCAGCAGCCTTACAGTGACCGGAGTAGGAGCCATGCGATGCGGCGGCTGAAGAATTCCCGGACCGACCGTGAGCGCGGCGCGGCAGGCGTCCTGTTGGCCGTCATGATGCTCGTGCTCATGGGCGCGGGCGCACTGGCAGTGGACGTCGGCCAGATCTACGCCGAACGGGCGCAACTGCAAAACGCTGCCGATGCCGGCGCCATTGCGATCGCCCAGGCCTGCCACGCAACGGGATGTACGCAGTCCCAAGCTGAAGCCATCGCGCAGGACTTGGCCAACAGCAATTCAAACGACGCGTCGTCCAACGTGCTCCAGGTCGACATGTCCGTGGCCAACCAGGTCACCGTCAGAACAACCACCCGGGACGGCACCAGCGGGGCGGGCTTCCTGCGGCCCATGTTCAGTTCGGCGCTCGATGCGCCGCCTGCAACCGTGGGAGCTCACGCAACCGCAGCCCTGGAATTCCCTACACGCGGCTCGGGATTTCCTCTGGCCATTTCAAACCACTGCTACAACCTGTCGGACGCTGTTGCCACCGGAGCGGTGCAGAAGATCTCCTACAAGCCAGGCGGAACGTGCACCGGTCCGTCTGGGACTCAGATCCCAGGGGGTTGGGGTTGGCTGGACCGAAGCTCACCGTGCGTGGCAGTCACTCAAAACGGCAGCAATCACGTTGGATCGGACCCGGGCAACAATCCTCCCACTGACTGTCAAAACATCCTGACCGGATGGAAGGCCACCCTCCTTGCCGGCGGGGAGGTAGACGTCGCATTCCCCATCTTCGACAACGCCACAAACCAGGGACAAAACGGCCAATTCCACATTATTGGCTACGCAACCTTCAAGATCTGGGGCTGGAAGTTCGGCAACAACGGCGTTTACGAATTTCGCAATACGGCCGGCTCTCCGGGAATGACCGCATCTCTCGCATGCTCTGGAGGGAATAATCGCTGCGTTATCGGTCAATTCATTAAATTCGAGTCAATCGATTCCTTTAGCGGAGGGTCGGGTGGAGGAACGAACTTGGGAACCGTAATTATCAAGCTCATCGACTAAGGGCTAACGCATAGATAAACAATATTAGACAATTCTTAAGGGGAAAACCGTGAAAACTCGCCTACTGGGAGGCATTGCCGCGCTGATTGTGGCAATCATCGGAACCGTGTTGCTGGTCTCGTACGTGCAAAACGCTGACAAGCGCGCCATGGCCGATACCGAAACGGAAAGCGTCTACGTCGTCGAGAAGGCGGTCGCAGCCGGCACCGGCGTGGACAAGATGGCAGACGCCGTCGTCAAGAAGGAAGTTCCCAAGCTCGCCATCGCCGCCGGCGCCGTCACGGATCTGGGCGATGTGCACCAGAAAGTCACAGCCGTGGCCCTGATGCCAGGAGAGCAGCTTCTTTCAACGCGCCTGGTGGACGCCGACGCCTTCCTGGGGCCTTCCAGGGTGCAGGTACCCGCAGGCATGCAGGAGATCACCCTGAAGCTGCCCATTGAACGCGTGGTTGGCGGCAAGATTGCCGCGGGCGACACCGTGGGTGTCTTCCTGTCGGTAGGAGACTCCGGAGCGAAAGCCGGCGGCACACAGCTGACCTTCCACAAGGTCCTGGTGACGGCCGCCCAATTCAGCAACGGCAGCGCCGCCAAGCCGCAGGACTCGGCTGCCGAAGAGGAAGCCACCAAGGGTGCACTCACCGCGAAGAAGAGCAGTTCCTCCGACGACACCTACATGATCACACTGGCCCGCAACTCAGCTGATGCCGAACGAATCATCTTCGCCACGGAATTCGGCCACGTTTATCTCTCCAAGGAACCGGCGAACGCCGTCGAAGCAACTTCCGGCGTCGTGAACAGCGCAAGGCTGTTCCGATGAGCCGCTTCGTGCTCATCACACCGAATTCCGACTTCGAACGCCGGATGCAGCTGGCCGTGGCCGGCATGCACGGCTCCCTCCAAGTGTTCCAGGCGGACTACCTCCCCGAAGGGCCGCATGACTTCCTGCGGCAACTGGTCGGCGAACCTCCCGAGGTCCTGATTCTCGGCCCCGGGCTCCCTGTGGACGGTTCGCTGAAGCTGGCATCGGTGATGGATCTCCAGTACCCAGAGATCAGCGTGGTGCTGGTTGTTCCCGAAACCAAGGAAGTGGTGTTGCAGGCCATGCGCTCGGGCGTGCGGGACCTCCTGGATCCGGCGGCAGACCCCGATTCCATCCGCGTCATGCTGGAGCGAGCCAGCCTCGCGGCTGCCGGCCGCCGTCGGGGTTTGGCTCCCGGAACGTCCGAACACGCAGATCACGGCGCCGGCGGAAGGGTCATTGCGGTCATGTCCCCCAAAGGCGGGGTAGGTAAGACCACTGTGGCAACCAATCTGGCCGTCGGCCTTGGGAAGTCCGCTCCCATGGGCGTGGTTATCGTGGACCTCGACCTCCAGTTCGGCGATGTTGCCAGCGGGCTGATGCTGGACCCGGAGCACACCATCACCGATGCCGTGGTGGGAGCCGCCAGCCAGGACTCCATGGTCCTCAAGACATACCTCACGGTTCATCCGGCAGGCATCTACGCCCTCTGCGCGCCTCGGAACCCGGTGGAGATGGACAGGATTTCCGGTGAACACGTCACCAGGCTCCTCAACCAGCTCCGCGAGGAGTTTCACTACATCGTGGTGGACACCGCACCCGGCCTGGGTGAGCACGTCCTGGCGACGCTCGAGCAGGCAACCGATGCCGTCTGGATCTGCGGCATGGACATTCCGAGCATCCGCGGCCTCAAGACGGGTTTCCGCATCCTGGCCGAACTGAATCTGCTCCCGGAAAGGCGTCACGTGGTCCTCAACATGACGGACCGCAGGGCCGGCCTGACGCTGCAGGACATCGAAGCGACCATCGGCGCCCCCGTGGACGTCGCGCTCCCCCGCTCCAAAACGCTGCCCTTCTCCACGAACAAGGGTGTTCCCATCCTGCAGGACGGCAGCCGCGACGCCGCTAGCAAAGGGCTCCGCCAACTGGTGGAGCGATTCAAACCCAATTGGGAAGAAAGACCTCACAAAAAGCTGCACAGAAGGGCGGTAGTCCAGTGAAGAACCTCTCAGACCGGTTCCAGCACCTCCGTGGCGAGGCCCCGGCCCAACCCGAGGCGCCCAAGCCCTTCGAGGGCGTCTTCCATCCCAAGGTGGCGCCCGCCACCCTGGGGAAAAAGCACGAGGCCCAAACCGCTGAGGCCGCGGCAAGCGCGACGGCCGCATTGGAGATCCCACAGGTCGCATCTGTCGCAAGCGAGGCCCTGAACGCCCTCAAGGAGAGGGCTACGCAGACGCTCTTTGAGCGGTTGGGGTCACGCATCACGGATTCATCCCTTGAGGACGAGGAACTGCACCAGTTCGTCCGCGATGAACTGAAGGTCGTGGTCGACGAGGAGCAGGTACCGCTGTCCACGTCCGAGAGGCAGCGGCTCATCCGGGAAATCATGGATGACGTGCTGGGCCACGGGCCCATCCAGCGCTTCCTTGATGACCCCTCCATCACTGAGATCATGGTGAACCGCTACGACCAGGTGTATGTGGAACGCCAGGGCCGCCTCTTCCAGACCGACACGAAATTCGGTTCGGACGAAGCCTTGCGCAGGGTGATCGAACGCATCGTGTCCAAGGTGGGGCGGCGCATTGACGAATCGTCCCCGCTCGTGGATGCGCGGCTCGCCGACGGCTCCCGCGTCAATGCCATCATTCCGCCGCTCGCCGTCAACGGGCCTGCGCTCACTATCCGCAAGTTCGGCCGTGATCCGCTGACCGTCCACAACCTGATTTCGCTGGGGAGCCTCTCCCCGGAAATGGCGGAACTCCTTCAGGCATGCGTGCTGGCCCGGATGAACATCATCGTCTCGGGCGGTACCGGTACGGGCAAGACCACGCTCCTCAACGTTCTGTCGTCATTTATCCCAGTGGATGACAGGATCGTGACGATCGAGGATGCCGTGGAGCTCCAGCTGCAGCAGGAGCACGTGATCCGCCTCGAAAGCCGCCCGCAAAACATTGAGGGCAAGGGCGAGGTTTCGATCCGGGACCTCGTGAGGAATTCGCTCCGTATGCGGCCCGACCGGATCGTGGTGGGCGAAGTCCGCGGCGGCGAGTGCCTCGACATGCTGCAGGCCATGAACACCGGCCATGACGGCTCCATCTCCACGGTCCACGCCAACTCCCCCCGGGACGCCATTGCGCGCCTTGAAACGCTGGTCCTCATGGCCGGAATGGATATCCCGCTCCGCGCGGTCCGCGAGCAGGTCGCCTCCGCCGTGAACCTGATCGTGCACATCACCAGGATGCGCGACGGCTCACGCCGGGTCACCCACGTCACCGAGGTCCAGGGCATGGAAGGCGACGTTGTCACCCTCCAGGACGCGTTCGTGTTCGACTACTCGGCCGGCATTGACGCCAACGGACGATTCTTGGGCAAGCCGGTGCCCACCGGCGTACGCCCGAGGTTCACGGACCGTTTCGCCGAACTTGGCATCGAGATTTCGCCGGCAGTGTTCGGGGCATCCCTCCCCGGCGGTCCGCCGGCAAGGGGGCGATGACAATGTCAGGCGACACCGGCGTCTTCGTGGTCGCGCTGTTCCTGCTCTACCTCGCCATTTTCCTCACTTTTGGCGTGGCGCTCAGGCCCCGATCGGCACTTCCAATGTCCCGCCGTCGTCCGGATTCCCCCGCGCAGCCAACCGCCCTGACGCGGCTGACGGACCATGCAGTTGGGGCGCTGAACAAGGGCATCAAGAAGCGCGGCCCCGGTCTCTTGTCACGGCACCGGCTGGACGAATGCGGACTGAAGAAAGAGCCGGGCGACTACCTGCTCATGGCCGGCGTCATCACCCTCATGGCGGGGGTGTTCGGTTTCATGATTGGCGGCCTTTTCGCGGCTTTCCTCCTCACCCTGCTGACCCCGCTGATCCTCCATCTCCTGCTGAACTTCCTCGCCGGGCGGCGCCGGACGCAGTTCGACCAGCAGGTGCCGGACACCCTCCAGATGTTCGCCGGCGGCCTCCGCGCCGGGCACAGCCTTCTACGGGCTGTTGATGCGGCTGCCCAGGAGAGCCAACCGCCAATGTCCGAGGAGCTCAGCCGGATTGTCAACGAAACCCGCATCGGCAGGGACCTCGGAGAATCCCTGGCGGATGTGGCCCGGCGGACCAGGAGCGAGGATTTCCTCTCGATCTCGCAGGCCATCGAGATCCACCGCGAGGTGGGTGGCGACCTTGCCGAGGTCCTGGACCACCTTGGCGACACCGTCCGTGACCGCAATCAGGTGCGCGGCCAGATCCGTGCCCTGAGTGCGGAAGGGCGGATGTCCGCCATCGTCCTCATGGCGCTCCCGATTGTCATGTTCATAGGCCTCATGCTGTTCAACGACATGTACTCCCGGATCTTCAGCAGCACTTTGCCCGGCTACCTCATGATCGCGGCTGCAGTGGTACTGCTCACCGCAGGCGGCTTCTGGCTGCGCCGCATCATCAAACCGAAGTTCTAGAAAGTATGTGATCAGCATGCAACCTCTTGCTTACGCCGCGATCCTTGCGGTGATCGCGCCTCTGACGGTCATGACCTGGTTCGCCTTCACCGGCGACAGGGCCGGCCTGCGAAACATCCAGGCAAACCTCGGCCGAGCCTCCAAAGCCAAAGGGTCGGCACTCAGCATCAGCGAACAACTTAAACTGGTGAGCCAGCGGATCATGCCCAAGGGGTACGCTGGCTGGCTGGACAAGCAGCTGGCAGGCGCCGGACGCCCGAAGGATTGGCCGCTCGCCCGGCTGATCATGGTCAAGCCGATTTTGGCCTTTGCGGGCTCAGTGGCGGGATATTTGTTCTTTGCCGGGAGCCCGTCAGCTCAGCGGTTCCTCATGCTGCTGGGTGTTACGGCGCTCTGCTACTTCACCCCCGATCTGCTCGTTCGCAACCGAGCTCAGAAGCGCCGGGAAGCAATCCGCTTGGAGCTGCCCACGGTGCTGGACCAGATGCTCATCTCGGTGCAGGCCGGCCTGGGGTTTGAGGCGGCAATGGGCCGGGCCGGCACGAACGGCCATGGCCCCATGGCGGATGAACTCATCCGGACGCTGCAGGACATCCAGGTTGGCAGGTCCCGCAAGGATGCCTATCTCGCGATGTCTGAGAGAGTGGACGTGCCGGACGTCCGCAGCTTTATCCGTGCAGTTATCCAGGCTGACGCTTACGGCATCGCCATCGCCGGCGTCCTCAAGGCGCAGGCTGGGGACATGCGCATCAAGCGGAAACAGCGGGCCGAAGAACACGCGATGAAAATGCCGGTGAAGATGCTGTTTCCACTGATCTTCTTCATCCTCCCGACTTTGTTCATCGTGGTTCTGGGACCCGTCGCGCTGAATATCGCGGCGATGTTCACCGGCTAGGTCGCGGACGCGGCCGCCGACACCATGGTGTGTCAAACAAGACCGGACCCCCTCGGATCCCAGAGCCGAGGGGGTCCTTTTGTGCGCCCGCGCATTTTCGAAATGCCCGCAAAATGCAAAGTTGTCGCATGGTTAACGCAGGAAACGCGCAGCTTGGGAAAGGTTGGATCAGGATGTTGCAAGAACCGTATCCCTGCAACAAATGCGTTGCTAGCTTTTTTACAGAGCTGGTGTAGGACCAGCTTTCCTTCACTCGCTCAGGAGTTCAAAATGTTTGCTTTCTTCTCAAACACCGCAGCCCGCATTCGCCGCGACCAGAAGGGCGCCACCGCTGTTGAATATGGCATCATGGTCGCGCTCATCGCCGTCGTCATCATCGTTGCTGTCACGACTCTTGGTGGCAACCTCAAGGCAAGCTTCGACAGCGTCGCATGTACCGTCAAGGGCGGCACCATGGCAGTTGCTACAGGCGCACCGGCAGGCACCGCAGCTACCTGCTCCAAGTAGCGCTCCTTGAGCCGTGCACCCGATTATTCCAATATTGGGCCGGCTTCCCTTCTCTCGCTCAGGAGTATCAAAATGCTTGCTTTCTTCTCATACACTACAGGCCGTGTCCGCCGCGGTGAGAAAGGCGCTACCGCCGTTGAATACGGCATCATGGTTGCCCTCATCGCCGTCGTCATCATCGTCGCCGTCACGACTCTCGGCGGCAACCTGTCGTCGACCTTCGACAGCGTCGCCTGCTCGGTCAAGGGTGGCACGATGGCCGTTGCAGCAGGAGCGCCGGCAGGCACTGCCGCCACCTGCTCCAAGTAGGCCTGGCGCGAGGCCGAGTAGCGAAGGTTATGTCCTGCGCTACCCGGCCTCGCTTTCACTAGTCCGTGCGCTTCCCCAGCACATCCGTGGTAAGAGAGGCACCAATGGCCAAGGCATCCGAGCGTGGCGCCGTCGCTGTTGAGTTCGCACTTCTCGCCCCGGTGCTAGTTATGCTCTTGCTCGGCATTGCGGAATTCGGCCGGGCATACAACGCGCAGATCACCCTGACAAACGCCGCGCGCGAAGGTGTCCGTGTTATGGCGATCAACAATAGCCAGACCGATGCAAGAACCGCAGCGAAGAACGCGGCGGCCCTCCTCAACCCGGCCCTCGCGGACGGAAACGTCACTTTTAGTGCCCCGAGCTGCACGGTGGGGGCCCAGGTGAGCGTGACCATCAGCTACACGCTGAGCACCATGACCGGCATCGCGGGCCCCTTTCCGATGACAGGCAAAGGAACCATGCTGTGCGGCGGCTAACGGATTCACATGAGAGCGAACGCGGCGCCATCAGCGTAATCGTCGCCATCCTCTTGGTGGCGTTACTCGGTTTTGCGGCCATCGCTATCGACGTTGCTCGCCTGTACTCGGAACGTGCCCAGCTTCAAAACGGTTCTGACGCCGCGGCCTTCATGATGGCTCAGAAGTGCGCAAAGGATCTCAATGACGCTGAATGCTCAACGACTTCGCCACTGGCCGCCGATCTGGCCAACAAGAACGCCGTGGACGGACTCAGCAACGTCAAGTCGATTACCCTGGACAAAACAAACCGCAAGATCACGGTCACTGCCGGAGCAAAGGAAGTCGGAGGCGGTCCGAATGCTGTTTCGACGTTTTTTGCCCGGATCATGGGTATTCAGAGCGCTGAGGTTGTGGCCGAGTCACGGGTCGAATGGGGCACACCTTCCAAGGGGATAGTTGCAATGCCGCTGGCCATTGCCGTATGCAAGCTGAATCTGGCTGCAGGCGCAACCTCAGCCAGTGAACAGCTGATAGAGATGGGGTCCGGTTGTGGCACTATCCCGGGTGGATTTGGCTGGATCAATGATGCTTCGGATGCGAAATGTAGTGTCAACATTTCGGCCGGACAGTCCAATGACCCTGGAATCTGGTTCACCAGCGATACGGGCGCGAGTGCGCCTGGCGTTTGTGCCGCATCCGACCTCGCGGCGATGAACGATCAGACGGTCCTGATCCCCCTGTACGACATTGCCACCGGCAACGGCTCCAGTGGGAAGTACTACGTAAAGGGCTTCGCGGCTTTTCACGTTACCGGCTACCACTTTGCCACCGACAGCTGGACTTCGGGGGGCGGGAGCCTCCCCAACAAATCCATCCGGGGCTACTTTTTGAAGTTTGTATCCCTCTCTCAAGCCCTCGAACTCGGCAATTCACCGGATTACGGCACGGCCGTGGTCCGTCTTACCATTGGAGCACCCTAAAGTGAAGTCACGCCTACTCGCCGGAGCGGCCGCCGTGGTCCTTGCCCTTGTGGGCGCAATGCTGGTGGTTTCCTACGCCCAAGGTGCTGACCTGCGTGCCGTGCAGTCCCTCGATCCGGTGGATGTCCTCGTCGTGAAGACTGCAATTCCGGCTGGCACCCCGGTCGAGTCAATGAGTGGCTCGCTGGCAACCGAGAAACTCCCCGGAACTGCGGTGGCCAGCACAGCGTTGAAGTCACTCGACAAATCGGAGGGCAAGGTGGCAGCCGTGGCCCTCGTGCCAGGCGAGCAGCTCGTGGCTGAGCGATTGGTCGCGCCCGCGGAGCTCAAAGTCGACGGTGCCATCACGGTCCCCGCTGGCCTCCAGGAAGTCACATTCCAACTTCAGCCCGATCGCGTCGTTGGTGGCCGTCTGACCGCGGGTGACCACGTCGGGGTTTTCGTCTCACTCGAAAAGGGCGCACTGGCAGACAAACTGGATGCTGAGACCACCAAACTGACCGTCCGTAAAGTCCTTCTGACGGCTGTGCAACGCGCACCTGAAACCACGCCCACGATCCAACCGACTCCTTCCGCATCCCCCGACGTTAGTAGCGCCGACCCGCGCGACACCACACTCCCAGTCGGTTCCCTCATGCTCACGGTCGCGGTCAGCGACGTGGACGCGGCCAAGATCGTCTTCGCAGCCGAATTCGGTAAGATCTGGCTCAGCAAGGAACCCCTCAACGCCAAGGACAGCGGCCCACGGATCATCACGCGGGACGGGGTCTACAAGTGAGCCGCTTCGTCCTGATCACGCCCAATGCGGACTTTGACGGCCGCCTCCGGCAGGCAGTCGCCGGAGGCCTCCAGGGCGGCGTCCAGACTTTCTTCACGAATGTCCTGCCCGCAGGCCCCTACGATCTTTTCGCGCAGCTGAACCAGGAGAAGCCCGAAGTGCTCATCCTGGGACCGGATGTCCCCGTCGACGAGGCCCTCCGGCTTGCCACGGTGCTTGACGTCCAGGTGCCTGACCTCACAGTTCTTATGGTCAGCGAGCCTGATCCCACTTTCATCCTGCAGGCCATGCGGGCGGGCGTTCGGGATATCTTGAGCCCGTCAGCCGATCCGGCGCAACTCCGCGTACTGCTTGAACGCGCGTGCCAGTCGTTCGCCAGCCGGCACCGCGCTGAGCAGCCCAAGCAGACGGAAAACTCCAGAGGCACAGTCATCGGAGTCTTCTCCCCCAAAGGCGGCGTCGGCAAGACCACCATCGCAACCAATGTCGCCGTCGGCCTGGGCAAAATAGCTCCGATGAGCGTTGTGATTGTGGACTTGGACCTGCAGTTCGGCGACGTTGCCTCCGGGCTCTACCTGAATCCGGAACACACAGTGACGGATGCAGTCTCCCCGGCCGCAAGCCAGGACACGCTAGTGCTCAAGGCTTTCCTTACCGTCCACCCCTCTAGCATCTACGCCCTGTGCGCGCCCATCAGCCCTGTTGAGGCAGACCACATCACCCCGGATCAGATCACGCGGCTCTTGGAACAGTTGGCGGACGAGTTCCAGTACGTGGTTGTGGATACGGCGCCGGGATTGCCGGAGATAGGACTGGCTGCCATGGAAGCATGCACCGACGTGGTTTGGGTAAGCGCCATGGACATCCCCAGCGTGCGCGGACTCCGTTCCGGCCTGGATATTCTCCGTCAGTTGGATATCCTGCCGGAAGGTCGGCACGTGGTACTCAACATGGCTGACGCAAAATGCGGCCTAACGGTGCAGGACGTCGAGTCGACCATTGGCGCTCCCGTGGACGTTAGCGTTCCTCGTTCCCGCGCAGTAGCGTTCTCCACCAACCGCGGCGTACCCGTCCTGCAGGAAGCCAAGAAGGATCCGGCTGTCAAAGGCCTCAGCCAGCTCGTGGAACGGTTTAGCCCTGCATGGCAGGCCAAGTCTCAGCGGAAAACCCACCGACGGGTAGTGGTGTAGATGAAACTTTCGGAACGCATCCAGGCCGCTCAGGAGAAGTCGCAGTTCGGGGCCGCCCCGGCTACAACAGCCCTGACGGCTGTGCCCAGTGCTGCATCCGCCGTCACTTCGACTTCTTCGGCCCCTACGTCACCATCTGCCCCGCCCTTTCGGCCGCGTGCGACGCGTCACACGCCAGAAATCCATCCGCCCGCGCCGCATTCGGCTTCGCACGTGGGCGAAGCGACAGTGCCGCCGCCAGCATTGCCAGGAAAGTCTGCGCACGCAAAGCCTGTGCAGCCGACCGCCGTTGTGCAGACCGAAGTGTTCAAATCAAAAGTTCAACAGCCAGTAGACGTGTTCGCCGCTTTGAAGCAGCGGGCCGCGACGGCACTCTTCGAACGTATGGGCGCTCGGTTCAACGACTCAGCTCTCACCGAGAGTGAACTGCGCAGCACCGCCAGGGAAGAGCTCATCCGCATCATCGATGGCGAGCAGGTGCCGTTGACCGCGGACGAACGGACGCGGCTCGTGCGCGACGTGGCCGACGACGTGCTGGGCTATGGTCCGCTGCAACGGCTGCTGGACGATCCCGCCGTCACCGAGATCATGGTGAACCGGATGGACCAGATCTATGTGGAGCGCAAAGGCCAGCTGACGCTGACAGAATCCAGGTTCAGCTCCGAGGACCACCTGCGCAAGGTCATCGAGCGCATCGTGTCCAAAGTCGGGCGGCGCATCGATGAATCCTCACCGCTTGTCGATGCGCGCCTCGAAGACGGCTCCCGGGTAAACGCCGTGATCCCCCCACTGGCCGTTGGTGGGTCCTCACTCACCATCCGTAAGTTCAGCAAGGTGCCCTTAACTGTCCGGAACCTCATCGACTTCGGCACGTTGACTCCCGAGATGGCCGAACTGCTGAACGCCTGCGTCAAGGCCAAGCTGAACATAATCGTTTCCGGCGGCACCGGCACCGGGAAGACCACGCTCCTTAACGTCCTCTCCTCCTTTCTGCCAGCCAACGAGCGCATCGTGACCATCGAAGATGCCGTGGAGCTCCAGATCCAACAGGAACACGTGGTTCGGCTGGAAAGCCGCCCACCCAACACCGAGGGCAAGGGCGAGGTCACCATCCGCGAACTGCTCCGCAACTCCCTTCGCATGCGACCAGACCGCATCGTGGTGGGCGAGGTCCGTGGCGGGGAATCCCTGGACATGCTCCAGGCCATGAACACAGGCCACGACGGTTCTCTGTCTACCGTCCACTCAAACTCGCCCCGTGACGCCGTCGCCCGTCTTGAAACACTGGTCCTCATGGCGGGTATGGACCTGCCGCTGCGGGCCATCCGCGAACAGATCGCCTCCGCCGTCAACCTGATCATCCAGATTTCCCGCCTCAGGGACGGCACACGGCGCATAACGCACGTAACCGAGGTCCAGGGTATGGAGGGCGATATTGTCACGCTCCAGGACGCCTTCGTCTTCGACTACTCGGCCGGCGTGGATCAACACGGACGCTTCTTGGGAAGCCCCATTCCTACAGGCATCCGCCCGCGGTTCATCGACCGTTTCGAAGACATGGGCATCCACGTTTCGGCTGGGGTCTTCGGAGCTCCCCTTGCCACGACCGGAAAGCACTGACGTTCATGATTGTCACAATCGGGATCATCCTCGTGGTTACCTCGGTCGCGTTGGGGGGCGTGGCTGTACTAATTCCGCGTACGCCCACCGTGCCGCTGGACCGCCGCAGGCCGTACCGGACGGAGTCGGATTCGCAGCTGACCCGCTTCGCAGGTTCGGCAGTTCGAACAATCGAGCGATTCCTTGCCAAAAGGAACTTCCGGTACTTCAAGCGGGAGATCCTCGAGAATGCCGGCCTGCGCCTGAGCCAAGCTGATTTCCTGCTGCTAGTTGTCATCGGCGCATTCGTGGGTGCGCTCGTGGGGCTCGTCGTAGCCGGCCCCCTTCTGGCTATCCTCCTCGTGATGGCAGCGCCGTTCATCGGACACCTCGTTCTGGGCTTCCTGGCTGGCAAGAGACGAGCCAAGTTTGGAGACCAACTCGGAGATACGCTGCAATTGCTGTCCGGCAGCCTACGTGCCGGCCACAGTATCCTCCGCGCCATCGACGCAGCAGCCAACGAATCCCAAACGCCGACCTCAGAGGAAATGCGCCGGATCGTTTCCGAGACAAGTCTGGGCCGAGACCTGCTTGTCTCACTCAACGACGCGGCCGAACGTATGCAGAACGAGGACTTCGTCTGGATCTCCCAAGCCATCCAGATCAACCGCGAGGTCGGCGGAAACTTGGCCGAAGTGCTGGACCAGGTGAACGAGACCATCCGCGAGCGCAACGAAATCAAGGGGCACATCAAATCTTTGGCTGCGGAGGGTAAGTTCTCCGCCTACATCCTGATGGCACTGCCGGTGGGTATCGTGGCCATGCTCATGCTGGTCAACCCTGGCTACATGGACAAGATGTTCAGCACGCTCCTCGGCTGGATCATGGTAGTAGCCTCCGTAATCCTCATGACCATTGGCGGTCTTTGGATGCGCAAGATCATTGACCTGAAGTTCTGAGCCGGCTATGGATCCCCTCATCCTCCTCTCACTCGTCCTGATCTGCCTGCCGCTCGCCTACCTAGGCTGGTCTCTGCTCTCGACTGATAAAAAAGGCCACGCAGCGGCCCGTGACATTCTGTCCCGAGGCAGCCACCGGGCCGAAGTCGACAAGAAAACCAACACCGGACTCATCGAGAAGATCGGCCACGGCCTTACTCCGGCCGGCTACAGGCAAAAGCTCGATCATCTGCTGTCCCTCGCAGGCCGCCCGGCGAACCTCCCGCTGGGCCGAGTGCTCGCCGCCAAACCCGCTTTGGGGCTGGTGGGCGGACTGCTGGGTCTATACATCAGTTCCATCGCCACCACGCCGATCATCAAGCTCGTCGGGCTCTTCGTCCTGTTTCTTGGCTACTTCATCCCTGACCTGATGCTCTACAGCAAGGGCATGGAACGCCAGAAAGTCATGCAGTTGGAGCTTGCCAACACACTCGACCAGATGCTGATTTCCGTGGAAGCAGGTCTCGGCTTCGAGGGTGCCATGGCCCGTGCCGGTGAAAACGGCAAGGGCCCTCTGGCGGAGGAACTGGTCCGCACGCTTCAGGACATGCAGGTGGGCCGGAGCCGCCGCGAGTCTTATCTCGCCCTGGCTGAGCGGACGAACATCCCGGAGCTGCGGAGCTTCGTTCAGGCTGTGGTGCAGGCTGACACCTACGGCATCGCCATCAGCCGCGTGCTGCGGGTGCAGGCCAAGGTGATGCGTGTCAAGCGCCGCCAACGGGCCGAAGAGAAGGCCATGAAGCTTCCGGTCATGATCCTTTTCCCCCTGCTCTTCTTCATCTTCCCGGTACTTTTCATTGCCATCCTGGGCCCCGCCGTCATCAACACCATCGAGACGTTCAGTGGCCAGTAGGGTCGAATCTCCGCAGGTTTTCCCCCACCACAAGGAACCCGCAGGGTTTCCACAGGATCCAAGGTTGATCAGGTTTTTCACAAGGTCAGAAAGTAGCCTTAACGTATGTCCAATTCAGGTTCCAGTGCAGGCGACGGCGGCGCCAACGGCGTCTGCCTGCCCGCATCCGGACACCCCGAGGACGGGCAACAGGACGGCGCTCAAGACGACTCCCAGGAACCCGTCGTGGACCTGAGCGTCCTGCATGAACTGGAAGAGGAAATGGGCGGCACTCGCGTTGCCCACAACTTCGCGCGGGACTACATCAGCATCTGGGACAAGCGGCTGCGGTACCTTGAACGGTCCGTCGAAGACAATGATCCCGACGCCGCCATGGATGCTGCCTTGAGCCTGAAGAATTCCGCCCTGATGGTGGGTGCCACCCGCCTGGCCCGGCTGGCCATCGAAGTGCAGCGTCTCGTCAAATCCGGAGACCTCGCATGCGTGCGACGTTTGCTGCCGGCGGTTGCGCAAACTGGCGCGCTCACCGTCAGGGAACTAAAACTGGGGTACCTTCCGCCGGACAACTGATAGAATCTACTCCGCCCGCTTCGGCGCCAATCGGTACCCCACCCCGCGCACGGTGACCAGCCACCGGGGGTCCTGCGGATCCTCGCGGAGCTTGCGGCGCAAATTACCGATGTGGACCTCGACCGCCCGCTCATCAGCCTCGCTGATGTAGGTATCCTCGCGGTAGTACTCACCGCGCACCACACGCACCAGGTCCGCCCGCGTGCGGACGGCCCCCGTTCCGCGCAGGAGTTCGTGGAGGAGGTCGAATTCGCTCCGGGTCAGCCCCAGCGGTGTGCCGCCGAGGGAAACGGTCCGGGTCTCAGTGTCCAAGGCAAGTCCGTTGTGATGCAGCACCGTTCCCCCGTGGCGCGCAACGCCGGCGGCTGCGGAACCCGGTTCCGACGGCGACCCAAGCAGTGCCTCGGGCTCACCGACTGCGCCCTGCCGCGGCCGGCGCATCATGGCCGATATGCGGGCCCGCAGTTCGCGCGGCCGGAACGGCTTGACGATGTAATCGTCAGCGCCGCCCTGCAGCGCCGTGATGGTGTCCAGTTCCTCGTTCCGGCCCGTGAGCATCACCACGTAGGCGTCACTGAACTGCCGGATCCGGCGAAGCACCTCGAAGCCGTCAATGTCCGGGAGGCCGACATCAAGAGTGATGACGCTGGCCCGGCTCTGCCTGGCTATGTCCACACCGTCGCGGCCCGTAGCTGCTGAGTGCACCTCGAAGCCGGCCTGCTGAAGTACCGCATCAAGGAGATTACGGACGTCGGCGTCATCCTCAATCACCACGGCCACACCAAGATCGATCACTGCTGTCCTCAAATCCGGCAATACCACCGCACAGCCCAGCGCAATGCGGGAAGCGTTCCCAGAATACCTACGCTACAACGTGAAGTGGACTGGACACCCTTTATTCTCGATATCTTTTGGCCCGTTACCTTGCCGACACAACGGTCTCTGCGTTTGCTGAAGAATTGCCGTGCATAATGGGCTTCATGCCCTGGTTTATGCAGGCGCCGCCCTGCGGTGCGAAAAAACAGAATAGAAGGTGCCGCCGCAATGGGTGAGCAGCTGCTGGTCCGGGACACCGACCGTTTTTTCAGGCGCCTTGGGCCTCGTTTGCAGGTTGCGCTTTGCCAGCTTCCGGTGACGCTAATCCTTGGCGCGCTGGCGATTGCCGCCCCCGCGGTCTGGCCGACCTTGATAGACAACGGCGTGTTTATCGCGTCCATCATCCTGATGGTTGCATTGTTCCTTTCCTGTTTCCTGGTTCCGTGGGAACGGCTGCCAGCCAATGCGTACCTCGTAATACCAATTCTTGACCTTGTGGTGATCGGGCTCGCCCGCAATGGAGCGGTTCCGGCTGTTGCCGGACTAGCTGTGCTGGCCATATTCCCCGTGATCTGGTTGTCGGCATCGGGCGCCTACGCGCGGACGACGATTGTCCTGAGTTTCTTTGGGCCGTTACTCATCGCCATACCCACGGTGGTACAAAAGTTTCCCAGAATTTCACCTTCGGACATCGCCACGGTAATTCTGCTTCCGCTCATGATGTTGGCCGTATCCCTCGCAATCCGCTTCGCCAGCGCCAATGTCAGGGTGCAGCGCCTGCGGCTGGAGAAAAAGGACGCCGAACTCCGCGAACTGCTCGTCGAAAGCAGGAACCGCGAGCGGCTGCTCAAGACGGTGCTGGACACGATCGACGTCGGTATTGTCGCCGTGGACGCCGACGGCCACAAAGTGCTGGTCAACGGCCAGCAGAAGGATTTCCAGCAGGCTGCATCCACTGGCGCATCAGTCCCGGTCCCGGAATCCGAGCAGCTCCTGTTCGGCCAGGACAAGGTGACGCCGCTTCCTGCGGACAAGCGGCCCATACGCCGGGCGGTGGCGGGCGAAACGTTCGCGGACTACCTGGTGTGGATCGGCGAGGGGTCGGCGCAGCGCGCCGTTTCAACCGCTGCGCGGATTATCAAGAACGACGACGGCGGGTCCAGCGGCGCCGTCGTCGTCTACAGCGATGTCACGGGCCTTGTGGAAGCGCTGACCGCCAAGGAAGAGCTGATCTCCAACGTTTCCCACGAGTTCCGGAGCCCGCTGATGTCCGTCCTCGGCAACGTCGATCTGGTGCTCGATGAGGCGGATGGCCTGTCCTCCGCCGGCGTGCAGCGGCTCGAGGTGGTGCAGCGCAACGCCGAGCGGCTCCTCTCCCTCGTGTCGGATCTGCTGGTGTCGGCCTCAACCGTGCTGGCCGTCCATCCCCGGCGGACTGACCTGGCCGGGTTGATCGAGACCACCATCGGGTCCGCCCAAGCACAGGCCGATGCCACCAACGTCTCGCTCAGAGCCGACGTTCCGGTTCCCCTGTGGGCGCACGCGGATCCGCTCCGCATGGCCCAGGCCCTCGACAATCTCGTTTCGAACGCCATCAAGTATTCGCCGGACGGCGGTGCAGTAACCGTCCGTGCCAGCAGCACCGATCGCTGGGTCGAGCTGCAGGTCCAGGACACCGGGATGGGCATCAGCGAAGAGGAATCGGCCCGGATCTTCACGAGGTTTTTCCGCACCCAGGCCGCCCGGAAGGCTGAGATCCCCGGCGTGGGCCTCGGACTGTCCATTACCAAGACCATCGTGGAGCGGCACGGCGGGAAAATCTCCTGCGCCAGCACACCCGGTGCCGGCACGACGTTCACCGTTACTCTTCCGGTGGAAGGCGCCGCGGCACTGTAAGGGCGCTGTAGGCCAGCGCCGCCGCACTCTAACGCAGCAGAACGTTCAGTCCAGCGGCAGCGTTATGGTCACGCACGTTCCCCGGTCTCCGGACGAGTCGATGACCATCTGGCCCCCCACCGAGCCCACGGCCAGCCGCATGAGCCGGAGCCCCATCCCGGAATGCCTGCCGTGCGTGGCCGCGTGCACATCAAACCCGGTGCCGTCGTCGCACACTTTGAGCTGGACGGCGTGGCTCTCGGCGGGAAGGCTAACGCAGCCCAACCGGACCGTCACGGCGGATGCCTCCGCGAATTTGTGGACATTGCTCAAGAGCTCCTGCGCCGCCCGGTACAGCAGCGTCGCGGACTTCCGGTCGACTTCCATGCCGTGGTGCGGCGTTTCCAGGTGCACCACGACTCCGCGTTCGCGCAACGGAAGGGTCAATCGGTCAATCGCCCCCGCGACGCCAAGCGCATAGAAATCGACCGGATGCGTATCAGTAAGAACGCCTCGGACTGCGACAACCTCGTCGCTTGATAGTGATTTCATGCCTCTACCGTGCGCCTGCGCCCTTGGCATTTTCTTAGGCTTTTCCCAGTCACTCCCCTGTTTGCAGGGGCACATCTGGAGCGTCCCGGACACGCCCCGTCAGGCCAGCGTGTACCCGGACCCGCGGACCGTCTTGAGCCACCGGGGCCGCCTGGCGTCGTCCCCGAGCTTGCGCCGCAGGTTCCCTACGTGGGCCTCGATCAATCGTCCGGGGTCACGCGTGCCGGCGGCGGCAGCGCCGGGCTGTGCGGCTTCCTGCTGCACCAGCCCCAGCAGCCCGGCCAGTTCCGTTTTGGTCACCACGCCGCTGCCTCTTTCCAGAAGGATGCGCAGCAGATCGAATTCGGTCCGCGTGAGCGCCAGCGACCTGCCGCCAATGCTGGCCGCGCGTGTTGCACTGTCGATCCGCAGGCCCTTGTGCTCGAAACTGGAGCCGGCTGTCGCCGTCAAGCCCGCCGCCGCAGTTGCGGCTGTCGCCGTCGAGCCCTCCACCCCAGTTGCGGCAGTCGCCGTCGAGCCTGCCGTTGCCACCACGGGCAGAACCGACACCGGGGCCAACAGGGCCGAGCCCGGAACCGGCGCCACGGTTCGCAACCGCCGTGGCCGGCGCAGCATCCCGTCAATGCGGGCCCGGAGCTCGCGCGGGCGGATCGGCTTGACGATGTAGTCGTCAGCCCCGGCGTCGAAGCCCCTGATGGTGGCGCGGAGGCTGCTGCGGGCCGTGAGCATGATGATGTAGGTGTGGCTGAATTCCCGGATGCGCCGCGCCACCTCGTACCCGTTGATGTCAGGAAGCACCACGTCCAGCGTGACAGTATCCGGCTGCTTGGCACGCACCAGCTCAATGCCGGCCGCCCCGGTGGCGGCAAAGTGCACCTCGAAACCGGCATCCCCCAGCGTGGCCCGCAAAAGGGCCCGGACTTCCTCATCCTGTTCAATAACGACCACAACGCGACGATCATTCATCCCTTACCCCCTGTAAGGACCGCATGACTAAAGACTGCGCCTCAGCCTACTAGCTGCGTTCGGGAAATTGAGTCATGACCCTCAGAACGAGCTAACTTAAGGACTTACTCCCGCAGGGCCCGCGTCAGCTCGGCCCGGGCCAGCATCTCGTCGTCGGACGGATAGGCCACCTCTTCCAGCACCAGCGGGTGCGGCGCCGCCAGCACCGAACGGGAGTCACGCTTCCTGGCGAGCAACCGCTCGTGCAGCCAGCCCGGCGGTTCCACGCCCTCCCCCACATACAGCGCGGCCCCCACCAGCGCGCGCACCATGTTGTGGCAGAACGCGTCCGCCTGGACCGTGGCCACGATGACGCCGTCCTCGCCGCGGGCAAATTCGAAGCGCTGCAGTTCGCGGATGGTGGTGGACCCCTCGCGCGGCTTGCAGTAGGACAGGAAGTTCTGCAGGCCCAGCAGCTGCACCGAACCGGCATTAAGGAGGTCAACGTCCAGCGGGCTCTTGCGCCACAGCGTGTCGTAGCGGCCCAGCGGGTCCCACAACGCCTGACCGTCTGCGATGCGGTAGCTGTAGCGCCGCCACAGGGCCGAGAACCGGGCGTCGAAGCCCTCCGGGGCTATGGACACCTGGTGCACCACGATCGCACCGGTCAGGTCCCCCAGCCCCCGGCTGAGCGCGCCGCGGAGCCTGCGCAAGAGCGCGACGGCGGGATCGAGTTCCGCACCGCGGTTCAGTCCCACCCACTCGGCCTCCGTGAGGTCGAGGTGGACCACCTGGCCGCGGGCATGCACGCCGGCGTCCGTCCGTCCCGCGACGGTGACCCGGACGGGACGCCGGATAAGCAGCTCCAGCGCCTCCTCCAGGGTTCCCTGGACTGTGCGGAGGCCCGGCTGCAGGGCCCACCCGCTGAAGGGGCCGCCGTCGTACGCCAAATCAAGCCGGATACGCAAAAACCCGCCGCCCCCCAAAACGGGGGCCGCGGGTTTTTGGTCGTTCATAGACCTAAGTCTATGTGAAGGAATCAGCGAATTACTTCGCGTCCTTTGCGGACTCGTCAGCAGCTTCCTCAGCGGCCGGAGCCTCTTCGGTTGCAGCAGCTTCGGTCTCGGCAGCTTCGGCTTCCGGAGCAGCTTCGGTCTCAGCGACCTCAGCCTCGGCGGGAGCTTCTTCTGCGGCCGGAGCAGCAGCGGCTTCCTTCTTGTCGGCGTCGCGCTTGGCAGCGGAAGTAGCCTCGGCTACAACGGCCTGCTTGGCGGAAACCGGCTCGAGGACCAGTTCGATGACAGCCATGGGAGCGTTGTCGCCCTTACGGTTGCCGATCTTGGTGATGCGGGTGTAGCCGCCATCGCGGTTCTCCACTGCCTGTGCAATGTCGGTGAACAGCTCGTGGACGACGCCCTTGTTGCTGATCAGGCCGAGCACGCGGCGGCGGGAAGCGAGGTCGCCGCGCTTGGCGAAGGTGACCAGGCGTTCTGCGTACGGCTTCAGGCGCTTGGCCTTGGTGACCGTGGTGGTGATCCGCTTGTGCTCGAACAGTGCTGCTGCCAGGTTCGCGAGCATGAGACGCTCGTGAGCCGGGCCGCCTCCGAGGCGCGGACCCTTAGTGGGGGTAGGCATAATTGTTTCTCCTCATATGGAAGCCGGTGGGCTGCGCACAACATGGTGCATCCAGCCCGCCGGCCAAGATCTGCTTGTTAGAGCTCGTCGTCGCTGAACGCGGCGTCGTCCTCTTCGATGGCTGCGGCGCGGGCGGCCAGGTCGAAACCGGGAGGCGAGTCCTTGAGGGACAGGCCCAGTTCAACCAGCTTTGCCTTGACCTCATCGATGGACTTCGCACCGAAGTTGCGGATGTCCATCAGGTCAGCCTCGGAGCGGGCAACGAGTTCACCCACGGTGTGGATGCCCTCACGCTTGAGGCAGTTGTAGGAACGGACGGTGAGGTCCAGATCCTCGATCGGCAGGGCCATGTCTGCTGCCAGGGCAGCATCCGTCGGCGACGGGCCAATCTCGATACCTTCAGCTGCGGTGTTCAGCTCGCGGGCCAGACCGAACAGTTCCACCAGGGTGGTACCTGCCGAAGCAACAGCATCGCGCGGGGCGATGGCCTGCTTGGTCTCGACGTCGACAATGAGCTTGTCGAAGTCGGTGCGCTGCTCAACACGGGTGGCTTCCACGCGGAAAGTAACCTTCAGCACCGGCGAGTAGATCGAGTCAACCGGAATACGGCCGATCTCGGCGTCGCCGGACTTGTTCTGAGCTGCCGAAACGTAGCCGCGGCCGCGCTCGATGGTCAGTTCGAGCTCGAACTTGCCCTTCGAGTTCAGCGTGGCAATGTGCAGATCCGGGTTGTGGAACTCGACGCCGGCCGGCGGAGCGATGTCCGCGGCGGTGACGACTCCGGGGCCCTGCTTGCGCAGGTAAGCAACAACCGGCTCGTCGTGCTCGGAGGACACAGACAGGTTCTTGATGTTCAGGATGATCTCGGTGACATCTTCCTTGACACCCGGAACCGTGGTGAACTCGTGCAGCACGCCATCGATCCGGATGCTGGTTACAGCGGCACCGGGGATGGAGGAGAGCAGGGTACGGCGGAGGGAGTTTCCGAGGGTGTAACCGAAGCCCGGCTCCAGCGGTTCAATGATGAAACGGGAGCGGTTATCGGAGACGACCTCTTCGGAGAGGGTGGGGCGCTGTGCAATGAGCACTTAGGTTTCCTTTCGGCGAGCATCCGCTATATGACGCAACACAGGTGGTGGAAAATCGGTCTGAAGACTTAACGCGGCGGGCTTGCCCGGACCCGGTAAGGGTCCGGGCAAGCTCCGACTGCGGAAAGGCTTAGACGCGGCGGCGCTTCGGCGGACGGCAGCCGTTGTGCGCGGCGGGGGTGACGTCCTGGATGGAGCCAACCTCGAGGCCAGCGGCCTGCAGCGAACGGATGGCGGTCTCGCGTCCGGATCCCGGTCCCTTGACGAACACGTCAACCTTCTTCAGGCCGTGCTCCTGCGCACGCTTGGCAGCAGCTTCGGCAGCCATCTGTGCAGCGAACGGGGTGGACTTACGTGAGCCCTTGAATCCAACCTCACCGGCGGAAGCCCAGGAGATGACAGCACCGTTCGGGTCCGTGATGGACACGATGGTGTTGTTAAAGGTGCTCTTGATGTGCGCCTGGCCAAGCGCGATATTCTTCTTGTCCTTCTTACGCGGCTTGCGAACCGCGCCACGAGTCTTCGGGGGCATTTTTTCTCCTACAGAAAGTTATCGGGGGAAAGCGATCGCTTGTTCCCACCATTGCCGGGTTCCCTGAAATCGCGTCAGCGATTTTAGGGGGCAAATGGGGACTTAACGGGCCTTCTTCTTGCCGGCGACGGTACGCTTCGGGCCCTTGCGGGTACGGGCGTTGGTCTTCGTACGCTGTCCGCGTACGGGCAGGCCCTTGCGGTGACGCAGGCCTTCGTAGCTGCCGATCTCAACCTTGCGGCGGATATCTGCTGCCACTTCGCGGCGAAGGTCACCCTCAACCTTGTAGTTGCCTTCAATGTAGTCACGCAGCTCTACCAGCTGCGCATCCGTCAGGTCCTTGACCCGGACGTCAGCGCTGATGCCGGTGGCAGCCAGGGTTTCGTGTGCACGGGTCTTGCCCACGCCGTAGATGTAAGTAAGCGCAATTTCCAGCCGCTTTTCGCGGGGAATGTCTACGCCAGCGAGACGAGCCATAGTGGCAGTGCTCCTTGAATAAACCGGAGGTCGTAGGCAGTACACCCGCACTGTCAGTGCGGCCCCAGCCTCCGACCGGGGGTTAGCTGTCCGGGCTCATACGTCCCAGTTCAGCTTGTGCTGCCTTTATTTACTTGCGTGGGTTAGCAACCCAGGGATTCCCGGAAAGGGAATTAGCCCTGGCGCTGCTTGTGGCGCGGGTTCTCGCAGATCACCATGACCCGGCCATTACGGCGGATCACTTTGCACTTTTCGCAGATCTGCTTGACGCTCGGCTTGACCTTCATGGCGTTCCTTTGCGTGATAGCAGTTGGTCCGGCCCTCGGCAATTGCTCTGGCCGCCCAACGGTTACTTGTAGCGGTAGACGATACGACCACGTGTCAGGTCGTAAGGGCTCAGCTCCACCACTACCCGGTCCTCAGGGAGAATCCTGATGTAGTGCTGACGCATTTTTCCAGAGATGTGTGCCAGAACGACGTGCTTGTTGGTGAGCTCAACACGAAACATCGCGTTGGGCAGCGCCTCAGTCACTACGCCCTCGATCTCTATGACCCCGTCCTTCTTGGCCATATCCTCCGCTAACTGTTGTTTGCCGCAGCCCTCCGGATTGCACCGGGCATGACTACGGACGTTTTTTGATTTGATTGACCGTCGCCCTCCGGCCGCAAATGGGCGTGGCAGGGCAGACAACCAACAAGCAACATTACGGCATTTGGTCCGGAATGTTAAATCCAGCCATGTTAGCGCAGATCGCCGCCGTGCGCATCAAATCCGGACGCATCAGGAACCGTAGGCATCAAAAGTGCCCGCGGCCGTGGTCACGGCCGCTGCGCTGCGGATCCCGTCCAGGATCGCCAGGCGTACGACGTCGGCTGCCGCACTCTGCAGGGTGATGAGACTCACCTGCCGGACAGCCTGCGTCGTCCGGTCCAGGGCGGCCGCGCCGGTGGCGAGGCAGAACACCGTGTCCCCGTCCGCCAGCGTGTGGCTCGGGTTCAGCGCCCGGGCCAGTCCGGCGTGGGCGGCGGAAGCGGTGCGCTTACACTCGGCCGGGTCCAGCGCCGCGTTGGTCGCGACAACCACGAGCGTGGTGTTGAGCGGCGGCCGCCGATTGGGCTTGTCGAAATCACCGGGCCCGGCAGCTTCGCCCCGGGTCTCGGCAGGCTCAGCCGGCGGGGCGAACGGCAGGCCCAGCGCGTTCACTACAGCCAGTGCCCCGACCACCACGCCGTTCTCCAGCGTGACCGAAGCCGTGCCCACTCCGCCTTTGAATTTGCCCCGCCCGATGACCGCTCCGGTGCCGGCTCCCACGTTGCCGCGTTCGACGTCGTGCCCGTCCTTCTCAGCACCGGCGGCGGCTGCTGCCGCGTAACCCATCTCGGCGTCCGGGCGGGCGCTGAAGTCGCCTCCTCTGCCGAGGTCGAAGATGGCTGCGGCCGGGACAATAGGCACCACGCCGCCCTGGACTTCGAAGCCTCGGCGCTGCTCCTCGCACCAGCGCTGGGCGCCGTGGGCGGTCACCAGGCCGTAGGCGCTGCCGCCGGTGAGCACCACGGCGTCAACGGTGGGAACGAGCGTCGTCGGGTCCAGCGCGTCGGTCTCGTGGGTGCCGGGACCTCCCCCGCGGACGTCCACCGAGCCGACGGTCCCCGGCGGCGGCAGGACCACGGTCACGCCGCTCAGCCAGCCGCCGTCGTTCTTCTGCCGGTGCCCCACCCGCAGGCCCGGCACATCGGTGATGGATCCCGTCGCTCCCATGGGCACCATTCTGCCCCCCTGACGCTCCCCCTGCCGACGCCGGTAATGCCCCGCGATGCGCAAAATCCCTGTCGACACCGGAATTCCGGTGTCGACAGGGATTTTGCGCGTCATGAAGCCAAAGGCGGGTCGTCAGGGGATCGGAACCGGGACCACGCCCAGCGGCGCGAGCCGGGCCGCACCGCCGTCGGGCGCCGAAAGCACCCAGATGCCCTTCTCGTGGACCGCCACGGAGTGCTCCCACTGGCAGGAACGCTTGCCGTCCGTGGTGACCACAGTCCAGTCATCGTCCAGCACTGCCGTCTCGATGCTGCCGCGCACCAGCATGGGCTCGATCGCGAGGCACAGGCCCGGGCGGATCTTCGGCCCGCGGTGGCTGGTGCGGTAGTTCAGCACGTCCGGGGCCATGTGCATCTCGGAGCCGATGCCGTGCCCCACGTAGTCCTCCAGGATGCCCAGCGGCTTGCCGGGCACCGAGGACACGTAGTCGTCCACAGCGCAGCCGACGTCGCCCACGAACTTGCCCGTGGCGAGGGCCGCGATCCCCCGCCACATGGCCGCCTCGGTGACGTCAGAGAGCCGCTGGTCCTCGGGATCCACAGTTCCCACGATCACCGTGCGGGCAGAATCGGAGTGCCAGCCGTCCACGATCGCGCCGCCGTCGATCGAGATGATGTCCCCGTCCTGCAGCACCTTGGACCCCGGGATGCCGTGGACCACTTCCTCGTTGACGGAGGTGCAGATGGTGGCCGGGAACCCGTGGTAGCCCAGGAAGTTGGACTTGGCGCCGGCTTCGAGGAGCACGGCCGCGAACGCCTCGTCGAGCTGCTTCGTGGTGACTCCCGGCGCGGCGGCGGCAACAGCCGCGTCCAGGGCGCGGCTCAGCACCAGCCCGGCCTCGTGCATGGTCCGCATCTGCGCGTTCGTCTTGTATTCAATCCGGGGCTGGCCGAATGCCATCAGCGGTCTTTCCTCTCGATGTGCGGCCGCCGGCTTGACTGCCGGGCGGCGCTGGCCCCCTGCGGGGCTAAAAAAGCCGGAGGCCCCTCCCAATGAACCGGGAGGAGCCTCGTAGCGTTAGGACAACTCAGGCTGCCTGAGCCTCTTTGATGGCCTGCATGACGCGGTCGGTGACTTCGTCAATGCCGCCGATGCCGTCAACCTGGGTCAGGATGCCGCGCTCGGCGTACTTGGCCACGACGGGTTCGGTCTGCTCGTGGTACAGATCCAGCCGGTGGCGGATAACGCCCTCGTTGTCGTCGCTGCGCCCGGTTTCCTTGGCGCGGCCCAGGAGGCGGTGGACGAGTTCCTCGTCGTCGGCGGTGAGCTGGAGTACGACGTCGAGCTTCTGGTCACCGTTGGCCAGGATCTCGTCGAGGTAGTCAACCTGCGCCGTGGTGCGCGGGTAGCCGTCCAGCAGGAAGCCGTCCTCGACGTCGGCCTCGCTGAGGCGGTCGCGGACCATCTTGTTGGTCACGCTGTCCGGAACAAAGTCACCGGCATCCATGTACTTCTTGGCCTCGACGCCCAGCGGGGTCTCGCCCCTGACGTTTGCCCGGAAGATGTCGCCGGTGGAAATCGCAACGACGCCGAGGCGGTCCGAGATGCGTTCCGCCTGGGTACCCTTGCCGGAGCCCGGAGGTCCGATAATCAACATTCTGGTCATCGCAATAGCCCTTCGTAGTGACGCTGCTGTAGCTGCGCGTCAATTTGCTTGACGGTTTCCAGGCCAACGCCCACCATGATCAGGATCGAGGTGCCACCGAACGGGAAGTTCTGGTTCGCGTTGATCAGCACGAGCGCCACCAGCGGGATCAGTGCCACAAAGCCAAGGTAGAAGGCGCCGGGCAGCGTGATCCGCGACAGGACGTACTGCAGGTAATCCGCGGTCGGCTTGCCGGCACGGATACCCGGAATGAAGCCGCCGTATTTCTTCATGTTGTCCGAGACCTCTTCAGGGTTGAAGGTGATCGCGACGTAGAAGTAGGTAAAGAAAACGATCATGGCGAAGTAGAGCGCCATGTAGATGGGGTGGTCACCGCGGGTCAGGTTGTTGTTGATCCACTCAACCCACGGTTGCATCTGCTCCCCCGCCTTCGGCTGGTTGAACTGGGAGATCAACGCCGGCAGGTAAAGCATGGACGAGGCAAAGATGACCGGGATAACGCCAGCCATGTTCACCTTGATGGGGATGTACGTGCTGGTGCCGCCCACTGTGCGGCGTCCGATCATCCGCTTCGCGTACTGCACCGGAATGCGACGCTGGGACTGTTCAACGAAGACAACCAGCGCGACGGTCAGCAGGCCGATGGCGAGGACGAGGAAGAACGTTCCCGGGCCCTGCGCGGTCCAGATAGCGCCCAGCGACGTGGGGAAGCCGGCGGCGATGGCCGTGAAGATGAGCAGCGACATGCCGTTGCCCACGCCCTTCTCGGTCACGAGCTCGCCCATCCACATGATGAGGCCGGTGCCGGCCGTCAGCGTGATGATGATCAGGATCGTAGTGATGATGCTGCTGTCCGGGATGATGGGCAGGTTGCAGCCAGGCAGCAGCTGCCCGGAGCGTGCCAGGGAAACCAGCGTGGTGGCGTTCAGCAGGCCCAGGGCGATGGTCAGGTAACGCGTGTACTGCGTCAGCTTTGACTGGCCCGAGGCGCCTTCTTCATACAGCTGTTGGAAACGGGGAATGACCACCCGGAGCAGCTGCACAATGATGCTGGCCGTAATGTACGGCATGATTCCCAAAGCGAAGATGGAGACCTGCAGCAATGCACCGCCGCTGAAAAGATTGACGAGCTGGTAGATCCCGCCCTGGGTCTGCCCGTTCGACAAGCATTGCTGGACATTCTGGTAGTTCACACCAGGCGAGGGGATGAAGGCTCCCAAGCGGAAGATTGTGATGATTCCCAGCGTGAACAACAACTTGCGTCGCAGATCAGGCGTTCGAAAAGCCCGGCCGAATGCGCTAAGCAAGCGTCCTCCTCAGTAGTTAATAAGTCTTGTGATGCAGGTCAATAAACCCAACAACCGAGTCTAACGGTTGATTGCGCCATGCGAACAATCCGAACGACCTGCAGATATGAAAAACTCCCGGCACGGGGGCCTCGGCCCCCGTGCCGGGAGTTTGCGCAACGGGCATCTGCCACATCGCCCTGAGGGATAAATCCCTTAGAGAGCGGTGGTGGTTCCGCCTGCTGCAGCGATCTTTTCAGCGGCACTGGCTGAGAAGGCGTGGACGGTGACGTCAACCTTGACGGTGATGTCGCCGGTGCCAAGCACCTTCACGGGCTGGTTCTTGCGAACGGCACCCTTTGCAACCAGGTTCTCCACGGTGACAGCGCCACCTTCCGGGAACAGCTCGTTGAGCTTGTCCAGGTTTACAACCTGGAACTCAACCCGGAACGGGTTCTTGAAGCCGCGCAGCTTCGGCAGGCGCATGTGCAGCGGCAGCTGGCCGCCGGCAAAGCCAGCCTTGATCTGGTAGCGGGCCTTCGTACCCTTGGTACCGCGACCAGCGGTCTTACCCTTGGAACCTTCACCACGACCAACACGGGTCTTGGCGGTCTTGGCACCCGGGGCGGGACGCAGGTGGTGAACCTTCAGCGCGCTCTGCTTGTCAGCAGCTGCGGCCTCAGTGGTTTTCTTCTCTGCCATTTACTTCGCCTCCTCTACCTTTACCAGGTGCGGAACCGTGTTGAGCATTCCAACGGTCACGGCGTCGGCGGTGCGGACAACAGTCTGTCCGATCCGCTTCAGGCCGAGGGACCGAAGGGTGTCGCGCTGGTTCTGCTTGCCGCCAATGGCGGACTTGATCTGAGTGATCTCCAACTGAGCGTCGGACGGAATCAGGTTTTTAGCCATGACTCAGACACCTGCCTTCTGGTTCATGAGAGCCTTCACCATTGCCGGCGGAGCGATCTCATCGAGCGGGAGGCCGCGGCGTGCTGCCACTGCTGCCGGCTCTTCGAGGCGCTTCAGGGCATCAACGGTCGCGTGAACGATGTTGATGGCGTTGGAGGAACCGAGCGACTTGGAGAGGATGTCGTGGATGCCCACGCACTCCAGTACTGCACGGACCGGGCCACCGGCGATAACACCGGTACCGGCGGAAGCCGGACGCAGCATGACGACGCCTGCGGCGGCCTCACCCTGAACGCGGTGCGGGATGGTGCTGCCGATACGGGGAACGCGGAAGAAGGACTTCTTGGCCTCTTCAACGCCCTTCGCGATTGCGGCAGGAACTTCCTTTGCCTTACCGTAGCCGACGCCGACCATACCGTTGCCGTCACCAACGACGACGAGTGCGGTGAAGCTAAAGCGACGACCACCCTTGACGACCTTGGAAACGCGGTTGATGGTGACAACGCGCTCTACGAACTGGCTCTTCTCGGCTTCACGGCCGCCATCGCGGCCACCACGGCCACCACGGTCGCCGCGGCCCTGGCCACGGTCGCCACGCTCGCCACGACGAGCGCCACCACGGCGGTCATCGGCAGCAGCTGCGGGGGCAGTGGTCTCAGTGGCCTCAGCAGCTACGGCTTCAGGCGCCTTCTGATCTGCAGACACAGTGTCCTTTTCCTTGTTTGCTTCCGTCACAGTGACAGCCCACCTTCACGTGCACCGTCAGCGACGGCGGCGATCCGGCCGTGGTACTTGTTACCACCACGGTCGAAGACAACAGCTTCGACCCCGGCAGCCTTGGCGCGCTCGGCTACGAGCTCACCAACGCGCTTGGCCTTGGCGGTCTTGTCACCGTCGAATGCACGAAGGTCGGCTTCCAGTGTGGACGCGCTCGCTACGGTCAGGCCCTTGGTGTCATCGACAACCTGGACGAATACGTGGCGTGCGGAGCGGTTGACGACCAGGCGAGGACGTACAGCCGTTCCGGAGATGCGCTTGCGGATACGAAGCTGGCGGCGGCTGCGCGAAGCAGACTTGCTCTTGTTCGTACGCTTCTTGTTAATTGCGATGGCCATGGTTACTTACCAGCCTTTCCGACCTTGCGGCGGATGACTTCGCCGGCGTAGCGAATGCCCTTGCCCTTATAGGGGTCCGGCTTACGCAGCTTGCGAATGTTGGCAGCAACCTCGCCGACCTGCTGCTTGTTGATACCTGAGACAGAGAGCTTGGTCGGCCCCTCTACTGCAAAGGTGATGCCGGCCGGAGCCGAAACGTTAACCGGGTGGCTGTAACCGAGAGCGAACTCAAGGTCAGATCCCTTGGCCTGAACGCGGTAACCGGTACCGACGATTTCAAGCTTCTTCTCGTAGCCTGCGGTGACGCCCTGGATCATGTTGGCGATCAGGGTGCGGGTCAGGCCGTGGAGTGAACGGGAGGCGCGCTCGTCGTTCGGGCGGGCGACAGTCAGGGTGCCATCTTCCAGGGCGACCTCGATCGGGCTGGCCACAGTGTGGCTCAGCTCGCCTTTGGAACCCTTGACGCTGACGACAGAGCCGTCAACCTTGACCTCAACGCCGGCAGGAACGGTGATGGGGAGACGTCCAATACGTGACATTATTCTCTTCCTTTCCCGTTACCAGACGTAAGCGAGGACTTCGCCGCCCACGCCCTTCTTGCCGGCCTGCTTGTCAGTCAAGAGGCCGGAAGAGGTGGACAGGATTGCGACACCCAGGCCACCGAGCACGTGCGGCAGGTTGGTGGACTTTGCGTATACGCGCAGTCCCGGCTTGGAAATACGACGAACACCGGCGATTGAACGCTCGCGGTTCGGACCGAACTTGAGCTCGAGAGTCAGCTTCTTGCCGACTTCAGCGTCTTCTTCTTTCCAGGAGGCGATGTAACCTTCAGCCTTCAGGATGTCGGCAACGCGTGCCTTGAGCTTGCTGTAAGGCATAGACACGGAATCGTGGTATGCCGAGTTTGCGTTGCGCAGACGCGTAAGCATGTCTGCGACAGGATCTGTCATTGTCATTTGGGCTCTTGCCCTTCCTCGTAACGGTTTCCGCCACCCTGTTCCTGAGGAACCAGGGAGGCCGGACCTTTTACGTAGCTAATTAAGCTTCGGTTTTGAACGGGAAACCAAGCGCCTTGAGCAGCGCGCGGCCTTCGTCGTCGGTCTTGGCGGTGGTCACAACCGTGATGTCCATACCGCGAACGCGGTCGATGGAATCCTGGTCGATCTCGTGGAACATAACCTGCTCGGTCAGACCGAAGGTGTAGTTGCCGTTGCCATCGAACTGCTTGCCGCTGAGGCCGCGGAAGTCACGGATACGCGGCAGAGCCAGCGTGACCAGACGGTCCACGAATTCCCACATGCGGTCGCCACGCAGGGTTGCGTGTGCGCCGATGGGCATGCCTTCGCGCAGCTTGAACTGTGCGATCGACTTACGGGCCTTGGTTACCTGCGGCTTCTGGCCGGTGATCAGGGTGAGGTCGCGGACAGCGCCGTCGATCAGCTTGGAGTCCTTGGCGGCATCTCCAACACCCATGTTCACAACAACCTTGACCAGACGGGGAACCTGGTTAACGTTCTGGTACTTGAATTCCTCAAGAAGCGTGTTCTTGACGGAATCCGCGTACTTGGTCTTCAGACGAGGAACGATCTTCGTTGCCGGAGTCTCGAGAGTCTCAGTCATTAGATGTCCTTCCCTGAGCTCTTGGCCACGCGGATGCGTACTTCGCGCTGCTTGCCGTTGCGCTCAACGGTTTCAGTGCGGAAGCCGACGCGGGTGGGCTTCTTGGTGGACGGGTCAACCAGAGCCACGTTGGAAATGTGGATCGGGGCTTCAACAACCTCGATGCCACCAGTCTTGGTGCCGCGCTGCGACTGACCGACCTTGGTGTGCTTGGTTACGCGGTTGACGCCTTCAACCAGCACGCGGTTGGTGTCGGTGAACACGCGCAGAACCTTGCCCTGCTTGCCACGGTCGCCGCCGCGCTCAGCCTTGGCGCCAGTGATGACCTGAACCAGGTCACCCTTTTTGATCTTAGCCATGGACTAGAGCACCTCCGGAGCCAGAGAAACGATCTTCATGAACTTCTTGTCACGAAGTTCACGACCAACCGGTCCGAAGATACGGGTGCCGCGGGGGTCACCGTCGTTCTTCAGGATCACAGCTGCGTTCTCGTCAAACTTGATGTAGGAACCATCCGCACGGCGGCGTTCCTTCTTGGTACGGACGATGACAGCCTTGACGACATCGCCCTTCTTTACGTTGCCGCCCGGGATTGCGTCCTTGACGGTAGCGACGATGACGTCGCCAATGCCTGCGTAGCGACGGCCAGATCCACCGAGAACGCGAATGGTAAGGATTTCCTTAGCACCCGTGTTGTCGGCGACCTTGAGTCGCGACTCCTGCTGAATCACTATTTACTCCTTGCGTCGCGCCGGTTCTCAGACCGAAAATCTTCCTACGGAATGAGCCTTGCGGAACGGTTGATCGGGGTGTCTCTTGACCTGCCTGGATTTTGCCAGACCAGGCCTAAACGCCCGTGCCAAAAACATTTGCTTCCCAAGCCCATCCAGGCGCAAGGGGGCACTATGCCGTGGCACGATTGTTTACGAGGTTTGCTGACGGCGCACAGAAGGCGCCATACAAACTCAATATCCTAGCACATCGCGGACCCAGCTCCATATCACAGCCCCAGCCCGTTGTCACAGCCGTGAAGGCTCCGCTGACCGCACGACGACGTCATGCACCGCAGGCTTTTGGCTTGCCGGAAGAACCTGCCGGACAACGCGGAAACCCCCGCTCCCAAAGGGAACGGGGGTTTCCGGTACAGCGGCTGTTGCCAGCGAGGCTGCAGGTGTTACTTAGCCTTCTCGAGGATCTCCACGAGCCGCCAGTTCTTCGTGGCGGACAGCGGGCGGGTCTCGGCGATGACAACCAGGTCGCCGATGCCGGCGCTGTTCTCTTCGTCGTGAGCCTTGACCTTCGAGGTACGGCGGATGACCTTGCCGTACAGGGCGTGCTTCACGCGGTCTTCAACCTGGACAACGATGGTCTTTTCCATCTTGTCCGAAACCACGTAGCCGCGACGCGTCTTACGGTAACCGCGCTGCTCAGCCGTAGCTGCCGTAGCAATTTCCGTCACGTTCTCGTCCTTTTCACTCACTTGGCGTCCTCCTCGGTCTCAGCCTCGGCCGGCTTTTCAGCCTTCTCAGCCTTGGCTGCGGACTTCTTGGACTTCTTTTCTTCCTTGGCTTCCACAACCGGTGCGGCAACCTCGGCACGAATGCCCAGTTCACGCTCACGGAGAACGGTGTAGATGCGGGCGATGTCCTTCTTTACCGCGCGCAGACGACCGTGGTTCTCCAGCTGACCGGTGGCTGACTGGAAACGGAGGTTGAACAGCTCCTCCTTAGCCTTACGGAGTTCTTCAACGAGACGCTCGTTATCGAATCCGTCCAGCTGTGCAGGTGCAAGTTCCTTTGACCCAACTGCCATTTCTATTCACCACCTTCGCGACGCACAATGCGTGCCTTCAACGGGAGCTTGTGGATCGCCAGGCGCAGGGCCTCGCGAGCTACCTCATCACTGACACCGGACAGTTCAAAGAGAACCCGACCCGGCTTGACATTCGAGACCCACCATTCCGGAGAACCCTTACCGGAACCCATACGGGTTTCGGCAGGCTTCTTCGTCAGAGGGCGGTCCGGATAAATGTTGATCCAGACCTTGCCGCCACGCTTGATGTGGCGGGTCATGGCAATACGAGCAGACTCGATCTGACGGTTCGTGACGTAAGCCGGGCTCAGGGCCTGGATACCCCACTCACCGAAGGAGACCTTGGTGCCGCCCGTAGCAGCGCCGGAACGACCCGGGTGGTGCTGCTTACGGTGCTTGACTCGACGTGGGATAAGCATTTAAGCCTGTCCTCCTTCTGCTGCCTGTGCCGGTGCGGCAGAAGCGGCCTCGGCTGCCGGAGCCTCTGCAGCAGCAGGTGCTGCTTCGGCTGCCGGACGGTCGGTACGACGGCGGCGGTCACCACGGTCAGCGCCTGTCTCTTATACACATCTAGATGTGTATAAGAGACAGGTCGCCGCCACGTGTCTCTTATACACATCTAGATGTGTATAAGAGACAGGAGCAGCAGCTGCCTGCTGAGCCAGTTCCTTGGAGGTGACGTCACCCTTGTAGATCCAGACCTTCACGCCGATGCGGCCGAAGGTGGTCTTGGCTTCGTAGAAGCCGTAGTCGATGTTCGCGCGGAGGGTGTGCAGGGGCACACGGCCTTCGCGGTAGAACTCCGAGCGGGACATTTCAGCGCCACCCAGACGACCGGAGCAAGCGATACGGATACCCTTGGCACCGGCACGCTGTGCGGACTGCATGGCCTTCTTCATCGCACGGCGGAAAGCCACGCGGGAAGTCAGCTGCTCAGCAACGCCCTGGGCAACAAGCTGTGCTTCCATCTCGGGGTTCTTGACCTCGAGGATGTTCAGCTGAACCTGCTTGCCGGTGAGCTTTTCGAGCTCGCCGCGGATGCGGTCTGCTTCTGCGCCGCGGCGGCCGATAACGATGCCCGGACGTGCCGTGTGGATGTCCACGCGGACGCGGTCACGGGTGCGCTCGATCTCGACCTTGGCGATACCGGCGCGCTCCATGCCAACCGACATGAGCTGGCGGATGCGGATGTCTTCGCGAACGAAGTCCTTGTACCGCTGGCCGGCCTTGGTGCTGTCAGCGAACCAGTGCGATACGTGATCGGTGGTGATGCCGAGTCGGAACCCGTGCGGGTTTACTTTCTGTCCCACTTAGCGAGCCTCCTCTTTCTCCGGGGTAGCGACTACCACGGTGATGTGGCTGGTGCGCTTCTTGATCTGAAATGCACGACCCTGAGCACGCGGCTGGAACCGCTTCATGGTCGGGCCTTCATCAACAAACGCTTCGCTGATGATGAGGTCACCTTCGTCAAACGCCACGCCGTCGCGGTCCGCGAGGACCCGTGCGTTGGAGATTGCCGACTGAACTACCTTGAATACCGGCTCAGAAGCTGCCTGGGGGGCAAACTTCAGAATTGCCAGAGCCTCGTTCGCTTGCTTACCACGAACAAGGTTGACGACGCGCCGGGCCTTCATAGGCGTTACGCGGATGTGACGCGCAATTGCCTTGGCTTCCATTGCTTTCCTTCTCTCGTCTTTGACGTAAGTGCAGGCGCCTAGCGGCGCTTGCCCTTACGGTCGTCCTTGACATGGCCGCGGAATGTCCGCGTGGGAGCGAATTCGCCGAGCTTGTGCCCGACCATCGACTCAGTGACAAACACCGGAATGTGCTTGCGTCCGTCATGCACGGCGATCGTGTGCCCGAGCATGTCGGGGATGATCATCGAGCGGCGGGACCAGGTCTTGATGACGTTCTTGGTGCCCTTTTCGTTTTCCCTGTCCACCTTCACAAAGAGGTGCTGGTCAACGAAAGGACCTTTTTTCAGGCTGCGTGGCATGTGTCCAGGCTCCTATCGCTTGTTCTTGCCAGTACGACGACGACGCACAATAAGCTTGTCGCTCTCTTTGTTCGGGCGGCGGGTGCGGCCCTCACGCTTACCGTTCGGGTTGACGGGGTGACGTCCACCGGACGTCTTACCCTCGCCACCACCGTGCGGGTGGTCAACCGGGTTCATGGCGACACCACGGACGGTCGGGCGAACGCCCTTCCACCGCATACGGCCGGCCTTGCCCCAGTTGATGTTCGACTGCTCGGCGTTGCCGACCTCGCCGATCGTGGCGCGGCAGCGCACGTCAACGTTGCGGATTTCGCCGGAAGGCAGACGCAGCTGGGCGAAGCGGCCTTCCTTGGCGACGAGCTGAACAGACGCTCCAGCGGAACGGGCCATCTTGGCGCCGCCACCCGGACGCAGTTCAACTGCGTGGATAACGGTACCCACCGGGATGTTGCGCAGGGGCAGGTTGTTGCCGGGCTTGATGTCAGCGTCGGCACCTGCCTCTACGAAGTCACCCTGGGACAGCTTGTTCGGGGCGATGATGTAACGCTTGGTGCCATCAACGTAGTGCAGGAGGGCGATGCGAGCCGTACGGTTCGGATCGTACTCAATTTCGGCAACGCGGGCGTTGACGCCGTCTTTGTCGTGGCGACGGAAGTCGATCAGACGGTACTGGCGCTTGTGCCCACCACCCTTGTGGCGGGTCGTGATCTTACCGGAGTTGTTACGGCCACCCTTTTTGGGCAGCGGACGTACCAACGACTTTTCCGGCGTCGACCGCGTGATTTCGGTGAAGTCCGCTACGCTCGAGCCGCGACGGCCCGGTGTAGTCGGCTTGTACTTACGGATTCCCATAATTTATTTCCTCGTTAAAGTGGTCTCCGCTACGCGAGCGGACCGCCGAAGATGTCGATAGTGCCTTCTTTGAGGGTCACAATGGCACGCTTGGTGTTCTTGCGGGTACCCCATCCGAATTTGGTGCGCTTGCGCTTACCGGCACGGTTGATGGTGTTGATCGATTCGACCTTGACGGAAAAGATTTTCTCCACGGCCAGCTTGATCTCGGTCTTGTTCGAGCGGGGGTCCACCAGGAAGGTGTACTTGCCCTCATCGATCAGGCCGTAGCTTTTTTCCGAAACAACGGGTGCAAGCACGACGTCGCGCGGGTCTTTGATGGTGGCTGCGCTCACTTGGCATCCTCCTCGTTCTTTGCAGCCTTGTCAGCAACGAATGCTTCGTAGGCAGCCTTGGTGAAGACTACGTCGTCAGAAACGAGAACGTCGTAGGTGTTCAGCTGGTCTGCGTACAGAACGTGAACTTCCTCGAGGTTGCGCACAGACAGTGCAGCAACATCGTTGGCGCGCTCAATGACAACGAGCAGGTTCTTGCGCTCGGAGACGCCGCGCAGCGTTGCCAGTGCTTCCTTGGAGGACGGCTTGTCGCCGGCAACCAGGTCAGCAATGACGTGGATGCGTCCGTTACGGGCGCGGTCAGACAGTGCGCCGCGCAGTGCAGCAGCAATCATCTTCTTGGGGGTCCGCTGGCTGTAGTCACGCGGGGTGGGACCGTGGACAACGCCACCGCCGGTCATGTGCGGAGCACGGATCGAGCCCTGACGGGCGCGGCCGGTACCCTTCTGCTTGAACGGCTTGCGGCCTGCACCGGAAACTTCGGCGCGGGTCTTGGTCTTGTGGGTACCCTGGCGAGCAGCAGCGAGCTGTGCAACGACGACCTGGTGCAGCAGCGGCACGTTGGTCTGTACGTCGAAGATCTCTGCAGGCAGGTCAACCTTGACAGTGCTAGTCATTGAACTAGGCTCCCTTCACGGCGGTGCGTACGAGTACGACCTGGCCGCGGGCGCCGGGGACGGCGCCCTTGATCAGGAGCAGCGACTTCTCGACGTCAACCGCGTGAACAGTGAGGTTCAGCGTGGTGTGACGAACGGCGCCCATGCGGCCGGCCATTTTCATGCCCTTGAAGACGCGGCTCGGGGTGGATGCGCCACCGATTGAACCGGGCTTACGGTGGTTCTTGTGGGCACCGTGGGAAGCTCCAACGCCGTGGAAGCCGTGACGCTTCATAACACCGGCGAAGCCCTTACCCTTGGTGGTGCCAATAACGTCGATCTTCTGGCCGGCTTCGAAGAGCTCTACGGAGAGCTCCTGGCCCAGCTCGTAAGAGTCAGCATCTGCAGTGCGCAGTTCGACGACGTGGCGGCGAGGCGTGACGCCTGCCTTTTCAAAGTGACCAGCCAGCGGCTTGGTGACCTTGCGGGGATCGATCTGGCCGTAGCCGATCTGAACGGCGACGTAGCCATCAGTCTCTGCATTGCGCAGCTGGGTGATGACGTTCGAGTCAGCCTGGACAACAGTGACGGGGATGAGCTTGTTGTTCTCGTCCCAGACCTGGGTCATGCCGAGCTTCGTGCCCAGCAGGCCCTTTACGTTACGGGTTGCGGTCATAGTCTCTCAGCACCTCCCTACAGCTTGATTTCGATGTTCACGTCGGCCGGCAGGTCGAGACGCATAAGCGAGTCAACAGCCTTCGGCGTGGGGTCGATGATGTCGATCAGACGCTTGTGCGTGCGCATTTCGAAGTGCTCGCGGCTGTCCTTGTACTTGTGCGGAGAGCGGATAACGCAGTACACGTTCTTCTCCGTAGGCAGCGGCACGGGGCCCACTACCGTTGCGCCTGCGCGCGTGACCGTCTCAACGATCTTCCGTGCTGAAACGTCAATGACCTCGTGGTCGTATGACTTCAGCCGGATGCGGATTTTTTGTCCCGCCATGTCGCCTGACTCTCTTTCAGTAAATGCTGCTCTGTTTACTTACCTGTTGTATGTGGCTGCCGAAGCATTTGAAGTCGTAACTACCACCCGCCGCACAAGCTGAATCCGGAAGAATCCGGGTTCCTCAACCTGCCGGCGTAACCGACCCCCGCGGTCGGGCGTGTCGCACCTTCGAAGCGTGCGAGCCCGCAGTTCCTTGGGGAGTGGGTTATGTTTGGACTTCCACCTGGACCCTGGCACCCGGCATTATCCGGATCGGGACGCGAAGAAGCGCTTGAACAACTCATCTAGTATGCCGGATTTTATGGTCGGATGCGAATCAGGCCGCTGACCGGCCCGCCGCCCCGGCCCCTGTCCCGCTCCCCCGGTCCCCCGGCCGGCCGCCTGACGGGGCAGTCATTGCCTTCGGCAATCTTCGAATGGATGATAGGTGAATGGCCGTGCAAAATGCTGACGCCGTTAACACTGCCTCCGTGCAGGACCTCGCCGGACGCCTCAGGCCCGATTTTACGCTCGGAGTGGCGGCTGCCGCGTTCCAGATCGAAGGCGCCCTGGCCGCTGGCGGCCGAGGGCCTTCAGGCTGGGACGCCTTCGCGGAGAAACCCGGAAGCATCATGAACGGCCATTCGCCCGCCGTCGCCTGCGATCACTACAACCGCGCCACCGAGGACGTCGCCCTCATGAAGGACCTGGGCATCGACTCCTACCGTTTCTCGATCTCGTGGCCGAGGGTCCAGCCCGACGGGCGGGGCGCGTTCAACACACAAGGCCTGGATTTCTATGACCGGCTGGTGGACCAGCTGCTGGCGGCCGGCATCTCCCCCATGGCCACCCTGTACCACTGGGATACGCCGCTCCCCCTCGAGCACAGCGGCGGCTGGATGAACCGGGCCACGGCCGAACGCTTTGCGGAGTACGCCGCCGCGGCGGGAAAGCGGCTCGGCGACCGCGTGGCGCAGTGGGTCACGCTCAACGAGCCCGTGTCCGTGACGCTCAACGGCTACGCGCTGGGCGTGCATGCGCCCGGGCGGGATCTCCTGTTCAACGCACTGCCGTCGGTCCACCACCAGCTGCTGGGCCACGGGCTCGCCGTCCAGGCGCTGCGGGCAGGTGGCGTGACCGGAGGAATCGGCGTCACCAACCTGCATTCCCCGGTGCGCCCGGCATCCCGGAAGCTGACCGACCGGCTGCTGGCCAAGGTGTTTGACCTTGTCTTGAACCGCGTCTACGCGGATCCCATTCTTCTGGGCCGCTATCCGAAGCCGCCCCTGGCCGCCCGGCACTGGTTCAAGTCCTTGTCCAAGGCGTCCGACGACGACCTCCGCCTGATCAGCCAACCGCTGGACTTCTACGGCGTGAACTACTACTACCCGGTGAAGGTCGCCGCCGGGCAGGGCCCGCCTGACACCCCGGCGGGCACGTCCCATGCCATGATGCGGGTGCCGTTCCATCTGGCGGCCTTCCCCGAGTACGCCACCACGGGGTTCGGCTGGCCGGTGGCACCCGAGCACCTGGGCATCCTGCTGCGCGAACTCAAGGACCGGTACGGCGCAGCCCTGCCGCCGCTCTACATCACGGAAAGCGGCGCGAGCTTTCCCGAGCCCGAGCACGTGACCGGCCCCATCGCCGACTCCAGGCGCATCGACTACCTGGCTCATCACCTCGACCAGGCCGTGGCTTCCACCGCACCCGGCGGCATTGCCCATGACGTGGAACTGCTCGGTTACTACGTCTGGACCCTGATGGACAACTTCGAATGGGCGGCCGGGTACTCGCAGCGCTTCGGCCTGGTGCACGTGGACTTCGAAACGCTGAAGCGAACGCCCAAGAAGTCCTTCTACTGGCTGCAGTCCCTTAGCCGGGCCAGGAAAGCCCTGGCCTGAACACAGCGTTATTTGTTCTTGTTGGCCCTGTTGATGCGCTTTGCGCGTTCAATCTCGTTGCGGAAATTCTTCTTCGCCCAGAAGGCGCCAGCCACAACCGCTACGACCACGATCAGGAAAATCAGCCATTCCATGATGTGCCCCTCTCTTTGCTTGCAACGATATCAGGGCAGCGGCTTCGCTATTCCGTGCCGGCGGGCCTGCTGCGGCTGAGCCGCCAAATCGCCAGCGCGATGAGCCCCACGGCGATCAGGGCCAGCAGAACGTACGTGTACTGGCGCATCGCCCACATGATGCAGAGCGTCACTCCGGCGGCACCCCACCACACAAGCATCCGCTCGCCGTAGCCGAGCCCAACCACCAGAAGCGCGGCAAAGAAGGCCAGCACCCACAGCTGCTGGGCCGCATCTCCGCCGAAAATCACCAGGACGCCGCTCACCGAGAGCAGACCGGCGGCCAGGCCCTGATACAGCCGCCCGCCGTCGTGGAGGCCGGCCCGGTACCGCAGCACGCCAAGCACCGCGGCCAGGACGACGTACCACTGCGCCGTCCAGAAGGGATCGGGCCACGAGGAATGCGGCCAGAACGACGCATCGAACCGGTTCCCGTTCAGCTCGGCTGGCCCTGCAGGGAGAGCCCCGCCAAAGAGGGCCGCGCGCTGGACAGCAGCGGTCACCGCCAAGGAACCCAGCTCCGCCGCGAGCCTGCGCGCCCGCACTGGCACCTCGAGCCAAATCACGACGGCGGCCATGGCCACCAGCGCCGCGCCGGCCCAGGATGTTGCGCTGTAGGCCAGTCCCGCCAGACCCGCGACGGCAAGGCCCGGGACTGCCGCGGCGACGAGCGACAGGGAGCGCACGTCCCGGCCGCTCTCCGTTGACGGATCCTGCGCTGAGCGGGCCGGGGCAGGGCGGCCAGCCGGTGCCTGCAGTGCGCGGCGGGCCAATTCAGCCGAGTAGAGTGCGGCCGCCGCGGTTCCGCAGCCTGCAAGCCAGGGCAGGTAGAACCCCCAGGGGCCGGAGACGTCCGCGAAAATCTCGTCAACCGTCATGGTGGCCCCTGCCAGCGCGGCCAGGACGGCCGGCACGTAGAAGCCGGGCAGGCCTTCCACATGGGATGCCGCGAAGCACGCCGCGGCCAGGCCCACCACGGCCGCCCCGGCAATCCAGTCCGCGGCTGGCGGGGCCAGCATGGCCGATGACGTCCCAAAAGAGCCCGCCGCCGCCAGCCACAGCCAGCGGTCAACACCACCCGTATTCCGGTCCCGGCGCAGTATGCCGCTGGCAGTGGCGGCCACGGACAGGCCCAGCAGCAGCACGGCGACGCCTTCATGGCTCAGCACCGGCGCGGACAGCAGCACGGTGGGATCTCCCGACGCCGGAAACCTCAGCAGGGGCCCCAGCGCCACCACGGCGAACAACGCAGCGTACAGCCCCAGGTAAACAGCGCCCCGCGCGGCGAACAGGCGCCCGGCCGCGGCGACGGAAAGCAGCAGCAGAAGGAGGGTCAACAGCAGCACCCAGCGTCCGCCGTCGTCCGCCCCTGATCCCGCCCCGAAGGGCCGCGCAACGTAGGCCAGCGGCAGTGCTGTCTGCCCGGCGAGGGTGACCCATACGGCTGCCTGCTGGAAAGGCACCTCGGCCAGCCGGTGCCGCATGAGCCAGCGGATGACGTGCTGGGCCGCGAAGACGAGCGCGAATGTCACCGCGACAACCGTGGGCGAGGCCGAGACGTCGTAGCTCAGCACCACCGCCAGGGCAGCGGTCAGCACCCGGGCGGCAGCGAAATAGCCGCCCCGCAGAAGCCGGTCCTGCACCGCGGCCACCATCACCGCACTGAACGCCGCGAAGATACCCAGCAGCATCTCGATCCCGGGGAGGCTCTCCCGGCGCAGCAACAGCAGCACCGCAAACGCGGAGGGGGCGAAGGCCACTGCCCATGGGTGGGCCCGCAGAATGTAGCCCGCCGCCGCCGCGCCGCCGGCCAGGAGCAAGGTTGTGAAAGTCACCTGCCACGACCACGCGGCTTCCGACCCGGCCGCCCTGCTGCTCAGCTCGGCGATCATGACAGCCGCCGCCTGCAGGGCAAGGACAGCCGCGGCGTCGGCAAACACATGCCTCGGAACCGGGCCGCGCCACCCTTCCCGGAGGGGAACGATCAGCTGGAGGACGAGTGCCACGGCCAGGACCGTAACGGGCGCCAGCGCTTCCCCGCCCACCAGGACGGGGCCGCCCACCTGCTGAACCTGATGGAACACGGTGAGCGTCAGCACCGTTGCTGACGCCCGGCTCATCCACCAATAGCAGCGCCGGGGCACCGGCCGGGAAGTCCTGGCGGCCGTCGCCGCAACGTAGGCGGTGACCAGCAGGAGCATGGCATTCCCAAGGCCGAAGGAAACGGCGTCGAACGCCAGCGGCGCGGCCACCGCTGCAACGGCCAGCGGCACGGCCTCGGCGACCGACAGTCGCCAGGGCTGCCCGGCTTCCAATCGGGGGAACAGCAACAGGCCAACCGCCAACGACGTGACGAGCTGCGCAGCGATGGCGGTGCCGGCGAGGTGGCCGTCCCCTATCGGCGTGGGGAAGGATTCCTGATGGCCCAGCGTCAGAACTGTCATGGCTGCAACGCCTGCGCCGGTGAAGCAGGCCAGGCTGGTCTCAGGCGTGAGGGTCCGCATGCGCGTCCGGATCAGCACAGCTGTGGCGAGCTGCTGCAGCGCAAGGACCAGGCACAGCGCCAGGACGCCATACGAAGACCGGGCGTCGTTGTCCTCGCCGACGACGGCGGCGGTCAGAACGGGGGCTGCCAGTGTCACGGTGACGCGGGCGGCAAGGACGAAGTGGTGGCGCAGCACTTCCGCGGCAGGGAGTGCACGGACGGCCCAGAAAGCCGCTCCGGCAAGCAGCAGGCCGGTGAGCTGCCACGCTCCGAGCCAGTCCGCCAGCAGCCCACCCATGACCAGCGCTGCGGCCGGGGCCCACTCCGCTTCTCCGCGCAATTTCCAGGCCAGGACTCCGCCGGTGGCCAATGCCAGCAGCGCAGGAGCCCACAGCGGAAGGCTTCCCGCTGCGGGCGCATGTCCGAAGAAGTCGTCCTGGCGTTGCGCCAGCGCAAGGACCACTGTCAACAGAAGCTGCAGCCCAAAGGTGATGAGCGTGTCGAGCCGCCAACCGCGGTGGTGCACGAGGCCGGCGAGCCGCGCCGGTAGCCGCCCGGCAGCCAGGGCCGCCAACAGCACCTGGACGGACAACGCCACGACGGCGGCGGCGATGGCGGCGCTCCCCCGGTCAGTCAGCTCCCAGACGGCGGCGGCTGCCGCTAGGGTCAGGCTGGCCCGGGCGGCGATGAACTGCGGCCGGCGGAACATAGCTCCCGGCATCATGGAGATCACGACGAAATAGCATCCGCACATGGCCATGATCCGGGCGTAGTCACCGCGTCCCAGCACCAGCGGCACCAGGGTGGCAGCCACGGCGACGGCCGGGACGATAAACGGATGCAGCTCAGCAAGCGGCCTGACGTAGACCGGCGGCACCCACTTCGGCCTATGGATGGCCAGCACCGTGAAGCAGACAGCCACCCCTATCAGTGCCGTGAAGTACCAGAGGAGCGCTCCGCCAAGAACCGACACTCCGGACCAGGCCGTGGAGACCACGATAGTCATTGACAGATAGACGAGGACACGGCTCTCAAGCCTGACGGCCGCCAGGACATAAGCGGCCGTGCCCACAACCGACGTGACCAGCCACGAAAGGGGGCCATTGTGAACAGCAAGGCTGAACATGGCCAGGCCCGTCACCGGGATAAGTGCCAGGCCGGTTCCGGAGAAGGCGACGGCGGCAGGCTTCAGCCGCGGGGCTTTGGCATGCAACACCAGGCCGGCCGCGTAGAACAGCGCCATGATGGTGCAGGCACCCGCAAAGCGAAGCGGCACGGGCAGCCCGGCACCGATGAACAGAGCACCCGCCGCCACGAGCAGCAAGCTGGCGATGTAGAGCGTGACGTTGATGTTCTGCTGTTCGCGCCGCGCCCGGAGTGCCTGCCGATCGGCCAGTACTTGGGCCTCATCGCGAGCGGGAACAGACGGATACGCGGGCAAAGCGGCGGGCGGAAGCCGGAGCGGGCCGCCCGCCGGCAGCCTCGGCTGGCCGGCAGGCGCCGGGGGTCCGGGGTGGACAGCCTTAGGTTCGGCGCGGGCAGGCGCCGGAGCCTCGGCGCGGGCAGCCGGCGGCTGTCTCTTATACACATCTAGATGTGTATAAGAGACAGACGGTAGGCTGCTGCTGGCTTGACCGGGTCGGCCGGGCGGCCGCGGGCTTCGCCGCGGAACTCGCCAGGGCGTCTCGCCACCCTTGCACATGGCCTGCCCTGAAGCCGGCACGGTATGCCTCGTCCGCGGAATTCCACATGCCGGTGCCTCCAGGAGGGTCATTAACGGCGCAGCCTGCTCCGCACGAATTAATCCAATGAATGGATTAAGCATAGCAAAAAACAGCCCCGCTGCTAGTGCAGCGGGGCTGTTTAGAAGATCATGTCAGGCCGGAGCCGGACATCGACCCATGATCAGCAAGTACTACTTGATGATCTTGGTAACGCGTCCCGAACCAACGGTGCGGCCGCCTTCGCGGATAGCGAAGCCGAGGCCCTCTTCCATGGCGATGGGCTGGATGAGCGCAACGGTCATCTCAGTGTTGTCGCCAGGCATAACCATTTCCGTGCCTTCCGGCAGGGTGATAACGCCGGTTACGTCCGTGGTGCGGAAGTAGAACTGCGGGCGGTAGTTGGAGTAGAACGGGTTGTGACGTCCGCCTTCGTCCTTGGAGAGGATGTAGACGTTAGCCTCGAAGTCGGTGTGCGGGGTGATGGAACCCGGCTTGACGACAACCTGGCCACGCTCTACGTCATCGCGCTTCAGACCGCGGAGCAGGAGGCCACAGTTCTCGCCGGCCCATGCTTCGTCGAGCTGCTTGTGGAACATCTCGATACCGGTGACGGTGGTCTTCTGAACCGGGCGGATACCGACGATCTCAACCTCAGAGTTGATCGCGAGGGTACCGCGCTCGGCGCGACCCGTCACAACGGTGCCACGACCGGTGATGGTGAAGACGTCTTCGATCGGCATCAGGAAGGGCTTGTCACGGTCACGTACGGGGTCCGGAACGGACTCGTCGACTGCTTCCATGAGGTCCTCGACGGACTTGACCCAGACGGGGTCGCCTTCGAGAGCCTTCAGACCGGAAACGCGCACAACCGGAGCGTCGTCGCCATCGAAGCCCTGAGCCGAAAGCAGCTCACGAACTTCCATTTCAACGAGGTCCAGCAGCTCTTCGTCGTCGACCATGTCGGACTTGTTCAGCGCGACCAGCAGGTAGGGAACGCCAACCTGGCGGGCAAGCAGAACGTGCTCGCGGGTCTGAGCCATCGGGCCGTCAGTGGCGGCAACCACGAGGATTGCACCGTCCATCTGTGCAGCACCGGTGATCATGTTCTTGATGTAGTCAGCGTGACCGGGAGCGTCTACGTGTGCGTAGTGGCGCTTCTCGGTCTGGTACTCAACGTGAGAGATGTTGATGGTAATGCCGCGCTGACGCTCTTCGGGAGCAGAGTCAATCGACGCGAAGTCGCGCTGCTCGTTGAGAGTCGGGTACTTGTCGTACAGCACCTTGGAAATGGCGGCCGTCAACGTCGTCTTACCGTGGTCAACGTGACCAATGGTACCGATGTTAACGTGCGGCTTAGTCCGCTCGAACTTTGCCTTTGCCACAGGTTCCTCCTAGAACGTTTTCAAATGACTTACCCTTCGACCGCGCTTGTCGCGGCAGAAACTCCAGTAAGTCTACTTGGGGGGCTTTGGATTGGTGAAATTGCAGATTCAGGAACTAATACTAGTCCCTCGAGCCTGTTCGCACAGACGGCCGGAAACCGGGCTGGCCTGGAACCGGCCGCCTGTACCAGGTGAACTTCCGCTACCGGAAACGCACCCGAGTTTGTCGCTTCGAAAGTCCGGTGGACTATTCGCCGCGGGTCTTCTGGATGATCTCGTCGGCAAAAGCCTTCGGGACCTCGGCGTAGCTGTGGAACGTCATGGAGTACACAGCGCGGCCCTGGGTCTTCGAACGCAGGTCACCGATGTAACCGAACATGCCGGACAGCGGGACGTGAGCACGGATGACCTTGACGCCCTGGGCATCTTCCATCGACTGCATCTGGCCACGGCGAGAGTTGAGGTCACCAATAACTTCACCCATGTATTCCTCAGGGGTGCGGACCTCTACATCCATCAGCGGTTCGAGCAGGATGGGGTTCGCCTTACGTGCGGCTTCCTTGAAAGCCATACGTCCGGCAATCTTGAACGCCATTTCCGAGGAGTCAACATCGTGGTACGCGCCGTCAATCAGCGTCGCCTTGATGCCAACGACCGGGTAACCGGCCAGGACGCCGTCGTTCAGTGCATCCTGGATACCGGCGTCAACCGACGGGATGTACTCGCGCGGGACGCGGCCACCAGTGACCTTGTTCTCGAACTCGTACAGCTCGCCGTCGGAAGTGTCCAGCGGCTCGATCGCAATCTGGATCTTTGCGAACTGGCCCGAACCACCGGTCTGCTTCTTGTGCGTGTAGTCGTGACGCTCTACAGCGCGCTTGATGGTTTCGCGGTAAGCGACCTGCGGCTTGCCAACGTTTGCCTCGACCTTGAACTCGCGGCGCATGCGGTCCACCAGGATGTCCAGGTGGAGCTCGCCCATGCCGGCGATGATGGTCTGGCCGGTGTCTTCGTTGAGGGAGACCTGGAAGGTCGGGTCCTCAGCGGAGAGCTTCTGGATGGCCGTGGAGAGCTTCTCCTGGTCACCCTTGGTGTTCGGTTCGATGGCAACCGAGATCACGGGCTCCGGGAAGCTCATGGACTCGAGGACGATCTGGTTGCTGGAGTCGCACAGGGTGTCGCCCGTGGTGGTGTCCTTCAGACCGATGGCTGCGTAGATGTGGCCGGCGGTAGCGCCCTCAACAGGCATTTCCTTGTTGGCGTGCATCTGGAACAGCTTGCCGATGCGCTCCTTCTTGCCCTTGGTGGAGTTGACCACCTGTGCGCCTGCTTCCACGTGACCGGAGTACACGCGGATGAAGGTGAGCTGACCGAAGAACGGGTGCGCAGCAATCTTGAAGGCCAGAGCCGAGAACGGATCCTCGGATGAGGGCGCGCGGGTCAGTTCCTTCTCTTCGTCGCGAGGATCGTGACCGATCATTGGCGGGACGTCGAGCGGGTTCGGCAGGTAGTCGACAACTGCATCGAGCATCGGCTGAACGCCACGGTTCTTGAACGCGGAACCACAGAAGACCGGGTAGATCTCCGAGTTGATGGTCATCTTGCGGATGCCAGCCTTGAGCTCGTCGATGGAGATCTCTTCGCCCTCAAGGTACTTCTCCATGAGTTCTTCGGAAGCTTCGGCAACGGTCTCGACGAGAGTCGCGCGGTATTCCTCGGCCTGGGCCTTGAGGTCTTCCGGGATCTCGCGGATCTCGTACTTGGCGCCCATGGTGACATCACCCTTGGCGTCGCCCGGCCACACCAGTGCGCGCATGTAAAGCAGGTCCACGACGCCGATGAAGTCGTTCTCGGCACCGATGGGCAGCTGCATGACGAGCGGCTTGGCACCGAGGCGGCCGATGATGGTGTCTACGGTGAAGTAGAAGTCAGCACCGAGCTTGTCCATCTTGTTGACGAAGCAGATACGCGGAACGTTGTACTTGTCAGCCTGACGCCAAACAGTCTCGGACTGCGGCTCAACGCCTTCCTTGCCATCGAATACGGCAACTGCACCGTCGAGGACGCGCAGGGAGCGCTCAACCTCAACCGTGAAGTCCACGTGGCCGGGGGTGTCGATGATGTTGATCTGGTTGTTTTCCCAGAAGCAGGTCACGGCGGCAGACGTGATGGTAATGCCGCGTTCCTTTTCCTGTTCCATCCAGTCGGTGGTCGAAGCGCCGTCGTGCGTTTCGCCGATCTTGTGGTTCACACCTGTGTAGAACAGAATGCGCTCGGTGGTGGTGGTCTTGCCGGCATCGATGTGGGCCATGATGCCGATGTTGCGGACCTTACTAAGGTCTGTAAGCACGTCCTGTGCCACGGTGTCTCCCTTTCGGATGGACTACGCGTTCGCCGCCGGCTCAACGAGCCGGCGGCGTACGGGAAGTTTTACCAGCGGTAGTGTGCGAAGGCCTTGTTCGACTCGGCCATCTTGTGGGTGTCTTCGCGACGCTTCACAGCGGCACCGAGACCATTCGAGGCATCCAGGATTTCGTTCTGGAGGCGCTCAGTCATCGTCTTTTCGCGGCGGGCCTTGGAGTAGCCGACCAGCCAACGCAGGGCGAGGGCAGTGGAGCGGCCCGGCTTGACCTCAACGGGAACCTGGTAGGTGGCGCCACCGACACGGCGGGAGCGAACCTCGAGGGAAGGCTTGACGTTCTCCATGGCCTTCTTGAGGGCAGCAACGGGGTCGCCGCCGGACTTGGCGCGTGCACCTTCGAGGGCACCGTAAACGATGCGCTCTGCGGTGGACTTCTTGCCGTCAACCAGCACCTTGTTGATCAGCTGGGTGACCAGCGGGGAGCCGTAAACGGGATCTAGTACGAGCGGCCGCTTGGGGGCCGGACCCTTGCGAGGCATATTACTTCTTCTCCATCTTTGCGCCGTAGCGGCTGCGGGCCTGCTTACGGTTCTTGACACCCTGGGTATCGAGGGCGCCACGGACGATCTTGTAGCGGACACCGGGGAGGTCCTTCACACGACCACCACGAACGAGCACAATGGAGTGCTCCTGGAGGTTGTGGCCTACACCGGGGATGTAGGCGGTGACTTCAATGCCACCGTTAAGGCGCACACGTGCGACCTTACGCAGAGCCGAGTTCGGCTTCTTCGGGGTGGTGGTGTACACGCGGGTGCAAACACCGCGGCGCATCGGGCTGCCGTTAAGCGCGGGAGCCTTGGTCTTTTTGACCTTCGGCGTGCGGCCCTTTCGGACCAGCTGGTTAATCGTAGGCACTTTCGTGTTCTCCGTTTTATCCGGAGCGGCCTCTTACAGCCGCTCTCCTTTTGCTTTGCCCCGCCGCCCGAGCTTTGAAGAAGTCTCCAGAGCAGCTGAGGCGAAGCCTTAATAGTCGGATCGCACACATGGGGAATGACTTGACTCTCGTCTTCAAAGGTCCCTAGGCATGCAAAAATGTGGCATACGTTGCACAAGAACCCTGCAAACCGGAAACGTCGCTCTGGTCCGGCCTTTCGGCTGTCCCGGCGCTCTCATCCACTGCCACAATAACAATTGGTCACAAGTCTAACATGGACAGCCGCCAGACCTTAATCGGCGCGGAATCCGGGGACTAAAGAGCCCCGCTCCCACAGCTGTGGAAACGGGGCCCTTCAGTTCAGGATGACTGACTCGTTAGCGGAAGTCGTTGCCGAGGTCGTAGTCGTCCAGCGGGATGGCGTGGAACTCAGGAGCACCGTCGCCGCCCAGGGTGTCGTAGGAGAAGTCGCTGAATGCGCTCGGACCGGTGAACAGGTTGGCCTTTGCTTCTTCAGTCGGTTCCACCGCGATCTCGGTGTAGCGCGGGAGACCCGTGCCGGCCGGGATGAGCTTACCGATGATGACGTTTTCCTTGAGGCCGAGCAGCGGATCGCTCTTGCCTTCCATGGCCGCCTGCGTCAGGACGCGGGTGGTTTCCTGGAAGGAAGCTGCGGACAGCCAGGACTCGGTGGCCAGCGACGCCTTGGTGATGCCCATGAGCTCAGGACGGCCGGAAGCCGGCGTCTTGCCCTCGGAGACAACGCGGCGGTTGGCATCTTCGAAGCGGCTGCGTTCGGCGAGCTCGCCGGGCAGCAGATCCGAATCGCCGGACTCGATGACCGTGACGCGGCGCAGCATCTGGCGGACGATGACTTCCACGTGCTTGTCGTGGATGCCAATGCCCTGGCTGCGGTACACGCCCTGCACTTCGTCCACAAGGAACTTCTGTGCCGCACGCGGACCCATGATGCGCAGGACCTGCTTCGGATCGACCGGGCCGTTGATGAGCTTCTGGCCCACCGTGACGTGCTGGCCGTCTTCGATCAGGAGGCGTGAACGGCGCAGGACCGGGTACGCAATCTCTTCGGAACCGTCGTCCGGAGTGATGACCAGGCGCATCTGGCGCTCGGACTCTTCGATGGTGATGCGTCCGGCTGCTTCCGCAATCGGCGCCACACCCTTCGGAGTACGTGCTTCGAAGAGCTCCTGGATACGGGGCAGACCCTGGGTGATGTCGTCGCCACCGCTGGCGGAAACAGCACCACCGGTGTGGAACGTACGCATGGTCAGCTGGGTGCCCGGCTCACCGATGGACTGTGCGGCGATAATGCCCACTGCCTCACCAATGTCGACAGTCTTGCCCGTGGCCAGTGAACGGCCGTAGCACAGGGCGCAGGTGCCGACGCTGGACTCACAGGTGAGCACAGAGCGGACCTTGACCTCGGTGATGCCGGCTGCGAACAGCTCGGCGATCACGACGTCGCCGCAGTCAGTGCCGCCGGCTGCCAGGACGTTGCCCTTGGAGTCAACGACATCCACGGCCAGCGTCCGGGCGTAGGCACTGTTCTCGACGTTCTCGTCCAGAACCAGTTCACCGTTGGCGTCGGCGACGGCGATGGGCGTCACCAGGCCGCGCTCGGTGCCGCAGTCCTCTTCGCGGACGATGACGTCCTGCGACACGTCCACCAGACGACGGGTCAGGTAACCCGAGTTGGCGGTACGCAGGGCGGTGTCGGCCAGACCCTTACGGGCACCGTGCGTGGCGATGAAGTATTCCAGCACCGACAGGCCCTCGCGGTACGAGGACTTGATCGGACGCGGGATGATCTCACCCTTAGGGTTGGCCACCAGGCCACGGATACCCGCGATCTGACGGACCTGCATCCAGTTACCACGTGCACCGGAGGACACCATGCGGTTGATGGTGTTCATCGGCGAGAGGCTGTCACGCATTGCCTGGGCAATCTCGTTGGTTGCCTTGTTCCAGATCTCGATGAGTTCCTGGCGACGCTCGTCGTCGTCGATCAGGCCCTTGTCGTACTGGCCCTGGATCTTGGCGGCCATGGTTTCGTAACCGGCGAGAATTACCGGCTTGTCCTTGGGCACCTCGATGTCGGAGATGGCAACCGTGACGCCTGAACGCGTGGCCCAGTAGAAGCCGGCATCCTTCAGGTTGTCCAGCGTTGCCGCCGTGACGACCTTCGGGTAGCGCTCTGCCAGGTCATTGACGATCCGGGACAGTTCGCCCTTGTCGGCAACGTCCTCAACCCACGGGTAGTCCTCGGGCAGGGTCTCGTTGAAGAGGACCTGGCCAAGGGAGGTCTCGACCAGCGCGGTCTGACCCGGCTCCCAGCCTTCAGGAGCTTCCCAGCCCGGGTAAGGGACAAAGCCGTCAAGACGGATCTTGACCTTGGAGTTCAGGTGCAGCTCGTGCAGGTCGTAGGCCATGATGGCTTCCGAAACCGAGCCGAAGATCCGGCCTTCGCCAGCTGAACCGACACGCTTGGTGGTCAGGTGGTAGAGGCCGATGATCATATCCTGCGACGGCAGGGTCACCGGACGGCCGTCAGACGGCTTCAGGATGTTGTTCGAGGAGAGCATCAGGATGCGTGCCTCAGCCTGGGCTTCGGGGCTCAGCGGCAGGTGGACTGCCATCTGGTCGCCGTCGAAGTCAGCGTTGAAGGCGCCACAGACCAGCGGGTGAAGCTGGATTGCCTTGCCTTCAACAAGCTGGGGTTCGAACGCCTGGATGCCGAGGCGGTGCAGGGTAGGTGCACGGTTCAGCAGCACAGGGTGCTCGGTGATGATCTCTTCGAGAACGTCCCAGACCTGCGGACGGTAACGCTCGACCATGCGCTTGGCCGACTTGATGTTCTGCGCGTGGTTGAGGTCAACCAGGCGCTTCATCACGAACGGCTTGAAGAGCTCCAGAGCCATCTGCTTGGGCAGTCCGCACTGGTGCAGCTTCAGCTGCGGGCCGACGACGATGACCGAACGGCCGGAGTAGTCGACGCGCTTGCCGAGGAGGTTCTGGCGGAAACGGCCCTGCTTGCCCTTGAGCATGTCGCTCAGGGACTTCAGCGGACGGTTGCCCGGTCCGGTGACGGGACGGCCGCGGCGGCCGTTGTCGAAGAGGCTGTCAACAGCTTCCTGAAGCATGCGCTTCTCGTTGTTGACGATGATCTCCGGAGCACCCAGGTCAAGCAGTCGCTTGAGTCGGTTGTTGCGGTTGATCACACGGCGGTAGAGGTCGTTGAGGTCGGAGGTCGCAAAGCGGCCACCGTCCAGCTGGACCATCGGGCGCAGTTCCGGCGGGATCACCGGGACGGCGTCCAGCACCATGCCGAGCGGGCTGTTGTTGGTGGTCAGGAACGCGTTGACCACCTTCAGGCGCTTCAGGGCGCGGGTCTTGCGCTGGCCCTTGCCGTTGGCGATGATGTCGCGCAGTGAGTCCGACTCGGCCTGCATGTCGAAGTTTTCAAGGCGCTTCTTGATCGCTTCGGCACCCATGGAGCCTTCGAAGTACATGCCGTAGCGGTCGCGCAGTTCGCGGTAGAGGCCTTCGTCGCCTTCGAGGTCTGCGACCTTGAGGTTCTTGAAGCGGTCCCAGACCTGCTCGAGGCGCTCGATCTCGGCGTCGGCACGCTTGCGCACGTTGGCCATCTGGCGGTCGGCGGAGTCGCGGGCCTTCTTCTTGTCGGCAGCCTTGGCGCCTTCGCCTTCGAGACGGGCAAGCTCGTTCTCGAGGTCGCGGGCGATCGTGGCGATGTCGGAGTCGCGGTTGTCGATCAGCTGCTTCTTCTCGATGTCGTGCTCAACCTGCAGGTTGGGCAGTTCCTCGTGGCGGCTGTCGGTGTCGACGCTCGTGATCATGTAGGCAGCGAAGTAGATGACCTTTTCGAGGTCCTTCGGTGCCAGGTCAAGGAGGTAGCCCAGACGGGAGGGAACACCCTTGAAGTACCAGATGTGGGTTACAGGCGCAGCCAGTTCAATGTGGCCCATCCGCTCACGGCGCACCTTGGCACGGGTGACCTCAACGCCACACCGCTCGCAGATGATGCCCTTGAAGCGCACGCGCTTGTACTTGCCGCAGTAGCATTCCCAGTCCCGGGACGGGCCGAAGATCTTCTCGCAGAAGAGGCCGTCCTTCTCGGGCTTGAGCGTGCGGTAGTTGATGGTTTCCGGCTTCTTAACCTCGCCGTACGACCAACCGCGGATGTCTTCCGCGGTGGCGAGGCCGATCTGCATGAGGCCGAAGGAGGATTCGCTGGACATATGGTCCCTGTTCTCTCTTGTTCTCTAAATTCTGAAGTCTTGGGTTACGGGAAGAGGGAGGTGAGGTCCGACGGCGGGTGGTGACCCGCCGTCGGACGTCACCTGCTAAACCTCTTCTACGGAACTGGGCTCTGCACGAGACAGATCGATGCCCAGTTCTTCCGCAGCCGTGAAGACTGCGTCATCAGAGTCACGCATTTCAATTGTGGTTCCGTCCGTGGAAAGCACTTCCACGTTCAGGCACAGCGACTGCATTTCCTTGATCAAGACCTTGAAGGACTCAGGAACGCCCGGCTCCGGGATGTTCTCGCCCTTGACGATGGCTTCGTAGACCTTCACACGACCGTGGATATCATCCGACTTGATCGTGAGGAGCTCCTGGAGCGTGTAGGCGGCGCCGTAAGCTTCGAGCGCCCACACTTCCATTTCACCGAAGCGCTGGCCACCGAACTGTGCCTTACCACCCAGCGGCTGCTGCGTGATCATGGAGTACGGACCGGTGGAGCGCGCGTGGATCTTGTCGTCCACCAGGTGGTGGAGCTTCAGGATGTACATGTAGCCGACCGAGATCGGATCCGGGAACGGCTCGCCGGAGCGGCCGTCGAACAGGCGGGTCTTGCCCGAGGAGTTGATCAGGCGGTCACCGTCGCGGGTCACGTTGGTGGAGTCCAGCAGACCGGTGATTTCCTCTTCACGGGCACCGTCGAAGACCGGCGTTGCAACAGTGGTCTGGCCACTTTCGCGCGGCAGGTTCGGCAGCTGCTTGGCCCACTCAGGCTCGCCTTCGATCTTCCAGCCGGTCTTGGCAACCCAGCCGAGGTGCGTTTCCAGCACCTGGCCGACGTTCATACGGCCCGGAACACCCAGCGGGTTCAGGACGATATCAACGGGGGTACCGTCGGCAAGGAAGGGCATGTCCTCGATCGGCAGAATCTTGGAGATAACACCCTTGTTGCCGTGACGGCCGGCGAGCTTGTCGCCGTCGGTGATCTTGCGCTTGGCAGCCACGTAGACGCGGACCAGCTGGTTGACGCCCGGGGGCAGTTCGTCGTCGTTGTCGCGATCGAAGACGCGCACGCCGATGACCGTGCCGGACTCGCCGTGCGGAACCTTCAGGGAGGTGTCGCGCACTTCGCGGGACTTCTCGCCGAAGATGGCGCGGAGCAGGCGCTCTTCCGGGGTCAGCTCGGTTTCACCCTTCGGGGTGACCTTTCCGACCAGGATGTCGCCGGCTTCAACTTCAGCACCGATGTGGATGATGCCGCGCTCGTCCAGGCCAGCCAGGACTTCCTCGGACACGTTGGGGATGTCACGGGTGATTTCCTCGGCACCAAGCTTGGTGTCGCGGGCATCGATCTCGTGCTCCTCGATGTGGATGGAGGAAAGAACGTCCTCAGCCACGATGCGCTGGGACAGGATGATGGCATCCTCGAAGTTGTGGCCTTCCCATGACATGAATGCCACGAGCAGGTTCTTACCGAGGGCGAGCTCGCCCTGGTCCGTTGCCGGGCCGTCAGCAATGATGCCACCGACTTCCAGGCGCTGGCCTTCGCTCACCAGAACACGGTGGTTGTAACAGTTGCCCTGGTTGGAACGGGCGAACTTGTTGATGCGGTAGTTGGTTTCCGTGCCGTCGTCGTTGAGCATGATGACGAGTTCAGCGGAGACCTCGGTAACCACACCTGCCTTCTTCGCGATGACAACGTCACCGGCGTCGACAGCAGCGGCGCGCTCCATGCCGGTACCGACGAACGGCGCCTCGGAACGGACCAGCGGCACGGCCTGGCGCTGCATGTTGGCACCCATGAGTGCGCGGTTTGCATCGTCATGCTCGAGGAACGGGATCAGGGCAGTTGCCACGGACACCATCTGGCGCGGGGAAACGTCCATGAACTGCACGTCGGCTGCGGGAACGAGAACGGGCTCGCCTCCACCACCGCGGGCACGAACCAGGACGGTCTCTTCAGCGAACTTCTTGTTGGCGTCGAGCGGAGCGTTGGCCTGTGCGATCAGGACCTCTGCTTCGTCGTCGGCCGTCAGGTACTGGACCTCATCGGACACGACGCCCTCGGCAACGAGACGGTACGGGGTCTCGATGAAGCCGAACGGGTTGATGCGTCCGTAGGAAGCCAGCGAACCGATCAGACCGATGTTCGGGCCTTCAGGGGTTTCGATGGGGCACATACGTCCGTAGTGGGACGGGTGAACGTCTCGGACTTCCATGCCTGCGCGGTCACGGGACAGACCACCCGGGCCAAGCGCGGAGAGGCGGCGCTTGTGGGTCAGACCCGAGAGCGGGTTGTTCTGGTCCATGAACTGGGACAGCTGGGAGGTTCCGAAGAACTCCTTGATGGCTGCCACCACAGGGCGGATGTTGATCAGCGTCTGCGGCGTAATGGCCTCGACGTCCTGCGTGGTCATACGCTCGCGGACGACGCGCTCCATGCGGGACAGGCCGGTGCGGACCTGATTCTCGATGAGCTCGCCGACGGCGCGGATGCGGCGGTTGCCGAAGTGGTCGATGTCATCGATCTCGACGCGCAGTTCGTGGTCCTGGCCGTCGCGCTTGCCCGTGAGGGTCTTCTCGCCGGCGTGCAGCGCAACCAGGAACTTGATCATGGCGACGATGTCTTCAACGTGCAGGACCGAAGCTTCCTTGTCACCAAGGGAGCGGTCGATGCCAAGCTTGCGGTTGATCTTGTAACGGCCGACCTTGGCCAGATCGTAGCGCTTGGAGTTGAAGTACAGGTTGTCCAGCAACGACTGGGCAGCCTCGACGGTGGGCGGCTCGCCCGGTCGCAGCTTCCGGTAGATGTCCAGCAAGGCGTCTTCGCGGGTTTCGGTAGCGTCCTTCTCCAGCGTTGCGCGCATGGAGTCGTACTGGCCGAACTCCTCGAGGATCTGGCCTTCGGTCCAGCCGAGGGCCTTCAGCAGCACGGTGACCGACTGCTTGCGCTTACGGTCGAGGCGGACGCCGACCTGATCGCGCTTGTCGATCTCGAGCTCGAACCATGCACCGCGGGACGGGATGATCTTTGCCGTGAAGATGTCCTTGTCGCTGGTCTTGTCAGCGGTGCGCTCGAAGTAGGCGCCCGGTGAACGGACCAGCTGGGAGACGACGACACGCTCGGTGCCGTTGACGACGAAGGTGCCCTTCTCGGTCATCAGCGGGAAGTCACCCATGAACACGGTCTGCTGCTTGATTTCGCCCGTGTTGTTGTTCATGAATTCAGCCTTGACGTACAGCGGTGCCGAGTACGTTGCGTCCCGGTCCTTGCATTCAGCCATGGTGTACTTCGGGTCAGCGAACTCCGGATCGGAGAAGCTCAGGGACATGGTGCCCTGGAAATCCTCAATCGGGGAGATCTCTTCGAAGATGTCGGAAAGACCGGAGGTGGTGGCGACGCTGAGGTCGCCTTCTTCGACGGCCTTCGCTACGCGTGCCTGCCAGCGTTCATTTCCGACCAGCCAGTCGAAGCTGTCCGTCTGCAGGGCAAGCAGATTCGGAACGTCAAGAGGTTCGTGAATCTTTGCGAATGAGAGTCGGCGAGTGGCACCATCGGTGCTTGCCGTGTTAGCGGTTTCGTTATTAGAGGTGCTCGAGGCGACCAAGAGGGATCCTTCCACAGACCTTCAGGCGTTTTCAGATCTCCCCCGCTATGCACCCTGCGGAGTGACTCCGCAGTGCTACCATCCGGTTCCGCTATATGACCCGGGACCTGGTCTGCCCATGCTGGTGACGTTGTATACGGCACATTGATGGAGCAGCTGCCAGGCGAAGCCCACCGCTATATGAAGGCTGAAGGTAAACAGGGAAGACGCAAATATCTACGATACGGCAAAACATCGCGTGTGTCTACCCCACTTCCCAGCAGATTGCAAGCACCGTTGCCGAGGGCATCTATCCCCCACCGTGCCGGAATTCAGCCTGCCGCTGCAGCGTTTGAATGGATAGGTGACCGGGCTCACGATAACCTAGGCGTACATCCACACAGATCGGAAGAGACAAACATGAGCAATTCCGCGGACAACAACGATGTTGTCATCCTGTCCGGCGCGCGCACACCGCAGGGCCGGCTGAACGGGCAATTGGCGAGCTTCACCGCCGTCGAACTCGGGGCCCACGCCATCAAGGCGGCCCTTGCCGCGAGCGGGGTTGAGGCGGAGAAGGTTGACGCCGTGATCATGGGCCAGGTGCTCCAGGCCGGTGCTGGCCAGAACCCTGCACGGCAGAGCGCGATCGGCGCCGGGATCGGCTGGAACGTGCCCACGGTGACCATCAACAAGGTCTGCCTTTCGGGCCTCACCGCCGTGATCGACGCCGCGAGGATGATCCGCAGCGGTGACGCAACCGTCGTCGTCGCCGGCGGCCAGGAATCCATGACCCGGGCCCCGCACGTCCTGCCGGGCTCGCGCCAGGGCTGGACCTACGGCGCCATCCAGGCCCTCGACGTTGCCGCCCACGACGGCCTGACTGATGCGTTCGACGGCCAGTCCATGGGCCTGTCCACCGAAACCAAGAACCTCACCCTGGGCATCGACCGGGCATCGCAGGACAACGTCGCCGCGCAGTCGCACCAGCGCGCGGCCATCGCGGCCAAGAACGGGATTTTCGACGACGAGATCGCACCCATCAGCGTCAAGCAGCGCAAGGGCGATCCGGTGGTTGTGGCCGCCGATGAAGGCGTCCGGCCCAACACGTCCGTTGAAACCCTGGCGGGCCTCCGCGCCGCGTTCGTCACCGACGGCACCATCACGGCCGGCAACTCCTCTCCCCTGTCCGACGGCGCCTCCGCCCTGGTGCTGACCTCCCGCAAATTCGCCGAGGAGAACGGACTGGAGTACCTCGCGGTCGTCGGCAAGCCGGGACAGGTGGCCGGTCCGGACAATTCCCTGCACTCCCAGCCCTCCAACGCCATCCGAAACGCCTTGGACCGCGCCGGCTGGACAACAACCGATCTGGACTTCATCGAAATCAACGAGGCGTTCGGGTCCGTGGCCGTGCAGTCCCTCAAGGACCTGGACTACCCGCTGGAGCAATGCAACATCCACGGCGGCGCGATCGCCCTGGGCCACCCCATCGGCGCCTCCGGCGCGAGGCTGGCGCTGCACGCTGCACATGAGCTGAAACGGCGCGGCCAGGGCAAGGCCGCGGTTTCGCTCTGCGGGGGCGGCGGGCAAGGCGAAGCCCTCCTGCTGTTCCGGGACTGATGACCGGCTCGGCAGCTGCCGGCTCAGCGGGCAGCTCCGGCAGCTCCGGCACGTCCGGCACTGCCGGCACCGGGGCGGACGGCGCCGGCAGGGAGCGATTCCTTGCCGACGCCGCCGCCCGCGGCCTGGAGGTCGAGATCGTGGAGCGGCTTGCCGCCCACAGCCTGGAGGAAGCGGCGCGGATCCTCGGGATCGCCCCGGCGGACATCGTGAAGTCCCTCGTGGTGAAGCATAAGGACGGGACTTTCCTGTTCGCCCTCATTCCCGGTGACCGCCAGATTTCCTGGCCCAAGCTGCGCAGCCTGGTGGGGATCAACAAGCTGTCCATGCCGGCGGCCGACGTCGCCTTCGAAGCCACGGGCTATGAGCGCGGGACCATCACGCCGCTGGGCAGCACCACGGCCTGGCCTGTCTATGCGGACAGGAACATCTCGGGCAAGCGCATTTCCATGGGCGCGGGCCAGCACGGCTACAGCGCGTTCGTGGACGCGGACGCCCTGACCGCGGCGCTCGGCGCAGTCATCGCGGACATCAGCGACCCCAACTAAGTCCCCGAACAGCAACGCGGGGTCACTTGCGGCCCAATGAACCCACCGGATTGGGCCGTAAGTGACCCCGCGTTGCTCTTAAATGCAGGAATCCCCGCCCACCGGAGTGGACGGGGATTCCAGGAAGAGCCTGTGTTACTTGAGGGTAACGGTGGCGCCGGCAGCCTCGAGCTGCTCCTTTGCCTTCTCGGCAGCTTCCTTGGTGACGCCTTCGAGGACGGCCTTCGGAGCGCTGTCGACAACGTCCTTGGCTTCCTTCAGGCCCAGGGAAGTGATGGCGCGAACTTCCTTGATCACTGCGATCTTCTTGTCGCCAGCAGCTTCGAGAACGACGTCGAATTCGGTCTTCTCTTCGGCTTCTTCAGCAGCACCGGCAGCCGGGCCAGCAACGGCAACAGCAGCAGCGGTAACTTCGAAGGTCTCTTCGAAGAGCTTGACGAACTCGGAGAGCTCGATGATGGTCAGTTCCTTGAAAGCTTCAATGAGCTCTTCGTTGGTGAGCTTCGCCATGGTGTGGCGTCCTTCCTATAGGTGGTGCTTGGCGGCCTGGGCCGTTGCCTTCACACCGGAGTCTGATTTGAAAGAGAATTAGTTCTCTTCGGTGGCTGCGGCTTCGGCCGGAGCTTCGGTCTCTGCTGCTGCGGCCGGGGCTTCTTCAGCGGCGGGCGCTTCGGCTGCTGCCGGTGCACCGTTCTCTTCTTCAAGCTTGAGGCGCAGGGCGTCAATGATGCGTACAGCAGCGGCAGCAGGAGCCTTGAGGATCCCTGCAACCTTGGCGAGCTGCAGCTCGCGGGACTCGAGTGCTGCCAGGGCAGCAACTTCGCTGGCGTTAAGTGCCTTGCCCTCGAAGTAACCGGTCTTGATAACCAGCTGCTTGTTGGCCTTGGCAAAATCCGTCAGGCTCTTGGCCGCTGCAACTGCGTCACCCTTGATGAATGCGATTGCAGTGGGGCCGGCGAGCTGGCCGTCGAATGCTTCGACACCAGCTTCCTTGGCTGCAATGGCGGTCAGGGTGTTCTTGACGACCGAGTACTTGGTGTCCTGGCCGAGAGAAACACGCAGCTGCTTGAGCTGTGCAACAGTGAGCCCACGGTATTCGGTCAGGACAGCGGCGTTCGATTCCTTGAAATCGTTAGTGATCTCAGCTACTGCTGAAACCTTTGCAGGCGTTGCCATAACCCTCCTTCCGGGGATAGTGCCGGTATACCGGGTCCCCGCTCAGGTGAGCTAAAACTAAAAACGCCCCGCGCAGATGCACGGGGCTTGGCTCAACACAGTTTTTACCGTGGAGCTTTGCTTCGTTCACCTGCGCCGGCCGCCCTATGTTCAGGGTCCTTCGTCCGGAAACCCACTGGTTCTCCCGCACACAACTGCAGAATTGAGCAATGCTCAGGAGAGTGGATTTCCAACAACCGACGGTCTTTGGTAGGTCCAGCTTACGTGAACCGGCGCCGGTCCGCCAAATCGGCCCGGTGACAAGAAGCAACCGGTGACCAGCCGCAACCGGCGCGGCTCGGCTCGCACGGCTCAGCTGGTGCTGGGCCCCAGGTCCGGAAGCTCCTTCTGCCAGATTCCGGTGACGCCCGCCGTCGTGAACCCCAACTGGCGGTTGACCGTCAGCAGGTACCGGTTTTCCGGGGCGTTCCAGGTGTAGATCACGCGCGCGTCCGGGAACTGCTCCGTCAGCCGCTCCATGTTGGCCACCTTGATGAGCAGGCCGAGCTTGTTGCCCCGGTGCGCCTGCAGCACCACAGTGTCGTCTTGGAACACCACGTCCTGGCGTTGCGCCAGGACGCTGATGGTGGTCAGCCCCACCAGGGTACCGGTGGCAATGTGTTCGACGGCGGTGACAACCGTTCGCCGTCCCTGCGCGATGGTGACTTCCTCTGCTTCGCGCAGTATCCGCGCGTCGAACACCATATTGTCCTGTTCGCCCACGGCGCCGGGTTCGACGTCCCCGCCGGCCTGGTTTTCGAGGACCGCAACGGCCTCCAGCCACTGCTCGGGGCAACGGTCCGTCCAGTGGTGCAGGCGGTAGCGGCCGTTGTTCGCTTCCTCGGCCTCGGCCTCAAGCTCCGCCACGAGCTTGCTGTCCAGTGGGAGGGCACATGAGCTGAACTGCTCGATGTGCTGGAGCGTGTAGCCGGTGCGCCGGGCGAATTCCACCTCGCGGCTGCCCAGCGGCACGAAACCCTGCCCCGAACCCGGCACCAGCTGCTCGGGTTCGAATTCGTGAAGGGAAGCCCCGGGGTGGTTGGTGTCCACCAGGATCATCGAGCGGCCCTCGTCGCGGGCAAACTGTTCGGCCGCCTCCAGCAGCTGCCTGCCCACGCCCTGGCGCTGATACTCCGGCAGGATGTCCAGGGTGAACTCCGCGAGGTCCTGATTGTCGGCCAGGGGCAGTGCGATGTCCACCGTGCCCACTATGGTGCCCTCGATTTTGGCCACGAGGATGATCTGACGCTCGTAGGGATCGTCGAGTTCGAGGAGCTTTTCCAGTGGTGCGTAGGCAAGGTCGTCGCTGCCCCACGTCTGCATCCGGACCTTGCGGCCTACCTCGACGGCGGCCAGGAAGTCCGCAGCATCGGGCGCGTCAATGGAATCCGGGATCCACAGCTGCTCGATCCGCACTTCACTTGCCATCATCCCAGCCGTTTCCGCCGCTCGCCCTTCCAGGCCGCGGGCTCAAGTCCACGCGGTGTGTCGTCGCCAGCATATGCCGGTTAGTGCCGGCGCTGCCACTCGCCGTCGTACCCCGCCGGGCGGAACCCCAGGGCAACATTGATGGCGAGCATGCGCTCATTCTCCGCGGCGTTGAACGTGAGGATCCGTTCCACGGAGGGATGCGCCTCCATCATGCGGCGAAGGTTCAGCACCTTGACCAGCATTCCCAGGCGGTGGCCCCGGTGCGGCTTGGCAACCAGGGTGTCGTCCTGCTGCCCCAGCCAGGGCTTCGACTCGGAGTACTGCAGCACCGAATACGCGGCGAGCTCGCCGCTGGCCCTGTGCCTCGCCACCGCCACGAGCGACTCCTGGCCGGTCTGCTTCCATTCGTCCTCGACGTGCCGGACGCGTTTGGCGTCCCACACCTCGGGGTCGTAATGGAGCGCCCCGGAGGGGCTGTCCGTACTCATGCGCGACATGAGCACGGCGAGCTGGTCCACGTATTCGTCCGGGCAGCTGTCCGTCCAGGCGAGGAGCTCGTACCGGTCACCGGCTATCGAGCGCGCGTCGCGCTCAAGCGCGTCCAGGGCCGCTTCCGACGGCGGCATGTCCAGTGCGCTGAAGCGCGTCACCTGTTCCAGTGCGTAGCCAGCCGCCGTGGCAAATCTCACCGCACGCGAATCGGCTGGAATGCCGCCCGTCCCGGTTCCGGGTTTCAGGATGCCGGCGCCGTCCGGATCAAACCCTGCAACGTGTTCGGTGAAGCTTTGAAGGGTACTGCGGCCGTGGCTGGCAGCGAAGGACTCGGCGTGCCGCAGGAGCGCCCGGCCGATGCCCCGGCCAGTGAAATCGTCCAGCACGTCCACGTGCACCATGGCGTCCTGGAGATTTTCCTGCTGCGGCAGACTGACCCACGACTTCGCCACCATGCGCCCGTCCAGCCGCACGAAGTAGGGCCGAACGTGCTCGTATTCGTCGTCGCGCCACGCTTCAAGCCGGGCCTCCCGCGGCATGGCGCGGTCAAGGTTTCCCCAGGTCTGCAGCACGACGGCATCAGTCAGGTCACTGAATTCGACGAAGTCCGCGGCGTCCGGAGAAGCGAGCGAGGAAGGCAAAACAAGCGGCTCTATGCGGTATGGGGGCGTCGTCACGGGATCAGCCTAGCCGCACGGTCTTCCAGCCTCCAGAGCCTGCGGCGTCCGGCAAAGCCCGGCAGCGCCCGACAGCGCCGCCCCCGCGGCGTCCGGACGCAAAGCAAAGGACCGCCCGGCGCAGTGCCGGGCGGTCCTTTGATGCCTGCCGGATTACCGGCGGGTGTTTCGCGAGGATTAGACCTCGGTCAGCACCTTGGTGACGTTGGGGTCGACGGAGATGCCGGGACCAAACGTGGTGGCAACAGTCGCCTTCTGGATGTAGCGGCCCTTGGAAGCGGACGGCTTCAGGCGAAGCACCTCTTCGAGAGCGGCTGCGTAGTTCTCGGCCAGCTTGACGGCGTCGAACGAGACCTTGCCGATGATGAAGTGCAGGTTGGAGTGCTTGTCGACGCGGAAGTCGATCTTGCCACCCTTGATGTCGTTGACAGCCTTGGCGACGTCAGCGGTCACGGTGCCGGTCTTCGGGTTCGGCATCAGGTTACGCGGACCCAGGACCTTACCGAGGCGGCCAACCTTGCCCATGAGGTCAGGGGTGGCAACGGCGGAGTCGAAGTCGGTCCAGCCGGCTGCGATCTTTTCGATCAGGTCGTCGGAACCAACGAAGTCGGCGCCGGCAGCGATTGCTGCCTCAGCCTTGTCGCCCGTTGCGAAGACGAGGACGCGGGCAACCTTACCGGTGCCGTGCGGCAGGTTAACGGTGCCGCGGACCATCTGGTCAGCCTTACGCGGGTCTACACCCAGGCGGAAAGCGACCTCAACGGTGGCGTCGAACTTGGACGGGTTGGTGTCCTTGGCCAGCGTCACTGCCTCGAACGGCGCGTAGAACTTCTCCGCGTCGATCTTGGCGGCGGCTGCCTCATATGCTTTGCTGCGCTTTGCCATGCTGCTTATTCTCCTTGTGCAGTTGTGGTCTGCGGACCGCGCTGGGCCCTGCCACAGTTGGATGATCCGGCGTGGATCTCCAACATTTCAATGTTTCAGTGGTGCCGGTTTCCCGGCGGTGCTGCCCGGCGTCGTCGTCGGTTTCCCGAACCCGGCGCCGCATCAGCGGTGGGGGAAATTAACCCTCGACGGTGATACCCATGGAGCGGGCGGTGCCGGCGATGATCTTCGCTGCGCCTTCGAGGCTCGTGGCGTTGAGGTCTTCCATCTTGGTGGTGGCGATCTCGTTGACCTGGGCCTGGGTCAGCTTGGCAACCTTGACGGTGTGCGGCGTGGGTGAACCCTTGGCAACGCCTGCAGCCTTCTTGATGAGTTCTGCAGCCGGCGGGGTCTTGGTGATGAACGTGAATGAACGGTCTTCGTAAACCGTGATTTCCACGGGGATAACGTTTCCGCGCTGGGCTTCCGTCGCAGCGTTGTACGCCTTGCAGAATTCCATGATGTTGACACCGTGCTGGCCAAGCGCAGGACCGATCGGCGGGGCCGGGTTGGCGGCACCTGCCTGGATCTGCAGCTTGATGAGGCCGGTGACCTTCTTCTTGGGAGCCAATGTAGGGTCCTTCTCTCAATTGCGTCCTGGGACACAGGAGCGTGCCTCAGGTGGTTGACCGCCATGGCGAGGCGGTCTGCCGTCGAGGAACTGCTAAGCGGGCAGTTCCGGGACGAATTCTAGGGGTATTGCTAGATCTTGGTGACCTGGTTGAACGCCAGGGTGACCGGCGTTTCGCGTTCGAAGATGGACACCAGCACCACGAGGGTCTGGGAATCAATCTTGATCTCGGAGATCGTGGCGGGGAGGGTCTCGAAGGGACCTTCCTTGACGATGACCGATTCGCCGACCTCGAAGTCGACGTCCACGGGAGCGGCGGCGTGCCTGACCGGCTTGCCCTTCTCGGCCTGCTCTTCTTCGAAGACCGGCGCGAGCATGGAGAAGACCTCGTCGAGGCGCAGCGGGACCGGGTTGTGGGCGTTGCCCACGAAGCCGGTAACGCCCGGGGTGTGGCGGACCGCGCCCCAGGAGGCGTCGGTCAGGTCCATGCGGACCAGCACGTAGCCGGGGATCCGGACGCGGTTGATGACCTTGCGCTGGGCGTTCTTGATCTCAACGACTTCTTCCATCGGCACCTGGATTTCGAAGATGTAATCTTCCATGTCCAGGGTCTGGATGCGCGTTTCAAGGTTGGCCTTCACGCGGTTCTCGTAACCCGCGTAGGAGTGGATGACGTACCAGTCACCCTCCTGGCGGCGCAGCTTGGCCTTGAACTCCTCGGCGGGATCGACATCGGCCTTCGCGGCGGCGGCTGCCAGGGCGTCTGCCTCATCGGCGTCAGCTTCCTCGGAGTCAGTTTCGTCATCCGCTACATCTGCATCGTCGTCGGCGTCAGCGTCAGTTTCGGCGTTAGCGGCGCCGTCGGAATCGGGTGCAGCAGACTCAACCTCAGACCCTTCAACGGCCTCGGCCGATGCGTCCTTGGTTTCATCCAGCTCAGTCTCAGTTACCTCGAGCTCCTGCTCAGACACTTGGTCTCCTGCTTCCTCATTGCCTAACATGCCTATTTAAATGGCTCAATTCCGCACACTCCGCAGTCCGTTCCGTTTCCGGAAGGATCCCGCGCAGTCTGCGGACCGATCGCCTTAGCGGTCCTTGGCGCCTGTACCGCCGAAGACCCAGCTCACCGCGGTCCCGAAGCCCAGGTCCAGCAAGGTGACGATGACCATCATGATGACCACGAATACCAGCACCACGAGCGTGTAATTAATCAGTTCCTTGCGGGTGGGTGCGACAACCTTCTTCAGCTCGCCGATGACCTGGCGGATGAAGAGTGCGATTCGAGCGAAGAAGCCAGCCTTGGCGGCTTTCTTTGCGGGGCGGCCCTTGGAGCTGCTTGCAGCTGTTTCGGTCACCTGTTCCTCACTCATCCTCGCAAAATGTCGGATTACCCGGTCCTGAACTGAACCATGGTTGCTGCGCTTGCTCCGGCTTTCCGCCGGAACAGCTTGCGCAGGGCAGACAGGACTCGAACCTGCAACCTGCGGTTTTGGAGACCGCTGCGCTACCAATTGCGCCACTACCCTATGGATCAAAAACCGATCGAGGCCGCGCTTCACCCAAGGATTCCTGAGGCGCACGTCATCATCGTGTTTTCAACACCGGAGAACTAGTCTACGCAACAACTTCGCGTACGTCGAACCAGCCTCGTTTCGGACCGTTCTGCGGCGGTGGATTCCTGACTGCGCCGCAGTCACAAAGCCATGCCCCACCTCGAACGATCCGGTGAACAGCATAGAGTAGATTCCGTCGAATTCCACCATTCAGCTAACCAGCTGCAAGCGAAGAACGGACCTGCCATGTCTGCCGCCCGCGTTTCCAAACGCATTTCCGCCATTGCCGAATCCGCCACCCTGGCTGTCGACGCCAAGGCCAAGGCACTTAAGGCGGCCGGCCGGCCCGTGATCGGTTTCGGCGCCGGCGAACCGGATTTCCCCACCCCGGGCTACATCGTCCAGGCCGCCATCGAGGCCGCCAGCCAGCCGAAGTACCACCGCTACTCCCCCGCCGGCGGCCTGCCCGAGCTGAAGAAGGCCATTGCCGAGAAGACCCTCCGGGACTCCGGATACAAGGCCGACGCCTCCCAGGTGCTGGTCACCAACGGCGGCAAGCAGGCCGTCTACAACACCTTCGCAACGCTCGTGGACCCGGGCGACGAAGTGATCGTTCCCACGCCGTTCTGGACCACGTACCCCGAAGCCATCCGCCTCGCGGGCGGCGTGCCGGTGGAGGTCTTCGCCGGGCCGGAACAGGACTACCTGGTGACCGTGGAGCAGCTCGAAGCGGCCGTCACGGACCGCACCAAGGTCCTCTTGTTCGTCTCGCCGTCCAACCCGACGGGCTCCGTGTACTCCCCCGAGCAGGTGGCGGAAATCGGCCAGTGGGCCGCAGCCAAGGGCCTGTGGGTTGTCACCGACGAAATCTACGAGCACCTGACGTACGACGGCGTTCCGTTCACCTCCATCGCCACGGCCGTCCCCGAACTGGGCGACAAAGTGGTGATCCTCAACGGCGTGGCCAAGACGTATGCGATGACCGGCTGGCGCGTGGGCTGGATGATCGGCCCGGCCGACGTCATCAAGGCCGCCACCAACCTGCAGTCGCACGCCACGTCGAACGTGTCCAACATCCCGCAGATCGCTGCCCTGGCAGCCGTGTCGGGACCGCTCACCGCCGTCGACGAAATGAAGGTCGCCTTTGACCGCCGCCGCAAGGCGATCGTTGCCGGACTTAACGCCATTGACGGCGTTGAATGCCCGACGCCGAAGGGCGCCTTCTATGTCTACGCGGACGTCCGCGCCCTGCTGGGCAAGGAATTCCCGACGGCGAACGGTCCGGTCAGCCCCTCGACCTCCGCCGAACTCGCGGCGCTGATCCTGGACGAGGTGGAGGTTGCCGTGGTGCCCGGCGAAGCGTTCGGTCCGTCCGGCTACCTGAGGCTGTCCTACGCGCTGGGCGACGACGACCTCGCCACCGGGGTGGAGCGCCTCCAGGACTTCCTGGGCAAGGCGAAGTAGGCCGTCCCAAAGCCCCGATGCGCTGTCACTTGTGGGCCTTATTGCCGCGGCAAAAGGGCCCTAAGTGATAGCGCATCATTTGGTTTTAGAGGAGCCGGCGCTCGGCCGCCCACTTGGTCAGTTCATGGCGGCTGGAGAGCTGCAGCTTCCTGAGCACCGCCGACACATGGGTTTCCACGGTCTTGATGGAAATGAACAGCTCCTTGGCCACTTCCTTGTAGCTGTATCCCCGGGCGATGAGCCTCATCACCTCGAGCTCGCGGGCTGAGAGCTTGTCCAGTTCGTCGTCGGCAATGTCCGCGGGAGCGGTGCCGAAGGCGTCCAGTACGAAGCCGGCCAGCCGCGGCGAGAAGACGGCGTCGCCGCCGGCAACCCTGTAGATGGCGTCCGTGATCTCCGTCCCCGAAATCGTCTTGGTCACGTAGCCGCGCGCGCCGGCACGGATCACGGCCACGACGTCCTCCGCCGCGTCCGACACACTGAGGGCCAGGAACGTGGTGGTGCCCCGAAGCGCCGCTGAGCCGGCGATGACTTCACGCCCACCTCCGCCCAGGCCGCCGGGCAGGTGGACATCGAGCAGCACCACTTCCGGGCGGGTCCGGCCGATCACCTCGATGGCCTGCTCCACCGTTCCGGCCTCGCCGACCACCTCAATGCGCGGGTCCAGGTCCGCCTTCAGGCCGGAGCGGAAGATGGCGTGGTCGTCCACGATCACGACCCGGACGCTCCGTCCCGGATCCCCGGCCGTGCCGCCCAGTGCTGGAGTGCTCATGACTTCCCTTCCCCGTTGTCCTCCGCGGCCGCAGGCAGCTTGAGCCGGACCTCCGTGCCGTCAGGACTGCTGTTGATCTGGGCGGTTCCGCCGTGCCGCTTCATTCGGCCAATAATTGACTCCCGGACGCCGAGCCTGTCCGCCGGAACCGCGTGGAGTTCGAATCCGGAGCCGCGGTCCTTGACGAATACTTCCGCGCCGCCGTCGGACACCTCCAGATAGACGGAGACCGGTCCGCCGCCATGGCGGGAGGCGTTCAGCATGGCTTCCCGGCTCGCCTGGACCAGCGCCTCATGCCTGTCGGTCATGGCCGTGTCGCCCACGCTCACGACGTCCACCGCATTGCCGAGGCCGTCCTCAACCTCCGCCGCGGCCGCCTTGATCCTGTCCGAAAGCTGGCCGGCGTCCCTGGCCGGGTCCCTGAACAGCCAGCCTCGCAGTTCGCGCTCCTGCGCTCGGGCCAGCCTCACCACATCGTGTTCGTTGGCGGCCCGGCGCTGGATCAGCGCGAGGGTCTGCAGCACTGAATCATGCAGGTGGGCGGCGATCTCCGCCCGTTCGGTCTCGCGGACCCGGCCGGCGCGTTCGGTCTCAAGGTCGCGCCAGAATTTCAGGCCCCAGGGAAGCAGCACCAGCGCCACCCCGCCCAGGACGGCCACGGACGCCAGCAGAGCCAGCCAGGTCTGCTCCCAGGAACCGGACCCGGACACCATGACCAGCACTCCGGCCACCACCAGCGCGAGGCCGGCGGCCAGCCGCGCCCATCCGCCCGCCTGGTCCGCCTTGGTCTTGTCCACCAGCCCGGCGCGGCGCGTTTCGTCGAGTTGCATCCAGGCGATGGCGGCACCGCCGAGGATGGCAGCCGCCGGGATCAGGGTCCCCAGCGGCACTTCGACGCCGAGAAGCCTGGCGATCAGGATCGCGGCAACGAGCAGCAGCCCGGCGCCAAGCAGAATCTCCTTGCCGTAACGCATGTTGCGGACGCGGAACCAGGCACCGGTGCCCGGTACAGCAGCAGGTGCCGGCGGCTGGGAGGAGGGCCCGGCGTCGTACTGTGCGGACGGCGCGGGAGCCACAGCAGGGGTATATACACCCGGCTCTGCGGCGGGCGCTGGTCGGCCCGGGGGCGGCCAAGCCGGACCGGGCGAATACGCACTGCTCCACACCGAAGGGTCGACGACGGCGGCGGGATGCTGCGGCATGCTCACCGCGGGGGCAATGGGCGACGCCGGCCGCCGGGCGTTGCGCTTGGCGCTCTCGTCTGCGGTGGGCACCATGATCCACAGCCAGCCATAGAAGACCAGGCCTGCCCCGCCAGCGAGCGCGGCCACGGCCATGCCGATCCGGACCATGCGCACCGGCCAGCCCAGGTGGTCCGCGAGGCCCGCGCACACGCCGGCGATAACGCGGTCGCTGCTGCGGACCAGCGGCGGGCGGACGGGGACTGTGGTCATGCATCAATCCAAACACGGATCAGGGTTTCGGAGGCCCGTTTTGAGGGTGGACCGGGGGTAAGTCAGGGACGGCTCAGGGTCTTCCCCAATAGAGGGACCATGGCCCCGCACGGCAGGATCGAAGTATGAACTCGCACAACCCCACCCCAGCTGAAGGGCAGCAGCCCGCCAACCCGTCCGACGACCAGTCCGGACCCGGTTCCGAACCTCTGCGCGAACCCGGAACCACCGATTCGCAGGCAGAACGTCCCACCGAGGCCCTGCCGGGGCAGCCGACTGAGCAGCTGCGGCCGTCCCTCGGTGCCACGCAGGAAATACCCGGCACCCCGCCGCCGGGCGGTCCCGGTTTCGGCGGTCGGGGTGCTCCCGGCTACGGCCGGCCACCCCAGCAGCTGAACTTCTTCGACTGGATCCGCAGCCAAGGCATCCACCGCGGACGCGACCGCTGGATCGGCGGCGTCTCGAGCGGCATCGCGGAGCGCATGGGCATCGACCCGCTGATCGTACGGGGCGTGTTCATCGTGCTGACGCTGTTCGCCGGCATCGGCGTCCTCCTGTACGGCCTCGCCTGGGCACTCCTGCCCGAGCCGGACGGCCGGATCCATACCCAGGAAGCGGGCGCCGGGCGCTGGACCAGCGGCATGACGGGCGCACTCATCACCACCGTCCTCGGCCTCACCGGCATGGGGGGCGGATTCTGGGGCTGGGGACACGACGGCTTCGGCTTCTTCTGGACCCTCTTCTGGGTGGGCGGCGTCATCTACCTCATCTACTTCCTCTCGCAACGCAATAGGAACCCCATTGGAGCAGCTATGAACACCACCCAGGCCGGCGCCCAGCCTGCCCCCGGATACGCTGCCCCCGGCAGTGCCCCGGCGGCAGAAGCATTCGCTGCCGGCACACAGGCCGCCACCGCCCAGCACCTGTCTCTTATACACATCTAGATGTGTATAAGAGACAGAGAGACAGGCCAGGGACATGTCCCGCCCGGCCCATACGGCGGCGGGTTCGGCAGCGTTCCGCCCCGCGGACCAGCCCCGGTGCCGGCTCCTGTGCCCGCTCCGAAGTCAAGGCCGAACGGCCCCGGCGCACCCGTCGTCGCCATTACCGCAGGCCTCGCCTTGCTGGTCGGCGGGACGCTCAAGGCCCTCGACGCCGGCAACGTCATCGATCTCGGCGACTCCGCCAACGCCGTGGTGTGGGCCAGCGGCGCCGCTGTCCTTGGCCTGGGCATCCTCCTCTCCGGCCTCAGAGGCAGGACGTCGGGGATCCTCGGATTCTTCGCCGTGGTGGCACTGATCGTCGGCGGCATCTTCAACACCGTGCCGAACGGCGACCGTTTCCGCTTCCAGAACGCGGACTGGAACCCCGCCAGCATCGAACAGGCACGCGAGGGCTTCCAGATCACCGGAGGCCGCGGGACTGTTGACCTCACCGGCCTGAACCTGAACCCGCCCCTGGGCACCGACGTCGTGGTCCCCCTCGACGTGACCGCCAGCAACGTGACGGTCGTCATCCCGCGCACGGTTCCAGTGGACGTCAGGGCAGACATGACGCTGGGCAACCTCAACGAAGGCGCGGACAGCCGCAGCGGCATCACCTCCCGCCAGAGCAGCTACAACGCTGATAAGCCCGGCGCCCGCCTGATCCTTCAGATCGACGGAACCGTCAGCAACATCACCATCCAGGAAGGCAACTGACATGAGCAGCCATGACCCCGCCCCGAAGACCTCGCCCGTGCCGGAATCCGTCGCAGCGGACCGCCGCGATCCCTCTTCCTCACCGGCCCGCGTCGGCACCATCGTCTGGGGGCTCGTGGTGCTGGCCCTGGCCGCGCTCATCATCATCTCCCAGCTGGGGCTCGTGGCACTGAACGGAACCTATGTGCTGATCGGGCTGATGATCGGGGCCGGCGCCGCGCTGGTGATCGGCGGCCTGCTCTCGGCCCGCGGACGTGACAACAGCCCCACAAACGGGAAGTCTTGAACCATGGAAAAATTCTTCAGCATTGTCAGGGGCCTTGGCCTGAGGCGCGGACCGCAGCGCTGGCTGGGCGGGGTGTGCGGCGGAATCGCCGAGAAACTGAACGTGGACGTTGCCTTCGTCCGGATCGGCTTCCTCCTCTTCTGCCTCCTGCCGGGACCGGCCGTCCTGTTGTACCTTCTGGCGTGGCTCATCCTGCCGAACCAGAACAACGGCATCGCGCTCGAGTCCTTCCTAGAAAAGCGCGCCATGAACCGGTAGGGACCGCCGAAAGGCCGGTGACCGCCGTCGACCGCTACCCAGTGCCCCCGTTCCCACCGGAGCGGGGGCACTTATACGTCACACCAGGGCGCGGTGTAACCGTTTGTGTCCTTCCCCACACCGCCCATTAGACTCTAGGGTGAGCTCAGCGTGGCGCTCTGCCTGTATACCTTCGAACCAGGATTTGAGCCGAGAAATATGAAAATAGGAATCCTCACCAGCGGCGGCGACTGCCCCGGACTGAACGCCGTGATCCGCGGCGCCGTCCTCAAGGGCATTGCCATCCACGGCCACGAATTCGTGGGGTTCCTCGACGGCTGGCGCGGAGTGGTTGAGGGAGACATCATTCCCATTCCCCGCACCGTGGTCCGAGGCATTGCCAAGCAGGGCGGCACCATCCTGGGTACATCCAGGACCAACCCGTTCGATAACGGCGGCGGACCCGAGGTCATCAAGGCCCACATGGACCGGCTCGGCATCGACGCCATCATCGCCATTGGAGGCGAAGGAACCCTCGCCGCGGCCAAGCGCCTCACGGACGCCGGACTGAAAATCGTCGGCGTGCCCAAGACGGTGGACAACGACCTCGACGCCACGGACTACACCTTCGGCTTCGATACCGCCGTCCAGATCGCCACCGAGGCCATCGACCGCCTGCGGACCACGGGCGAGTCCCACCACCGCTGCATGATCGCCGAAGTCATGGGCCGCCATGTCGGCTGGATCGCCCTGCACGCGGGAATGGCCGCCGGCGCCCACGCCATCCTGATTCCGGAGCAGAAGGTCAGCATCGAGCAGATCGTCGAGTGGGTCAACGAGGCCCACGACCGCGGCCGCGCGCCCCTCGTCGTCGTCGCCGAAGGCTTCGTGCCGGAGCACATGGAATCACCGCACTCCGAGCGCGGCCTGGACACCTTCGGCCGTCCCCGGCTCGGCGGCATCGCCGACCAGCTGGCCCCCGAGATCGAGGCCCGCACCGGGATCGAGACCCGCGCCACCATCCTCGGCCACATCCAGCGCGGCGGCGTCCCGTCCGCCTTCGACCGCGTGCTGGCCACGCGGCTGGGCATGGCCGCCATCGACTCCGTGGTCGAGGGCCGCTGGGGCACCATGGTCTCGCTGAACGGAACCGACATCGACCACGTCGGCTTCGAAGCAGCGCTCGGCAAGCTCAAGACCGTCCCGCAGCACCGCTACGACGAGGCCGCGGTCCTCTTCGGCTAGGCCCCGCTCCGCTTCGCCCGAACGGGCAGTTAAGGCCCTCTTTTCCGATTGTGGAGGGCATTGACTGTCCGTTCGCGCTAGTTAATGCGGTGACGGCGGGGGCCTAAGTGCCCTTGCGCGCTGGTTGATGCGGGGGCGGCGGGGGTCGGTAGGCTTGGGGCATGAGTCTTGAGCCCGGTTCCGCCGCCATCATCCAGCTAGCCTGGGCGCGCCGTTTGGGGCTCGACGACGGCGCTTTCGCCCTCGCCTTGGAAACCGGGGAACGGCTCACGAGGGTCGACGACACAGCGCGCGCCGTCCAGTTCGTCCGCCTCTTCGGCAGCTCCGCCCTGGTGGGTCCGCAATGGGCGCTGGACGCCGCCGTCGGAATCGCCGATGAAGAGATGGCCCAGCACGTCACCCTGCTGACCATCACCCGCCGGCACGGCGGCCACGGCCTGGGCTCGGCTGCTCTCTTCTTCGCGGACGACCTCCCGCTGCTGCAGCCCGCCGAGGAACTCACGGTGTCGCACGGCAACCCCGAGGCCGTCGAACTCGAGAGCCTCTGCCCGCCGGACGACATCAACGAGGTGGGGCTCTCCGACCTCGAGAACCGCTACACGATCCTGCATGACGAGGACGGCCGCAAGGTGCCCGTGGCCTGCGGCGCCTACTCGGAATGGGAAGGGATCCTGGCCCACATGGGCGTCCTCGTGGCGCCGCAGTGGCGGCGCCTGTCTCTTATACACATCTAGATGTGTATAAGAGACAGTTCCCTGGCGGCCTCGATCGCCGCGCACGAAGCCCTGGCCTCCGGGCTGACGCTCCAGTGGCGCGCCGACGTCAGCAACAAAGGCTCGCTGGCCACGGCACGCAGCCTGGGCTTCTCCACCGGCGGCATCCAGACCAGCGTCCTTCTCGGCTAAGGACGCCTGCCCGGCCGAGGACGCCCGCCGGGCTACGGTGTCCTGGCGTCGGAGCTCTCTGCTTTTGCCGGTTGCTGGCCGCCCCAGCCCTGCACGGGCTTCGGGCGGGCAAAGAACAGCGCAACTGCCGCGCCGAGCACGATCACGGCCGCGGGCAGCATGATGGACTGGCTCATCGCCGTCGAGAACCCCTCGTGCAGGGCCGCCGGGCAGCTGGCCGCCGAAGCTGACCTCACCGGCCCCGCCCGGCCCTCCCGCAGCACCGGGAGCCGGCGGAAGTTCGGCCGCGAGATGTGTATAAGAGACAGCATGAGGACCGCAATCGCGGCGCTGCCCAGGACCGCCCCGATCTGGCGTGTGGTGTTGTAGACGCCGGCCCCGGCTCCCGCCTGCCGCGGCGGCAAGTTGCGGGTGGCCGTTGAACTGAGGGGCGCCCAGATCCCGGCATTTGCGAAACCGAGGACCGCGCTCGGCAGCAGGAACAGCCACACCGGAGTGTCCGGATGCATGAGGGCGGAGTTCCAGAACAGCGCCACCGCCATGAGGAGCAGCCCGCCGGAGGTGATGTACTTCGGGTTGACACGGTCGATGATGCGGCCCACCACCGGTGCCAGGCCGCCGGAAATCAGCGCCATGGGGACCATCATGAGGGCCGACTGCGTGGGGGTCATGCCCCGCACCATCTGGTAGTAGAAGATCAGGGGCAGGCCGAAAGCCGTGACCGTGAACCCCACCGTGGTGATCCCGATGTTGGCCAGCGAGAAGTTGCGGTCCTTGAACAGGGAGAGCGGGAGCAGCGGCTCGCCCTTATTAACAGCCTGCCAGCCGACGAACAGCGCCAGCACCACGATTCCGCTGATGATCAGGCCCCAGACCGTCACGGGGCCCGTGATGGTGCCCCAGTCGTACGTCTCGCCTTCCTGGAGCCCGAACACGAGCAGGAAAAGCCCGACGGCGCTGAGCACCACGCCGGGGATATCGAACCTGTGCGGGTGGGTGGTGAGGGACGGGACCAGGCGCCAAGCGAGGATAAAGCCCACAATTCCGATGGGGACGTTGATGAAGAAGATCCATTCCCAGCCGAGCCCGTCCACCAGCACGCCGCCGAGGATGGGACCCACCAGCGTTGCCACGCCCGCGGTGGCGCCCCACAGGCCCATGGCTGCGCCGCGCCGGTCCGGCGGGAAGATGCGTGTGATCACCGCCATGGTCTGCGGCGTCATCAGGGCGGCGCCCAGGCCCTGCAGGACGCGGGCCGCAATGAGCATGTGGACGGTGCCGGACAGGCCGCACCAGAGCGAGGCGAGCGTGAACACGACGAGACCGGAGAGGTACAGCCGCTTGGGGCCGAACCTGTCACCCAGCCTCCCGGTGATGAGGAGGGGAACCGCATAGGCCAGCAGATAGGCACTCGTGACCCAGATGACGGCGTTGATGTCCGTGTCCAGCCCTGCCATGATGCTCGGGTTAGCGACGGAGACGATGGTGGTGTCGATCAGGATCATGAAGAACCCGATGACGAGGGACCAGAGGGCAGGCCACGGCCTGGTTACATTCTCCAACGTCAGCCCAGCAGGGCTTTGATGTCGGCCCGGGCGAACATCTCCGCGGCCGCGCGGGCGGAGGGGGTGCCGGCGTCGGGGTCCGCACCGGCGTCGAGCAGCACGCGGGCAACGTCTGTGTATCCCTTGAAGACAGCTCCGGCCAGCGGGGTCTGCCCGCGGTCGTTGGCGCTGTTCGCGTCGCCGCCGTGGTACAGGATCAGCTGAACGGTCTCGGCGTGGCCGTGGTAGGCCGCGAGCATGAGCAGCGAGTCACCGGCGGCGTTCGTCAGGGTGGCTGGCGCGCCCGCGTTCAGGTAGCTGCGGAGCACCTCCGTCTCGCCGTTGCGGGCCGCGTCGAAGAGGGTGTGCGCCAGGGCGAGGGTTTCCTCGTCGGGCTGCGACTGGCTTGGCTGCTGGGACGGCGCTGGTTCCGCTCCGGGTGCGGTGGAATCTGTCACTTGTGGGTCCCCCTCAGGAATCCGGTCTGCCTGCCGACCACCTGGCCGGCGTCGGGAGCCACGATCACTTCCTGCGCGGCTATGTACGGTTCGGTTCCGTCCATGACGGTCAGTATTTCATCCGGCGCGACGGAACGCTTTATGACGGCCAGCGCGATGGGGCCCATCTCGTGGTGCTGGGCCACGGACGTCACGGTCCCCACCTTGCGCTCCCCCAGCAGCACTTCGCTTCCGGGAGCAGGCATGGTGTGCTGCGAGCCGTCGAGCTGGAGGAACACCAGCCGGCGCGGCGGGTGGCCGAGGTTGTGGACGCGCGCGATGGTCTCCTGGCCCTTGTAGCAGCCCTTGGAGAGACTGTCTCTTATACACATCTAGATGTGTATAAGAGACAGGTCCAGTTCGTGCGGAATGGTCTTGTCGTCGGTTTCGGCGCCGAGCCGCGGCCGCCACGCCGCCACGCGCAGGGCCTCGGCTGCCGAGACTCCGGCCAGCGGCCGGTCTGCCCAACTGTCTCTTATACACATCTAGATGTGTATAAGAGACAGGCCGGCACCAAGTATTCGAACCACGGGCGTTCGGCGCCCGGATGCTGTTCCTCCGCGACTACCGAGTACGCGTACCCGCCGGCGCCGACGTGCGGCCACGGGTCCTGCCAGACCTTCAGGCCGGACCACTCGGGCACCGCCCTGGTGGATCCGAGCACGGCCCAGGCGTCCGAGACGTCGGCGATTTCGACGCGCAGCATGAACTTCATCTTGTTCAGCCACTCCGCCAGCGGGGCAGACTCGGCGGCCTCGACGATCAGCCAGGTGGTCCCGCCGTCGTCCACTACCCGGGCATCGAATTCGATGCGTCCCTGGATGGTCAGGAGCAGCAGCTCGCTGGACTCACCGGGCTGGAGGTTGGTGACCTGCTGGGAGGAGAGCGTGTTGAGCCAGCTCAGGCGGTCGGGTCCGGAGACGGTCACCACTCCGCGGTGGGACAGGTCGACGACGGCGGTACCGGCCGCGAGGGCGCGCTGCTCGCGCAGGGGCTCACCGTAGTGGGACGCGACGCCGGCGTCGGGACCGGCCGCCTCGACGGCTCCCGGGCGCGACAAAAGAGGGCTCTTGATAGTCATATGAAGGGAACGTCCTTGGCTTGGCGGGTATTCCGGTCTGTCGGAATCGGGGACCGGTTTTCGGGCAGCCACGGCGACCAGGCTGGTTCGCTCAGCGGTACTCCGGGTTTTCGAAACCGAACTTTGATCCGGCTTTCCATTCTTCCGGAAGGTTGCCGTAAGCGGGAATCCCGCCGGCATCCTTGAGCATCCGGGCATGATGCAGGAGGTTCCACGTCATAAACGTGGTGTTCCGGTTGGTGAAGTCGCTCTCCGGCCCGCCGGACCCCTCATCCAGATAGCTGGGGCCGGGCCCCACGGGACCGATCCAGCCGGCGTCGGCCTGCGGCGGGATGGTGAACCCGATGTGCTGGAGGCTGTACAAGACGTTCATGGCACAGTGCTTGATCCCGTCCTCGTTGCCGGTGATCAGGCAGCCGCCCACCTTCGGGTAGTACGCCCACTGCCCCTTCTCATTAAGCTCCCCCGAATGGGCATAGAGCCGCTCGATGAGTTTCTTGGTCTGCGACGAGTTGTCCCCCAGCCAGATGGGCCCGGCCACCACCACGATGTCCGCCTCTTTAACGGCGGGATAAAGCTCGGGCCATTCGTCGGTCTCCCAGCCGTGCTCGCGCATGTCCGGATACACGCCGCTGGCGACGTCATGATCGACGGTGCGGATGACCCGCGTGGCCACGCCCTGCTTCTCCATGATCAGCCGGCTCACGGCGATCAGGCCCTCGGTGTTGCTCTTTTCGGGCGAACGCTTGAGGGTGCCGTTGAAGTACACCGCCTTGAGGTCGCTGTAGTCCGCCGGGCTTGTCGCTTCATCCATGTGGTGCTCCCTGGGTCGCTGCGGGCAGAGGAATATGAGACCTCAGTCCAACGTAGCGGAGGGGGACGTCCGGCGGAACAGAGCCAGCGGCTCCGACTGTCAGGAAACCGGTGGGATACCTGTCAGGAAACCTTCCGCAGGAACGCCGAGGCGTGGGCCTCGAGGCCGTTGCCCGGTTCCGACGAGGCCTCCCGCGCCGTGGACGAGCCGGTGGCGACGTCCCAGCGCCAGAGGAGGTTCCCGTCCACCAGGCCGAAGATCCGGGTGGCGGCGCTGTACTCCTTGGAGTGGCTGCCCCGCATCACCATGTCGGTGCTCAGCTGGATCTGCGGCCCCTTGATCTGCCCGTAGTAGAGCTCCGAGATCCCGCCCGGATGGGCTATGGAAACGGAAATATCGAATCCGCCGTCCGTGTTCCGGAGGGCCTCCACCTCGTCAGCGCTCTTGAGCGCCGGAACAATGTCCCCGGGGACCAGCCCGGGGCCGCTGTCTGCGTCAATCTGCTTGCGCTCAAGCGCCCAAAAGCCGGTCTCGACGGTGAGAGGCCGGAGTTTGGTGCCGTCGTCGTCGGTCAGCCAGCTTTCCGCGCGGTACTGAAGGTACGGCAGACCGTTCTGGGTGAACGACACGTGCTGGAAAAAGTGTTCTGAATCTTCATCGCCGGACCCGAGGCGGCCGCTGCCCTCCCACTCACCAATGAGCCAGGAAAGCGGAACCAGTTCGGGGGTCAGGTCTGTGGGAATCTCAATCGGCACAGCTGTTACCTCTGGAAAGTGCTAGCAGGGAAAGCGGTTCTACTTCTGGCCTTTGAACAGGCGGTAGACCACAAAACCGGCAAACCAAGCCATGGACAGGCTGGCGACGCCCAGCAGGACAAGGAAGAAAATTTCATATGCAAGTACGGACATGATGCCATCCTAACGCGTCAGGAGATGAGTAGTTTGTCTATGAAGTAAGCCAACGAACCGACGGCCAGGACGGGCGCAAGACCCATGCCCAGGGCGGCCGGAAAGTTCAACGGGATCCCGCGGAGGGTCACAAGCCGGCGGAAGCTGACCAGGACCGCCCCCACTACAACGCCGAACACCGCGGCAGGCAGCACGGCGATGTCGGAAAACACCAGACCGGCCAGGGGCCCGGCCAGCCCTGCCAGGACGATGCCCAGCGGGGCAATGATCCGGTCAGGCCAGCGGATGAGGCCGGCGAGCAGCGCGACGGCGGCGCTTACGCCGGCAACCAGCAGCATCTCCTTGACGCCATTGAACCGTGCCCCCGCGATCCAGCCCGCTCCCAGGCAGGAGAGGAGGACGCCCACGCAGCAGCCCAGAATCGATTCCAGCCGCTGCGCCTGGCCGGTCCCTCGAATCAGCTGGACCACGAACACAGCCGAGACACCCAGGGCGATGAAACCGGGGGTCCAGTCGAGGTAGCCGGGGGCGGGTACGACAGCGGCAGCCACCGCGGAGCCGGCACCCGGCAGGCCGATCACGGCCGCCAGGGTTTTCTTGGCGGGTATCCCGAGATAGTGCGGCCAGCCGACGCCGACGGCCAGGGCAACAACGACGGCGACAGCCAGGAGGACGTCCGGAGTCCGGAACACGCTGGCGATGAGGGTGGCCAGGCCGGCCAGGCCAATGACGCCGATGCTCCAGGACTGCAGTGTACGGCCGGCGGCTGCCGGCGCGCTCACCTCAGGCGCGGCCATGGCGTACTCATCTCTGACTCTGCACTCAACTTCGCTGCGTCCTCATCCTGGCTATGCCGTTGACGGGCAGGGCATCACGCCCTGACGGTTTCAATCCTGCCTTATGTGACTGCCATATGTCGCAAATGAGGCGCGCTGCGGGCGCGGGTCAGTGTCTGTCAGGGGGCCGTTAGGTATACTCAAAGCTCAGCTACGCTTCCTGCGACGGGAACCGGACGCGCTGGTCTGCCAGCGCTGCCGCCCCGCCGCAGCCAGCACAGTACCGGCCGGTGAAAGCCCGGTTCAGTCGCCCAATGATGCGCGGACGGCCCCTTGGAGGAACAATGTCGCACATCCTGTTACTGACGAACAGCACCGGATCATCGGTGGACATTTTGCCTGCCTTGGAGCTCTTGAACCACCGGGTGCACATCCTCCCCGCCGAGCCCACCGCACTGCTTGAAACGGATCCCTGCGACATCGTGCTGCTGGATGCGCGGAAAGACCTCGTGGGAGCCCGCTCCCTGACGCAGCTCCTCAAGGCGACCGGCCTCAGCGCACCGCTGGTCCTCATCCTCACCGAAGGCGGCATGGCCGCCGTGTCTTCCGCATGGGCCGTCGACGACATCGTGCTGGACTCCGCGGGGCCCGCCGAGGTGGAGGCGAGAATCCGGCTCTCCGTGGCCAGGGCCGTCCCGGAGAAGGAAGACCTTCCCACCGAAATCCGGGCTGCCGGCGTCGTCATTGACGAGGCCAGCTATACGGCGCGGGTCAACGGCGCCGCCCTAAACCTGACCTTCAAGGAATTCGAACTCCTCAAGTACCTGGCGCAGCACCCCGGCCGGGTGTTCACGCGCCAGCAGCTGCTGACCGAGGTGTGGGGTTACGACTACTACGGCGGCACCAGGACCGTGGACGTCCACGTCCGTCGCCTCCGGGCCAAGCTCGGCGCCGACCACGAGAACCTGATCAGCACGGTGAGGAACGTCGGCTACCGGCTCACCTTGGTGCGGCAGCAGGAGGACGAACTCACCGAGGCCTGAGTGCCTCAAGCCCGGCTCGGACTCTTGGATTAACGCAGAACGGCTTGGATTAACGCAGAACGGCCCGGACTCTTTCGAGTCCGGGCCGTTCTGCGTTGCTGCACTTGCTCAGTGGAGGACATACGGGTCGAACGTATCGAGGCCACCCCAGTGGTGGATCCCCCCTGCAAACTTCCTCCTGAAAACCAGTTCAGGAAGCCGGATGAGATAACGACTATACGGGCCGGCGGAGCAGGCCACAAATCGGGCGACTCCCCCTGCCGGGCGTATAGCCTTACAGCATGAGTCCTGCGCATCCGGAGAACTGGCCCGTACTCGTCGTCAAAGGCGGTGGCGATGAAGAGCTGCTGCGGGACATCAAAACCCTGCTGGCGGCCGCCGAAGAATCCGACGGCAATCCTTCCATCTCGGAACAGACCCTCGTGACGCTCCGTGCCGCGGATACGGGCCCCCACTCGGTGCTGACCCTGGCCCTCTATGCCCCCGATGAGGACTCCGATCCCGTCACGGGACAGGACCTCGCAGGTTTCGCCGTGGTGGTGGACGAGGCAGACGGCACGGGCGTGCTCGAAATCGCCGTCCATCCCAGTTACCGGAACCAGGGCGTCGCAGACCGGCTCGTGGGGACTCTGAGGTCTTCGCGCGGATTCGACGGCCTGCGGGCCTGGTCCCACGGCAACCACGAGGCAGCAGCGGAGCTCGCAGCCCGCTACGGTTACGGCCCGGTCCGGGAGCTGTGGAAGATGCGGCTCACCACCGCGGCGGCTGACCTGCCCGACGTCGTTCTTCCGGACGGTGTGGCGCTCCGCGCCTTTGTGCCGGGCAAGGACGAGGACGCCTGGCTTGCGGCCAACCGCGCCGCCTTTGCGCACCACCCCGAGCAGGGCTCCATGACCCGGGCCGACCTCGAGGCCCGCATGGAGGAGCCGTGGTTCGACCCCGCCGGGTTCCTGCTGGCCGAGGACCGCGAGGGGCGGCTCCTTGGCTTCCACTGGACCAAAGTGCACCCCCGGCACGGCAGCCACCCGGCGATCGGCGAAGTGTACGTAGTGGGCGTTACGCCGGCCGCGCAGGGCATGGGCCTGGGCAAGGCGCTGACGGTGGCCGGAATCAGGCACCTCGAGCAGCAGGGGCTCCACGCAGTAATGCTGTACACGGATGCGGAAAACGCCCCGGCCGTTTCGCTATACCGGCGTCTCGGCTTCACACGATGGGACGTTGATGTGATGTACGGGCCGCTCGCCGGACGTTAATCAAGTCATTCGACGCACAGGCCGGACCCGCTGAAATCTGGGGGTCCCGCCGGAGCGAAAGCTTGTAAGGTTGAAGCTAAATCCCGTCAGCATCAAGGAGAGCGCATGCAACCGGAATCCGCCGGCACAGCCACCACCGAAATCACGGCGGCCCCCGCGCGCGCCCGTTTCGGTTCCTCCGAGGTGCCGGCGTCCCGCGCCACCCAGGACCGGATCGACATCCCGGAATTCGCGGCCATCCTGGAGCCCGAGGGCGAGATCAGCCCGGACCGGTTCCTCGACCGTGAACTGAGCTGGCTGGCCTTCAACTCCCGCGTCCTCGAGCTTGCGGAAGACCCCGACCTGTACCTTCTGGAGCGGGTCAGCTTCCTGTCCATCTTCGCGTCCAACCTCGATGAATTCTTTATGGTGCGCGTGGCCGGCCTGAAGCGACGGATCGCCACCGGCCTGGCCGTCCCCTCCCCTGCCGGCCTGAGCCCGGTCCAGGTCCTCGAGCAGATCGGCGACGCCGCCCACCGGCTGCAGCAACGGCACGCCCGGGTCTACGCCGAACAGATCCGGCCCGCGCTGGCCTATGAGCACATCCACCTCATGCACTGGGACGAACTCGACGACCAGGCCCAGCACCGCCTCAGCGCCATGTTCGCTGAAAAGGTCTTCCCCATCCTCACGCCCCTGGCCGTGGACCCGGCCCACCCGTTCCCGTACATCTCCGGGCTCTCGCTGAACCTCGCCGTGGTGGTCCGGAACCCGGTCAGCGACAAGGAACTCTTCGCCCGCGTCAAGGTGCCTGACCAGCTGCCGCGCCTGATCTCCGTCGACGGGCCGCGGGCCGGATCGGTGCCGGGCCGTGTTGCCCGCTTCATCGCCCTTGAAGAAGTTATCGCCGTCCACCTGGACCAGCTGTTCGCCGGCATGGAAGTCCTGGAACACCACACCTTCCGTGTCACCCGCAATGAGGACGTGGAGGTCGAGGAAGACGACGCCGAAAACCTCCTGCAGGCCCTCGAGAAGGAACTGCTGCGCCGCCGGTTCGGTCCGCCCGTCCGGCTCGAGGTCACCAATGACATCAACCCGAACATCCGCGCTCTCCTGATCCGTGAGCTGGGCGTGGAAGAATCGGAGGTCTACTCCGTTCCGGCGCCGCTTGACCTCCGAGGGCTGTCCGTGATTGCCGGCATTGACCGCGCGGACCTGCACTACCCCAAGCACGTGCCGCACACCTCCCGGTACCTGAACGAATCCGAAACGTCCAAGGCCGCGAATGTCTTCGCTGCCATGCGCCGCCGGGACATCCTGCTGCACCACCCCTACGATTCGTTCTCCACCTCCGTCCAGGCCTTCCTGGAACAGGCAGCGGCGGATCCGAAGGTCCAGGCCATCAAGCAGACCCTATACCGCACGTCCGGGGACTCACCGATCGTTGATGCGCTCATCGACGCCGCCGAGGCAGGCAAGCAGGTGCTGGCGCTCGTGGAGATCAAGGCCCGCTTCGACGAGCAGGCCAACATTTCGTGGGCCCGCAAACTCGAACAGGCCGGAGTCCACGTGGTTTACGGCATCGTGGGCCTGAAGACGCACTGCAAGCTGTCCCTCGTGGTCCGCCAGGAAGTCGACGGACTGCGGCGGTACTGCCACATCGGAACGGGCAACTACCACCCCCGCACCGCCCGCTACTACGAGGACCTGGGGCTCCTGACCGCCAACGAGCAGGTGGGCGAGGACCTGTCCAAGCTGTTCAACCAGCTCTCCGGCTACGCCCCGAAGTCAACGTTCAAGCGGCTCCTGGTGGCTCCGCGCTCCGTCCGGTCAGGCCTGATCGACAGGATCGAAACCGAAATCCGGAATGCCCGGGCGGGCATCCCGGCGCGCGTCCAGATCAAGGTCAACTCCATCGTGGACGAGGCCATCATCGATTCCCTCTACCGCGCGTCCCAGGCGGGCGTGAAGGTGGACGTCATTGTCCGCGGCATCTGCTCCCTGCGTCCGGGTGTTCCCGGGCTGAGCGAAAACATCACCGTGCGTTCCGTCCTGGGCCGCTTCCTGGAGCATTCACGCGTGTTCGCCTTCGCCAACGCCGGCGACCCCGTGGTCTACATCGGCTCCGCGGACATGATGCACCGGAATTTGGACCGCCGCGTCGAGGCACTCGTCCAGCTTGCCGGCGGCGAGGACACCACCTACGTCACCGATCTCCTGGCCCGGTACATGGACCCAGAGACATCCAGTTGGCACCTCGACAGCCTTGGAGAATGGACGCGCCACCACGATGGCGAGGACGGCAGGAAACTTGACGACGTCCAGTCTTGGCTCCTGGCTTCACGCTCCCGCCAGCGCGCCCTCGCCCGGCGGTAGGACCCGGCCTTTGAAGAGCAGCGACTCACCCATACAGGATCAGACCGATCACCCGGGAGAGCCGATCGCCATCACGGCGGCCGGCGCCCTGCCGTGGCGCGTGAAAAAGGACCAGCTGGAAGTCCTCCTGATCCACCGGCCCCGTTACGACGATTGGTCCTGGCCAAAGGGCAAGCTCGACGCCGGCGAAACCGTGCCCGAATGCGCTGTCCGCGAGGTGGAGGAGGAGATCGGGCTGCACGCACCCTTGGGGATTCCGCTTCCGCCCATCCACTATCACGTTTCGGCAGGCCTGAAAGTGGTGCACTACTGGGCGGTGGAAGTGAGCGGGACTCCCCTGCGCCCGGACGGCAAGGAAGTGGACAGCGTCATGTGGTGCAGTCCTGAGCGGGCAGCGTCTATGCTGTCAAACCCCTCCGACATCGGGCCCCTTGCTGTCTCTTATACACATCTAGATGTGTATAAGAGACACCTGGCCGCTGGTTATCGTGCGCCACGCCAAGGCCAAGCCGAGCTGTCTCTTATACACATCTAGATGTGTATAAGAGACAGCCACCGGGCTGCGGCAGGCCCAGGCCGTGCGCCGGCTGCTGCGGGTATGGCAGCCGTTGCGTGTGGTCAGCAGCCCTTGGGAGCGGTGCGTGGCCACGATCGCGCCGTACGCCAAAGCTGCCGACGCGAAGGTAAAGCTCGTGGACGCGCTGACCGAGCACCGTCATGCCCGGAACCCCCGGAAAACGGCGGCCACCGTTGAATCACTCTTCGACAAGCAGCGCGCGGTGGTGCTGTGCACCCATCGGCCCGCACTGCCTACGGTGCTGAACCAGCTCGGCGTGTACATGAACACGAGGCTGAGGGGCCTGCTTCCGGGGTCCGACCCATACCTGGCGCCGGGGGAAATGGTGATCTGCCATGTGGCCCACGGCAGCAAGAGCAAGATCGTGGCTGTGGAGCAGTTCAAACCCTTCGACGACTGAGGCGTCCGGGTCCCCTTCCATCGCGCACGTTTTTGTCACAGCGCTGCAGGATCCGGCGGACATCCTGCCGGCCCTGGCCTGGCCCATCCTGGGCTGCCTCGGCATCCACGCGATCGGCCAGTTGAGCTACTACGGACCCCGCAGTGCGCGGCATCCTACGACAACCCTGCCGGAGCGGCCCGTGAAGGGCTTCCTGCCGGCGGCCCTCGCACGGACCGCGCTGGGTATTTTCGCGGCGTCCGCCGGCACCATCGCGTGGGCGGCGACCCAGCCGCCGTACAACCCGCTGCCTTACTCATCACAGCCCGACGCCGGAGGCGGCTTCACCACCGTCGGCGGCGACGGGCGCATTGCCGGCACGGAACTGGCGGCCTGCCTGGCCGGCGCCCTGCTGGTGCTGGCCGCCGGGACGAGCCTTCTGCTGTGGCTGGTTTCCCGGCGCCGAGAGCTGGAACGACTCGACGCCGACGACAACAAGGTGATTCGAACAATCGCGATGAACCGTCTGCTCCGGACGTCCGCCACCATGGCTGCGGGGCTGGCGGCCATTGCCGGGAACTTTGCCTGCCGCCCGGATCCGTCCAGCACCACGGCGTAGACCAACGCCGCCGGCCTCGGCGCGGTGGCGGTGCTGCTGGCCATGTGGTGGTGGCGGCCTCCCCGGCTCCCCAGCCTGCACCCTGTCCTCCGGACCCGGCCGTCGGGGTGCCTTCCGCGGCTGGCCGCGCCAGCTGGTGAGCCCGGTGCTGATCACCGCCGCCGTCGTTGCGTCCCTGCTGTTGGCGGTCGTGCTGGCGGTGACCGCATCCGGCGAGGCCGCCCTGGGCCGGCCACCCAGCTGGATTCCGACGGCGGCAGCAACGGCCGCCGTCGTCCTCGCCGCCCTGCCGGCGGCCTTCGCCGTTCGCCGCCGCCACGGGATCGGCACGCCGGAGCGCGGCCTGGACGCCGTGCTGCGCGCCATCACGGCATACCGGATCGTCCGCACCCTGGCCGCGGTCCTGGCCGCAGAGGCCGGCGGCCTGCTGATAACGGCGAGCCCCGCCTCCGATGACGGATCCCGGAAGCCGTGCGTTGTTGTCCGAGACACAGAGCCGGGACCATTACGGGGCAAGAACTGTCCCGGCCGGTATGGCCGATTAGACTGGACGCGTGAACACCCCTACGCCCTATGAAGACCTTCTGCGCGATGTCATGGCCAACGGCACGCACAAATCGGACCGCACCGGAACGGGCACCAGCAGCGTGTTCGGGCGCCAGATGCGCTTTGACCTGAGTAAGAGTTTCCCGCTGATCACCACCAAGCGCGTGCACTTCAAGTCCGTTGCCGTGGAGCTGCTGTGGTTCCTGCGGGGCGACACGAACGTGAAGTGGATGCAGGACCAGGGCGTCACCATCTGGAACGAATGGGCTGACGCCGACGGCGAACTCGGACCGGTGTACGGCGTCCAGTGGCGCAGCTGGCCCACCCCGGACGGCGGCCACATCGACCAGATCGCGGAGCTCGTCCAGAACCTGAAGGCCAACCCGGATTCACGCCGGCACATCGTGTCCGCCTGGAACGTGGCAGAGCTCAAGGATATGGCCCTGCCTCCCTGCCACGCGTTCTTCCAGTTCTATGTGGCCGGCGGCAAGCTTTCCTGCCAGCTGTACCAGCGGTCCGCGGACATGTTCCTGGGTGTGCCGTTCAACATTGCCTCCTACGCCCTGCTGACCTGCATGCTGGCGCAGCAGACCGGACTTGAGCCCGGCGAATTCGTCTGGACCGGCGGCGACGTCCACATCTATGACAACCATATGGACCAGGTCCTGAAGCAGCTGGACAGGCAACCCTACGACTACCCGCAGCTGAAGATCACCCGGAAGCCGGATTCGATCTTCGACTACACGCTGGACGACTTCGAAGTGGTCGGATACCGGCACCACCCCACGATCAAGGCGCCGATCGCGGTATGAGCACCGAGGAGATCATGGACCCGCAGGCCTTCAGCGAAGAGATCGCTGCAAACACAGCCGGAATCGGACTGATCTGGGCACAGACCACGTCCGGAGTCATCGGCAAAGACGGCGGCATGCCCTGGAACCTGCCGGAGGACCTGAAACACTTCACCAAGGTGACCAGCGGGCACCCCGTCATCATGGGCCGCAAGACGTGGCTGTCCTTCCCGGAGAAGTACCGCCCGCTGCCCAACCGGACCAACATCGTCATTACCCGCCAGGACGGCTGGGGCGAGACGCCCCAGGCGGAGGGCGCCGTCGTCGTAAAATCCCTGGACGACGCGCTGCTGGAGTCCCAGTTCGCGCCCGGTTTTGAGATGGTCTGGATCCTGGGCGGCGGCGAAATCTTCAAGCAGTCCACTGACCTCGCGAACGTTGCCGTTGTCACCACCATCGACGTCGAGGCCGACGGCGATACGCACGCCCCGGAGCTCGACGGCGCCTGGGAGCCGGGCGCACCGGTACCTGACAAAGGCTGGCTGACGGCAGCAAACGGCACCCGCTACCGGTTCACCAAGTGGAACCGCAGGGAAGGCTAGGAATCATGCTCAGAAAACCGGAAACCCTCTTTGTGCTCGGCTACATGCTGTTGCCGCTGCTGGCCCTGCTGTCCGCGATCGTTGGCCTGACCATGATCCTGGGCGGCAACAAAGTAGCCGGCATCATCGTGCTCGTCGTGGTGACCCAGGTGTTTGCCTTCGGAGCCTTCTTCGCGCTGCGTGCCCGCAAGAGCGCCCTGTTGGAGGAGACGGACCACCAGTAGTCCCCTGCCCTGCTCCGATGAGCGGGCCCACTCCGGCAGCAGCCGGCCGGCGATGGGGAGCGCTGCCCATCGCGGCCCTGGCCGGCCGGAACTAGAGTGGTCCAAGGATTCAGCAGCCAGCGCGCACAACGGGCGCACAGATATTGGGGGTAGATGCCACGTGGCAGGTGACTTGTGGGGCGCGGATGTTGCCCAGCTGCGCACGCTCGCTCAGCAGTTCGGGAAGGTCTCCGACAACCTGCTGCAGACGTCGACGCAGCTGACCAACCAGATCAACAACAACCCGTCATGGAAGGGCAACGACGCCAGCCAGTTCCGCTCCGATTGGAACGGCAGCCACCGGGCTCTTCTCCAGCAAACAGCGGCGCGGCTGAAACAGGAATCCCGGAAGCTCCTGGAGAACGCCAACGAGCAAGAAAAGGCCAGTGACGGCGCTCCTGGCTCCGGCGGCGGACCGGGCACCATCAGCGACCCCGGCGGAACGCTGGCAGGGGTGGCGGGCGGCCTGTTGCTTGGCGGCATAGGCGCGCTCAAGAGCGGCATGACTATCCAGAAGTTCATCAAGGCACCGCTCACACTGGCCAAGCACTTCGGCCAGTACGGCTGGGTGCTGAAGAACCAGCGGGCGGACTTCATCAAGTCGCTGACCAAGGGCCAGCACCGGCTCGGCGGCCCCGTTTTTGATAGCCGAAACCTGTTCCAGACCACCAAAGGGAACAAGGCTCTTGAAGGACTTCTGAAGGACTCGTCGAAGGCAAACCGCGGTATCGGCGTCATCGATAAAGCTTCGGACATTGCCTCGCTGAAGAACCTGAACAAGTACATTGGGCCGCTGAAAAATCTTGCGCCGATATTGGAAGAAAAGCCCTGGATCGCTGCGGGATCGAAAGCTGAGTGGCTAGGCAAGTCGGGCCTCGCCCGGGGACTCGGATGGACAGGCGTTTTGTTCAGCGCCTCCGACTCGGTGAAGAGTTTTTCCGAGGGGGACGTCAAGGGCGGACTTGTTGGCGTGGGCAAGACAGCCCTCGGCGTCGGCTGCTTCCTGCCGCCTCCGGCCGGGACCGTCTGCCAGGTCGCCAGTGTCGGTATCGCCATTTACGAGAACTGGGACACCATCAGCAGCGTAGGCAAGAACATCGGCGAGGGTGTCGTCAACGCCGTGAAGGATCCCGGTAAGTTCGTCAGCGATACGGCGGATACGCTGAGTGATGGCGTCAAGTCCGTGGGCAATTTCCTCGGAATCGGTGGATAGGAGACCAGCATGACTGTTCAGGACCACACACAGCAGGAGCCGCGGCTCGGCGTTGACGTCATCGGCTTCGGCGTGGGCGAGTTTGCCTATTTGCTCAATGTATTCGAAGGGCCGGCACGGGACCGGTCCGTCAGCGTTTTCCGTGCCGAGGAAATGGTGGACGATGTTACGTTGGCCACGGCCGGCGCGTCGTCGCTCATGGCCCGGGACATGGCTACGGTTGATGAGGACGGCGACCTGGGCGTGACCGGAGTCGCGGCCGCAGTCGCCACAGCCCTCGGAAAAGCGAACCGTTGGACCGAAATCACCCTTCTGACCGGCGAAGCCGTGGACAACGTGGCTCTCCTGGAAGCACCGGGGGTATCCCTGATGCTTCAACCCCGCCTGCTCGGCACCTGGTTCGTTTTTGCCCAGGACCCCGCCATCACGTCGGCGGAAGCGACGCTTCGAGTCGTGCGGCAGCATGTCAAACAGAACCACGGCGGTACCGCATATCTGGTCTTTAAGACCCTGGGGTCCGAACAGCACCTGCTGATCCGGCGTGAAGGCGACGCCTGGACTACCGGCGTCCCGGATTTCGACAAGGATGAGGTCGCCGAAACCGCTGGCCTCGACGACGCGGGGCTGCTCGCTGCGATCGAGGATGCCCGTGGCGCGGCGTAGCCAGGGAGTTCCGCAGGACCCCGGCTATGTGCCGTCCCGCCCTTCAGACGACCAGCTGATCTACCGCAGGGCGGAGAACGGCGAGATGGTCGGCTACACGCCAGCCGAATACGGAGTCCGCAAGGACGACGGCGGCGGCCTCGTCAAACCGGTCAACAGCTCCGGCGGACTGCTCTTCCTCGCCATCCTCCTCACTGCCTGCCTGGGGGGCCTCTTCTACGGCGTGGTCCAGATCGCCATCCAGGGTACGTGGCACATTCTTGGCGAAGTATGGTGGGTCTTTCCCGCATGCCTCTACCCCTTCACTTTCGCTTGGATCAGCTATTTCAAGGAGCGCCGGGCACAGAAGCTGCGCAAAGCCGCCAATCTTGCCCGCCCGGTCGAGTAGCTCCACCCTTCTGACGGGTCGGGCCTAGCCAGGGAGTGACGTAACCGACTGCGTCCTTCCGGGTCCAAAGTCTAAACTGGCCTAATGACTACAGCAGCTACTCCGTCCGTTGGACTGGTGGGTTGGCGTGGCATGGTCGGTTCCGTCCTGATGCAGCGCATGCAGGATGAGGGCGACTTCGCCAACATCAACCCGGTATGTTTCTCCACCTCAAACGCGGGAGGTGCCGCCCCGTCGTTTGCTGACGGGGCCGGTAAGCTCGAGGACGCGTTCGACGTCGAGACTCTCGCCAAGCTGCCGATTATCGTCACCGCCCAGGGCGGGGACTACACCAAGCAGGTCCACGGCGAACTCCGCGGCCGCGGCTGGGACGGCCTCTGGATCGACGCCGCATCGACGCTGCGCATGAACGACGACTCGATCATCGTGCTGGACCCGATCAACCGCGATGTCATCGACAAAGGCCTCGCCAACGGCACCAAAGACTTCATCGGCGGCAACTGCACTGTGTCCTGCATGCTGATGGGCCTTGGCGGACTGTTCAAGAACGGCCTGGTCGAGTGGGGCACCTCCATGACCTACCAGGCTGCTTCCGGCGGCGGAGCGCGGCACATGCGCGAACTGCTCAGCCAGTTCGGCACGCTCAACGCCGCGGTCAGCACCGAACTGGACGACCCGGCGTCGGCCATTCTCGACATCGACCGCAAGGTCCTGGCCCACCAGCGCTCCGACATCGACGCCACACAGTTCGGCGTTCCGCTCGCCGGCTCCCTGATCCCCTGGATCGACGCGGACCTGGGCAACGGCCAGTCCAAGGAAGAGTGGAAGGCGGGCGTTGAGACAAATAAGATCCTCGGCACCTCCGATGAAAACCACATCATGATGGACGGCCTGTGCATCCGGATCGGCGCCATGCGTTCGCACTCCCAGGCGCTCACGCTCAAGCTGCGCGAAGACCTGTCCGTTGCCGAAATCGAGAAGCTGCTCGATGAAGACAACGAGTGGGCCAAGGTTGTGCCCAACACCAAGGAAGCGTCGATGGCCGATCTCACCCCGGTGGCGGCATCCGGCACCCTGGACATCCCGGTGGGCCGTATCCGCAAGCTGGAGATGGGCCCGCAGTACATCAGCGCCTTCACCGTGGGCGATCAGCTCCTGTGGGGCGCAGCCGAGCCGCTCCGGCGCATGCTGAACATCGCCACCGGCACTCTCTAGCCACCGGCTCTCTTTAGCCACAGGCTCAGGCGGCCCTGCCCCGCTGATCGGCCCTGCCCGGGGCCGCTCATGCGGTGCGGGGCCGCTTTTGCGTTTCAGCCCGGGCCAGGGTGGCCAGTAGCCGGCGCCTAAGCTCCGCCGGGGCATCCAGGTGCTGCCACTCGAGGCGCAGGAAGGTCCATCCTTCCTCAGCCAGTGCGTTCTCGCGGGAACGTTCCGCCAGCAGGGCCTGGTCTGGTGGCAGAGTTTGAATAGTCCGTGGCGACGTGTACCAGCGGCCCGGCTTTCCAGACCTGGCACAGGTGCAGCCGCGCGGCGCTTGTATGGCTGTAGCAAGCCGTCCCTCCTGTGGATTCATAGTGCGCCTGGATCCGGAGGCTGTCCCGTTCCCAAGGCGCGATCCGGTTCCAGTGGGCACTTCTGACGTAGGCACCGCGCCGGAGCCGGATGAGAGCTCCGCCCGCACCGCTGCCGTCAGGCCGCGAGGAACCGCTCGTACCGCCCGGCGGCCTTGTTGAAGGCGGCCAGGGTGGCCGGGCCCGGGGGCTTGGCCGCGTCGAAGGGAACAGGCACGACGGCAGCCGCCCGGCCGTTCCCCTGCCTCCCCCACGTCCCGATCACCTCGCCGCCGGCCACGATGGCCTTCTTGAACACCCCGTTGCCGCCGGGGACGATCTTCTGGGCGTGTTCCGGCGGCAGCACGAGGCTCCGGTCGGTGTAGCCGAGGACGAATTCGTCGAACCCCGGAAGGGCCACGACGGCGCGTTGCCCCGGCACGCCTTCGTCGAGCAGCGCGGCCGTCTCCGGCGAGAGCCAGTAGCTTGTTCCGTCAAATTCCAGTTCCACCAGTTCCCCGCTGACCGGGGCCAAGGCGGCCCGGGCCTCCGTGAGCGTGGTGTTGGACCACCACGCGAAGTCCCGCACCGTCGCGGGCCCGTGGCTGCGCAGATACCTCAGCAGGAGCTCGGCGAGGCCCTCCTCACGGCCGAGGTCACGGGAAGTGGCGATCCACCCGTCGAATGCCACGAACTTCTGCTGGTTCCCGTCCAGCGGACCGGGCACCAGCGACGCACTCTGGCACAGCATCCAGAGCAGATGAATGCCCCGCTGCGCCGTGGTGGCCTGGCCGGCCGTCTCAAACGCGGCGAACAGCTGCTCGCGGCTGACAGCCCGGCCGCCCGCGACAAGGCCGAGCGCGACGTCCCGGCAGACTTTAACGTCCGTGCCGGAGATCTCCAGTTGCCGGTGCCGCCCCGAGGTGCCCTGGACCATCCGTCCGGTGGTGATGTTCAGGATCCACCGCAGGTCCTCCGGAGCCAGCAGGTGCAGGGTGCCGCGCATGGGCCACGATCGCACCACGGCCCCCGAGTCCAGGGCGGCGCGCACCTCGCCCACACCGGTGCCGGGAACACGCAAGCCCACGGCCCACAGCGCCGACTGCAGGTCCTGCGCCTGCATGGCCGTCATCGATCGGACTGCCTCCGGCACGCTGGAAAACCCGCCACCCAGCAGTCCCTGCGAGGCCATCCTCAGACGGCCCATGACTTTCGACGTGACGCGGGTCTTCGTAGCTGCTCCCATGGCCCCATCCTAGGACCGGCTGCGGGCCGGCGTCCGCCTGTCTCTTATACACATCTGCGCGCCACGGCGGCATGCAGGACGGCCGTCGGCCGTGACGCGGGTTCCGCGTGGAGGTCTACCCTGGCTAGAGCGCCACGCCGATCAGCAGCGGCTCCGGGTGGAGTTCAATGCCAAAACGCCCGACGACGCCGGCGCGCACCTCGCGCGCGATCGCCAGCATGTCCGCGGCGCTGGCGGAACCCCGGTTAGTGATGGCCAGGGTGTGCTTGGTGGAAAGCGAGGCCCTGCCGCCGGAGACGCTGCCGCCTCCAGGCCGAAGCCCTTGCCGAACCCGGCCTGGTCGATCAGCCAGGCGGCAGAGAGCTTCACGAGGCCGTCGGAACCGGCCGGATACTGCGGCGCGCTCTCCGGGAGGCCGGCTGCTACACCGGCGGGGACGATGGGGTTGGTGAAGAACGAGCCGGTGGAGTAGGTATCGCGGTCGGCGGGATCCAGCACCATGCCCTTCGATGCGCGCAGCCGGAGGACCTCGCGCCGGACGTCGTTGGCGTAGGCCCGCTGGCCCTGCTCGACGCCGAGGACCCTGGCCAGTTCGGCGTACCGGATGGGCGCGCTCATCCGGCCCAGCGGCAGCTGGAACTCGACAGTGAGCACCACATAGCGCGGGGAACCGTTGACGGTGGTCTGCTTAAGGATGGAGTCCCGGTAGCCGAACTTGAGCTCCGAGCTGGTGAAGGTCTTCACTGCGTTGCGTTCCCGGTCCCAGGTGCGGACCGCCGCGATGGTCTGCGCAACGTCCGCGCCGTACGCGCCCACGTTCTGCACCGGCGTTGCGCCGGTGGCGCCGGGAATGCCGGACAGCGCTTCGATCCCGGACCACGCGTGCAGCACCGCGTGCTGCACCAGGGCATCCCAGTTGTGGCCTGCCTGGACCACCACCGCCACACCGCCGCAGGAGTCCTCGGCGTTAACCTTGAACCCCTCGGAGGCGATCCTGACCACCGTCCCGGGGAACCCGTCGTCGGAAATCAGCAGGTTGGAACCGCCGCCAATAATCAGCACCGGTTCCCCCGCCGCGTCTGCCGTCCGCACGGCCTCGATGATCTCCGCTTCCGTGCGGGCCTCGATGTAGTTGCCGGCGGGGCCGCCGACGGCAGCCGTGGTCAGGTCGGAAAGCATGGTGGGAGTCACCAGTCCAGCTTATGGGAAGTTACGGAACCCAAGGGAACACTAGGAAATCTTCCGCGCCACCGGAGACAGCAGGAAGCTCACGACCAGCACGGCCATGACGGCCAGCAGGGAATGCAGGATCCCGACATGCTCGGCCAGCAGCCCCAGCAGCGGCGGGCCGCAAAGGAACGCGCCGTACCCGATGGTGGACACCACGGAGACGCGCGCCGCCGCTTTCGTGGGGTCGTCGGCGGCTGCGGACATGCCGACCGGGAATCCCAGCGATGCCCCGAGCCCCCAGACGGCGAGTGCGGCGTACGCGAGCCAGGGAACGGGCGCGAAAACGAACAACGCCAGCCCCGCCACGGCCAGCGAGGAGCACCAGCGCATCACGGGAACCCGGCCGAACCGGTCCAACGCCACGGTGCCGGCAAACCGGCCGATGGTCATGAACGTGACGAAGATCCCGTAACCGGCGGCACCGGCGGCGTCCGACTGGTGGTGGCCGTCGGCGAGTGCCAGCGCCACCCAGTCCCCGCCGCCCCCTCCGCGAGGGCAAGTCCCAGGACCATGACGCCGAGCAGCAGCGTCCGCTTGTCCCGCCAGGCCTGTGCGATCTTGCGCTTGTTGTCCAGCGGAGGCTCCTCGGCCTCCGACCCGGCCCGGATGATGGGCAGCGGGCCGGTGGAGGGTCCTCGAAGTTGTCGGGCCGGTACGTGGAGCCGTACACCACGGGCGTGGCGTCGGCGCGGAACCAGCCGCCGCCGTCGTCACCGAAACGGCCACGACGACGCCGGCGGCCGCGAGGTGCCAGAACACCGGCATGCCGGAACCGGCCGCCCAGGCCCCCAGCCCGGCACCTGCCACGGTGCCCAGGCTGAACGCGCCGTGGAGGCGCGGCATGATGTGCCGCCCACGGCCCGCTCCACGGCGGCCCCCTCCACATTGGAAGCAGTGTTCCAGCTCGCCGTGCCCAGACCGATCACCGCCAGCCCGGCGGCAACCGTGAACGGGCTGGCCAGCACAGACGTGCCAAATCCCGCCAGGACCAGTCCGATGCCCACCATGACGCTGCCGGTGCGGATGGTCCGCTTGGAGCCGAGCCGCAGCACGATCAGCCCGGAGGCGGACACCGAGAGAAACGAGCCGGCCGTCATGCACAGCAGGAGCAGCCCGATGGTCCCGGGCGTGAGGTTCAGTCCGTCGCGGATCGCGGGCAGGCGGGACACCCAGGAGGCGAAGGCGATGCCGCTGGCGCCGTACGCCACCACCACCGCGTTGCGCCAGAGGGTGACCTCCCGCGCCCGGACTGCGGTTGAGCTCAAGAGCGGATCACGTTTCAGGACACCTTGACGAGGGCCTGGGCCTTCACGAGGACTTTCTGCCCGTCAAAGACCACGGCGAGGTCCACGCGCGCGGTGCGTGCCTCGGCGTCGAGCGCCCCGATGGCGCCGGTCACTTCGATGAGGGCGCCGGCGGCGCCGGTTCCGGTCGTGTCGGCCACCAGTACCGGCTTGGTGAAGCGGGTCTGGTAATCGACGACGGCGGCGGGGTCGCCTGCCCAGTCGGAGACGAGCTGCACGGCCGCTCCCATGGTGAACATGCCGTGCGCGATGACGCCCGGGAGCTCCACGCCGGTGGCGAAGGCTTCGTTCCAGTGGATGGGGTTGAAGTCGCCGGACGCGCCGGCGTACTTGACCAGGTCCTGCCGGGTGACGTCGATGCTGCGGGCGCCGATGTCCTGGCCGACGCTGAGTTCTTCGAATGTTGGGCTCATGGCTACTGTCCCTCTCCGCGGACCAGGATGGATGACTTGGTGGTGGACACGGGCTCGCGCCCGTCGCCGTCCGTGAGCGCAAAGATCTCGGCGCGGGTGGTGATCATGGCGCCGCCGCCCATGGCACGGACGCCGTCGACGTGCAGCTCGGCCACGAGGCGGTCGCCGGCGAAGATGGGGCGGTGGTGGGTGAAGCGCTGGTCTGCGTGGACCACACGGGAGAAGTCGATGCCGGCCTCCGGGTCCTCGATCAGCTGCGCGTCGGCTCGCTGGGCGATGATGATCGCGAACGTGGGCGGTGCAACGAGGTCGCGGTGGCCCAGGCCCTTCGCGGCGTCGACGTCAAAGTGGGCGGGGTGGGTGGCCTTGACCGCGCGGGCAAACTCGCGGATTTTCTCGCGGCCGACGTCGTACACCTCTGCGGCAGGGTAGCTTCGGCCCTGCAGATCCGGATTGATAGTCATGGCCTCAAGCCTATCGGGGTCGCCGCGGACCACCCAGTACGCGGCTACTTCCGGAGGTTCTTGCGGACCTGCTGGCCCCGGATCACCATTCCGGCCATGTGCAGCACGAGCCCGAGGCCGATCACGGGCAGCGACGCCACCATGAGCCCCTGGTTGTGCGCGGCATTCCCCGCAATGTTGAGGATGATGCCTGCGGCGATCAGGCCCATCGCGCTGAAAACCAGGACTTTGTATGAGGCGGGCGCCGAGGCCCAGAATTCGTTCAGCACCGTGCCAGTTTACCCGGCTTCAGAACAGGGCCTCCTGCACGGCGGGCACCTCGGAGCTGAACTCGCCCGGCTCGATCAGACGCGCCTTCAGCAGCCCCAGGTTCACCACGAAGTCCAGCTCCGAGCCCTCGATGCCGGCCAGTCCGTGGCTCCCGCACAGCGCCCCGAGCGTGAAGCCGTGGCTGCCGCCGTCCATGCTGTGCGGGTAGGCGTGCCGGGCCGACGCCGCGACCAGCCCGGCGGCCTGCGCGGGCCGGACCCACTGCTCGTCCACGACGCCGAAACCCCCGACGGCGGTGCCCGCCAACAGCGTCCTGACTTCTTCCGCCAGGCGGCGGTTCAGTTCGTCGAGCCGCCGCCGGGCAGCGGGTCCGTCAGGGCGGCTGTCTCTTATACACATCTAGATGTGTATAAGAGACAGGACCGGACCTGCTGGGCGAGTCCGGCTTCGCGGGTGACCATGTCCTCAAGGACCCGCACCACGCGGCCGTCCTCGGCGAGTGCAACGTACCGGGCAACCACGGCGCCCTGCTCGGCCAGCCGGTTCCACTTCCGGGGCTGGGATGCCGTCCCGATTTTGCTGGCGCCGTGGGCAAACGTGGCCACGTACAGCCAGTGCGGCTGCATAAGGTAGCTTCGGAGCCCAGGCGGAACCCGGCCGCCGCGGTGGAAATCGTGGATGAGCCGGGAATCGTCCACCACGAAACAGCGCTCGCACTGGCTCCCCCGCACCGCCGGGAACCGGCCCGGGCACGGCACATGCTCCCGCTCCGCCGCGGAGAAGACCTTGGCATGCCCGAGGCAGTGCTTTCCGCTGTCGGCGACCCGGAAGCCAAGCCGCGCACCGGCGTCGAGCCTTAACTCGCTGAACCCGCCCTCCGGCGAAAGCTGCTGGAGGCGCAAAACGGGCCGGCCGCCATCGGACGTCCCGGAAGCGGCAGCCGGACCATCCCAAAAGACCCCGTGCACCAGATAGCGGGTATCGGTCACGGGGCCTCCTGAAGGTGCTGCTGCGGGCTAGAGCGCGGGCTGCACCCCAAAGGCTACCGCGAGCTTCATGATCTTCTCGGCGCGGCCCAGGCGGGGCAGGTCGGAGCCGTCGCGGATGACGCGGCCGTTGGCCTCGAAGTCGGCCATGAAGTCGGTGGCCCAGGCGACATCCGACGGCGTGGGGCTGATGACCTCGTTGATGACGCTGGTCTGGTCGATGGCCAGGCAGAGCTTTCCGGTCATGCCCATCATCACCGTGATGCCGGTCTGCTCGCGCAGGATGGGGTGGTTGGTGCCGACAGTGGGGCCGTCGATGGGGCCGGGCAGGTTGCCGACCCGGCTGGCCACCACGAGCTTGGCGCGCGGGTAGGCCATCGCCTCGGGCGTGGCCGCCATGCCCGTGTCGCGGCGGAAGTCGCCGGACCCGAAGGCGAGCCGGAACGCGCCCTGCGCCTTGGCAATGTTGTTGGCTTCCTCGATGCCGAGGGCGCTCTCGACGAGCGCGATGACGGGCGTCTTGCCGTCCATGCGGTGGAAGGACTCGGTGACCTGGTCCGCGGATTCGGTCTTGGCCAGCATGATGCCGAGCAGTCCGGGCGTGCCGCGGAGGCCGGCGAGGTCATCGGCCCAGAAGGGGCTGATGGCGTCGTTGATCCGGACCCAGGCCTGGCCGCCTGCGGTCAGCCAGTTCACCACGTTCTCGCGGGCTGTGTCCTTCTGTGAGGGATCCACCGCGTCCTCGATGTCCAGAATGATGGAATCCGCGCGGGATACCGCCGACTGGTCGAAGAGCTCGGTTTTCATTGCGTTGACCAGTAGCCACGAACGGGCGATTTCGGCGGGGATGTTGCGTTCGTGCCGGGTGATCTCGGCAGTGGAAGAAGACGTCATATACCTACCGTATCCGGCCTGCACCTGCTAAGGCGAAGATGACCGGTCCCCGGCGGAGACCAATACGAACAAAAGCGGGAGTCTACGGCGCGGGAGGCCGTTCCGCGTGCCGTCCGTCACGGGGATTCATCGGCCGAAACACGGCGCCTCATGACCCTGCGTTGCGCGGTATTTCAGCGGATTTCCAAGGGTTTCCTGCCGTGACCGGGCCGCTTTCCTGCGCCGGCCAAGTGCGCTTACATCGATCCATCGGGCCGCTGCGGCGGCCGGCAGTAACCCTGGCCACAGAGCCAGCCAAGCAACCATCGAAGGAACCCCCATGAAACGACACCTGACCATCCTGAGTGCTGCGGCCGCCGTCGTCATCGCCCTGACGGTGTCCGGCTGCGGTGGCCCCTCGGTGGCCGGCACCGGCGCCCCGGGCGCCACCGAGGTCAAGGAGCTCCGGTACCAGGGCTGGGCCAACACCGTGACCCTCCCCGAACTGGCCCAGGATCTCGGCTACCTGGGCGATGTGAAGCTGAACTGGGTGGGCAACACCATCAGCGGCCCGCAGGACATCCAATCCGCGGCCACCGGCCAGACGGACTTCGGCGGCGCCTTCGCGGGTGCCGTGGTGAAGCTCGTCGAGGCCGGGGCACCGGTCAAGGCCGTCATCAACTACTACGGCGAAGACAGCAAGACCTTCAACGGCTACTACGTGAAGGCGGACAGCCCGATCCGGACGGCCCGGGACTTCATCGGCAAGAAGATCGCGGTCAACACCCTCGGAGCGCACTCGGAGGCCGTGATCAACACCTACCTCAGGAAGAACGGGCTCAGCGCGGACGAGATCAAGCAGGTCCAGCTCGTGGTGGTGCCGCCCAACGACACCGAGGAAGCTATCCGCCGAGGACAGGTGGATGCAGGCTCACTGGGCAGCATCCTCCAGGACAAGGCCATCGCCAACGGAGGGCTGCGGTCCGTCTTCAGCGACTTCGACCTGTTCGGCAGCTTTGCCGGCGGCCCCTACGTGCTCCGGGGAGACTTCATCGCCCAGAACCCCAACACCACCCGGACGTTCACCACGGGCGTCGCGAAAGCCATCGAGTGGGAACGCACCACGCCGCGCCAGGAAGTGATTGCGCGCTTCACCAAGATCCTGAAGGAGCGCGGCCGCAATGAGAACCCCGCCGCCCTGCAGTACTGGAAGAGCGTGGGCGTCCCCAACAAGGGCGAAATCAAGGACGAGGACTTCACCCGCTGGAACGAATACCTGAAGTCGGTGGGCATCATCAAGTCCGACCTGGATCCCAAGAAGCTCTACACCAACGAGTTCAACGGACTCATTTCCAACTAACACACCGCCAGATACGCACCGCCAGTAACCCACCGCCAGCGCCACCACAGTAAGGAAGAACAATGACCGTCATTACCGAAACCAAGCTCGAATTCGCCAAGCTGGGCTCCCGCATCGGGGCCGAGATCCGCGGCCTGGACCTCAGCGGGGACCTCTCCGCCGAGACTGTCGCCCAGATCCGCGCGGCACTCAACGAGCACAAGGCCCTGGTGTTCCGGGAAGCCAACATCCTCACCGACGAGGCACAGGTGAAGTTCGCCAGCCACTTCGGACCACTCACGAAGGCCCACCCCACGGTCGCATCCGTAGAGGGCGAGGAAAACGTCCTGCCGGTGGACAGCGAGAACGGCTCCGCCAACAACTGGCACACGGACGTCACGTTTGTGGTCAACCCGCCGCAGGCCTCCACCCTGCGCAGCATCGACCTGCCGGCGTACGGCGGCGAAACGCTGATCGCGTCCTCCGGTGCCGCATACCGCGACCTGCCGGATGAACTGCGCAACTTCGCTGACACGCTCTGGGCAATCCACACCAACGACTATGACTACTCGGTGCCCAAGAACCTGGAGCATGCCAACGCCGAAGAGCGCCGCAAGGAGTTCACCCGGCTCAAGTTCGAGACCGCCCACCCCGTGGTGCGTGTCCACCCGCTGACCGGCGAGCGCGGATTGTTCATCGGGGGCTTCGCGCAGCGCCTGCGGATCGTGGGCCTGTCCAACACCGAGTCCAGGGACATCATCCGGCTGCTGCAGGCCTACGTCACCCGGCCCGAGAACGTGGTGCGGGTCAACTGGGAGCCCAACCAGCTGGTGCTCTTCGACAACCGGATCACCCAGCACTACGCTCCGGACAACTACGACGGCCAGCCGCGCAAGCTCAACCGCGTCACGATTGCCGGCGACATCCCGGTGGGCGTGGACGGCACGCAGAGCCAGGCTCTGAAGGGCGACTCCTCCACGTATTCGGAAGTCGCCCCGCTGAACTAGCGGCCCCCAGCCCAACTAGGTCGCAGTTAATGTCGTTTTGAACGCTCATAACGACATCTACTGCGACCTAGTTGGGTTAAGCGGGGCGAATGAGCGGGCCGGGGTTAAGGGATGTTGGTTCCCCGGGCCGTGACCCACAGCTGGTACCACTCGGCCCGGGTCATGGCTTCGGCCGCGCGGGCGGCCCCGGCACAGGCGCGGATCCGGTCCGGATTGGCGGTTCCGATGACCGGCGCGATCCCTGCCGGGTGCCGCATGAGCCACCCCAGCAGCACGGCTTCGGCCGTGGTTCCCTTGTCCCGCGCCATGTCCGCCAGCAGCGCAGCCGTGGCGGCCTCGGCAGGTGTGGGCCGTTCGGGCGGATTCCCCGTGTAGTGCCCGCGTGCCATTGCGCCGTAGGCCTGCAGGGTGATCCCCTGCCGTGCGCAGTATTCGATCGTGCCGTGGGGGAAGCTGTGATCCGCCGATTCCGGGTGGTTGACGAGCACCGTGCTCTCGAGCCAGGACCGCTTCAGCAGGCTCATCTCCAGCTGGTTGGCCACCACCGGCGTCTCCAGGGCGTCCTGGAGGTACGCAATCTGCTCGCCGGACATGTTGGACACGCCCAGCGCCCGCACCTTGCCTTCCGCCATGAGCTTCCCGACGGCGGCCGCCACCTCGGCCGGGTCCATCAGGGGATCCGGGCGGTGCAGCATCAGGACGTCCACGTAGTCCGTGCGCAGGCGCTCGAGGCTGCCGTTCACGCGCTCAATGATCGAATCGCCGCTGAGATCGTAGTGGGTTTCCAGTCCGCGCTCGTTGAGGCGGATGCCGCACTTGGTCTGCAGCCGGATGCGCTCGCGCAGGCCCGGCGTTGACGCCAGCACCTCACCGAAGACAGCCTCGGACTTGCCCCGGCGGTAGATGTCCGCGTGGTCGAACAGTGTGATGCCTGCATCCAGCGCCGCGTCGACGGCGGCAGCGGCCTCCTCCACGTGGTGGACGTCATGCGGTTCGTCGGACCATCCGCCGCCAAGGCCCATGCAGCCGTAGATGAGCTCCTGCGCGGACGATGGAACGTTGTGATCAGTCATTGCTTCACTCTTTCATGAGTCGCGGCAGACGCACAGGTGGCGGCGCCCCGGCCGGGCACCGCCACCTTTACTTGTTGTTGAGTTATGTCAGCGCAGCCAGGCCGTGGTGTTGGCGGGCAGCCTGCCCTCTTCCAGCGGGGCGCTGCTGACCAGCACGGTCCCGGCGGGAAGCTCGACGGCGGTGTCGCCGAAGTTGGTCACGGACTGCCAGCCGCCGGGGCGGCTGAAGTGCAGGACCTCCGGGTTGCCGGTTTCGATCCATTCCAGCTCTTCGTCGGACTGCAGTTCCCGGCGCAGCTTCAGGGCCGTGCGGTAGAGCTCCAGGGTGGAGCCTTCGGTGCCGTCCTGGGCGTCGACGGCGTACTTGCTGAACCAGTCCGGCTGCGGCAGGTGGGCCCCGCCGTCGCCGAAGCCGAAGGAGGTCCCCTCAACCTTCCACGGCAGGGGCACGCGGCAGCCGTCACGGCCTACTTCGACGCCCTTGTTGCGGAAGAACGACGGGTCCTGGCGCTCGGCGTCGGGGATGTCCGCGACTTCCTGGAGGCCCAGCTCCTCGCCCTGGTACAAGTAGGCGGAGCCGGGTACCGCGAGCATCAGCAGCTGTCTCTTATACACATCTAGATGTGTATAAGAGACAGGGCGCGGCGCTCGCCGAGCGCCACGTCCAGGTCCTCTTCGGGGCCGCCGGCCAGCAGCCAGTCCTTGCCGTCCTGGCCCTTGGCGTGCTTCTTGGCCTTGGAGGTCTTCGGCAGGCCGTAGCGCGTGGCGTGCCGGACGACGTCGTGGTTGGAGAAGACCCAGGTGGAGGACGCACCGGTGGCGGCCGCCTCGGCGAGGTTGCGGGCGATGATTTCCCGGAACTCCTCGGCGTCGAAATCGGCCTGCAGGAGGTCGAAGTTGAACGCCTGGCCCAGGCCCTCGGGGCTCGCGTAGCGCGGCCGCCGGGTGGCGTGCACCCAGGCTTCGGCAACGGCGGTGCGCGGCGGGTTGTACTCGTTGAAGACCTCGCGCCATTCGGTGTAGACCTCGTGGACTTCGTCGCGGTCCCAGAACGGGTGCGAGCCGTCATCGAAACCGTCGGTCCCGGTGTTGGCCGCGCTCAATTCCAGCTTGGACAGCAGCGGTTCGGTGAGGTCCTTGGTCAGGGCGTGCGCCACGTCCACGCGGAAGCCGTCCACGCCGCGGTCGGACCAGAAGCGCAGGGTCTTGAGGAAGTCGTCCCGGATTTCCCGGTTGGCCCAGTTCAGGTCTGGCTGCTCCTTGGCGAAGATGTGCATGTACCACTGGCCGGGGGTGCCGTCCGGTTCGGTGATGCGCTCCCAGGCGGGTCCGCCGAAGACCGAGTCCCAGTCCGACGGCGGAAACTCGCCGTTCGGGCCCTTGCCGTCACGGAAGATGTAGCGGTCACGCGCCGCGGAACCCTTGGGGGACGCGAGGGCTTCCTTGAACCATTCGTGCCGGTCCGAGGAGTGGTTGGGGACGATGTCAGCGATGAGCTTGATGCCGGCGGCGTGCAGGGCCGCTGCCATCTCGTCAAAGTCCTCCAGCGTGCCCAGCTTGGGGTCGACGTCGCGGTAGTCGTCCACGTCGTAGCCGCCGTCGGCGAGCGCCGACGGGTAGAACGGGCTGAGCCAGACGGCGTCGATTCCCAGCGATTTCAGGTACGGGACCTTGGCCGTGATGGCCTTGATGTCGCCCAGGCCGTCCCCGTTGGAATCGGCGAAGCTGCGCGGGTAGATCTGGTAGACGGATGCCTGACGCCACCAGTTCGGATCGGCCAGACGGTCGGAATCGGACAGGGTTGCCAGTGTGGCAGTGGTGGACAAGGGATGATCCTTTTCTTGTGGTTGGGGTTGTTGCTGGACTGGGTTGATGGGTCTATTTAACGGCCCCGCGCATGACTCCGGAGAGTACCCAACGCTGGGCCAGGATGTAAACCACCAATGTGGGGGCCATGGCCATCAGGTAGGACGCGAACGCGAGGCTGTAGTTGGTGTTGAACTCGCCCTGGAACAGCATCTGCACCACGGGGAGGGTCTGGAGGGAGGGGTCGGCGATCATCATCTGGGGCAGCAGGAAGTCGTTCCAGGAGCCGAGGAAGGCGAAGATGCCCACGGTCGCGTTCATGGGGGCCAGCAGCGGGAAGATGATCTTGCGGAACACCTGCCACGTGGTGGCGCCGTCCATGCGGGCCGATTCCTCCAGCTCCACCGGGATGGAGCGGACGAAGGCGATGTAGAGCAGGGTGTTGAACGAAATCCCGCCGAGCACGTGCAGGAACACGACGCCGGCCGGGTTGTCCAGGCCAAGGAGTGCGGTCTGCTTGATCAGCGGCAGGATGATCACCGGGAGCGGGATGAACATGGCCGAGAGCAGGTAGATGAAGGAGCCGCGGAAGAACCTCCGGTTCCAGTTCCGCGCGATGGCGTAGGCCACAAGCGAACTGCTGGCCAGCGAACCGAGGACGCTCAGCACTGTGACAAAGGCGGTGGACATGAACGCCCGCGGGAAGTCCGTGGAAACGTAGGCCGCCGAGAAGTTTTCCCAGTTCATCGGCGTGGGCCAGGCCAGTCCCGTTCCCGTACCGATCTGGTCCGGTGACTTCAGCGCCATGGCCACGGTGAAGTACAGCGGCAGCAGGACCGTCAGCGAGGCCACGATCATCAGCGCGGTGAGCCACCAGTTGACCTTGTAGCCCTCGCGGCCGGAGCGGCGGGGGCGTCGGGGGCCGCCGGAGAGGCCGGAGCGGCCGGCCTTGCGTGCGGGAGCCGCGGCTACGGCCAGGGTGTCGGAAAGTGTGGAAGCGGTCATTAGAGTGAAACCCCCCGGCGCTGGATGAGGCGCAGCTGGATGACGGAGATCAGCAGGGTGATCAGGAAATAGATGACGGCGTTGGCCATCTGGTAGGAGTAGTCGCCGCCGGTAAAGCCGGAGAAGATGCGCATCGCCACCGACTGGGTTGCCATGCCGGGGCCGCCACCCGTGAGTCCCACGATGATCTCGTAGGTCCCCAGGAAGCCCTTGAACCCCAGGATCACATTGATCACGAGGTAGCCGAGGATCAGCGGCAGGGTCAGGCTCATGAACTGCCGGAAACTACCCGCGCCGTCGAGGTCAGCGGCTTCGTACACTTCGGACGGCACGCTCTGCAGCCCTGCCAGGTAGATGATGGTGGCGCCGGGGGCCGCCTGCCACACCGTGACCAGCACGATGGCGAGCCAGGCGAGGTTCTCGTTGGCGAGGATGCTCGTGGCGAGCGGCGTCACACCGAGCCGCTCAGCCAGCACTGGAAGGGTGTTGGAGAACAGGTAGTTGAACACGAAGGACACGATCAGGGCCGACAGCACCATGGGGATGAAGAACACGGTGCGGATGCCCGTGCGCCACTTGATCTTGGCGTTCAGGCCCAAGGCGATCGCCAGGGCCACGACGTTGACCACCACGGTGGTGGCCAGGGCGAAGACGAACGTGAAGATGTAGGACTGAAGGACCGCCGGGTCCTTGAAGATGTTGACGTAGTTGGACAGTCCGATGAACTTCCAGTCGCCGTAGCCGGCGTAGTTCGTGAGGCTGAAAAAGACGCCCACGAGGGCCGGAAGGGTGATGAAAAAGGCGAAGAGTGCCAGGACGGGAACGATCATCCAGTAGTACGTGGGATCGATTCTGTTCCCGGACCGGACGGTTGTGGTTTTGGCGGAGGCGGAAGTCGGTGCGTTGCGTCCTGCGGGAGGGGCTGTCTGGGCCACCCGGGATGTTGCGGTCATTGGGGCTCCTGGAGTCGGGCGGGTGTCAGACGGCGGTGCGCTCGGCAACGCGCCGCCATTCGTCGTCGAGGGCTGTGAGGAACTGTTCGCCGTTCTTGCCGTACACAAAGGACTGGACGTAGTTGTTCAGCGGCACGGACGGCGGGAAGTAGGTGCCGGCGCCCTGGTAGTAGCGTGCTTCCTTGACGGAGGCGCCCAGCCCGCTGATCTGCGGATTTTCGACGGCGGGAGCGTCCTTGAGCGGGGAGAACGCGGCGTTCTTTTCGTTGTAGGTGTTGACCACCGACGGCTCCAGGAGATAGTTGACGAACCGCTGCGCAGCGGCCATGTTGGGCGTGTTGCGGGTAATGGAGAGCGCCATGTCCACATTCACGCGGGCTTTGGTCTCCTCCGGGTTGTTCGTCACCGGCAGGGGGAAGCTTCCGAGCCGGATCCCCTTGTTCGCTGCAACCAGCTGGGACAGAGCCCACGGGCCCTGCAGGTACATCGCCGCCTGGCCCTTGGAAAACGCGGCGTTGCCGTCTGCGTAGTTCTTGCTGGCTGCGCCGCTCTGGGCGAAGGACGCCAGCTGCAGCATCTTTGGCAGCGCCGGGCCGAAGTTGTTGGCGAAGGACTCGGGCGCGTCAGCTGTGATGGCGGCGCCCCTGGCATTGAGCTTCGAGAAGAAGTCCGCAACATCCAGCGAGCCGCCGGCGACGTAGTCGAACATGCCCTGCGCGAGGGTCCAGGGATCCTTGTACGTGCCGTAGATCGGCGCGATGCCTGCTGCCTTGAACGTTTCGCAGGCGGCAACAAACTCGTCCCAGGTGGTGGGGACCGCCACGCCCTTGGCCTCGAAGATGTCCCTGTTGTAGATGACCCCGGCTGCCGCCAGCGAGAAGGGCAGGGCGCTGACCTCGTTCCCGTTGTACTGGCCCCAGGAGCTGATGAGCTCCTGCATCTTGGGATCGATGGTGGCGGTCACCGGCATGCCTGAAAGGTCGGCGAAGATGCCTTTCTTGACGAAGTCGGCGGTGGCCTGTGCGAATCCGCGGGTGACGACGTCCGGCGGATCGTTGCGGACCAGCCCGGGAACAAAGTTGCCTTCGTTGAAGTCCTGGATGACCCGGATGTCCGGGTTCAGTGCCTCGAAATCCTTGATGACCTGGTTGAAGTAGGCCACCACCTCGGGCTTGTTCTGCATGAACCGGAGCGTGGTCACGCCGTTTTGGGTGCTGGGCGCGGCGCCGCAGCCGGGCGAGGGCTGTCTCTTATACACATCTAGATGTGTATAAGAGACAGCCAGCGAGGCCTGCGAACTTCAGCAGCGCGCGCCTGCCAACCGGCGCGTTCCCGCTGAGCGCGGCATTTCCGCTAACCAGGGCGTTCCCGCTGAGCGCGGCGGCGCTCACGGGGCGGATACCGACGTGAGCGGGGGCGGGGACTGGGAAGGCTTGGGCTGGAGGGGCCGGGGTGGTCCGGGCGGGCAGTGCTTCAGGATGCTGTTCACGGTTGCTCCTTTGCAAAAGGGGTGAAGGTCTGGTTCTGGAAGGCAAAGCCGGTGGTCGGCGGCCGTCCGGCCCACCATGCTCAAAGTTTATATAGAATCTAAATTTAGTTCCTCAAGTATTATGTGGTGAAAAGCACAAGGAGGTCAACACCATGCCCGAGATGACGGCGGCCACGCCCCAGCTGTTGCGGCGGGTGAGCGCCGGGGCTGTCCTGGATTTCATGCGCGCCTCCCAGGCCGTGACCGTCACCGACGTCATGCAGGCCACCGGCCTTACCCGGGCGACCGCGATCTCGGTGTGCGAAGACCTCATGCATCGGGGCTGGATCCGGGAGCTGGAAAACCAGCGTGCCTTCGGCGGATACCAAAAGGGCAGGCCGGCCCGCAGGTTCGAGCTGAACGAACGCGGCGGCTACGTCCTGGGGATGGACGTGGGCTACTCCAAGGCCACGGTGGTGGTGTCCGATCTCCGCGGCAAGGTCCTGGGACGGTCCAGCCAGCCGTTCGCGCTGGCCGAGATCACCGCCGAGGAACGCGTGGCCATGATCGACAAGACCGCCATGGTGGCCCTGCACAGCGTGGGCGCCTCCCCCGACTCCGTGCTGGCCGTCTGTGCCGGCATCGCCGCTCCGGTGGACCGCAAGGGAAACGTGCTGGCGGCCCAGCAGTTCTGGGGGCTCTTCGACGTCGGGCTTAAGGCCGCGCTTCAGGAGCTCCGCGGGTGGACGGTGCTGCTCGAAAACGACGCGAACCTCGCCGCCCTGGGCGAGCGCTGGCGCGGGGCGGCCGAAGGCGTGGACGACGTCGTCGTCATCCTGGCCAGTGAGCGTGTCGGTGCCGGAGTGCTCGACGACGGGCGCCTGCTGCATGGCATCGGCGGCGGCGCCGGCGAACTGGCGTTCCTCGACATGGTGGAGGGCGTGGGAAACACGTTCGGCATCGCCGCCCTGGCCAGGGAGTGGGCGGAGGAGGCGCTGGCCGGACCAGCGAGGACGTCACTCCGCGAGCACGCCAAGGAGGGCGTCGAACCCGAACACGTCTTCGCGGCCGCCGCCGCGGGAGACACCGTGGCCCTGGGAATCCTGGACCGGCTGGCCGAGCGGATGGCAAGGATCATTGGCGCCGTCGCCACGATCATCAACCCGGAACTGGTGGTCATCGGCGGGGCCGTGGCCAACTCGGCGGGCGTCTTGCTGGCGCCCATCGCCCGTCACCTCAAGGAGTTCACCGCGACGGCCCCGAAGCTGGCGGTTTCGCCGCTGGGCGACTCCATCGTGACGGTGGGGGCCGTCAGGTGCGCCCTGGATTACGTGGAGAAGAACACCCTGGACCTGGAGCTGTCCCTGCCGGCCTAGGCGCTGTCCGTCCTCCGCCGCCGACTCATTCCGGCATGATCATGGTGCGCAGGTCCAGCTGGCGCAGCACCCGGTCCGCCACTTCCGGATCCATGTCCGACTCGCTGCGGGCCGCCACGACCTCCTGGCGGGCGGCGTCCAGGGCGATGGTCTGGACCGTGATGGCCAGCTCCCGGCCGCGCTCGCGCTTCTCGGCCAGGCTTTCGTTCTGCAGGCTGCCGTCCAGGAGTTCGGCGTGCAGGCGGGTCATTTTCTCCTTCACCAGCGCCACCTTCTCCGGCGGCAGCTCCTTGACGAGCTCGTGGTCCTTGAGCGCAGCCACCGCGGCCGCCTGGGCTCGCCTGGCCAGGAGGCGGGCCGCGTCCCGCTCCTCCGTGCCGTCCTGGGAGGCCTTCAGGACCCGCATCAGCCACGGCAGGGTGAGCCCCGGCAGCACCAGCGTGGCGAGCAGCACGGCGCAGGCTATGACCAGCAGCTCGTCCCGCGCCGGGAACGGCGTGCCGTCCGCGAGGGTGAGCGGGAGTGCCAGTGCGAGCGCCAGTGTGGCGAGGCCGCGCATGCCGCACCACGTCAGGATGAGGACCTCCTTGGCGGACGCGGGCTGCAGCAGGTTCTTGCGCTTGCGGGCGGACAGAGCCAGCAGGCCCAGCCAGCCGAACCGCACCGCGAACACCAGGATGCAGACCACCACTGCGGTGCCCACCATGCCGAGGATCCCGGAGCCTTCCGTGCGGATGACGTCCTGGATTTCCAGCCCCACGAGGCCGAAGGCCAGCCCGGTGACGAGGAGTTCCACCACGTCCCAGAAGGCCGTCCGCGTGACGCGTTCGGCGGCATCCTGCGGGCGGGAGTGGCGCTGCATCTCCAACGCCGTCACCACGACGGCGATCACGCCGGATGCGTGGAACTCTTCAGCCAGGATGTAGGCGGCGAACGGCACCACGAGGGTGACTGCGCTGCGGGCCACCATGGACTGCACCAGCCTGGTGATCAGCGCGGTCAGCCAGCCCATGGCGATCCCGACCACCACGGCAAGGGCAGCTCCCACCACGAACTTGAGGACGACGTCGGACCCCAGCTTGGTGCCGGCCACCGCGGCGGCCACTGCGGCCTGGAAGATCACGATGGCGGCGGCGTCGTTGAAGAGGCCCTCACTCTGGAGCACCGTGATGAGGCGCCGCGGCATGTGGACGCGGCCGGCCACGGATTCGACGGCCACGGGGTCAGGCGGGGCCACCATGGCGCCCAGGGCGATGGCGGCCGGGATGCCGATGCCCGGGATCATCAGCCATGCCGCGCCCGCGACCACCGCCGTGGAGATCACTACGAGGGCCACAGCGAGCATGATGAGCGTTCGCCAGCGCACCCGGAACACGGCCCAGGAACTGCGCTGGGCCGTGGCGAACAGCAGCGGGGGCAGGAAGATCGGCAGGATGAGCTCGGGCGGGATCTCAAGGTCCGGAAAGCCTGGGATGAACGTCAGCGCCACGGCGAGGATGAGCATCAGGACCGGGTAGGGCAGCCGGAGTCGGTCTCCCAGGCCCACCGCCACCACGGTGGCGAGCAGGAGTCCGATGATGAGTGCCAGCTGGTCCATGTGCTCACTTTCCCCGGAGTGTTGGGCCTGCACCGTCCCGTGAACGGGGCGCAGGCCGTGCCTTTCCACAATACCGGGAACACCGTGCGGCCTTTTCGACGGCGGCTGGCCTCCGCCGCGCCGGCCGCTACTTCACGAGTTCCAGCGCGGCGGCGACCGGGAGCGTGCCGTCCCGGAATTCGATGGTCTTGCCGGCGATTCCCGGCAATTCGAGCACGGCCGCCACGACGATCGCCACATTGGCGCGCGAAGTCTCGGCGCCCTGCCAGGAGTTATCGGGGTTGACGTCGATCAGGCCGTTCCCCGGCCCGTTGGTGAGCTGGCCGGGGCCGAGGATGGTCCAGTCCAGGCCCGTGCCGCGCAGGTATTCATCCGCGGCGGCCTTGGCCTCGGCATAAGCGAAGAAGCCGTTGTCCTCGGGGACGCCGTGGTCCGGTCCGGCGCCGAAGTACGACACCATGACGTAGCGGCCCACACCTGCCTCCGCCGCCGCATCCATCGACCGGATGGCGGCGTCGCGGTCCACGGCGTAGGTGCGCTGCGGGGCCCCTCCCCCAGCACCGGCGGACCAGACCACGGCGTCGTGGTTCCGGAGCGCGGCGGCGATTTCCGCCGTCGTCGAGTTTTCAACGTCCAGGACCGACGGCGAGGCGCCGGTGGCCGCGACGTCGGCGGTGTGGTCCGGGTTGCGGATGAAGGACGTGACGCTGCGCCCCTCTTCCGTGAGGAGGGCGGACAGGTGGAGGGCCACTTTGCCGTGGCCGCCGATGATAGCGATTCGGGTCATGCCACCCATTGTGTCCCAGCCTGCCCGGGAGCCCCAGTCCCGCCGCCGCCGCGGCGCGGCCAGGCGTCAGGTCCGGTTCCGGTAGCGGAGGTAGACCACACCGTTCCCGAACCGCCTTTCGTCGAGCAGTTCGAGCCGGAGCCGGACGTCGTCCGGGAAGAACTTCTTGCCGCCGCCAACCGCCAAGGGCGAGACGAACATCTGGAACTCGTCCACAAGGCCCGCCCGGATGGCCGAGGCGGCGAGGTCCGGACCGCCGATGATCAGGTCCTGTCCGGCTTCCGCCTTGAGCCGCCGGACGGCGTCGGCGTCGAACTCGCGCTCAATCTTGGTCCGTTCGGTGGACGGCTGGGCCAGCGTCCGGGAGAAGACCACTTTGTCGGCCGCCTTCCACAGCTGCGCGAAATCCTGGACGTAGTCCGGCTCCCCGGCGAAGGCGTCCGGATCCTCCCACGCGGCCATCACCTCGTACAGCCGGCGGCCATAGAGGTGGGTCCCCACCGGGCGCAGCAGCTCGTTGACCAACGTGTGCACCTCGGCGTCGGGTTCGCCCCAGTCGAAGTCGCCGTCGCGGTCCGCCACGAAGCCGTCCAGCGACATGATGAGCGAGTAGATCAGCGTGGCCATGGCGGCCCTCCTGTGTTCGGCGGCGGACTTTTCCCGGGCGGGCAGCCGCAAATCCGACCCTAGGTTCGGTATGGCCGGATGGCAACAGGATGGCGCTGGCGCGCACCCGCTCATGGCCCTCCGCAGCATTGGCACAGGTTTGGATCAAGACCTGATCAAGGGCCCGCTTCCCGAGCTTTTCCGCTGTCATGCTGGTCTTCGCATCAATCAGTGCGCATCAGATTTTCATTACTCACATGGGGGAATCATGCCGTCAGGCCGGTTCAAACACGTCCGGATTCGGGCATCACTAGCTTCACTCTTCGGCCGGGCGGCCCTGGGCAGGTCCCTCGCCGCCTCGGGCCTGGCCGCGGGACTTCTCCTCGCCGGCCTCGCCGTGCCGGCGGAAGCGGCCACCTACTACTCGGCGACGCTGCGCACCGCGGCGCGGTCGCTGCCGGTCGCGGCCGAAAACAACGCAGGCTACGACCGGACCCGCTACTTCGGCACGTGGCTGGACGCCAACCGCGACTGCCAGAACACCCGCGCCGAGGTCCTCCTCCAAGAAGCGAAGGCCGCCGCGACGTACACCACCACCCGGAAGTGCACGGTCCGCACGGCACGCTGGGTGACCACCTGGGATAACCGGACGCACTACTCCGCCACGGCCGTGGAAATCGACCACACGGTCCCGGTCCACGAGGCATGGGGCTCCGGGGCGCGCTTCTGGTCGCAGGCGCGGCGGGTGGCGTTCTACAACGATCTGGGCGACGCGCGCTCCCTGAATGCCCAGACGGCGGCCCTGAACTCCGCGAAGCAGGCTCGGGGACCTGAATCGTGGATGCCGCCCGCCAACAAATGCGCCTACATCGGCCAGTGGATCGCCGTGAAGATCCGGTGGGGCCTGCGCGTGGACAGCGTGGAGAAGGCCGCCCTGATCCGGTATGCCGATTCATGCCCCAACGTGATGGTGAGCGTCACCAAAGTCTGACGCCGGTCCTGCAGGAAGGCCCCGCACCGTCCGACGGCGGTGCGGGGCTTTTTCTTGCCGGTTTAGGGGCGTCGGCTGGTCTCCGTCGCGGGTCACCCCGGGCGCGGGACGTCACCGTGGCCTGGCGCCGGCGGGCCGGTGACAACGCGGTGCTGCACCATGGTCCACAGGTTGGAAACGGTCCAGTAGATCAGGACGCCTATGGGAAAGACGACGCCGCCCACCCCGAACACGATCGGCAGGATGTAAAGCAGCACCTTCTGCTGCCGCATGAAGGGGCTGGCCATGGCGTCATCGGGCATGCTCATGGCCATGATGTGCTTCTGCGTGACGAACTGCGCGGCCGTCATGGTCAGGATCATCACGATGGTCAGGATGGTGACCGCTGCCTGGCTGCCCCCGGCACCTCCGTGCAGCAGCGAGGCCGACAACGGTGCGCCGAAAATGCTTGCCTCGTCGAACTGCGCCACCTGGTCGCGGCTCATGGCACCGATGCCCCTGCCCTGGCCTTTGGCTGCGGTGATCCCGGAGAGCACCTGGAAGAGGGCGAAGAAGAACGGCGTCTGGATCAGCAGGGGCAGGCAGGCGGAGAAGGGGTTGGTGCCGTGCTCCTTGTAGAGCGCCATCTGTTCCTGGGCCATGGCCTGCCGGGACAGCGGATCGGTTTTGCCCTTGTACTTGTCCTGCAACTTCTGCAGGTCGGGCTGCAGAAGCCGCATCCGGCGCTGCGCCTTGATCTGCTTCAGGAACACGGGAATCAGGGCGGCCCGGATGACCAGCACCAGCCCGATGATGGACAGCGTCCAGGTCCAGCCGCTTGCCGCCGGCATGCCCGCGAAGCTCAGGCCCTCATGGATGCCCACCATGATGACGGACACAAGCCACTTGAACGGAAACATGATTGTTTCGAAGAGGTCCACTGATATCCCCATTCGCCAGTGCTGCCAAGCTACGGGGAAACGTGGTTCTTGTCACGGTCCCGTGTTGCAGGCGGAACTGAAGACAGAAAAGCCCCCGGAACCTTGCGGATTCCGGGGGCTTATTCTGTAGCGGTGGGGAGGCTCGATCTCCCGACCTCACGATTATGAGTCGTGCGCTCTAACCAACTGAGCTACACCGCCACGAATGAGAAAAACCTGTGTCAAGCCGGTCAAGACCGCCTTGACACAGGCCCTCATTCAGAGCCCCCCACCGGAATCGATCCGGTGACCTCGTTCTTACCAAGAACGCGCTCTACCACTGAGCTAGGGGGGCAACGAGTAAATACTCTACCGGAAGAGTTCCCACTCAACAAATCGGCGGGAGGGCGCCTCCGGAGCCGCCGAAACAGTTGCACAGGAAGGATTTTTGTGGCCTCGAAAATGCCCTTTTCGGCCCTTCGCGAGACCGGATTAAACAGGTATGGACCGGCTCGAAAGCCGGTCCATCCCTGTCAATTCAACACTGCTGCCAGGGAGCTACTCCCCCGGGCCGGTGGTTACCACTTGCCCTTGCGGTTAAAGCCGCCCTGTCCGCCTTCGTTGCCGTGGCGGGGCTTGCGTGAGCCGTCGCCGTGACCGCCGAAGCGGGAGTCGCTGGCCTGGCCGCGGGTGGCGCCGCTGTCAGCGCCAACGGTGCGCTCCGAACGGTCGCTGTACGAACGGCCGCCGCGGTCAGCGGAGGAACGCTCGCCGTCGCTCTTGCGGAATTCCTTCTTGAACCCGCCGTTGCCCTTGAAGTTGCCGCCACGGTCTCCGCCGCCGGAGTAACCGCCACGGTCGCCGCCGCGGTTGCCCTGGTAACCGCCGCGCTCGCCGCCGCCACCGGACGGCTTGCGGCCGTTGTCCAGCTCGAGGTGGATCAGCTCGCCGCCGATCCGGGTGCGGGACAGGGCCTTGAGCTGATCGGCGCTCAGGTCCGCCGGAAGCTCCACGAGGGAGTGGTCCGAGCGGATGTCGATGCCGCCGATCTGGGCCGAGGAGATGCCGCCTTCGTTGGCAATGGCGCCCACGATGGAGCCCGGCATGACGCGCTGGCGGCGTCCGACGGCGATCCGGTAGGTGGCGTTGCCCTCGGTCAGCGTGCGGGTCGGGCCGCGGGAGCCGAAGCCGTCCTTGGAGCGTTCGCGCTTCTGGAACTCGGGAGCTGCAGGCAGTTCCTTGACCAGGAGAGGCTGTCCGCCCTGTGCCATGACGGCCAGTGCAGCGGCGATCTCCGCAGCCGGAACGTTGTGCTCTTCCTCGTAGGACGCGATCAGGTCGCGGAACGCTGCTACATCTTCGGACTCGAGGGTCTCCGTGATGCGCTCGGCGAACTTGCCCAGGCGCAGCGTGTTGACGGTCTCGGCGGTGGGCAGGTGCATCTGCTCCACCGGCTGGCGGGTGGCCTTCTCGATGGAACGCAGCAGGTACTTTTCCCGCGGGGTCATGAAGAGAACGGCGTCGCCGCTGCGGCCTGCACGGCCGGTGCGGCCGATGCGGTGGACGTAGGACTCGGTGTCGTGCGGGATGTCGTAGTTGATCACGTGGCTGATGCGCTCAACGTCAAGGCCACGGGCCGCGACGTCGGTGGCCACCAGGATGTCGATGCGGCCTTCCTTAAGCGCCTCGACAGTCCGTTCGCGCTGCTGCTGCGGGATGTCACCGTTGATGGCGGCAGCCTGGAAGCCGCGGGACCTCAACTTGTCGGCCAGGTCCTCGGTGGCCATCTTGGTGCGCACGAAGGCGATGACGCCGTCGAACTCTTCGACCTCGAGGATGCGGGTCAGCGCGTCCAGCTTGTGCGGGCCCATCACCTGCAGGTAACGCTGGCGGGTGTTGGCGCCGGTGGTGGTCTTGGACTTCACCGAGATCTCGGCCGGGTTGTTCAGGTACTGCTTGGACATCCGGCGGATCTGGCTCGGCATAGTTGCGGAGAACAGTGCAACCTGGCGGTCCGAAGGCGTCTGCTGGAAGATCTGCTCCACGTCTTCGGCGAAGCCCATGCGGAGCATCTCGTCAGCCTCGTCCAGCACGAGGTACTGCAGCTCGGACAGGTCCAGGGAACCCTTGGCGATGTGGTCGATTACACGGCCGGGGGTACCGACAACAACCTGGGCACCGCGGCGGAGGCCGGAGAGCTGGGGGCCGTAGGCGGAGCCGCCGTAGACCGGGAGGACGGTGAAGTCGTCGATGTGCTTGGCGTAGGAGGTGAAGGCCTCGGCAACCTGGAGCGCAAGCTCGCGGGTCGGGGCGAGAACCAGGGCCTGCGTCTTGCGGGACGGGCCGTTGAGGTCGTGGAGCTCGGCCAGGCGGGACAGTGCCGGTACTGCGAATGCTGCAGTCTTACCGGTGCCTGTCTGGGCGAGGCCCACGACGTCGCGGCCTTCAAGCAGCAGCGGGATGGTTGCTGCCTGGATGGGGGAAGGCTTTTCGTAGCCGACGTCCTGCAGGGCGGCGAGGACGCGGCCGTCGATGCCGAGATCGGCGAACTTCACGCCTTCTTCTTCGGCTTCCTCAGCCTTGGCTGCGGGTGCGGCGGGCGCCTCTTCAGCCTGGGCTTCGGCGGGCTCTTCGGCCTTGGCAGGGGTGGGCTCTGCTGCGGGGGCAACGGCCTCAGTGAATTCGACGGTCGCGGTGTCGGCAGTCGCCGTTTCGGTCTCGATGGCGTCGTTGTGATTTTCGGGCATAGGGAAGTTTCCTCATCCATAGGGGGCCAGGCGGCACAACCCGAGGTGAGCGGAGCCGCAGTACTTGTGCCGTGGTTGCCGGGCATACATTGACCGGCCGGTCACGTAGAAGTCCGGCGCTTTCGCAATCCCGTGGCAGGACTTCCCGCTGCATCTCTTGGCTGCTATCCCAGCAGTCTGTACAGCGTTTTCTTTAGCCGGCTCTCCCTATGAAAATGCCCGCTTCACATTTGCGGACTCCAACACTTGCCAGTCCTGCCTCAAAAATTGGGCAGGAATAAGGGATTTCCGGAGTGGGGGATATTTCAAGTGTAGGGCATAGATCCGCGCCTGGGTAACCGGGGCGCCTCAGACGGCGGTGAGCTTGCACACACGGGCGGCGGCCAACCCGCGTTTTCGGCCGTGCTTCAGCGGATTCGCCGCAGATTTGCACCGTTTTCCGGCGCCGCTGGATCCGGCTTCCGCGCCAACCCAGGGTTCCCCGGCACCGGGGCTGCCGAAAGCGGTGCAGAAATACCCAAAGCTGGGAGGGGTTAGCTTCCCACCCGGCGCAGCAGCTTCTCGAATTCGTCGTGGTACTCGGGCTGGAGGCGGATCTCGCCGTCCGCGTCGGCGTCCCGGAGGGCCTCCATGGCTTCGACGTCCGGCTGGCTGAACCACCGGCCGATTGTCACCCCGTGGCTGGGAACGAACAGCCGGTGGATGTGGTCGCCGGCCTGGATCGAGCCGGTCCGGATCACCCGGAGGTACGTGCCCACGCGGCCCGCCTCGGTGAAGCGCTTGACCCACTGGGCCTCCCCCATGCGCCGCTGGAATGCAGCACACGGCACGCGCGGCGAGGTGACCTCGACTTCGACATCCAGGCCGATCTTCCAGCGCTCACCGATCACCGCGCCGGTGGTCTCGATGCCGGCCACCCTCAGGTTTTCGCCGAAGATTCCGGGCGGCAGTTCGCGCTGCAGCTCGCCGATCCAGTAATCGGCGTCGGCCTGGGAATAGGCGTACAGCGCCTGGTCTTCGCCACCGTGGTGGATGCGGCTGGCCTGGATGTCGCCGTGCAGACCCAGCTTGTGCACCTTCACCGGTCCGTCCACCGGGCGCTTGTCAATGGCCGTGACGCCAACGCTCCCTTCATCAGGAAGGAGCTGGTGTACCCGGCAGACGGCAAGCAGAGTGGCGGTGTCCATGGCAACAGTCTAGGTTCTCGGCGTTCCCGGTGCCCTGACCTGCCGGGAAGGAGTCCTGCCAATGGGCCGTCCTGTCCGATTTTGTTCGCCGCCCGAGCATGCAGCTACTAGGCTTGCTGCAGGATTTCACTGGCCCGCGAGCGCAGGCGCTCAACAGCATGGAACAGCAGGGGGAACCATGGACCCGGAGAAGGACCCGCAGCAGGAACCCGGCGGGGGCCGCGGCGAGAACGCGTCCGGCGCCGGGCCCGCCAAGCCGCCGCCCTGGCAGGTACCCAAGCCGGAGCTTCACCCTGAGCTGCTGAACCAGGGCCAACAGGACGAGGGTCAACAAGGCAAGGGCCCGCAGGCCAACGGCAATCAAACCCAGGACCTCCCCCAGCCGAGTCCCATCATCGACCCCTTCGCCCGGGAGCGCGAGCGCGAACTGGCCTCCGCGGCGGCGAGGAAAAAGCGGTCGCAGCGCCGCACCGTCGTCGTCGGCTTGGGTGTGACAGCACTGCTTGCCGGCACCATCACCGCGATCGTGGCGAGCAACGAACAGGAAGCCGACTACGCGCAGGTCTGCTTCAACGACGAAACCGGCGAGCGGGTGGAGGACACCCAGTGCAACAGCACCGCTGGCCGCAGCGGCGGCCTCTACGCGTGGTATTTCTATTCCCGCGGCGCCAGCGTTCCGGCCGTGGGGCAGAACCGCTCGGCCTATCCGAGCTTCACCAAAACGGTGCCGCAGGGCGCCAAGACGTCCACGGGCTACAGCACCAAGGGCGGCACGGTCAGCAGGGGCGGCTTCGGCAGCAGCTCCAAGGGCGGAAGCACGGGTGGCTAGGTGAAGCGCTTACTGTCGGAGCCCCGGCCGGACTGGAAACAGAAAATCGAGGAGCAGGGACTGGTCTTCTCCACCACCGCCCTGCCCGGCGGCAAGAAGATCGAGTACTGGAACGAATCCGCCTACTACGAGTTCACCATGGACGAGGTGGAAGCCCTCGAACAGACCGCCGAGGAAATGCACGCGATGTGCCTCGAGGCGGCGAAGTTCCTGGCAACGGGCGCCATGGGGCCCGTCGGCATCGGACCGCAGGCCCTTGAGCTGGCGGCGGAATCCCTGCAGGCCGGCGACATGGACATCTACGGCCGCTTCGATTTCGTCTATGACGGCCAGGGCGGCGCGGCCAAGATGCTCGAATACAACGCGGACACCCCCACCGGGCTGATTGAGGCCGCGGTGGCCCAGTGGTTCTGGCTGCAGGACGTCTTCCCGGAGAAGGACCAGTGGAACGGCATCCACGAGGCACTGATCCGCCAGTGGAAGAAGCTGCAGTACCGCACCGGCATGAGCACCCTGCACATTGCGCACTCCGAAGCCGAGGAATCCGGGGAAGACTGGATGACGGCGGCCTACATGCGGGACGTGGCCAGCCAGGCCGGCTGGACCACCATCGGCATCAACATGTCCGACATCGGCTGGGACCCCAGCCTCAACCGCTTCGTGGACCTGGACAATTTCATGATCAGCACCATCTTCAAGCTGTACCCGTGGGAGCTGATGATGAAGGAGCCGTTCGGCCACCGCCTGCTCCAGCGCGCCCACAATCCGCGCTGGGTGGAACCGGCCTGGAAGATGCTCCTCTCCAACAAGGCCCTGCTGGCCGCCCTGTGGCACTTGTATCCGGACCACCCGAACCTACTGCCTGCGTATCTCAATGAGCCCGGCCCGCTGAAGGAGTGGGTGGCCAAGCCGCTGCACGGCCGCGAGGGGGACAACATCAGGATCCACGCGGAGGGCATCAGCATGGAACAGCCGGGCGGGTACGGCCGCGAGGGCTGGTGCTACCAGCAGTTCCACTCCCTCCCGGACTTCGACGGCAACCATCCGGTCCTCGGCCTGTGGGTGGTGGACGGCGAGTCGGTGGGCTGCGGCATCCGCGAATCCGACGGCCCCATCACCGATTACTTCTGCCGCTTCGTCCCCAACACCATTGACGCGCCGGCACCCCTGAGCGTCCAGGCCCACTCCAGCAAGGCAGGTATCGCCCTATGAGCACCGGAACCACGACGGCGGGAGGCGGCACCGGGGGCCGGTCCCGCGACCCCGTGCCCTCCAAGGGACTGCACGCCGGGATCCTGGACCTGGGTGACTCCGTCATGCTGGGACTGGCCTCTACCGCTCCGGTCTATTCCCTGGCCGCGACGCTGGGGCTGATCGTGGCCGTGAACGGGAACTACACACCCCTGATCCTGCTCTTGGGCTTCATTCCGGTGCTGTTCATCGCATACGCCTTCCGCGAGCTCAACAGCGCCATGCCGGACTGCGGCACCACCTTCATCTGGGCCCGGCGCACGTTCGGCCCCTGGGCGGGCTGGCTGGGCGGCTGGGGCGTGGCGCTGGCCGGCATCGTGGTCCTGGCCAACCTCGCCCAGGTGGCCGGGCAATACCTGTGGCTGCTCATCGGCGACGGCTCGATCGCCGAGAACAAGCTCGTGGTGACGGCCACGGGCGTGGTGTTCATCCTCTTCATGACCCTGGTCAACTACCGCGGGATCCGGCTGGGCGAACATGTCCAGCGCGTCCTGACCTACGTCCAGTACATCTCGCTGGGCATCTTCGCCGTGGCCATCATTTTCAGGATCACCGGCGGGACCCCGGAGGGCCAGGCCTTCGACATCGAGTGGTTCAACCCCGCCGGCGCCTTTGCCGATCCCGGCGCGGTGGTGCACGGCGCCCTCCTGGCACTGTTCATCTACTGGGGCTGGGACACCTGCCTGGCCGTGAATGAGGAAACCGAGAACCCGTCCACCACCCCGGGCCGCGGCGCCGTGATCTCTGCCTTCGTCCTCGTGGCCATCTACGTTTCCGTGGCCCTCCTGGTGATGATGTACGCCACGGTGGGCACGGAGGGAATCGGGCTGGGCAACAGCGAGAACCAGGCCGACGTCTTCCTGGCCATGAAGGACGTGGTCCTGGGACCGTGGGGGTGGCTGATCGTCGTCGCGGTCCTGGCCTCCGTGCTCTCCTCCACGCAGACCACCATCCTGCCCACTGCGCGCGGCACGCTGTCCATGGGCGTCCACGGCGCCCTGCCGCCGAAGTTCGCCGAAGTCCACGAGCGCAACCAGACGCCCGGTTTTTCCACGCAGGTAATGGGCGGCGCAGCGATCGCTTACTACGTGGCCATGAGCTTCCTGAGCGAGAACCTGCTGTCCGATTCGATCAGCTCCATCAGCCTCTTCATCGCGTTCTACTACGCCCTTACCGGCTACGCGTGCGTCTGGTACTTCCGTGGCACCCTTCGCGGGTCCGCCCGCAATCTGTGGTTCCGCGGCGTCCTGCCGCTGCTCGGGGCCCTGATCCTGACCGCGGCCTTCTTTGTCTCCGCGGCACAGATGTGGGATCCGGCGTACGGGGACACGCAGATCTTCGGCGTCGGCGGGGCCTTTGTCAGCGGCGTGGTGCTCCTGGCGCTGGGCGCGGTGCTGGCCGTGGTGTGCCGGTTCCTGCCGTCCACGCGGGACTACTTCCTGGGCACGCAGCAGGTCTACCCCCGTCCCGCAGATACTGCGCCGTAGGATGCTGCCATGAGCAACGACGACCTTGACCCCGCCGCAGCCACGGCCGAGTTCGGGCTCCCCGACCCCTCCGACGTCCTGGACCTCGATTCACTGCTGACTCCCGATGAGCTGTTCCTCCGGCAGCGGATCCGCGACTTCACCGACCAGCAGATCCGCCCGGAGATCGCCGAGTGGTACGACCAAGGCATTTTTCCGCGGCATCTGCCGGCGCAGCTTGGCGAGCTCGGCGTGCTGGGCATGCACCTGGAGGGCTACGGCTGCCCGGGGCGATCCGCCGTCGAGTACGGCCTGGCAGCCATGGAGCTGGAGGCCGGCGATTCCGGCATCCGCACGTTCGTCTCCGTTCAGGGATCGCTGGCCATGACCGCGATCCACAGATGGGGTTCGGAGGACCAGAAGGAGGAGTGGCTCCCCCGCATGGCGGCGGGTGAGGTGATCGGCTGCTTCGCGCTCACGGAGCCGACGGCCGGTTCGGACCCGTCGTCGATGGCCACCTTCGCCCGTCAGGACGGCACCGGCGCCGACGCCGGCTGGATCCTGGACGGCTCCAAGCGCTGGATCGGACTCGCCTCCATTGCCGACGTCATGGTGGTCTGGGCCAGGACCGACGACGGCATCCGCGGCTTCCTCGTGCCGGCCGGCACCGCCGGCGTCAGCGCCGCGCCCATCGGTCAGAAACTGTCGATGCGCGCCTCCGTTCAGTGCGACGTGACGTTCGACGGCGTGCTGCTGGGACCGGAGGCGCTGCTGCCGGGCGCGCGCGGACTCAGCGGGCCGTTCTCCTGCCTCAACGAGGCCCGGTACGGCATCGCCTGGGGAGCCATGGGCGCGGCCCGCGACTCCTACGAGGCGGCCCTGAACTACGCGGCGGAGCGGCAGCAGTTCGGCCGGTCGCTGGCGGGCTACCAGCTCACGCAGGAGAAGCTGGTGAACATGCTGCTGGAAATCCAGAAGGGCACTATGCTGGCGATGCACCTGGGCCGGCTCAAGGATGCCGGCAGGTTGCGGCCCGAACAGATTTCATTGGCCAAGCTGAACAACGTCCGTGAAGCCATCAAGGTGGCCCGCGAAGCCCGGACCATCCTGGGCGGAAACGGCATCACCCTGGACTTTTCGCCGCTGCGGCACGCCGCGAACCTGGAGTCGGTGCGCACCTACGAGGGGACGGACGAGGTCCATACGCTGATCCTCGGCCAGCACATCACGGGATTGCCCGCCTTCAGGTAGCGTTCCGGCCGGGTGCCCTTGCCCCCGCCTGGTTCCGGCAAGCTCAACCAGCGGAGGATCCGCCCCTTGTCCCCGCCACCGCCGCGGTCCAGAATGGCCAGCATGGCAGCTTCCGGGGATACGAAAAGTGAGAGGCGGCGGGCGGCGGTCGGCACGGCAGTGTTCGCCCTCGCACCGGCGACGGCCGCGGGCCTGGTTCCGTGGCTGCTGACACGCTGGCGAGTGCAGCGGCCGGTGCCCGGCGGGGCACCCGCCCAGCTCGTCGGGGCCCTAATGCTGGGGGCAGGCGCGTCCGTGATCGCCAATTCCTTCGTCCATTTCGCCGTGGAAGGCGTCGGCACCCCGGCGCCGTTTGCGCCGCCCAAGCATCTGGTGGTGGGAGGCCTGTACAGGTACGTGCGGAACCCGATGTACGTGGCGATCGCCGCCGCCGTCACCGGGCAGGGCCTGCTGCTCGGACAGCCCAAGCTGTTCGCGGCCGCCGCCTTGGGTGCTGGCCCAGTCGCGGCCTTCGTGAAGTTCTATGAGGAGCCCACGCTCGCCAAGAAGTTCGGTGCTGAGTACCAGGTGTACCGCGAAAATGTCCCCCGCTGGGTTCCGCGGCGCACGCCCTGGCGGCCCGTTTCCGGACGGGTGTAGGCTCCGCGCCGCTGCAGGACGGGCGGCAAGGCGCTCAGGCCGAGAAGCCGCCGTCGGCCTTGATCCGCTGGCCCGAGACCCAGCGGCCCGCCGGGGACAGCAGGAAGGCCACCATCCCGGCAACGTCGGCAGGTGTCCCCAGCCGGCCTCCGGGCTGGCGCCGGGTCAGCTCCTCGCGGACCTGCCGTGTCATCCAGCCGGTGTCCACCGGCCCGGGGTTCAGCACGTTGGCGGAAATCCCCATGGGGCCAAGCTCCCTGGCGGCGGCAATCACGATCCGGTCCAGCGCACCCTTGGAGGCGCCGTACGGAAGGTTGAACGCCGTGTGGTCGCTGGTCAGCGCGACCATCGCGCCGCCGTCGTCCGCTGCCTGCCGCGCGAAGGCGGCGATCAGCTGCCAGCTGGCCCGGGTGTTGACGGCGAAGTGGCGCTCAAAGCTTTCGAGCGTGGTGTCCAGGATTCCCGAGTCGACGGACTCCGCGTGGCTGAGCACCATGCCTTGGATGATGCCCGCCTGTTCGGCGACGTTCGCCATCAGCCAGTCCACGGCCTCCGGATCCTGGAAGTCCGCGGGCAGGGAAATCACCTTGGCGCCGATGGCCTCCAGCTCCGAGGTGAGCCGTTCGACGTCGTCCGGCTGGATTCCCCAAGGCATGCGGGCATCGAATCCCTGCCAGTACGTCAGGACCAGGTCCCAGCCGTCCGCCGCGAGCTGACGCGCGATGCCGGCACCGATACCGGCCAGGCGGCCGACGCCGGTCACCAGGGCGGTCTTGCGCTGGGGCTCGATCGGCGGGGCCTGCAAATGTTCGGCCTCCAGAGGCTCGGGCGTCAGGCTCATGCCGGCAGCTCCGTCAGCGAGCCGCGCCGCAGCACCACGAGCCAGCAGGCCAGGATCGCCAGCGCACAGAACACGCCGGTGCTGGAGGCCATGATCCACAGCCCGGGCGTCTGGACGTTGAGGTTTTCGGCCCCGAACAGAGTGCCGATGACCTTGGGAGAGAAGAGGAACACCATGACGGATGCGCCCAGGATCCCTCCCATGAGCCAGCGCGTCATGCGGTGGCTGTGTGGCGTCTCGCGGAGGGTCCATGCGAAGGCCGGAAGCACGCCGGCCATCCAGACCCAGTGGTGGGACCACGAGACGGGGCAGATCAGGAGCATCGTGAGCGCGGTGGCGGAAATGGCCAGCACCCTGGCGCCCTGGTCGCTGGCAGCCTTGATGACGGCTGCTCCCAGGGCCACCACCAGCAGACTCAGTGCCAGCCAGGGCACGGTGACCCCTGCCTCGGGAACGCCGAAATGGAGCAGCGCACCCTTGATGGACAGGTTGTCCACGTAGCCGGCGCCGCCTAGCCGGGAGGTGTCGGGCAGCATCTGGAGCCAGAACTGCAGGGACTCGGCAGGGCGGATGAGCCAGCCCAGCAGCACCGTGGACGCGAAGCCGGCGGCCATGTTCAGCAGTCCGCGCCAGTCCTTGCGCATCAGGAAGTACAGGCCGAAGGCCAAAGGTGTCAGCTTGATCCCGGCCGCGACGCCCACCAGAAAGCCGCTGCCTGGAAGCCCGCGGCGCCACTTCGGGTTGCCGGCCAGCAGGTCCGCCGCCACCAGCCCCAGGAGCAGGATGTTGATCTGGCCGAACACCAGCGTCTCCCGCCACGGGCCGAGATTCATGATGGCCAGAAGCAGCACCACGGCGCCTACCCGGTTCCGCAGGGAGCGCCTGGCGGACGGACCAAACGTCCCGCGCCAGCCGGAATTCCCGTTCCAGAACCGGACTCCCAAAGCGGCGACCCAAGCCGAAACCGCCACTCCCCCGACGTTGAAGAGCAACAGGGCTGACGCCTGGGGCAGCAAGGCGAGGAGGCTGAATACAAGGGCAGCGAACGGCGGGTACGTGAAGGCAAGCTCCGGGCCACCTGCCCATTGCAGGGTCGGACTGTAAAGCCCCGACGGCGCCAGGCCGGCCTCGTTCAGGATCTTGCCGGCGAGCCAGTAAACGCTGAAGTCCAGGCCTTCCTTGCCCCACGCGCCAAGCCGCGAGGCGATGAAAATGGCAGCCGCGGCGACGACCAGCAGGGTGACGATTTCGGCGGCAACTGCCGTCGCCCATGGCCTTCGAAGGAGCCCCGCGGAGCCTGCCCCGGACCCTTCGTGCGGGCCGGCGGCCGTGGCATCTTGCGTTAGGGCCGTATCTTCTGTTTGGGCCTTGTTTTTTGTTTGGGCGTCAAGCAGAGCCATTCACTGTCCCCCAGATGCGTGAACCTGTGTGGTTTAGCCTCCGGGACGCACGTCGCGTCATGCCGCAGGACCAGCACCCGCAAGGGCGCTGCGGCAAGTCTACCGAAGCGCCCCGATCCATCCGCTCAACGACGCACGCGGATGCGGACGCGGCCGAACCTCACGCCGCGGCCGTACGTAGATGTGTATAAGAGACGCCGCACCGGCTGCCACCGGCGCGGACCGGCGCTTCCCGGCGTCCTTGCGGATGGTGGCGCTGATGATGGCTGCGATGGTGCACATCGCGGCCGCGCCGAACCAGGCGTAAGTGTACTGGCCGGTGGCGTCGCGGATGGCTCCGGCGGCAAGCGCGGCCGCGGCTGCGCCAAGCTGATGGGCGGCAAATACCCAGCCGAACACCACGCTGCCGTCGGCACCGAACACCTGGCGGCAGATGGCGGCCGTGGGCGGCACGGTGGCCACCCAGTCGAGGCCGTAAATCACCACAAACACGATCATGCTGGGCTGGACGGTGGCGCTCAGCAGCAGCAGCGGCAGCACCAGCAGCCCGATCCCGCGGAACTGGTAGTACACGGCCAGCAGGATCCGCGGGTTGAAGCGGTCCGTCAGCCAGCCGGAGGCGATGGTGCCCAGGATGTCGAAGATCCCGACGACGGCAAGCAGTCCCGCCGCGGTGGTCTCCGGCATGCCGTGATCGTGCGCGGACGGGATGAAGTGCGTGCCGATCAGTCCGTTGGTGGTGGCGCCGCAGATCGCGAAGCCGCCGCGAGCGCCCAGAACGTGCGAATCCTGCTGGCGCGCCTGAGGACCTGCAGCGCACGGACGGCGGCGTTGCGGCTCGGTTCGGCGGCACCCGCGGCGGCCGGCGCAGCGTGGGAAGCAGCAGCGGCGGCTGTCTCTTATACACATCTAGATGTGTATAAGAGACAGCCGTAAGGCAACGCCCCGACGTCGGCCGGCGAGTTCTTCAGGAACTTCAGCACCAGCGGAACCACTGCCAGGGCGCCGGCGGCGATCAGCAGGGATGCCTGCCGCCAGCCCGGATCCTGGGCCAGCATCGCGATGAACGGCAGGAAGACCAGCTGGCCCGCGGCACTCCCGGCCGTCAGGATGCCGATCACCAGGCCGCGGCTCTTCGAAAACCAGGTGTTGGCGATGGTCGCCGCGAAGACCAGCGCCATGGAGCCGGTGCCCAGCCCGATCAGCAGGCCCCAGGTGAGGAGGATCTGCCAGGACTGGTTGACCAGCACCGTCAGGGCGCTGCCGGCCCCGATCAGCACGAGCGCGACGGCAGTGACGGCGCGGATGCCGAACCGTTCCATAAGAGCCGCAGCGAACGGTGCCGTCAGGCCGAACAGCACCAGGTTGATGCTGACGGCGCCGGACAGGACCGTGGTGGACCAGCCAAACTCCTGCTGGAGCGGCACCATAAGCACGCCGGGCGCGGCACGGAAGCCCGCCGCACCCACGAGCGCCAGGAACGCCACCGCGGCCACCATCCATGCGGGATGCAGGCGGCGCTTCCGGGACGGGCCCGGAGGGATCGCTGCCTCTTGGTCTTCGTCGTTGCGGGCGGCGGTCGCCTCGGGGTTGCTCATGCGGCTGTTCCTTTGTGTCCGGGTGAGTCCATAAGGTGGGTGTCTGCTTGCGCGCGTTCGGGGCGTTCGCGGGCGGTTGCCAGCGGCACCGGGTCCTCGGTGCGGGTCAGGCTGTGCCAGCTGGTGTTCTCCGCCGTGAGCCGCTCACCGCACTCCGTGCAGGTGTCCGCGGAACCGGTCCGCTGCCCGCAGGACGAATGGATGACGTACATGTGGGCGCGGCCGGATGGCGCCGGGAGGTGCTTTTCGGACCAGATCACGACGGCGTTCAGCACCGGCAGGGCGTCCTCGCCCTTGGCGGTGAGCACGTACTCCTGGCGGGTGCGGCCGCCGTCGTCATACGGTTCCTTGGCCAGCAGTCCGGACTCCACGAGCGCGGCGAGCCGGCGGGTGAGGACCGAGTCCGCCACCTGGAGGCACGTCTTCATGGCGTCGAAGCGGCCGTTGCCGAAGAACACCTCGCGCAGCACCAGCATGCCCCACGGGTCGCCGAAGATATCGAGGCCGCGGGCCATGCTGCAGTTGCGCTGGGACCAGTCAGAACGGAGTGCCATACACCGAGGCTAGCTGACTTTCTTGAAGAAAGCCAGAGGGGATGCGTTGGAGCGGTCCGCCGTTACTTGATGAACGTGAAGGCGTGCTCGAGGTCCGCGATGAGGTCCTCAACGTCTTCGATGCCGCACGAAAGCCGGATGAGGTTCACGGGGACGGCCAGCTCGGTGCCCTTCACGGAAGCGTGCGTCATCTCCGACGGGTAGTTCATGAGGGACTCGATGCCGCCAAGCGACTCGGCCAGGGTGAAGACGGAGGTATTTTCCGCGACGGTGCGCGCCGCAGCCTCGCCGCCCTTGAACTGCACCGAAATCATGCCGCCGAATTTCTTCATCTGCTTCTTGGCAAGGTCGTGGCCGGGGTGCGAGGGCAGTCCCGGGTACAGCACGGCCTCCACCTCGGGGCGTTCCAGCAGCCATTCGGCCACGGCCTGGGCGTTGTCGCTGTGGCGGTCCATGCGCACGCCCAGCGTCTTGAGGCCGCGGGTGGTGAGGAAGGCATCCATCGGCCCGGACACGGCGCCAACGGCGAACTGCACGAAGCCGATCTTCTCCGCGAGTTCGGCGTCCTTGACCACGATCGCGCCGCCCACCACATCGGAGTGGCCGCCGATGTACTTGGTGGTGGAGTGGACCACGACGTCGGCACCCAGGGCCAGCGGGGTCTGCAGGTAGGGCGACGCGAAGGTGTTGTCCACGATCAGGAGGGCGCCGGCGTCGTGCGCCACCTTGGCGAGAGCCTCAATGTCGGTGATCTTCATCATGGGGTTGGAAGGGGTCTCCACCCACACGAAACGGGTCTTGTTCGCGGCCACCGCCGCGGCGACGGACGCGAGATCGGACATGTCCACGGGGGTGTTGCCGATGCCCCAGTCCCCCAGCACACGGTTGATCAGGCGGTAGGTGCCGCCGTAGGCGTCGTTGCCGAGGACGATGTGGTCCCCCGGCCGGGTGAGGGCACGGATCAGCGAATCCTCGGCCGCCAGGCCGGAGCTGAACGAATAGGCGTGAGTGCCGCCCTCCAGTGCGGCGAGCTGCTCCTGCAGGGCGTCGCGGGTGGGGTTGCCGCCACGGCCGTACTCGTAGCCGTCGCGGAGGCCGCCGATGCCGTCCTGGGCGTACGTGGAGCTGAAGTGGAGCGGCGGCACCACGGCGCCGGTGCGGGGCTCGAAGGCCTGTCCGGCGTGGACGGCGCGGGTGTTGAAACCTTGGTTTTCAGAGACTGACATGGGGCTCCTTGGACTAGTTGCTGAGGTACGCGAGGAGGTCGTGGCGGGTCAGGATGCCGATGGGGGCGCCGACAAACGTCACCATCACGGTGTCGACGTCGGACAGCAGCTCACGGGCCGCCGAGATGGTTTCCAGCGAGCCGATCACCGGCAGCCGCTCACCCATGTGCTCGGCGATCTTGTCCGTCAGCTTCGCCTCGCCGCGGAACAGTTTGGCCGTCAGGGTGCGCTCATCGACGGCGCCCAGGACCTCGCCCATCACCACGGGCGGCTCCTGGGACAGCACAGGGATGTGGCTGACGCCGTACTCGTTCATGATGTTGATGACGTCGCGGACGGTCTCGTTGGGGTGGATGTGGACCAGGTCCGGCAGTTCGCCGGTCTTGGACTTGATGACCTCGCCCACGGACGCTTCCTCGCCGCCGGAAAGGAAGCCGTAGGAGCGCATCCACTGGTCGTTGAAGATCTTGGCGAGGTACCCGCGGCCGGAGTCCGGCAGGATCACCACCACCACCGCGTCCTCGGGAAGGTCCTGCGCGGTCCGCAGGGCGGCAACGACTGCCATGCCGGAGGATCCGCCCACCAGCAGGCCCTCCTCGCGGGCCAGCCGCCGGGTCATGGCGAAGGAATCGGCGTCGCTGACGGCGATGACCTGGTCCGGAACGGATTTGTCGTAGTTGGCGGGCCACATGTCCTCGCCCACGCCTTCGACGAAGTACGGGCGCCCGGTGCCGCCCGAGTAGACAGAGCCTTCGGGGTCCGCCCCGATGATCCTGACCCGGCCGCCGTCGGACTCCGCACGGTTCGCGGAGACTTCCTTGAGGTAGCGGCCGGTGCCGGTGATGGTCCCGCCAGTCCCGGCTCCGATGACGCAGTGCGTGACCTTGCCGTCGGTGTCCCGCCAGATCTCGGGTCCGGTGGTTTCGTAGTGGCTGAGCGGCGCAGCGGGGTTGGAGAACTGGTCCGGCTTGTAGGCACCGGGGATCTCGGTGACCAGGCGGTCCGAGACGCCGTAGTAGCTCTGCGGGCTGTCAGGGGCGACGGCGGTGGGGGTCACCACCACTTCGGCGCCGTAGGCCTGGAGCACCGCGCGCTTGTCCTCGCCCACCTTGTCCGGCACGACGAAGATGCACTTGTAGCCTTTTTGCTGGGCCACGAGGGCCAAGCCGACGCCGGTGTTCCCCGAGGTGGGCTCGATGATGGTGCCGCCGGGCTTGAGCTTGCCGTCGCGCTCGGCTTCCTCGATCATCCTGGCCGCGATGCGGTCCTTGATGGAACCGCCGGGGTTCACGTATTCCAGCTTCACGAGGACAGTGGCTTTGAGGCCGTCGGTGACGTGGTTGAGCTTGATCAGCGGGGTGTTGCCGATAAGGTCCAGGACGGACTGGGCGTACTTCATGGGTACAACTTACCGTCTTGACCGCATGCGGTCCTCCTGGCACCTTTCGGTGCGAAGATTATGCGGTGAAGCCCCCGCACCTGCCGAAGAACCTGCGGAGTTACCTATTGCCCGGCTTCATGCTGGCTGCAGGCGCCGGAGCGCTCGCCGCCGGGTTCCTGCCGTGGGATTCGTTCCAGCAGATGGCCGGACGCACCGTTCCCGTTCTCGCCTTTGTGCTGGCGATGACGGTGGTCACCGAACTGGTGGACGACGCCGGGCTGTTCCGGGTGGTGACAGACCGCATCGCCGCGCTGGGCCGGGGCAGCGTCTTCCTGCTGTGGTTGCTGGTGCTTGCCCTGTCCGCCGTCGCCACCGCGTTCCTGTCGCTGGATACCACCGCCGTGCTGGTGACCCCGGTGGTGGTGCTCCTGGCGGTCCATGCCAGGATCCCTCCGCTGCCGTTCGCCTTGAGCACGGTGTGGCTGGCCAACACGGCGTCGCTGCTCCTGCCCGTCTCCAACCTCACCAACCTGCTCGCGCAGGGGAGGCTTTCACTGACTCCGCTGGGTTTTGCCGGGCTGATGTGGGCACCTTCGCTGGTGGGCGTCCTGGTGCCCGCCCTGCTGCTGTGGCTGGCGTTCCGCAAGGACCTTCGCGGGCGCTACGGCCCGCAGCCGGCGCACTGGGTGCGGGACCGGACACTGCTGCGGGCCGCCGGCGGAACACTGCTCGTGCTGCTCCCGGCGCTTGTTTCCGGCGTCCCGGTGGCGATTCCCGCCTTGGCCGCGGCAGCGTTCCTCCTGGTGCTGTTCCTGTGGCGCCGCCCTTCCGCGCTGCGCTGGTCCATGCTGCCGTGGCGCCCGCTCATGCTGACTGCAGGGCTGTTCATGGTGGTCGAGGCCCTGCACTCGCACGGCCTCACGCAGGCGCTGGCCCCGGCGGCCGGATCGGGCGAGGCCTTCCCGGAGCTGCTGCGGCTGGCCGCGCTGGGAGCCGGTTCCGCCAACGTCGCCAACAATCTTCCCGCGTACCTGGCCCTGGAGCCTGTGGCCGGGTCCCCGCTGCGGCTGGCAGCCCTGCTTATCGGAGTCAACCTCGGGCCGCTCGTGTCGCCGTGGGCTTCGCTGGCCACACTGCTGTGGCACGAGCGGCTCCAGACCCTCAACCTGCGGGTCCGGTGGGGCGGCTTCGCCCTGGCCGGCGTCGTCGTGGTCCTGCTGGCGCTGCCGCTGGCAGTGCTTGCGCTCTGGCTGTGCAACGGGATGCCCTGAATTCTTGGCCCGGGCACTCTAGCCAAGGGCGGCGCCGACACGGCAAGCTGACAACGCATCCTCCATCAGCTTCGACGAAAGGAACCCTGCCATGGACTGGACCCTCGAAGTGGTGCTGCTCCCGGTGAGCGACATCGGCCGCGCCGTGGAGTTCTACCGCGACAAGGTGGGCTTCAACCTTGACCACGACACAAAAAACGAACACATGCATGTGGTCCAGCTGACGCCGCCCGGCTCTGGCTGCTCGATCGTCATCGGCGATCTCCCGTCGCAGAACGAGATGGCGCCCGGGTCCATGCGCGGACTTCAGCTGGTGGTTTCGGACGCCCGGGCCGCGCGCGACGAACTGCTCGGCCGGGGAGTGGAGGCCAGCGAGATAACCGTCTTTGACGAGCGCGACGGCGGCACGTTCTTCGGGTTCAGCGACCCGGACGGCAACACCTGGGCCGTGCAGGAACTGAAGGTCCGTGCCCAGAAGCCGCTGATCCCGGTGGCGGCCCGCGGGCGCTTCGGCGAGGAGTAGCTCAGCCCGTTGCGCCCTCCGCGGCTCCGGTTTCTCCGGTTTCTCCGGTTTCTCCGGCCGGAAGGTTCTCCCAGAGTCCCATGACGTTGCCTTCGGTGTCCTTGAAGTAGGCGTAGAAACCCATGCCCGGGATGGCATCCTTCGGCTTCACCGTGGAACCGCCGAGCTGCTCGACCGCCCGCAGGGTGGCGTCGATGTCCTCGACGTCTACCGTGATGACCGGAGTGGTCAGGTCGCCTTCCCTGGCCATCATGCCGCCGTTGATGGCTCCGGGCACGGTGGGCCGGCCGGTCTTTTCGTCCATCGGGGTGGTGATGACCACGTTGTAGTCCATTTCCGGCATGGGATCGATCCGCCAGCCGAGGGCCTGGCTGTAGAAGTTTCTCGCCCGGTCCTGATCGTCCGCGGGGATTTCGAAATGCACCACTCCACCCATTGCACTCACCTGACAGTTCGAAGGGACGGCGCGGCGGCCCCGCGCCACACCTGGGATTGTAGTCCTCCGCACCTCGCGGGATAAGGCCTGATTCCAAGGTCCGCCGGCAGCGGCGGCCCGCGGTGTCAGCGGTCCGTGGGACGATGATTCCATGACCATCACGGACGTCCCCGCCAGCGTTGCAGCTGCCGCCGACGCCTCCCTGCGGTGGCATCCCGGGGGTCCCTACAACCTGCGCCAGACTCTGGGCACGCTCATGCGCGGCAACGGAGATCCCTCATTTTCTTCCCGGCCGGAAGGCTTGTGGATGGCGTTCACGACGACGGACGGTCCGGTCTCGCTGCGGCTCACCAGCGCCGAGACGGGACCGGAACCCTACGTCGATGCGCAGGCGTGGGGCCCCGGCTCCGCGGCCGCCCTCGCCGGCGTGCCCCGCCTGCTGGGCGCCGAGGACGACTGGTCCGCATTTGACGAGGCCAGGTTTCACGCGACGCTCCCCCGTATGGTCCGGGAAGCCCGACGCCGGAACCTCGCCGTCCGGCTGCCGTCCACCGGGCGAATGGTTGATTCCCTCGTGCCCACCGTGCTGGAGCAGAAGGTCACCGTCATCGAGGCCCGGCGCGGCTACCGCTATCTCATGAACCGCCACGGCACGCCGGCCCCGGGGGCCGGCACCGTTGCACCGGCCGGGCTGCTGGTCCAGCCCACTCCCGGGCAGTGGCTGCGCATCCCGTCCTGGGAATGGCACCGGGCCGGAGTGGGCCCCCAGCGTTCGGCGACGGTCATGCGGGCCCTGCGTTCCGCCGTCGCGCTTGAACGGCTGGCCACGCTGCCGGCGGCGGAGGCTGCCGGGAAGATGCAGACCATTCCCGGAATCGGCGAGTGGACGGCCGCCGAGGTGGTGCAGCGGACGCACGGCTGTCCGGACTCGATCGCCGTGGGCGATTATCATCTGGCGGCCGACGTCGGCGCCGCGCTGACCGGCCGGCGGACGGACGACGCCGGCATGCTTCGGTTGCTGGCGCCGTGGCAGGGGCACCGGCAACGCGTGGTCCGGATGATCGGGCTCAGCGGTTTCCGGAAGCAAACCTTCGGGCCGCGGATGACCATCCAGGACCACCGCCGGCACTGACTCCGTTTTCCCTAACGCAACGCGGGGTCACTTCGCGCCCAATCCCCCGCCTCCATTGGGCCTCAAGTGACCCCGCGTTGCCTTAGGCTGAGCGGCGCTTCGCACTTTTGACCCGTCTGATCACGCTCTGGAATCCGTCCTCCAAATCGTCGGCGTTGACCTTGAAGTAGGACCAGCCCGCACTAATGAACGCCTCGTCGCGACGGTTGTCCCGGGACTGCTGTTCCCGCGAAAGGTGATGAGCGCCGTCGTACTGCAGGGCGATCCGGAAGCGCCGGTACCCGAGGTCGGCAGTCGGCGACCAGGCGTCGTAGGGGTCAACGCGCAGCTGCAGTTCCGGTTCGGGCAGGTGGGCATCCAGCATGGCGAGCCGCAGGAACGTTTCCGGGTAGGAGTCCGCCCCCACACGCATCTCCTCGAGTGCCTGCCGGGCCTTCTCCACGCCCTTCATGTTCGGGTGCTGCCGGATGAGCAAGCGCAGTCCGTCCTTGTAGGCGTACGGCGTGGTCCGGCCTTCGAAGTTAGCCCTTGGAAACCTGATGAGCTGATCCCCCATCGCGATGACGTACCTGAGTGGCAAGACGGCCGCCAGGTCCAGCCAGGTCCGCGGCGGCAGGGACATGGGAATACCGTCGCGCTTCCCGATCTCGCCGGGAATCACCCGGACCCGGTGGCCGGTCACTCCGACTCGGCGCACCCGCGGCAGCTCATGCGGCTTGCTGAGATGAACAATGTCCCCGTCCATCCACGGCGGAAGCCCCAATGAGGTGAGCTCCGCCGCGGTCTGATGGGACACCCAGGCTCCCGGCGTCGCCGCTGCCAATACCCTGGCACGTTCCCGCAGTTCGAGTTCCCGGCCCTGCGGCAGATAAATGAGGCGGCCGCCGTCGGCCAAGTCTCTGGCGCGCAGCCGTTTCGCGGGAACGCCCAGCGCCCTCGATTCGTACACGGTAAAGGGCAACTGGTTCAGGGTGTCGGGTAGCGGTGTTGACCGGGCCATGGGAATTATTCTGGCTGCTCGTCGACGCCTTTAAGAGTTATCCACAGCCCGACTTCACCACCCTGCAACGCGGGGTCAGATATCGCCCAATAGTCCCCTTCAATGGGGCGTTATCTGACCTCGCGTTGCTGTCAGAGCCCCAGCCGGGCCACGGCCTCCTGGCGCATCTCCACCTTGCGGATCTTGCCGGAGACGGTCATGGGGAAGCTTTCGCGGACGTCCACGTAGCGCGGGATCTTGTAGTGGGCCAGCTTCCCGCGGCAGAACTCGGCCAGGGCGGCGGCGTCCAGCGGCGCGGCGCCGGGGTTGAGGATGATGCAGGCCATGAGTTCCTCGCCATACTTCGCGTCCGGGACTCCGATCACCTGCACGTCCTGGATCGACGGGTGCGTGTAGAGGAATTCCTCGATCTCGCGCGGGTAGATGTTCTCGCCGCCGCGGATCACCATGTCCTTCATCCGGCCCTCGATCACCACATAGCCGCCGTCATCCATGCGCGCCAGGTCCCCGGTGTGCATCCAGCCGTCGGCGTCAATTGCCTCGGCTGTCTTGTCCGGCTGGTTCCAGTACCCCTGCATGACCGCATAGCCCCGGGTGCACAGTTCACCGATCTCGCCGCGCTCCACCACGTCACCCGTGGCAGGGTCCACGATCTTGCTTTCGAGCTGCGGCATGGTCCGGCCCACGGTTTCGGTGCGCTGCTGCATCGTGTCCCCGTCCCGGGTCATGGTGGACACGGGCGAGGTCTCGGTCATGCCGTAGCAGATGGCCACGTCCCTCATGTTCATCTCGGAGATGACCCGGTTCATGACCTCGATGGGACAAAGCGAGCCAGCCATGACCCCGGTCCGGAGCGTGGAGAGGTCGTAGGACGCGAAATCGGGCAGCGCCAGTTCGGCGATGAACATGGTGGGCACCCCGTACAGCGAAGTGCCGCCGAAGTCCTGCACCGCTTCAAGCGCCGCGGCCGGCGTGAAACCGCGCCCCGGGATGATGGTCGCTGCGCCGTGGCTGAGCGCGTTCAGGTTTCCGATCACCATGCCGAAGCAGTGGTAGAACGGCACCGGAATCACCACGCGGTCGTGCTCGGTGTACCCGAGCAGTTCGCCGATTGAGTAGCCGTTGTTGAGGATGTTGTGGTGGGTCAGGGTGGCGCCCTTGGGGAATCCCGTGGTTCCGGAGGTGTACTGCAGGTTGATGGGGTCGTGCGGGTCAAGCCCCGCCATGCGGGCCTTCAGCCCGGAATGCGCGACGGCGTCCGCCCGCTTGAGCAGCTCGGCGTACGTCAGCTCCCGGTCATTTTCGGGGTCGCCGGCGGTGAGCTCGGCGGAGCCGGCATCCGGCAGGAACACGAGTTCGCTCAGGTCCGGGCATGCGGCGAGCGCCTGCCGCGCCATCCCCACGTAGTCGCTGTTGCGGTCCGACGGCGCCGTGACGAGCATCCGCATGCCGTTTTGCCTGACCACAAACTCCAGCTCGTGGCTGCGGTAGGCCGGATTCACGTTCACGAGGATCGCCCCGATCTTCGCCGTGGCGTACTGCAGGATGGTCCATTCCGCGCAGTTGGGGCTCCAGATGCCGATCCGCTCCCCCTTCCCGACGCCCAGGGCGAGGAGCGCACGGCCGACGCGGTCGACGTCGTCGTTCAGTTTGGAGTAGCTCCAGCGGCGGGCGTCGGCGCCAGGCACAGCCGCCGCCTCGATCAGCGCATCGTGAAAGGGGAACTGGGCCACCACCCGCTCGAAGTTGTGGCCGATTGTCTCCTCGAGCAGCGGGACGTCAGTGTCCCCGGCTGTGTATGCGCGCATGATGGCACGCTATCAAGAGGCCCCGGGCAAGAGAAGCGCAATAGTAGGGTGTCCGGCGTAAAGAGAGCGGGGCCTGCGGGCGGCGGCCGGTATTGTGAAATCCATGAGTGCACCCATCGACCTGCAGGCAACGTTCATCCCCAACGACGGCGAATTTTTCCGCGTGAAGCTCGCCTTGGAAATCGCCATTGACGAGGTAGTCAACGAGCCCGGCTGCATCCAGTACGAGCTCACGGAAGCCACCGAGGAGAAGCTGGTCCTGACCGAGCAGTGGGCCTCCGAAGACCACCTGGACAAGCACTCCAAGGGCACGGCCGTCCAGGACCTCAACGAATCCCTCAGCGCGCTGCTGGCCGAACCGGTCCGCCTCGAACGCCTCTAGTCCCCTCAGCCAAGCAACGCGGGGTCACTTCGCGCCCAAAGAATCCGGTTCAATGGGCGCGGAGTGACCCCGCGTTGCTTGGTGCTGTTGCTGCCGGTGCGCTTAGAAATCCGGGATCTGCGTGCCGTCCTGCGTGCCGGAGCCCGTCGCCTTGCTGCCGCCGTCGGCTGCTGCCGCTTCGGCCTGCGAGCGCGCCACGTGGGCATGGACTTCCTCCATGTCGAGCGCCTTGACGGCGTCGATCACCTGCTCCAGCTGCGGGGCGTTGAGCGCGCCCGGCTGGGAGAAGACGAGGACCTTCTCGCGGAAGGCCATCAGCGTGGGGATGGATGTGATGCCGGCCTCTGCGGCCAGCTGCTGCTGGGCTTCGGTGTCCACCTTGGCGAAGACGACGTCGCCGTGTTTTTCCGAAACGGCGGAGTATGTGGGCCCAAACTGCTTGCAGGGACCACACCATTCGGCCCAGAAGTCAACGAGGACGATGTCGTTGCCCTCGATGGTCGATGCGAACTGTTCACCTGTGATGTCAACGGTAGCCATGGTTCAACGGTACGCGAGGAGCGTTAGTTAGTCCTCCTGGAGGCCGGTTTGTTCGCTCCCCGCGTCACCGGGAATATTGCCGACGGCGGCGCCGTCACGGTTAACGTCCGGCCCAATCATGCGGGGCCGGCCGCCGTGCGCTCGGCAACGCAGTGTCCAGCCGCCAGCCGTGAATCCAATCGGGCAGTTCCAGTCCCGCCGGCGGCTGGCCGAACTCCGCGAGAATTTCCTCCTGGGTCACGGGACCGCCCTTGCCCACGAGGCGCGTGGCGACATATGCACGGGCATAGATCTCGCCCTTCACCACCATGCGCTGCTCGAAGTAGATGGCCTTGGCGTCCAGCCCGATGATCTTGGTTTCGATGGTGTATTGCTGCCAGAGCTGGAGGGACCGGCGGAACGCTATGGTCTCGCCGGCAGCCACCGGGCTCCAGCCCCGCCGTCGCATTTTCTGCCAGGTTCCGCTCCTCACCATCAGGTCGAAACGGCCCAGGTCCATGAGCGAGAAATACATGCCGTTGTTGACATGCATTGCGATGTCTATGTCCGTTGGGAGCACGCGGAGTGTCACGGATGCGGAATCCCAGACGCTGAGGGACGGGCGTTTGGCGGAGGTGAACAGCATCAGGAGTGTTCGCAGGAGCAAGTGCATGGCGACTATGTTACCCGCCAGTAACAACTCCCGAAAGACCCTCTGTCTGCGGCGCCGGCCCACGCGGTGACCTGCGCGCGACAGCCGAATCCGAGTGTTCCCGAGGGGAAAAAGAGGTAGCAACTACTCGTGCGGCGCCCTGTCGGCGCTTCGTACACTCGAATCAGGCTGGGGCCGGCACGTTAGCGAGCGTGCTTCACACATGAATAGCGGTCATGCGCCCCACATGCCACGCTCCCTCCTTCCTGGTCAGAGCCCCTCTTTGTTCTGCGCATCACCGCCCGGCGAGCGTCCGGTCACCCGGCAGCGCACGAACCAAGGGCACGCCATGAACCCACAGGAAGATGCAGGAACCCAGGAAGACCCCGGCCCCCTGGACGATCCAACGATCCAGCTTGGCCCTGCCGGCCCGGTCCCGCCTGGGCACCGGACGCCGCAGGGCCCGGCTGATCATCGCCGCCGCCGCCGTCGCCGGAGGTCTGCTCGCAGCCTCGGCAGTGGTCAACTCCGTGGCGGCCCCCGGAAACGGCGTTGCAGTAGCCGTCGCCAGCCCTGCTTCACCGGCGGAGCCTGCTCCCTCCGCCAGTCCGACGCCGTCCGTTACGGCCGCGGCGCCGGTCGCCGTGGCGCCGCCCGCCAAAGCCGCTCCGGTCAAGGCTGCCGCCGTCAGGGTTCCGGCGAAGGCTGTTAGAGTTCCGGCCAAAGCGACGGCGGCCAAGGTTCCGGCCAAAGCTCCGGCCAAAGCTCCGCCCACTGCCAGAAAGGCGGCCCCGGCCGCTGCTACCAACACGTACACCGTCGTGGCGGGCGACACGGTGGGCACCATCGCAGAGCGGTTCGGCGTCGATGTGAACGGCATGCTGGCCGCCAACGGCTTTGGCCCGTACTCCGTCATTGTTCCCGGGCAGACCCTGAAGCTAACGGGCCTCGCGGTGGCAGTGCCGAAGGCGGCGGGAGCACCGGCGCCAGTGCCAGCGCCTGCACCGGCCCCCGCACCGGCGGTGCGGACCATCTATGTGGCCGGATCTGGCGGGCAAGCGCTGGTGGACAGCTGCATCGGCCCCATCCACTTCACCCCCACTGACGGTTATTCCCTGTTCATCACCGAGCACGATTTCTGCGGAGGCTGGGCGCGCTTCTCGGGCATCGGCGTGGGCGAGAGGGTGGACATCCCCGGCTACGGATCGTACACAGTGGCTGGCCGCGGCCAGGTGCCCAACCCGGGCACGACGAACGATGTCGCGGCGGTCTTTGGAGGGTTCCCCCGGGCTGTCCTGCAGACGTGCATTCCCGGGACCACCCAGATGCTGGTCATAGCCCTCAACTAGCGGCAAGGCATGACGAGTGGCTGCCGCGGCCACGGCAGCCACCCGTAATATCGTCCCTATGACGCAGCAACGCTACCGGGACCTTGCCGAGTGGCCGCTGATGGGGACAGCCATCGTGTTCCTCGCGGCCTATGCCTGGCAGGTGGTCGGCCGGATGGAAGGCCGGGGCGCCGAGTGGCTCGAGGTCACCATGTGGGCCACCTGGGGCATCTTCGCACTGGACTACGGCGCGAATCTGTGGCTGGCGGAAAACCGCCGCCGCTGGTTCGTCCGCAACCTCCACGAACTGCTGATCGTGGCGCTGCCCTTCTTCCGCCCGCTCCGGCTTCTACGGCTGGTGACCCTGCTGTCGGTGCTGCACCGCACAGTGGGTGAAACGCTGCGGGGCAGGGTGGTCACGTACGTGGCCGCATCCGCCGCCCTACTGGTGTTCGTGGGGGCGCTGGCGGTGCTCGACGTCGAGCAGTCCGCTCCGGATGCCAAGATCCTCACGTTCGGCGATGCTGTGTGGTGGGCGGTGGCCACCATCACCACAGTGGGCTACGGGGATATTTACCCCGTCACCGCGCTGGGCCGAGTGGTGGCGGCTGCCCTGATGATGAGCGGGATCGCCGTCCTGGGCGTGGTGACTGCGTCCATCGCCTCGTGGCTGGTGCAGCGCGTCGAAGAGAGCACCGGTGCCGCAGCGGAATCGGCCGAACGGCCCGTCCTTGCGGAGGTGGGTGAGCTCGCGGCGGAAGTGGCCGCGCTGAGGCGCGAAATTGCCGAGCTCCGGCGGGACCCCACTCCGTAGGGTTGCCACCAGTAGCCGGCCGGACCGCCCGCGCGACAGTAACCGGCCTGACCGCGCCCGCTCCCCGACCGAAAGCGAGAAACAAAAAACCTCCGGAACCAGTAGGTTCCGGAGGTTTTTCAAAACGTGGCAGATGAGGGATTCGAACCCCCGTAGGCGTTGCCAGCTGATTTACAGTCAGCCCCCTTTGGCCGCTCGGGTAATCTGCCGAACTTCAAAAAGAAGATCACCGCATTGTTGTTTCAGCACCGCGGCAAGACAACCTTACAGAACTTCCGCCCAAGAATCGAATCGAGGCACGAAGGGCACAAACAGCCCGGAATTCAGGCTTCTCCGAGGATGCGACCGGCGAGTTTAGCCTCGAACCGGACGGCCTGGTCCTCGGTGATCTGGTTCAGCTGCACCGCCCGCTGGAGGTCGGCGTGCACGCCTTCGAGCCTGGACGATGAGTCGGCCACGGGGCTGAGAATAATGGATGCCGCCACTGCGGCTGCGGCCACAGACGATGCGGCGGCGGCGATGGTTACTGCGGCTGCGGACGTGGATCGGGTGACGTAGCGGGCGGCCTTGTGGGTCATTGCTTTCCTTTCGGAGCGGCTTCCAACTCCTACAACTTTGCGCGCAGAAGCTTCGTTCCCGCCTCGCCTCCGCTGTGAGTGAACTGTGAATGCCGCGGCAACTTCACATCAGCGCCAACCGTACTACGCTGGAATCCAGATATTCAGGCGCCTGCCCGGGCCCCGCACGGCCCGGGCGAAGCACCCACCAGCAAAAGGAGAATCATGGCAGGCGAGTCCACATTCGACGTCGTAAGCAAGGTAGACAAGCAGGAGGTTGCGAACGCGCTGCACCAGGCGCAGAAGGAACTGGCCCAGCGGTATGACTTCAAGGGTGTCGGCGCCGAGGTCGATTTCAGCGGCGAGAAGATCCTGATGAAGGCGAACTCCGAGGAACGCGTCCTGGCTGTCCTGGACGTGCTGCAGTCAAAGCTCATCCGCCGCGGGATTTCGCTGAAGTCGCTGGACACGGGCGAGCCCTACGCATCCGGCAAGGAATACCGGCTGGAGGCCACCATCAAGGAAGGCATCGCGCAGGATCTGGCCAAGAAGATCAACAAGCTGATCCGCGACGAAGCCCCGAAGTCCGTCAAGTCGCAGATCCAGGGTGACGAGCTCCGCGTGACCTCCAAGTCCCGCGACGACCTCCAAGCCACCATGGCGCTGCTCAAGGACTTTGACGAGGCGGACCTGCAGTTCGTCAACTTCCGCAGCTAAGGCGCGCCGCCTGACGCGCACCCCCCCCTGGCGACGCGCAGCTGGCCTAGCCACGCGCATGTTGCCCCTCGCTACGGTTATTCCGGCCGCGCCAGGTCATTTGCGCGTCGCCAGGTGAGTCGCGCGTCGCCAGCAGGAAGTACGACGGCGGCGCTCAGCCGAGCGGCCTTCCCGCCATCCGCTCCAGCCGGGCGATCCGGTCCTGCATGGGCGGGTGGGTGGCGAACAGCCGGCTCATGCCGCCGCCGCGGAACGGATTCGCGATCATCAGGTGCGAGGTGTTGACCAGCTTCTGGTCCTGCGGCAGCGGTGCCAGCTGGACGCCCTGGTGGATCTTGCGCAGGGCGGAGGCGAGCGCCAGCGGGTCGCCGGTCAGCTGCGAACCGTCCTCGTCGGCGTCGTACTCCCTGGTGCGCGAGATGGCCACCTGGATCAGTGACGCCGCGAGCGGTGCCAGCAGGGCCATGGCGATGAGGGCAAGGGGGTTCGAGTTGCGGCGGTCACCGCCGCCGAAGAACAGCAGCATCTGGCCCACGGAGGTGATCACGCCGGCCACGGCAGCTGCCACCGATAATGTCAGGATGTCGCGGTTGTAGACGTGCATGAGCTCGTGGCCCAACACGCCGCGGAGCTCCCGCGGGGTGAGCATCTGAAGGATTCCCTCGGTGACGCACACGGCGGCGTTCTGCGGGTTCCGGCCCGTGGCGAAGGCATTGGGCGCCGGGGTGGGCGAGATATAGATGCGGGGCATCGGCTGATTGGCGCGGGCGGAGAGTTCCCCCACTATCTCGTACAGCTCCGGGGCCTGGGCCTGGGACACCGGGTAGGCCTGCATGGCCCTCAGCGCGATCTTGTCGCTGTTCCAATACCCGTAGGCGGTGGTTGCGATGCCGATCAGCGCCATGATCCAGATGGGTGCCGCGCTGCGGGAATTGACGCCGATCAGGGCGCCCAGGCCCAACAGCACCGCCCACAGCACACCGAACAGCGCCGCGGTTTTCAGGCCGTTGTAGTGATTGTGCACTTTCGCCTCCACAGTTCGTGACGTCGGTCCCGACTCCGCCGGCGTCGCTACGGAACCGGGTTCCCGGCGTCGTACTTCAAGAAGCCGGACTGCCAACGCGCCGCCGCCCAGGCAACCACGATGCACAGGAGGCCGCCGATCAGCAGGACCCAGCCCTCACTTAGAATTTTAGTGCCGCCGCCGGCCAACATGTCGCCCACCCGGGGACCGCCTGCCACCACCACGATGAAGACGCCCTGCAGGCGGCCGCGCAGGTGGTCGGGCGTGGCTGACTGCAGGATGGTGGTGCGGAAAACGGCGCTGACGGAATCCGCGATGCCGGCCAGGCCACAGCACAATGCGGCGGGAACCAGCCAGGCCGTGACGCCCTCTGCGCCCGACCTCCCGGCCAGGACCACCACCAGTCCGAACGCCGCGATGGATGCTCCCCACCCCATGACGGACCAGACCACGGCGCTCCCCTGCCGCCGGACGCCGCCCAGCGGCCCGGAAAACAGCCCTGCCAGGAAGGCGCCGACGGCCGTGGAGGCCAGCAGGATGCCCACTGTGGTTTCGCCGCCTCCCACCATGAGGGCGCCCACGGCAGGCAGCAGCGCCCGCGGCTGGGCAAGAATCATGGCCACGAGGTCGATGACGAACGTCATGCGCAGGTTGGGGCGGGTGCCCAGGAACCGGAAGCCCTCGACCACCGACCGCAGCCCCGCCCGGCCCGCCTCCTTGCCGGGCGGCATGGCCGGAAGCCTCAGGAGCGCCCAGAAGGCGAACGCGAAACTCACCAGGTCCAGGGTGTAGGTCCAGCCGAATCCGACCGTGGCAACGAGCACCCCGGCCAGCAGCGGACCTGCCGTCATGGCCAGCCCGAACGTGACCATGCTGAGCGCGTTCGCCGCCGGGAGGAGTTCTTTGCGGACCAGGACGGGAATGATGGCGCTGCGGGCCGGCTGGTTAATGGCCTGGGCGCCGCTCTGCACGGCCACCAGCGCGTAGAGCAGCCAGACGTTCCCCACCTGCAGCCAGGCCTGGAGGGCCAGTCCGCCCACGGCCGCCCACATTACCGAGGACGAAAAGAGGGCCACCTGGCGGCGGTCGTGCGAGTCGGCAATCGAGCCGCCCAGTAGCCCGCCGACCACCAGCGGAACCAGTGCGAAGATGCTCAGCAGCCCCACATAGAGGCTGTCGTGGGTCAGCCGGTAGACCTCCAGGCTGACGGCCACCAGCGTCAACTGGCTTCCGATGTTGGAGATCGCCGAGCCGGCCCAGAGCCTGCGGAAGGTCGGGCTTTCGCGCAGCGGAGTGATGTCGGCCAGTAGTTTCCCCACCCGGCAACTCTAGCCTCGCAGGGAACTTAGCCCAGCCTTATTGTGATCTAGTCAAAATAAGTGGTTGAATGGAACCATGACGGAGCACCCGGAGAGCCACGAAGCATGGGCCGCGGCCCTGCGCGCCCACGGCCGCCGGGTGACCAAACAGCGGCTGGCGGTGCTGGCCGCCGTCGAGCATCACCCCCACTCCCCGGCAGAAAGCATCCTGTCCGCGGCGCGCGAGGAGCTCCCGGAGCTGACCGCCCAGTCCGTCTACGTGGTGCTGGGCGACCTCACCGACCTGCACATGCTGCGCCGGTTCGAACCCCCGCACTCCCCCGCCCTGTATGAAACGCGAGTCGGTGACAACCACCACCACGCCATCTGCATCAGCTGCGGCCGGGTGGAGGACGTCGACTGCGCTGTCGGCCACGCACCATGCCTGACCCCGCACTGGAACGAGGATTCCCATCCCATGACCATCCAGATCGCCGATGTGATGTACCAGGGCATCTGCGGGGACTGCCAGCGGGCCCAAAAACTTCCTTCTGAACGCAACTGATAAGTAATCAAGAAAATAGGAGAAAGATGACTTCGAACATCTCTGCGCCCGCCGTGTCCACGACACAGTCCGGCGCTCCCGTCACGTCCGACGCCCACTCCCAGGCAACCGGTGCCGACGGCGCCATCATCCTGACCGACCACTACCTGGTCGAGAAGCTGGCCCAGTTCAACCGCGAGCGTGTCCCGGAGCGTGTGGTGCACGCCAAGGGTGGCGGCGCATTCGGCTCCTTCAAGGCCACCGAGGACGTCTCCAAGTACACCAAGGCCGCGTTCCTGCAGCCGGGCGTGGAGACCGGGATGCTGATCCGCTTCTCGTCGGTCGCCGGCGAGAACGGCTCCCCCGACACCTGGCGCGATCCCCGCGGCTTCGCCGTCAAGTTCTACACCTCCGAGGGCAACTACGACCTCGTCGGCAACAACACCCCGGTGTTCTTCATCCGCGACGGCATCAAGTTCCCGGACTTCATCCACTCGCAGAAGCGCCTCCCGGGCACGCACCTCCGCGACGCCGACATGCAGTGGGACTTCTGGACCCTCTCCCCCGAGTCCGCGCACCAGGTCACCTGGCTCATGGGCGACCGCGGCCTGCCCGCTTCCTGGCGCGAAATGCAGGGCTACGGCTCGCACACCTACCAGTGGATCAACGCCGAGGGCGAGCGCTTCTGGGTCAAGTACCACTTCAAGTCCAACCAGGGCGTGAAGTCCATGACCGGCGACGAAGCAGAGGCGCTGGCGGGCTCGGACGCGGACTTCTACATCCGCGACCTGCAGGAAAACATCGCCGCCGGCAACTTCCCCTCCTGGGACCTGCACGTCCAGGTCATGCCGTACGAGGACGCCAAGACCTACCGCTTCAACCCGTTCGACCTCACCAAGGTGTGGCCGCACGCTGACTACCCGCTGATCAAGGTGGGCACCATGGAGCTGAACCGGAACCCGGAGAACTACTTCGCGCAGATCGAGCAGGCCACCTTCGCGCCGTCGAACTTCGTCCCGGGCATCGCCGCCTCGCCGGACAAGATGCTGCAGGCCCGCATCTTCTCCTACGCTGACGCACACCGTTACCGCGTGGGCACCAACCACGCCCAGATCCCGGTGAACCAGCCGAAGAACCAGGTCAACAACTACAGCCAGGACGGCGCCGGGCGTTACCACTTCAACGCCCCGTCCGTTCCGGTCTACGCCCCCAACTCGGTGGGCGGTCCGGCTGCCGTTGAGCCGCAGAGCCCGGCCGGCGGCTGGGAGAACGACGGCGCGCTGACGCTCGCCGCGCACTCCCTGCACGCAGAGGACGGCGACTTCGTCCAGGCCGGCGCGCTGTACCGCGAGGTGTTCAACGACGGCGAGAAGGCCCGCCTGCTGGAGACCATCACCGGCGCCGTGGGCGGCGTCAAGAGCCCGGGCATCAAGGAACGCGCCATCCAGTACTGGACCAACGTGGACGCCGAACTCGGCGCCAAGCTCCGTGCCAACCTGGGCGCAGCCCCCGCCGGCCCCAGCTCTGACGCTGAGGCCGCAAACAAGATCGGCTAACAGCCTTTCCGCCTGACAGGAACCCCGCCGCGGCACTGCCGCGGCGGGGTTCCTGCGTCCGGGGCGCGTCATCATCCTCGGGCCGCTGCCGCCGAGAGCACCTTCCCCGCCCGCGGGGCGATATAGTCGTCAACATGCAGCCGGGCCCCATTTATCTGATCGGCCCTTCGGGCAACCCCAATTTCGGCGACGAGTTCATCGCCGCCGCCTGGCTGAAATACCTGGCGGCGGAACGGCCCGACGCCGACGTCTGGCTTGACTGCCCCCAGCCCGGCCTCGCCCAGATCCTGTTCGAAGGACTGCATCCGCGCCTGCGCGTCACCAACACGCTGTGGCGGCTGGTGCACGACACCGCCGACATGCCGCTCGACGCCGCCGCGGAAACTATCAGGGCGCGGGTTACCGGACTGGGCTCCCCGTCCTACGACCTTGGCCTGCTCAAACTGCGGGAAGCCGAATCCCTGCACCTCATCGGCGGCGGCTTCATCAACGAGAACTGGTCCCACCACGCCGGTCTGGTAGTGGCCATGCGCGCCGTCCACGGCCTGACCGGCGCCCGCCTCATCGCGACCGGCCAGGGTCTCATGCCGCTGCTGACTTCAGCCCCGGCCGAGATGCCGCTGTTCCAGGGGTTCACGCACGTCACTGCCCGGGACGAAGCGGGCGCCACGGCCTACGGCATCACCCAAGGTCTGGATGATGCGTTCCTCGGCGCGGCCGACGAAATCGCGCGTGGTGCAGCCGAACCGGGCCTCTACGTCTGCATCCAAAGCGACACCGCCGATCCGGAACGGTTCGAGGCAGCCGTGAACATCGCAAGGGACGCCGTTGAAAAGGCGGCCGGCGAGGGAACCAAGGCCTATTACGTCGAGGCCATCCCCGGCGCTGACCGCGCGGCCTACGACCGGCTTGCCGATCTCATCCCGGAAGCACGGTTCCTGCCGTTCCTGCACATCTGGGAACACGGCCTCCCGCTGTCCGAAAACCAGACCTGGGTGACCAGCCGGTTCCACTTCCACCTGCTGGCAGCCGCCGCGGGGGCCCGCGGAGTCGCCGTCGGCATGAAGAAGGGGTACTACGACGTCAAGCACGAGTCGCTGACCGCGCTGGGAAGCGGCTGGCCGCTTGCCCTGGACAGCGACTATCCAGGGATCCCGCAGCAGCGCGGATCCCTGCGGGACGCCCTGCCTGCACTCGTGGCGCAGAAACGCGCCGAGGCCGGAGGGATCTATCCGCCGCTGACCGGCCAGACCGGATCCCTGACAGCCGGCGCCGCCAAGCTTTTCAACAAAGCCGTGGCCGCTCCGCTGAGGAACAAGATCCGGCCCGGAGCGCGCTGACACGCCCATGCTCCATTGGCTTGTTGAGCTGCTTCCACATGCTCTGACCGTTGTCCTCCTTGTCGCCGCATTTTTCCTGCCCGGGCTTCTGGTGCTCCTGCCGCTGAAGCCCGGCTGGCCGGCAGCCACCGCCCTCAGTCCGGCCATCACCCTGCTGGTCTTCCTCGCCGGATCCTTCCTGGCGGACGCCGCGGGCGTACCCTGGAACGCCGCCACGGCCGCCGTCATTGCTGTGCCGCCCATCCTGGCCGCCTGGCTGGCAGGGCGCCGGTTCGGCTTCCGCACACCCCTGTCGCCCGCCGGCCTCGGTTGGCCGGCGAAAATTGCCATCGTCGCGGGCGTAGCGATGGGTTCCGCGGTGACCTGCCTGGCGCTGCTCCGCGGAATCGGCGACCCCGCCACGGCCTCGCAGGGCTGGGACCCGATCTTCCACCTGAACGTCCTGAGGTGGATCCAGGAATCCGGCAGCGCCACCCCGTGGGGCGTGGCCCCGATATTCGGCGCCGGCCCGCCCACGTACTACCCGGCGGGCTGGCACAGCGCGGTGGCGCTCGTCCCGGGCAGCGTATCGGAAGCAGCCAACCTGTCCTCAATCGTCATCGGCGGCATGATCTGGCCGATCGGCCTCACGTTCCTGGCCTCCGTCGTCCTGCCGCGGCACCCTGCGGCCTGGGCACTGACGCCGCTGATCGGGGCCTCGTTCGTCAGCTTTCCCTTCTCTCAGCTCCTCCGCAGCGGCCAGTGGCCCAACGGTCTCGCCACAGCACTGGTCCCGGCCACCCTGGCGGTGACGGTGGTTCTCCTTCGGCGCCTGACCGCTAACGAGCAGGTCGGAAGGCAGGCCAGGGAGCTGGTCCTCCTCGCCGTCCTCGCGGCCGCGCTCCTTGGCGGCTGCGTCGCCGCGCACCCGAGTGCCGTCTTTGCCCTGTCTCTTATACACATCTAGATGTGTATAAGAGACAGGCGCGCCTGCTGCCGCTGCTGGTGCGGGCAGCACGCCGCCGTCGCCGGCGTGCCGGCGCTGCGGCGGCCGTGTCTCTTATACACATCTAGATGTGTATAAGAGACAGGTGGCGGCCTATTCAGCACTGGCCAACTCCCGGCTGCTGGCGGGCGTGATGGCCTACCGGCGGGCGGTGCGGGCCGAAATCCCGGATTCATTGGACCTTGCGTTCTTCGACCTTCCGCGGTTTCCGGCGCTCTCCCCGCCAGCCCCGGACGATTTCAACCTCGCGGTTGGGCTGCTGGTGATCGTCGGCGCGGCTGTTGCCGTCTTTGTCCGGGAGGCGAGGCCGCTCGCCATCTCCTGGCTCGCGTTTGTGGCACTCTATGTGCTGGCCGCCGGACCCGAGAACGGGCTACGGTGGCTGACCGGCTTCTGGTACAAGGACACGCAGAGGATCGCCCCCTTCATCGCCATGACAGGGAGCCTGCTGGCGGCCCTGGCTGTCGCCGTGGCCGCGAGGGCAGCCAGACGTGCGGTGTCAGCGCGGCTGACCTCTGCCCGAACCGGCGGCAGGTGGCCTGTTGCGTCAATGCTCGTCGCCCTGCCCGTTGCCGTCCTGATCTGCGGAATCTACTGGGGATCGGGGAGCTACCGGTCGGTGGAGCGCGTGGCGGTGGCCGCACAGAACTACGTGGTCTCCGACAAGCCCGGATCCGGCGTCCTCTCCAAGGGCGAGCAGGCCTTCATCGAGCGCGCCGGTGCGATGCTTCCGGCCAACGCCGTGGTGATCGGCGACCCGTTCAACGGCGAAACCTACTTCTACACCCTCACCGGACGGCATGTGGTGTACACGCAGCTGGGCGCCCCGACGGCCGGGAGTGCGGCCAAGGAACTGCTCCGCACCGGCTTCAACCGGCTGCGGACTGACAAGTCCATCTGCGAGGCCGTGCTCAAGGTCGGCGCCACGCACTTCTATGAGGACTCGCCAGGCTCGGCGCACGGCAGCGCCAGCCTGAAGCGATGGCCGGGCTTTTACAATGTGCCCACCGGGCTGGGCTTTGAAAAGATCGCGTCCGACGGCGTCCGCGCCCTGTACCGGATCACGGCCTGCAACGAGCCGCGGTAATCCGGCGAGTCGCCCGTTTTTCCACATACGCGGCCGCGCCGGTGGCCCGCAGTCATGACGGTGCCTAGGCTTCAGTCATGAGCACATTCGAGGGCATCCCCGCAGCCACTGCGGCGGCGTTCTACGCCGAACTGGAAGAGAACAACACCCGGGACTGGTGGCAGGCCCATTCAGCCGTGTACCAGGAGTCCGTCAGGGAGCCCCTCAGTGCGTTGCTGGCCCGGCTGGAGCCGCAGTTCGGGCCCGGCAAGATCTTTCGGCCCAACCGTGACATCCGGTTCTCGCAGGACAAATCACCCTACAAAACCGCCCAGGGCGCGTTCGCTTCGTTTCAAGAAGGCCTGGGCTACTACCTGCAGCTGAGCGCTGACGGCTTGCTCGTCGGCGGCGGCTACCACTCCCATTCACCGGCCCAGCTGGCCCGCTACCGGAATGCCGTCGATGCGACGGGCACCGGCGAGCAGCTGCAGCACATTGTGGACGCCGTCGCCGCGGCAGGGTTCACGGTTGAAGGTGAAAAGCTCAAGACCGTGCCGCGGGGTTTCCTGCGGGAGCACCCGCGCGCGGAGCTGCTCAAACACAAGTCGCTTTCCGCCAGCGTCGCCCTGGGGCAGCCGGACTGGCTGTCCTCCCCGGACGCCGAAGGTGAGATTGCGAGGCTGTGGGACCAACTGCGCCCGCTGGTCGACTGGGTCGGGCGGAACGCCGCTCCGTGAACGACGTTCCGCCCGGCAGGGTGAGACCTGCGGCAGGTCAGACCTTCGTCAGGACATCCCGGTCGTCCTCGTCGTCCGCGAGGCTCGCGGCCGGGCCGTCCACCGCGGCTTTGGCGCCGGCGAACTTCTCGTTGAGCCGGGAGTGCCGCTGCCCGTAGGCGAAGTAGATCGCCAGCCCAAGAACGAGCCAGATGCCGAAGAAGATCCAGGTCTCAACGGCCAGGTTGGTCATCAGGTAAAGGCAGAGAACGGCGGAAACGACGGGCAGCACCTTCCCGAACGGCACCCGGAAGGCAGGCTTCAGGTCCGGGCGCTTCTTGCGCAGCACGAGGATGCCCAGGCTGACCATCACGAACGCGGACAGCGTGCCGATGTTGATCATTTCCTCGAGCAGGTCCACGTTGGTCAGCCCGGCAACCACGGCGACGGCGGCACCGCATATGACCTGCAGGCGGACCGGCGTTGCTCGCTTTTCGCTGGTCTTGGACAGGGACCGCGGCAGCAGGCCGTCGCGGCTCATGGCGAGCACAACGCGGGAGAGACCCATGAGGAGCACCATGATCACGGTGGTCAGGCCCACCAGCGAGCCGAAGGCAATTACCTTGGCAGCATCGGTGTTGCCGACGGCTTCGAAGGCCGTGGTGAGCGTGGGGTTCTTGACTTCCGCGAGTTGCTTGTAGGAAACCATGCCCGTCAGGGCCAGCGACACCAGGATGTAGAGCAGCGTGACGAGGGCCAGGCCGCCGAAGATTCCGCGGGGCAGCGTCTTCTGCGGGTTCTTGACCTCTTCCGCGGAGGTGGCCACCACGTCGAAGCCGATGAAGGCGAAGAACACCAGCGCCGCGCCGGCAAAGATGCCCAGCGTCCCGTACTGCGCCGGGGCCGCGCCCGTCAGGAATCCGAAGAACGACTGCTTCATCACGTCGGCCGCACCGGTGCTGGCGGTGGGCTCCGAGGCGGGCACGAAGGGGGTGTAGTTCGAGAGCTTGAGGTAGCTGAAGCCGACCACGATCACGAAGATCACGACGCCGATTTTGATCAGCGTGAAGATGTTGCCGACGCGGGCGGAAAGCTTGGTTCCAAGCACGAGCAACACGGTGAAGATGGCGACGATGAGGAAGGCGCCCCAGTAGAGGTCGACTCCGCCAAGCGAGATGGCGGGCGGAATGTCAACGCCCATCAGGGCAAAGACCTTGCTGAGGTAGATGCCCCAGTACTTGGCAATTACGGCGGCGGCAGTGAATAGCTCCAGGATGAGGTTCCATCCGATGATCCAGGCGAGTACCTCGCCCATGGTTGCGTAGGTGAAGACGTAGGCTGATCCTGCCACCGGGATGGCGGTGGCGAACTCCGCGTAGCACATGATCGCCAGGGCGCACGTGACAGCGGCAACAGCAAAGGAGACCGTCACTGCGGGGCCGGCGAAGTTCGCCGCGGCTTTTGCGCCGACCGAGAAGATGCCGGCGCCGACAGCAACTGCCACGCCCATGATCATCAGGTCCCACGTGCTCAGGGAGCGCTTGAGCTTACGTCCGGGCTCATCGGCGTCGGCCATCGACTGCTCGATGGATTTGGTCCGGAAAAGATTCATGAGGAGTCCACAATCCTGGTTGGGGTTGGAAACAGACCTATCAATCGTAGTGTCCATCCAGTGGACGGCCATATTTGTCCCGCATGGTGAGACGCCGGGCACGCAAAACCACACCCGGCCCTCCCCGCGCTGCGGCTGCGCGGTGTGTGGAGGGTCGGGCGTGGTGTCTTGAGAGGATGGCTGGCGGCTCCTTGCGGGAGCCGCCAGCCGGCCTGGTGAATTACACGGCACCAGTCCTGAACGTCCAGGAGCGGAAGGCCAGCGGGTTGCCCGCCAGGTCCCGGACGGAGGACGTAGCCACGGTGTAGGTGGTGTTTGCCACCAAGGTCGACGACGGGTTCAGCGTCGCCGTCCGCGTTGCCGCGTTGTAGGTCACGACCGCCGTCACAACCGGTCCGGTGGTGCCTCCGCGCCGCAGCACCACAGTTCCGGTGCTGACGCCCGTCACGGGCTCGCTGTACCGGACGGTGATGTTGGCTGTCCGGCTTACGTTCGTCGCCCCGATAGCCGGAGTGACTGCGATAACCGTTGGAGCGGGGCCGGTGGTGAACTGCCATGACGGCGGTGCTGCCATGGTGTTCCCTGCCGTGTCCCGGATCGATGAGAATGCCATGTTGTACGTGCGGTCAGCCAGCAGGGTCGCGTTCGGGTTGACCGTCACCGTCCTGGTCGCGTTGTTGTACACCACGGTGGCCGGGATCGGAGTTGCGCTGCCGTTGAGGCGGAGCACCACCGTGTTCGTGCCGACATTCGCCACTGACTCACTGAAGGTCGCCGTGATGTTGGCCGTCTGGCTGACGGACGTGGCACCCAGAGCAGGTGTCCTGGCGGTGATCGTCGGGAGCACAAACTCGGTCCGCGGTGTGGTCAGCGCCGAACGGGCCGAGGGTGCGCCCGTTCCTGCGGCGTTGATCGCCGAGACGTCGAAGGTGTATCCGGTTCCGTTGATCAGGCCCGTCACCGCGCTGCTCGTGATGTTGCCAACAATGACCTCGCGGGTCGGAGTGGCACTTGTTCCCACGAAGACGCGGATCCGGAACTGCGTGACCGCGGCGCTGGGGACAGCCGGCGGGGCGGTCCACGTCACCGTAACCTGGGCATTGCCGGCCGTTGCCGTGCCGATCGCCGGAGCGCTGGCAAGGACGGGAGCAGCCGGGGTGACCGCGTTGGACAGTGCCGAGAAGGCGCTGGCGCCGATTGCGTTCACTGCCCGTACCTGGAACCGGACAGGCGTTCCGTTGGCCAGACCCGTAACCACCAGGCTGGTGGAACCGGCGTCTGCCGTCTGAAGTGCGCCTACCTGGGTTCCGGCCGCGTTGACCACCCGCACCTCGAAGCTGGTGGCAACGCCGCCTGCTGCCGGGGTGAAGTTGACCGTAGCCTGGCCGCTGCCGGTAGCAGCTGCCGCGCCGATGACGGGAGCGGCGGGTGCAACAGAGTCTGCGAACACCAGCCGTTCAACGTTCCGCAGGGTGTCGGTACCGTCGGTGCCCACGTTGTCGGTCACCGTGGTGGTCGACCCCGGTGAGCCAAGGACGCCGGTCCCGCCGGTGGTGGTGACCGTGTAGTCAGCCGCCGGGCCGGTGAACACTGCCGAGTCGGTGCCGCCGGAGCCCGTGAGGACCTCGCGGACCGCCACGATGTTGCCGGGGTTCACGGTGCCTGCGAAGACAGCTTCCTGGAGTGTCGGTCCCGTCAGGTTGCCGTTGGCGTCCTTCTGGTACCGGCTGGCCATGGCGCTCTGCCCCAGCCCTTCAATGCTGGCGCTGCCGATCTCGCTTGCCGGATCGGCCGCGTTGGTGCGGACACTGAGCCGGACACCGAGGTACCGGTCGCCGTCGATGATGTCGTTGGCGCCGCGTCCCTCCATGAGGTCACTGCCGCTGCCGCCGAGGAGGATGTTGCCTTCGCCCCAGACGTTCGTGCCGGTGAGGAGCGGGCAGTCCTTGGACGCCGAGGCGGCCACAACATCGGATGTCAGTGTCGGGAAGGTCGTCACCAGGTCGCCGAGGCCGGCAATCCGGTCCACGCCGGCCTGATCCAGCACGTCGCATCCAATGAACCCGGCACCGCCAACGGCGCTCGGAACCAAATCGTCACCGCGAAGCTTGTCGTCGAGTTTGCCGCCGGAGAGCGCTTCAACCTCGTTGAACTTGTCGCGGACGCCCACCGTCAGAATGTCCAGCGGAGGGATCGGGAGAGCCAGGTCAAGATCCTGTGCCTGTGGGTCGCCCTGACCGATCTCCCAGTCGTAGCCCGAGGCTCCAGCGACTTTCTCGATGCCGGGACCGCCGACGCCGATGTCGTCGCCGCCCTCCATGTCGTAGTCGTCGTCGCCGCCCTGACCGACGAGGATGTCGTGTCCTGGCTTCTGGGAGTCATCCAGGAAGAACAGGTTGCCGCTGTCTCCCTGCATCAGGTCCGGCTGGTCGCCGCCCTCTTCCCAGTCATCGCCGCTGTCGCCGAATGCGGCGTCAAGGCTCTCACCGAGCATCACGAAGTCGTCACCGGCTCCGGCGAAGGTCTCGTTGGCGTTGGCTCCACCGTTCGTGAAGTCCTTGCCGTCGCCACCCATGATGATGTCCAGGCCGGGTCCTGCGTCGATCGCGTCGTTGCCGGGTCCGCCCTTCGGGACGTCGTCACCGGCGAGGTCGGTGATGATGTCGTCGCCGTCGCCACCGAGCGCGACGTCGGCTCCGTCGCCGCCTTCGATGACGTCGTTGCCTTCACCGCCCCAGAAGGTGTCGTTGTCGTTACCGCCGTAGATACGGTCAACGCCGGCCGTGCCGTTGTAGACACTCTGTCCGTTGATGCCGGAGGGGTCCACGGTGTTCCTCGCGCGGTACTTGATGGTGCCGTCCGGCATGCGGATCAGGAGATCCGCCTCGCTGCAGTCTGTGTCCGGGTCGTCCACCACGGTGTTGCCGGAGGTTGTAAAGCCGGCGGTGGTGCCTGCCAGCTTCTTCAGTTCGAACTTGCAGTCGGCCGTCGCGAACGCATCGGCCTTCAGGCTCTTGACGTTCGTGTTGCGCATCATCAGTTCGGCGAACGAGTTGCCTTCCAGTTGCGCCCTCAGGTTCATGCCGGGGGTGCGCGCCAGGTAGTACAGGCGGTCGCCGTTCTGCAGGTTGGTCAGCTGGTTCTCGAAGACGTAGTTGAACGTACTGCCCAGCAGGCCGCCAAACAGGTTTGTCCGTTCTGCAAGGCCGCCGACCCAGAGGTCGACGTTGTCGAGGCCGGTAATCGAGGTCGTGCCGGTGTTGGCCCAGGCGTCCGTGCTGTTCATGAACGCTGCGGCGTCTGCCGGCGGGACATCCGCGGCTGCGGGGCTGACGATCAGCCGCGCGGCCTCCCGCTTGCCCGCCAGCGTTGTTGCGCCGGTGATGGACGGGTGCAGGCCGTAGGCAGCGACGAAGTTGACGAGCGACTCCGGGTGCTTGAGGTTCTCGCCGAAGTCGACCCAGTTGGTGTAGGGCTTCAGCTGGCCGTCATTCGTTGAGTTGAAAAGCTCCCGGCGAAGGACGTTCAGCCGCGGGATTCCTTCAGAACGGGCCCGCGTCATGTTGATCGTCGGAAGGTCCAGGGGCAGGCCCAGCAGGTTGTTGCGGAGCGTGTCGGTCACGAACTCATCCAGTTCGTTACCGGCCTGGTCCGACATCCCCATGATGACGCTTCCGGCAGCCTCTTCCGAGGTCAGCGGCCCTGCAGGACCGCCGTTGGTGTACTCCGGCGGGTTGAGGAAGCCGTGGAGCAGCGAAATGTCGTTCTGGCTGCCCCTCGTGTCGTCCGACGTTCCGAACACCAAGTCGGCGCCGGCGCCGTCCTCGTTCCTGCGAGAGATCGTTTCGGTCAGCATGGAGTGGCCGAAGCGGTACACGGCGTGGGCGAATTCCGCCTTGATCGCCGGGTTGAGCTCCGTCTGGGTGAAAGCAAACGGCTCAAAGGGGTTGATCGCAGGCTGAACCTTGCGGGCGAACTCCTCGAAGACCAGGTGCTGGTACTCCATCTCCGTGATGAACCGGGCGGCCTGGAAGAGCCGCTCACCGTTCCAGCCGTCTGCACCGGCGGCCAGCTTCCACTCGGCCAAAGCAGTAACGCCGCTTGGCGAGGTATCGGTGGTCAGGACGTTCTCGATGTCGCCGACGAGCCGATCGTGCTCGGAGTGGAAGATCTGGTGGATGGTGGTCAGGCCGATGTTCTCGTTGACCCGGCCGTCACCGGCGATGAAGTGCGCATTCAGCATCTCGTCGTCGTAGGTGCCTGCCGGCTGGCTGGCGAAGTCGGCGGATGCCGTGGTGTCGGCGTCCGGCGCCGGCGTCACCCGCGGTGTTGCCGGGTTGTTGTCGGTGTCCTGGGGACTCGGGTCCGCGTTGTGCGCGATGTCCGTCAGGAACGGGGTGTCAAAGTACTTGACGTTGGCAGGGACCGGTACGGTCTCGTCTACCGCTGCCGTCGACGGGTCGTCGAGTCGTCCCTCGACAAGACCGGTCGCCGTAACATACTGCGGCAGGCCGCGCGCCGGGCCGGGAATGAACTTGCCGTACGCGTCCGCGGCGATCATCGGGACATTCAGGACGTCCTTATCTTCGAGCCTGAGACCAAGCAAGGTCTTCGCCTGAAGCTTGGTGGTGGTCCAGGTGGCCATGCCGCCCGCGGTGGGGCCGGCCGGTCCGCCGAGCAGCTTGCCCGTGGCGACCGGCCTTCCGGCGGTGTTGTTAACATACTCGCGCAGGAATACCTGGTGCGAGGAGTGCGAGGTGTAGGTCTGGCTCTGGTCGACCCAAGGCGAGTCCGTGTTGTTCGCATCCTGGATGTCGTCAGCGCTCTCATCGGCAGGGGTTGCGGGGTTGTCGCCCAAGACGCCGTCCGGACCGGGTTGGTTCTGGCCACGGGTCAGCACCATAAAGCGCAAGTTCGGGTTGAGGTCGTCCGCGTTCCCGAAGACGTGGTCCGGGCCTGCGATCAGCGGGTCGTCATCCTTCAGCGGAACGAAGACGGTACCGCCGCCCTTCACAGTCTGGTCAACGCCGTGGTCAAAGAACTGGCCGAAGAGCGTGAACATCGAGTTGTAGGGCGGTGAGAGGCCGACGTCGGTGGTCACGTTCGGGATGAACAGCGTGCTGTGGGACGGCACGCAGTCAACGGGATCACCAGCGACAGGCGGATCGGCCAGGGGCTGCGGGTCCGTCGTGCAGGGGACGACACCGGTGTTGCCCTGCGTCCTGACGGGGTTACCGGCCGCGGCGACCGCAGCCGGGTTGGTCGAGGTCTGGTCCACGATCAGGTTGCTGATCACGCGCGGCTCGGAGTCGAAGACGTTGCCCTTCTTCTGCGCGTAGCTCGTGGGCTGGGAGGGGCCGAACGCGGGAGGCGAGTTCTCTGCGCCCTTGAAGACCGGGGTGGTCAGTCGCGGGAACAGTTGGTCGGCCGCACCGAACGTCTCCTGGCCGGCCTGGAGGTTGTTGCATGACCCGTCGACCGTCCGCAGCCCCTGGGAGACCAGGGGGCTGGGGATTTGGTTGGGGCCGGTGCCGATCAGCGCACCGCAGGGGCCGGTGGCAGAGGTCGTGTTGGCCACATGGGCTTCAGCGATCTTGATCTGCTTCAGGATGAAAGAGAGATCGGAGGGGGTGATGGTAAAACCCTCCCCAACCGGCGCCTGCACGGCGTTGGCCGCGACCACGGGCAAACCCATGGCGATTGGCATCATCAATGTGGTTACTGCTGCCACCGTCCGGAAGGAGATGGCCTGCTTGCCGTGCTTTTTACGTCGTTGACGTCGGTTTGTTGGTGGATCGGTGGGTGAAGCGGATCGACTTTGATCCGCCCCCCCGTCTGAATTCCATGCTGAGATTTTCATGGCACACCTGCCGCTAGGAGGGATGTAACCGTGCCATCGTGCGATGGCTGGCCCGTGAAAACCTTGTGGCAGCAATCTTCTTCCCGCTGATTGACCTGTTCAGCCACCCAAAATTGGGGGTTCCCAATCGCGGCATTAATATGCAAAGCCCGGGTGGGGCCGCTCATTCGCGGCCCCACCCGGGCTTACATGGCGTGGAGTCTTGCTGGAACGTGTGGCAGCCGGGTCAGACCGGCCAATCCATGAGAGTGGAACGGATCAGGAACCGCTTGCCTTCCGGGGCCTCGACCGAAAAGCCGCTCCCCCGGCCCGGCACCACATCCACTGTCAAATGGGTGTGGCTCCAGTAGCTGAACTGCTCCCGGGACATCCAGAACTCGAGGGGCTGCGGCTCCACGCCGCCGGCGATGTCGAACAGCCCTAGGAGGACGTCCGCTTCCGCGGTGATGAACTCCCCCGCCGGATAACACATAGGCGAGGAGCCGTCGCAGCAGCCGCCGGACTGGTGGAACATGAGCGGCCCGTGCTGGCCCCACAGCTTCCTGAGCAGTTCCACGGCCTCGGCCGTGAGCGCCACGCGGGACATGTCCTCTCCGGGCAGCGTCACTGCCGCGTCTAGTCTCGCCTCCATCATCAGTACTTGATGACGACGCGGCCGTCGATCTTGGCGTGCTTCATCTCGTCCAGAACGGCGTTGACCTCGGAGAGCTCCCGGGTGGACACCGTGGGGTGGATCTTGCCCTCCGCGTAGAACTCGAGGGCTTCCTCCAGGTCCTGCCGGGTACCCACGATTGAGCCGCGGACTGTCAGGCCCTTGAGCACGATCTCGAAGATCGGCGCCGGGAAGTCGCCCGGCGGCAGGCCGTTGAACACGATCGTGCCGCCGCGGCGGGCCATCCCGATCGCCTGTCCGAACGCTGACGGGTGCACGGCCGTGACCAGGACTCCATGGCAACCTCCGGTTTCACGTTGGATGACTTCGGCGGGATCTTCGTGCAGCGCGTTGACGGTAAGCTCCGCACCGTGCTTCTTGGCCAGGGCGAGTTTGTCGTCCGCGATGTCCACGGCGGCTACCCGCAGGCCCATCGCCACTGCGTACTGGACGGCAATGTGCCCGAGTCCGCCGATGCCGGAGATGGTGACCCACTGTCCGGGCCTGGCTTCGGTCATCTTAAGGCCCTTGTACACCGTGACGCCGGCGCACAGCACCGGGGCGACTTCAACGGGGTCCGAGCCCGCCGGTATGCGGGCGGCAAAGCGCGTGTCCACGAGCATGTACTCCCCGAAGGAGCCGTCCACACTGTAGCCGGCGTTCTTCTGCGCTTCGCACAGCGTCTCCCAGCCGGTGCGGCAGTACTGGCAGTCGCCGCAGGCGGACCATAGCCAGGCGTTGCCGACGAGGTCTCCGACGGCAAGGTCGGTGACGCCCTCGCCCAAGGCAACCACTTCGCCTACGCCTTCGTGGCCGGGGATGAACGGCGGTGTCGGCTTGACCGGCCAGTCGCCCTCCGCTGCGTGGAGGTCTGTGTGGCAGACGCCGGTGGTGATGACCTTGATCAGCGCCTCGCCCCGGCCCGGGGCGGGAATGGGGAGGGTCTGGATCTGAAGATCCTTGCCGAACTCGGTTACTACTGCTGCTTGCATTGTCGTCGTCATTGGCGAAATCCTTGCGTTGATGAAGCGTTGGTGCGGTGGAGGTGGTGCTGCCTTCCTGAGGGGTGGCCAGGTGGTGCGGGCGGGGACGGATCGGTGCTAATCCATCCCCGCCCTGGCTAAACAGCGGCTTAGAAGAAGCCGAGCTTGTTCTCGTTGTAGCTGACCAGCAGGTTCTTGGTCTGCTGGTAGTGGTCCAGCATCATGGAGTGGTTTTCACGTCCGATGCCGGAGGACTTGTACCCGCCGAACGCGGCGCCGGCCGGGTAGGCGTGGTAGTTGTTGACCCAGACGCGGCCGGCCTGGATCTCGCGGCCCGCACGGTAGGCGACGTTGCCGTTCCGCGACCAGACGCCGGCGCCAAGCCCGTAGAGGGTGTCGTTGGCGATGCCCATGGCGTCGTTGTAGTCGCTGAATCGCGTCACGGACACCACCGGCCCGAAGATTTCCTCCTGGAAGATCCGCATCTTGTTGTGGCCTTCGAAGACGGTGGGCTGGACGTAGTAGCCGCCGGCCAGGTCGCCGGGCAGTTCGGCCCGGGCGCCGCCGGTGAGCACCTTGGCGCCCTCCTGCTTTCCGATGTCGATGTAGGAGAGGATCTTTTCCAGCTGGTCGTTGGAGGCCTGGGCGCCGACCTGGGTTTCGGTGTCCAGCGGGTTGCCCTGGATGATCTTCTCCACGCGGGCAACGGCGTCGGCCATGAAGGAGTCGTAGATGTCCTCCTGGACGAGGGCGCGGGACGGGCAGGTGCAGACCTCGCCCTGGTTGAAGGCGAAGAGCGTGAAGCCTTCCTGTGCCTTGTCGTAGAACGCGTCGTTGGACTCGGCAACATCGTTGAAGAAGATGTTGGGGCTCTTGCCGCCCAGTTCCAGCGTGACGGGGATCAGGTTCTGGCTGGCGTACTGGCTGATCAGGCGCCCGGTGGAGGTCTCGCCGGTGAAGGCGATCTTGCGGATCCGCGGGCTGGAGGCGAGCGGCTTGCCGGCTTCGACGCCGAAGCCGTTGACCACGTTGAGCACGCCGGCCGGCAGCAGGTCGCCGATGAGTTCCATCAGGACCAGGATGGAGGACGGTGTCTGCTCGGCGGGCTTGAGCACCACGGCGTTGCCCGCGGCGAGGGCCGGCGCGAGCTTCCAGACGGCCATCAGGATGGGGAAGTTCCAGGGGATGATCTGGCCAACCACGCCGAGGGGCTCGTGGTAGTGGTAGGCGGTGGTGTCGTCGTCGAGCTGCGAAAGGCGTCCCTCTTGGGCGCGGACGGCGGAGGCGAAGTACCGGAAGTGGTCCGCCGCCAGGGGGATGTCCGCGTTCAGGGTCTCGCGGATGGGCTTGCCGTTGTCCCACGATTCGGCGACGGCCAGCATTTCGAGGTTCTCGTCGATGACATCCGCGATCTTGTTCAGGATGGCGGCACGTTCGGCGACGGACGTCTTGCCCCACGACGGCGCAATCTTGTGGGCCGCGTCAAGGGCCAGCTCGATGTCCTCGGCCGTGCCGCGGGCCACCTCGCAAAAGACCTTGCCGGTGACGGGCGTGATGTTTTCGAAGTACTGGCCTTTGACGGGGGCAACCCACTCGCCGCCGATCCAGTTCTCGTAGCGGTCCTTGAACGTGACCTTCGAACCCTCGGTACCGGGCTGTGCGTAAACGGTCATTGCTGGCTCCTTTGCTCTGCAACATGGTGGCGATCCGCATGGTGATCGCCGTTGCACCCAGCGTAGGAGCGTGGAGGTTGCAGGCAGGTTGCAACCGTGTGAGCCAGCTCACGTAGAACGTTGCGCCCGCAATGCGCCGGTCAGGCGCTCAGTTCCGTTTCCATCCGTTCAAGATCGGCGACGACGGCGGCCCGCTTGGGCGAGCGCGGCGGCAGCAGCTTGAGGGCGGTCAGCCGGACGCCGACGTCGTCCCTCGCCTCGGGCAGTTCCGCATACTTGAGCAGCGACTCCGCGCTGCCGTCCGTCAGGACGGCCTCGCGCAGCAGCGCGGACACGCGGTCGCGAAGCTCCACGATGCCCGGCGCTTCGGACCGGGGGAGCACAGCCCCGCGGTAGATCTCGAGGGCGATCCTGTGTGCGCCGCGCTGGAGGCAGTTCAGCACCTGGCCGCTGTCCGGCAGGAGGTCCATGGTCAGCTTGTACGGACGGGACTCCGGGACCGCCGCAGGGCTGAGCTGCTGGAGGATCTTGCGGAGCCGCACCATCTCGGCGCGCAGTGTGATGCTGGAGCCGTCGCCCGGATAGAGCAGCGTGCTGAGCTCCTCGGCGCTGAGGCCGTTGGGGTGGGTGCTCAGCAGGGCCAGGATTTCGCTGTGCCGTGCCGACAGTGCCACGGTCCGGCCCTCGATGCTGAGCAGGGCCTGGTCCCGGCCCAGCAGTTGCAGGCTGTTGCGGTACAGGCTGCCTTCCGGCGCAGACCCGGGCTTGGCAGCGGAGCCGGGGCTCCGCCGTCGTGCGGGCGCCTTCGCCTGGGCAGCCGCCAGCTGGAGCCGTTCGACGCGCAGCTGCGCCTGCGCCGCGGCCACGGTGGCTTCCACGAGGGACAGCGTGTGGGGCGCCACTGCCGATTCCGTGCCGGTGATGTCCACGACGCCCAGCAGTGCACCCGAATCCGGGTCCTGGAACGGGACGGCCGTGCAGCTCCACGGGTGGACGGAACGTTTGTAGTGCTCGGCACCGGAGATCTGGATGCCTCTGCCGAGTGCGAGCGCGGTTCCGGGGGCGCTGGTTCCCACCTTGGCCTCGGACCAGTCCGCGCCGGGCACGAACATCATGCCCTCCGCGCGGCGCTGCATCACGGGGTCGCCTTCCACCCACAGCAGCCGGCCCACTTCATCGCCGACGGCAACCAACAGGCCGCTGTCGTGGCTGGGCTGGATGAGGAGCTTGTGGATCACGGGCATGATGGTGGCAAGGGGGTGCTGGCGGCGGTAGTCCTCCAGCTCTTCCCGGTCCATGGCCAGTGGCGCCTCGGGGACGTCCGGGTTGGCCTGCAACCTGACCGAGCGCTGCCAGGATTCGCGGATTAGGCGGCGGAGTCCGGGAATCTCCTGTGTCTGCGGAAAAGCGTGGTTCTCCGGCATGCCCGGTTGGCGTTCCAGTTGCCCGTCCAGGTATTCGTGGCCTGCCAGGGCACGCCGCTGGATTAGCTCCGTGGCCTCGCCGCCGGACATTGCCGGCTGGATCAGGTTCTTCATCGAACTCCCGTATGACACACTGCTCGCACCTGCCGCCGCCTTCTGGCGGGGCTGCCCGGCGCTTCCCGTCAGGGGGCGCGCTCCATCAAAGGAACACGTCATGTCAAGCCAGTCTAGCCTCGCCCGGACTCGCCCGTCACGCCCCGCCGGAGCCGGACGGCGCTATTGAGCCGCCACCGGGGTGCTCAGCTCAACGAAGGTGCCGTCGGGGCAGCGGAGGTAGGACACCGTCTGGCCCCACGGCCTGGCGGAGGGTTCGAACAGGGGTACAGCGCCGGCGTCGACCGCCCGCCGGAAGTCCTCCTCCACCGATTCGGTGAGCAGCGCGACCTCGAAGCTCATGTCCGTGGCGCGGCCTGGGCGGAGGCCCCGCGGGAGGTGGGACTGGCCGGCGTCGTACGACGCGAACGCGAGTGTGGCGCTGCCGGTCTCCACTTCCCCGTAGTTCGTGCCGTAGCTGATCTGCGTTGGCAGCCCGAAGGCTTTGGAGGAATGTGACATGGACCAGGATGAGCTGCTCGCCCGGGGGTTCGAGGCGCACCGTGGACATCTGCGCTCGGTGGCGTACCGGATGCTGGGCTCCCCAGCGAAGCGGACGACGCCGTCCAGGAGTCCTGGCTGTGGCTCAGCCGTGCGGACACGACCGGCGTCGAGAACCTGCGCGGCTGGCTGACCACGGTGGTGGGACGGGTGTGCCTGGACATGCTGCGGATGCGCCGCGCCTGCCAGATGTGTATAAGAGACAGCCGCCATTGCCGGCCGCTCCCCCCGCCGCGGTGCGGCAGCTCGCCAGCCGCGCCCGCCGCCGGGTCCCGGGGCTGAGGCTCAGGGCTCCGGGGTTTCAGGGGCACCGCCCGACGCCGCGGCCGCCGGCTTCGGCACCGAGGGCGCGGACGGGGCGCACGCGGTGGCGGTCACGTTCTCCGGCCGTGCGCAGGGCCGTGGAACTGGCGCTCATCGACGGCGTCGCCGGTGCCGTGTGTGGGGCGCCCGGCGGCCAGCCGCGCGTCGTGTTCGGCTTCACCCTGGCGGGCGGACGGATCGCGCGGATCGATATCCTGGCGGATCCCGGCGTGCTTAGCGGGCTGGACCTGGAGTTTGTGGACCGGTAGGAAGCGCGAACGCGTCAGCCGCGGGAGATCTCGATCATTTCCTCGCGCGGGACAACCTTGATGCGTTCACGCACGACGCCGTCGGACGCCGCTGATTCCGACCACGCCGCGCCGAGGGCTGCTTCGTGCGCGTTCAGCCTGTTCCAGCCCTCCCACGTGGTGTATTCGATGCCGCGTTCTTCCAGCAGGTCGATGATCGCCTGCGGGTCGGGGTTCTTGGCCGGCGGCAGCGTCAGCCGGTCCTCCAGGAGGAAGCCGATGGTTTCCAGGGCATCGCCCTTGGTGTGACCGATGAGGCCCACCGGGCCGCGCTTGATCCAGCCGGTCGCATAGATGCCGGGAACGGGGTTGCCTTCGGCGTCCAGGACACGGCCGCCCTCGTTGGGGATGACGCCGCGCCTGGCGTCGTACTCCAGCTCATCCAGCGCGGAGCCGTGGTAGCCGATGGCCCGGTACACGGCCTGCACCGGGTAGTCGACGAACTCCCCCGTGCCCTTGACGTTTCCGGTGCCGTCGAGCTGCATGCGCTCGAACTTGATGCCGGAAACCTTGCCGGACCCGCCGTCGTCGTAGATCTCCACCGGGCTGTGCAGGAAGTGCAGGTGCAGGCGGCGCGAAGACGGTTCCTCAGCCTCGGCGTGCTCCTCCACGAGCCAGTTGGTCATGGTGTTCACCATGGTCTTGGTCTGGTTGTTGCTGCGGATCGCGTCATCGGAGGCCTCGTCGAACTCGAAGTCCTCGGGATAGAGCACGATGTCGACGTCCTTGGCGTGGCTGAGTTCCCGCAGCTCCAGCGGCGTGAACTTGACCTGGGCCGGGCCGCGGCGGCCGAACACGTGGACGTCCGTCACGGGCGAGTTCTTCAGGCCCTGGTAGACGTTGTCCGGGATCTCGGTGACCAGGAGTTCCTCGGCGTGCTTGACCAGCATGCGCGCGACGTCCAGCGCCACGTTGCCGTTTCCGATCACGGCGATTTCCTTGGCGTCCAGCGGCCAGTCACGCGGGACGTCCGGGTGGCCGTCGTACCAGGACACGAAGTCCGCGCCGCCGAACGAGCCTTCAAGCTCCACCCCCGGGATGTCCAGGTCGGCGTCCTTGATGGCCCCCGTGGAGAAAATCACGGCGTCGTAGAAGGAACGGAAGTCGTGCAGCGTGAGGTCCCGGCCGTAGGTGACGTTGCCCAGGAAACGGATGTCGCCGCGGTCCAGCACCTTGTGGAGCGCGTTGACGATGCCCTTGATGCGGGGATGGTCCGGGGCCACGCCGTAGCGGATCAGGCCGTAGGGCGCGGGGTAGGCCTCGAAAAGGTCGATGCTGACCTCAAAGTCCCCGTCCTTCACCTCGTTGGACTTGGTCAGGATGTCCGCAGCGTAGACACCGGCGGGTCCGGCGCCGACGATCGCAACGCGGAGTGGCCGTTTGGCGGCGGATTCAGCTGAGTTGGACACCGGGAGCCCTTCTGGAACGGGAGACTGCGCCCGATCAACGGGGCGCACAGTTGTCAATTCTAATTGTCCGCCGCATTCCGCGGTGAACCCGTGACGCGGGGCGTCAGCAGGGCGTCAGTGGGGTGGGGCGTCAGGGCAGGGCGTCAGCCACCGCCGCCGCGCAGGGCCACCACCTCGCCCTCGCGGTACAGCAGGGCGCGCAGTTCCGACTCCACCGACTCCAGCCTCTTGGGGTCGATGGTTTCGCCGGACGAGAAGTGGTCCAGCAACCGGGGGTCGACGTAGCTCTTCCGCGCGATCGACGGCGTGTTCCCCAGCACGGCGGCCGCGTCCTGTATGGCGGTGCTGATGACGCCCTTCCGTGCCGCCACGGTCTTCTGCGGACCGCCCTGCGCCAGGCCGACCGCCGCTGCGGCAGTGCCCCGCAGCGTCCTGAAGTCCTTCGCGGTAAAGTCGGAGCCCGTGCGTTCCTTCACGTAGCCGTTGATGTCGGCGCTGGTCAGCGGATGCCAGGTCCGCCCGTCCTTGTACGCCAGCAGCCGCGCGTTGCCGCCGCGCCTCTTGAGGACCCGGACCAGGGCGGCCAGGTCCTCGTCGACGATTTCGGACTCCCAGGTCTTGCCGCTCTTGGCCGGAAAACTGAGCTTCAGGCGGTCCTTGCGGACGTGGACGTGGGCGCAAAGCAGGGTGGCCAGGCCGTGGCTGCCGTTTTCGTTGGTGTAGCGCTCGGAGCCGACACGCAGCGATCCGCTGTCCAGCATCCTGAAGGCGGCCGCCAGGACACGTTGCCGGGTGACGCCGTCGCTCCTGAGATCCATGGTGACGAGCCGGCGCGCCGCCGGCAGGGACTCCGCGAGCTGGAGCGCACGGTCGAATTTCACCCGGTCTTTACGCTCCCGCCACTCGGGATGGTAGATGTACTGGCGCCGCCCCACGGCATCCAGCCCCGTGGCCTGGATGTGGCCGTTCTCAAACGGCGCAATCCACACGTCCGTCCAGGCCGGCGGAATGCCGATGCTTTCGAGGCGGTCCCGCACGGGCCCGGGCGGCAACGTGCTGCCGTCGAGGTCGCGGTAGCTGAAGCCGGTTCCGGCCGCCACCCTGCGGTATCCGCGGCCGGTCGCGTTGCTGTGGCGGAGCCTCATCGGGCCGAATCCCGCCGGTGCATCATGCTCATAATGGCAAGCCTACTGACTATTTCGGCGCTGTAGGCAAACACGGTTCCGCGGAAGCGGAATACCTGCCGCCCGGGTGGTGTTATTGGTCTTGTGCCTACCCCCAACGGATCCGTGTCCTCCGCTGTCCCCGCTGCCGCCCGTCCCGGTGCAGCACCGTCCGGCGTGGTCCGCCCCGGCAGTGCCGCTTCCGGCAGTGGCCAGGCCGGTAAGCCAGGCGGCCTGAAGTCCGTGGACAAAGAGACGACGGCGGGTGTCCTGTTCGGCATCGGCGCTTACGGGCTGTGGGGCCTGCTTCCCCTGTACTTCTACGTGCTCCAGCCGGCAAGCGCCGTCGAAATCGTGGCAAACCGGGTGGTCTGGTCCCTGCTCTTCTGCACGCTGCTGATCACGGTCACGCGGACCTGGCGGGTCCTGGGTGCGGCGTTCCGGAACCGGTCCGTGCTCCTTACCCTGGCGATCGCGGCCGGGCTGATCGCCGTCAACTGGCTGACGTACACCTACGGCGTGACCACCGGGCAGGCCGTGGAAGCCTCACTCGGCTATTTCATCAACCCCCTCGTGTCCGTCCTGCTCGGCGTGTTCGTGCTCAAGGAGACGCTCCGCCCCCTGCAGTGGGCCGCCGTCGTCATCGGTTTTATTGCCGTGATTGTGTTGACGTTTTCCGACGGCAAGCTGCCGTGGATCGCCCTCACGCTGGCCGTCAGCTTCGGGCTGTACGGGTTCGTCAAGAAGCGGGTGGGGCCGCGGGTCGATGCGATCACCAGCCTCACGGTGGAGACGATCGTCCTCGCTCCGCTGGCGGCCGCCACCATGATCTTCCTGGCGGTCAGCGGCAGCGCCTCGCTGGCGAGCCACGGCGCCGGGCACTTCTGGCTGCTCGTCTCGTCCGGCGTCATCACCGCGGTGCCGCTGCTGTTCTTCGGTGCGTCCGCACGCCGGCTGCCCATGACCACCATCGGACTGCTGCAGTACTTCGCACCGGTGCTGCAGTTCATCGTTGCCCTGGCGGTGTTCCACGAGGCCATGACCCTGGACCGGTGGATCGGGTTCGGCGTCGTGTGGCTGGCGCTGCTCGTGCTCACCGTGGACATGCTGGCCGTCGCGCGGAAGAACTCCGTGGCGAAGAAGCAGTCCCTGCGGGCAGCGCGAGCGAACACCTAAGCCCTCGCCGCACCCGCCCTGCTCAAACACCTAAGCCCCGCCGCACCCGCCCTGCTTCGGCCCCTCACCGACCCACCCCAGCGCGAACCAGCACTTAATGCCCTGTTTTCCGCCGTTTGAGGGCGTTATCTGCTGGTTCGCGCTCTGGGTGGGCTCAGAGTTCGTGGGCTGGGCCGACCCGCTCGTAATCCCGCGGGACAACCACCATGGGCACCGGCAGGGCACGCAGCACCTTGTTGGCCGTGCTGCCCAGGAACATGCGGTTCTTCTGGGCCAGGCGCGAGGAGCCCACGATCAGGACCTCGCCCTCGTCCCATTCCAGGCCGTCAATGGCTTCCTCGATGGTGCGGCCGTGGGCCACGATCACGCTGGCGCCATGGCCCCCGGGCAGCTTTCCGGCGGCGTCGGCCAGCACGGTGTTGGCATGGATGTGTGCGGCATTGACGGCCTCGCCGGCATCGCCCGCGGCGTCCAGTTCCACGAGGGAGACCAGGCGAAGGGGAACGCCGCGCCTCTTTGCCGAATCGATGGCAACGTCAATCGCGGCGTCGGCCCCGGCGCGCCGGCCAACAGCCAGGGTCAGCCGGGTCACCGGCGCTTTCCGCTGGTACCCCCGGGGCGCCAGGGCCACCGGAACGGGCGAGGCGTGCAACAGGGCGTTGGCCACGCTGCCCACCGAGTACCGCTTGAACAGGCCGTTGCTGGCCGCGCCCACCACGATCAGCCCGGCCTTGAACTCCACCGCGGCATCAATGAGCCCGCCGGCAGAGGACTCCCCTTCCCGGACATGGAAGTTGACCTCGAGCCCCTCGGGAACCTGGCCGAGCCCCTGCCGTTCGGCCGTCTGCACCTCCTGCTCGGCGGCGCTCGGGGCGCCCTTCTTCACGGCATAGACAAGGTCCAGCTGTGCTCCCTGGGCCATCGCCATGGATGAGGCCAGGGCGACGGCGTCCGCGCCGCGCTCGGTGGGTGTGTAGCCGACTACGTATCGCATGCGAAACCCCTCTTTGGGTCGGGGCAGGCGGCAGCGCCGCCCGGATTCCCGGCGTCGCTGCCCGGCCTGCGTTCTCTGGTGCAGTGGTGGGACTGACTCTACCCGCGGAAACGACGGCGGGCCGGGCACCTGTGAAAGTGCCCGGCCCGCTGGTGTGCACAGCTCAGTCCGCACAGCCCGGCGCAAACCGGCAGATAATGCCCTGTTCGGCGCCTGCTGAGGGCGTTATCTGCTCGTTCGCGCTTCTGTCTGGCAGCGCTTCAGTCTGGCAGTGACTACGCGTTGGCCTTGATGGCCGCGGCCAGTACGTCGAGGCCGTCCGTCAGGAGCTCGTCGCTGATGACCAGCGGGGGCAGCAGGCGGATGACGTTGCCGTAGGTGCCGCAGGTCAGGATGATGACGCCTTCCTTGAGGCAGGCGGCCGCCACGGCCTTGGTGAGCTCCGGGTTGGGCTCCTTGGACCCGGCCTGGACCAGCTCGATGGCCAGCATCGCGCCGCGGCCGCGGATGTCGCCGATCACGGAGCCGTCGGTGCCGCCGGGAAGCTCGCCGGCAAGCTCGCGGAGGCGGCCCAGCGCCAGTTCCTCGATGTGCTTCGCCCGGGCGTTGAGGTTGTATTCCTTCATCGATCCGATGGACGCCAGCGCCGCGGCGCACGCCACCGGGTTGCCGCCGTAGGTTCCGCCGAGGCCGCCCGGGTGGACGGCGTCGAGCAGGTCGGCCCGGCCGGTGATCGCGGACAGCGGCATGCCGCCGGCGATCCCCTTGGCCATGGTGATGATGTCCGGGACAACACCTTCGTGATTCACGGCGAACCACTCGCCGGTGCGGCAGAAGCCGGACTGGACCTCGTCCGCGATGAAGACGATGCCCTTTTCCTTGGCCCACGCGGCGATTGCCGGCAGGAAGCCGTCGGCCGGGACGATGAAGCCGCCCTCGCCCTGGATCGGTTCGATGATGATCGCGGCGACCGAATCGCCGCCGATCTGCTTCTCGATCATGGTGATGGCGCGCTTGGCGGCCTCCGCACCCGTGATCGAGGGGTTTTCCTCGCGGTACGGGTAGCTCATGGGCATGCGGTAGACCTCGGGGGCGAACGGGCCGAAGTTGGTCTTGTACGGCATGGCCTTGGCGGTCAGCGCCATGGTCAGGTTGGTGCGGCCGTGGTACGCGTGGTCAAACGCGACGACGGCGTCCCGTCCCGTTGCGAGCCGCGCCACCTTGACGGCGTTTTCCACGGCCTCCGCACCGGAGTTGAAGAGGACGGTGCGCTTCTCGTGGTCGCCCGGGGTGAGGCGGTTCAGCTGCTCGGCGACCGCGACGTAGCCTTCGTACGGCGTGACCATGAAGCAGGTGTGGGTGAAGTGCTCCACCGCCTCCTTCACGGCGCCGACGACGGCGGGATCGGACGCGCCGACGCTCGTCACGGCGATGCCCGAGCCGAGGTCGATGAAGGAGTTGCCGTCGACGTCGTGGATGATGCCGCCGTCGGCGTCCGCGACGTACACCGGAACGCTGGAGGCGACACCGGCGGCAACCACTGCCTTGCGGCGTTCGGTCAGTGCCACGGACTTGGGGCCCGGGAAGTCGGCCTGGACGCGCCGCTTCTGCTCGAGACGGTAGGTGATTTCGCTTGCGGTGGTGGTCATGGGAATGCCTTTCTGGTGGGTGCCGGTCCGGGTCTCGACTAGCTCGACCACCGGGTGCTCTTGTTGCGTGGGGGCGGTCTCGACAGGCTCGACCACCGGAGTTGTTGGGCGACGCAGTTATGCGTCCAGCGCGCTCATGACGTGCTTGATGCGTGTGTAGTCCTCGACGCCGTACATGGAGAGGTCCTTGCCGTAGCCGGACTGCTTGAACCCGCCATGGGGCATCTCGGCGGTGAGCAGGATGTGGGTGTTGATCCAGACCGCGCCGAAGTCGAGGTCCCGGCTGAGCCGCATGGCCGTGCCGTGGTCGGATGTCCAGACGCTGGACGCCAGGGCGTAGTCGACGTCGTTGGCCAGCTCCACGGCTTCCTGCTCCGTGCTGAACTTCTGCACGGTGATGACCGGGCCGAAGGTTTCCTTCTGCACGATGTCATCGGTCTGCTTGGCGCCGGTGATGATGGTGGGCTCGAAGAAGAAGCCCTTGTCGCCGGCGCGGTGGCCGCCGGTCTCGATCCGGCAGTTCTCCGGCAGGTGCTCCACCACGGACGTGACCGCCTTGAAGTGGTTGACGTTGTTCAGCGGGCCGAAGTAGTTGTCTTCGTCGTTCTGCGAACCGGTGTGCAGGGTCTTGGTGTGCTCCACCATGGCTGCCACCACGTCGTCGTGCACCGAGTCCTCGACCAGCACGCGGGTGATGGCGGTGCAGTCCTGGCCGGCGTTGAAGAAGGCGAACTCGGCGATGGCCGCCGCACTCTTCTTGATGTCGGCGTCCTTGAAGACGATGGCCGGGGCCTTGCCACCGAGCTCCAAATGGGCGCGCTTGAGGCCCTTCGCGGCACCGGATGCCACGGCGATGCCGGCGCGGACGGAGCCGGTGATGGACACGAGGCCGGGGACCTTGTGCTCCACCATCATGGAGCCGGTTTCGCCGGTGCCGAGGATGACGTTCAGGACGCCGGCCGGGAAGATGTCCTTGGCCAGCTTTGCCAGCACCAGGGTGGATTCCGGCGTGGTGTCAGAGGGCTTGAGGACCACGGTGTTGCCGGCGGCGAGCGCGGGGCCGATCTTCCAGATGGCCATGAGGAACGGGTAGTTCCACGGTGCCACCTGGGCCACGACGCCGATGGGCTCGCGGCGCACGAAGGAGGTGTGGCCTTCGAAGTACTCGCCGGCCGACTTTCCTTCGAGGATGCGGGCTGCGCCGGCGAAGAAGCGGAGCTGGTCGGCGCCGGCGGCAACTTCCTCGGACGCGATCAGCGAACGGACCTGCCCGGTGTTGCGGTGCTGCGCCTCGACGAGTTCGTCGCTGTTGGCCTCGATGGCGTCCGCAAGCTTGAGGAGCATGAGCTGCCGCTGGCCGGGCGTGGTGTGCTTCCAGGTCTTGAAGGCGTCCTTGGCGGCCGCCATGGCGGCGTCGACATCCTCCGCGACAGAGATGGGCGACTTGGCCACCACTTCACCGTTGGTCGGATTCACGATGTCAAGCAGTCCGGTGCCGGCGGGCGTGACGAATTCGCCGTTGATGAAGTTCTGCAAGGTTTGAACCACGGTGTACAACCTCTTTTCGTACGGAATGATGTGATGCGGCTGCTCCGAGCCTATGCCAGCCCGGCAAGCCGGGGAATAGCCACCTGCACACCCTTGGCCGGAAGCTTTAGTGCGATCGGCCAGCATCCGGCTACCCTTGATGTCATGGCAATTTCCCTGGCGGCGCTGCTCGCCGTGCACTCCCTGGGGCTCAAGAAAGCCGGACTGGCCGAGACCACGTCCCACCAGGACATCCACTGGGTGGCGGTCACCGAGCAGGAGGATCCGCAGCGTTTCCTCAACGGCGGCGAACTGGTGCTCACCACCGGCATGCGGCTGCGCAGCGCCCCGGAGCAGCGGCGCTTCGTCCGGCAGGTCCAGCGCGCCGGCGCGGTGGGGATCGGGTTCGGCGTGGGGCTGACGCACGACGCCGTTCCGCCGGCCCTGATCGCCGAAGCGAACCGCTGGGGCCTGCCCGTTGTTGAAGTCCCGTATGAGACGCCTTTCATCGCCATCGGCAAGCTTGTGGCCGACGCACAGTCGGCCGACCATTACTCGAAGCTGGAGCGGCTCATAGCCGGTCACCAGATCCTGGCCCGGGCCCTCCTCACCGGCGGCGGCCTGGCCGATCTCCTCCGGCATCTGGGCGGAATGCTGCGTACGGACATTGTCCTGACCCAGTTCACGGCCCAGCTCTATAACAGCACCGCCGAGGCGCCGTCGGCGGATTCCTGGGCGTCGTATCCGATTCCCACCGGCCGCCGGGACGCGTGCACGCTCTGGGTGAAGCAGCCGTTCGAGGATTCGGGCATCGTGGGATACGCCCAGAACCTGATCAGCGTGGAGCTCAACAACATGGTGAAGCAGCGCCAGGCCGAGCGGGCACTCTGCGGCCAGGTGCTGGAGGACGTGATTCACGGAAAGCTGGACCCGAGCGAGGCCACCCGCCGGCTCGCCGGAACGGGCATCAACAGCACCCGCAAGAACGTGGTGATCCTGGCAGGCTCCGAGGCGCACCACAAGCAGCTGGTTACCTCATCGCTGCCGCGGGCCTTCGAAAAGGCGGTGACCGCCGTCGTCGGGAAGGACCTGATTACGGTGATTCCCGACGACGGCCGCGGCGCCACGGCGCTGGCCAAGAGCCTCAGCGACCACCTGGCCGAGGCCGGCATTCACGCGACGATCGGGATCGGCGGCGCCTACACGAAACCCAACGGGCTGCGCTGGAGCTACTTCGAGGCGCGCGACGCCGCGAGCCACGGGCTCCCTGTCAACGAGCCCGAACGGCTCAGCCTGACGTCCCTGCTGCTCGCGAGCGAGGACGTGCCGCTCGCGGACATGGCCAACGAATCGCTGACTCCCCTCCGGACCTTCGATGCCGCCCACGGCGCCGAGCTGATGGCCACGCTGGAGAGCTACCTGAACAACAACGGCTCGGTGGCGGCCGTGGCCGAGGCCCTCACGCTGCACAGGAACACGGTCCGGTACCGGCTCGCGCAGATCACCGAACTCACCGGCTACGACCCCTCGGTTACCGCCGACCGCGTTCAGCTGTGGCTGGCGCTGGCCGTCGCGCGGCTCGGGGCCAGGCACGCCTGACGCCCCGCGTTCCGATCCGCCAGCCCACTGCAACGCGGGGTCACTTTGCGCCCAATCCGGGGGCCACATTGGGCGTAAAGTGACCCCGCGTTGCGGCTATTTGACGCCGCGCTTCAGGAGCCTGCCGGCCTTCCTGCGCGCCTTGCGGTACTTGGATTCTGCTGCGGCGGCGATGCGTTCCTCCCGCTCCAGCAGCGAGTTGTAGGCCAAGGCCACGGGCTCCGGAAGGTCCGTGGCCGAGCCGAGCTTTCCGAGCACGTCCCGGGCGATGACGCTGTCGTGGTGATCGCCCAGGATTTTCTGCTGCTTGTGCGCCGCCTTGGCGAGCTTCGCGGCACGCTTGCCATAGACCGGTTCCACAGATTCTGCGGCGTGCCGGACCCGCTTGGCGTCCTTGCGCACCTGTCTCTTATACACATCTAGATGTGTATAAGAGACAGCGCGGCGTCGCGGGCCGGGCCCTCCGCGGACCGCATGGCGGCCTTGTGGGCACGGCGCAGCCGCCGCACCGTCCTGTTCACCCGATTGCCCGCTACCTTTCGCGCCGGCGACGACGCGAGGGGCCCAGCCGGCGGATGGTCACGGAAGTCCTCGAGGTCGTCCAGGAGCCGGAAGTAGCGATCGGTCAGGAGGACTTCCTGTGCTTTCCGGTAGCCGGCGTTGAACCGGGTGCCCAGTTCGCGTTCCACGCGCTCCTTCACCACGTCCGCGGCCTGCTCCGGCGGGAGCTCGGCGGCGTGCTGCCGCAGCCGTTCCAGCATGACTTCCGCGTCGCGCGGAGTGCCCAGGATCCGGGCAATCCACTGCAGCTCGTCCCTGAGCCGGTGGGCCGCCGCGCCGCCGAAGAGTTTGCGGTAGACCGACAGGGCCGACCGCATCCGGCGGGTGGCCGAGCGCATGGCATGCACCGCGTCCGGCTCCTCCAGCCGAACGCGGGGATCCTGAGCCAGGATTTCGTCGATCTGCCCGCCAAGGTACGCGGTGACGACGGCGGACGCGGGCCATTTCTTGGCAGGCTTCTTCTTGCCGGATTTCTGTGCGGGATTCTGTGCGGGATTCTGTGCGGACTGCGCCGTTTCGTCGTGCGCGCCCTCCGGCTGCTGGGGCCATGCCTCCCCCAGTGCCCGCCCCAGTTTGGACGCATGCACTGCGGGCCGTGCGCCCGCCGCTGCCAGGCATGCCGCGGCGTCCGCAAAAGATCCGGCTTCCCGTGCACGAGTTCGAGTTCCCATTCGCGCCACTGCAGCTTCCGCGCGGCGCCGGCCTGCCCGGCACCTTCCTGCCCCGCCCAGGTCAGTGCTCCGGCGTCCACGTGGTCGTCGGCAAGGTCGGCGAGGTGCACGCCGTCGTGCCCGTAGAGGGCGAGCGTGGTGCGCCGGGTGTCCAGCCGGGCCACCGGCGCCAGGCCGGAGCCCCGGAGGTGCACGTGCAGGTGCGCCAGCAATGTGTCAGGCACGACGTCGGCCTGGCCCAGCGGCGCGTGGATCTCGCGTCGCTGCTCGGCTACTGCTGCCGCCCCGGGCCTGGCGCTTGCGGCAGTATAAGAGACAGGCCAGCCGGCGTCGGACCCGCCGGTCCGGCGCCGCAGCGTGATGCGGCGGGCGGCAAGGGCCAGGTCCTCCGTATCGAAGTAGACCGCTTCCAGGTGCGCCTCGTGGGGCTCCCCCACACGCCCGACCCACGGGATGTCTTCAAGGGCCGGCAGCGGAGCCGCGGCATCGACGTCGTACTTCTTCTCGGTTTCAGTGCCCTCGGCAGTCATGGCCGCACGGCGTCCTTTCCCAGCGGCGGGCCGCTGAGGCCCGGATGTCTCGGTGGCCCGAGTCTATTCCCCGGACCGCAGCGCCGCGAGAGGTTGGCCACAAAACCCTAGACATCAAACGTCTAACGTCTAACCTTAAGGAATGGCCACCACTTCTTCTGCTCCCCCCGCGACGGCACCCGGCCTGCCGAGGCCGCGTGCCGCCGTCGTCACCGGCGTAATTGCACTCGTGCTGATCGGGCTCAACCTCCGCGCCGGGATCACCGGGGCTTCGGCACTGCTGCACGACCTTCAGCTGTCCCTGGGCTACGGACCGCTGGTCGCGTCGATCATTCCGTCCATTCCCACCCTGTGTTTCGCGGTGGCAGGGGCGGCAACGTCGTGGCTCACGGGCAGGCTCGGCGTCGAGAAGTCCATCCTGCTGTCCCTCGCGATGCTGGCGGCCGGGCTGCTGGTCCGCGGTGTTCCGTCGACCGGCATGCTGGTGGCCGGCACGGTGCTGGGGATGTCCGGCCTCGCGGTGTGCAACGTTGCCATGCCGTCCTTCATCCGTGAGCATTTTGCCCGCCGCACATCCCTCATGACCGGGCTGTACACCGTGACCATGACCAGCGGCGCCACGGTCACCGCCGTTGTGGTGGTGCCGCTGGCCCAGGCGCTCGGCTCGCCGTCCGCGGGTGTGGGCGCCATCGGGTTCATGGCGGTGGCCGCCTTCCTGGGCTTCGTGCCAGTGGCCCTGCACGCGCACCGCAACAGCGTCCGGAAGACTGCCGGCCATGTCTCTCCGTGGCCGTTGCTGCGCACCAGGAAGGGACTTCTGATCACCGCGATCTTCACGCTGCAGGCACTGCTCGCCTACGCGCTGCTGAGCTGGTTCCCCTACATGCTGACCACCATGGGGCTGAGCGCGGCGGACAGCGGCCTGATGTACGGGCTCATGCAGCTCGTCTCCGTCCCGGCCGGCATGGTGCTGATCGCCACCGGTTCCCGCCCCGGCATGCTGCGGCCCGCCTTCTACCTGGCCACGCTCGCCATGGCCGCCGGGGTGGCGGCACTGCTCGTCCTGCCCGTTGCGCTGGCGGTCATCCCCGCCGTCCTGCTGGGCTTCGGCCTGGGCATTTTCCCGCTGGTCATGGTGATCATCAGCCGCAGCGGGCAGAGCACGGCCGAGACCACGGCCCTCTCCACCCTGGCACAGTCCACCGGCTACCTCCTGGCCACGGTCGGACCGTTCGGGATGGGCCTGCTGCACAGCGCCACCGGCGGCTGGACGCTGCCGCTGGCGCTCCTGCTGGCCATCGCCCTGGTCCAGATCGTTGTGGCCCATCTCCTGAGCGGCGGCCGCATGGCCAGGCCTCCGGTTGCTGCCGGGCCAACTGCCGCGCCGGCGGCCGGAACAACTGCCGCGCCGGCGGCCGGAACGAAGGAATAGGACGCCATGACCCTGAGCACCTCGCACCGCCCGCCCCTGGCGGATGAAATCACCGCCAAACTCCGGGAGATGATCCACTCGGGCGAGTGGCCGCTGCAGCAGCGCATCCCGTCCGAAACCGAGCTCATGGCCGGGTTGGGCGTATCCCGCGGAACCCTGCGGGAGGCCATAAAAGCCCTGGCCCACAGCGGAATGCTCGAGGTGCGCCGCGGCGACGGCACGTACGTCCGCGCCACCAGCGAGATCTCCGGCGCCGCGCGGCGGCTGTACCAGGACCACAAGGATGAGCACATCCTCGAAGTGCGCGTGGGGCTGGACACCCAGGCGGCACGCCTCGCCGCCAGGCACGCAACTGCCGGCGACGTCACCGCCATGAGCTGTCTCTTATACACATCTAGATGTGTATAAGAGACAGGGATTTTCTGGCACGCGGCCGACTACGCGCGCTGGGCGGCGCGGACTGGGGCTTCCACGAACGCGTGGCACAGGCCTCCGGCAACCCGCTCCTGCACGAGCTCTACGTCAGCTTCGGCGGCGTCTTCCACAACGACCTGCTGAAGCAGCAGCGGCGCAGCGGCTTCAACGGGCTGCCGCACGAGGGCCATGGCGAGCTGGTGGACGCCATCGAAGCGCACGACTGCGACGCCGCCGTCGCCAGCGTGCACCGGAACCTCAACTCGTGCGCGGAGTGGCTCCGGGAGTAGCGCCGTTATCCCGGCCGCTGCCCCGCCAATTGGGGGGCCCGCCAGAGGGGTCTGGGGCAATTTTGTAGGGTTTTCCCAAGGTTTTCGCGGGGTCGCCGTTTGATGCTCGTACCAGCGGTTTACCCAACGGCAACACCGGGCCGGCCGTGGAGTTAGTCCTTCAAGCCTTTGGAGGTAGACCGTGGCGTACAGCGCGTCGGCCGGCAATGTAATAAAGCCCGTCGCACACAAGTCATCCCGGCGCCTGGTTGCCATCCTGTGCGTGGGCGCCACTGCCGCCTGGACCCTGGCCCTGGTGTCGGGAACCTACGTCACCGCCGAGGGCCCCCTCCGGGTCCTGGCTGTTTCCTCGCACATCCTGGCGATGGTGGTCGCCTTCGGCGCCATCCTGCTGGTGGACTGGCACGGTTTCCTGTGGCTCATCGGCAGGCGAAAACTCTTCGAAACCATTCGGCTGGACGATGCCGCGAGCCCGCTCATCTGGACGGGCATCGTCGGGCTCCTGTTCACCGGCGTGTTCCTGAGTCCCAACCTGTCCAACCCCCTGACGCTGATCAAGCTCGGCGCCGTGCTGGTCCTCATGCTCAACGGCATCATGCTGATCCCGCTCATGCGCCGCCTGCTGGTCATGCCGCCCACCACTACGTTCGGTGCGCTGACGCCGGGCCAGCGGTTCCACATGCTCTCCTGCCTGGCCATTTCACAGGCATGCTGGTGGACGGCAATAACCATCGGGTTCGTCAACGCCGAGTTCTGAGGCGTCCGACGGCGGCCCTCACCTCTGGCGGCCGCCGTGGCCGGGCGCGACGGCGGCCGGGCAACTAAGGTGCCCGGCCGCCGTCGACCTTTAGAGAGGTCGCCCTGTCTCTTATACACATCTAGATGTGTATAAGAGACAGCCCTTGAGCACGTTCACGGGCCGCTGCATCTCGCCGTGCTTGGCGCCAAGGACGATGACCCAGGCGGCGAATACCGGAATGGCCCACTGGAGTGCCTTGAGCTGCTTCTGGGCCGACTGCAGTTCGCCGGAGGCGCCGGCGCGGGGCTCGGTGGCGCCTTCGGCACCCTGGCCAGCCAGCTTTTCGACTTTCTTGCCCAGCACACCGGCATACAGCGTGACCGCTGCACCCGCCAGGGTGACGGCCGTCTTATAGATGGTGTCCGCGCCAACGCTGTCCTGCTTGGCGATGCGCTCCTTATTTTCCCAGGCGATGGCCAGGTCCGCCGCGAGGTGCGCGGCGAAGGCGGCGGTCTGAATCGGAGCCCATTTCATCCAGCCGCGGCTGGAGAGCCGCGTGCGTTCAGCGGGGTCCCGGGCTTCCGCAGCCGCCCCGTTGAGGCCGATGGCGCCCATGAGCGAACCGCCGAACCACGCCGCCGCCGTCAGGTCGTGAACGGACCGGGCCAAAAGATTTCCTGCCATGTTGTGCTTCCTAACGTAGAGATCAAACCTGCGAGGTGGATCAGTGGCCGCCGCAGCCGGCTGCGCCTGGGGTCGCCTGCAGACCAAAGTCATGCTGTATGTATAGTAAGCACACTTACTAACGTTACGGAAGCCCGTCATATCGGCCGTCCTGTGCGTAAAATCAACGCCATGGGATCAACTGGAACACTGTTCGGCTGGGCTTTCGGGGACTCCGCGCGCGAGGACGATGCCGCGTACGTCAGCGAGCTCAAGCGGGAGGCCCTGGACAACGCCACGGAGGCCGCGAAGTCCAAGGGCTTTGACGTTGAGCCCGGTTCGGAGGTCTTCACCGTCCTCAGCGCCGGCGATGCGCTGGTGGATGTGGACACGGCACCGGACAGCCTGGTGGTTCGCTGCACGGTGAAACTCGTGGGCGAGGGAGCGGACAAACTCCACGCCGAAGGGCCGATGAACGGATAACCGGGCAGCGGCGGAAGAGGAGTCCACCATCGGCGAAGCGGCGGACGTCGCAGAGGCGGCGTCGAACACCAAGGTGCTGGACGTCGTCGCGCGTTCAGGCTTTGCCGTGATGGCCCTGCTCCACATAGTGGTCGGTGCCATCTCAATCGCCCTGGCGCTGGGACAGCCCGGTCAGGCCGAAGCCACCGGGGCCATCGAGCAGCTGGCGGCTAATCCATGGGGCCCAGCCGTCATGTGGGCGTGCACGATCGGCTGCGCGGGCCTGGCCCTTTGGCAGCTCAGCGAGGCGACCCTCCGGGCCCGGCGCAAGGCGCGGAAAGAACGGGTGGGAAAGCTGGTCTCCTCGGGGTTTCTCGCGGTTGCGTACGGCAGCGTGGGGCTCACCTTCGGCGGCTTTGCCGTGGGGCTGCGGGGCGACTCGGGCGAGACGACCCGGGACATCAGCACGGCCCTCATCAGGACCCCCTTTGGCGTGCCGGTGCTGGGTGCCCTGGGCCTGACTGTGATGGGCGTCGGGGTCTATTTTGTGGTGAAGGGTCTCCGGCGCGGTTTCAAGGAGGAACTCTTCCGCTTTGAGGGCACACGGCGGGGAAGGATCATCGATTCACTGGGCGTGACAGGGCACGTGGCCAAGGGCATCGCCCTGAACCTGGCCGGGCTGCTGTTCGTGATCGCGGCCGCCAAGCAGTCCCCCGAAGAATCCACCGGCCTGGACGGCGGCCTCAAGGCGCTTCGCGACCATCCCTACGGGCCGTACCTGCTGGTGGCAATCGGCGCCGGCTTCATTTGCTACGGCATTTTTGCCCTGGTTCGGTCAAAATTCGGCAGGATGTGAGTCATGAGCAGGCGCAGTACGACGCGAGACTTCCGTGAGCTCGCAAGACAGGCAAGCGACATCATGCGCAGGTCGGGGACCGTCCCCCCACCAGGTAGCAGGTCACGCGGTTCTGAGCCGACAAAACTGCTACCTGGTCGGGCGGATCCGGGCGAACGGGCCGCGGATCTCGCCGGGCAGGCCTTCGCCACCATTTTCCGCGCCATCAAAGCCGTTCGTCCTGTCCGCCCGATCCATCCACGGGGCATCAGCCTGGTCGGTGAGCTCACCCGAACAGGTGCTGACGGGCGCGCTGCCAGCGGTATCCCCCGTGCACGAAGCGGGATCGCCTGGCTGGACGCCGCCGGAACGGAGCACGTGCAGGCTCGTTTCTCCCGCTCCGTGGGCCTGCCGGAAGCGCTGCCGGACATTCTCGGTCTGGCCCTCCGCTCCGGTTCCGCCGACCAGCCGGCGGACATGTTGTTCGCCTCGACGGGCTGGGGCTTCCCCGCCCGGTTCGTGCTGATTCCGAAGCTGGACGTCGGCTCCGCCCGATTCACCACGCTGATGCCCTACCAGGGTGCGGACGGACCCGTGCTTCTGGGGCTGCGGACACTCTCCCTGCCGTCCGGAGCCACGGGCCGGGCCGATACCGGCGGCAACTTCAAGGATTCACTGGCCGACGGCGAATGGTCCTTGGCGCTCTCCTTTGCCACGCCCGCCGGCAGGTGGGTCCCCGCCGGAGTGCTCCGGCTGCGGGCAGCCCCGGCATCCGGGGACACGCCAGCCCGTTTCGATCCCTTGGAGCATCCGCTGCCCGGAGCCGGGACCTATCCGTGGGCGCGCCGGCTCCGGGAACGCTCTTACCGCGCGGCCCGCCGGGCTGCGCCGCCAATGGCAACACCCCGGAAGACCCGGCAGAAGGCCGGCCGGATCTCAGCAACCGGCCAGCACGACCCGGATGAAAGGAACCCCATGTCAACCGTCACGCAGGTCTTCAATTCGCCGGCAGCAGACGTCTGGAAGGTGTTGGCCGACGGCTGGCTCTACTCCGGCTGGGTTGTGGGCGCGTCGAGGATCCGCTCCGTGGACGCCCACTGGCCGGAAAAGGACGCGCGGCTCCATCATTCCGTGGGGGCGTGGCCCCTGCTCATCAATGATTCCACCAGGGTCGCGGCTGCCGATCCCGGCCGGAAGCTGGAGCTGATCGCGCGCGCCTGGCCCGTCGGCGAGGCCAAGGTGGTCATCACCCTCGAAGACCTGGGGCCGCAGTGCCGCGTCACTATCGTCGAGGACGCCGTCCGCGGACCGGTCCTCGCGGTTCCCAAGGCGCTGCGGGTTCCGCTCATTAGCCTGCGCAATACGGAGACGCTGAAGCGGCTCGAACTCATGGCCGCCGGGGGCGCGGGAGCCTAGCCGCCGTTACAGCAAACGCGGGGTCACTTGACGCCCAATCCGGTCGGATTATTGGGCGCGAAGTGACCCCGCGTTGCGGAAAAAGCTAGACGCTGGCGGCAACTCCGTCGCGGGAGATGGCAACCATGTCCTCGCGCGGCACAACCTTGATGCGCTCGCGCTTGACCTCGACGCCGTGCGATCCGCCGGCCGCGGTGGCCTCGGCGCCCAGGGCGAGTTCATGTGCGTCCAGGGCGAGCCAGCCTTCCCAGCTGGTGTACTGCACGCCGCGGCTTTCCAGGAGGTCGACGACGGCGCTGGCGGCGGGTGCCTCTGCAACCGGCAGGTTCTCGCGGTCTTCCAGCAGGTACGTCACGGTTTCCAGGGCGTCGCCCTTGGTGTGGCCGATCAGGCCCACGGGGCCGCGCTTGATCCAGCCGGTGGCGTAGATGCCCGGAACGTGCTCGCCGGACGCGTCCAGCACGCGGCCGCCGGCGTTCGGGACGACGCCCTTTTTGTGGTCGAATTCGATCTCCGGAAGGGCTGAACCGAAGTAGCCGATCGCGCGGTAGACGGCCTGCACCGGGTAGTCGACGTACTCGCCGGTGCCGCGGGCGTTGCCCGTGCCGTCCAGTTCGGTGCGTTCAAACTTCATGCCGCTGACGCGCCCGGGGTTCTCGGCGTCGTCGTAAATCTCCACCGGGCTGTGCAGGAAGTGCAGGTGCAGGCGGCGGGAGGCCTTGAGTTCGGAGAGGTCCTCGGGCTGTTCGGCGATCCAGTTGGTGAGCGTGCCCACCATGGTCTTGGTCTGGTTGTTGCTCTGGATCTGGCGGTCGGATTCCTCGTCGAACTCGAAGTCCTCCGGGTACAGGATGATGTCCACGTCCTTGGAGTGGGACAGCTCGCGCAGTTCCAGTGGGGTGAACTTGACCTGGGCGGGGCCGCGGCGGCCGAAGACGTGGACGTCCGTGACCGGCGATGCCTTCAGGCCGGCGTAGACATTGTCCGGGATCTCGGAGACCAGGAGGTCGTCCGCGTGCTTGGACAGGACGCGGGCCACGTCCAGGGCCACGTTGCCGTTGCCGATCACGGCGATTTCCTTGGCGTCCAGCGGCCATTCGCGGGACACGTCCGGGTGGCCGTCGTACCAGGAAACGAAGTCCGCGCCGCCGTAGGAGCCGTCCAGCTCGATGCCCGGGATGTTCAGGTCGGCGTCCTTGATGGCGCCGGTGGCGAAGATGACGGCGTCGTAGTGGGTGCGCAGGTCCTCGATGGAGAGGTCCGTGCCGTAGTCCACGTTGCCGAAGAAGCGGATGTCGCCGCGGTCCAGGACCTTGTGCAGGGCGTTGACAATGCCCTTGATGCGCGGGTGGTCCGGTGCAACGCCGTAGCGGATCAGTCCGTAGGGGGCCGGGTAGCGGTCAAAGAGGTCGATGCTCACGGTCAGCTCGCCGCTCTTGACGGCCTCGCTCTTGGTGAGGATGTCCGCCGCGTAGACGCCGGCCGGGCCGGAGCCGACGACGGCCACGCGCAACGGGCGGGCAGCGGTTCCTACGGTGGTGCTGGTTGACACGGCTGTGTTCCTTTTCTTCGGTCCCGCCCAACTGGGTAGCAGCTGACGTCGATTTGACGGCTCAGAACGGCGTGAGCTGCTACCTGGTTGGGGAACGGGGGCTAGGGGGTGAGAACGCGGGTGGTGCTTGTACGGGGCTTGTTGGGGCTGGTGGTGCTGTAGTCAGCGGTCTTGAAGTGCGACGGCGCGAAGGGGCTCACGCGGACAACGTCACCTATGACGATCACGGCAGGATTCGCGACGCCGGTGGCCTCGGCCTGGTCGGCGATGGTCTCGACGGTGCCGATCGTCACGCGCTGGTTCGGCAGGTAGCCGTTCTCCACAATACCAACCGGCGTGTCCCGAGGCATACCGGCGAGGACCAGGGCGGCCGCCGATTCGCGCAGCTGGCCCACTCCCATGAGGAGCACCACGGTGTGGTCCGCGCGGGCCGGAACCTCGGACAGTTCCTCGTGGCCGGTCACCACACTGAAGCCCTTGGCCAGGCCGCGGTGCGTCACGGGAATACCGGCCGCGGCGGGCACGGAGATGGCGGATGTTACGCCGGGAACCACTTCAACCTCGACGCCGTGCTGGCGGCAGAACTCCGCTTCCTCGCCGCCGCGGCCCAGGACGTAGGGATCCCCGCCTTTGAGGCGCACCACGCGGTGGCCGGCAAGGGCTTCGTCCACGATGATGCGGTTGATCTCGGCCTGCGGCACGGGGTGGTGGCCCGGCGTCTTGCCGACCTCGATGATGCGGACATCGGGGGCCAGTTCGTTGAGCAGTTCGCGCGGGCCCAGGCGGTCTGCGACCACGACGTCGGCCTGGCCCAGGAGCCGCCGGCCGCGCACGGTGATGAGCCCCTGTCTCTTATACACATCTAGATGTGTATAAGAGCCGCCGCCGACGAGGGCCACGGAACCGGCAGAAGCCGCGTTTGTCGAAACGCGGCGCCGCGGCGCAATGGCAGGTCGCCGGTTTCCAGCGCGGTGGCGACGGCGTCGCGCAGGGCCATGGCGCGGCGCGGGTCTCCCCGGCGTTCACGGCGATTTTGACGTCATCCACCACGGCGACGGCGGGGGTCCAGGCTGCGGAGGCTTCGTGGTCGGAGGCGTTGACGCACCAGACGCGCTGTGCCTCGGCGTCGGCCGAGACCTGCGCGTCCACGGCGGGATCGCCGGTGGCGGTCTGACGAACCAGACGCCGTCGACGTCGGAAGAAGAGTAGGTGCGGGGTTCCCAGGTGAGCAGGCCGGCGCCGGGCGAGTTCGCGGAGCCCGGCGGAGGCGTCAGGAGCCACCACGGTGACGCGGGCACCGGCGTCGAGCAGGCCCTTCGCGCGGCGCGTGGCCACGGGCCCGCCGCCCACCACCAGCACGGGGCGGCCGAGCAGGCGCAGTGTCTCTTATACACATCTCCGTTGGGTAGATGTCCTGAATTGCCATGAATCAACGGTAGGGCCGCGTCACATACCGGACCAACGGCGCGGAAACACCAGTTCACGTAAGGTAACGCTGCGTCACATAGGTGCGGGGCGGCGTACGGCCGCCCCCGCCCCGCGCGGGCCGCTACTTCACGGCGATAAGCTCAATGGGCCGGATGTACGGATCCATGGCGAGCAGGGCCGGACCGTATTGGCTCAGGGCGGCGGGAATGGCCCCGTTGAGGTGGGCCTGCCGGTCCTCCTCGGTGTCAAAAGTGTCGAAAATGCCGAAGGTGTCCTCGGTGACCCGGAATGCGTACCAGGTCCTGGTGCCCGGCTCGGTGAGCACTATCTCGCGGCCCCCGCTGAGGAAGTCCCAAACTTCCTGTTCCTTCCCGGGCTTGGCCTCAACCAGTGCCAGCAAGCCAAATTTTGGTGCCACGGCTATCGCCTCAAATCGTCGTCAGGATGGGCCTGGTGCCGTCCTAACCGTGAGTCTAGGCACGCGGCATCGGCGGAACAAGGTTCCGTCAGCCGCGGCGAAAGGACAGCAGAAAGCCCGACGGCGATGGTCGCCGTCGGGCTTTCTGCTTGGTGTGGCTGAGGTGCTTTAGCGGCTGCTGCCGGCCAGGAGGCCGCGGCGCTGGAGCAGGCGTTTCTCGATCGGCGCGAAGACGAGGAGTTCGATCAGGATGCCCACGGCCAGGATCAGCAGGATCGCGGACATCACGATGGTCATGTCGGCGAGGTCGCGGCCCTGGTTCAGCATGGAGCCGAGCCCGAAGCCGATGGTGCCGCCCACCGCGATGATTTCCGCGGCCATGAGCGAACGCCACGAGAACGCCCAGCCCTGCTTGAGCCCGCTGAGGTACCCGGGAAGGGCAGCGGGAAGGATGATCTGCACGGCCATCTGGAAGCGTGAGGCGCCCAGCACGGTGCCCACGCTTCGGTACTGCGGCGGGATCTGGTCCACGCCGGAGATCAGGCCGTTGATGATGGACGGGATGGCGCCCATGAACACCACGAAGTACACGGTGGCGTCCGTGAGGCCGAACCAGATGATGGCCGCCGGCACCCACGCCACTGACGGCAGCACCTGGAGGCCGGAGATGAGCGGACCGAATGCCCTGCGCAGCGGTGCCACCTGGGCCAGCAGCAGCCCGATGGGCGTGGCGATGGCAACGCTGATGAGGAAGCCCACGAGCCCGCGCTGCAGCGAGGTCCACACGGCTTCCTGCAGCGAACCCTCGGCCCAGAGGGTGCCGAACTGCTCCGCCACATCCAGCGGGCCGGGCACCAGGTCGCGGCGCTTGAGGCCGAGCGAGACGTAGGCCTGCCAGATGATGACGAGCACCACGAGCGCCGCCACCGGCAGCAGGATGCGGCTCCAGTCGACGCGGGCCTTGCGAAGGGCGTCGGACTGCAGCGAGTCCAGCCCGGATTCGAGTTCGCGAAGGTCAGCGGAGCCGGTGGAGGACCGGGTCAGGGCGGCGTGGACTTTGCGCGTCTCTTCGTGCGCCCCGGCTGAGCCTGTGCCGCCGGTTGAGCCTGTGCCGGCGGTTGTCGAATCGTGCTCGCTGATTGAGCTTGCCGAAATCGGGGTCTCGGCCAGCGGGGACTCCGTTGCCCGGGGCGTCTCGGCCACGGGAGATGAATTATTTGGCATGGCGGCGGATCTCCTCTCGCAGCCGGGCGGTGATGACCCCGGTCAGCTGTCCGGCAAGACCGGCGTCGGTACGGTGTTCCTCGGTGACGTTCCATTCCTGCACCACACGGCCGGGCCGGGAGGACAGCAGGAGCACGCGCTGGCCCAGCCGGACGGCCTCGCGGACGTTGTGCGTCACGAACACAATGGTGCGGCCGGTTTCCTTCCAGATGCGTTCGAGCTCGTCGTGCAGCAGGTCGCGGGTGATGGCGTCCAGCGCTGCGAACGGCTCATCCATGAGGAGCAGCTGCCGGTCCTGGGCCAGGGAGCGGGCCAGGGACACGCGCTGGCGCATGCCGCCGGAGAGCTCGTGAGGGCGCTTGTCCCCGGCCTCGGCCAGGTGCACTAGGTCCAGCAGTTCGTTGGCCTTGATCCGCCGCTCAGCCTTGCCCACGCCGCGCAGCTTCAGGGCGAGTTCGATGTTTTCCCGGGCCGTCAGCCACGGGAAGAGGGCGGCGTCCTGGAACATGAAGGCGGCACCGTCGCTGGGCACCTCAAGGGCGCCCGACGTCGGGACCTCGAGTCCCGCCATGATGTTCAGCAGGGTGGACTTGCCGCAGCCGGACGCACCGAGGAGGGCGACGAACTCGCCCTTGCCGATGGTGGCGTTGACGTCGTCCAGCACCGGGGCGCCGTCGCCGAAGCGTTTGCCCAGGTTTTCCAGTACGACTGGCATGGTCCCGTCCTTTGTTCGTGGTGCGTGGTGCTTGGTGCTTCGAGTGCAGTGGAGCGCGGCCCGGCTAGTCCTGGCCCAGCCCTGCCGCGGAGGTGTGTTCCGCGGATACCGTGTTCAGCGTGGTGAGGTCGAAGATGCCGTTGATGTCGGCCTTTTTGGTGGTGCCGGCGTCCACGCCGTCCTGCAGGAGCTTGGTGAACGTGCCGGCGAGCGGGTCTACGGTGAACACGATGTTCTGCAGCGAGCGGTCGATGACGTCCTGCGGCAGCGCCTTCCCGGAGTCCTGCTTCAGGGCTGCGTTCACTACCGCGGCCTTCTGAGCGGCCGGGGTATCGTTGAGCCACTTGACCGCTTCGACGTGCCCCTTGAGCAGGCCTTCCACGGTCTGCGGGTGCTCGGCGGCGAACTTCTTGTTCACGATCAGGACGGTGGTGGGGAACGCGCCCGGTTTCCCGGTCAGCGAACCGTCCCACAGGTCCTTCTCGTCCACCAGGACCTTCGCGCCGGCCTGGAGCACCAGCCGGGAGGCCCAGGGCTCGGGCAGCCACGCGCCGTCGAGCTTGCCGTCCTGGAACAATTTCAGCGTCTGGGCGTTCTCGGTGGGGTTGATCGCCACGTCTCCGCCGCCGTCGGTGTTGGTCTTGTAGCCCTGCTTGCCCAGCCAGGCGCGCAGCGCCACGTCCTGGGTGCCGCCCAGCTGCGGCGAGGCCAGGGTCTTGCCCTTCAGATCCGCCGCGGTCTTGATCCCGGGCTTGACCACCAGCTGCGCCCCGCCCGAGGCGGCGCCGGCGATGATGCTGATGGACTCGCCCTTGCTCTTGACGAAGGAGTTGATGGCCGGGTTCGGACCGATGTAGGTCGCATCGATCGCGCCGGCGTTCAGCGCCTCGATCGCCGCGGGGCCGGCGTTGAACACCTGGGTGGAAAGCTTGGTGCCGCCCAGGTTCTCCTTGATGAAGCCCTGCTTCACGCCCACCAAAGCGGCGGCGTGGGTGATGTTCCCGAAGTAGCCCAGCTTCAGCTCCGCGGCCGGGCCGGCGGGGGACGTTGACGCGGCAGTGGCGTCGGAACCCCGCGACACAGCCGAGGCCACTATGGCTCCTACGCTGATCAACAGGACCAAACCAAGGGCCAGGGCGATCTCAAGGGTGCGCCTGCGCTTGGGCACTTGGCTTTCGCCGGCCACAATGCGGGTCATACCCGGCCTGGAACTAGTCATGAATTCACCATAGGGAGTGTCATAAACCCGGTTCAATGAGCCGGAAACCGGGGGTCATGCAGGTTCATGCAGCGTCACATTCGGCCACACAAATCTCCATGCCCCCGGCGAACCCGAAATTAGGGCTCAGTCCCCCTTGACATTGATGAGCTGCCGCAGGCGGTGGCGCACCTTGACGAGGTCTTCGGCGTCACGCATCACCTGGTCGATCGGCTTGTACGCCGCCGGGATCTCGTCCACGAAGGCCTCCGTGGCGCGGAATTCAATGCCCTGCATGGCCTCCTTCAGCTCCGCCAGCGAGAAGGCCTTGCGGGCCGCGGTCCGCGAGTACTCCCGCCCGGCCCCGTGCGGCGAGGAATTCAGCGAGACGGCGTTGCCGAGTCCCTCCACCACGTACGACGCCGTGCCCATGGACCCGGGAATCAGGCCGGGGTCCCCGGCCTCGGCCCGGATCGCGCCCTTGCGGGACACCCAGACAGACTTGCCGTAGTGGGTCTCCTGCTGGGTGAAGTTGTGGTGGCAGTTGATCCGCTCCCTCTCCTTCACGCGGCCGTCCACCCACTCGCTGAACTGCCGGATGACGCGGTCCATCATTTCCTCGCGGTTCAGCAAGGCGAAGTGCTGGGCCCACCGCAGTTCCTTGATGTACCGGGTGAACTCGGGCGTGTCCTCCTCCAGGTAGGCGAGGTCGGGGTCAGGCAGCGTGACGCGCTTCTGCCGGGCAACACCCTGCGCCACCTTGATGTGGTGCTGCGCAATCCTGTTGCCCACGCCCCGCGAGCCCGAGTGCAGGAACAGCCAGACGGCGTCCGTCTCGTCCGCGCACACCTCGATGAAGTGGTTGCCCGATCCGAGCGAGCCAAGCTGCAGTTCCCATTTCCCGGTGTACTGGGCCGGGTTGAATCCCGCCTGTGCGGCGAGCTTCTCCAGCTCGGCGATCCGCGGCGCCGCCGTGGCCGCGACCTTCCGGTTGTTATGGCCGGCGGACAGCGGAATGGCGCGCTCAATCGCCTCGCGCAGCCGCTTCCGGTCGCGGGGCAGTTCCTTCACGGAGTACTGGGTCCTGACCGCGATCATGCCGCAGCCGATGTCCACGCCGACGGCGGCCGGGATGATGGCGCCGAGGGTGGGGATGACGGATCCGACCGTGGCGCCCTTGCCAAGGTGTGCGTCGGGCATCAGCGCCAGATGAGGGTAGATGAAGGGCAGCCGGGAGGTTGCCAGGGCCTGCTCACGGGTCTTGGCGTCCAGGATGGATGCCCAGTTGATGAGCCGGCTGTTGATGGTTTCCACGATTTCCTCTCGTCGGGCCGTTCCGCGGTGCGGCGGCACGGGCACTTCGGTGGAACTGGCGTTCCGGTCAAACAAAGAGGTTCGGGTACTGTCCGGATCCAAAGACAAAAGCCCCGAACCATTGCTGGTTGCGGGGCTAAGGGCCTGCTGGATGCAGGCTCTAACTCACAATCAACCCATGGCGACGGCGGGTGGCGGGTAGCTGTTCTGCGGCAGCACGCAGCAGCGGCAGGAGCGCTTCCTGTCGCTGCGTTAACTGCACGCTGCTCGCCACTTTGTCCCCGCACTGTTCGCGGCCCGAAGGCCTGCCATGGAGATGTCCCGTTTCGGGGCCATCAGGGAGAAACTATCGTGCACGGGACGGCGGCTGTCAACAGTCCGCCCGGCACGGAACCGCCACCACTCGCGCCTGCGGGAATGCCGGAAGGCCCCGGTCCGGATAATTCCGGGCCGGGGCCTTCCGGTCGCCAAGCCGATCAGCGGCCAAACGATCAGATCGAGTAGCGCTCGTCCTCGTGGTCGCCCGGGTGGTCCTTGACCAGGCCCGCGGCGAGGGTGTTGCCGTCCAGGGGATCGATCACCAGGAACGCGCCAGTGCGGCGGTGGTGCAGGTAGTTCTCCAGCGGCAGCGGGGCGGCGAGCCGGAGCTGCGCGTGGCCGATGTCGTTGAGTTCCAGGCTGGACGCGCCTTCGAGCTTGAACGTGGCGAGGTCCAGCTTGCCGCTGACGCTGCGGACCAGCGCCTGGACCGTGCGGGTGCCGTGCTTGACCAGCACCTTGGCGCCCTCGCGGAGCGGCTTCGGGGACAGCCAGCAGAGCGCGGCGTAGAGGTCGGCCGAGCTTTCGCGGACCGTGCCAGCTGCGGCGATCGTGTCACCGCGGGCGACGTCGAACTCGTCGGCCAGGCGGATGGCCACGGACTGCGGCGCGGTGGCTTCGTCCAGTTCCGCGCCGGCAAAGTCGATGCCGGTCACGGTGGTGGAGCGCGGGTCCTGGCCGGGGGTCAGCACGCTGACCTTGTCCCCCACCTTGACCGAGCCTTCGGTGATCTGCCCGGCGTAAGCGCGGTAGTCACGGTACTTCTCGACGTCGAGTCCGCCGGCCACCGCATCGGGAGCCAGCGCGCCCTGCGGCCGGACCACCAGCTGCACCGGGAAGCGGAAGCTCTCCAGATGGCTTTCCAGCTCGTCCGCGGCGGGCAGGGTCTCGAGCACTTCGAGCAGGGCCGGGCCGGTGTACCAGGGGGTGCGCTCCGAGCGCTCCACCACGTTGTCGCCGTCGAGCGCGGAAACCGGAACCACCAGAAGGTCGGTGATGCCGTCAGCGCCGAGGCCGAGCTCGCGGCCCACCCTCTGCACGTCCGCCTCGATCTCGCGGAACACGCTCTCGCTGAAGTCCACCAGGTCGATTTTGTTCACGGCCACAATCACGTGGGCCACACGCAGCAGCTGCAGCACGGAGAGGTGCCGGCGGGTCTGCTCCAGGACACCCTTGCGGGCGTCGATGAGTACGACGACGGCATCCGCGGTGGACGCGCCGGTCACCGTGTTCTTGGTGTACTGCACGTGGCCGGGGCAGTCCGCCAGGATGAAGCTGCGGCGGTCCGTGGCGAAGTAGCGGTAGGCCACGTCGATGGTGATGCCCTGCTCGCGCTCGGCACGCAGGCCGTCGGTCAGCAGTGCAAGGTCGATGCCGCCTGCCGAGCCGCCGAATCCGCGGTCAGCGGACGTGCGGGCCACGGCGTCCAGCTGGTCGGCGAGGATCGCCTTGGAGTCGTGAAGGAGGCGGCCCACCAAAGTGGACTTGCCGTCGTCGACCGATCCGGCGGTGGCGAAGCGGAACAGCGAGGCATGCGCGAGCGGTGCCTCGTCAAGAAGGGCAGCCGCGCGGGCGGTGTCGATTTCGGTGCTCATTAGAAATAGCCATCCTTCTTGCGGTCTTCCATGGCGGCCTCGGAGATGCGGTCATCCGCACGGGTGGCGCCACGTTCGGTGATGGTGGAGGCGGCAACTTCAATGACGACGTCGCGCACCGTGGCGGCGGCCGACTCAACGGCGCCGGTGCAGGACATGTCGCCCACGGTCCGGTAGCGGACGGTCTTGGTGATGACTTCCTCATCGGGGCGGGGCTGCGAAACCTCGCCCACTGCACGCCACATGCCGTCGCGGGCAAAGACCTCGCGGTCGTGGGCGTAGTACAGGCCGGGCAGCTCGATGTTTTCGCGCTCGATGTAGCGCCACACGTCCAGCTCGGTCCAGTTGCTGATGGGGAACGCACGGACGTGCTGGCCCACGGTGTGGCGGCCGTTGTACAGGTTCCACAGCTCGGGGCGCTGGTTGCGCGGGTCCCACTGGCCGAACTCGTCGCGGAGGCTCAGGATGCGCTCCTTGGCGCGGGCCTTGTCCTCGTCGCGGCGGCCGCCACCGAAGACGGCGTCGAACTTGTTGCGCTGGATCGCGTCCAGCAGCGGGACGGTCTGCAGCGGGTTGCGGGTGCCGTCGGCGCGCTCGGCCAGTTCGCCGCGGTCGATGAACTCCTGGACGGAGCCGACGACGAGCTTCAGGCCCAGTCGCTCAACGGTGCGGTCGCGGAAGTCGATGACCTCGGGGAAGTTGTGGCCGGTGTCCACGTGCAGCACGGGGAAGGGGACCTTGCCCGGCCAGAACGCCTTGGTGGCCAGGTGCAGCATCACCACGGAGTCCTTGCCGCCGGAGAACAGCAGCGCGGGCTTCTCGAACTCGGCAACCACCTCGCGGATGATATGAATCGCTTCGGATTCGAGGGTGTCCAGGCTGGAGAGGCGCGTTGAAACAGCTGCGTCGTTCACCAGGGTGGGCTCCTCAGTTAGGAAAGTGCTCATACGTGTAGTCCGCATTCTGTCTTGTTGGTTCCTGCCCAGCGGCCGGCGCGGGGATCGTCGCCGGGGGCCACCTTGCGGGTGCACGGCTGGCACCCGATCGACGGGTAGCCCTGGGAGAGGAGCGGGTTGACGGGAAGGAGGTTGTCATCGGAGTACTGCACCAGCTGGTCGAAGGTCCAGGCGGCCACCGGGTTGACCTTGACCAGGCCGTTGGCTTCGTCGAACGTGACCAGCGGGGTGTTGGTGCGGGTGGGGGCTTCGTCGCGGCGGACGCCGGTGAACCAGAGTTCGTAGCCGGCGAGGGTGCGGCGCAGCGGGGCCACCTTGCGGAGCGCGCAGCACTGGGCGGCATCGCGGGCGAAGAGGTCCTTGCCCAGGAGCCGGTCCTGCTGTTCCACGGTGTTCTCGGGAAGCACGTCCACCACGTTGACCCGCAGGTTCGCGGCCACTTCGTCGCGCGTGGCGTAGGTCTCCGGGAAGTGGTAGCCGGTCTCCAGGAACAGGACGTCGACGCCGGGAAGCTGGTCCGCGACGAGCGCAGGCAGGACGGCGTCGGCCATGGAGCAGGCAACGGCAACGGCGGGCAGCTCGAAGTTGCGCTCCACCCAGGCGATGACGTCGCGGGCGGGGGCGTCCCAGCCGAGCTCTGCGGCACCGGCCTCGGCCAGGGCCTTGAGCTCCTCGACGGAGCGCTTGGACACGCTCGGCACCTCAGCACCGCTGGTGGCGACGGGGGTTTCGACCGGCTCAACCACCGGGTCAATCCCAAGTGCGTGCTTGCTCACTGGAGTGCCTCTTCATCTGCCGCGTGGGCCCATTCGGCGAAGGTCTGCCCTTCGGCGCGTTCGGCCACGAACTTCCGCACCACGCGCTCGACGTAGTCCGGCAGGTCCGCAACGTACACTTTCAGGCCGCGGACGGTACGTCCCAGGCCGGCCTCTTCGCGGTCCGAGGAAGCCAGCCCGCCGCCCAGGTGGACCTGGAAACCCGGGGAGGGGTCGCCGTCGGGTGTGGGGAGCATCATGCCCTTAAGCCCGATGTCCGCGGTCTGGATGCGGGCACAGGAGTTGGGGCAGCCGTTGATGTGCAGGGACAGGGCGTGCGGCAACTGGCCGCTGTCGGCCAGGTCCGCGAGGCGGCGTTCCAGTTCGGCGACGGCGGTGGCGGCAGTGACCTTGGTCTCCACGATGGCCAGCTTGCAGTATTCGATGCCGGTGCAGGCGATGGTGCCGCGGCGGAACACTGACGGCCGGGCGGAGAGACCCAGGGCGTCGAGCTCGGCCACCAGTGGTTCAACCTCGTCCTTGGGGACATCCAGCACCACCAGCTTCTGGTGCGGCGTGGTGCGCAGGCGGCGGGAGCCGCGGGCTTCGAGGGTGTCCGCGAGCTTGACCAGCTGGGTGCCGGACAGGCGGCCGGCCAGCGGGGTGGCGCCGATGAAGAACTTGCCGTCCTTCTGTTCGTGCACGCCCACGTGGTCGCCCGGGGTGGTCGGCTTGGGCGCGGCCGGACCGTCGGCCAGCTTGTAGCCGAGGTATTCGTCCTCGAGGATCTGGCGGAACTTCTCCGGGCCCCAGTCGGCCATCAGGAACTTCAGGCGCGCCTTGGTGCGCATGCGGCGGTAACCGTAGTCGCGGAAGATGCTGGTGACGCCGAGCCACACGTCGGCTGCCTGTTCGGGCGTGACGAACGCGCCGAGGCGCTTGCCCAGCATCGGGTTCGTGGACAGCGCGCCGCCTGCCCAGAGGTCGTAGCCGATGCCGAGTTCGGGGTGCTTGACGCCCACCAGGGCGAAGTCGTTGATCTCGTGCACCACGTCCTGGCTGGGGTGCCCGGTGATGGCGGTCTTGTACTTGCGCGGCAGGTTGGACAGCAGCGGGTTGCCGATGAACCGTTCGCCCAGCTCGGCGATGAGCGGGGTGGGGTCGATGATTTCGTCCTTGGCGATGCCGGCCACGGGCGAGCCGAGGATGACGCGGGGCACGTCGCCGCAGGCTTCGGTGGTGGACAGGCCCACGCCCTCAAGGCGAGTCCAGATCTCCGGGATGTCTTCCACCCGGATCCAGTGCAGCTGGATGTTCTGCCGGTCGGTGAGGTCGGCGGAGTCGCGGGCGAAGTCGACCGAGATGTTGCCGATGACGCGCAGCTGCTCGGTGGTGAGCGCACCGCCGTCGATCCTCACGCGCAGCATGAAGTACTTGTCTTCGAGCTCGTGCGGCTCAAGCGTGGCGGTCTTGCCGCCGTCGATCCCGGGCTTGCGCTGGGTGTAGAGGCCCCACCAGCGGAAGCGGCCGTGCAGGTCCTGGCCCGGGATGGAGTCGAAGCCGTCCTTGGAATAGATGGACTCGATACGCTCGCGGACGTTGAGTCCGTCGTCTTCCTGCTTCCAGGTTTCGTTGGCGTTCAGCGGGGTGGTCCCGTCCACCTTCCACTGGCCGTGAGGCTTTGCAGCGGGGCGGGAGGCGCGGGCTGGGCGCGCGGGCTTTTCCGTGGCCGCTCCGGCTAGAGCTGTATCAGTCATGCATCGACTGTAGGGCCGCCCGGAAACACGTCACAAAGGCTCCGGAAACGCTAAGTCACCTAGGGAAATATTTCGTCATGAATCGCCGGAGGGCCTTGAACGGGCCGCCCGGCTGTGCATACCCAGATGTGTATAAGAGACAGCGCCCGGCGCGGCGTCAGGCGGCGGCGGTGTGCGCGGCCAGCGCGGCGTCGTAACGCTCCAGCGCGATCTCCGCCAGCACCGGCGACGGCAGCAGCGGCGCCGTCACGAGGTCGGCGCCGGCCTTGGCGAGCTGGTCGTGGAAGAAGCCCGGCGCCAGCAGGTACGACGCGACAACCACCCGGCCGCCCAGGTCCACTGCCCCGGCGGACTCCCCTGCCCCCGCGCCGCCCGCGGCTTCCTCGCGGAGCATGGCAACGGCCTCGGGCACTGAGGGCTTGGCGGACGCGCCGTAGGCGGCCACGATCCGGTTGGACCGGAGGGCTCCGAGCTGCTCGGCGAGCTTCTCAACACTTACCGCGGCGTTGGGGTTCGAGGAGCCGGCGGCGGCCAGCACGATCGCGTCGTTGTCCGTGACGCCCGCCTCGCGGAGCCGCTGGTCCAGCAGCGCGGCCAGGCGGGGGTCGGGTCCCAGCGGGGCGGCGGCCAGGGTCCCCGGCCGGCTCTTGACGGCCCGGGCGATGTCCACCTTCACGTGATATCCCACGCTCAACAGCAGCGGCACCACAACAGCGGCGGCTGCCGATCCGCCGTCGGCCTCTCCCCCGTTGCCGGACACCTCGCCGGACGCCTCGGGAAGTCCCGCCACCACGTCCACCAGATCGGGCTGCTGCACGTCCACGTATGCCTCGCGGACGTCGAGTCCGGGCCGGAGCGCGGCGATGGCGTCGCGGAGGGCGTTGACCTCGGCGGCCCCCTGCGCGTTGGAGGTCCCGTGGGCACAAGCGATCATGATCGGGCTGTTCATACGGGCTAGCGTAACGTTGGAGCCGCACTGTCCGCCCCTTGAAATTAGCCGGGACGCTCCATGACATTCCCTTTTGACATCGCCCTGGTTTGGCTGGACCTGGCCGGCGTCTTTTTCTTCGCAGTCTCCGGCTCCCTGCTCGCGGCGCGGAAACAGTTCGACATCATCGGCTCCCTGCTGCTCGCGTCCCTGGTGTCGCTGGGCGGCGGCGTGATCCGCGACATCATCATCAACTCCGGACCGCCGGCGGCCTTCACCAACCCCGCGTACCTCGCGCCGCCGCTGCTGGCCACGGTGCTGGTGTACTTCCTGTTCTCCAGCGTGCAGCGCTTCACGTCGCTGCTGACCCTGTTCGACGCCGGCGGCCTGGCCCTGTTCTGCATTACGGGCACGCTGAAGGCGCTGTCCTCCGGGATGAATCCCGTCGCGGCAGTGCTGCTGGGGGTCACGACGGCGGTGGGCGGGGGCCTGCTGCGCGACATCACCGCCAATGAGGTGCCACAGCTGTTCGATGCCAGGGACCTCTACGCCCTGCCCGCGTTCACCGGCGCGGCGCTGACCACAGTGCTGTGGGTTTCGGGGTCATTCAATGCGCTCTCCGCGTGTGCCGTGGCGGCCGTTGTTTTCACCTTCCGCGTGCTGGCCTGGCGCCGCTCGTGGCACGTTCCGCTGGCCGTGCGCGGGTGGCACCGGCTGGGGCTGGACAGCGGCAATTCGAGGGGCCGGGATTAGCTAGGATAAGAGCCATGACTGACATGTTCCTCGAGAAGTTCCGCGAGCTAGTTCCGAAGTATCTCGAAGACGAATGGCAGGAAGAGGACGGGCTACCGGCCGACGAGCTCGATTCCGCCCTTGCCGAGCATCAGTTCACCATCCCGCTTGTGCTCCGCGAGTTCTACCTGGCCCTCGGCGGCTGCGAGGACCTCATGGAGGCCTACCACTACTTCTGGGACCCCGAGGAACTCGAAGTGGACGACGACGGCTTCCTCATGTTCCTTGAGGACGAGGAAGAGCAGTTCACCTGGGGCTTCCGCGTGGCCGACCTCAGCGTCCCGGACCCCATCGTGTACCGCCGCAACAACCTCCGCGGCCAGTGGAAGAGCGAAGAAGGCACGTTCTCGGAATTCGTGTTCGACATGTTCGACTGGGCCTTCAACGAGGACGACGACTAAACCCTGTCCGGCCGCACCCTCGCCTTGGTTGCGGCTGCGGGCCGTCCTGACCCTGTTTGGCCGCCGACGGGCCGCGGCTCGCCGCTGGGCCTGCGTGTCTTGGGACCCAGGGCGGCAAAGAGGGTCACGACGGCGGCACTCACCTGGGGGGTCACTCGGGTGCGAACCTTCCCAATGCCCGCAGACGGAGCACCGCCAGGACCTGTTCCACCATGGCCTCGGGGTGATACACCACGTCGTCGTAGTAATAGCGCAGTGTGAGACGGCCCCCGAGCATGCCGGCATTGTTCCGCCGATTATCCTTCTTGACCTGCCGGGGTTCAAAGTGCGTGGAGCCGTCCAGTTCCACCACCAGACATTCCTCAACCAGGCAATCCACCTCGCCCACCCCCGGGAGGTGGACGTGCATACGGACCTTGAGGCCGGCGCGGATGAAGTGCGTATGGGCCAGTATCTCCAGCACGGAGTCCGCTCGCGGAATCAACAGATCCAGCACTGCCCGGGCGCGGCCGTTCCTGTTCCCGACGAGTTTGCTCCGCAGGAAGTCGGAGGAAATCTGGCCTCGGCCGGTGGCTGACTGCACTAAGGCCAGCGCTTCGAGCTCCGGCAGGCACCTCATCGCATGAAGAAGCACATCAGCCAGGCCCGCCACCGGATAGGCCGGGTCGGGGTCGTGCGTACACGGTGCATGGTCAATCACCCCCGGCTTTGGAACACCGTTGCCGCAGCTCAGGTGCACTTCTTGCGGCGGATGCAGGGCCCACAGGCTGTAGAACCGCGCTGCCGACACACAGGTGAGCCGGCTGTTGTACCTGAAGGCGGCCAGGACGCCGTCGTCCGCGTTGTGCAGCGCGTACACTCCCCGCAGCGGCCGGTGCAGGCGCCCGGCGTCAACGCCAGCCTCGAGGGTGCGCCGGAGGAAGCCGGCTCGCATGAGCTCGCTTCTCCGGGCCGCTCCCCCGCGTCGCGCCAGGAAGGTCTGAAGGTCCATTACTCCACAGTCCCTGTACTCGGCGGGGATGGGGAGCCGTGGACTTACCTATGTGCACAACCCAACCCGGATCCGTCGTGACCCACTTCCCCGGACGACTGCTGACGGCGCGCCACCCCATCGGCGTGTACTCCAAGGACGGAGACCAAACAAGGTCAGGACGGCGCGGCAGGGCAGCCCAAGCAGTGTGACACGCCCATTAACAACAGATTTGAAATGTGTGACAAAACTGTCATAGACTGTTCACGGATCCACTAAATGCCTCCGGTGGATCTGATGCGAACGGAGAAACGGCCCCGGTTCCACGCAGCGTATGACTCGTAACGCTGCAGGGAACCGGGGCCGTTCCGTTTGAGCCACCGAGGCCAGCCAAGCCGGGCGAATCCGCCCGGGCGGCCAGGGCCTTAGCTCGCGCGGTCCACCACGGCCCGGGCGAAGCTGGTCAGCGAATCCTTCACGACGCCCTCGGGCAGCGGCGCCAGCGCGGCAATGGCCTCGTCGGCCCACGCGCGGGCAACGACCCAGGACTCGGCGGTGACGGGGTGCTCGCGCAGCCCGGCAACGGCGTCGGCGAGGGCTGCGTCGGAGGAGAGGTCGCCGTCGATCAGCTTAAGAAGTTCGACGGCGGACTGGTCGCCCTGCGTCGCGGCGTTGCGCAGGAGCAGAACCGGCAGCGTGGGGACGCCCTCGCGCAGGTCGGTTCCCGGGGACTTGCCGGACTTGACCTTGACGCCGGTGACGTCGATGACGTCGTCGGCCAGCTGGAAGGCCACGCCCACCTTTTCGCCGTACTGCACCAAGACGTCCTCGTAGGCTTCGTCGGCGCCGGCAAAGATCGCACCGAGCTGGCCCGAGGCCGCCACCAGGGAGCCGGTCTTGTCTGCGATGACCGACAGGTAGTGCTCAACCGGGTCCTCGTCCGGGCGCGGGCCCACGGTTTCGTGCAGCTGGCCCAGGCACAGCCGCTCGAAGGTGCGCGCCTGGATGCCCAGGGCGCGGGAGCCCAGCTCGGAGACGAGGATGGAGGCGCGGGCAAAGATGAGGTCGCCGGTGAGGACAGCCACGGAGTTGCCCCAGACCTCGTGCGCCGTGGGGGCGCCGCGGCGGAAGGGCGCGGAGTCCATGACGTCGTCGTGGTACAGCGTGGCCAGGTGGGTCAGCTCAACCACGACGGCGGCCTGCACCACGGCGGGCAGCGACGCGTCACCGAGGTGTGCGCAGAGCAGGGTCAGCAGGGGGCGGATGCGCTTGCCGCCGGCTTCCACCAGGTGACGCGACGTTGCGTCTGCCAGGGGGTCGGAGTTGGCGATGGCCTCGCGCAGCTTCTTCTCCACGCGGGCCAGGTTGTTGGTGATCGCAGGCCCGAGTTCGGGGTCGCCCGCGATGGCCGCGAAGCCTGCCGGCAGCTGGAGCCCGGTGGCGATGGCGGTGGTGTTGAGGCTGGGTTCGGAGGCCGGCAGGCCATGCCCGGCGTGCGTCCAGCTGTGGTTCGCGGAGTTGGTCACGGGTTAACCCTAACTTTTTGTTGCGGAAACCGCTGATTTGAGGCCTGACGGGGCATGGGCGGACGTATTGGAGGTGGCGGGCACCAGCAGTTCCAGGACCCGGATCACGCGGTCTTCGAAGCCTTTGGCGGCCGGATCGGTCAGGTTGGCCAGGAGCCGGACCACGAAGCGCATGAGCACGGGGATAGGCATTCCGGTCCGCAGTGCCAGCTTCATCACCGCGGGCTTACCGATCAGCGCGGCAAAGGCCCTCCCGAGCGTGAAGTGCGAACCCCACTGCTCGCGCACATAGTCCGCGTACCCCGCGAGGCGGGCGTCGGCGTCGTGCGCGGTCCAGCCGGCAGACGCGGACCGGGCCCCGGCGTCGATGATGAACTCGGCCGCAAAGCGGGCGGACTCCATGGCATAGGAGATGCCCTCGCCGTTGAACGGTGACACCATGCCGCCGGCGTCGCCGAGGAGCAGCAGGCCCGGCGAGTAGTGCGGCGTGCGGTTGAAGCCCATGGGCAGGGCGGCGCCACGAATCTCGCCCACCTGGTTCTCCGGCGTGAAACCCCATTCGGCGGGCATGCCGGCGGTCCATTCGCGGAGCACCTGCTTATAGTCCAGCTTGCCGAATTCCTTGGACGAGTTGAGGATGCCGAGGCCGACGTTGGACGTGCCGTCGCCCACGCCAAACACCCAGCCGTAGCCGGGCAGTAGCTTGCCGTCGCGGCCCGGGAGCTCCAGCCAGCCCTCCATCCAGTCGTCGTCGTGGCGCGGGGAGGTGAAGTACGTGCGCACCGCGACGCCCAGGGGGCGGTCATCGCGTTTCTGGATGCCGAGGGACACGGCGGTGCGGGTGGAGTTGCCGTCCGCAGCGAGGACGACGTCGGCGGTAAAGTCGCGCGTCTCCCCCGTCTTGCGTCCGGACTCGTCGAGGAGCGCTGCGCGGACGCCGGACACGCGGCCGTCCTCGCCGCGGAGGGCTTCGGTGACGCTGTGGCGTTCCAGCACGACGGCGCCCGCAGACTGGGCGTGGCGGGCCAGTTCTTCGTCGAAGCCGAGCCGCGTGCGGATCAGCCCGTACTGCGGAAAGTCGGACACCTCGGGCCAGGGCAGTTCGATGGAGCGGCCGCCGGCGAGCAGGCGCAGGCCCTTGTTCCGGCGCCAGCCGTCCGCTTCGGGGTGCGGCAGGCCGAGCTTCTGGACCTCCCGGACAGCCCGCGGGGTGAGGCCGTCGCCGCACACCTTTTCGCGCGGAAAGCTGGTTTTTTCCAGCACCGTAACGTCGATGCCGGTCTTGGCGAGGTAGTACGCGGCGGTGGACCCGGCCGGGCCCGCGCCGACAATCAGTACCTTCACAGTGTCAGCGGGCGGATCGCGGGATGTTGCGGCGCAGCTTGGCCACCGGGCCGGTGTGGGCGGCGATGGCGGCAGCCCCGCCGTCGGGGGTGGAATCGAGGGGTTTGTGGGCGCGGTGGACCGCCACGATGCCGCCGCTCAGGTTGCGGTACGTGACGCCTTCCCAGCCGGATTCCTGCAGCCACGCCGCGAGGTGGTCCTGGTCCGGCCAGGCGCGGATGGATTCGGCGAGGTAGACGTAGGCGTCCGGGTTCGAGGACACCTTCACGGCGATGGCCGGGAGGGCCCGCATGAGGTATTCGGTGTACATGGTGCGCCACAGCGGGACCACGGGCTGGGAGAACTCGGCGATGACCAGCTTGCCGCCCGGCTTGGTCACCCGGAGCATCTCGGCCAGGGCCTTCTTGGGCTCGTTGACGTTGCGCAGGCCGAAGGAGATGGTGCTGGCGTCGAAGGTGTTGTCCGCGAACGGCAGGTTGGTCGCGTCGCCGGCGATGAAGTCGATGTCCGGGCGGCGGCGCTTACCCACCTTGAGCATGCCGAGCGAGAAGTCGCAGGCCACCACGTCTATGCCGGCATCGGCATATGGCTCGCTGGAGGTTCCCGTGCCGGCCGCAAGGTCCAGCACGCGCTGGCCGGGCCGCACATCCATGGCCTCGACCACAACCTTGCGCCACCGGCGCGTCTGCCCCATGGACAGGACATCGTTGACGACGTCGTACTTCGGTGCGACGTCGTCAAACATCGTGGCTACTTCGTCCGGACGCTTATCCAAGGATGCTCGGTTCACCCTGACATTGTCTCAAATGTTCTGCAGACTCCGTGACCATGGGCTGCACGGCGTGGTGGGTGGTGGTGGAGATACTGCAGATCACCCGGGGGACGCAGTGAAAACGAGTACTGTTGACCCATCATGACCAGAACGCTCCGCACCTTGACAGTCCCTTTGGATGGAGAATCGACTCCCGGGGGGCTGCCGTCGTATCTGGTGCGGGACGACGTCCTCTGCTGGACCCGCCGCGAGGCCGGCCTGGTGGGCTTCGGCGAGGTGGCCCGGTTCACGGCCACGGGACCCGAACGGTTCCTCGAGGCGGACATCTGGTGGCGGCACCTGGTCATCGAAGCCGAGATCACCGACCACGTGGAGTGCCCCGGCACCGGCCCGGTCGCGTTCGGCTCGTTCGCGTTCTCCAAGGTTTCCGCCCACGAGTCCCGGCTGATCGTGCCGGAGATCGTGGTGGGCGTCCGTGACGGCCGCACCTGGCTCACCCAGATCAAGGCCGACGACGGCGAACTCACCGAAGCGGGCGCCCTCGCCGCACTGGCGGGGTGCTGTCTCTTATACACATCTAGATGTGTATAAGAGACAGCCGGCCCCTTCCGGGGCTCCCGGCGCCGCTACCCCCGGCCGCGACATGCCCGGCGGCGACCTGCCCGCGGACGCACAATGGCTGTCTCTTATACACATCTAGATGTGTATAAGAGACAGTCCGGGACCCGCCACGCTGGAGACCGGTTCCCTGAGCGAAGCGGACTGGATGGCCGCCGTCGCCGCCGGGGTTGCCGAGATCCGCACGGGCCGGCTGGAAAAGCTGGTGCTGGCGCGGGACGTGGTGGCCACGGTGCCGGAGGGCGTCAATGCGGCGGAGGTGCTGCGGCAGCTGGCCGTGCGGTACCGCGAGTGCTGGACATACGGCGTAGACGGGCTCGTGGGCGCCACTCCGGAGATGCTGATCCAGGTGGAGGGCCGCACTGCCCAAGCGCGCGTGCTGGCGGGAACCCTGGACCGGCGCGATGCCCTGGGCGAGGCCGGGCTGCCCCTGGACTACGCCGAGCGGGTCCTGGCCGGCTCCGAGAAGCAGCGGCACGAACACGAGATCGCGATCCAGTCGCTGACCACCCAGCTTGCGCCGTTCTCCGAGGCCATGAACGCACACAGCGAACCGTTCATCCTGGAGCTGCCCAATGTGTGGCACCTGGCATCGGACGTCAAGGCTGAGCTCACGGAGGTAGAGGGCCACGTCCCCACGTGCCTGGCCCTGATCAATGCGCTCCACCCCACGGCGGCCGTGTGCGGCACCCCCACGCAGGTGGCCGGTGCACTGATCCGCAAGCTCGAGCATTTGGACCGCGGGCCGTACGCCGGGCCGGTGGGGTGGCTCGATGCCGCGGGGAACGGCGAATGGGGCATCGCCCTGCGCGGAGCCGTTATCGAATCGCCGAACACCGTCCGGTTATATGCCGGCTGCGGAATAGTCGAGGGGTCGCACCCGGAGGCCGAGCTGGCGGAGACGTGGGCCAAGTTCCGCCCGATGCTGGAATCGCTGGGCATCAGAAGCTAGCGCGGTCCCCAGCTGCCGCCCCGGCTGCCGGCCTGGAGTGCAGGCGGCGCGGGACTGGGCTACAGGGGCGGGGTGGCGTAGATTGACAAGAGTCCGGGATTCCAGACACGCGACGGCGCCAAGGTCTTGATATCGGGTGTGATTTAGTTATCCAATAGTGAAACTAAGTTTCCTGTGATGCATATCTCTTATTCAGAGATACACTATAAGCCGCTTTAGACCCGCATACTCCTGCAACAAAAGGTAAGAAACATGCAGCTCAAGTCCCTTGCCACGGCCAAGCTCAGCGCGAAGGCCGCCGCGATCCTCGCTGTCGGGGCCCTCAGCCTCACCGCATGCGGCGGTGGCGGCTCGACTCCCGCGGCAAGCAGCAGCACTGGCAGCGTTCAGCTGATCAACGCCGGCAAGCTCACTGTCTGCTCGGACATCCCCTACGAGCCGTTCGAATTCCAGAAGGACGGCAAGAACGTCGGCTTCGACATGGACATCGCGGCCGAGCTCGCCAAGGACATGAAGGCGGAGCTCAACGTGGTGGACAGCTCCTTCGAGGCCATTGAGACCGGAACGGCCCTGACCCAGTGCGACGTCTCGATCTCCTCCATCTCCATCACCGACACCCGCAAGTCCGTCATGGACTTCTCCAGCCCGTACCTGAACGATGACCTGACCCTGGTTGCCACCGAGGCTTCCGGCATCACCAACATCGACAGCGCCAAGGGCAAGAAGGTGGGCGTCCAGCAGGCCACCACCGGTGCGCAGTACGCCAAGGACAAGGGCCTCGACGCGCAGCAGTTCGAGGACACCGGCCTCCTGGTCCAGGCGCTCAAGGCAGGCACCATCGACGCCGCGCTCGGCAACCAGTCGGTCCTCGGCTACGCCATCAAGGACGATGCCAAGATCAAGCGCGTCGAAAACTACGCCACCGGTGAGAAGCTCGGCATCGCCATCAAGAAGGGCAACACCGCCATGGCCGATCAGGTCAACTCGACCCTCAAGCGCCTGACTGACGACGGCTCCTTGAAGAAGTTCGAGACCACCTGGTTCGGCGAAGCAGCCAAGTAGCCAGCGCTTCGGCCTGAGACCTTCGCAGCCGGGGCCCCGTTCAGGATCTGCTTAGCAGTCCGTGCGGGGCCTCAACTGCGCAAAACGAATGTGAGCACACCATGGCAATGACCGCACGTCAACGAGCCAAAGTCAGTCTGTACATCCAGGCCGGAATCTTCATCGTGGCCATAGCCGCGCTGATTCTTGCCACGGACTGGAAGACCGTAGGCAACAGCGTCTTCAACTTCGGCAAGATCGGCCCGATGTTCCCCGGAATCATCGTGGTGGGCCTGAAGAACACCCTGATTTACACCGCCTTGGCGTTTGTCGTCGGCCTTTCGGGCGGCCTCCTGCTGGCACTGATGAAGCTTTCCACTTTCCCCGTGTACCGCTGGATCGCCACCGGCTACATCGAGTTCTTCCGCGGCGTCCCGGCGCTGCTGGTGTTCATTGCGTTCGGCTACGGCGTCCCCCTGGCCTTTGGTGTCTCCTGGGACGTCAACGTTGTGGTGATGGTGTCCCTCGGCATGGTTGCATCCGCCTACATCGCAGAGACCCTCCGCGCCGGCCTGCAGGCCGTCCCCAAGGGACAGATGGAAGCCGCGCGGTCCCTTGGCATGCCGATGTGGCGGGCCATGGTCACCATCGTGATCCCGCAGGCCTTCCGGATCGTGCTGCCGCCGCTGACCAACGAGGTCATCCTGCTGACCAAGGACTCCTCGCTGATCTACGTGCTGGGCCTCACCGCCTCGCAGTACGAGCTCACCAAGTTCGGCCGCGACGGCATCTCCAGCCTGGGCGCGGGCCTCACGCCACTCCTGGTGGCCGGTGCGTTCTACCTGGTGATCACCATCCCGCTGAGCCTCCTGGCCCGGAAGTTCGAAAGCCGCTCCGCGCGGACCAAGCGATAGGCAGAGAAGTCATGAACGACGTCGTAATTCCCTCCCGCAACCACAGCGGGCCCGTCCATGCCGCCGGAGTCTCCATCAAGGACCTGCGCAAGTCCTACGGCTCCAACGAGGTCCTCAAGGGCATCAGCCTGGATGTTGCCCCGGGTGAGGTTGTCTGCCTGATCGGCCCGTCCGGCTCGGGCAAGTCCACGCTGCTGCGCTGCGTCAACCTCCTGGAGCAGCCGAACGAGGGCACCATCCACGTGGGCGGCTTCGAGGCCACGGACCTGGACGTGGACATCGACAAGATGCGCCGCAAGGTGGGCATGGTGTTCCAGCAGTTCAACCTGTTCCCCCACCTGAACGCGCTGCGCAACTGCAGCATCGCGCAGACCAAGGTGCTCAAGCGCTCCCAGGCCGAAGCGGACAAAGTGGCCCAGGCCAACCTTGACCGCGTGGGCCTGGGGCACCTCGCGGACCGATTCCCGGACCAGCTCTCCGGCGGCCAGCAGCAGCGCGTGGCCATCGCCCGGGCGCTGAGCATGGACCCGGAGCTGATGCTCTTCGACGAGCCGACCTCGGCCCTGGACCCGGAGACGGTGGGCGACGTCCTCTCCGTCATGCGGAACCTGGCCAAGGAAGGCATGACCATGCTGGTGGTCACGCACGAGATGGGCTTCGCCCGCGAAGTGGCGGACCGCGTGGTGTTCATGGACGGCGGCGTGGTGGTGGAGGAAGGCGTGGCCGAACGTGTCATCAGCAGCCCCATCCAGGGCCGCACCAAGGAGTTCCTCAAGCGCGTGCTCGACCCGACGCACATCGAGATCTCGGAGTAGGTTTTCGCCTGGCGCTGCGCTTTTCGGCCGGCGCTGCGCAAATGCCCTGACGCTACTGGAATTCCGGTAGCGCCGGGGCATTTGCGCGTCATGGGGCAATTTGCGCATCAGCCGGCTGACCGAGCACGACGGCGGGGCACGCCGGCCGCCGCCAGCTTCCGTTCCAGCCGCCCGGGGGTCATCAGGTCCGGCCAGATCCACCGGACCACGGCACGTCCGGTCGCCCGGATCCTGTCCTCCCTGTACTTTTCATCGACCACGGCCTGAGACGGGCTCCGGCCCTGGAGGTACGCGGGCTTCACATACTTGTCGACGCCGTCGAACTCGCCGGCGACCCTCACGCCGCCCCAGTAATAGTCCGTGTAGCCAACGAGCCCGTCGGCATCGCGGACCTCGTACTGCAGGACGGGCGGCTCAAAACCGCCAACGCGCATGAGGGCACGGCCGTACGACTCTCCCGCCGAGCCGGAGAGCGGGTCCGCGAAGTCAACGGCCGCCGCGATCCTGCGGGCCGCCGCGGACTTGTAGTTTCCTTCTACTCCGGCCAGAAGCGTTTCCTTGGACAAAGCCGGTAACCCCCTCGCCGTGTCCGGCCTGAGCACGTGGTCCAGCGGCACAATGGCCTCGGCAAAGGTCGTGAACGCCGCCAGATCCAGGACGGTGCGTACCCGTCCGGTGACCAGCAGTCCCTCGCGCCGGACCGCCGTCAGGCCTGCCGGGTCTGCGTAGTGCCGCCGGACACCGGCACGGGACCGGCCGCCGTCGTTCTGGAGGGTCAGGGCGTGCACTTCCTGCCGGCCGACCGTGGGAATGCCCCAGACGCTGGCTGCGGAATGGCGGGCAAACACCGTGGGCGCACCGCAGGTCTCCGCTGCCGCATTCACCCGCAGCCGGTACTGCTCCCAGGGTTTGAGGGCATGCCATGCTGCCCCATCCACGTAGACGCCGTGCCGAATCCTGACCAGCGCACCGGCGCTGGAGCGACGCGCGAGGTCCTTGGGTGCCAGCCCCTGCTGGATGTGGTCACGGGCCAGAATCAGCCGCGGTAAGCCGGTCATGGGCAGTTCGCTCATGGATGGAACATTCGCACCTTTGGGCACGGCCGAACAGCGGAAATCAGGGCTATGTGGAAATCCGTCCGCCGCCCGCTGATGACGCGCATCCTGCTCCGCGACGCGCCTCCTGCTTCGCGACGCGGACCTTACCCGGCGCCCATGGAATTCCCGTAGCGCCGGGTATTTTCTGCGTCGCCAGGCGGAAAGCTACTCCGCGAGCACACCCTCGACGGCTGCGCTGACCGCGGCCTTGATCCGCCGGTGCAGCGCCCGCAGCTCGTGCCGGTCCGTGCGAACCTCGATGATGCTGCGGCCCGCGAACGGTGCGGCAAGCGCTTCGGCCAGTCCCGCCGTCGTACTGACCGCGCAGTGCCCGACGCCGTACGCTGCGGCGAGTGCCGCGATATCCACTGAGTGGGGGGTGCCGAAGAGGCGTTCGACGGCGTCTCCGTAGCCGCCTGCCTCGGCCACCGCGCCGTGCTCCAGGAGGCTGAAGATGGCGCCGCCGGAGTCGTTGAGCACCACGATCCGGAGCTGCGGCTCTCCCTCGCCGGCGCCGAGGAGCAGGCCGCCGGCGTCGTGCAGGAACGTGACGTCGCCAAGGAGCAGGGTGGTTTCCTGGCGGCCGCCCAGTGCGATGCCAGTGGCGGTCGAGATGGTGCCGTCGATCCCGGCGAGGCCGCGGTTGGCGAAGACGGTGGCGGCCGGTTCCGGGACGGGCTGGCCGGCGAGGTCGACGTCACGGATGCCGTTGGAGGAACCGAGGACCAGCTGGCCGCGGGAATGCTGCCACACCAGGGCGCCCACCGACGGTCCCGTTGCGGCGTCGGAGGAGGCGAGCACCCCGTCGACGGCATGCTGGGCCGCGGCGCCGGCGAGCAGCCACGCGTCAAGCCAGGCCGAGGAGCGCGCCCCGCGAACTCGGCGAGTTCGGTCAGGCTGGCGATCGGCGTTTCGCGGCGTCGCCCGGGCTCGTACCAGGCCACCGGAACGGGTTCGTAGAGGGCGGCGGGGACATCGGTCCGGGCCAGCAGCGCCGAGACGGGCCGCGAAAGTGTGGGGCGCCCGAAGACCACGACGCGCTCGATCGGCAGCACCGAGTCCGGTCCGAAGTGCTCGAGGAGCAGCCGGTACGGGCCTACGGCGTTCGGGCCGAAGCGTGAGTTGGACGACGGCTCGGCCAGCAGCGGCAGGCCATGGGCGCGGGCGAAGGCTTCGGCGACGGGCCCGGCGTCGTGCCCGGCCAGCACCACGGTGCGCAGCTCCGGGAGGTCGGCCGTGGCATGGGTCAACGTCATGGTGAGCGGCTCGGTGGCGATCCGGAACGTACTGCGGCCGTGCTGCTCCGGCAGCCGCTCCCCCGGCTCGGGAACCAGCGGATCCCGGAAGGCGAGATTGAGCTGGACGGGCCCTGGCGGCGTGTCCTCAAAGGCCCCCGTGGCCGCTGCCAGGGCGGTATCGACGGCGCGCTGCGGGCTGTCGCCGGCGGGCACATCGACGGCGAAACGCACGTGCTCGCCGAAAAGGTCCAGCTGGACGGTGGTCTGGTTGGCGCCGGTTCCGCGGAGCTCCTCCGGCCGGTCGGCGGAGACCACCACGAGCGGCACGGCCGCGTGGTTGGCTTCCATGACTGCGGGCATGAGGTTTCCGACGGCGGTCCCGGACGTGGTCAGCACGGCAACCGGTGCTCCGGTGGCCAGCGCGAGACCCAAGGCGGTGAAGCCGGCCGAGCGCTCGTCGATCCGGACCAGCAGCTCCACCTTCCCGGCCGCTGATGCCTCGGCCAGCGCGTACGCCATGGGCGCGGAACGCGAGCCCGGGGCAACCACGACGAACCGGACACCGCCGTCGAGCATTGCAGCGACGGCGACCCGTGCCGCACCCAGCGAGGTCAGCGTGTGCTGCGGCCCTGCGGCGGGGTTCACGGTTGCGGCTGGGTTCACCGTTGCGGCGGGGTTCTCGGCAGCGGCGGCCAGCGCGGCGGGGTCACCGGTACCCAGCGCTGGTGCGGGATCGGCGGTGGAAGGCTCGGTCTGGTCCTCGGAAGTCACCGAACCAGTCTGCCACCATCCAAACCCTGCATCACATCCTGCCGCTTAACCCACGATGCTCCTGCACCTCGGCGGCGTGAGCAGCTTGAAGTGCAGGAGCATTGGGCACGAGCCCGCAGGAAGCGCCGGAGGGCGAGCCAAAAAGCCCGCCGCAAGTGGGAGAGACCGGGAACCCTAGGCCCCGATGCGGGAAACCTGGATCACGGCCGGGCGCGGAGCGCGGACCTGGCCGGGCTTCGGCGCGGCACCTGCCGGCACGTAGTCCGGGAAGTACGAGTGGGGCTCCGCGAAGGTGCCTTCCTCGCCCGGGTGCTGGACGGAGACGAACACGTGACCTTCGTCGTCGTGGACGATGGGGCCGCAGGTCTCGGCTTCGCGCGGCACGGCCAGGAACTGTTCGACGCGGCCGCGTTCTGCGCCCTCCACCGTCACCTTGAACAGGCCGTCCGCACGGCCGATGCCCGAGGGGGCGCCGTCGGTGGAGATCCAGAGGTTGCCCACGGAGTCGAACGCCAGGTTGTCCGGGCAGGAGATCGGTGAGACCTGGCCAGCCGGGAAGCCGGAGAAGTAGGTGACGTCGCCCTGCGCCGGATCGCCGCAGACCATCAGGAGGTTCCAGGTGAACTTCCGTGAGGTCTGGTCGCCGGTCTCGGTGATTTCCACGATGTGGCCGTCGCGGTTTTCGTTGCGCGGGTTGACCTCCGTGGCGCCTTCCTTGCCCGGCTTGCCGCGGTCCGAGTTGTTGGTGCAGGCCACGTAGACCTTGCCGGAGCGCAGGCTCGGCTGGACGTCCTCGCAGCGGTCCATCTTGGTGGGGCCCACCTTGTCCGCGGCCAGGCGAGTGTACACAAGGACTTCCTCGACGCTCATGCCGGCAACCATGGACTTGCCGCCGACGACGAGGGGGAGCCATTCGCCCTTGCCGTCGAAGGAACCGTCGGCCGGAACCGTGCCCGTGCCGTCGATCTCGGCGGCGGGTGCGTCGCCGCTGAACTTGGCAACGTACAGGTCACCCTCGGCGAGGAGCGTCATGTTGTGCTTGCGGTCGCCCTCGCGGTACTTGGCCTTGGAGACGAACTTGTAGAGGTAGTCGAAGCGCTCGTCGTCGCCCATGTAGGCCACCACGTGCCCGGACTTCGCCAGGATCACGTTGGCGCCCTCGTGCTTGAATCGGCCCAGGGAGGAGTGCTTCTTCGGCGTGGACGTGGGATCGAACGGGTCGACTTCCACGATCCAGCCGAAGCGGTTGGTTTCGTTCTCATAGCCGGGGTTGTTGGCGTTGAAGCGCGGGTCGTCCAGTTCCCACTGGCGGGCCGTGGGCTTGTTGGTGAGACCGTAGCGCTTGTCCGAGGCGGACGTGCCCGGGGCCACGAAGTAGCCGTTGAAGTTTTCTTCGCCGGAGAGGATGGTGCCCCAGGGGGTGGTGCCGCCGGAGCAGTTGCCGAGCGTGCCCTTGATCCAGCGGCCTGCGGGATCGGCCGCGGTCTTGACCAGCGGGGAACCCGTCACGGGGCCGGTCAGCTCGTAGCGGGTGCTGTTCAGGTAGCGGCGGTTGAGGCGGGCGCCCTTGACGTGGCTCCACGGCGTGCTCTTGTTCTTGCGCTCCAGCTCCACAACCGTGAGGCCGTGGGCTGCGGCACCGACGGCACGCATCTCGGCGGCCGGCATGGTGGCCGGGAACATGATGTTCTCGTTGGTGTACTCGTGGTTTGCGAACAGGACCGCACGGCGTCCCCTGCTGCCCGGGATCTCGAGGATGTCCGAGTAGTCGTTGTTGTAGCCGAACTGGCGCTCCTGGGCCGCGGCCGTCTGGTGCGCGAGGTCGAACGCCGGGGCGTCGTTGAAGATGGGGTCGCCCCAGCGGATGACGGGCTGCCAGGTGAAGCCGGCCGGCACGGTCACGGCGTCGACGTCGGATGCGACGGACGGGATGGCCGTGAACTGCAGCTTCGAGGCGCCTGCACCGTATCCCCTGTCTCTTATACACATCTAGATGTGTATAAGAGACACCCGGCGTCGGCCACTGCGGTTTCGGAGGAGTTGAGCGCACCGCCGAGTACGACGGCGAGCGCGCCGGCGGCTGTCTCTTATACACATCTAGATGTGTATAAGAGACAGGCCCAGGGCGGCGCGGCGCGACAGCGTGGTGGAGGCGATGTCACGGAAGTAGCTGTTGGAGCTGGTGTTGCAGACGTCGCCCGCGCAGGCGTTGTCGCACTTGAGGGCGCACGTGACAGGGCTGCGCTTGCCTTTGGTGTGGCCAAGCATGGGCAGCAGGGCAAACTTGCGTCCGGGGATTTCAGACATGGAGAGAGACCTTCCAAGGTGTGAGATGCGGTCCCGCCTACCCTCCTAGGGGTGAGATGCGGTCTCGCCCACCCTGTCAGCGTCAACCAAAGATGAGAGGACACTCTGGTTAAGCGCTGGTGAACATCAATGGCCCGAACGATGCCGCCCGGACCTGGCGTCACGCAAGCTCGGCGTAGGCCCGGGCCAGCCGCGCGAGCCACCATTCCCTCCGTTCGGGAGCAGCGGCATACTGCTCAAGCAGCCCGTCGTCGGCGGCCACATCGCGAAGGCGGATGGCGCCGTCGTCGGCCACCAGTGAATCGGTGGTGACGTCCGCGGCGAGCAGCGAGACCGTCCCCAGTCCGCAGGCGTAAGGCAGTTCCGGCAGCGCCGCTGCGAGCGCCAGCCCTGCGCGGATCCCCACCGAGGTATCCAGCGCGGAACTCACGACGGCGGGCATCCCTGCCTGCGCCACGATTTCCAGGGCGCGCCGCACTCCCCCCAGCGGTGCCACCTTCACCACGATCAGGTCGGCGGCGCCGGCGCGGGCCACCTTCAGGGGATCCTCCTCCTTGCGCACGCTTTCATCGGCGGCGATCAGCACGGGCACGCCGTCCGCGCGGAGCCGGCGCCGGACTTCCGCCAGGCCCTCGATGTCCGGCACGGGCTGCTCCGCGTATTCCAGCCCGGCGGCGGCGAGCCGGGTCAGGGCGTCCACCGCCGCCGGCACGTCCCAGCCCCCGTTGGCATCCACGCGGATGGCAGCCTCCGGCAGCTCGTTCCGGACGGCGGCAACCCGGGCGGCGTCGTCGTCGAGGGACTGGCCGGGTTCGGCAACCTTGATCTTGACCGCGTCCACGCGGCCGAACCGGGCCAGGATTTCCGGCACCCGCTCGGCTGGAACGGCCGGCACCGTGGCATTGACCGGGATGCTGGCCCGCAGCGGCTCAGGGAAGCCGTGCCAGCCCGCTTCGATGGCCGACGCGAGCCAGCGGGAGGCCTCGGCATCGCCGTATTCGGGGAAGGCACCGAACTCGCCCCAGCCCACGGGCCCGCGCAGCAGCAGCGTTTCCCGCTCAAGGATGCCGCGGAACTTCACCCGCATGGGCAGCGCCACCACGCGGGCGCCGTCGAGCAGTTCCTCAAGCGGCGGCATCGCGCTTAGGGGCAGCAGCGGAGAAGCTTGGGACTGCGGGAGCTTGGAGGCCCCGGAAGGCGAAGCGGCAGGCATGATGTCACTGTACCGGTGGGTCCGGACGGTCACTCAGCGCCAATGCGGCTATTGGACAGCCCAGCCAAGGAACCGGTGCAGGCGCCCCAGGCCGCCGTCAACGAGCAGCCGCCCTCACGGCGCACAGCCCTCAGCGGGCCGGGCTCGTCGCGTGGCCCAATATGTGGGCAACCCTCGGCGCCAGCGGATGGCCTCCAAACCCGAAGCGCTCGTTGTCCAGGACACGGAAACCGGCGGCGGTGATAGCTTCCAGCGTGTCCCGGTTGGGGTGGCAGCCGCCCGCAACCCGCTGCCAGGCCGGGGTCAGCAGGTCCTCGGCCGCGGCCAGGACCGGGTTCCCGGATCGGACGTGCTCGTAGTAGGCGAGCGTTCCGCCCGGACGCAGCACCCGGCGGATTTCCGCCAGCACCCTGGCCTGGTCCGCGACGCTGCACAGGACCAGGCTGGTGACCACGGCATCCGCGCCCGCATCGGGAGCCGGGATCTGCTCCGCCACTCCGGCCACCAGGACAACAGGCACGGGAGCCGATTCGGCCCGCCGCCGGGCCAGGGTCCTCAGGTAGTCGTTGGGCTCGATGGCCAGGACGCCGGTCACGGTTCCCGGGTACAGCCCGAACGATGACCCCTCCCCCGCACCGATTTCGATGACGCTCCCGCGCAGGCCGGACAGCAGCCGGCGCCGGTGCTCGGTGCCTCCGCGGCGGTTCATGCCGACGACGGCCCGTGCGTAAGCGCGCGCGAACCGCGTGTGCTGCAGCCCGGCCGGCCCTTCGGATGCGTTCGGGGTCATCAAGGGAACTCTTTCTGTGCGGCCCCCACGCCGGGTTTTACGCCGGCCCCCACGCCATTGGAGAGGTCGGCGGCTTATGGGCCGGCGCTAAGGCACCGGCTGCGGCACGTCCCGCAGGACAGCATCCATTTCTGCACCGAATCGGGCGATCACTGTGGTCCCTCGCCCGGGAGCGGACATTACCTGAAGTGTACCGCCGGCCTCGCCGATAGTGTCCTGCATGATGCGCAGGCCGAAGTGGCCTTCCGGCGACCCGAGGCTCTGGTCGAAACCGCAGCCGTCATCGTGGATGCGGATTTCGGCGCGGTTGCCGTCCTGGGTGAGCCGGAGCTGGGCTGTGGCCGCCTTGGAATGCTTGGCCGTATTGGCCAGGGCCTCCCGTGCCACGCGGTAGAACAGGGCGGCACGGTCCCTGTCCAGCTCGCACTTGGGCGGCAGCTCGAGTTCGAGGCTGATGCCGCGTTCCTCCAGCGGATCGCCCAGCCTCGCCAGTGCCCGGCTGAGCCCCAGCCTGTTGAGGTCCGGCGGATACAGTTCGGTGGTCATCGCCCGGAGGCTGCGGACGTTGTCCTGCAGGATCCTACGGGCGTCGGCGAAGAGCGCACGCTGCGGCGCGGGGCCGTGGCGTTCCTCGGATTCCAGCACGTAGGACAGGCCCGAAAGGTCCTGGATCACTTCATCGTGAAGATCCCGGGCAATGCGCTGGCGCTCCAGCTCCGAGGCCTCGATGGCCCGGCGGAGCAGGCGGCTCCGTGCCGCCTCGTACGCCTGAATCCTTCGGGCCAGCCGTACAGCCGGGAAAAGCTGTGCCAGCTGCAGCACGCCCAGGGCCAGGAGGAACGGCGGTGCCATGCCGAACAGGACCGAGGCCTGCTCTTCCCGGACTCCGTCGTCGTCATAGTAGGCCTCGAACACCAGCCGCTTGCCGTCCGGGGCGGTGACGGGCACATAGACCTCCACCAGCTCCTGCTGGGCCGCATCGGGCGTGTTCACCTCGTCCTTCTGCACCTCAAGGTTGGCCGGCACGTGACCTCCAGCCAGCACCTCCGTGGCCTCATGCGGAAGTTCGAACTTTTTGCCGATCAGCTTCGGGTCGTCCGAGTACACAATGCGCCCGTCCTTGTCCCACAGCCGGATCTCGAAAACCGAGGTTTCCCCCATCCAAGGACGCAGACGTTCGTCAAGGCGCTCCACCGCCGTCGGGTTCCCCGAGAGGACTTCCTCGTCCAGCAGCGGCCCCACGACGTTGTTCGCCAGGTGGTCGGTGGCGTCCTTCGAGTTCTGCAGGGCGTGGCTTTCGGCCTCGGACCAGATCCAGAAGGCCACCGGAGTGGTGACGATGACGAGGGCAACCAGGCCCATGAGCAGGAACCGCCGGACGGCCTTGAAGACCTCGGAATTCTCGGACGCCGGCGATTCAAACGGATGGAACAGGGCAGGCCTTCGAAGGGACGGCCTAGCCATGGGACGGCTGCTCAAGCATGCCGCGCCGTGACGCTTCCATTACCGATTCCAGCTGCGAATGGGTGCCCAGCTTGGCGAAGATTGCCTTCACGTAGCCGCGGCAGGTGTTAAGGGAGATGTCCAGCTTGCTGGCCACTTCCTTGGAGCCGTGACCGCCCGCCATCAGCCGAAGCACATCGAGCTCGCGCGGCGTCAGCACGGGTCCGCCCGGTTCCATGGTCCGAACGGCCGGAGCCGGCTTTGGCGTGCTCATGCCCAGCTGGGCCACGAGGGACGGGTGGACCACCATGTTCCCGGCCCGCGCATACCGGAGCGTATCCAGCAGCGTGGACAGCGAGCCGCCCTTGGGCAGGAAGGCGCAGATGCCCATCGATGCCGCGGTCCGCAGCGCCTCCGGGGTCGGGTCGCCGGTCAGCATCACGATCCGGGTGTCCGGTGCATCGGCCAGGATGCGGGCAGCGGCGGTGAGGCCGTCGCCGTCGGGCAGGTGGTAGTCCATGATGACGACGTCGGGCTTGAGCGCCATGCTCTGCTCCACGCCGCTCTTGGCGGTGGTGGCCGAGGCCACGCTCCGGAGGTCCGGCTCGCGGTCCAGGGCGGCGGTCAGCAGCTCGGTGAACGTGCTGTGGTCGTCGATGGTCAGGATGCTGATTTCCCGGGTGCTCTGCACGGACAGCGCCGGCAGCGGCGAGTCGCCGTCGGACATCTCAGAAGTGTCGGCTTCGCTGGCGGCGGTGGCCTGCAGCAGCCTGGCATGGGCATCGCGGAGGGCACGTCCCGGCAAGCAACCGATCTCCTGGTCCATGACCCGGCGGCAGCGGCCGTAGGCCCGCAGCGCTTCCATGTACTGGCCGGATTCCTCCAGACCCAGGACCAGTGCGGTCCAGGCCCGCTCGTTGATGGGATCGTCCAGCAGCAGTTCGCTGGCCAGGGCCACGGCGCGTTCGGGCTGCCCCACGGTGACGGCAGCTTCGGCGGCACGGGCCTTGATGCTGGCAACACGGGCCGAGTGCAGTCCGCGTTCCTCTTCCGCCCAGCCGGCCAGGAGCTCATCGCCGAGCAGCGGCACCGAGGCGATCTCCAGTGCCTTCTCCAAGAGCCGGAAGGACTCCTCCGGGTTGGCGTGCCCGGCCTGCTTCAGGAGGTCATCGAACCGGTCCAGGTCAAGGTCAACCATGGTGCGGTCAATCATGTAGCCGCCGGTGACCGTGCGGAGCGCGCCGCCCTTGCCGGAGCCCGGCTGCAGGTGGCGGCGGAGGACGCTGACGTAGCTTTCGAGGGTGGACAGGGCCTCGGCCGGAGGCTGCCCGTTCCACAGGACGTCGATCAGGTGGTTCTTGGAGACCGGTGTGCCCAGCTTGAGCAACAGGATCTCGAGCACCTGCCGGGGTTTGGGACCGCCCAGCTCATGGGACCCGATGACCGCGTTGCCGCGGCGGACCCGGAGCGGACCCAGGATGTTGATGGCCAGCCGTGCTGACTGCCCACCCTCCAAAGTCGGCGGGTACTCGTCTTCGCGTGCCCGACCCGACCAGCGAGTGTCCTCTGCAACTGTCTGAACCATCTTGTGCACCTACTATCCCCATGAACTGCATTCCCCATGAATGGCTTGTCCTCATACTTGTCACTCGGCCAAGTAGGGGCACGAGTAGCGAGTACTCGATTTTTGCTGAGGGGACTACTTGGATGCTTTTGCGTCCTGGTGCGAGCACCTGTCTTTGGCGCCCCGGCGCGACCCTAAGTACTTGGGGTTTGGCACCCGTTGGGGGTGCAGAAACACCAAGTTTTTCCCAAGAACACGGGGCTAGTTTCGTATTACCGCAGTTCCAGCGGTGGTACGGCGATCCTCGCCCCCGGAGGACCGCCAAATAACCATGAAATGGGTGATCCAATGACACGGACCATGGCCGTGGCGGGTACAACCAAGTATTCCGAGTACCCGGCGTTGAGGGGCGTTCCGGGCGACTTCCGCGGCCAAAGATTTTTTGCCGAACGGGCAATTTCATGTTCGGCGTTAACCTACCCGCAGGTAATCCGGCGGCAGATACCCGCACAGGTGGCCCCGCCGGCACTCCGTCGACGTCCACAGGCAGAACAATGAACCCGGCCAGCGCGCTGCGGGCGGAGGTCCACTCCGTCCGGTTCCGGGTGCTGGCGACACTGCTGGTGTTCATGGCCGTAGGGCTTTTCGTCTCGGGCGCATTCACCCACGCCGCGCAGCTTAAAAACCTCAATGAGCACGTCAACCAGGAACTCCAGATGCCCAGCAAGAACCTGGACCGTCTGGCGCAGCGGGGCCGGCCGAACACCGGCGGTGCGGCATACTCCTCTCTGGAGGAGCTGTTCACCACCTACCTGCGGGGCGGGTCGCCCGGTGGCTCCGAGTCCGTCATGACCATGGTCCGCGGCGGCAGCATCATCCTGCCCATCGGGAAGCAGCCCACCAAGCTGAATTCGCAGCCGGTCATCCAGCGCGTCTGGGAGTGGCGGGTTCCCGGCCAGACGGTCCTGAGGGACACGCAGATTGACGGCAGGCAGGTCAGGCTCGCCATCACGTCCGTCTCGGTGAAGGGCCGCCCCGACCAGGGGCTGATGGTGGTCTCCAACGAGATCGGTGCACAGCGCCAAGAAATCATCCAGTCCATGTGGATCTACGGCCTTGCGTCGTTGGCAACGCTGGCGCTGGCGGGCGTGGTGGGGTACCTGGTCACCGGACGGCTGCTGAGTCCTGTCCGGCGGCTGCGGGAGGCGACCCAAGGCACCACGTTCGAGGACCTCACCAAGCGCGTCGAGGTGCCGGCCAGCACGGACGACGTCGCCCAGCTGGCCATGAACTTCAACCACATGCTGGAGCGGCTGGAGTCCGGCTTCGAGAACCAGCGCCGCTTCGTCCACGATGTCAGCCACGAACTCCGGACACCCATGACCATCATCCGCGGCTACCTGGAACTGCTCCGCGCCGGCGATCCGGCTGACGTCGACCAGACACGGGATTTGCTCCTGGACGAGCTGGACCGGATGCAGGAGCTCGTGGATGACCTGCTGATCCTGGCCCGCAGCGGCCGTCCAGACTTCATTTCCCCGGATTGGATCGAAACCGACGTCTTCCTGGTAGCCGCGCTGAACCGCGTCAAGGTCCTCGGCGAACGCCGCTGGCAGCTGGATGCCCAGCCCGGAGGCCTGGTCCATGCGGACCGGCGCCGGCTGACGCAGGCCGTCGAGCAGCTCGCGGCGAACGCCGTGAAGCACACGTCGGAGACGGACCGGATTTCGGTGGGGGCTGCTTGGGCGGAGAACGACGACGACGACGCTCAGCACGGCCCGCGGCCCGGCCTCGCCAAAAACCTGGAGATCTGGGTCGCGGACACCGGGGCGGGCATTCCCGCCGAGGACCACCAGCGCATCTTCGAGCGGTTCGGGAAGGGCACGAATTCCGCCGGCACCGAGGGCTCGGGCCTGGGCCTGTCCATCGTCAAGGCCATTGCCGAGGCCCACGGCGGCACGGTCCGGGTGGAATCCGAGGTGGGCAAGGGGAGCCGCTTCGTGCTGGTCATTCCGTCCGGAGGCGGCGACAGCAGCGGCGGCGAAGAAGCCAGCGGTGAGGCGGACAGCACAGCCGGAAAGGCCGTCCAATTGCACGTGAGGAGGCCGTCGTCGGGCGCTACGATCCTGACCCAGGCCGGAGGCAAGCCGTGACGCGGATCCTGATCGCCGACGACGAGGTCCGCATTGCGGCGTTCCTCGCCAAGGGCCTCACAGCCGCCGGTTACACCACCACCCAGGTGTTCGACGGGGTGAAGGCGCTGGACTATGCCACCTCTGGCGAGTTCGACCTCCTCATCCTGGATATCGGGATGCCGCGGATGGACGGCCTGTCGGTCCTCAGGAACCTCCGGGCCATGCACTCCACGGTTCCGGTGATCGTCCTGACGGCGGCAGACAGCCTGGAAAACACGGTGGCAGCGCTCGACGGCGGGGCGGACGACTACATGACCAAGCCGTTCAGGTTCGAAGAGCTCCTCTCCCGCGTCAAGCTGCGGCTGCGCGGGACCCAGGGCATCACCGCCACGCCGGCCCTCGTCTGCGGAGACCTGACCCTGGACGTGAACCTGCGCACCGCGGAAATCAGCGGACGCGTGATCGACCTGTCCGCGCGGGAGTTTGTCATGGCGCGGACCTTCATGGAGAACGCAGGCAGGGTTTTGAGCCGCGAGCAGCTCCTCAGCCGCGTGTGGGGTTACCACTTTGAAGGTTCCTCGAACGTCGTGGACGTCTACGTCCGGTATCTGCGGCACAAGCTCGGCGCGGAACGCATCCAGACCATCAGGGGCGTGGGCTACCGCCTCATGTGCACGCCGGCACCACAGGCGGAAACCCACGCTGGCACCGAACCCGGCGGCGAAGCCGATGCTGAAACGGGCGCCGAAACCGGGGAAACCGAAGGCTCCGGTGACCCGTACGGGGACGTATCCGGCAACAAAGACCGCAACGGCGACCCCAACGGCCAGGAGCGTGCGGCCGTCTAGCGGCGCATGAGAAGACTCTCATCCGCGTCTAATACTTGCCTCACCTTCGCACCTCAGAGTGGAAACACCAATGAGGGAAGGCAAGCCGATGAAGAAGTGGTCGTTGCTGAGCATTCCGCTGGTCGGGCTTGCCAGCATTTCGGTCTGGGCCCAGGCCGTCGCCGGGGCACCGGCTGACCAATTCTCCGGCGTGGTAGTGCGCGAGCCGGTACTCCGCGACTCTAAGCGCCCCGGCCAGGTCCCGATTCCCCAGCCCAATGCCACCTCACCCACGCTCAAGTCCGGCCCGCTCAGCCCCGCCACCTCGCCTGCCACAAAGGCCGCCGAGGCGCCGGACGCCACTCCGGAAGACGGTGTCATCGTGGAGCGCGTGGAACCGGCGCAGGTCACCTCCCCCGCGGTGCCTCCCACTGACGACTCAACGTCCTCAACGGACGACTCATCGCACAGCAACGACTCGACGTCGGGCACCGTCCCCGACCACAACGGCGGTCTCTCCGGAAACAAAGGCACCGGAGGCGGCAGCAATGACTAAGCGCCCACGGCGGCAGCCTGAATCAGATTCCCCTCTCGTGAAGGAGCCCGTGATGCACACCGAATTTCGTGATCTGTACGAACCCATTCCGCCGGAGCGGCTGGGTCACGCCGGAGGGGGCCAACTCTTCCAGCCCTCAACCGTCAGCGTCGACGATTCGGAACTGCATCAACAGGTGCTGGACATCATCCAGGGTGTCTTGTCCACCGCCGACCCCCGGTCCGACGTCCGGCGCCGGCTGCTGCGCCACCTTGCGGAGAATCCGGGGCATCCGGAGCAGGCACTCCTGGATCACCTGCGGGACAGGAACCGCCGCGGCGGGCGCTCGCAGCGCACTCCCGGGCGCGGCCCAAGCATGGACCCGCACGCCTAGCGGCCCGCAGTTAGCGGAAGCACACAAAGCGGAGGCGATCAGAACAGCAGCAGCACAAAGCCGCCCACCGTGCACAGAATGCCCACCGCGGTGAGGATCCAGCCCAGGATCAGGACAGTGTTGTCATGCTTGGGAGGACCAAGGCTCCAGCGGGAGGGGTGGCAGAGGTCGTAGTGGAGGTCCACCTCGTTGCCTGCCACGAGTCCCCGCGCAACGTCGGCGTCCACGAGGGTCTGGCGCGGCACGTTGTCCTGGTCGGTCCAGCGGAATCCGGTGAATCCTCCGGCGGTGTAGACCTCGCCCGTGGTGCTAGTCCAGACGCAGCGCCGCCGGGCAATGATCAGGCCCCAGACGAGCAGCGGTAAACCGGGCACAAACCCCACCCACGTCATCAGTTCAAGGATGGGCCCCAGCGCATCCACCAGTCCGGCCATGCTCCAACTCTATCGGCCGGCCGGCGCCGAAAGGGACGTTCCGGGCGTTAGTCCGCGGGGACAGACCGGTCCTCCGGGCACCCACCCGGCGGACAGGCGCCTCCCAGCAAACTGTGACACCCTTGTGACGATGACTTTCCAGCTCAGGGACCCCCGACGCAAGCAGGCAGCGGGCCGGACTCGCCTCGCCAGGGGCACCGGCTTCCTCTTTGCCGTGGCCACCCTGGCCTGCGCCACCGGGCTCGCGGCCACCTATTACTACTTTGTCCGCACCACCACGGGGCAGTTCATCGACGAGTCCGCACTGGTGGAGGCGGTGGCCATCCACGGGCCTGCCGGTAAGGTCACCACCCAGTTCCTGGACTGGCTCCCCACCATCTCACTGGTGATGGCCGCCGTCGTGGTTCTGCTGGTGACGGTGATCCACCGCAGATGGCGGGCCGCGGGCATCGCGGTGACGGCATGCGTTGCGGCGAACATCGCCACCCAGGTGCTCAAGGAGCTTCTGCCGGTGCGGCCGTACCGGGGCGTGGAGACGCTGGAGCTGAACTCGCTGCCGTCCGGCCACACCACGTTGGCGGCGTCGGCGGCTGCCGCCGTGTTCCTGATGGCGTCGCCGCGGTGGCGTCCGCTGGCGGGTTTTGTGGGCGGCAGTTTCGCGATTGCGTCAGGGATGTCCACGCTGGTGAACCAGTGGCACCGGCCGGCGGATGTGGTGGCCGCGTTCCTGCTGGTGGGCTGTTTCATGATCCCGGCGGGCTGGCTGATCATCCGCAACGACAACCACGAGTGGAGTGTCTGGGACGGCTTTGGCGGGCACTGGGCCTCGGCCCGGCTGTGGGTCGCGCTGCCGGTGGTGCTGGGGCTGGCGTCGGCCGCGGTGGCCGTGTACTCGCTGATCAAGATCGCCCCGGGCCTGAGCCAGGAGGACAGCACCACCAACTACTTCTGGGCCGGCATTTCGCTGATCGTGATTGCGGGGTACCTGGCCACCGTGGCGACGACGTCGCTGTTCGCCTACGCGGCCCGACGGCGGGAATCAGCTGAGCGGTAGCCGCACCTCCCGCACTCCCCAACCCAACTAGGTCGCAGCTCGCGCAGTTATCAGCGCTGAAAACGGCGCGAACTGCTACTCAGTTGAGCGCCGCGGGAGCGGGTGCGGCCTCGTGCGACGAGCCCCTCCGGCCCGTGTGCGCGATGAGGACCAAGGCCGCCGAGATGAGGACCGCATTCTTCATCACGAATTCGCCGCTGGCGGTCAGCATGAGGGGGTCGCCCTGGGTGAACATGGCGTCCGGAGCCATCACAAAGGTCGCAAACGTTCCCGCCAGGTGCAGGGCCATGACCAGCAGCGTCAGGCGAACGAAGACCCCTGCCATGAGCATCGCCCCGAGGAGAACTTCCCCTGTGCCGAGCGTGACCATAACCAACTGGTCATTGCCGAACGGAAGGGTTTTGGCGATCAGTCCGGCCACAGGTGAGTTGCCGGTGATCTTCAGCCCGCCGAACCAGACGAAGACCACGCCGAGCACCACCCGCAGGAGGCGCAGCGCCACCGGCCTGAGTGCCTGGCAAGCCGACGCCTCCCACTTTTGTGCTTTGGCCGCGAGGCCGCGTTCGCCTGCGGCCGTGATTCCGCCGGGCTGTGTTTGCGGGCGGCGCTTAGTGCTGCTTTCAAAAATCATCGGAACTCCTTCCTCGCTCAGCCGGACACGGTGCCCGGCAGTCCCCAGAGAAGTGTGTTCGAAGTGTGCGGGAACCCGCTTGGGGAAAACTTGGGCGGTCAGCCGGAGGGCGAGGCCCCTCGCCGTGCGGACAGCAGAGCACCGCTTGGGCGCCCCGCGACCGGGTAGCTCGGATGCGGGATCAACCTTGCTAGCATGGGCGCATCTTGACTTGAATAATGGGGGAATTCTTTTGCGCTTCCGTGGCTTTTCGCGTTCTGTTTCGGCTCTCAGTGCGGTTGTGGCGATTCTCCTGGCGGCCGGGGTGTCATCCCAGGCGGCACCGGTAAAGCTCACGTATGCCAATGCGGGCTACACCATAAACACGGCCCTCGGGTCGCCGTACATCGGCACCGCCGTGGTGCCTTTGACGGCAACAACATGGGGCACCGTGAACAGCCAGGGCGTGGTGCAGATCAAGATCAACAACGTGGCGGTGTACCACCCGGTCAACAGCGCCTGGTTCATCAACCAGATGATCTCTTCGTACCGGGTGACCAAAAACCGGGAGTATCTGCGGCGCGCCGAGGCCACCACACGGTACATCCTGTCGGGCTCGTTCTCCGATGCAAGCGGTGCCACGTGGTTTCCCTACAACTTCCGGCACACCCCGGGCAACAGGATTGACATGGGCCGGCCGTGGTATTCGGGAATGGCCCAGGGAATGATGCTCTCGACGCTCGTGAACCTTTATGAGACCACCGGGAACACCTATTGGAAGACCCATGCCGACCGCGTTTTCAAGTCCTACCAGGTGTCGAAACGGAACGGCCAGCCGTGGTTCAAGGACCAGGTCCTTGAGGGCAGCAAAATCTACGTGTGGTTCGAGGAGTACGTCGGCAAGGACATTCCCTCCTCGCGGGTCGTCAACGGGCACATTTACGCTGCCTGGGGAGCCTACGACTATTACCGGCTCACCAAGAATCCCACGTCCCAATTCATGTTCAACACCGCGGCAACAGCCATCCGCGACCACTTCAATGTGTACCGGCGCCCCGGAACCATCTCGTGGTACGCAGCCAGCGCCTACGGCCAGTACGTGTGGCGTACTCCCGCGACCTACCACAAGGGCGTGACCAGCCAGCTGGCCATTCTGGGTAGGCAGACTGGCGACCCCGTCTTCGCGAACCAGTCGGCACTCCTGAAGGCGGATTACCCGGGATAAGCGCCCCCTCAGTAAGCGGCCCACCCAGGGCAAGCGGGCCTCCGTCGCATAAGCGCCCTCCCTGCCCGCCCCACCCAACTGAGTCGCAGCTGACGCGGTTCTGAGCCCTCAAAACGGCGTCACCTGCGACCTAGTTGGGCAGTCCGGTCCCGGTCTCCTTTACATCCCCTGCGCCGAAGCCCACAATAAGGCGCACCACAGCCTCCGCTGGGTCAGCAGCGCGCTGTCACCGAAACGTGCACCAGCAGAGGGGCGCCGACATGAATGACCACAAAGATGCAGCCGCAGCGGACCACGCCCTGAAGGAAAAGCACCGGGCCATGTGGGCGCAGGGCGACTACCCGGCCCTCGCCAGCGAGCTCATCCCAAACCTCGGAGCCATCCTGGTGGAGGCGTGCGGGCTCAGGCCCCGCCAGCGGGTGCTGGACGTCGGCGCCGGCGCCGGCAACGCGGCAATTCCCGCGGCCCTGATGGGTGCCGAGGTTGTGGCCAGCGACCTCACCCCGGAGATGTTCGACGCCGGGCGCCGCGAGGCCGCCGATCGCGGTGTTGAGCTGGAATGGATCGAAGGGGACGCCGAGGCGCTTCCGTTCCCGGACAACGAGTTCGACGCCGTGATCTCCTGCCTCGGCGTCATGTTCGCCCCGCACCACCAGGCGGGCGCCGACGAACTGGTCCGGGTGTGCAAGCCGGGCGGAACCATCGGGCTGCTGAACTGGACGCCCGAAGGCTTTATCGGGCAGATGTTCAAAACGATGAAGCCGTTCTCTCCCCCGCCCCCGCCCGGCGCGCAGCCGCCCCCGCTGTGGGGAAGCGAGGACCACATCCGCGAGCTGTTCGGTGACCGCATCGCGGACATCCAGGCCCGGAAGCAGACGGTCACCGTCACCAGCTTTCACGAACCGGACGACTTCCTGCGGTACTTCAAGTCCCACTACGGCCCCACCATCTCCGTCTACAAGTCCCTCGCCGGCGACGCAGACAAAGTGAAAGCCCTGGACACAGCCCTCACGGAGCTCGCCGATGCCTTCAGCGACGCGCACGGCGATGCCCCGTCGCAGATGGACTGGGAATACCTGCTGCTCACGGCGCGGAAGACCCGGGAGGCCGGGCAAAGCCACAAGCAGGCCGGCTAAACGCCACAAGCCGGAGCAGGCAGGAGCCAGCAGGCGGCCGTCAGTAGTTCCGGCGGTGCTTGAGTTTGGGGAGGACGACGGCGAACACGCCTGCCGCCGCGAACCCCAGGACGCCGGTGGCCGTCACGCCGGCGGCCAGCGAAGAGACGGCGGTGACCGCGGAGAGGAGCACGGGCCCGGCGGTGGACCCGGCGTCGGCGATGAACCGCCACAGGCCAAGGAACTGCCCGCGGCCGCGGTGGGGCGAGAAATCGGCGCCCAGGGTCATCACCAGGCCCGAGCTGATTCCGTTGCCGAAGCCGATCAGCAGGGCCGCGAGCAGCAGCCCGGTGAACGCCGCCGTGAGCGGTATCAGCATTAGCGCCGTGCCCATGATGAGCGTGGATGGAATGGCCACCCACAGCCGCCCGCGCCGGTCCATCACCTTGCCCGCCGGGTAGAACACCAGCATGTCGATCGCCCCGGACAGCCCGTACAGCAGCGAGGCCTGCGTCGCATCGAGGCCCACGTGGTCGGCCCACAGCGGGATGACCACCTGGCGTGATGCCCGCAGTGCGCTGAGCAGCAGGATGCCTGCGCCGGCGGTCAGGAACACGCCCGCGTGCGACACGGCCACGCCGCGCAGCGTGGGGTCCGGGCCGGCTGCGGAGGACGACGGCGCCACCACCAGATCGGGGATGGTCACGGCCAGCACGGCCGCCGCCGCCATCCCGGCCACGCCCACCCAGTAGGCGCCGCTGATGCCGGCGAAATGCATCACCGCGGCCCCCACGAACGGTCCTATGAAGATGCCGATCCGGCTCACCCCGCCCAGCGTGGACAGGGCCCGCGCCCGGAACTCCACCGGCACGGCCTCGGTCAGGTACTTCTGCCGTGCCAGGCTGAAGACGCTCGCGGACATCCCGACGACGCCCATCGCCACGGCGAGCAGCCACAGCCCATCCGGAATCATCAGGGACAGCCCGGCGGCCAGCAGCGCCAGCGCGCCCGCTGCGGCGGCGCCCACGATGGACCACCGCTCGCCGAACTTCAGCGTGATGAGGGACGCCGGGAGGTTGAAGAACCACGAGCCCAGGCCGATCAGCGTGACGATCAGGGCGGCCACGGCCACCGAGGCTCCCAGTTCGCGGGCGGACAGCGCCACCACGGGCAGCACCGCGCCCTCCCCGACGTTGAACAGCAGCGCCGGCCCGAACGCCGGAACAGCGATACTGCGGAGGCTGAAGGGCGGCGGGCTGTCTGGCGGAGTCATCCCTGCATCCTAGGCAGCCCGCCGTGCGGAGGCCCGCGGACTCCCCGGAAACGGACCGGCGGAGAGGCGAGGATCACAAATGCTTGGCGGCCGCACGGCGAATCTGCTTGGCGATTCTACTAAGTCTGCTTAGCATTGTCTCAGGGTATGGCGCGCGGACCCGGCCCTGACATGGACAACTGAACAGCCACAGGAGTGACCATGGAAGTCTGGCCGGGCCGCGCGTATCCGCTGGGTGCAACCTTCGACGGGGCGGGGACCAACTTCGCCGTGTTCAGCGAGGCGGCCAGGGCCGTCCAGCTGTGTTTGATGGCCGACGACGGCACGGAGTCCCGCGTGGACCTCGTCGAAGTGGACGGGTACGTCTGGCACTGTTACCTCCCGCAGGTCCAGCCCGGGCAGATGTACGGATACCGCGTGTACGGCCCGTACGATCCGCCCAGGGGCCAGCGCTGCAACCCGAACAAGCTGCTGCTGGATCCCTACGCCAAGGCCATCGCCGGGAAGATGGACTGGCATCCGTCGCTGTACTCGTTCAACGCCGGCGATCCGCTCTCCCGCAACGACCAGGACTCCGCCGCGCACACCATGCTGGGCGTGGTGATCAACCCGTTCTTCGACTGGGCCGGGGACCACCCGCCCAGGACCCCGTACCACCGCTCCGTCATCTACGAAGCCCACGTCAAGGGGCTCACGCAGCTGCATCCGGAGGTTCCCGAAGAGCAGCGCGGCACCTTCGCCGCCGTCGCGCATCCCGCCGTCATAACGCACCTGCAGATGCTGGGCGTGACCGCGATTGAGCTGATGCCCGTGCACCAGTTCGTCAACGACGGCGCGCTGCAGGAGAAGGGCCTGGGCAATTACTGGGGCTACAACACCATCGGGTTTTTCGCGCCGCAGAACACGTACAGCGCCATCGGCGAGATGGGCCAGCAGGTCCAGGACTTCAAGGCGATGGTCCGCTCACTGCACCGTGCGGGGATCGAGGTGATCCTCGACGTCGTCTACAACCATACGGCGGAAGGGAACCACCTGGGCCCCACGTTGAGTTTCCGGGGCATCGACAACGCGGCGTACTACCGGCTGGTGGACGGCGCCAGGCAGCATTACGTGGACTACACCGGCACCGGGAACACGCTGAACGTGCGGCACCCGCATTCGCTGCAGCTGCTCATGGATTCGCTGCGGTACTGGGTCACGGAGATGCACGTGGACGGCTTCCGCTTCGACCTCGCCGCGGCGCTGGCCCGGGAGTTTTACGACGTCGACCGGCTCTCCACGTTCTTCGAACTGGTCCAGCAGGACCCCATCGTGTCGCAGGTCAAGCTGATTGCCGAGCCGTGGGATGTGGGGCCCGGCGGGTACCAGGTGGGCAACTTCCCGCCGCAGTGGACGGAGTGGAACGGCAAGTACCGGGACACCGTGCGGGATTTCTGGCGGGGCGAGCCGGCCACGCTGGGCGAGTTCGCGTCGCGCCTGACCGGCTCGTCGGACCTCTATGAGCGCTCGGGACGGCGGCCGGTGGCGTCCATCAACTTCGTCACCGCCCACGACGGTTTCACCATGCGGGACCTGGTCTCCTACAACGCGAAGCACAACGCCGCCAACGGGGAGGACAACCGGGACGGCGAATCGCACAACCGGTCGTGGAACTGCGGCGTGGAGGGGCCCACGGAGGACCCGGAAATCCGGAACCTGCGGGCCCGGCAGCAGCGGAACTTCATCGCCACCATGCTGCTCTCGCAGGGCGTGCCCATGATCCTGCACGGCGATGAGCTGGGCCGGACGCAGCTGGGCAACAACAACGTGTACTGCCAGGACTCGGAGCTGAGCTGGGTGAAATGGGACGAGGTGGACCAGCCGCTCCTGGAGTTCACGGCAGCGGTGAACAGGCTGCGCGCCGCGCACCCCACGTTCCGCCGCAGCACGTTCTTCGACGGGCGGCCGGTGCGCCGCCTCGGCAAGGGCGAGAAGCTGCCGGACATCGTGTGGCTGAACGAGGACGGCACGGAGATGCTGCCGGAGGACTGGGGCCGCGGGTTCGGCCGGACCATCGGCGTGTTCCTCAACGGCGACGGGATCCAGGGCCGGGACGACCGCGGCCGGCAGATCACGGACGTGAACTTCCTGCTGTACTTCAACGCGCACGACGACGACATCAAGTTCACGCTTCCGGCCGGCGAGTTCGCGGCGTCCTGGGACATGGTGATCAACACCGCCGGGAACGGAGTGGAACGCGTGCCGCTCGTCGCCGGCTCGGTCCTCAAAGTGGCCGCGCGGTCCATGACGGTGCTCCGTGCGCGCGACCTGACGCGGCATGAGCCCAACCTGTCCATCGCGCCTTCCCTGGCCGTGCTGGCGCGGGGCCGCAGTGCTGAGCTGGCCGCTGAATCGGCGCCGTCAGGGACTGTCTCTTATACACATCTAGATGTGTATAAGAGACAGGCATCGCCGGCGCGGCGGGCGCGGCGCCCGCGGGGAACCCGCGGTGCCGGGCGGGCAGGGCGTGCGGGGAGCCCCGGGCGCGCGTAGTGTTTTAAGCGCAGCAGCTCTGCGCGCGGAGTGTGTCATACGGGGCAGTAGGACACGGGGAAATCACCTGGCCGAAACGGCGCGGCAACGTGGGGGCCCCATCCTGAAAGGGCGCCAACCGGCGCAGCGTGCCAGTGGACGCCAAAATGCCCGGGGCGCGCAGGGTCAAGGCGCAAGTAACGCCAGGATGGAGCCCGCCATGAACGAGGCAACGACGCGAAGGATCACCCACTGCGGTGACCTCTCACCCGGCGACGTCATCGAGGCCCGCCACAACGGCACCATGTATTACCAGGGGAAAGTCACGGAAACGGTGCCGATCCTCGGCATGTTCTGGATCCTCGACGCCCGGAGCGGGACCCGGAAGCTGCTGGATCCGCTGGCCTTCGAGGTGGTCCGGGCGCCGGAAACCCCCGCCGCGCAATGATTGCCGGCGGCGCGTTTGCCGGCGTAACGATTGCCTCAGTGCCGTTTGCTCTGTACTTTTAGCTCTCACAGCGATCTTTCGGACGGCATTCAGGTAATCCTGAGGTCTCGCCGTCTCACACCGGACGATCAGCGGCATGAGTGTCTCCTGTTTGGATCGTCCGGTCTCCACGGAAGAACCGCAATGAGCCCCTCGACCGCGCGCTGAAACCGCCGGGGGCCGTCCCGGCGGCCGCTTCGTGTTTCAGGAGATGCACACACCATGACCGCAGTATCGAAATGGGTCGCCGCTGGTTCGTCAGCGGCAGTTCTTGCCGGGGGCTCTTTCTCGGTACACCGGCGGCCGTAGCCGCGCCCGGGGACGCCGCATGCCTGCAGGCTTCCTCGCAGTTCGAGGCCGCGCTGTCCGCCGCGGGCATCACCGAGGCATCGGTTACGCAGATCGACGCAACCTCACAAGCCGCGGCCACCGCGCAGGCAGCCTACGCCGCACTGGTCGAAGCGGCCACTGCTGACGAGAGCGCCGCCGTCGCTGCCGCCATCGACGGCCTCGAAGCCGCCCGCGCCGCCGAAGACGCCGCCGAGGCAGCTGCGGAGGCCGCCGAGGATTCAGGCGACCCTGCTGCCATCGCGGCGGCAACGGCCGCTGCCGACGAGGCTGAAGCCGCGGCGGACGCCGCAGAGCAGGCCCTGCAGGATAGCCAGGACGCGTACAACGCCGCGATTGACACCCCGGAGATCCGCGACGCCCAGGGCGTGCTGGAGGCGGCAGCGCGCGACTTCGAAACGGCCCTGGCGGCCGTCTCCCTCGACAGGCCTCCGCCGCAGGCATCACGGGACTCTTCGAGGCCTTCCTGACCGCCTGCGACGGCGTTGACCCCTGGTCACCCCGCCCGGAAGTACGACGCCGGTAGTCACCAAACCGATCATGGCAGCACCCGCGGGGCGGTCAACGCCACTCCGGTTGTGGCCACGAACAAGGGCCTGAACGTGCAGACGGCGGCCCATGCCGAACCCGGCGTTCACCCGGGCCTGGCGCTGCTGGCCGGGCTGCTCGCCGCCGGCATTGCCGTCCCCGCCACCGTGGCGCTGAGGATGCGCCGCCTGGAGCGGACCTCCAAATAGCTGAGCACAGCTAGCCGCACCGCCATGGACCCGCAGACCGTTGGACCGCACACCACGCCAAGCCGACTCCGTCTCCTCCGCCGGCGCTGGCTTGCGGTGCCCGCCGCCGGGCTAGCGGCCGTCCTGTTCCTGGCTCCGCTCACCGGCTGTGGCAGCCCCGCCGTCGGACAGCCAGGCTTCCCCGCCGCCACCGCCAGCGCACTGGCCACGGTGCCTGGTCCGCGCACACCTGTACGGCCAGCGAAGCCTGCCGGACCGGCCGCCGCCGCGCCCACCCGGATCAGCATTAAGGCGGCGAACATCGATGTGAAGGTCCTGCCGCTGACGCCCAGCGCTGAGGAACTCTCGTCGGAGTCCCTGGTCCCGCCGCTCACGCTCGATGCCTACTGGCTGACCAACTACGGCGTGCCGGGCTCGGGCTCCAAGAACACCACGTACATCGCCGGGCACAGCTGGGACGGCAAAGAGGCACCCTTCAACCGGCTGAGCGACGAGTCCCTGGTGGGCAAGGCAGTCCGGGTCACCACAGCCAAGGGGTCCTTGGACTACGTGGTGGATTCGGTGATCACGCACCGCAAGGACACCCTCAAGGACAGCGACATCTGGAACATCGTGCCCAACAGGATCGTCCTGATCAGCTGCTACACCGAGGACCCGTGGGGCAAGAACGTGGTGGTCACGGCCTCCCCCGCCGCGCGCTAGGCGGAAACCCTTTCGAGCATCCTGCAGCGACGCCCCGTGAGCCATCAAGGCGGCGGCCGAGTGCTTTCCGGTTTCTTGATGCAATCCTGAGCAAATCTTGCGGGACCCAAAAGATACTTTTCGCCGGAAACCCCGAAGCGCTATGAAAGCATACTTATGATCGAGATCGTCGGTCATCGCTTAGGCCGTTCAGGCCTCCACATGTCCTTGGGGGAAACAATGACATTTACTGAGATCACGCCTGCCACCGATCGGTCCAAGAGCAGGAAATTCAAGGCAATCCTGGCCGGCGGTCTCGTCCTCGGCCTGGGCGCAGCGGTCACACTCGCCGCATGGAACGACTCAGAGTTCGTAATCGGCAACTTCGGCAATGGCCACTTCAAGATGGTCGGCAGCGAGGACGGCACCTCCTTCTCGAACCACGACACCTCGGCCACCGCCGACTCGTTGTCGTTTTCCTTGGGGTACGACAACCTGAGCCCAGACGATACAGTCGCCGCCCCGTATGTGGTTCACCTGGACGCGACTTCCGACTACCCCGCCACGGTGTCGGTTGAAGCGGCCACCGGCTCCCAAGCCACCGACAAACTTCGCTACAAAATCATTGAAGTCGCCTCAGTTGCAGCATGCACGCCGTCCGCCACGGCAACGCCGGAGGAAACCGTAGTACCGACCTCCAGCTTCAACGCCGATCCCGGTCAGGGCAGCTTTGAACTCGAGACGTCAACAAACGGGACCGATGCTGGGCCCAACGTCTACCTGTGCATCCAGGTGACGGCCGACCCGGAGCTCGACCAGGACGAAACCGCGACGGCAACCTGGCAGTTCGTCGCAAGCTCAGCGACCGCAGCTCCGTAACACGTGCGCAAACACGTGGCGCCCTCGCGGCGCCGCAACTTCACCCGCGTTCGCGCGGTTCTTGCTGGCGCCCTCGTCCTTGGCGTGGGCGCCAGCATGACACTCGCGTCCTGGACAGACTCGGAATACGCTGCCGGCACGTTTACCGCCAGCACTTTCCGCCTTGAGTCCAGCACAGCCACCTCGACGTGGAAGGACAGCACGTCGCCTGCCGACGCGTCGCTCATGATCAACGCGACGTCCATGTCGCCGGGCGCTTCGCAGTACGCGTGGGTTAATATCCGCACCACCGCCGCTTCCACCGTTGGTGGGACGATCGCGTTGGCCAGCTGGACGTCGTCGGGCACTTTGGTTCCCGTGCTTGAGTACAAGGCGGTGCGGACGACGGCGGTCGACACCCCGTGCGATGCCGCCGCCTTTTCGGGGTCCCCGGTATTTGTTGCAGGGTCCTCATCCGCGTACCTGCCGGCTGCATCAGTGCCTGGCTCTCCGGTGGCATTGGCGGTGACGCCATCAAGCCGCGAGCTCCGCTATTGCTTTGAGGTGCGGATCCAGCCTGGAGCGTCGAACACCTACCAGGGCGGCACGGGCACGGTCACATGGCTCTTCACCGGAACGTCGGATTGAGCGCGGAAGGAGTCGACGTGAAACAACGAAATGGCCGCGGGGGTGCAGTAAGCAACGCCCTCCTCAACATCGCCGCGGTCGGGGGCCTGGTCTGCATCGTGCTCGTGATCCTCGCTGCCTTCTTCCACATCACGCTCATCATGTTCAAGACCGGATCCATGGGGCCGACCATCCCTGCCGGATCGCTCGCCGTGGTCAAGAAGATCCCGGCGTCGGAAGTGCGCGTGGGCGACGTCGTGACTATCGACAGGGGCGCAGCCCTGCCGGTGACGCACCGCGTGACGTCCGTTTCTCCGGCTGGGGGCGACGCGTTCAAGATCACCATGCGTGGCGACGCCAACCAGGCTGACGATCCCGCCCCGTACGTGGTAACTACAGTGCGGATTGTGCTGGGCTCAGTGCCCAAACTCGCCTATGCACTCAGCGCCGCCTCCAACCCGGTGGTGCTCGGCGGCGTAACCTTGGTGATGGCGGGCGCAGTCACGTGGGCCTTCTGGCCGCGGGAGGAACGGGAGCCCCGCGGTCGGCGGAGGGCTGCGAAGGAGCCTCTCGTCGAGCATGCTCCCGAGCTTGATAAGACTGCACCATGAAGCGGCGGCACCTTGCCGTCACCGGGCTGCTCGCCTGTGCCGCCGCCCTGGCGGCTGCACCTCCGCAGCCGACGACGGCGGCCTGGGCCTTCCCCGAGTATGCGTCCGGCTCCTTCGAAGCCGGCACGGTGCTGCCGCCGACCTGGGTCAGTTGCGTCAGGAATGGGGTAGGTACGTTTATCTTCACGTGGGCAAACCCTGTGGGCGGCGTGCCCAGAACCGGGTATGAATGGACGTTGAGCCGGGGGACACAGGTGATTTCCGGACCGACAACCGAATCCGCAACCGCGACAAGTCTGACCGTCACCGCAGGCCTCGTGTCGCTCGGCGATACCACTCTGACGCTCACAGCCACAGGGCCTGGCCAATGGACGTCGCCGTCAATCACCGGTTCCATTTCGAGCGTCCTCATTCTCGGAACCAGCTGCAGCGTCTGACCGAGGACCAGTACTCCATGGCCCCTGTCAGTGCTCCGATTCACCCGTGACTCTGCGCCTCAATGAGTGACACCGGGGCCAGGATTCCCGCTTTCTGTGGAGGCCGCGACGTCGGCAGTAGCTGCCTCAGCGATCCACGCGGACCAGTCAAGGGGATGCACGGAGGGTCTGCCAAGCAGATAGCCCTGACCCGTTGCGATGCCCGCCTGTGTAACGGCGGTCAGTCCCGCCTGGCTTTCGATGCCTTCGGCCGACACCGCTGCCCCGATTTGCTTCGCGAGTTCAACCACGTCCATACCGGCGGGCCGCCCCTCGACCGGGTGCATGAGTCCGTCGATGAAACTGCAGTCAAGTTTTATGATGTCGGGAAGCAGCTGCAGGATCTGGTCCCGCGACGCGGCACCGGCGCCGGAGCCGTCGACAGCCAACCGCAGACCCCGCTGACGCAGTGGGGTCAGCATCCGTATCAAGCCATCCAGCTCCGCGCCGACCAGGCTGCCCGCCAGTTCGATGACGATTCTGTCCAGAGCCACCTGCCCGTTCCCCAGCAGCGCCTGTACGCGCGGGTCCGTGCAGGTTGCCGGGCTGAGATTGAAGGCAACGAAGAGGTGAGCGGGAATCTCGCCGGCCGCCGACAGCGCGCTATGCAGGGCAGCGATCTCCAGGTCCGCACCCAAACCGATGGCCGCTGCTTCCCGGAACCAACTGTCAGCGCCGGCCCCGTCCCGGCTGACGAACCGTGCCAACGCCTCGAATCCGGCCACGTTTCCTGCCGGCAGTTCCCTGATTGGCTGGAAAGCGGTCAGGAGCATCCTGGTCCCCAAGACGGCTCTGACGCGTTTGTAGCCCCGCGGGTCAAGGGACACGGGCAGGTGACGCGGGTTCGATGGCGCCGACGAGTCCCGGCCCATCTCCTCGTGTGGTGAAGCGTCATCGGCGAGGGAGTCTGTGAGGTCCGTGGTGGTGACGGTGATCAGGTGCTGCAACAGCGCACGTTCCGGCTCGTCCGGATTCGCCGCCAGCAGACGCCGCAGCTGAATCCTGGCCCACTTTCCATCCGAGGCCGTATCCGTCAGAACATCGTCGATCAGCTCCAGCACCTGGCTGCGGAGAGTCGATCCAGCGACCTGTGGCGGTGCGTACTGGCCCCCGGGCTCCGGACCCGGTTCTGCGCCGGTGGCTGCCGGAAGCGACTCATCCCTGGACATCGGCTGTTCCTCTGGGGTACTCACACCGGCTGAGCCCGGCGCTGGCCAAGAACACCTCCCCCGGGATGTCGGCCCTGACTTGCAAAGAAGACTACATGGAAAAAGAACGAACCGTCGCCGTTCCGACCACTAAATTTGCTGGCACCCGGGGCGTACGGCCGCATCTGCGATCTGGAGAATTGCGCGGGACAGAAGTGCCATCGCTATGGGGTGCTCATCGCTGGCCTTCCTGGAAATGGGTTAAGGGCACCACGGCGCTGCCGCACGGTGCGTAACCACCTTCGCGCATCAGGCTCACGCCCGAGGCAGCTTCACCCCAAGATCTGCGCAAGAGCGCCACTGGGACGCGATTACCACAGGTTCCGGGTCCCCGCGAGACGCCGGGTTCTCCGTGGAGCGCGGGCGACTGCCCCGGGGCGTTCACCTCTTGGTAGAGTGCGTTTAAGGCTTTGCTGGGGCGAGTCTAAGGGGGACGTGTAATGCCGAGTACGTGCGCCGCTGTGGTGATTGAAGATGACGCGGACATCGGACGCCTCGTTCAAACAGTTCTGTCCGAGACTGGCATGCAGGTCCGGCTGAGTGCAACAGGGACCGACGGCGTTGCGGCCGTCCGTGATCACTCCCCGGACCTCGTGGTTCTGGACTACGGGCTTCCCGATATCACCGGCCTGGAAGTGATCAGGCGGATCAGAAGCTTCAGCACGGTGCAGATCCTCATGCTCACGGGTCACGATGATCTGGCCGAAACGCTGCTATCCGCCGGTGCCAGCGCCGTTATGACCAAACCCTTCCGCGTCCGGGCGCTGCGGGAGCAGATCGAAAAAATGCGGGTTCCACACCACGCGTAGATGCGCGAAGACGCTCGGACTGCAGCTCGAGGAGAGTGGACACGGGCGGCGGAACCTACCGCACAGGTTGCACCGGTTCTCGCCCGCGGGGGCCGGACGGAACGGCTGCGAGCCATCCTGGGATGCCCTCCGCCGGTATCGGTTTGCTCCACAGGTAACCCTGGGCGTGCCGGACGCCCAGGCGCCGGAGTTCGGCGAGCTGCACCGTGGTTTCCACGCCTTCGGCCACGACGTCGAGATTCAGGCTGTCGGCCATGCCCATGACGAGTTCGATGATCGTCGCACCGTGAGGATCCGTGCCGAGCTCTTCCACGAAGCTGCGGTCGATTTTCAGGGTCCGGGCCGAGAGCCACTTGAGGTAGCTCAGGGATGAGTACCCTGTGCCGAAGTCGTCAATGGAAAGTCCCACCCCCAGTCCGGAAAGCCGTCGCAGGGTTTCCTTGGGCAGGTCGGGCTGGCCCATGAGCACAGTTTCGGTAATTTCCAGGTGGACGGCGGCCGGATCGATGCCGGAGCTGAGCATTGCCGCTTCCACGACGTCCGGGAAGTCGCCCGCAATGAGCTGCCGGCCCGAAATATTCACTGCCGCCGAAAGGTTTTCCGCCTCGGGAAGCTGGCTTCGCCACTGCTGCACCTGACGCAGCGCTTCATGCAGAACCCAGGTGCCGATGGGAAGGATCAGGCCGGTTTCCTCGGCGATGGGAATGAACGTGTCGGGCATGATCAGGCCGTGTTCGTGATGGTGCCACCGCAGCAGCGCCTCAAAGCCGACGGGGCATTCCGTGGTGATATCCATGACCGGCTGGTAATTCAGGGAAAGCTCGCCGCGGTCCAGGGCCAGCCTCAGGTCGGATTCCAGATCCAGCCGGCCCGCGGCCCGGCCGGTCAGGCGCGCATCATGCACGGCCGAGGAATCGCCACCGGCCGACTTGGCGCGGTACATGGCAGCGTCTGCACCGCTGAGCATCGTCTCGGCGGTGTCCTCGGGGCCCGCCAGGGCGATGCCGACGCTGACATTCAAGTAGACCTTGCGCCCGTCCACTTCGAAGGGCCGGCGCGTAACGTCCCTGATCCGCTCGGCCAGCGTCTTGGCGCCACGCCTGAGCAGGTTCTCGCAGACCACAACGAACTCATCGCCTCCGAACCGGGCCACTGTATCGCCGGCCCTGACGGCCGTCCTCAGCCGCTCCCCCAGGAGAACCAAAATTGTGTCGCCGGCGCCGTGGCCGATGCCGTCGTTGATCAGTTTGAACCGGTCGACGTCGACGAACATCACCACCGGCCGGGAGGCCCGGTCAAGGCAGCTCTGGAGGACCTCGGTGATCATGTATCTGTTCGGCAGACCGGTCAGCGCGTCGTGGCGGGCCTGCCACTCCAGAACCTGCTCCGCGTTCTTGCGTTCGGTGACGTCCAGGACTGTGTCCAGGAACCTGACAGGCTTCCCGTCCGGGCCGTTGACGCTCCGGACCCGTGAATGCAGCCATCGCTGCTCCCCATCGGGCCGGATAATCCGGTATTCGAAATCCGCGAAGCCGCGCCCGTCCTGCAGGCCCTTCCAGACGCGGCGGACCAGATCGCGGTCCTGCGGATGTGTCAGCGCAAGGACCGAGACCTTGGCCGCCGGGGTACCGGCGGCAAGACCCAGAATCCGGGCAAACTCCTCCGAGTGCCAGGTCTCCCCGGTCGCGACCGTGTATTCGACGCTTCCAACATGGGCCATTTCCTGGGCAGCCAGAAGTCGCTCCCGCTCGGCGGCGGCCGCTGCTTTCAGTCGCTGGATCTCGGTGATGTCCCTGGCGATTGCGGAGACTCCGACCTCTGCGCCGTCTTGGCCGTAGACCGGGGACACGGTCAGCTCAACGTCGATCACCGTCCCGTCCTTGCAGCGCCACCGCGCTTCCACTCCGGTCGCGAACGTCCCGTTTCCCAGGCGCGCCGTGACTTCCTTGCCGTAGTCCGCTGAGTCATGGTTGGTCAGCAGGCTGTAGCTCTGTCCGACAGCTTCCCGAGAGCTCCAGCCGAACATCCTCGTAGCGCCGGCATTCCAGCTGGTGATCTTCCCGTTCAGGTCGGCGCCGATGATGGCGTCCCCGGAGGATTCCACCATGGCTGAGAGCCGGCGCAGAATTGCCTCGCTGTGTTTCCGGTCGGTGATGTCCTTGGAGATCGCTACGACGGCGACGGGCACTGTGTGCCGTCCGCGGATAGGGCTGACCGTGGCGTGGACCGGGAATTCCCTCCCAGTCCGGTGGTGCATCCAGAGCTCGCCGGCCCAGTCCCGGCCATGGGCGAGTCTGTCCGCAATCTCCTGATCGGTGGCATCCTGACCCGGGCCGTCAGCGCCGCCGATGATTCCCAGCTCCGTGATCAGCTTGCCCAGCACCTGGGCCGCGCTGAACCCGTACAACCGTTCAGAGGCGCGGTTCCAATACGTGATCCGCCACTCACTGTCCATCCCGATGACCGACTGCCCGATCTCATCGAGCAGCAGTGACTGCATGACCAGGTCATCGTGGTGTTCTTCAGCCATTGGTCCCCTTACCGCTACCGCGTCCGAGAGAAAAAGACTCACAACTCAACGCCGGCGACCACAGGCTGAATCACCGTCTTGAGCTTGTAGCCTAGCGGCGCCCGACAGCCGCGGCCATAGAAAAAGCGCAATTCATCGGACAGATACGAACGAACCCTCCCGCACATCACGTGCGGGAGGGTCGCATCGCATGCGGGAGGCTGCAGCCCTACTGCCCGCGGGCGCTCAGGAACTTGTCCAGCGCGGGAAGGTCGTCCGTGTTGATGTGGTCCACACCGGCGTTGTGCAGCTCGGTCCACATGGCGTCGCGTTCCTGTCCCGGCTGGTCCGGCGTGGCCCAGAAACGCACCCGGTAGCCCTTGGAGTGGGCGGTTTCCACGTAGGCGCGCAGCTTGGCCCGCTCTGACTCCGGCATCGGGCCGACGCCCTGCCAGGTGAACAGCTTGGTCCAGTTGTCGCTGACCAGCGGCATCAGTGCCGCCGGCATGCCGGAGGCGAGATCGGCCGAGCGGCCGTCGAAGAACCCGTACCGCTTGGTCTCGGCCTTCATCGTGGCCAGCGGCCGGTTGCCGCTGATGACGGCGGTGACCGGTCCGGTGGACACCCTTCCGTTGGCGAACCGGCTCATGAGGGCCGGGTGCTGCGCCAGTTCCTTCTCCACGGCGGCGTACGTGGCCTCGCCCTCGCTCTTGATGTCGATCAGCAGCTGCAGGCTGCCGTCCCAGCCGGGGTAGACGCTGTGGCCGTCCTGCCGCACCAGCTTGTCCAGCGGTTCGAGGTACAGACTCTCCAGCGTGACGCCGGCCTTGGCATCCACGAGGTCGTGCGCCACGCGGAGCTCGCCGTCCACCAGCCACACGTCGGCCTCCACACTGGAGAAGCCGTGCTCCAGCGCGTCCAGCAGCGGACGGCCGTGCTCGTAGTCGTTGTGCGCGTGGGCTGCGGCGTGCGGCGGCCCCAGGACAGCGTCGGACGCCGGTGCCGCCGTTGACGGGGCGGCAATTCCGGCCAGGGCCGTGAGGGCAACGAGCGCGGTGACGGTGCTTTTGATCAGCACAGGGTTCTCCTTCAGTGCGGGATGGGTCCGCCGCCCGCCTCCCGGTTGAGAAGGCCCGACGGCGTGCCCCACCACACTGCCCTCCGGCGGCTAACGCGTCCCCACCGGAGTCTGGCGCCCCGGTGAACAGGACATGTCACCGGCTTTCGGCCACAAAAATGCCCCGGACCAAAATGGTCCGGGGCACGGTGGGGCTACTTGCTACCGCTCGATGCAGACGGTGAGATCCACGTGGATGTCGTCGTCGGCGACGAGGCGGTCCTGGAGGTAGCGGGCAAGGCTCGCGTCCGTGGCGGTGTGAACGCTTTTCGGGACGGCTCCGCGGAGCAGCGCCTGGGTGTCGGTGGACTTGACCACGTCCAGCGGCGCCCAGCCCCGGTGGCCGGAGGTGAGGCGTTCTATGTCGGTGCGGAACGAGCGCTTGTGGTCCTCGCGGACACTGGCGCGCATGTTGAACGGGATGAATTCGGTGGGCAAAACGGTCCTTTCACGAGGCAGCCGGTCGTCGGCGCCCCACATGGAACAAGGACCATGGGGTGCAGGGTATTCCTTGGAAGCCCGTAAGGAGTCCGAAGTCACGCCGCCAGGCGAAGGGAGGTGAGGAAGGGCCGGGAAGGAGGCGTCAGCCGACGTGGATGCGCGGGCGGCGTTCCGGCTCCGTCTCGTTTTCGCGGATGATCTCCCGGACCACGGGAGCCGTGTCGCCGCGGCCCAGGAGCAGGTACCGCATCAGGTGGGCCAGCGGGTTCCCTTCGGCCCATTCGAAGTACGCGTGCGGAATGACCCCGGTGGCGTCGCGCAGGGCCAGAAGGATCGCGGCGATCGCGTTGGGCGCGGCCGGGCTCTTCGCGCGGAGGACGCGGTGGCCGGCCACTTCAACGCCCTCCACCTCCAGGACGTCGCTGAACTCGGAGGGGTCGGTGACGTCGATTTCCAGGAAGATCACGTCCGCGGATCCCGGCACCGGGTTCATGCCCCGCTGCTCTTCCTCCTTCGCAGCGTACTCCGCGGCGTCCCCGTCCTGCACTCGGTTGGCGATGAGGTTAATCCGACCGTCGAACTCAAGCGTGTCGGTGATGAAGCGCCGGGCGTTCTCGTCGAACTCGATCCGGTGCACACGCAGTTCCGTGGTGCGGCTGATCCGGGAGACCAGCGAAACCACCACGATGCCCAGGATGAAGAACCCGGAAATGGCCAGGCCGTCAGGCTTTTCGATCACGTTCGCCGCCAGTGCGTAGAGCAGGATGAGGGTCAGGACGGAGAAGCCGACGGCGGCGCGGCGCCGCTTCTGCCGCGCCGCGGAAATGCTGACGGCCACCGCCCCGGAGACCATCATGGCCAGGATGCCGGTGGCATAGGCCCCGGCCTGGGCGTTGACGTCGGCCTTGAAGCCGATGGTGATCAGGACGCTGATGGCCGTGTAGACCAGGACCACCGGGCGAACCGCCCGGGTCCAGTCGGGCGCCATGCCGTAGGACGGCAGGTACCGGGGCACGATGTTGATCAGCCCGGCCATCGCGGAGGCACCCGCGAACCACAGGATGAGGATGCTGCTGACGTCGTAGACGGAGCCGAAGCCGTTGCCGAGCCGTTCGTGGGCCAGATACGCCAGCGCGCGGCCGTTGGCCGCGCCGCCCTCCTGGAACGCCTCGGCAGGGATCAGCAGGGTGGTCACGAAGCTGCTGCCGAGCAGGTAGACGCTCATGATCACCGCGGCCGTGGTCAGGAGCTTGCGGGTGTTCCGGATCCGGTTCTGCAGGGTCTCCTCCGGCGTGGCCCCCGAGGCCGCCACCAGGGGCATCATGCTGACCCCGGTTTCAAAGCCGGACAGGCCCAGTACCAGCAGCGGGAACGCCAGGATGGCGGGCCCGGCGATGCTGCCGAAGCCGCCGGACGAGGTGAGTGCGGCGGTCCAGGATGACAGCGCACCCGGCTGCGTGACGGCGTCGTAAATTCCCGTGGTGATGATGACGGCGTTCAGCACCAGGAAGACCCCCACCAGCGGAATGGCGACGGCCACGGCCTCGGAGAAGCCGAGCAGGAAGACCCCGCCCAGGATCAGCAGGAGCACCACGGTGATGGGGACCGCCTGGCCTTCCAGGAACGGCGGCAGGTAGGGGTTCTCCAGCATGTGGACCGTGGCGTCGGCGGCGGAGAGGGTGATGGTGATGATCCAGGATGTGGCCACGAACCCGAGCAGCACCAGCACAAAGATCTTCCCGCGCCAGAACGGGAGCAGGTTTTCCAGCATGGCCACCGAGCCCTGGCCGTGCGGGCTCTCCTGCGCCACCCGCCGGTACATGGGCAGCATGCCGAACAGCGTCAGGGCCACGATCAGCAGCGTGGCCAGCGGGGACAGCGCGCCGGCCGCGAGCGCCGCGATGCCGGGCAGGTAGGACAGCGTCGAGAAGTAGTCCACGCCGGTCAGGCACATGACCTTCCACCAGGGCTGCTGGTGCGCCCCCGCCTCGGCCACTTCCGGCCCCACCGGCTGGTGGACCTTGTGCTCCAGCAGCCACCGGGCCAGCGGGCTGCTTGGCGGCGCTTCCTGCTCCGGGCTGGGGACACTCGCGGGAACGGAATACTGGGCGGGTGCGGTCATGAAGTGTCTTTCTGGGGGTTCCGGGGGCGTCGGTTCAGGCTGGGGGACGACGGCGGGGGCTACTTGGTGGCCCTGATGAACCGGTAGATCATGTACCCCGTCACGGCGCAGCCCAGAATCAGCAGGAGCAAGGAGGTGGGATCAGCGAGCATGGCCGGTCTCCGCTTGCGCGCGTCTGGTGGCCACGGGGTCCTTCGATTCGAAATGGAAAGTTTGCTGATGACCACGGGAGCCTAGCACCGGCCGCTCCGCGCGGCAGGCCGGAACCCGGAATCCTAACGCTTTCTTAACGCCCCTGTTCAGGCAGTCCGCCGCGGATTCCGCGGTGGTAGCGTGACGCGTATGCGCGACGTTGCGGGTTCCCAGGCGCGGCAAGGCGCCGCCAGCGGAGTCCGCCACGGCCATTGGCACCGGGGGTCGAAGGCGTTTCCGGCCATCCTGAACATCCTTGCGCCCCAGCATCCGGCCCAGGTGATCGTGCTGGGCTTCGCGGCGGCCGTTGCCGCTGGAACCCTGCTGCTGATGCTGCCGGTCTCGCGGAACGGGCCGGAGGGCGCTCCTTTCCTTGATGCCCTGTTCACCTCCACGTCGTCAGTGTGCCTGACGGGCCTAACCACCGTGGACACGCCGGTGTACTGGAGCGGCTTCGGCAAGGTGGTCATCCTGGTGCTGGTCCAGGTGGGCGGATTCGGCGTGATGTCCTTCGGCACCCTGCTCGGCGTGCTCATGGCCCGCAGGCTGGGCCTCCGTTCGCGGCTGTCGGCGGCGGCCGAAACCAAAAGCACCGGCTTCGGCGATGTGCGCCGGGTGCTCGTGGGCGTGCTCAGCATCAGCCTGGCCGTCGAGGTCGTCCTCGCCGGGATGCTCGCGGCGCGGTTCGTGGCCGGGTACGGGTATCCGCCGGGCCGTGCGCTTTGGCACGGCGTCTTCCATTCCGTGTCCGCGTTCAACAACGCCGGCTTCGCCCTGTACTCGGACAACCTGATCGGTTTCGCCGGGGACCCCTGGATCTGCCTGCCCATCGCCGCTGCGGTGATCATCGGCGGGCTTGGGTTCCCGGTGCTGTTCGAACTCGGCCGGCAGTACGGCAAGCCCATCCACTGGAGCATGAACACCAAGCTGGTCCTCGTGGGCACCGCGGTGCTCCTCGCGGGCGGCACCGTCTTCCTCACCGCCGTCGAATGGTCCAACCCGGCAACGCTGGGAGGCCTCAGGCCCGGCGAGCGTGTCCTGGCCGGATTCTTCCAGTCGGTCATCACGCGCACGGCCGGATTCAACAGCATCGACATCGCGCAGATGTACCCCGTGTCCTGGCTGGGGATGGACATCCTGATGTTCATCGGCGGCGGTCCGGCCGGCACCGCGGGCGGCCTGAAGATCACCACGTTCGGCGTGCTGTTCTTCATCCTGGCCACGGAGCTGCGGGGCGGGACGGCCGTCAACATCTTCGGCAAGCGTCTCTCGCGGGCCGTGCACCGGCAGGCCATCACCGTGGTGCTGCTCGCCATCGCCCTGGTGGTGGGCTCCACCATGTACCTCATGCTCATCACGGACTTCGGGCAGGAGCGGATCCTCTTCGAGGTCGTCTCGGCGTTCGCCACGGTGGGGCTCTCCACCGGGATCACCGCGGCCATGCCGCCGGCCGGCCAGGTGGTGCTGATCCTGCTGATGTTCATCGGCCGCCTCGGTCCGGTCACCCTGGGCGCCGCGCTGGCGCTGCGGGAACGCCCGCCGCTCTACGAATACCCCAAGGAAAGGCCCCTCATTGGCTAAGAACATTTTCTCCCGCTCCCCGGACCGCGCCGCCCAGGCGGACTCCGTGGTGGTCATCGGGCTGGGCCGCTTCGGCGGGGCGCTGGCGCTGGAGCTGGAGGCGCAGGGCACCGAGGTCCTGGGGATTGACGCGAGCGAGGAGACCGTCCAGTCCTACAACGGCCGCCTCACCCACGTGGTCCGGGCGGACGCCACCAAGGAAGAGGTGCTGCGCCAGCTCTCGGTGCATGAGTTCGACAGGGCCGTGGTGGGCATCGGCACGGACATCGAGGCCAGCATCCTGACCACGTCCCGGCTCCTCACGTTCCGCAAGCCCCAAATCTGGGCGAAGGCCATCAGCGAACCGCACGCCGAGATCCTGAACCAGCTCGGCGTGGACCACGTGATCCGGCCCGAGCACGACATGGGCAAGCGCGTGGCCCACCTGGTCCGCGGTTCGCTGCTGGACTACGTGGAGTTCGAGGACGACTTCGTGATGATCCGCACCAGCCCGCCGAGGGAGGCGCAGGACCGCCCGCTCGGAGTGCTCGGGCTCCGGGACAAGTACGGGATCACCATCGTGGCCGTCAAGCGCCCCGGCGGCATCTGGGGCCACACCACGGCGCAGACCGTCCTCTACGAGGAGGACCAGATCATCGTCCAGGGCAGCAAGACCCAGGCGGAGAGATTCAGCAACATCAGCTGACGGGCGTCACCCCGCCTCGATGAACGCGATCTGCCTCAGGTTCGCGGCCGGCTTCGATTTCGCGGCTGCGACTGGCTTCCGTTTGGCGGCGACGGCGGCAGCTGGCTTCCGCGCGGCGGCGGCACCCGGCGGCAGATCCCCGATGGCGGCGGCCGGCCTCCGCGCGACGGCGGCAGCCGGCTTTACAACCGGGATCCGCCTGACGCTGAGCTGCTCGAGGTCCAGCAGCCGGCGAGCGCCGGTCCGGGCATCGATGATCCAGAACAGGTCAATCTCTTCGAGCGTGCTGGCCACCGTCCCGCGGTGCGCGAGGCGCCCCCGGTGCCAGGCCTCGATCTCCTCCCCCGCCGAGAGCTCCCCACACGAACGCACCTCAAGGTCCTCATCCGTCATCATCACTGGGCTCCTTTCACCGATCCGGTTCTGCAAGCCCAGCCTGCACGATGAAGTTTTCTGCAGGGTTTCAAAATAGTGCGCCTTGTGTGTCTGCGCTGTTTCCAGCTGGGCGCAAGACCGCACCGCGTGGAAATGGCTCCGCCGGAAGCGGCGCCCGGACAATACCATCGCACGATGGAATAACGTTTGTTTTCCAAAAAACTGCGCTCTTCTTGATCCTATCTTGCGCTGTTCTCAGCTTAAGAACTTTTCGTTCGGGAACGTTTTTGAAGAATTCGATTTGCCGGCAGTGTATTCCCGCTGGAGCCGGTGATAATGCGTTACCGAAAGAGCCAGGCGGGGAATTCCGTATGCCCTAGCTGTACTGAGTCAGGACGTTGGTTACATCGTGAATAGGTGAAGACCTCTTAGGTTGGTGGTTACCACACACAGCCAACGACTAAGAGGTCTTCATGATCCACCGTAATGCCCGCCTGACCCCGACCGGTAGACGGATCCTTGTCGAACGCGTCCTGAACGGCCGTCCGATTGCCCATGTGGCCAAAGAACTGGGCATCTCGCGGACCTGCGCCCACCGCTGGATTAGCCGCTACCGGGCCCACGGCTGGGAAGGGCTGCAGGACCGCAGCTCCAGACCAAAGTCATGCCCGCACGCCACTCCGGGAAAGTCGTTGCCGAGGTCCTGACAAAACGCGTAGAGCACCGCGAGGGGCCGGCCAATCTGGCATTGCGTTGCGGGGTCAGCGCCCGGACGGTCTCTCGGATTCTGGCCCGTGCCGGCATGCCGCGGCTGTGGGACCTGGACCCGGTGACCGGGGCCCGGATCCGCGCTTCCCGTGCCACTGGCCGCCGCTATGAACGCGACGGCCCGGGGACATGATCCACGTCGACGTCAAGAAACTCGGGCGGATCCCCGAGGGCGGAGGCTGGCGGGCCGACCCTTCCCAGGGCCCGGCTAACCACCGCAGATCACACCAGAAGCTGGGTTTCGACTACGTCCACGTGGCCGTCGATGACTACACCCGCTTCGCCTACGCCGAGGTCCTTCCCGACGAGAAGGGCCCGACCTGCGCCGGATTCCTCACCAGAGCTGCGGCCGCCATGGCCGCCAACGGGGCGCCGGTCAAACGGGTCATGACCGACAACGCATTCGCCTACCGGCTCTCCCGCGATTTCCAGGACGCCCTAACTGCGCTGGGCGCTAAACACATCCTGATCAAACCCCGGCATCCCTGGCAAAACGGCAAAGCAGAACGCTTCAACCGCACCCTGCAGGAAGGCTGGGCCTACCGGCAACCATTCACGTCCAACCAGGCGCGCACCGACGCCCTGCAGCCATGGCTAAACTTCTACAACAACCACCGGCCCCACGGCAGCCTCGGAGGCAAGCCACCCATCAGCAGGTGCAACCAACCTACTGGCTGAGTACACCTGATATGTAGGTATTTCTTGTCAAGGGGGCAAGGGTGAGCGGTCCGAGACTGGGTGTCTTGGACCGCTCCTTTTGTGTTCCGTTCCTTGGGCCCGTCCGGGGCTGGCTGGCGCGTCGTGATCGACGGGCGCTGTCAGACTGATATGCGCGGGTTGGTTACCGCAGGACGAGGTGTTCGGCTGGAGGGGTGCCGCTGGTCTAGCAATGTCGGGCGTCACCGGAACTACCCGGTTGTCCATAGGTGTTTCGCGGGTCTCCTCCACGCTGCCAAGCCATCAGGACAGGGCCGGGAACGGCACACGTCTATTCATCCGTCCACGGCTGCTCCTGTTGGACCGCGGCGGCGAGGGACCAGCACCAGCCGGCCAATTCGCGGGCGACGGCGACATTGGCGATGACCCGGCGTTTGTGCCGGGCTTCGAACTGCTCCCACTTGTGGTGCAACCGGTGGTTCCCCTGGTGTCCGCGGACCCGGGAGGCCTCGTCGGCTGCATCCCAGCGGGAACGCATGTCGCGGCTGGCATTGTTGTAGGGGCGCCGGTGGTGCCACGCGGCCTCGACCAGCAGGCGTCGGGCGTGGGTGTTTCCGGTTTTGGTGATGGCTCCCTGGGACCGGGACGCACCGGAGGTATGTTCGGAGGGACAAGACCCAGATACGCGCCGATCGTGGAGCCGGTGAAGCGGGTCCAGTCGCCGATCTCCACCGCCAGGCCGAAGGCGGTGAGCACCGAGATGCCGCGCAGACACATCAGCGCCCGCACGACCGGGGCATACGGCTCGGTCGCCGCCATCGCCGTGATCTTCGCATCCAAACGGTTGCGGCGGTCCAGCGTCAGCTCTGCCATTTCCAGGCGGCCTCGTACGCAGCCTGCAGGGCAGGATCGTCGAAACGCTGCCGGTGCAGCCAGGTGTGGTGGGCGTCGGTCCAGGCATGGCCGCCGGAGTAGACCAGACCGTGGCGCAGCAGGAGCTTCGAGATCCGGTGCCTTGCCCGCATCAGATCCGAACGGACGTCCTCGCGGGCACGTACCAGATCACGGGCCGCCTCCTGAGCCGGACCCGGGACCCGCACCGGGGTAATTTGCCCGAGCAGCGCCAACCGGGCCAGATGCTCTGCATCGCGGGCATCGGTCTTCACCCGGTCCCCGGACGGCCGCTGGAGCTTGGACGGCGCCGCGACCAGGCATTCGACCCCTGCGGCTGCCAGCAACCGGGCCAGGCCGAATCCCGTTGGGCCTGCCTCATAGACAACGCGGACCGGACCCGGCAATCCAGAAATCCACTCGGCGATCCCGGCATCGTTCGCGGCGAGGCTCTGACGCAGGATCTCGCCGGTCTCACGATCGATCGCGCAGCCCTTCACACTGCGCGCATGGACATCCAAACCCACGTAGGTACGCTTATTCATGGCTGGAACCTCCCGACGTTCAAATGTGGCTCTACCAGTCCACACCCCCGCCTCTTGGTGGCGGAACAGACCGTGGCCCGGCAACCCACGAACCTCTTTGAACCCGAGGTTCCAGTCCTACATCAGGGACCGGCCCGCCACACTTCATATCGTCTAGCGTTTGGACAGGCCCTCTGCCTGCCGGTTCGCAGCCTGGGCGGCTTCGGCATTGCCCATCCGCTGGTAGATGTTCGCGAGGACGCGCCAAGGCGTGTCCAGGCCGGGATCCAGGGCCGCCGCGTGCTCCAGGTCCGCTATGCCGTCGGCGGCCCGCCCCAGGCCGAACTGCGCGACGCCGCGCTGGACATAGAGCCCCGTGGAATACGGGGCCTCCCGGACCAGGCCGTCGAGCACGGTCTTGGCGGCACCCGGATCCCCGCTGTAGAGGTAGCCGATGGCCAGCGCCGATCCGGCCTCCTGCGAGCGCGGCGTGCGTTCGCGGGCGAGGCTCCCCATTCGACGGCGCGCCGCGCCGCCTGCTGGTCACCCGCCGTCGCCGGGCGGCAAACGCCTGGGCGGCGAGCAGAGCGGTGTCGCTGTCTCTTATACACATCTAGATGTGTATAAGAGACAGGCTCTGCGAGGGCGACATCCCCGGCCGCGGCAGCCTTGGCACCGGCACCCATCGGCCATTCCGCGATGGCGGCGGGGACAGCAACGGCAAGGCCGGCCGCGACGAGAACCGCACCGGCCGCCGTCGAAACCGCGGGCCGGAAGATGCCCGCAAATGCTGCTGTCAGCTTTCCCGGAATCCCTTCCACCGCCGGCGAACTGACGGCTGGGAAGCCCGTGCCCTCGCGCCCCACCAGCCCGCCGCACAGGAAGGCCACCAGGGCCGTGGTGCCGATGGACGTGAAGTGCGTCAGCAGCGCCAGTCCGTAGGCGGCCACGGTCACCAGCACCACAACCATGTACCGGCGGTCCGCACCGTGCTGGGTTTCCTTCATCCGCCGGACCGCAGCGGCCACGGCCACCGCGCCGAGAACCAGGACCAGTAAAAGCAGCGGGACCCCGCCTGCCGCCAGCAGCTGCAGCGGCCAGCTGTGGGGTGAATCGGCGGGGAAAGAGTCGCCCACGGATCTGGCCCACTCCGCGTTCAGGTACGCCGGCAGCGCGTCAACGAAGCCGCTCGGCCCAACGCCGAAGACCGGATCGGCACTTACCAGGCCGAGGCTCCGGTCCCACAGCAGCCACCGTCCGTCCACTGTTCCCGCGGACAGGAGGCGGTCACGCGCAGCGGGAACCAGCAGGACGCCAAACGCCACGGCAGCGGCCGCCAACACGGCACCCGCCGCGATTTTTGGCCGCGCCCAGGACCGGCTCCGCATCCACACGGAGGAGCCAAACAGGGCCACGATCAGCAGCCCGGCCAGTGCCGCCCGGGAGCCGGAAAGGATCGCCACGCCTGCAGCGGCGATCAGGCCAGCCCGCCTCAGCCAAAACTGCCATCCGCGCTCAGGGCCACCGCCGGCGGACAGCACCCCCGCGATGACGAACCCGATCAGGCCCTGGTCCGTGGCGTTCCCCAGCGTGGCGCCCGGGCGCACGTCCGCGGCACCGCCAAGCGGGCGCAAACCATTGCTTTCCAGCACGGCAACGAGCAGCAGCACCACTGCCGCAGCGGCGAGCGATGTGCTGAGAAGCTGTCGACTCCGGCCGGCCAAGGCACCGCCCAGGACCTTCGCGCCCACCCCGAATACGGCCACGTACACCCCTAGGGTTAACAGACCCTCGTAGCGCGGCCAGCGCCCGGCCAGGCTGGCCAGCGGGGTATCGGACAAGAGCATGGCGGCGGCGATCCACACCACGCAGGCGGCGGTCGCCGCCTGCACCGCCAAGGGAATCCGGGCCCGCAGCGGAGACACCACACCGGCGAGGACACCGATCATCACCACCACGAGTTTGATCCAGACGAACCTGAAAAGGCCTCCGGGCTGAAACACCAGGATGGACCCTGCCATCAGAACGATGCAGAGCCCGGGCAGCCGGGTAATCGCTTGCTTCATGCGCGGGTGGGTGACCTTTCAGCGGAGACCACTCCAATATAACCGCCTAGTCTGACGCAGGACCATGTCAACTGACATGAATGGGCGGTTACTAACTCAATTGGACATACGGCGATAATTTCAGGAGCGCGTGCTTTGAATCCCGTTTATAACGGTTACACTAAGGCGTTCTTTGACAATTAAATGATGCGGCCCAGCTGCTGCATGACCCATGGGGGGTAAAAATGCTCGCTTTGAGCAGGCGATTCCGTTTCCGAGTCGCCGTTTTATTGACGGTTCTGTCAGCGCTGGTGCTGCTCGGCATCACGCCGGCCAACGCAGCGGACTTGTCAGACGCTTCGATCAGCGGGAAGGTGACGGCGCCTGCGGGTGTCCAGCTCACCTCCGTCGGAATCACAGTCCACACCGCCGCGGCGTATTCCTACACTGGCTCGGCCCAGGTCGCCGAAGACGGAAGCTACACGGTCACCGGCCTTCCGGCGGGCTCCTACAAGGTCCAATTCAGTGGTTCCAACTCCGGCGCGCTGAGCCAGTGGTACTCGGGCGCCAAGACCTTTGAATCAGCCACACCCGTCGCGCTGGCAGCGGGCCAAAGCCTGAGCGGCATCGACGCAGCCCTCGTCAAGGGCGCTTCCATCAGCGGCCGCGTCACGCTCCCCGCAGGCATCGATCCCACGTCAGTCGGCGTTTGGGTCAGCAGCACCACCTTTGGCCCCGACTGGTATTCCGCGTATGGGCAGGTCGGCCAGGACGGCAGCTACACGGTCCTCGGCTTGCCTGCCGGCAGCTACAAGATCCAGTTCTCCGGCGGCAACTCGGGCGTCGTTACCCAGTGGCATTCGGGCGCCTCGTCCTCCGAGACCGCCACGCCTGTAACGCTCACGGACGGTCAGGATCTTGGCGGAATTAACGCGGCCCTCGTCATGGGCGCCTCCATCAGCGGCAAGGTCACGGTTCCGGCCGGCGTGGATCCCGGTTCCCTGCAGGCGGACGTCACCGCGGCCACCGGAAATTATAGCGGGTCCGCCCAGCTCGGCGCCGACGGAACGTACAAAGTCAACGGCCTTCCGGCGGGCAGCTACAAAGTCCGTTTCTCCGGGTACAACAGCGCCATCCTCCAACAGTGGTACGCCGGTGCAAGTTCCTTTGAGACAGCGACTCCTTTGACCCTCGCAGCCGGGCAGGAACTCACCGGCATCGACGCCGCCCTGGTCATGGGCGCGTCAGTCAGCGGAACTGTCACCGCCCCCGCGGGCGTGAACCTCGGTTCCATTCAGGCCACGGTCTACCAGGCCGGCGGAACGAATCCCAACTACGTGGCTTCATCCCAAGTCAACGCCGACGGCACCTACAAGGTGGCCGGGCTCCCGACGGGCAGCTACAAGGTGCAGTTCGCCGGGTACAACACCGGCACGCTGGAGCAGTGGTACGCCGGATCCTCATCGTTTAGTACCGCAACGCCCATCACCCTGACAGAAGGCCAGGACCACGGGGGCATCAATGCCACCCTGGTCAAGGGCGCGTCCATATCCGGCAAGCTCACCGCCCCGGCCGGCGTCAACCTGCCCGCGGTGCAGGCCACTCTCTATACGTCGGACAGCTACTCCTATGCGGGATCGGCGCAGGTCGCCGCGGACGGCTCCTACGCGTTTTCCGGTCTTGCGGCCGGCTCGTACAAGGTCCAGTTCAGCGGAGGAAGCTCGGGGGCGCTGGAACAGTGGTACGGCGGCCTGTCGTACGCCGAGGCCGCGCCCGTCCCCGTGGCGGACAGCCAGGACCTGGCCCTGACTGACACGCCGCTCGTCAAGGGCGCGTCCATCAGCGGCAAGGTCACAGCTCCCGCCGGCATCGATCTGTCCGCAATAACGGCCTATGTCTACAACGCCGACAACTTCCGGGCGTACGGCGTGGCAGCCCAGCTGCAGACCGACGGCACGTACAAGGTGGCCGGGCTCCGCGCCGGAAACTACAAAGTCGCATTCAGGGGTTATGGCTCCGGGGCGCTGGACCAGTGGTACCTGAACGGCAGCAGCATGGACACGGCTACCGCGCTGCCGCTGACGGCGGGCCAGGACCTGACAGGCATCAATGCGACCTTGGTTAAGGGAGCATCCATCGCCGGAAAGATCACGGCTCCGGCCGGCGTCGACCTGACGATGGTCAACGTGTCCGCCACCGCAGAGGGGGCCGCCAACGGCTCTTATGGCCGGGTAAACCCAGACGGCACGTACGCGGTCAAGGGACTTGCCGCGGGCACCTACAAGGTCAATTTTTCCAACTACAACTCCGGCGGCCTGGACGAGTGGTACAACAACGTCCAGACCCAGGCGGAGGCAACCCCGCTCACCGTGACGGCCGGCCAGGACCTCACTGCCATCGACGCCACGCTTGCCAAGGGCGCCAGCATCAGCGGCAAGATCACGGTACCGGGAACGCAGAGCTCCTCCAACGTCTACGTCACTGCGTTCCGCGCCAGCGACAGCACCTGGGCAGGCTCCGCCAACTCGAACATCGACGGCTCGTACTCAATCCGCGGCCTGACCCCGGGCAGCTACAAGATCTCCTTCGATACCTACGGCACCGGCGCGCTGCCGCAGTGGTACAAGAACGCCTCATCCATGGAGACCGCCACCGCAGTGCCGGTGACCGAGGGCCAAAGCCTGACCGCCATTGACGCAACCCTGCTCAAGGGCGGCGTCATCAGCGGCAAGATCACGGCGCCTGCAGGAACCAACCTCAACTCATCCCGCGTCATCGCTACGAAGAACGGGGTCACCAATGCGGCCCCCGCGTACGGCTACGTGAATCCGGACGGCACGTATTCGGTGATCGGGCTCGAGGGCGGCACGTACACGGTGCAGTTCTCCGGCGGGCAAAGCGGCGCCGCGGATACGTGGCACGGCGGAACAACGGCGGCGAGCGCCACCCCTGTGACCGTGGCGGTCGCGCAGACCGTCACGGGCGTGGACATGACTGTGATCACCGGAGCGTCCATCAAGGGCAAGATCACGGGCACCAGCAGCGTCTACGGATACCCTGTTTCCGTGCTGGATGCCGCGGGAAAGAGTGTCAAGGAGGGCCACTCGGACGCAGCCGGCAACTACAGTGTGGTGGGCCTCGCGGCAGGCTCCTACAAGGTAGCGTTCAACCGCTCCAGCGGGTACGCACAGGAGGAGGCACAGTTCTTCCAGAACAAGCCCGAGTCCGCCGGTGTGGGGCAGGCCCAGGCCATCCCCGTGACCACGGGCCAGCAGGTGCCGGACATCAACGCGACCCTGGCTGCCGGCGGATCCATCACCGGCACCTTGCTGAACAAGGCCGGACAACCGATGGCCAACGCGTTCCTCCAGGCCTACACCCCTGACGGCTCGCTCGTTACCCGCGCCACGTCCACAGACGCGGCCGGAAAGTACACCATCGCGGGGCTTACCTCCGGAAACTACACGCTGCGGGTGCTGGGCGGCTTCGTGGCCGGCGACCTCTACTCGGGCAACGTGGTCACCGAAGCAGCATCCACTCCCGTGGCCGTCGTCAGCGGCGCCGCCACGACGCACAACCTCTCCTACGTCGGCGTTACTCCCGCTTTGACCACACAGGTGCCCACCATCACGGGCACGGCCAAGGCCGGCTCCACGCTGACCGCAGTAACGGGCACCTGGGGTCCGGCTCCGGTGGCACTGACCTACCAGTGGAAGGCGAACGGGACGGCCAGCGGGCTCCCCATCGCCGGCGCCACCGCCAGCACCTACAAGCTGACGGCGGCCGACGTCGGCAAGACCATCTCCGTCACCGTGACGGGGACCAAGGCCGGGTACACGACGGCGGCTACTACGTCAGCGCGCACCGGCACCGTCATGGCCCTCAACCCGGTGCTCACCGCACCGGTGCCCGCCATCACGGGCACGGCCAAGGTCGGCTCCACGCTGACCGCGGCACCGGGCACCTGGGGACCGGCTCCGGTTACGCTGACCCACCAGTGGAAGGCGAACGGCATCGCGATCGCGGGCGCCACGGCCAGCACGTACAAGCCGGCGGCAGCTGACCTAGGCAAGACCCTTACCGTCACTGTCACCGGAACCAAGGCCGGCTACACCACCGCGGCCAAGACCAGCGCCGCAACAGCCAAGGTCGCCGTAGGCACCCTGACAGTCCCGGCAGTTGCCATCACAGGCGCCGTCAAGGTCGGCGCCACGCTGACCGCCGGAGGGGCCTGGGGACCCGCACCGGTCACGCTCAAGTACCAGTGGAAGGCCAACGGCATCGCCATCACCGGCGCCACCGCCAGCACCTACAGGCCGGCAGCCACGATGCTGGGCAAATCCCTCACCGTCACCGTCACCGGGTCAAAGGCGGGCTACACCGCCGTCGCCCGGACCAGCGCGGCCACGGCCAGGGTCGCGGCAGGTACGTTGACCGCGCCGGTACCGGGCATCGCCGGCACCGCCAAGGTGGGCTTCACGCTGACGGCAACCGGGGCTTGGGGGCCGGCTCCGGTCTCCCTGAGGTACCAGTGGAAGGCGAACGGCATCGCCATCACCGGCGCCACCGCCAGCACCTACAAGCCGGTTCCGGCGGTGGTGGGCAAGACCCTCACCGTCACCGTCACCGGAGTCAAGGCCGCCTACACCACAGTGGCCAAGACCAGCGCAGCAACCCTCAGGGTGGCAGCGGGCACCCTAACGGCTCCGGTACCGGCCATCACGGGCACCGCCAAGGTGGGCTCCATCCTGACGGCGGCTCCGGGCGTCTGGGGGCCGGCACCGGTCACGCTGACGTACCAGTGGAAAGCAAACGGCATCGCCATCACCGGCGCCACCGCCAGCACCTACAAACCGGCAGCAACGGCCCGGGGCAAGATCCTGACCGTCACCGTCACGGGCTCAAAGGCGGGGTACACCGCCGTCGCCAGAACGTCTGCGGCCACGGTCGCCGTGGTCTAGCGGTCACCGGCAACCACTAGCAAACGAGGCCCGCCCAGATGATTCTGGGCGGGCCTTGTGCGTCCCCAGGCAACAACTGAGTGAGGCGAATCACTTATCCACCCATCCGGCCCCATCACCGCTCCGAACTGCATGTGTCCCACCCATGGGAGATCCACCACCACTTGCATGAGGAGAACTCTTCCGATGAACAAGACTTTGCGATTCATGGCTGTTCCCACGCTCGCTCTCGGCGCCCTGGCCTTGTCCAGCGCACCGGCCATGGCCCACGACGGCGATCACTCCTACCAGGCCACCCTGGGCCAGCTGAACGGCAGCTCCGCTTCCGGCACCGTCGTCGTGCACGTCACCGGCAACCAGGCCCACGTGTCCCTCAAAGTCTCCGGTCTCGCCCCGACCTTCATGGACGCCCCGTACCCGCACGTCCAGCACATCCACGTGGGAGCCAAGGGCCAGTGCCCCTCTCCCGCCGCCGACACCAACGGCGACGGCGTCATCTCCACCACCGAAGGCGGCCCCTCCTACGGCAAGATCGGCACCACACTCTCCACCAGCGGGGACACAAGCCCTGCCGCCGGACTCGACCTCAAGCTCGCCGGCCAGGGCGGTGCGTACACCATCGACCGCACCTTCGAACTGAACGCCGAGACCAAAGCCGCCCTGCACGACGGCACCGCGGCAGTGGTGGTCCACGGCCTGGATCCCGCAACCCTGAGTGCCGCAGGCCAGGCCGCCAAGAGCGACCTCGTGCCCAGCCTGCCGCTGGCCGCAACCTCGCCGGCCCTCTGCGGGACCCTCGTCGAGGGCCAGATGGCCATGCCGGTGGGCGGCGCCGATACTGGCGTGGCCCAGACCCCGCAGAACGCCCAGGCCGCGCAGAACAACGACACCGGAACCCTCGCCCTGGGTGGTGGCCTGGTGCTGGCCGCCGCTGCGGGCGGAACCTACATCGTCCGCCGACGCAAGGCCGCATAGCCGCCGGGCCCGGGACCGCCAGGCCCCGGGGCAACAGGGGCTAGGACGGGCACAGATTCCGGCTGCCGCGGCAGCCGGAATCTGCCCCGCACCGGAAACACGCTGACGGACAGAACGCGAGGATGAGTAGAGCAATGAAAAACCCCAGGGCCGCAATGGCCTCGCTGGCCGTGGCGTCGCTGCTGTTGTCAGGCTGCGCGACCGCGGCAGGCAGCACCGATTCCGCTGCTTCCACAGCGCCATCGGCACCGGCACCGGAAAGCACATCAGCCGCCCCCGTGGCCAGCGGCCCGTCGGAGGCCTCAAAGATGATCTGCGGCCCGGAAACCAAGGACGACGTTTCCTCGATCCTGGCCCTGAACGAGGCGCCCCACACCATCAGCAAGTGGGCGGACGGCACCTACACCTGCACGTACCACCTCGCCGACGGCCCCCTGGTGATCTCGGTGAAGGAATCGCCGGACCCAGCCTCGGCCCGGAAGTACTTCGACGCCCTGGAAGGCAAGATCGGGAACACTGCGCCCATCAAAGGCCTCTCCAACCTGGGGTTCCCGGCCTACCAGACCAACGACGGATCCGTCGTCTTCCTGAAGGACAACAGCACCCTCTACGTCAACGCCACCAAGCTCCCGGCCGCCGTCGGCCCCCAGCAGGTGACGCCCACGGCCTTCGCCTACCAGGTGTCAACCACCATCCTGGCGTGCTGGACGGAGCACCACTAGGCCATGAACGCCCCGTCCCAGCACCGAAACCGGCACCGTGCCGCATCCGTGGCTGCTGCCCTGCTGGTCCTTGGCAGCTTGGTCCTGAGCGGCTGCGGAACCGCTGCCCCGGCCGCGAACCCCTCGGCAACCGGCAGCGAGTCCCCGCCAGCAGCTGCATCGCAGCCCGCCACTCCGGCGTCGGCTACCCCCTTGCCAACAGTGCAAAGCACGACGGCGGCTGCCGGCCAGGCAGCGAAAGTCACCGCCCCGGCCCGGCCGGTTCCCCTTCCCGTGGCTTTGACCATTCCGGCTATCGGCGTGCAATCGCCGCTGGTGAAGCTCGGCCTGCGGAAGAACAGGTCGCTCGAGGTGCCGCCCGACGGGCCCGGTGCCCCGGCCGGCTGGTACTCCGGTTCGCCGTCGCCCGGCGGGACCGGACCGGCTGTGCTCCTGGGCCACGTCAATGCCACCGGCGGCGGCCCGGGGGTCTTCGCGGACCTCCGCGGCCTGAAGGCCGGCGATGACATCAAAGTTCAGCGCGCGGACCACAGCATTGCCGTCTTCGCAGTCATCAAGACGGCGGCGTACAGCAAGAGCGACTTCCCCACGCTGGAGGTGTACGGCAACACCAAGGGCCCCGAGGTGCGGCTCATCACGTGCGACGGGTATGACCCGGCAACCGGCCTGTTCAACGACAACTATGTGGTGTACGCCAGGCTGAAGTCCAAGTAGGCAGGCCCCAACAGTCCAACAAATTCCCCGTAGAGCCCGGGTTCCGACCGGAGTAATCTGTGTCGAGCCCGGACAATCTCGCCCGGTGACAGCAAACAATAGCTCACCAGCATCAATGGCGATCGCCTAGGAGGGGCCATGACTTCGCCCAGCGTCCCCATACCGCAGCCTCCCCCGAAGCCGGTGGTCGGCAACCTGCCCGACATCGACTCCAGCAAGGGGATCCTGGGAATAGCCGAGGTGGCCGAGCGGTACGGCCCCATTGTCCGCATCCAGTTCTTCAACCGCAGCGTCATCGCCATTTCCTCCCAGGAACTCGTGAACGAAGTGTGCGACGAGTCGCGCTTCGGCAAGGTGCTGGGGGTATCCCTAAGGGAGGTGCGGGAGTTCATCGGCGATGGCCTGTTCACCGCACGGACAGAAGAGCCCAACTGGCAAAAGGCGCACCGCATCCTGATGCCCGCGTTCGGTCCCGCGGCCCTGAAGCGGATGTTCGCCGGCATGGACGACATCGCCGAGCAGCTGCTCCTCAAGTGGGAGCGGCTCGGCCCCACAACCAGGATCGACGTTCCGGACAACACCACCCGGCTGACCCTGGACACCATTGCCCTGTGCTCGTTCAGCTACCGCTTCAACAGCCTCTACCGGGAGGAACTGCACCCCTTCGTCGGGGCCATGGTCCGTGCCCTGGTCGAATCCGGGCAGCGGGGGCGCAGGCTCCCGGTCCAGAACAAGATCATGGTGCGCAAACGCCACCAGCTCGAGGAAGACAACGCACTGATGTTCGAGGTGGCCGATCAGATGATCAGGGACCGGCGCCGCAATCCCAGTCCGCCGGGCAGCGAGGACATCCTGGACACCATGCTCAACGCGGCGGATCCGGTGACCGGCGAGCGGCTGGACGAGGAAAACATCCGCTATCAGATGGTCACGTTCCTGGTGGCCGGGCACGAGACCACCAGCGGCCTGCTGTCCTTTGCGCTCTACGAACTGCTGCGCCATCCGAACGTGCTGGCCAAGGCGCGCGCCCAGGTGGACGAGGTTCTGGGCACCGAGAGCGCCCGGTTCGAGCACCTGCCCCGGCTGGGGTACCTGGACCAGGTCCTCAAGGAAACGCTCCGGCTGTGGCCCACCGCCCCGGGGTTCAACGTCGCCCCGTTCGAGGACACGATGCTGGGCGGCAAGTACGAGGTCCCCAAGGGGCAGGGCATCCTGGTCCTGATCCCGCAGCTGCACCGGGACAAGGCGGCATGGGGCGAGGACGCCGAGACCTTCGATCCGGAGCGGTTCGCCCCGGAGCGGGCCGCGGACATCCCGGCCAATGCCTGGAAGCCCTTCGGCAACGGGCAGCGCTCCTGCATCGGCCGCGGATTTGCCCTGCAGGAGGCCATGCTGTTCCTGGCCAAGCTGCTGCAGCGCTTCGACATCACGCCGGCGGATCCCGGCTATGAACTGAAGATCCACCACACGCTGACCATGAAGCCCGAGGGGCTGTACATCAACGTGCGCCGGCGGAACATCCGGATCGAAGCGCCAGGCGGGCCCGCCGTCGAACTTGCCCGGCAGGCCGAAACGGCGGCCGCGGCAGCCGCCAACGGCGTCCCTATCCGCGTGCTCTACGGTTCCAATGCGGGAACCTCCCAGGACTTCGCGCAGCGCATCGCCAACGACGCCGGGCGGCGGGGCTACAGCCCCACCATCGGTCCGCTGGACGACGCGGCGGGCGGGCTCCCCACGGCGGGGCTCGTCGCCATCGTGGCGTCCTCCTACGAGGGGCAGCCGCCGGACAACGCCCGGAAGTTCATGGCCTGGACCGAGGGCCTGCAGCCGGGCAGCCTCGCCGGGGTGCGGTACACGGTGTTCGGCAACGGCAACAAGGACTGGGCCCGGACCTACCAGGAGGTGCCCAAGGCCATCGACTCCCGGCTCGAGGCCGCCGGTGCCACGCGGATCTATGAGAGGGGCGAGGCCAACGCCCGCGGCGATTTCTTCGGCGACTTCGACGAGTGGTACGCGGGATTCTGGCCGGCCGTAGACGGCGCCCTCGGGCAGAGCACCGTCTCGCCGGCCGCGCAGCCCGAGCTCGAAATTGAGTTCGTGGGCAACGTCCGGGAGCCGCTGCTGCGGCAGAACGGGCTGGCCCTCGGCACTGTGGTGGCGAACCGGGAACTGGTGGACATGGCCAAGCCCGGCGCCAAGTCCAAAAGGCACGTCGAGATCGCGCTGCCCGAAGGGATGACCTACAGGGCGGGCGACTACCTGGCCGTGCTGCCGCTGAACCCCAGCGACCTGGTGCAGCGGGCACTGAGCCGCTTCAACCTCGACTACGACTCGCACGTCCTGCTGAGCATGGAGCAGGGTGACACGTTCCTGCCCACGGGCATGCCGGTGGCCGTGGGCGAGCTGCTGAGCAGTTACGTCGAACTGGCGGTTCCGGCATCGCGCACCCAGCTCGAGTTCCTGGCCGACGTCGCCGAGGATCCCGCCCAGGGCCGGGAGCTTGAGGCGCTGGCGGAGGACCGCGAGCGCCATGCGGCCGAGATCCTGGACAAGCGCGTCTCCCTCCTGGACCTGCTGGAAACGTACCCGTCGTGCAAGCTGTCGTTCAGCTCGTTCCTGCAGCTGCTGACCCAGCTGGCCCCGCGGCGGTACTCCATCTCCTCGTCCCCGCTGTGGAGCCCGGACCATGTGACCCTGACGTTCGCCGTCATCCAGGCGCCGGCGTGGTCGGGCCGCGGCGTCTTCGAAGGTGCCGCCTCCACGTACCTCGCCCACGCCAGGCCCGGGACACGGGTCGCGGTCACGGTGCGTCCGTCGAACACGGCCTTCCACCCGCCCCAGTCCCTGGAGGTTCCGCTCATCATGGTCTGTGCCGGGACCGGGCTGGCGCCGTTCCGCGGCTTCGTCCAGGACCGGGCGCTGCGGGCCGAATCCGAGGGCACCAAACCGGCGCCGTCCATGCTGTTCTTCGGCTGCCGGGCCCCGGACACCGACTTCCTCTACAAGGCGGAGCTGGCATCATGGGCGGACGAGGCCAACCTCGACCTCCGGCCGGTCTTTTCCACCGCACCCACAGACGGGCAGAAGTATGTCCAGCACCGGCTCTGGGCGGACCGCGCCGATGTGGTGGAGCTGGTCCGGCAGGGCGCCACGGTCTACGTCTGCGGCGACGGCAAGCACATGGCGCCGGAGGTCCGCGACACGTGCGCCCACATCTACCAGGAGGCCACCGGCGCCTCTGAGGCGGACGCCGACGTGTGGATGGATGAGGTGGAACGCGCCCACGGAAGGTATGTCGCGGACATCTTCACGTAAGCAATCGGGCAGGGCGGAACCGGCGTACGCTGGTGGATATATGAGTGCCCCAGCGAAGCCGTGTGACCATGCGTGACCTAAGTAAACTCTCGGTTCTGGGAGCTTCGCTCCTGCTTGCCCTGGCGTCGTGCGCCCCGCCGCCCGCGTCCGGAACTGCCCAGCGTTCGAGCCGGGCCCCCGGCACCCAAATCGCCGCTCCCGCCCGTGTCACTCCCGCCCTCTTCACCTCCGCCGCTGCACCGGCAGCCTTGACACCCCCGGCCCGTGCCACCACCGCCGCGGCACCTGCGAGATGTGTATAAGAGACACCCGCGCAGCAGTTGGCCCGGCTGACCCTGCCGCAGCGCGTCGGCCAGCTGTTCATGGTGGCCGCTCCGGCCACCGGAGCCGACATCAACACCATGTCCGATATCACCAGGTACCACGTGGGCAGCGTGTACCTGGCGGGGCACAACCGCGCGGGAACCGGCGCCACGGCCGCCGTCGTCCATAGGCTGTCTCTTATACACATCTAGATGTGTATAAGAGACAGGGCCACCACCGGGGGCATCCGGCTCGCTGTCGCCACCGACCAGGAAGGCGGCTTCGTCCAGGTCCTCGGCGGTCCGGGCTTCTCCGTGATTCCGACCGGGGTGGCCCAGGGCAGGCAGGCACCTGCGGTGCTGCAGGCCAACGCGCGTGCCTGGGGAAACCAGCTGCGCGCCGCCGGGCTCAACGTGAATCTGGCGCCGGTCATGGACACCGTCCCCAGCGCGCAGTTCGCTCCGCACAATGCGCCCATCGGCTTCTTCGGCCGCGAATACGGATTCACGCCGCAGACGGTCTCCAGCCACGGCGGGGCCTTCGCTGCGGGCATGCGCCAGGCGGGCGTCGCGCCTGTGGTCAAGCATTTCCCGGGCCTTGGCCGCGTCACCCTCAACACGGATACCAGCCGCAACGTCCGCGACACCGTCACCACGCGCACAGATCCGTACCTGTCGCCGTTCCGGACGGCCATCCAGGCGGGGGCGCGCTGGGTCATGGTGTCCAGCGCCTATTACACCCGCATCGACGCCGGGCACATCGCCCCGCTGTCGCCGGTGATCATGCGGACCATGCTTCGGGGAGACCTCCACTTCACCGGGGTCATCCTGTCCGATGACCTGTGCAACGCCGCGCAGCTGGCTCCGTGGGCCAAGGGCGCCCGGGCCACCGGCTTCATCCATGCCGGCGGAACCATGCTGCTGTGTGCCAACCCGCGGGACATTCCGGTCATGTCCTCCGCGGTGCTGCAGCTCGCGCAGCGCAACCCCGCCTTCGCGGCCGAGGTCAATGCCGCCGCACTGAAAGTGTTGACGGTAAAGGCCGGGCACTGACGGGCGGGACTAAAAACGGACGCCGGCCCGCCGTCGTGGACGGCAGTCCGGCTTCCTGTTAGCCGGTAACCGGGTGCCTATTCGGCCAACCGGGCCACGCCCCGCGCCTCGTCGAGATGCCCGGCCAAAGGGGTCAGTTCCAGCCGCTTCCCGCCTGGACGCGGCCGAGCCAGCCGCCGTTGCCGCTGCCCTTGTAGAGCCACAGCGCGCCGGCGGTGTCGACGGCGAGGACGTCGTTCCTGGCGTCGCCGTTGAAGTCGCCGCGGCCGGTGATTGTGGTCATGGTGTTCCAGCCGGTGCCGGCCTTCGTCCGTGCCTGCCAGCCGCCGCGGCCGTTGCCCGGGTAGAGCCAGAGCACGCCGTCGGTATCGCGGGCCAGGACGTCGGCTTTCCGGTCACCGTTCATGTCGCCGGAACCCACGACGGCGGTCATCGCGTTCCAGCCGGATCCCGCCTTCACGCGTGCCAGCCAGCCGCCGCGGCCGTTGCCCGGTAGAGCCACAGCACGCCGGCGGTGTCGCGGGCCAGCACGTCGTTCCGGCCGTCGCTGTTCATGTCGCCGGGACCGACAACGGCGGTCATCGCGTTCCAGCCGTTGCCCGCCTGGGTCCGCCCCAGCCAGCCGCCGCGGCCGTTGCCCTGGTACAGCCACAGTGCGCCGGACCCGTCACGGGCCAGCACGTCGTTCCGGCCGTCGCCGTTCATGTCCCCGGCGCCGACGATCGAAGTCATGCCGTTCCAGCCGTTGCCCGCCTGGATCCGCCCCAGCCAGCCGCCGCGGCCGTTGCCCTGGTATAGCCACAGCACACCGCCGTTGTCGCGGGCCAGGACGTCGGGCTTCCGTCGCCGTTCATGTCACCGGCGGCCACCACCATGGTGATGTGGAGCACCGCGGCGGCGGCGTCCGCCAGGCCTGCCCGCAACCTGCCGGGCAGCCTCCGGGCACCGGCCGGGCGGTGCGCTTGAGGCGTGCCTCGACGGCGGCGGGGTGGTGCCCGGGCCCATCTGGGCCATGAGCAGCGCGGCTGCGGCGGATACGTGCGGGGCAGCCGCGGAGGTGCCCTCGGCGAAGTAGTAGGCCTCCGGCCCGGGCGTGGTGGGGCCGTCGTTCCCCGTGGACAGGATGCCGCCCGGGACGCCGCTGTCGGCGGTGCCGCCGGGGAGGGGCGTCATGTCGCCGCCGGGGCCGTGAGTGTCTCTTATACACATCTAGATGTGTATAAGAGACAGGTCCGCTGGCGGCCACGTTGATGACGTTCTGGCAGTTGCCGGGGCTGGAGGAGGCGGCCTGCACGCTTTCATTGCCTGCGGCCGTCACCACGGCCGCTCCCCTGCCGGTGGCGGTGTTGATGGCGTCCTGGAAAGCCTGCGAGCAGGCTTCCGTGCCGCCGAGGCTGAGGTTGATGACCCGGGCCGGGTTGGGATTGTCCGGGACGCCGTCCACGTGGCCGCCCGATGCCCAGACCAGGGCGTCCGCGATGTCGGAGGTGCGGCCGCCACAGGGGCCCAGCACCCTCACCGGCAGGATCTTGGCCTGCGGGGCAATCCCGGCGATGCCTTCTGCGTTGCCGGCGACGGCGCCGATGATGCCGGCCACGTGGGTGCCGTGCCATGACGAAGCCATTTGCGGTGTACCGTCGGCGCACTGGCCGATGTCGGTCCAGTCGCCTTCGTCGTTGGGGTTGGGATCGCGCCCGTCCCCGTCGCGGGAATTGGCCGGATCGTTGATCATGTCGTAGCCCGGCAGCACATTGGCGTCCAGGTCAACGTGGCTGGTGATGCCGGTGTCCACCACCGCCACCACTTCGCCGCTGCCCCGGGTGACGTCCCAGGCCCGGGTCACGCGCATGCCGCCCGGCTGTTCGGACAGGTTCCACTGGAATTCGAAGTAGGTATCGTTCGGGTCGGCGGCCTTGGCCTGGAGCAGGGCGTCGGGCTCGGCATAGGCCACGGCGGGGTCGGCCCGCAGCGAGGCCAGGAGCTTCGCCGCGTCAGCGGTTCCCAGCTTCTTGTCGGTCCTGAGCACCCGGGCTCCGCTCGAGGTGGCGCGGAGGTCCTTGACCGGGGCGCCGAGCCTGGCCGCGGCCTTGCCGTAGGCCCTGGCCCGCTCCGCGGGGACCTTTGCGGCGGCGTCCTTGAACTTAACGATGAACTGGTCCGTGGTCACCGGAGCGGGGGACGAAGCCCGGCGCGGCACCGCGGGCGGCACGGCCGGATCGTCCGCAGCCGAGGCAGGCGGCGCGAACAGCGCGCCCGCAACCAGGGCTGCAACTCCAGCCGAGGTCAGGAATGAGGACAAGTAAGTGCGGGGCGTCTGAGACATTGAGACCATCCTGTGCGGCGACCTGGCCACTGATGGCTGGGACGCAGAAAAGAGGCGCGGCCCCCGCCGCGTCCAGAACCGAGTGTATCCGGTGGGGGTGACTTTTTGTGATGCAGTCCATAGGGGCGGCGCTTTGCTGGCATCCGGGCAAAAACGATAGCTGGCGCTCTGGTACGGCCGCGCTTCGGAGTTGTAGGCTCTCAGCATTCTCGCCACCCAAGGGGCTAAGCATGGCGGCGGCGGCCAAGACGGCAACGGTCGTGATGGTGTTCGCCGTCAAGGACGCTGCGGAGATGGCTGCCCAGTTCGAGAAGAGCAAGGCGGCGGCGGGCACCTGCTCGGAGTTCACCATCGAGGTGCAAGGGCAGAAGATCACCAGCGAGATGAAGCCGCTCGAGCCGCTGTGCAGGCCGATCTGTCGAACAGTGCACTGATGGTGCAGACTCTGCCCACGGGTCAAAAGCAGGCCCTGGTCACCGTCACCGGGATCAGGGGACCCTGGCTGCGGCGGCTGTGAAAACCGGGCCCGTGGCAGCAGCCACCGCAGCCTCCGCCCCGGAACTGGTCAAGCTCGTCAACGCTGCCCTCGCCGCAGGCTGACCGGGAACGCGGCCAAGGCCCCTTCATCTTAGCCACGGCAACGAAGTCGACCGACAGGATTCCGGGAGCAAGTCCACAAACTAAGGGTGCTAATGCGTATCGTCTCCTGGAACTGCTCGATGGCCTTCTACAAGAAGCGCCACCTGCTCGAGGCGCTGTTGCCGGATGTCGCCATAGTCCAGGAAGTCTCGAAAAAGGACATCGAAAGCAGTGACTACCCCTTCGCGGCTTGGGTTGGTTCCAACCCAAACAAGGGTCTCGGTGTCATCGGACTGCGCTCCGCTAGCTACAAAGTCACTGAACCGAGCGACCCGGCTCTGCCGTGGCACGTCCCTTTCAGCGTGGACGGTCTGAACATCATTGGCTTGTGGGCCCACCAGCTGACACGCGAGCTTCGCTACGTCAGGGTTACGCACGAAATCGTCGACCGGCACGCCGGTTTTCTGGGTTCAGGACGAGGCCTGATCGTCGGCGACTTCAACAGCAACACCATCTGGGACGGCGCGCACCCGGGCAGGAACCATTCCATGCTCGTCGACAAGCTGGCCGGCCTCGGACTCGACAGTGTCTTCCACCGCCAGGAGAAGGCCGCCCACGGTAGCGAACTGACAAAGACGTATTTCCATACCCGGAACCTGAAATTCGGGCATCACATCGACTACGCGTTCGTCTCTTCTGCGATTGACGCGAAGGTGGCTGTGGGTGAGCCTGACGGATGGCTTCCGCACAGCGACCACATGCCGCTGATCATTGACGTCAGCTAACGCATCCGGGGTTCCCGACCGGATGGAACTGACTGACTTCACTTGCCGCTAGACGCTAGGAGAGGAACGGCCGCCACGTGTGTCCATGCAGCGGCCGTCCCGTGACGCCGACGTCCTGTCTGCGCGAAGGTCAGTTCCAGCCCGATCCCACCAGGACACGGCCAAGCCAGCCGCCGGCGCCGTTCCCCCGGTACAGCCAGAGAGCTCCGCCGGTGTCCACAGCGAGGACGTCATTCCTGCCGTCGCCGTTGAAGTCCCGGGCAGCAACAATGGACGTCATCCCGTTCCAGCCGACGCCTGCGCTGATCCGCGGCAGGAAGCCACCGCGGCCATTCCCGCGGTACAGCCACAATGCTCCGTTGCCATCGCGGGCGAGAATGTCAGCTTTACGGTCGCCGTTCATGTCGCCGGGCCCGACGACGGCGGTAAACCCGTTCCAGCCCGAGCCGACTTTCACCCGGGCCAACCAGCCGCCGCGACCGTTGCCCGGATACAGCCACAACGTCCCGCCGGAGTCACGGGCCAGCACATCGGCTTTCCCGTCGCCGTTCATGTCGCCGGGACCGACCACGGCCGTAAAACCGTTCCAGCCCGAGCCGACTTTCACCCGGGCCAACCAGCCGCCGCGAGCGTTGCCCGGATACAGCCACAACGCTCCGCCGCTATCCAGCACCAAAACGTCCGGCTTCCTATCGCCGTTGAGGTCGCCCGTTCCCACCACGGAAGTAAACCGGAATGTGGCTTTGAAAGTCGTTGACCAGGACGATGCGGTGTTGGCTTTGAGAACGTAGTCCGGCGTGGCCTTGGCAGTAACAGTGATGGTGCCACCCGCGGCGTATGTACCGGCGGCCACGACCTTTCCGCCCACAAAGTAGTCCACTCCCTCGGTGGCTGGGACAGCGTAGGTGTCCTGCGCGGTGCCGTCCTTGTCCGTGAACACCACCGCAGCGGGGGTCACTTCGTGCGGCGTCGTCTTGAACGCAAATGTCCACGACGCCGCAGCACCGTCGGTCAAAACATAGTTCGGTTTCGTTTTCGCGGTTACGGTCACCGTGCCCGACCCCTTGTACGCTCCGGCCGCAACGACCGTGTCACCAAGCAGATACTCAACGCCCTCAGTCGCCGGAATTGTGTACGTGTCCGTCGTCGTGCCGTAATTGTCCGTGAACACCACCGCCTTCGGTGACACTTGAAACGGCGTCGCCTTGAACGTGAAAGTCCACGACGCGACCGCGCCGGACTTGAGAACGTAGTCAGCCTTCGCCCTCGCGGCAACCGTCACTTCACCGGTGCCCGGATACGTCCCGGCCGGCACCATCTTGTTCCCGACCAGGTACTCCACACCGTCCGTCGCCGGAACCGTGTACGCGTCCTCAGCAGTGCCGTCCTTATCCGAGAACACCACAGCCGTCGGCTCCACGGTGGTGGTGCTGGTGATGTTGACGTTCCCCAGGCTCTGGAACCCAGTGGAGCCATTGCCGAGGGTGTCCTTCAGCGGGTAGAGCGTGACGTTCCAGGCGCCCGTGGCAGACCCCTGAGGAATTGTCATCGTGCGCTGCCACGTACCGTCTTTAGGGCTTCCCGAAACCAGGGACATCGACCCGAAACCCTGACTCTGTCCCGTGGCATCATTGCCCAACAAAACGAAAGGTGCCTCAACGCCCGTTTGGTCGGTCAGCGCCAAAGTGACCGTAATTTCGGCCGGCCCGTCATCCAAATTATGCGACAAGGGGCTTACCGAAGAACTCACCATAACGGGGCCGGCCGTGTCGGACGGGGCCCCGGTGATGGACACCGTTCCCAAAGATTGGAAGCCCGAAGAGCCATTGCCCAGGGTGTCCTTCAGCGGGTAGAGCGTGACGTTCCAGGCGCCCGTGGCAGACCCCTGAGGAATTGTCATCGTGCGCTGCCACGTACCGTCTTTAGGGCTTCCCGAAACCAGGGACATCGACCCGAAACCCTGACTCTGTCCCGTGGCATCATTGCCCAACAAAACGAAAGGTGCCTCAACGCCCGTTTGGTCGGTCAGCGCCAAAGTGACCGTAATTTCGGCCGGCCCGTCATCCAAATTATGCGACAAGGGGCTTACCGAAGAACTCACCATAACGGGGCCGGCCGTGTCGGACGGGGCCCCGGTGATGGACCCCGTTCCCAAAGATTGGAAGCCCGAAGAGCCATTGCCCAGGGTGTCCTTCAGCGGGTAGAGCGTGACGTTCCAGGCGCCCGTGGCAGACCCCTGAGGAATTGTCATCGTGCGCTGCCACGTACCGTCTTTAGGGCTTCCCGAAACCAGGGACATCGACCCGAAACCCTGACTCTGTCCCGTGGCATCATTGCCCAACAAAACGAAAGGTGCCTCAACGCCCGTTTGGTCGGTCAGCGCCAAAGTGACCGTAATTTCGGCCGGCCCGTCATCCAAATTATCCGACAAGGGGCTTACCGAAGAACTCACCATAACGGGGCCGGCGGTATCCGGCGCAGGCGTAGGAATTGGACTGCCATCTTCAAGGCCCACGGCAGCAGCTGCATCGACAATATATCTGCTCTCGCAAATATCGCCACAGAGAGTGGGGACAGGACGAGCGGTCGTTTTCAAACGCTCTTCAATGTATGCGGGTGTCGCAATGTCTCCAAGTTTGGATACCAGCATGGCAGCAACACCAGCAACGTGAGGAGCAGCCATCGAGGTGCCCTGTGAGTAGAAATAGGCTTCCTCGCCGAGACTGGTCGCTCCATCGTTCAGTGTCGAAGCGATGCCGTTTGCTGCGTTCCAGCTCATGTCTCCGCCTGGCGCCACCACATCGACCGCTGGACCGTAGTTGGAGTACGGCGCGCGGAGTGCGTTACGAGTGCTGGCGCCGACGGTGATGACGTTTTGGCAGTTCGCGGGGCTTGATTCAGAGGCTGGTCGGTTTTCGTTTCCCGCGGCGACAACGATGGCAGCCCCTCGTGAGGTAGCCAGATCAATAGCCGACTGGTAGGTGCTTGAGCAGGCACCGCTGCCACCAAGACTGAGGTTGATCACTCGGGCTGGGTTTGCGTTGCTAGGGGTCCCTGACACTGAGCCTCCTGCAGCCCAAATAATAGCGTCAGCGATGTCTGACGAGTAGCCACCACAGGCCCCGAGGGCCCTCATCGGCAGAATCTTCGCTTCCGGTGCAACACCGGCGACACCCTGATTATTGTCCGTGACAGCTGCGACAGTTCCGGCGACGTGTGTGCCGTGCCAAGACGACTGTCCACCTCCGTCCCCGTAGAAGCATTGATCAGCCCCGGTCCAATCGCCCTCGTCTCGTGGGTCGGCATCACGTCCGTCGCCATCACGGGCTGCGCCTGAGCTCGAGATCATGTCGTAACCCGGCAGAACGTTGGCGTTGAGATCGCTGTGGCTGGTTATGCCAGTGTCAACGACAGCCACTACGACGCCCTTGCCCTTGCTGACCGACCATGCTGCCGGCACTCTCATGCCGCCCTGCGATTCAAAAAAATCCCATTGGAGAGGGTAAAAAGTGTCGTTGGAAGTGGACACGGACATTGGTCTCATAATGAGATCGGGTTCCGCGGAGGCAATGTCCGGGTCTGCGCGGAAAGTCGCCAAGAGCTTCGAGGTCTCGTCAGCGGTGAGCTTTCGCTCAGCCCGAACAATACGTGCCCCGGCAGAAGTCGCTCGCACGTCCTTGAGATTGGCGCCGATCTTCGCACCCGCGGCGGCAAACGAGCGGCCACGCTCTACAGCACTTACGCGCGCTCGATCTCTGAACTGGACGATAACCTGATCCGTCGGGGAATTCGAGACAGCCGGAGACATCGGGACGGCCGGCAAAGCTGAGTCATCAGCGACGGCCGGATGTGCGAACAGACTTCCGCCGACCAAGGCGGCAACGGCGGCAGTAGCTACATATCTGAAGTATCGAGCTCGCGGCGGGTTAGACAATCGGGCCGTCCTTTTGGTCGTGCGTCGACCAGAGAGGAGTCGAAACGCGGTGGAGGCCGCGTCCCCCGCGTCCAGATTGAATTGTAGTCACAACTTCAACCTTCAATTACCGAACGCGCAGGACTGCAGCGGCCGTCAACTTGGACACCTTGCGTGCATCCGGCCTCGGTACGTTCACGATCACGAGGTCCCGTTCGGCCACTCGCCAGTCATAGGGCCCGGCGATCAGCTGGGGTCAGCTTCCCGAGGGGTGCTGTTGGGCTCGCTTCACGCCGCAACAGACTTCCGAGCACGCTGACGTTATCGGAATCGATGCCGATAACGGGAAAGGGGAACACCGTGGTTGCGTGTTGGAGGGCTTCGAAGACCCATTTCTGGGCTTTGTTGCGCACGGATCGGTTCACCGTCCAGCCCGCGGCGATGTCGGTGACGGTGAGCGTGAAGCAGAACTCGCCCTGGCTGTTGCTGCCTTCGTGGCCGACGAGGTCGATCTCCACGAAACCGGGTGCCGCGTCGTCCCACTCGGCCCAGGTCCGGATAGGGATCTGGGCCTTCAGCAACGACCCGGGCTTGGTGTGGGAGCGCCCGTGCAGCCGGATCTTCTCCCGTTCATGGGCCAGTCTGCGGTCGATCGTTGCGGCACTCAAGCGCACCAACAGAACCGCCTAAGCATCGGTGATCACCAAGACCCGCTCTGCGCGCAGCATCGGGACGAGGTAGCCGGTTGCGGCCGCCAGAAGCTTCCCCGCCGGGCCCCTAGCACCGACCAGCACAACACCGGGGGCGGTTGGAGATCCGCCGGATAGACAGGCTTCCGTCCCGGCCGCGCCGTCCGTGGTCGAGGCGGCTTTAGAGCCTGGCGCAGCGCAGACCGTGCATAGTCCCAGTGCCAGCCGGTTAAGTCCACGAGCTCGGTGAGGATCTGACCCTTCACCGTCCGGTCCGCCGAGCGGTATCGCAACGCCAGATGCTTCGTCACTGCCTTGCGCTCACCCATGGTCAGTCCCATCCACAACAATCACGCTGCTACCAGGGCCCCGGCAACCCTGCCCATCCGGAGATTTTCCAATGAGGCAACGTATCGGCCTCCGCGGAGCTTTTTTATGAGTCAACTCCGGGTCTTCCCCCGGAGTCCGGAATGCCGCACACTTAGCGCAAGAGTCATTCCCCCACCGGCGGAAGGCAGATCAATCATGGTCCCTCTCATCTCCCTGGCGGCCCTCCTCAGCCCGCAGGAAGCCAAGCAAGGCACAAGCGTTCCCCGGCCCGTGGAATCCACGGATCTGGCAGAACTGACGGACCTGTATCTCCGGTCCTACCATCCCGAAGCGGACCGCCTGGACGCCGAAAAGGCTGCCGGCAGGATCAGCCGGATCTTCGCCGGAACGCACGGAACACCTATCCCCCAGGCCTCCCTGGCGATCGTCAACGCGGTCGGCCAGATCACCGCGGCCATCCTCGTCACGGACCGCCATGTCGGCAGCGCCACGCCGGGCACTGCCTACATCGCCGAGCTCTTCACCCACCCGGACCACCGCAGGCAGGGCCTCGCCGAGGACCTCCTGCGCCATGCCATGCATGTCCTGCACACGCTGGGGCACAGGACCGTTGCCGTCACCGTCCACAGCACCAACTCCGCTGCCATGGCCCTGTACCTGTCCAGGGACTTCCGCCGCCTCACGCAGCGGGCCGGCGTCGACTGACTTTCCTTGACCCGGGTTGAGCCCTCGCTATTGCCAACTGCCAGCCGCGGAGGCCATCGTTGTGATCCCGATTGAGTGCGCCCGTGGGGCACGGCTGTCCGCCCTGCCCACGAGGCGCTAAAGGCGCACCCTGATGGACTATCTTGATGGACGCGCTGTTGACCGCTTGCCCTTGATCAAACCTTGATCAACTGATGATCCGTTTTTGACCCGAAGCAGACGCTTTCCTGAGCAGCCCCGGGCATCGTTGGTTTTGTTCCACCAACGGTCTCGACGGAAACGGAAACATCCCATGGGCACTGCATCCAGCTCAGCCACAGCGGGCACGACGCCGGTCGCGGGATTGTATGCAGCGGTTCGCCGCGCCGCCAACTTCGTCATCTGCGCGGCAGCCGCGCTGCTGTTCGTCGGCGTCTGCGTCGCGGCCCCGCTGCTTCACCTCGGGTTCTCCCCGGTCCTGACAGGCAGTATGCGTCCCACCTTCGCCCCGGGTGACCTTCTGATCACTGCCCCGGCGCAGGTCAGCAGTCTCCAGCCGGGACAGATAGCGGTCTTCACTCCTCCCGGAGAAAGTACCCCCTTCGCCCACCGTATTACCGCCGTCCTCGGAAGTTCCGAGCATCCGGTGATCACCACCAAAGGTGATGCTAATCCTGCGCCGGATCACTGGCGGGCCACGCTGAACCAGGACCAGGTACCGGTGGTGGTAACCGCTGTTCCGTATGCCGGCAACGTACTGCTCTGGGCGGAGAACCCGGCCCAAAGGGCCATCCTCACTGCTCTGTTCGGGTTGGCTGTCACGGGCGCCAGCGTTCGCTGGATCCTCCGGTCGCAACCGCCGGCGCAATCAAGCTCGTCTGCCACCGCCTAAACCTTTTCCATAGCCAAAGTAAGGATCTGTCATGTCTGTTATCGCAACCCCCTCCGTTCGCCGCCCCAACCCCCGTCTGCTCGCCGCCTTTGCAGTGGGCGCCGCCGGCCTGGCCATCACCGGCGGCGGCGTCTTCGCCGCACTGAACGCAACCGCCTCCAACACCACCGCACAGAACGCCACCAGCGGCATCCTGAGCCTGACCATGGCCGACAATGGTGCGGGATTTACCCAAGCCATCTCAAACCTGGCTCCCGGCGACACGGTGAACCGGTACGTCAACCTCACCCAGGGCAGCAGCCTGGACGGCAAAGCCTTGACGCTGGGCGTCAGCGCCGCAGCGGCCACTAAGCTGACCACAGATGCAACCAACGGACTGCACGTCACCGTCACCCAGTGCAATGCTGGCACCTGGACTCCCGGCACCGGCATCTGCAGTGGGACCCCGGCCGTTCTGGTGACCAACGCAGCCCTGAGTACCCTGATCACCACGCCGGCATCCGTCGTTGGGGGCGCCGTGGCCAAGGGTTCGGTCCTGAACCTGCAGATCTCCACCACCCTGCCGGACCAGACAGAGACCACGACGAACGGCGTAGTACCCGGCGCCACCATCCAGGGACTCTCCTCGTCATTGACCTGGACGTTCACGGAAACCCAGCGCACGGCCTCCACCACCACCAACTGACCTGCTACTACCATGACGCACAGGCACAGCAGCGGGGTGGCGGTCATCATTGCCGCGGCCCTGCTGCCGTGCCTGGTCGCCGCTCCAGCCCACGCTGCAATAAAGGCAGGGGCGGTGTCCGGCACTCAGGCAGCCGGCTCGGGACAATGGAGCGCCGTGGCCACCACCGCCGGGGCCGCCCCTTTCGGCACTGGGGCACTGGCACTGACGTTCACGGCGGCAGGAACAGACCGGCAGTACTTCAACGTGGTCAACACCGGCACACTCTCTCTCACCGGGGAGACCTTTACTGCCACGACCACAAGGAGTTCAGCCGCGGTGGAAAGGTGCAGCACCACCTGGGACGAGTCCACCGGAACCTGTCCGTCGGGCACTATCACGACCGTCATGAATACGGGGGCCTCCCCTACGGCGTTGAACGCTCCGCTTGCGGCCACAGGAACCAAAATTCGACTGCGCGTCCGGATCACCGCGGCTATCCAACGAGATTCAACCATCACCATTGGAGTCACAGTCTCGCGCAGCCAGGTCCGCACAGCTAACACCACCACGTCCTGACCGTATTCCCCGGTCGCCGCTGCTAGTACAGATGTCGTCAAGAGGACCGAGATGAGAGAGCGAACCGAGCCAGTCACGCCCGTTACCAGGGCTAAGGTCTGCACGGCCACGGCCACCGGGCGCTGATGCGGAACACCGGCCAACCCCACACATTCCAAGGGAGCCGAAGCTACAAGACACATCGAACGGAAAGACAATGGCACTTCAAGGCAATGGAGCCGTATTCTCCTCCTCGCGGCTGCTTCGGCTCGCGGAGGACGTCGAAAGCGACGCTATCGCCGTCACCTATGCCACAATGTTCGTGCAAATGCTGCCGGAACGAGTGGGGCGCATCCTTTCCACTGTTCGCCAGGAGGACCTGCCAGCCGCACTAGACGCGGTGCTGAGCCTGAAAGTCCGGGCCCATATGGCAGGCGGCCTGGCGATGGAACGGGACTGCCGCATCCTGGAAGAGAACCTGCGCAAAGGGGAAGCCGCTGCCGCGGCCCAGTCCGCCCGCGAGGTGGCTAGCGACTGCCTGCCGCTGACCCGGGAGCTGGAACAATTCATTCGAGGCTGGCAGGACCAGGGGGGCTCAAAAGGCGGGCAGGCATGAGGCAGCGGAAGAAAGCTTACGACGCCGGTGCTGCCGCCAGCTTCCCCAGGAAGCCGGCGGCACGCGTCTCTACGCGGGCAGAATGCCCGACCGGCTCAGCAAGGCCCGGGTCTTCGGATGCTGGGGCGAGGTGAAGATCCGGCTTGGCGGCCCCTCCTCCACGATGACCCCTTGATCCATGACAACTATGCGGTCCGCGATATCCCGGGCGAACTGCATCTCGTGGGTGACGATGACCATGGTGGTGCCCTGCTGGGCGATCTTCTTGATGACGGCGAGGACTTCGCCCACAAGCTCGGGGTCCAGGGCGGATGTCGGCTCGTCGAAGAGCATCACGCTGGGCTCCATGGCGAGGGCACGGGCGATGGCAACGCGTTGCTTCTGACCACCGGAAAGCTTGCTGGGATAGTTGTCCATCTTGTCGGCCAGTCCCACCATTTCCAGGTTGGGCACAGCGACGTTCCGGGCCTCGGCCGCAGAGAGCTTCTTGACGTCCCGCAGCGGAGCCATGACGTTTCCGAGGGCCGTCTTGTTGAGGAACAGATTGAAGTGCTGGAACACGAAGCCGATGTCGGTGCGCTTCTGGGCAGTGACGGATGCTTTTTCGGCGATCAGCTCGCCGTCGCGTTCCTCGTAGCCGATCAGGTGTCCGTTGACGTAGATACGGCCCGCTTCGATCGTTTCGAGTTTGTTGATGCAGCGCAGCAGCGTGCTCTTGCCGGAGCCGCTGGATCCCAGGATGGCGATGGTCTCTCCGCGGTGAACCACAAGGTCCACGCCCTTGAGCACTTCGACCCTCTTTTCCACATGCGGCCGGCCTGTAAGCCGGCTCCAGAGTGTCCTTTTCGTCTCGGAGACGAAGGTCTTGTGGACATCGCGGACGTCGATGATGGTCTCGTCAGCCATTGGCCCGTGCCTTTCGTTCAAGCACTACCACGACGCGTGAGAGTGGGAGGCTGATAATCAGGTAGAGAATCGCCGCGGCGGTGTAGATGGCTGTGGTCTGGAAGGTCTGGCTGTTCAGGATGTTGGCGGTCTTCAGGATCTCGGTCACGGCGATCACCGAGGTGAGAGCGGTGTCCTTGACCATGGCAATGAAGTAGTTGCCGATCGGCGCCATGGAGACCACGAAAGACTGTGGGATCACCACTTTCCACAGGGTCTTCGTGGGGGTGTAGCCCAGGGACAGTGCTGCTTCGGTCTGGCCGTGTTCCACCGACAGGATGGCGGAGCGGAATACCTCGGAGAGGTAGGCGGCGTAGTTGAGCCCCAGGCCCAGGATGCCGGCGGGAACGGGTTCAATGTCCACACCGATGCTGGGGAGGACGAAGAAGATGTAGACCAGCTGCACCAGAAGGGGTGTTCCCCGGATGACCTCCAGATAGAAAGTCGCAACCCCGCGGAGGATCCTGATCGAGGAAATGCGCGCCAAGGCAATCAGCAGGCCCAGAACCAGCGCCAGCCCCATTGCGCCCAGCGCCAGTTGCACCACGACGGGTACGGCCACCAGCAATGCCGGAAAAACGGCGAAGGTGTTGTCGATGAAGTCCATTAAGGATCCCTAGATTGAGGCCGGGCCGGCGGTCATCACTCCCATGAAGCGGTGTCCGCCGGCCCGGCCCGGTGCCGAATACTACTTGGACATGTTGGCTTCGCCGAGACCGTACTTTTTGAGGATCTCGAGGTATTTCGGGGTCTTCTTCAGGTCTGCGAGCCCGGAATTCAGGTCCTGCAGCAGCTGCGAATCGTCCTTGCGCACTCCGGCGCCGATGATGCCCGGGTAGTAGGGCTTGTAGGGCTGAACGAGCTTGAGCTTGGGGTTGGGCTTCTGAACCAGGCTGTAGCCGATCACGGCGCTGTCGGTGAAGACGGCGTCAACCTGCTTGTTTTCCACGGCGGCCAGCAGGGCAGCCTGCGAGTCGAAGAGCTTGACCTGGCTGCCGCCCAGGCTGTCCACGAGGTCCTTGAATACGGTGCCCGTCTGCGCCCCGAGGACCTTGCCCTTCACATCGTCCCGGGAGGCCAGGGTGGAGTCCGCCGGGACCACCATTGCCTCGCCTTCGGTGTACCAGGGGTCGGTGAAGTTGATCTGCTTCTTGCGGTCGTCCGTGATGTACATGGCATCAACGATGACGTCGGCCTTCTTTGCGTTCAGCGCCGCGATCAGCGTGGCAAATTCTGAGGTGAAGACCTTGATCTTCCAGCCCTTGGCGTCCGCGATGGCCTTGATCATGTCGCCGTCAATGCCCTTGAGATCACCGGACGCCTGATCGGTAAAGGAGAAGGGAGCATCGTTGGACGTTGCGATGGTGAGGGTTTTCTGTTCAGTGCCGCCCGTGCTCCCTCCACTGCTGGCTCCTGAGCCACAAGCCGTCATCGCCAGGGCAACAACAATGCCCATGGGCACCAGGGCAGCGAAGCGCCTGCGGAGCATCTTTGTATTCATCATGAAGTGCCTTTTGCTAGTGATGGGTTTTATCGGTTGAAGCGTTCGAGCCGAAGGGTGGCTGTGGCCTTGTGGGCTTCCATTCCCTCGACGTCGGATATTGTCGCCACGTAGTTGGCCAGACGTGGCGTGGCGTCCTTTTCCACCCGCTGGTAGGTGAGTGGTTTGAGGAACCTGGAGACGGAGAGCCCTGCTGATGACCGGGCCCCGCCTCCGGTGGGGAGCACATGGTTGGTGCCGGAAGCGCCCTTGTCTGAGTAAGCCACGGTGGACCACGGGCCCAGGAAGATGGAGCCGTAATTACGCAGGTTGGCGTGATAGTAGGAATCGTCCGAGGTCTGGATTTCCAGGTGCTCAGGGGCCAGCAGATCCATGATCTGCACTGCCGTTTCCCGGTCCTCCGCAAGGTAGACGGTGCCGTAGTCGCGCCATGCCGGCCCGGCAATGTCCCGGGTGGCCAGCGAGCGCAACTGCTTGTCGATGTGCCTGATGACTTCTTCGCCCAGCTCCCGGGACGTGGTCACGAGGGACGCTGGTGACTGCGGGCCGTGTTCTGCCTGGCCCAGGAGATCCGCGGCGACGAGTTCCGCGTCCGCGGTTTCGTCGGCGATGACGGCGACTTCGGACGGGCCGGCCAGGAGGTCGATGCCGACGCGTCCAAACAGCTGGCGTTTCGCCTCGGTGACGTAGGCGTTGCCTGCGCCGACGAGGATGTCCGACGGCTGCTCGCCGAGAAGGCCGAAGGCCATGGCGGCCAGGGCCTGCACGCCGCCGAGGACAAAGGCACGGTCAACTCCGGCAAGGTACGCGGCGTACAGAACAGCCGGGTGTCCGCTGTCCGGGCCGGCCGGCGGAGTGCAGGAGATGACGCTGCCGACGCCGGCGGCCTTCGCCACCCCCACCGTCATGAAGGCGCTGGCAAGGATGGGGAATCTGCCCGCTGGCAGATAGGCCCCTACGCGGGCCACGGGAACGTACTTGTGTCCGGTGAAGACGCCCGGGAGGAGCTCGGCCTCAAAGTCGGTGAGGTGCTCGCGTTGCTCGACGGCGAAAAGCCTGGTCCGCTCGGCACTGGCCATCAGGGCCTCACGCAATTCCGGGGACAGTGCGTCTCCGGTCCTGGCCAGATCGTCCTGGCCGATCTCCATGTTTGCGCCCTGCCAGCCGTCTAACTGCTTCGAGTATTTGACGACGGCGTCCATACCGTTTTTCTCGATGTCGCCAAGCATCTCGGAGACCGTTTGAATAACCTCCGGCAAACGCTGGGCCGGGACGCCCCCTACGGCGGGGCCCTTCAGTGTTGAGAAGTTGCCCCGGATGTGGACCCGGTCACGTTCAGTAAGTTGCATGGGCTAAAGGTACGTGCAGGCGAGCCATCGCACAACGGGACGTAAACACGTGCCTGCCATAGGGTTGCCCGATAGGATGAGTCATGACACTCACGCAACTCCGGGCCTTCCTCGCCGCGTATGAGCTAGGCTCCTTCACTGCCGCGGCACGAAAGTTGGAAACAAGCCAGGCATCCGTTTCGGAGCTCATCAGCAGGCTGGAACACGAGCTCAACCACAGCCTTTTCACCCGCGGCGGCAGACGGCTCATTCCCACCACCGCAGCAGTCGAACTCAAGGTCCATGCGCTGCAGTCCGTGACCTCTTTCGACAACGGTGTGGAGGCCCTGAAATCCATGTCATCGCTGGAGGGCGGCGTCTGCACCTTCGGCGTCCTGCGTTACGGAGCGCACTACGATCTTGCCGACCTCGTGCAGCGCTTCCACCGTCGCTATCCCAAGGTGAAAGTGCGTCTTGTGGGGTTGAACTCCGTCGCCGTGGCCGAATCCGTGGCTTCCGGTGAAATTGAAGCGGGTCTCATTGTTCTCCCTGTTGTGGAAACCGGGCTCCAGGTCAGGCCGCTCTTCAGGGACGAAGTTTTTTACGCCTCCGCCCAGCGCGATCCGTCACGCGGCCCCATGACCATCGAGGAACTCGCGCAGTCCAAGCTGGTGCTTTATGACGCCTTCGCCGGCTGGCGTGATCCCACGCGCCGGCAGATTCTCGAGCGCGCGCGGCTGAAAGGCCTGAAGATAGATCCCGCCATTGAAGTGGAACATGTCGATACGGCGCTGGGCCTTGTGGCCACGGGGGCGGCGGACACCATTGTCCCCCAGGCAATCGTCAACGGGCCCGGTTTCCCGAAAAACGTCAAAGCCGTTCCATTTGCCGAACCGCTGTACGACACCATCGCCCTCATCCAGCGGGAGTCCGCCTACCTTTCCCCCGCAACACGCAAAATGGCCCAGATGGCCGAGCGGACGCTGCTGGCCAAGGTGGCGCCGGAACAGAATGTCCGGCGAGCGGTCCGGAATTGACCGGCGTCGAATAACCGGCCCCTGCCGCGTCAGCGAGCCGGCGTCAGCCTGCCGTTGCCGCACCGAGCGTGACGTCGGCTTCCTGATCCTGGCCGCCCCGCTGGAACGTGATCTTCACCGTGCTCCCGGCTGCCTGTTCGCGGGCGGCCGCCGTCAGCTCGGACGCGTCCGTCACGGTGTGGCCGGCCAGCGCGGTGACCACGTCGCCCTCTTTCAGTCCCGCCTTGGCTGCCGCGGACCCGGGGGTCACGGCGGCCACCTCGGCCCCGGTGGTGAACTCGGACGTGCCGGGCGCCTTGTCCTGCACGGACAGGCCCAGCTGGCCGTGCGTCGCGGAGCCGTTGGCGATGATCTCCTGGGCCACCCGCTTGGCCACGTTGATCGGGATGGAGAACCCGACGCCGATGTTGCCGGACTGGGCCGAGGATGAGGAGGATGAAGCGGCCGAGGCGATGGCCACGTTGACGCCGATGATCTCGCCCTGCGTGTTGGTCAGGGCGCCGCCGGAGTTTCCGGGGTTGATGGCCGCGTCCGTCTGGATGACGTTGATGCTGATGGAGTCCTGCGCCGCGTTTGCGGAAGCGGAGCTGCCGGCTGCCGATGACTCCGTCTCAATGGTGCGGTCCACGGCCGAGACGATGCCGTCCGTGACGGTGCCGCTGAGTCCCAGCGGCGCGCCGATGGCGATGGCGGCGTCACCCACGTTGACTGCGCTGGAGTCGCCCAGGGTCGCCGGGACCAGCCCGGTGGCGGTGATCTTGATGATGGCCAGGTCCGAGAGCGGATCCGTGCCGACGATGGTGGCCGCATAGACTTTTCCGTCGCTGGTGCGGACCTCGATGGCCGCTGCCTGGGCCTGCCCGTCGAGAGTGACCACGTGCGTGTTGGTCAGGATGTGGCCGTCGGCGTCCAGGATGATGCCGGAGCCGGTGCCGCCGGAACTGCCGGAGCTGGCGCTGATGGTCACCACGCTGGGCGAGGCCTTCTGGGCGGCGGCGGTCACCGCGTTGACGCTGGAGGTGTTGTTGACGATCACCGGCGTGTACTGGGCAGCCTGCGCGCTGGAGGCCGCCTGCGTCGGCGCGCCCCACAGGGTTGCGGCCCCGGCTGCGGCGCCCCCGCCCAGGAGACCGGCGGCCACCAGGCTCGTGACAAAGACCGCCGGCCCGACCCGTTTCCCGGCCTTCCGGCGGGTGGCGGGCGTCGCGGCTGCCTGACTCTCGGTGCCTGCACTGGCGTTCATCATCGTGCTCCTTGGGTTCGGCTCCGACTGCTCGGAGGCTATGACCCAATACTTGAACGCCGGACTAGTGTGCGCCTGTTGTGCTGCTGTGAGGGGGCTGTGAGCGTTTCAAAGACGGACGACGGCGGGCCGGGAGCCGGGCGGTCAGCCTCAGCCTGCCGCCCGGCACCCCATGCGCTCAACCAATCCCGTCAGCGGGCGTTGAAGACGTCGGGCCCGAAGCTGTTCACCCCTACGCCACGGGCAATACCGAGTCGGGGCAGCCGGAAGATGTCCTCGATGGTGGCCAGCAGGCTGTAGTGGTTGTAGAAGCGGTGCGAGATGGTGCCGCCCCTGACGAAGGGCGAGAGCACCAGGGCGCCCACCCGGCCGCCTGCAGTCCCGCCGGGTCTGCCCGGAGGGCCGGCCGAGCGGCCTTCGGCTTCGTCGAAGGTGATGATCAGGACGCCGTCGCGCTGGAACGCCGGGGACCGCAGAATGGGCGGCACGTGCCGCAGGAGCCAGGCGTTCGCGGTGACCAGGCCGCCGGGTCGCCGGTCCACGCAGGGGCTGTCGTGCCCGTCGCTGCACAGATTGGGGGTGATGTAGGAGAGGTTGGGCGTCGCCGCGTACGACCTCAGATCGTAGGCGAGCGCCCTGAAATCAACCACCCGCCGCCGGCAGTCGGGCGAGGACGTGATCGCTTCGAAGTACACGAAGGGGTTGTGCCGCGTGGCGTACTGGTCACCGCGCCGGGCCCCCTGGCTCCCGTCCTGGGCGCCGGGCGGCGGATGCCGGCACGGGATCCGCATGTCCTCCATGTACCCCTTCCAGCTCTTCCTGGCCGCAGTCAGCTGCCCGCCGACGGTGGGAACGGACCGTGGGTAGAGGCAGCCTGCGCCCCTGAAAACGCCGCGGTACGGAGGACCGGCGGGCCTGAACCGCGCATAGGTCCCGCAGCCGGCACGGGTCATGGCGTTCGATGGCTGCCCGGAAATCTGCGCCAGGTAGTTCGGCAGCGAATTGTGTGCGATCGCGTAGTACTGGGACAGCAGGACACCCCGGGCGCGCAGGAATTTAGACAGATAGGGGGCTTTCGACGCCGGTCCCCAGACCGCGCCATAGCCCCTGTTCTCGAGGTTAATCACAAAGACGTGGCCGGCCCTCGCTGCCCGGGTCAGCGCAGGCACATCCGGCACCGGCGCCGCGGCAGGAGCGGCGGCGGTAACGGGGCGTGGCGCGGTCTGCGGGGTCGGCGACGGCTGGCTGGCCGCCCCGGACATAATGACGGCAACCGCAAGGGCGAGCCACTGCGCACCCCGGCGGGCACCTTTGGCCGCCCTCCGCCTGGCCTTCCAGCCCATCGTGTCCTTCTCTCACGGACCTGTCCGGCAGCCGTCGGCAAACACCCGCATAAGGAATCTTCGGAGTTCAGAGGCCCCGACGGCTGGCACCAGCATAGGCCTCCCCGGGCAACGATTCCCAGCCTCCTTTTCAAGGTCCGATGAGACACTGCTCGCCGTCCTGTCTTGATCAATCCTTGATCAACTGCTGATCCCTTATTGACCTGAAGCGGACTCTTTCCTGAGGGGCCCCGGGCATTGTTGGTCCTGTTCCACATCGAACGGAAAGACTATGGCACTTGAAGGCAATGGACTCGTGTTCTCCTCCTCCCGGCTGCTTCGGCTCGCTGAGGACGTCGAAAGCGACGCGGTCGCAATCAGCTACGCCGCCATGTTCCTGCGCCTGCTGCCGGAACGGGTCGGGCGGATCCTTTCCGCCGTACGCGAGCAGGACATCCCCGCGGCCCTTGACGCAGTGCTCAGCCTCAGAGTCCGTGCCCACATGGTCGGCGGCCTGGCGATGGAACGGGACTGCCGCACCCTGGAAGCGAATTTGCGCAGCGGAGATTTCGCTGCCGCGGCCCGGTCCGCGGGCGAAGTAGCCAAAGACTGCCTGCCGCTGACACGGGCGCTCGAGGAATTCCTCCGAGGCTGGCAGGACCTGGAGGACTCAAAGCGCAAGCAGCCGTGACCGCGGGTCCAAGCCCGGCACTGGCGGAGGATCGCCGGAGCCCTCGCCGCCCCGGAACAGTCCTGATCAGGCTACTTCGCCACCAGACTTTCCTCGGGCTGAGGGCTGTTCGGCGCGGGGCCGCCACGCAGGAACATGCCCCTCAACCGCGCCTCAATGGGGCGTTCAAAGAGTGTGAAGAGGAGCGCGGATAGCATGATGGATACGGCAACGCCGGCGGCGGCGAAGGCCGCGCGTTCGCCAAGGGTCACCGGGCCGAGTTCCAGGGCTGTGCGCAGCACGAGCTCGTGAACCAGGTAGAGGGCGAACGACCATTCGCCCAGCCTCACCATGGCGGGAGAACTGGCGAAGGTGCGGCGGCCTCCGGTGCAGTCACGGTGGGCGAAGGCCGCGATGAGCAGGGCGAAGCCTGGCATGCAGAGCGTGCTCGCCAGCGCCGGCGCGATGTGCCACGGGACGTTGGCGGCGACGACTTCGAGCAGGAGGACCGGACCGACGGCTGCGGCCGCTCCGACCCACACACCGAACCTGGGCTTCCAGCCTTTCCGGAACGCCATGGCCAGGCACACACCCACAACGAACTCTGACACCCGGTATGCCGGGAACGTGTACAGCAGCGCTCCCCAATCGAACGCCGGGACCAACGGGAGCAGTGCCGACAGGAGGGCCGCGGCCACGAAAACCAACACGCAAATAGGAAGGAGTCGTTTCGCTCGAAAACGCGAAAGCCACACGGCCAGGAACGGGAACACCGCATAGAAAAAGGCTTCACAGGAAAGCGACCAGGACACCCCGTTGTACGCATAGACCCAGGTCGGGTCCGCGTGCCAGGACTGTAGGAGGAGAAGCGCGGCAATGAACCGGGGAACGGACTGCTCCCCCTGGGTGGCCTGGTTCAGCACCACCGCAGCAACCAGGGTGAGCGCATGCAGCGGCCACACTCGGGCGAACCGGCGCCAGTAGAACTGCGCTTTGGGAGTGTTTGGCTTCATGGACCAGGCGAGCACGAATCCGGAAAGTACAAAAAAGAACGTCACACCGGTCTGCCCCACGGACACGAGCGGGAACATCTCCGGCACCAGCGTCACGGACGCATGATACGAGACCACGAGTATGGCGGCCAGAAACCGCAATCCTGTCAGCGAATCCAGCCGCGTGGGCTTATCGTCCATCCTTCCTCCCTGTGAGACGGCGGTGACCGCCCATCATACAAGGCAATGAGACGGACAACGACGGCGGCCCGGGAGCCGGGAGCCGGGAGGTCAGCCTCGGCCTGCGGCCCGGTGACGGCGGCGGAGGGCCCGGAAGATGAACAGCGCGCCGAAGCCGATCAGGCCGGCGGCGGCCACGGTCATCCAGAGCTCGCGGTCCGCGTGCCCCAGGTTGTCCGCGAGGTAGCCGGCAAACGGCACCGCGTAGAACAGCTTCCCCTTCACCTGGCTCGGGTGGACGGGTGCCGGGGAGGTGACGCCGTTGTTGTCGCCCCTGGTGATCAGGGTTTTCTCGCCGGACTGTGTGATACCGAACCCGACGATCCGCTGTGTTTCGACGTCCGGCCGGTCCGGGTTCGGCTGGAAGGTGACGACGTCGCCGGATCTCAGTTCGCTGAATGCCACCGGTTTCACCGTCAGGAACGTTCCGGCAGGGTACTTGGGCGCCATGGAGTTGGTGGACACGGTGTAGGTCCGGTATCCGGTGGCCTGCGGAACGATCACCAGAGCCAGCGCGGCGAAGATCAGTAACATCAGCAGCAGGCCGGCCACGCCGCCGGCCGCCCCCGGCCCGGACTCGCCGCGTTTCTCGGCCACCTCGGCGGGGCGGCGGCTGCCACGTTGGCCGCCCGTGTCCATGCCGAACTGCGGCCGCGGTACTCCTGCGGCCTTCGGCGCGAAGGAGTCCCCGGCTGGCGGCGAGGCTTTAGGCTCAGCCACCGGACACCCCGCGCAGCTGTCCGGAGACTTGTGGAATCGAGATGCTCACGACGTGTCCCCTCGCTGTGGCTGGAGCCGAGGAAGATCACCGGATTTCGAAAGCACGAGACTTCGGCTCTCCCCTGGGCCTATTGCTTAGAACATTGCGGCAACTGGCTCAGGACTCCATGCCGGAATCCGTCAAGGTTTCGTCAAGAATTAATCGGCGTGGCGACGGCTCGCCCAGACCGATGTCAATCCGCGGGGCTTCCGGCACCACAGAAGCCTCAGCTGGGACGAAGGTCTGCCGAGGGACAGCCCCTGTAGGCGGAATGCGGCCCATTAGTATTGATCGGCGCCCCTGAGCGCGCCAGGTTTGCCGTTACGCGCTCTGCAAGGGCTCGTCCCCTGCCAGGCTGCTGGACCGATCGACACGGATGGCAGGTCCACATCAGTGCATTAACAGAGGCAACGCCAAAACAGGCACACTGTCTGGATGCCACATCTGTCCGTGGCTCACGATTCAGGGGCTAACCACGATTCTCAAGGCGGCGGGCGAAGTTATTTTACGAACGCGCAACCGCACACATCCCCTCGGCCCGGCTTGGTCTCGACCTATGCAAACACCATCAAAACGCTGGGCGACTCCGACAACATTCAAGTCATCGACATCACGGGTCTGTACAAGACAATGAGGCAGTAGCAGCCGCCGGGCGGCTGCTAGACACTCAGCGTCCAAGCGACGCAGGCTTCTGGATGTAGCCGCGACGGCCAGGGCTACCAACACCTCTATCGACACGGGGGTCGTCTGGCCCCAGAAGCATCGCGTCGGTGCGTCATCATTCGCGACCCGGATGGCGTACGTGGTTCATTCAATCTCCACGCCGACGTCGAACACAGAAGTGACGGGCTGAGCGTCAAGAGTCGGAACTAGCGTTGCAGGGAACTTGCGTGGAGCCTGTCTGAAACGTATTTGCGGGCCCTGGTCGTGTGACGTTCTGTCACTTGGGCGAACAGCCAGGCTGCTGCGACGATGCCGACGATGATCGCGAGCATGTAGACCCAGTGAACTGGGTCAGACGGCCACCTGCTGTCCACCTGTACACCAAATACGGACACAACGAGGAAGGCAATGGGGAGGTGGATTGCGTACAGGGAGTACGAACTGTGTGCCAACGAAGAAAATCGCGTCAGCAACCGTGCGAAGAGTCCCCGTCCAAGGAGGCCGGTCAGCAAGGTTGCGATGAAGGCAGCTGCAGGTACGGCAACAATAAGATCCCCGACCATCTCGGGAAGGGAATTCAGCCCGCGGACAACCATGGACGCCACCAAGGTGAGGCCGCCCGTCAGCACTCGTGCGGTAGCGACCCTCCGGTTGGACCAAGAGTTCAGGACGCCAATCAGGCGCGGACCGAAGGCTGCCACCACCGCCCCCAACATCCACAGCGGCACGTACGACACAGCCCGAGGTCCGATTAACATGGCCACAGCAAGCGCACCGGCAGTGTAAATCAGGGCATATTTGGATCGCGTCCAAAAGTACACCCCGAAGAGAACCAACGGCGCCAGAACATACATCCAGAATTCGAAAGACAACGACCATAAGGCCGTGTTCGTCCCATAGGTGGGAACCTTAATCGCCATCAAAAAAACGGCATTCCCTAGAAACGTCCCTGCGTCGATGGGCCGCTGGTCCAAGGCAACTCCCCCATACCTCAGATCTCCCCTATACGTGCTCATGTCGCCGAAGTAATGTCGCCCGATAAGGTCCAAGACCATGGTCAGAACCAGAGCCGGCATGAGAACGATACCCAGCCGAGTGATCCGGTTGACCATGTACCCGCTCCAGCGAAAGGTGTTCCGCTGCACGCTGCGGATCAAACTGCCGCCAACCCAGAAGCCACTGAGAACGAAGAACAGGACAACTGCTTGGTGGCCGAGGGCAGAAACACCGTACAGCACACTCTGCATGGGGTTATGTGCGACGTCGTCGAAATCCATCATCACCAGCGTTCGAACGTGCTGCAAGACTACGGCGAGCGCTGCGATTGCTCGCAATACGTCCAGCGGCACGTTCACTCCGTCGAGACGTACTGCTTCAGTCTTTGTTATAGCGGTGGTTTCAACCACGGCTCCCCCATGTCCAAGATTCTATTTTGCTCGAATCCTACCTGTGCCTGAGCACTCCGGGAAAACGGTCGCGACTCGCCTGGCCCGCAACGCCTGGAACACTTACCGGCATGCGTCGGCAATCGCCGCGGGGTCGCCGGCCTCAACTCGTTCCAAGGCCAATAGGCCGCTGTGGCCGCTTCCCAGTCGTGCGACACGGCGACGAACTGGAGGCACCTAACGGGCGGCGCGCTTATCGATCGCATCCAGCGCCAGCAATGTCCTTGGAGCGCCGATGTGCGTGTATCGCGCAGAATTCATAGGGATTGTTGCCATGCCGATGTCCCAGTTTTCGGTTGCACCGCACCCTCTTGTTCAGACCGCGACCAAAATCGTGGGGAGCCCAGCTATCTTGACTTCCATCACGGACAATCAAGCCTCGCGACATCACGTCTTGGCAAAGTCCAAGAGAGCTCGTGCGTCTGTCGCCACCTGACAAAACGGTGGCCGCAGCGCTCCAAGCCGGGGAGATAACGTGGAGAGACCCCACCTGGGGCAGTACATATGTTTCGGCCCGACATGTAAGGCCTCCCGATTTGGGAGACCACATCCTTGCAGACTACCCTTACGATGTCAATCATGGTGTAAATGGGGGAAGCATGACCTTAACGAAGTCTCAACGTGAGCGGGTCACACCGAAACGGGCGTCGCCACCCCCGTTCCGGCGAGATATTCAAGGGCTCAGAATGTTAGCCGTTGTTGCCGTAATACTAGATCACCTTTTCGGTTGGCCGTCAGGTGGATTCGTAGGAGTCGACGTTTTCTTCGTGATCTCAGGATTCCTCATCACGGGCCTACTAGTACGTGAACACGAGAAAACAGGTTCCATCTCGTTCATGGGGTTCTACCGCAACAGGATCCGCAGAATTGCGCCGGCAGCAACGCTCGTCTTGCTGGCCACAGTCATCGCCTCGTGGCTACTTTTTAATTCGAGCCGCTTCTACTCCACTCTTGCAGACAGTGTCTGGGCATTTTTCTTTGCCGCGAACTGGCATTACGCGGCGTCGGGAACAAACTATTTCGAGGCTTCCGGTCCCGAGTCTCCCCTTCAGCATTTCTGGTCCCTCGCAGTTGAAGAGCAGTTCTACTTTGTATGGCCATGGCTGATGCTCGGAACATTCCTTCTTGGCCGCCGCAATGGCTGGTCCAAAGCCACGGCCCGCAAAGCGGTTGGAATCACCCTCGCCGCCCTAACGATTACAACATTCGCGTGGGCATCCGTTGAGACCGCAACTAATCCCACTTGGGCGTACTTTTCAACGTTTTCACGCGCATGGGAGCTAGGAATCGGTGGCTTAATCGCGGTCTATGCCGGTGCTTTGAGTCGGCTACCATTCGCTATTCGTCCCGCGCTAGGTTACCTAGGTCTCGGTGGCATATGCGCTTCCTTGTTCGTTATCAGCGACACCGTTGCATTCCCAGCGCCATGGGCTGCCCTACCTGTGATTTCAACGGCGGCGGTAATAGTCGCGGGAACTGGCGGGCACCTATCCCTTGGTGTACTGACGAACCCGATTTCCCAGTACATTGGCAAGATTTCGTACTCGCTGTATTTATGGCACTTTCCGGTGATCATCCTCTATTCTGCGGTGTTCGAGACGACTTGGCTGCAGCAAGTGATTTGCGCGGCAATCTTTACGCTGGCTGCCATCTACTCTTTTCACCTCGTTGAAGACCCCATAAGACGGTCAACCTGGTTAACTCCCGCACGCAACAAACAGCGAAATAGCTCGGGCGCGCCCTCATTTAGTTACCAGTTGACGGCCCTTAGCTTGCTGGCTCTTGTCACTTCCGCCACGGTGGCACTGGCACTGGTTCCACCTACACCCCAACAGAATGCGGCAGCGGCGCCGACGACTGTGGAGTTGCCGCCGGTTGCAGGAACGAAGGCAACCGTTGCCGATTCTCCTCCTAAGCTGGCCTCCCTACAGGCTGCAATAAAGACGTCACTCGCCGCGGCTGCCTGGCCGGAACTATCGCCGACGCTCGAGGAGGTGATAGCCGGTCCTCAAGCGCCCGAAGATATCATGCCCTGTGGCCTTCACAAGGTCGAAGAGAGTTCATGCACCTGGGGAGATCCGAATGCAAAACACACCATAGTCACGGTTGGCAGCTCGATCAGCATGACCTACGTAGCGGCCTTAAGGTCGGCAATAGGGACGGACTCTGACTGGAACCTTGTCTCCTATGGCATGTTCGGATGCCCATTCGGTGGCGCGGCCGACGTAGCGAAAATAAAGCCGATGCCTGAAGGCTGTCAAGGAAGAGCCGAAGAAGCCGTATCAGCCATCAATCGAATCGACCCTGACGTAATCGTGTTCTCTGGCATATTCGCAAGCGCCGATGAGGAAATACAAAAAATCACGGCGGCTCCCCAGCTTGTGTTCATGCCGGGACCGCCCGTTGATAAGGACATCGCATCCTGCTACACGAAAGTGAGCCACCCGTCTGACTGCGTCAGCACCGTTCCAGCAACATGGGGCACCGAAGAGAAAATAATCGCCCCGACTTGGGAGAAGGGCGTGTTCATAGACACCCTTCCTTGGTTTTGCGCCGATCAGGCCTGCCCCAGCTTCGTAGGAAGCACCCCCACAAAGCTGGACCAAGCACACATGACGGCAGCGTATGCGGAACGTCTTGGCCCGGTGATCAGGGAGGCATTGGAACGTCAAGGCGTGCTGAAGCCATAGCACCCAGAATAGATCCAGTCCCTACGATCACGTGCCGACAACGTTCAATACGCATCAGTGCCGGCTGCCCTTGATCACCGTTAGGGAAACTCGCTACCTGTACCCGTCCACAACCGCCGCAGCAATCTCTTTGTACGCGCGCCGGGTCTCCGGCTTCAGCACGTCCAGGGTCACCAGGTCCCCGTCGGCCACCCCCCTGTCGTGCGGCACGGCGATGAGCTGCCGACACATGCCGGCGAGGTGGTCCTCGATCGCGTCCTTGTCCACGCGGCTGGAGACCTCGTCCTTGTCGGTGATCACCACGATCGCGTTGCGGGCCAGGTCCTCGTACCCGTGGCTGGCCAGCCACTGCAGGGTGCTGCGGGCGCGCTTGGCGCCGCTCACCGCGTAGCCGGCGGCGATGATCAGGTTGTCCGCCGACTGCAGGATCCCGCTCATCGCGTTGTGGGTTACCCCGGTGCCGCAGTCAGTCAGGGCCACGGAGTAGTAGGCGGAGATGACCTTGCGGATCCGCAGGTACTCCTCGGCCGTCAGGGAGTCGGAGACCTCGGGGTCCTGCTCGCCGGCGATGAGGTGCAGCCGGCCGGAGTGGTGCATGTAGCGGGACAGCCCCGTGAGGGAGTCGATCGAGTCGATATTCTTGAGCAGGTCGGTGATGGTCCTCGGAGTGGCCTGCTGGTAGATGCCCTCGCCCAGTGCGCGCTCCACGAGGTCGCCGGAGTCCGGGTTGGCGTCGATGGCGCACGGCGGGTCGCCGCGGAACTCGGCCAGCGTCAGGCCCACACCGACTGTGGTGGAGGTCTTGCCGATGCCGCCCTTGAGGCTCAGCACGGCGGTGTTGAAGCTGCCCTGCAGCTGGCGGGAGATGCGCCGTGCCAGCTCGTCTTCCTCGCGTTCCTGTGCGCTGGGGCCCAGGTTCCAGGCGCCACCGGTCGCCCGGTACAGGAAGCCGCGAAATCCGCCCTTGGGCCTGGGCTTCTGTTCGCGGACGAACGACGTCGGCAGAGCCGTGTGGTCCGCCACGGGCGCGTCAGGTTCGCGCGCAGTTTCCGGAGCGTACGCCGGGCGGTGCCCCCCCCGGCTGTCTCTTATACACATCTAGATGTGTATAAGAGACAGGGCCGGCGGAGCGGGAGGCGCGTCGGAGACGGCATCCGCCGCGGCTGCGGCCTCCGCCCAGGACGAGCTCCGGAGCGGGAGGACGGGCGCTGAAGTGGTGTCGGGTGTCACGGCGGGAAACATTCCTGTCCAGTCGTCGGAGCCGTCACCATCGCGGCGGCGGGAGCGGCGGCGGCGCAGTTCGGGCTGCTCCGCTTCGGTGCCGGCGTCGGTCAATTGGTTATCCACTGGTTTGGGCATGTTTGGTCCCCCAGGACTCGCGGCGGCGTCCCGCTGCGCTTCTCGATTGGTCTGGTCTCAAACAGCAAGTCTAGGCGCTGGCAGCTCGATGACCGATTTCAGCCGCGCATCAGGGCCGTCGCCACCACGGCGACGGTGGCAACGAGGAGGACCGCCAAGACCAGGTAGCTCCACCATTTGGGCCTGTTGCGGTGCGGGTTGATGTCAATGTACGGCACGCCTACTTTGCCGGTCCTGAAGCAGCGATGGGCGTCACCGTGCGGCGCTTGAGCCGGAGCATCCAGTAGAGCCCTGCAAACGGAATCAGCAGGCTGCCGAGCAGCGCGGATACGGCGAGGACAAAATCGGTGAGAGCCACGGAAGAACCTCCGGAACGCGGTTGAACTCTCGACGCGCACGCGGAGGCAGTCTTGCCCTTGCCGCGACGACAGTAGCTGGAAGCTGGCAGTTGGATCCCCCATGTCAGATCTACAGAGACCCTACCCAGCGGTCACAGATTCGACAAATCCTGTCAAACCTTCAACCATCCGCCTCAGAGGCAAAAGCGCGGCGTTATCGACGGAGCGCCATCACCACCACGACTGCCGTGGCCACGGCCAGCGCACCCAATCCTACGTAGGCCAAGATCCGAAGCGCCCGTTGGCGGGACGCCCGCCGCGATTCCCTGGTGACTTGACTGCCCGCATAGTTCCCCATGGCGGTGATGGTACATGCACACCCTTGGGATCAGATCCAGTCAAGCCAATTGTGACGCCCCAGCCGTCAGCGCGGCACGTTATCGCCTGTGGGCGTACCGTCTGCTTGGTGCGCGGCCGTACGGTGACTTCCCCACACGCGGTAGTGGGGTCGGCGGTCGCGGCCGTGCCCGAACCGTTGCGGCAGCGGCGGCAGCGGCTCCACGGGAAGGCCAGCCACCGCAACTCGCGGCGCCAACTGCTGCCGCGGCATGTCCTGCCTATCGAGCCACGACCGCTCGGGGTAGGGATCGTCGGCGACGATGTGCTGCTCGATAAAGCGTCGGATGGCTGCGCTGATTCCCGTCTTCATGACCCAAAACTAGAGTGGGCAGCCAGGCATCCCAAGAGTAGTCACTACCTGTTTTTCCGGGCGGCTAACGCGGACTACTTGGATCTAGACCATATGAAGTGTGATCGGTCCTGCGCGTCCGGGTCGGCCATTATCGCCGGAGCGGTCCTGCAGCGCCAGCTTGATGTGGTTCACTTGCGTCGTGCTGGCGTGTGGCGCTGCCGGGCCTTTACCCGGCGGGATGTCCTTTATCCCGGACGGGCAGGTTCTGACAGGTCGGGGCCGGGGCCTTCTGTTTCACAGTGTCCGTGGGTTGCCATCGGCGGCTCCCGCGGGCTCCACGGCCCTTCGGCGGTGCAATGGTAGTGCCACATGTGAGGTTTGGGAGGTCCCGGCTATGTTTGAGCATACTTTCAATGGTCTGGATGTTCACGCGGTCAACATCGTTGCCCACGCGCTGAACCCGGACACCGGCGAAATCAAGAGCCACTCGATGGCTGCCGACCCGGCGGTGGTGCTGGAGTGGGTCCGCCGCTTCGAGCCGCCTGTCAGGGTCGTGTATGAATCAGGCCCGACCGGTTTTGTCCTGGCCCGCTACCTGCAGGCTGCTGGAATCACCTGCGTGGTGGCAGCTTCGTCGAAGCTGCTGCGCGCTCCCGGGGACCGGGTGAAAACCGACCGAAGAGACGCAAGGGTTTTGGCTGAAATGCTCGCGGTCGGCTCGGTCACCGAGGTGCGCATCCCGGAACCGGACGAAGAGGCCCTTCGGGACCTGTCCCGGCTGCGCTCGGGCACCGCAAGGGATCTCGCGCACGCCCGCCAACGCGTGAATTCCCTCTTGCTCCGGCACGGCATTCGCTGCCCGGAAAACACCAGATGGACGCAGGAACACCGCCGGTGGCTACGCCGCCAGCAATTTGACGAACTGGTGCTGCAGTTCACTTACGACGCCGATGTCGAACAGGCCGAGCTGCTCGCCATCCATCTGGCACACATCCACAAACAGGTCACCGCCACGGCGGCAGCCTGCCGCTACACCCCTGTGATTAACGCGCTCATGTGTCTGCGCGGCATCCAGATGACGACCGCGTTCGGGCTGGCCGAGGAGATCGGGGACTGGACCCGCTTCACCGGCTCCTCCATAGGCTCCTATCTCGGACTGGTCCCCAGCGAGCAATCCTCTGGCCAGTCCCGGCACCAGGGCCCGATCACCAAGGCCGGGAACACCTACGCCCGTAAGCTCCTGATCGAAGCCGCGTGGGTGCACCGGCGCCCCTACGCCCGGCCAGGGGAACGGCTGCTGCACCAACTCAAGCTCGTTACCCCGCCAACCCGCATCCGCGCCCTCGAAGGTAACCACAGGCTGCACCGCAAATGGGAACACTTCGATGAACGCCACAAGAAGTCAGTCAAGGCCAACACCGCGATCGCCCGCGAGCTGGCCGGCTGGTGCTGGTCACTTGCCGCCACACTCCAACAAGGAGAACGCATGGATGCGGCCTGACCCATGAACATGCCGCCGAAGGTGACGGATGAGTGACGGCAGCACCGGAGCTAAGCCGGGACAGCACTATGAGCAGACGCACCCTACCCCCGTCGACGCTCGACTCTAGACACCCGATAATGCCCCGCCGAACAAATCGTCATGCGGTAACCAACCCGCGAATGTCAGCCTGACAATGCCAGTCGAAAACGACTCGCCGACACCCCCGCCCACAACCGGCAGGCACAGAATGAGCGGCCCCCGGAACCAAATCCAGAGGGCCGCTCATTCCTGCCTCTTGACAGCGAGAACTACATATCAGTGCTGCGGGCGCGTCTCCTGCAGCCGCTTGATGAACCAGCGCGACTGTTCCGGCCCGTAGGGCAGCACGGGGATCGCTTTGGTGGCGTCGCTAGGGGTGTCACGGATGGACTGGCGGGCCTGGCGCACGGCAGTGGACATCGTGTCCGCCATAGTCTTCACGAACCGGTCGCTGCACGGCTCGCCGTGCCCGGGAACCAGGAACTCGTAGCGGTGGCGAAGTGCGGACAGGTGCCGGAGCGCGTCGGCCCATTCTTCCGGGTAGGAGTCCTCGAAGGACGGGTGCGAGCCCTGCTCCACGAGGTCGCCCGCGTACAGAGTGGTGGAGGTGCCCACCAGGAGGTCGCCGTCGGTGTGTCCCCGGCCCAGGTAGAACAAGGTCACGGTCTGCGCACCCAGGTCCACCAGGACTGGCTGGTCCCTGACGATCGCGTTGGGCACCACGAGTTCCACGTTGTCGCCCTCGCCGGCCGCCATCTCCGGCTCCAGATCCGCCACGGCGGCACGCTGTGCGTCACCGTTTTCCCTGATCTCCTCAGCACAGTTCTCATGCGCCCAGAACTCGGTGGCACCGGCTTCCGCGAACACCGAATTGCCAAAGAAGTGGTCGTAGTGCGCATGAGTGTTCACAACCACCAGAGGGAGAGGAGTTATTTCGCGCACGGCATTCAGGATTTCCTGTCCCTGCCGCGGGCCGCAGCCGGTATCGACCACCATGGCCCGCTCGGTTCCTACGATCAGGCCGGTGTTGAGCTTCGAACCTTCGGTCACCAGCACATAGTTGTCCGCGCCGACTTCGAGCCATCGTGACATTTCTTCTCCGTAATTCCGGGGAGCAGTAGCTTCGTTCAGGCCTCGATTCTACCCATCAAGCTGGGGATTATCAGGGAACTGTCTACCGCTCCGGCATATCCGCAACCCCCGTTCAGGTCTCCGGCCGCCGGCCTCAATTTCCGCCGGGAGCTGCTCCGCCGTTGCAGACTCATGCTTTTTAGCGCCAGAGTAACTTCGTGAAATGTCCAGTTGGGTATGATCTGCGCTATGGGGATCAAACAACAGAAGCACTTCTGCGAAAAGTGCAACACGACCACGAACCACGTCACCTCTTACAGCCAAGAGGGCAGCGGACTGGTGGCCAAAGTGAAGTGCTCGGAGCACACAGAGCTGACAACCTAGCGAGTAAGAGGCGGCTGCCGACAGTTCACGACGAGGAATGAGGGACGTCTGCCGCAGTCAAACCGTCGACGCTGAAATGAATCCATCAACCGAGCCGCGCTGACACTGGAGGACACAGAGGCATTAGCAACTGTCCCCCACACATACTGACCGCACAGCCCACTCGCTCAATATCGGGACTTGAGTGTCTGGTTCTTGGCGGTCCAAGAGCGCTGTAATTTCGCGGAAAGGAGCCTCGGCAGCTTGCGCACCCGCTGCCATGCAAACCCGGGCAGAGTCCTTCTTCCGTGTTCGGGAGGTTGCGGTAGGACGAGTGCGCCATGAATTACCATCCAGCGCCCGGTTGCGGAGGCCATCGAGCGGTTGAATGTGACGTGTTCGCAGACCCAGGGACCGGACACCGAAGGCACATAGGAACCTTGCCCGTACAAGTCGGCCTTATACAGGCACATCCCATTGAAAGCGGAGAGACAGGCAATGTCAGAGGCTGTGGTTAGACGCTGTTGCTCGGGGTAGATGAAGTCCCGAAATAGTCGGTAGTACGCCACGGGGTTGCTTTGCAGCCGCTCGATCCGCTTGTCCAATCCCGCGAATGAACGTGTCTCATCTTCGAATGCAAGCAGGTCATAGTAACTCGGTCGCGAGGTAGCGGCGAGGGCGAAAATCGTGTCATCGGAATCTAGACGAGACAGACTGGCACGGAAAAGTGCGATGTCGAGACGTTCCAAGAAGGGTTCGTCCATGTCTAGAACGCATATTGTTCGTACTGACCCCGGCAACTCCTTCGCTTGGTCGGCAAGGAACTGGCGTCCAATAGCCATTCGTTCCAGCCTTCCCTCGGCGTCTGACATGAAGCTCGTATCAACCAGCTGGACCATGCCTGTAGAAGTGACCGCATTCTCTAGAAGTTCGCGAGAATTGTCGCGCGACCCATTTTCGCCCACGATCAGACATGCGCGAAGTCCATTCTTTCGTAACTCGTCGAGCCCATGCAGTACACCTGGGATGGTTGAAGCGCAATCCCGCGCCAGAGCCAAAAAAACAACATCGTAGGTGCAGGCGTCACTCATGACCACAGTTTGACATAGGAATTGAGAGGCTCCGGACTAATTCTCGGGCAGTGGCGGATAATCAGCTGCCACTCGGTTCAACCACGCCTTCGGCGTATCCTTCGCCTGCAACGGAGTGTCCGGCGGCGCTTCGACGCCGACCTAGCTCGGCAGTGTCACATGTCGGCAAGCACAGACCCCGGATTCTCGATGGCATCGGCAACGTATCGCAGGAAGCCGCCGGCTGTTCCGCCGTCGCAGACGCGGTGGTCGAACGTCAGGGTCAGCTCCGCGACCTTGCGGACGGCCAGTTCCCCGTTCACGACCCAGGGTTTGTCGATGATCCGGCCAACGCCCAGTATCGCCACCTCGGGGTAATTGATGATCGCAGCCGAACCGTCCACGCCGAACACCCCGTAGTTATTCAGCGTGAACGTTCCACTTCCAAGTTCCGCGGGAGTCGCCTTGCCGTCGCGGGCAACTGCGGTCAGCCGACGGATTTCTGCGTCCAGCTCGCGAGCGCTGAGTTTGTCCGCGTTGCGGACTGACGGCACAACGAGGCCGCGGTCCGTCTGTGCTGCGAACCCAAGGTTCACGCCGTCAAAGGCGACGATCTCCTGTTGCTCGCCTCCTGCGGTGTCCTCGGCCGTGACGATCCGGGTGTTCAATTCCGGGTACGTTTTTAACCCAGCCGTGACAAAACGTGCGATGAAGGCCAACAAGCCGGGCGTGTTGTCGGCGTCGGTTTTCTTAAGTCCCCTACGGAGCTCCACCAGAGCGGTAGCGTCCACGTCCACCCACACTGTGGCTTCCGGAATTTCCGAGCGGCTTCGCGTCATGTTGGTCGCAACTGCCTTACGGATGCCGCGGACTGGGGTGCGGCTTGCGATGCCGAGTCCTGTGCGGGGGTCGATCGGGTGAACGCGGGTCTCGACAGGCTCAACCAGCGGACGCGGCTGGGTTTCGACTCGCTCAACCAGCGGGGTTTCGACAGGCTCAACCAGTGGCTTGATAGCTGCTTCCACGTCGCGGCGCATGATCAGTCCGCTATCGCCTGAGCCCTGCACGTGTCCGAGATCGACGCCGTGCTCCTTGGCCATTCGCCGCACGAGCGGTGAGATGACCGCACCGATCTTGCCGGGAACGCGGGTGCGCAGGAGAAGGAGGTCATCAGCTGAGGTGGTCAACTTGGTTTCGGCAGGCTCATCCAGCGGAGTGCGGGTTTCGACGGGCTCAACCGGCGAGGTAGTGCGCCGCGGACGGGTCCGGCGGACGGTTGCTGTCCCTCCGGGAGTTCCGTAGCCAATCAGCACGTTGCCTGAGCCGGCTTTTTCTTCTTCACGGTAAGTTTCGACAGGCTCGGTTTCGACAGGCTCGACCGGCGATCCCGCCGGGGTCACCGAGATCAGGGGCTTGCCCACGTCCAGGGTCTGGCCCGGTTCACCGTGCAGCTCAGCCACGGTGCCGGCGTACGGGGACGGGACTTCCACCATGGACTTGGCAGTCTCCACCTCGGCGATGGGCTGGTCGACGCGGATTTTGTCGCCCACGGCGACAAGCCAATTGACGAGCTCGGCTTCGGTGAGGCCTTCGCCAAGATCGGGCAGCAGGAATACTTTCGTTTCGCTCATCTGATCATTCTTCCCACTGGAGGTCGTCTACGGCGTCGAGGATGCGGTCCACGCCGGGCAGGTAGTAGTGCTCGAGTTTGGGCGCCGGGTACGGGACGTCGAAGCCCGTCACGCGGCGGATCGGTGCGGCCAGGTAGTGGAAGCACCGTTCCTGGACTCTGGCCACGATCTCGGAGGACACGGATGCGAACCCGTGGGCCTCGGCGATCACCACGGCGCGGCCGGTCTTGCGGACGGAGGCACAGACCGTTTCGTCGTCGAACGGCACGATCGAGCGGACGTCGATGACTTCCAGGGAGCGCCCCTCCTCGGCCGCGGCGGCGGCTGCCGCGAGAGCGGTAGGGACGGACGGACCGTAGGCAATCAGCGTCGCATCCGTGCCCGGCCGGGCGACGGCGGCACGGCCTTCGGTGGAGGTCCCGGCCGCAGTGTTCGCGGCGTGCTGGTCGCGGAGGGCTTCCAGATCCACCATGTCTTTGGACCAGTAGAGCTTCTTGGGCTCCATGAACATGACGGGGTCGTCCGAGTCGATCGCTTCACGGAGCATGCGGTACGCGTCGGCCACGGTGGCCGGGGCGAAGACCTTCAGGCCCGCAGTGTGGGCGTAGTAGGACTCGGAGGAGTCGCAGTGGTGCTCCACTCCCCCGATGCCGCCGGCGTACGGGACGCGAATGACCATGGGCAGCTTGAGGGCGCCCTTGGTGCGGTTGTGCATCTTGGCCACGTGGCTGACGATCTGCTCGAAGGCCGGGTAGGCGAAGGCGTCGAACTGCATCTCGATGACGGGGCGCATGCCGTTCATGGCCATGCCCACGGCCATGCCCACAATGCCGGACTCGGCAAGCGGGGTGTCGAAGCAGCGCTGCTCGCCGAATGTCTTGGTGAGGCCGTCGGTGATGCGGAAGACGCCGCCCAGCATGCCGACGTCCTCGCCGAAGACCAGGACGGATTTCTCGGCGTGCATGGCGTCCACCATCGCGGTGTTCAGGGCTTTGGCCATGGTGACCGGCTGCGGTCCTGCCGCTTCCGCGGTGGCCGCGGCCGAAGCGGCTGCGCGGGCGGTGGCGGAGCTGACGTTGCCGTTGACTGCGGACGTGACGGTGCTCATTTTGCGGACTCCGGGTTGGTTGAAGCGCCGGCGCTGGCCTCGCGGGCGAGTTCGTCGGCCAGCAGGGCGGACTGTTCCTTGAGTTGCGGTGTCGGCGTCGAGAAGACATATTTGAAGAGGTCCTGCGGGTCCACCGGGACGTCCTCGCTGAGGCCGTTGCGCAGCTGCGCGGCGACTGCCTCCGCCTTCTCCGCGATCCGGGACTCGCCGTCGTCGTCCAGCAGACCCTTGTCCGTGAGGTAGGTCCGCATCCGCGTCAGCGGATCCCGGGCCACCCACTGGGCCACTTCGCTGTCCTGGCGGTAGCGGGTGGCGTCGTCAGCGTTGGTGTGCGCCTGCATGCGGTAGGTGTGCGCCTCCACCAGGAGCGGGCCGGAGCCTTCGCGGGCGAGCTTGACGGCGCGGTCCAGCACTGCGAGAAGCGCGACGACGTCGTTTCCGTCCACGCGTTCGCCGGCCATGCCGTAGCCCACAGCTTTGTGGGCGAGCGACGGCGCCACGGACTGGTGGGCCAGCGGCACCGAGATGGCGTACTGGTTGTTCTGCACGAAGAAGACGACGGGCAGGTGGAAGACGGCGGCGAAGTTCAGGGCCTCGTGGAAGTCGCCTTCGCTGGTGGCGCCGTCGCCGCACATGGCCAGGACCACGGTGTCCTCGCCGCGCAGTTTGGCGGCGTGGGCAACGCCGACGGCGTGGAGCAACTGGGTGGTGAGCGGGGTGCACTGGATGCCGACCTTGTGCTTGGCGGGGTCATAGCCGCTGTGCCAGTCGCCGCGGAAGAGCGTCATGGTCTGCACCGGGTCCACGCCGCGGGTCATGACGGCCACGGAGTCCCGGTAGGTGGGGAACATCCAGTCACCCTCCGACAGGCAGAGGGCGGCCGCGACCTGGCAGGCCTCCTGGCCGTGGCTGGAGGGGTAGACGGCCATGCGGCCCTGCCGGACGAGGGCGGAGTTCTGGTCGTTGACGCGCCGGCCGACCACCAGCTGCTCGTAGGCGGCGAGCAGTTCCTGGTCGCCGGGGACCGGGTACTCGTGTCCGGGTTCGGCACCCTGTTCGGAGTGGGGCTTCAGATTGCCGTCCTGGTCCACCATCTGGATCTGGTGGCGGGCCGGCAGCATGTAGTCCTCAGCCGTGATGCCGAATTTGCGCACCGCTTCGGCGACGGGGCCGCCGCTGAGGGAGTCCTCGATGTGATCCGGCGACTGCCGGCCCTGCGCCGTCTGACCGGGCGCAGTGTGGTCCGCGGAGATCGTCATTGGTCCGTCCTTCTGTAGCCACTATTCGCTTTCAGTATGGTCCCGGACGATGTTTCGTATCCAGCCCCGCCGAAAATCGTGGAGAAGTACGGACTGTTCCCCTATTCTGAAAGACAAATCGTAACTGTGAGCTGGATTACCGACAGGGGTTGTAGACGAATGGCAGGAGCCGAGCCGGAGCAGGCTGCGGTGCCACTGGACGACGTGGACCGCAACATCATTGCGGAGCTCACGCGGGACGGCAGGATGTCCGTGACGCAGGTGGCCGAGAACGTCCACATCTCGCGGGCGCACGCCTACACGCGCATTGCTAGGCTCACCGGCGAGGGCGTGCTGACCAAGTTCACCGCGTTGGTGGACCCTATCAAGGCGGGCCTGAAGTCATCCGCCTACGTGACGCTGAAGGTGCGGCAGCATTCCTGGCGCGAGCTGCGGGAACTGTTGCGGGCGATCCCCGAAGTGCACCACATCGCCCTGGTCGGCGGGGACTTCGACGTCATCCTGCTGGTGCGCGCAGTGGATAACGTGGACCTGCGCCGGGTGATCTTCGACCAGCTGCAGTCCATGCCCGGGGTGCTGGATACGCAGACGTTTCTCGTGTTTGAGGATGTGGATACGCGGTAGAGGTGTCGTTCATTCCGAATTGAAGCTTCCGCGCAACTCAGTCGGGTGCCGCATCGTGGCCACACATATGCGCGGAAGGAAGTATCGGAAAGTTTCATGACGCTGCGCCGCTAAATCACTCGTATGACCGGCGCAGCGGCGGGCCGTAAGCCATACGCACCCTGAAACATCGTGCAGGTACAATTGGCTACATCGAACAGACATTTCCGTTCAGCTAGCGCGCCATCCGGGCGCGAGCATTCTATTCAGGGGGACTCCGGGTTGGACCTACATGACTACTTGCGCATCTTGCGCCGTAACTGGGTTGTCATCATCGCCGCAGCCCTGGCCGGACTAATGGTGGCAGGCGCAGCATCCATGCTGTCGAAACCCACTTACACGTCGGAAACGCAGTTGTTCGTGGCAATCCAGAACTCTGGCTCTGTTCAAGAGATGCAGCAGGGCAATACGTTTAGTCAAGCTCGCGTCCAGTCTTATGTGAAAACAGTAACTACTCCCGTTGTGTTGAATCCCGTCATCGAAAGCCTGGGCTTGGATACCAATGCTCAGGCGCTGGGTGCAAACGTGAAGGCCAGCACCGACCTAAACACCGTACTGATAAACATCGCGGTAAATGACACTTCTGCTGTCCAGGCATCCGCTATCGCTCAAGCTGTCGCCAGCAGCATGATCCGCGCGGTTGAGACCCTTGAAAAGCCCAAGACCGGCGGTAGCTCCCCAGTAAGCCTCTCCGTGATCACCCCCGCAACGGTGCCGACTGCACCCTCAGCCCCAAACACGAGACTAAATCTGCTGCTGGGCGCTTTTCTCGGGATCGGCTTAGGGGTCGGTTATTCGATTCTCAGGTCGACCCTGGACAGTCGCATCCGCGGCGAGGAAGACGTCCGCCTAGTAACCGACATCCCGATACTAGGGGGCATCGCTTTCGATCAGTCGGCCACCAAGAAGCCACTGCTCACGCAGGCCACAGCACAAAGTCCGCGGGCGGAATCCTTCCGGCAACTTCGAACCAACTTGCAGTTTGCGAACGTCACTGGTCAGGCGAAAACTGTTTTGGTCACATCATCGGTTCCAGGTGAAGGAAAAAGCACCACGGCAACGAACCTCGCCATTGCGTTGGCACAGGCAGGACAAACGGTTTGCCTAGTCGATGCAGACCTTCGGCGGCCAATGGTGCACGACTACCTCGGCCTAGATCGCAGCCTGGGCTTGACAACCGCGTTGGTCGGATCCTCTGACGTGAACGATCTCCTGCAGCCTTGGGGCGACGATGACCTGTACGTACTAGCATCCGGGCAGATACCGCCGAACCCAAGTGAACTGCTGGGATCCGATGAGATGAAACAGCTAATTGTTCGGCTTGAGCAGGCATTCGACGTCGTCGTTGTTGACGCGCCCCCGCTGCTCCCAGTCACAGACGCAGCGGTCCTCTCCCAGCATGTGGGCGGCGTTATCGTAGTCATCGGTGCCCAAAAACTAAAGCGTCTGGATCTCGAAAAATCCCTAAAGTCGCTTGAAATGGTTGGCTCCAACCTGCTGGGGATTGTGCTCAATCGGCTCCCCGCCAAGGGCCCCGATGCTTACTCCTACGCCTATGCCTACGATAGCCACGTAACTGACGATGGACATCCAGCACCCTCCCGTGAGGCCGCGAATCTACCCTCGCGTAAGAAGAAGGCCACCGAGGACAGCGAGTTTGCGCGCGTAATGTACGACGATTCAAGTCGTCCCCGCGCGGCAAGCCGATTGAGTCAAGTCAGCAAGCTCGACTAGCCCCTGTGGCGCTTTCCGGCCGTTGGTTTTGGAAACCTCTGTCCGCGACACGATAGCCATTAGTGTGGATGTCTTCGCTCCCCGTTGACCGTGCCCTGAGAAGGGTGCGAGCGGATTTGATCATTTTGATCAAACGCCATCGCGGGGGAGCTGCGGCAACATGGGAGACGCAACGTCCAGCCAAGTAAAGGCCTAGCTAGGATCATGAAACGAAAAATTCGAATCCAAACCCACGATCAGTCGCACGGCAAGGAAAAGATCCAGGATAAAACTGTAGTCATTTTGCAAGAATACGTGCCACAATATCGGATTCCATTTTTCCGACAACTGATCAAACTCGGATCCGAGAATGGAATTCAAATTCGTGTAGCAGCAGGCACCCCGAACGAGAAGCAGTACCTGCGCCAAGACGGTCACTCCGCTAGTTTCATACAGAAAGTTCCACAGCGCGAGTTCAGCATAGCGGGCGTTCGTTTAGTTCTGCGGCATGTCGGTCCCGCGATCCGTTCTGCGGATCTCGTCATCATGGAGCAGGCCCGCCGTAACATCGACGCATACTGGCTACTGCTGGCACCCCACGGGAATAGAAAAATATGCCTCTGGGGTCACGGCAGAGACTTCGTCGCAACACCGTCTTGGTTCAAGAAACGAGCAATGACGCACTTGACCCAGGCTGCGGATTGGTTTTTCGGCTACACAGAAGGATCCCGGGACGCCGTTGTTGCCGAAGGATACCCGGTTGAGAGAACGACCGTAGTGCGAAATTCCATAGACACGACTGACTTTCAAAATAGTATTTCCCAAATTACGCCCGCTGAGGTCGATGAGTTCAAGAGACTTCACAATCTCCATAGATCTACGGCCATCTTCATTGGAGGGCTAGATGAATCAAAGCGCCTGCCATTTTTGTTCCAGGCTTGTGGTCAGGCCCACGAACAAAACCACGATTTCAGATTGCTCGTTGCAGGCAGTGGACAGCTCAGAGACTATGTAGAGGGCATCGCAAAGGATGCCCCTTGGTTGACATACCTAGGTCCTCTATTCGGAAAAGACAAGGCACTGGCCGTGGCGTCATCCGACTTGATTTGTATGCCCGGAAGGGTTGGCCTCGTTGCAGTTGATAGCTTCGCCGCTGGTCGGCCGATCGTCACCACTGCGTGGCCTTGGCACGCTCCGGAGTTTGAGTATCTAGCCCACAATGAGACGTGTCTTATCACCGAAGACGACTCGAGTTCGTACGCCCAGGGCCTACATCGCCTGATGGAGAACCGCGTGGAGCTAGAAAGCATGCAGGAGGCCTGTAGAAATAATCGTGCAACTTACTCGATAGAGCAAATGGCATCCCGGTTCTTCGAAGGAATACAACTGGCGCTGGCATCCTGAAGGGCTTAGTGCATAGATGGTTCCCTGCAGCAGGGTGCTTCGCCGCTATAGTCTTCTGGCCGTGGGCTGTTGTCGTCCGCCCACGTCACTCTGACCTCGGGCCGGCACAACCCAGTACGCTCCGAGAACACGCATTTCAGGGGTCGCAACGACGGATTGCATATCTGTCCGTGGTGAAGCCAGACTGGTCGGAAGCTCCACCGCGTTCTCCCAGCGCAAGATTTCGCTTGTGCTTCGATACGGTCCAGACGCGAGAGAAGGTGCTATGGCGTAGACACACAGGTCCTTCTCCTTCGGCAAGTATTGCCGCAACAGACCGTTTGGGCGCTCCCATGCTCGCCACCCCTCTTCGGGTGCCGGCCATTTGGCGTCGTCCGACATCATGACGCGGACGACGCGGACATGGTGTGCTTGAGGCACCGGCGGACATCGCGGGAGTCCTTGCCATGAGGGTGTGCCGCGCTTCGCTGGCCCGGGTTCGGCGTGGCATCGAATGCGCATTACCATCACTGTAGGCAGGGCGCAGACTGGCCGTGGCCCCGCCTGGTTGCGGCCCTGTCTGGTGCGGTGGCCCTGAGGACGACAGTGCAGCGACGCCCGCGGGCTTTCGGGCACAACGACGATCAGGCTGCTAAGTTCGTTGATTGCCTTGGTCTAGCTGTCGGAGCATCCCTCGGCGCGTCACAGATAAATGCCCTGATTGCCGCACGCAGCCTTCAGACGCGCGGACGTGAGGCGGTGCCGCGCCACCGTCCGACCAGCACAAACCACGTTGAGCCGACCGCTCTTCGAACTGCCATGCCTGACGGCCTTGACCCGACGACGTCAGCCGGCACCAGACCCCCTTAGGCCCACCCGGCGGCGAACCTGCCCCTCGAGTGCATGACTTCGTGTCGGTGGAATGGTCCAAGGCGACCTACGCGTGCTCGGCTGCGTCAATTTGATAGTCGGCGTACCTGTCAAAGGACGACAATTTGAGACCGTGGCGGGTCCCTCTCGCCGAAGCAAAATGCAACTTCGCTCGACGTTGACGCCCCCAATCTTGCCGTAGGGTCGCTGCCGCGTAGTCCAATCCGCCGATGAGATATCGTCTTCCAGACCTCAAGAGCGTCCACCAGCGAGTTGCCCCCAATTCCCTGTCCACCCAAACGTAGGCCAGCGAGCTAAAATACGTTCGATCCAACGCATAGGCAAACGTGAGGCGCCCGGCGGGAACAATCTCGTCAACTTCAGCGCGAGCGCTCCATCTAACCACACCGCCGGCTTCCATCCAGCGTCGCAACAGGTGAGTGTCCTGACCCCCAGAAGTGTTGAATCTCAATGAATACCGCCACCGGTTGACCAGATCAATGGGGTATAAGATATTACCGTCGCCAGTGGGTTTCGTCAGCGGGGTTGCGTCTGCAAACGTGGGGCGCATCCAGAAGGAACCGTCCTCACACCAATTAGGTAAATCTGATTCGAACTTGGGAATTACCGGACCGGCAACGATATCCCGAGGAAACGCTGAGTGCATGGCCCATATCGAGCTCAGCCATTCATCCCGGGGAGTCTCGTCGTCATCGATGAATATGATCGGAGAACCCAGAGACTTGGCGTATTCCAATGCCGCATTTCGGGCGACAACCAATCCCTGAGGCTGAGCTGAAACATATTCAGTGATCAGCGGGCTACTTCTCCGGGCGAATTCCTCAACAACCGGCCTCGCCGACAGCGCTTCATCATTGTCGACAACGATCAACTGCAACCTTAGATCTAGATTTCGTTGCGCCTGGTCAAGGAGTTGTTCGAGCAACGAGTTCAACAGCAACGGTCGCCTGTATGTACAGACCGCGATAACGCATCGCATATCCACGCCTAAACCCGGCTCCGTGCGTCCAAGGTAATCCAATCTGGTTGGAGCAGGTCCGACGCGCTTTCGCCACTAGTCATCCATGGTCTCGGAGCAATGATTGTATTGGAACTCCGACGGGACATGAGCCAAGCCGCCCACCAGCTAAATGACGAGTTACTCATTACCATGCCGTCCCCCAAGGACATCGCCTTGATTGTGTTCGGGCCAGATAATTCCGCATTCCGTTTGAAAAACTCAATGTTTGGTAGGTGGCCCAGGTCGCCCTGGGCCACTTCGGGCTCATCGGAGAACGCACGAGCTTTGTAGCCCGAAGAAATCCTCTCAATCAGGTCCAACCCTCTTTCGAAGTAGGCTCCCGACGTAACGCCGTGAACAGACTGCGTATGGGCGGTAGTGTAGTCCCCGCGACGAACATGCAGAGTAATGCGGCGGTCTCTTTCCAAGGAACTCAAGATTGATTTTTCGTCAGTCGTCTCAGGGCTGTTCAAGAGTAATTCAGCGATGCGACTTTCTATATTCCGAAAATAGCTGCCCGATTGAAAGTATCCAAAAATAGTGGTTCCAGGAGTGATCTCGTTGATTTCAGGCGAATATCCAAAAGCTGACTCACGGTACGTCTTGAGCTTGCGAGATCGCCTGGCGACCCCAAACCTCCGTGATCGGCGTCCCAAATCAATCCACGGCGATTCTCGAGAAATGACCGTTCCTGGCAGATTTAGCGACCCGAGTTCAAAGGATCTAAGGTCTCCATTTAAGTATTTTGACGTATCGATATATAACGGGCAGTCTAGTCTTTCCGCCTGCTCCCATGCTGCAGCGAGGACAAATAGCTGATTGCCGAGGCCGCCAGTCAGGTAGGCGCAGACGCCATCATCGATGTTCATTCATACCCTCTTCTTAGCGATATCAGACAGACCAGCAAGGCCAGCTACGCTACATTCCAACCACAATTTGTCATGGGAACGAGAAAGCACAAATCGTAGAAGATAGGTGAGGGACTCAGTGAGCGTTCCATATACGACCATAGATCGACGAACTCGCCCCAGCTTATCTTCAGCAAGACTCCACCGATGAGCAACAGCCATTCTTACCAATAGCGGCCTCTTGTGGCGGTTGACGGGTGACTGATGGTGATGGAGGCGCGCGGAGTGTACGTGTCGCAGAGTCCCTCGGGTCAGTGCCCGCAATCCGAAATCAGCATCCTCACCTATGGCATATCCCGTTCGTCCTTCGTCGAACTTCAGTCCAGCGATCGACTTCCTTCGGAAAGACATGGAACATCCCGGAAGCCATTCGACGTCAACATCGAATGGTGTTTCGTGAGCGCCGATATTGAAGCCAGTGGGCAAGACCCTGCCGGGAATTACGCTGTCGCGGCCTCCGAGCCTGGCAAAAAGCCTCGCCTTTTTCCGGTTCCCGCCTTTAATTAGCCCCCCGGCGCCGACCAACCTCGCGTCTTCTTCGAATGCCTTCACGATTTGCAGAAAATAGTCCGGCTCCATCTCCACGTCGTCGTCAATGAAATGAACAACCTGAATCTCGTCGCTCAGGGTACCTAGTGCAATATTCCGCTGAAGAGTAAGTCCAGGCAGAGTGTGAACGTACTCCAAGGAAGAAATCATCCCAGCATATTCCGCAGCGAGTTCTTCCGTCTCTTTTCCATCGCTGCTATCCACGATCAATACACTGAAGGGCATTTTCTCCTGGAGGAGAAGAGAGTCCAGGCATCTCTTCATATCGGAAGGCCTATTTCGTGTGCAGATTACAAGAGCGTCTTTCATCAACCTAACTCCATATTCTCATGATTGTGCCGAATGCTTCCGGCGGCAAGGTCTATTCGTCGATCCACAAAATCCAAGGCAGCGTGACGGTGAGTGACTACCACCACTGTCATTGGCCAAGGAATGTCCTGTACGGCCAGAAGGAGTGCAAGTTCTGTTTCCATGTCGAGCGCACTGGTTGCTTCGTCTAGGACGAGAAGAGAAGGGCGTCTATACAATGCACGGGCCAATCCAACTCGCTGACGCTGCCCACCAGACAGCCCGACTGATTTCGAATCGATGTGGGATTCTGCGCCATGAGGCAATTGGCCGACAAATCCATCTAGCTGAGCCATTTCCACGACGCGCGCCAACAGCTCGGGATCGGCCTGTCGATCCCAGTAAATGTTCTCGGCCAAAGTCCCACGTCGTATCGGTACGTCCTGCGGAACTATTCCTATAGACCTACGAAAAACACTCCACTGATCATCATTCAAAGCTTCACCGTCAATGAGCACGGTTCCCTCTGATGGCGGAAACAATCCCAAGAGTATGTCGAGAAGAGTAGTCTTCCCGGAGCCGCTGGGTCCGAGAATGGCTACACGTTCGCCCGGGGCTATCTCGAGGTCAACGCTGCACAGAGCAGCCGAGGACCGGCCCGGGAAATGTTGCGATACGCCGCGGAGAGAAAACCCTGGAGGTGCGGCTCCAAGGCTTGACTCTCGGAAGCCCACCGACTTTGCAGCCGGCTCACGAACGTCGCGATCGGCCAGAGCAGCCATTCTTGTGTTCCACTTTTCGACCCACGTCACCTGGCCCAGGGCCGTGTTCAACTGGTTCTGAACAGCCTGAACTCGCGGAATGATTCTGTAGAACAGAGCCACGAACACCAGTCCCAGCGTAATATCCCCCTGAACGAGGAGTGCTAGGCCAACAACGACAGCCAGGAAAACAGCTGCAACAGTATCCACCATCGTTCGCGTGGCTGCAGGAAGCATAATCTGCCTGCGTCTCAGCCGACCCAGCAAATCGGCATTCTCCTGCGACCGCGATAGCCACTCACCATCACTGCCAGACTCCCGCAGGAACTTCACGTCGCCAAGCGAGGATGACACCTCTTCGGCAATCTCGGTCGTAGTAGCTGAAAGATTTCGCTCATTCTGGCGAACGTGTTTCAGCCGCCAACGAAAAATCAATGCGGAAGCAAGTATGAAGAGAAGCGCTAGTCCCAAAAGACTAGGGGTGAGCACGGCGGAGGCTGCAAATAGAATCAGCACCACGACAAGAGTTCCGGCCCCTGACAGAAGGGCATAGGTGCCGTTCGAAAGCTGCGTGGCCTCAGACATGACAGCTGCCGTAATTTCACCTTGGCCCAGCTTGCCGACTTCTGGCCAGGGGCCCTTCACCAGTCTCTCCATCAACTCACGTCTAGCCCTAGCTTCGACAACTGTCGTAACCCTGCTGATCAGTGAATCGCCAAGATACTTCAACATCGTGGAAAGCACGAGAAATAGAGTCAGCGTCGCAAGGACCGGAAGTATCGATAACATCGTTGGTTCGTCTTGATTTAGCAATGGGAGGATACTCGCCAATCCGAGCGCTTCAGCGACGCCGCTTAGCGCCAGAACGGCGATCGACCCGAAAGCCGCCAAGCCGGTGGGGCGCAGAAGAGAAGTGTACTGGCGGAACGCGCTAAGGGGCTTACTTTTATGCTTCTTCACGATTCTCTCTGTTCTCGTCGGGCAAGTACGGCCATTGCTATAACGAACCAAAGAAACGATACGGTTGCCGAATTGCGAGCTGCCTCAATCTTTATTTCATCCGTCAGCACAAATGCCAAGACTGCGGCGGCACTAAGAGATGCGGAGCTTCGGGTCACCACGCCCCTGGTCAACTTGCCGAGTTCAAGACAGACGAATACTACAAAAAAAGCAAGTCCGACCCATCCACCCGACCAAAGCAACCATAAGTACAAACTGTGCGGATACGTGCCAATGCTCTCGTAAGGGTACTCGAACCCGTTCCCGGCCGGACCTAGTCGAACAAATTCGGGCAGCTGAGTGAAGTAGTCCCAAACCCCCGCACGATTCAGAGTTGAGTCGACACTCCCGCCAAGTTGCGTCGACATCAGTCGCTCGAACAGAGGGGTAGCCGCAAGTGCTCCTATTGAGGCGGCAATAGCAACAGCAGCGGCGACGGAGATTCTAAAGATCCTGCCGGCAGATTCGCGAAACAATAGTGCAGACATTCCGACTAAAAGTGGTGTAATCACACACAATATGACTATTGGGCCCCTCGACTCCGTGGCGATTAGTACAAGAGAGCTCGGTACCAACAGTATTCCGGCAAGCATTTGCCAGCGTCGACTCGGGTCGAAAAACGCCGCCGTGATCGCAATCAGGATCAAAGCGCCGTAATACTCCGCCAGTAATTCATAGTCACCTACCGAGCCCAGGAACCGGCCAGCATTGAAAGGGCCAACATTCATGGCCTTTCCCGAACCCAGGAGTAAGAGGTCGTAGGCCACCGTGACTAGCCCCGCCACCAAGACTGTTCGGCGAACCAATGTGAAGGACGGAAGACCCGACGGAGCCGTGCGGCTCACAAATAGGGTCAGAATGGCTCCGTTGAGCCAAGGTAGAAGCACCATCAGCGGTTGAGCATTTGCCAATGTGGAGATGAAGGCAAGGCCCGCAAATCCGATCAATGCAAATTGAGAAGTGCTCAGCTTAGCCCTGGTCCGGAAATAGTCGGTCGTCTGAACTTGGGAGCTACCATTGAACTTGACGGCGAGTGCTGCGGCCAGCACTGCAACTAATGACCCTACTACCGCCAAATCGATCTCACCAAAGAACCGGGGCTTAACCACCAGCAAGCATGCGTTAACGAAAAACAGCAATAGGAACCGTGCCTGGCTGTTCATCGTGAATAACACAACTAGGCCAAGCAACCCGACCGATAATCCGGCCGCCATGACTAGTGGCATTCGACCTGACGCTATTAACAGCGCTAGGAGGAGAACGCCAATCCCGGCGCATGTTCGCCCACGAAGGCTTCCCGAGTTGAACACAGCGCGCCCGGCGGGCTGAGGGATCGCGCTTAGTCCCTCAGCCCTACGTTTCCTTGACCAGTAGCGATGCATGCGGCCATCTGGTCGCGTGTCGACGGGCTTCCTGTCGTCAGCTTCGTCGAGGATTTTAGAAAGAATACGTTTGGGAGCCATCACGACTTAGGACACCCCGCGAACTGATGCGTTCGAGCCAATTCGCGTCGTTGACAACGCAAATAGTTGCCTTGCCAGAATCATCCTAAATGGGTCCAAGCTCTGATACTTCCACAATAATTTGAAAATGTGATACCCGCCGGCGCCCATCTAATTCTCTTTCATAACTAAAAGTAAACCAAGGATTGGATGTGGCAGTTGCTGACAGCACCTGTTCAGCGTGGCCCTGGGCGCCAACCGTTATCGGAAATGTCGCCCAATGCGACACGTATGAACTTGCAGTTCCCTATGAGGTAGCGCCGCCATAAGCGTCGCGGTTGAACGCATAGCCGAAAAAGCCACTCACACCCGATATTTCGGATCCACAATGGAGCCTCTTTCACCGTTCCGGAGGCAAAGTCAAAGGCCGCTCCGATTGCCACGGATGTGATTCCGAGGGTGCTGACCAGACGTTGGGCTTCCCAATCCTGTTTTGGAGTTCCAAGTCCTACCCAAATTATGTCCGGCTTCGTGGCTCGGATCCTCCGGTCCTGCTCCGCCAACTCGGAATCGCTCAGTGGCCTAAATGCTGGGCTCTCAGTCCCGACTATTTCGCAGCCAGGGTAGCTTGCGTTGAGAGCGTTTGAAAGCCGAACTAATACCTCGGGCGATGACCCCAGGAGAAAGTGCCGCAGTTCGTATTGGCGTCCGACATCAAAGACGTCCAGAAATAATTGGGGACCTCGCACTTGGTGGAGTCTCGGAGTCTGTCGCCTCAAGCGGGACAGGAGTGCTATTGGCTTGCCATCTGGAAGATTGATACTTCCTGCGGTGAGGAGTTGTGCATAGGCAGGGTCCGCAGCTGCAAGTGAAACCGTGTAGGCATTTACCAAGTGCACGTGGCTGGCGGCTGCTCCACGGCGCGACTTGGCCATTTGACAAACGCCGTGTGCCGCGTCCATTCGCGTGGCCGACGCGATGGACAAAGGACCGAAAACTTGAGAAACACCCGGCCACAGCGCAGCAGCCCCCGTTGAGATCGGCGTCATTTACCCAGGATCCTTATTTCTTCAGCGAGCACCTTTCGGCGCGCGCACCCCCGAACCAAGCCGTGCAACATGTTGTCATTCCCCAATGCACCGGCTTCGTTGACTGGACTCTAGGCCAGATGCCGACAAGAATACCTGCCGTCGAGGGGTGGAGACGAATGATGCGCCCGTCGAGGACTCATTGGGCAATCGGGCGGCGTCTGGCTAAAATGTCAGCTTAGAGGGCCACGCGCGACTGACGCTGCCCGCTCGTGCCGATCACCTTTACGACCTTGGGGGAAACTATGACCAAACGCGCGCTCATCACAGGAATCACTGGGCAGGACGGGTCATATTTGGCCGAACTGTTGCTGAGCAAGGGCTACGAGGTGCATGGGCTGATCCGCCGGGCATCTACTTTCAACACCGCCCGCGTCGACCACTTGTATGTGGATCCCCACGACCCCAAGGCAAAGCTTTTTCTTCATTATGGCGACCTAAGTGATGGCGCAAGGCTCGTCACCCTGCTGGCCGAAATCCGGCCTGACGAAGTCTACAATCTCGCTGCGCAATCACACGTTCGGGTCTCATTCGACGAACCTGAGCACACGGCCGACACCACTGGGGTGGGGACAATTCGCCTTCTCGAGGCGGTCCGCATGTCAGGGATTGAAACAAAGTTCTACCAGGCTTCGTCTTCTGAAATGTTTGGAGCGACACCACCCCCACAGAACGAAGACACCCCGTTTTACCCGCGCTCCCCCTATGGTGCCGCCAAGGTTTACAGCTACTGGATAACCAAGAACTACCGCGAGGCCTACGGGATGTTCGCTGTTAACGGAATTCTCTTCAACCACGAATCCCCTCGTCGAGGTGAAACGTTCGTCACGCGCAAGATCACCCGTGCAGTGGCCGCCATCAAGGCCGGCAAACAGGACCTGTTGTACATGGGCAATCTCGATGCAGTACGCGACTGGGGCTATGCGGCCGAGTACGTCGAGGGCATGTGGCGCATGCTCCAAGCCGATGAGCCTGACGACTTCGTCTTGGCGACCGGCGGAAATTACACGGTTCGAGACTTTCTCCAGATCTCCTTTGAACACGCTGGATTGAACTGGGAAGACCACGTTCGCTTCGACGAGCGCTACCTCCGCCCCACTGAAGTCGATGCGCTGGTTGGCGATGCTTCCAAGGCGCAGGAGAAACTCGGTTGGAAGGCCTCAGTTCATACTCCAGAGCTAGCACGCATCATGGTGGACGCGGACATTGAGGCCTTGAAACATGCCGGCAACCACTGGATTGACTCAGTTAACCTTGACAGCTGGAAGAACTGATGGTTGCAGACTTGGACTTCGTGCCAGCACCACTTGACCGTTCCGCGACCTTCTACGTCGCCGGCCATCGTGGTTTGGTTGGCTCAGCTATCTGGCGGAAACTTCAGAGTGAGGGTTTCACGAACCTCGAGGGACGAACCTCGACGGAACTCGACCTGAAGAACCGCGACGACGTTTTCGCATTCTTTTCCGAGATCAGGCCAGAATACGTCGTCCTTGCTGCAGCAAAGGTGGGTGGCATTCTCGCAAATAACACTTACCCAGTCGATTTCCTCAGCGACAATCTCCGTATCCAGGTAAATGTTCTTGACGCCGCCCGGGAGCATGGGGTGAAACGGCTACTGTTCCTCGGCTCTTCGTGTATTTATCCCAAATTTGCTGATCAGCCGATCCGTGAAGAATCACTGCTCACCGGCCATCTTGAGCCAACCAATGACGCCTACGCGATAGCCAAAATTGCCGGAATCATGCATATACAGGCGATCCGCAGGCAGTACGGCCTGCCCTGGATTTCTGCGATGCCGACAAATCTTTATGGTCCCGGCGACAACTTTTCGCCTACCGGGTCGCACGTCCTTCCAGCTCTGATCAGGCGATATGACGAAGCGGCAAGGTCGGGAGTTGAGACCGTATCAAACTGGGGAACCGGATCGCCGAGGCGAGAGTTCCTTCACGTTGAAGATATGGCTTCGGCTTGCCTTCACTTGTTGGAGAACTACGATGGGCCGTCGCAGGTCAACGTAGGCACTGGCACGGACGTCACGATCAAAGACATCGCGAAAATAGTTGCAGAAGCTGTCGGATATAGCGGCGACATTGAGTGGGACACGACCAAACCCGACGGAACTCCCCGGAAGCTGCTTGACGTGACTAAACTTACGGAAGCCGGCTGGTCGGCCTCAATCGGACTCCAAGAAGGCATCCGCACAACAGTTGAGTGGTACCGGGAAAACCTCGCATCCCTGCGGGTTTAGTCGACGGTGTCCATCGCGCCGCAGTTGGGCGAGTTTGCTTTGAAGTGGGGGAAATATGCCTGCGGGCACTGACTGGCGTAGACGATCTTCGCGCCTCCTGGGGGTGGTTGATGCATTTGTCGTCATTTGGGCTGTTGTGGGGGCCTTTATTATCCGGTTCGGCTTTGAGCCGGATTTTGTGGTCGCCGGTCAGGAATTCACTTACGCCTGGCTTTCCGTTGCATTGGCCGTAGTTTGGTGGCTGATGCTCGGAGCATGGAATAGCAGGCAAAGCCGCGTTCTCGGCGCTGGTCCAGACGAATACAAGCGTGTCGCCGCCGCATCGCTGTGGTTGTTCGGGTTGGTAGCAATTGTTTCCTATGTTCTCCGGGTGGACACTGCCCGCGGATACGTCGGAGTTGCGCTTCCCGTTGGCCTGTTCGGGCTGCTCATGGGACGCTGGCTGCTAAGGCAGCATCTCAACGTTAACCGTCAGCGTGGGCACAGCATGTCGCGGCTGCTCCTCCTCGGAGGCCCGAGTGCTGTCGCGCATCTTGCGGCTTCCCTCCACAGAGCCAAGCACGCCGGGTACCTCCCCATAGCTGCGTACATGCCGGGGGCAACCAACGACGGGCCGGCCTTCGAGGTGGAGTCTGGACTTCCGGTGTTGGGCTATCGGCCAGAAGCCCAGTCAATAATTGAGGCCATCGAGGCCTGCGGAGCGGACGCTGTTGCTGTTTCTGCGGGCGTCCAACTGCACCCGCAGACGTTGAGGCATCTGGGGTGGGAGCTGGCGTCGCGCAACGTGGGACTAATAATGGCGCCGGCTCTCACTGACATCGCAGGTCCACGGATTCACACGCAACAGGTTGCCGGCCTCCCTCTGATCCACGTAACAACACCAACCTTGGAAGGCGGGCAGCGCGTTGCCAAGCGTTTGTTCGATGTCATTGTCGCGGGTGCTTTGATCCTTCTGACCACGCCCGTCATGGTGGTCGTCGCCCTTTTGGTCAAAGCGGATAGCCGGGGACCGGTCCTGTTTAGACAAGTGCGCGTCGGAATTGAAGGAACGCACTTCAGCATGCTCAAGTTCCGCTCAATGGTGGCCCAGGCAGAAGACCAGCTCGCCGAACTGTCACACCGCAATGAGGGCAACGGCATCCTATTCAAGATTAAGAAAGACCCAAGAATCACCCGTGTAGGGGGGGTCCTTCGCAGATACAGCCTTGACGAGCTTCCGCAGCTATTCAACATCCTCGCGGGTTCCATGAGCCTTGTCGGACCGCGACCACCGCTGCCGCGTGAAGTCGAAGCGTACGAGCAAGATGTACGCCGCAGACTGTTGGTGAAGCCCGGCCTCACCGGTCTTTGGCAGGTCAGCGGCCGCTCTAATCTTTCTTGGCAGGATTCCGTTCGCCTTGATCTCTACTACGTGGAGAACTGGTCTTTGGCCGGCGATCTGATCATCATCTTGCGGACCGTCCGCACTGTACTTCACAGCACCGGCGCCTACTAGAACGTCGCCTACCGGACGACGCCCCCTTGGGGAAGGAAATATCATTATGCGGATTTCAGTAATTGGTTGCGGATACCTGGGTGCCGTACATGCTGCGTGCATGGCGAAGCTCGGACATGAAGTTGTGGGCATCGATGTAGACGGGCAAAAGGTCCTAGAGCTCTCGGCAGCACGCGCGCCCTTTTATGAACCTGGACTGGACGAGCTTCTTCGAGAGGTTCAAGAAACCGGCCGTCTATCCTTTACAACCGAGATGTCGGCCGCTGCAGGCAGTCAGGTCCAGTTCATCTGTGTGGGCACGCCGCAGAAGAAAGGCGAAAACGGCGCTGACATGACCTATGTTGACGCCGCAATCTCCGCGCTATTGCCGCACCTAGCTCCGGGAGTCGTAGTCGTTGGCAAGTCCACCGTTCCCGTGGGCACGGCGGCTCGCCTGGCAGAGCTTGTGGAACATCAAGAACCAACCGCGCACGCAGTGTGGAATCCCGAATTTCTGCGCGAAGGGCACGCAGTCTCGGATACCCTGCGGCCCGATCGGCTCGTCTACGGTGTCACAGATGGTTCCGAGGACCACCCCGCCGTCGCAATACTTGACGAAGTATATGCGGAGTCGCTAGCCGCAGGCACCCAGCGACTCGTCACCGACCACCCCACGGCTGAACTCGTCAAGGCCGCAGCGAACTCCTTTCTGGCTACTAAGATTTCCTTCATTAATGCCATGGCAGAAGTATGCGAGGCCTCAGGTGCGGATGTCACTCGGCTTGCCGACGCCATCGGCATGGACGACCGAATCGGGAGGAAGTTCCTTAACGCGGGCATCGGATTTGGAGGTGGATGCCTTCCGAAGGATATTCGGGCCTTTATGGCACGTGCCGGCGAATTGGGCGCGGACCAGGCGCTAACTTTTCTCCGCGAAGTGGACGCCATTAATATGCGCCGCAGGACACGCGTGGTCGAAATTACGCGCGAGTTATGCGGGGGGTCGCTCCTTGGGAAGCGAATAACTGTGCTTGGGGCAGCCTTCAAGCCAGAAAGCGATGATGTGCGGGACTCGCCCGCCCTAAGCATCGCTGCGCAGCTCCAGCTGCAAGGCGCCATAGTGACTGTAAGTGATCCGAAAGCCCTCGCGAATGCGGTGAGGCGATTTCCGGAACTGCAGTATGAACCAGACCTGGAGAAAGCCGTCCGTCGGGCGGACGCGCTCCTGCTTCTGACTGAATGGCAGCTGTACCGCGACCTTGACCCCTTCGAATTAGCGGGTCTGGTAGCGTCGCCACGCATCCTCGACGGCCGCAATGTGCTGGAAGCTCCCAAATGGAGAGCAGCCGGATGGACGTATCGCGGCATGGGACGGCCTTAGGATGGAGGCTGAGGTGCGGGAGACGAACCCCAGTGAAAACCGCGAACGGCGAACAAGATCTGCTGCCGCCGAGAAGCAACTGCGACGTCATCGACTGCTAGTCGCAGGGGCGTGGACGGCTGGATTATGTGTGATCTCCATCGCGGCTGTGGCCTGGCTAGGAGTGAAAGCTACAACCATAAAGAGCGAACTTGAGGCCGCATCACAGCTAATTCCAGTCCTCAAGCAGAAAATTGCGGACAACAATCCGCAAGAGGCCGGCGCGGCAGTCGATAAACTTCGCTCTCACGCCGCCGCAGCACGCGAGGCTGCAGGAGACCCGCTTTGGACCTTAGCGTCCGCGATTCCAGGACTCGGCGCGAACTTCAGCGCGGCGGCTGAAGTGGCACGTTCTGCCGACGACGTGGCCGCCTTGGGCGTTGCCCCTCTCGTGGCAGTCTTTGATTCCCTCAATTGGAACAGCCTCCTCCCAAGCAGCGGCCACACGAACCTCGGACCACTTCAACAGGCAGCTCCAAGTATTTCGTCGGCAGCCCATGCCGTCCGAACATCGGCCAAGAGATTGTCAAGCATTGATTCCGACAGCTTGCTGCCGCAGGTTGCCGAACCGTTGGCCCGAGCTCGTGAGCAGCTCCAAGCAGTGACTGGCGCGTTGGATACGGCCGCCGATGCTTCCCAGGTTGCCCCTGCAATGTTGGGAGCCAATGGCAGCCGCAGCTATTTGCTAATGATTCAGAACAACGCCGAAACCCGTGCGTCCGGTGGAATCCCCGGTGCACTCGCTGTGCTTTCGCTCGACAAGGGCAAGCTGACCTTGGGGGCGCAAAGCAGCGCTGGCGCCATCGGCGTTATGTCCCCGGTTTTTCCCGTAGACCCTGAGCAGCAGCAAATCTATTCGGAGCGCCTCGGTAAATACATGCAGGATGTAAACTTGACGCCCGATTTCCCGACCGCTGCAGACACTGCGCAAGCGATGTGGGAGAGAAAGACAGGACAGAGGGTTGACGGCGTAATCTCGATAGACCCAATTGCGCTGGGTTACATACTGGACGCGACTGGCCCCGTCAAAGTCGAGCCGAGGCTAGTCGCCCTCGCCGGCGGCGGCTTGCCCGCGGAACTAAACGGTAAGAACGTCGTGCGAACCCTGCTTTCGGACGTCTACTCCCAGATTGAACAGCCCAAAATCCAAGATGCATACTTCGCGGGCGTGGCTCAGGAAATCTTCACCGCGCTGTCCAACGGCAAGGCCAATGCCAAGCGCTTGATCCAAGGCATTTCTCGTGGAACGGTCGAAGGCCGCATTCTTCTTTGGTCGGCCTCTGCGAATGACCAGGCGGTGCTGGCGAAGTACCCGCTTAGCGGTTCTATCGCCGGCCCGAGCATCTCACCCGCTCAGTTTGGTGTCTATCTCAACGATGGCACCGGCGCCAAGATGGACTACTACGTCAAGCGAACAGTGCAGCTTGTCAAGGAATGCGCCCAAGACGGCTACGCCCACGTCAATGTCCGTGTGACAAGTACCAACACGGCGCCACCGGACGCAGCAACGTCGTTGCCCGAATATGTGACCGGGGGCGGTGCCTTTGGTGTTCCCGAAGGCATGGTACAAACGAACATCGTGGCTTACGGCCCAAGCCAATCCAATGTCGACACAGCCTTGGTCGACGGCAAGAAGGTCAACTTCAGTGCCCAGAGGCACAGCGGTCGGCCTGTGGGAGCCGTCATGGTCCGCCTTGCACCCGGCGAAAGCAGGACCGTCGAGTTTACCTTCGGCAAGATAGTGCAGCACACCGAACCGCAGCTGTCCGTAACGCCAACGGTTCAGGCGCTCAAGGACGTGGTTTTGGACACGATTCCAGCAAAATGCGTGCCAGCTGCGTAGCTACCTCATTAACAGTATGTAAAGTGTCTGGATTCACTTTGGAATCACCCTTGCCGTGGTGATAACCTCTCTTTGGGCAAGACAACGAGATTCACCCCACGGTCACATGGGGATGGGGAATCTCCACAATAATGTGACATCCGTGTAAAAGGTCTCAGGGGGACAAATTGAAGAAGTCTATTGCTGCGCTCGCGCTTGCAGGCACCATCGCACTCACCGGTGCCGTACCGGCCATGGCCACAACAAACAACTACGTTCCCGGCACCGGCACCGGCACCGTAACTGATGGCACGGTAACTCCGGGCCAGGTATTCACCTTCTCGGGCACCGGATTCCTTGCCGGTGAAACCATCACCATCACCGTCACCATCACCAGCACCCCGCAGGCACTGGGCGGCGGATTCTCGGGCGGCGCAAGCATGGCTGTCCCGTCCAAGATCAACGTACTGGCTGCTCCGCAGACGTTCACCACGACCGCAGCTGCCGACGGATCCTTCGCATTCCCGCTTAGCCTCAGCGAACCGGGAACCTACACCCTGACGGCCGTTGGCAACACCTCGGGCCACAAGGTCACTCAGAGCGTTACTGTCGTGGCAGCTGCCGGAACCGGCACCGGCCTCTCCAACACCGGCGCCAACGGCGCTGGCCTGGCCAACACCGGTGCTGACTCCAGCCTCATCCTGTGGTCACTGATCGGTGGCGGCGCACTGGTAGCTGGCGCCGCCTCGGTGGTTGTAGTTCGCCGCCGTGCAAACGCTGACGCTTCCGCATAAGCACTAGGTATCAAAAGCACTAAAAGAGGCGGTTGATTCTCCGGTTTCCGGGGAATCAACCGCCTCTCGCTTTACCTTAAATACAGGTCTGGATCCCTAGCTGAGAAATGCCCGCCGCGAGAGATTGAACTGCTCCCCGAAAGTTGGACTGAGAAATCAGTCCTGACTTTAGGGGAGCAGTTTTATGCGCGGAAGCAGTTCCTTGTCCAAGGACCAACGCGAGGCCGCGGTAGCTTTGTTTGAGACCGGGTGGGGCGCCAGGTCCGTGGCAACGAGGCTCGGGGTGAGTTGGCGGGCTGTAAGCGGGTTACGTCACCGGTGGAGAGTTCGCGGAGGGACGACGCTAGTGACCAAGCCGACCAAGCGGCAATTTTCATATGAGTTCAAGCTCGCGGTTGTGCAGCGGTATCTGGCGGGAGAGACCAAGGTTGCCTTGGCAAAGGAGTTCCAGCTGTCCGGCCCCGCTCTGATCAAGAACTGGGCTAGCCGGTACCGGAACGAGGGCGACGACGGACTGCGCCCGAAACGGAAAGGCCGCCCGAAGACACCTCCTGAGTCGCCGGCGCAGCCGGAGTCGGAACTGCAACGGTTGCGGCGCGAGAATGAGCGCCTGCGGGCTGAAGTCGCTTTCCTGGGAAAAGTACAGGCCTTGAGGGACGAGGAACGGCGGTAAAGGTCCGCGCCGTCATCGCTCTCAAGGCCGAGCACCGGATGGACGTGCTCCTGGACGTCGCGGGACTGGTGTTAACGCCAACCGAAAATAGGGCCAGTTTTGCCGACTGAAAACAGGGCCACTGGTTGCTGTTCTATTGTGCCTGAAGCTGGGTTCTTGTCTTGTTCCGGAGCCGGTAGCTGCTGCCGGTGAGGTTCAGGACTTCTGCGTGGTGAACGATCCGGTCGATCATCGCCGAGGCCACTGTCGCGTCGCTGAAGACCTCGCCCCACCTGCTGAAGGCGAGGTTGCTGGTAAGCACCAGGGAGGCGTGTTCATAGCGGGATGAGACGAGCTGGAAGAACAGGTTGGCCGAGTCCTGGTCGAAGGGGATGTAGCCGACTTCGTCAACGATGAGCAGCTTGTATCGGCGCAACTTGGCCAGCTCCTGGGGCAGGCGGCCGCGGTCGTGGGCTTCGGCCGGTCTCGACACCCACCCGGTCGCGGTGTCGAACAGGACGCGGTGCCCCGCGCGCGCGGCCCGGATCCCGATCCCGACGGCCAGATGGGTCTTCCCGGTGCCAGGCGGGCCGAGCAGGACCACGTTCTTGGCTTCCTCCAGGAAGACCCCGGTGCCCAGATGCGCGCGACGAGGTTCCGGTCCGCGGCAGGCTGGTGGTCGAAGTTGAACTCTTCCAGCAGCTTGTGTCCGGGGAACCTCGCTGCCCTGATCCGCAGGGCGGCCCCGGAGGCCTCGCGTTCGGCGACCTCGCGGGAGAGGACAGCAGCGAGGTATTCCTCGTGTGACCAGCCTGCCTCCCGGGCCCGGTCCCCGAGGGTCCGGTAGCCGTCGGCGATCCGCGGGGCGCGCAGTGCTCGGGCGTAGTACTCGATGTCCTTCACTGCAGCGCTCACCGTCCTGCCCCGGAGAGCTCGCGGGCATCGTCGGGGATGGCGACACCGAACAGTTCGTCATAGATCGACAGGTCCCGTTCCTCCACCACCGTGGACCGTCCGGCCTTGACGCTGCGGTGGATCCGTCGGAGGGAGGCGGCCTTGTCCACGTGCCCGGGGTCGGTGAAGATCTGGTGCCTGGCCCACCGCCGCTCGTGCCTGGCCAGCAGCCGGCCGTCTGCGCTCACGGTCACCTTTTCCAGGTCTGCTTCGACGTTCACGATCCGCCCGATCGCGCCCGGGTCCACGGAATAGTCGTTGGAGAAGACCCGCACGTAGTAGTCCCGTGGCAGCCGGACGCTGCTGCGGAAGGCGAACTCGGGCGCCACCGGCGTCAAGGGCCGCATCGCATCCCGGTCCCGGACGAAAAGCTCGACCGGACGGCCATGACGGGTCCGGGAGTAGCGGGCGTTCGCGCGCGGCAGCCAGTCCCCGAGCTGGTCGTTGAAATCTAGCGGGGACGCGAACGTCCGACCGGGCATAAAGCCCTGGCGGAAGTAACGGTTCATCCGCTCCACGATGCCCTTGGATTCCGGATCCCGTGGCGGCAACTGCCGGATCTCGCAGCCCAGCACGCCGGCGAACGCCGCCGCCGGCTCGGTCAGCCGGCCCTGGCCGATCCCTGATTCGTTGTCCCAGACCAGCTGTTTGGGGACTGCACCGGCCTCCTGCAGCAGCGACCACATCCCGCCCAGCAGATCAAAGGTCGTGCGGGTCGGCAGCATCCTGGCCTGGATGTATCCGGAGAACGCGCTCGTCATCACCAGCACCGGAGGCTTGCCCTCTTGCCCGCGCCCCAGGGGCAGGGGTTCATGGGGAAACCACAAATCGCACTGCATCGCCTGGCCCGGCTCATGGACCAGCCGGTCCACCGGATCCGCCGGCATATACTCGGGCCGGAGTCCACGGACCTTGTCCCGGAACAAGGATGCAGATCCCGTCCAGCCGACGCGTTCGGCCAGTACCGAGGCCGGCATCGTCGGCGTCTGCACCAACAAGGCCCGGACCTGCGGCGCGTAACCATCGAAGCTCGAACCGGCCGGCTTCCGCTCATACTTCGGCGGCCGCTCCGCCTCCAACGCCCGGTCCACTGTCCCCCGGGAAACCCCGAGCTGTTTAGCCAGCTCCCTCTTGGAGATTTTCTCCGTCGCGTATCGGTGGCGTATCTGCGCCCAAACATCCAATGTGATCACCTTCCATAATGGTCAGTGGCCTCATTTTCAGTTGGCGTTTTTGGCCCTATTTTCGGTTGGGTTCAACAACTGGCCCGCTCGACCTTCTTCTATCACCAGGCCCGTCTCCAGGGTCCTGACCCACAAGCTTCATTCAAGTCCGCAGTCACGGAGATCTTCACGAAGAACCATGGCCGATACGGGCACCGGCGCATCCATACGGAACTGCTCAAGCAAGGCTGGGTGACCGCAAAGAAGACCGTGCTCAAGCAAATGCGGGCGTTCGGGCTGGTCTGCAAGGTCCGGCGGAAAAGCGCTACATCTCCTACCAAAGCGAACAGGGCGTCGTTGCGCCGAACCTCTGAGCCGGAAGTTCGACACCGCTGTCCCGGACCAGAAGCGGGTCATCGATCTGACCGAATTCAGCGTTCTTTGACCGCGTCGGGTTTGTCAGCACCGACGCACTGGCAGCTCAGCTCAACGACTACATCCACTGGCACAACACCGAACATATCTCGACAAAGCTCGAGGGCCTGAGCCCGGTGCAATACCGTGCCCAGGCCCTCGCGGCTTAGGATCCTATTTGGCCAGTCCAACTATCGGGGAGCAGTTCAGATTCGCGACTGGCATTCTTCGTTGGACCTGTTGGATTAGCCGTTGAATTCCTTCATCCAGGACTTCAGGTCCTCCCCGAATTCCGCGCGTTCCGACGCCAACGTGATCACGGCCTTCAAGTAGCTGAGCTTGTCGCCAGTGTCATACCGCCTGCCGCGGAAGACGACGCCGTAAACACCGGAGCCCTCCCCCTCGCTGGCCGCCAACGTCTGCAAAGCGTCCGTCAGCTGGATCTCGCCGCCGCGGCCAGGTTCCGTCGTCTCCAGGACGTCGAATACCGCCGGGTGCAGCACGTAGCGTCCGATCACGGCCAGGTTCGAGGGCGCCTCGTCGACGGAGGGCTTTTCCACGAGGCTATTGACGCGGACGTACTCCTCGCCGGCGATCGCCGAAATGTCGGCGCAGCCGTAGGCACTGATCTGGGACGGCTCCACTTCGATCAGTGCAATCACTGAACCGCCGGTCTTGGCCTGGACATCCATCATGGTGGTCAGGAGCTCGTCCCGCTCGTCAATGAGGTCATCACCCAGCAAGACAGCAAACGGCTCATCCCCGACGTGCTGGCGGCCGCACAGGACGGCATGCCCCAGGCCCTTGGGCTCGCCCTGGCGTACGTAGTGGATGGGCCCAAGGCCGGAGGCGTGCTGGACGGCGTCCAGGCGGGTCTGATCGCCCTTCAATTCCAGGGTGCGCTCCAGCGCAGGTGCGCGGTCGAAGTGATCCTCCAGCGCCCTCTTGTTTCGGCCGGTGATCATCAGCACGTCCGTCAGGCCGGCATTCACGGCCTCCTCAACGACGTACTGAATGGCCGGTGCGTCCACCACCGGCAGCATTTCCTTCGGCATCGCCTTGGTGGCAGGCAAAAAACGCGTACCCAGACCGGCTGCCGGAATAACTGCCTTACGAACTGATTTCCCCAATGTTTTCATGAGAGAACCCTATAAATTGACTCGCAAATTGCGAAATTTTGTGCCAAGATTTCGGTCCCACAGACTGGTACGCGTAGTTTCGTAGGTATGGGTAAATGGGGGCAGTCAAACGCAGAACGCGTGACGCGCGTGCTGCTGGCTGTCTACCTCGTGGGGCTCGCGGGCGTGGCATTCTGGCCAACCCCTGTTGACCGGCCGGTCGCGGGCCGGCTCCAGACGGTACTGTTTGCCCTCCACCATGCCGGGCTTCCGGTGCTGATCAACTACAACTTCGTGGAATTCGCGTCCAACATCCTCATGTTCGCGCCCATCGGGGCCCTTGCAGCACTGGCATTTCCCGCCTTCCACCGTGGACGGATTGTCCTCGCCGGGTTCCTGGCGTCGTGCGCGATGGAACTCGGGCAGTTGCTTTTCCTGCATGACCGGGTCCCGAGCGCGATGGATATTGTGGCGAATACCAGTGGGGCGATCCTGGGATTGTGGGTGCTGGGCGTGGTGGAGAGCTGGCTTCGACAAAACCAGCCAGCGGACTAGCCCTTGAACTGCGGCTCGCGCTTTTCCTGGAACGCTCGGAAGCCTTCCGCGTAGTCGTCGCTCTTGCACAGCCTGGCCTGCTCGGCGTTCTCCTCTTTCATGGAGTCCCACAGGCCCAGGCGCTGGTCGCGGATGTGCGCCACCAGCTCCTTGCTGGCCTTGAACGCGCCCGTGGCTCCGGTTGCCACCTTCGCCACAATCGCGCGCGTGGAGTCCAGCAGTTCGTCTGCCGGCATGGCACGGCTGAACATACCCTTTGCCACGGCCTCGCCGCCCGTCATCAGCTCCGCCGTGTAGATCAGGTCCAGCGTCCGGTGCATGCCCAGCCGCTCCGTGAAGTACCAGTGCCCGCCCGAATCCAGCGTGGCACCCAGTTTGGCGAACGGCGATCCGAACTTCGCGTTATCCGCCACGTACACCACGTCCGTGGCCAGCAGCAGCCCCAGGCCCACTCCCAGGCAGGCGCCGTGGGCGGCGGCGAACGTCGGCGCCGGAAAGGCGCTCATCTTCTGCAGCAGCGGCTGCACCAGCCCGCCCAGGTACGCCTCGGCGTCGTCGTTCTCCGGCGTCACGCCGGCGATGTCCCGGCCCGCGCAGAAGGCGCGTCCTTCTCCCCTCAGCAGCAGCGCCCGCACCTCACCGCGGCCGGCGGCGGCAGCGGCGTCGTCGTACGCCTGTGTTAAATCCCTGAGCGCTTGCTCATCCAGGGAGTTCAGCTTGTACGGGGCGTTGAGGACCACTTCGGCGATGCCGTTGGCGATGGAGAGGGAGATCATGGAGGCTCCTATGAGTTGAGACCGGGAAAACTACACGTCGAAGTCGACGGTGACTTCTTTGCTCGTCGGGTGGGACTGGCAGGTCAGGACGTAGCCCCTGTCCAGTTCATCCTGCTCCAGCGCGTAGTTCTCGTCCATGGTCACGGTGCCGGTGACCAGCTTGGCGCGGCACGTGCCGCACACTCCCCCGGCACACGCGAACGGCACGTCCGGGCGGACGCGCAGCGCCGCGTTGAGGATGGACTCGCGGGCGTGCGTGGGGCTGGTGACGTCGCCCTGCAGGCCGTCCAGCTTGAACGTGATCTTGTAGGTGTCCGCCGAGGCGTCCTCACTCACCGGCCGGCCGGCGTTGCCCTCGGGGCGGTCCGGCTTGCCTGAGGTGAACAGCTCGAACCTGACATGCTCGGGCTTCACGCCGCGCTCCGCCAGGGTGTCCCGGCACAGCTGCACCAGCTCGAACGGCCCGCACAGGAACCACTCGTCAACGTCGTCCGCGTGGATGGCGGTGCCCAGCAGCGCCCGCAGCTTCTCGGCGTCGATCCTGCCGCTCAGCAGCGGCGCGATCCGCTGCTCGCGGGACAGCACGTGGTGCAGCGCCAGGCGCGACGGGTACCTGTCCTTCAGGTCCGCGAGCTCCTCCAGGAACATCACGTCCATGGCGGCCTTGTTGGCATAGATGAGGTCGAACCGGGTGTCCGGGTTCGCGGCCAGCAGCGTGCGGGCAATCGCGATCACCGGCGTGATGCCCGAGCCCGCGGCGATCGCCACGAAGCTGCCCGGCTCCCCCGCCAGCTCCTCCGGGTGGTTCATCGAGTTCATGACGTTCTGCTCCACGGCCTGGCCGTCCCGGCCGTGCTTGGACACGAACGCGCCCATGGGACTCATGACGTCCAGGGTGTCCCCGGCCTTCAGCTCCGCGTTGGCCCACGTGGAGAACAGCCCGCCCAGGTCCTTCTTGATGGCCACCCGGATCTCGCTGCTGCCGTCCGCGAAGCTCCGCGGCTCGGCGCAGATGGAGTAGCTGCGGCGGATCTCCTTCGGCTCGCCGGCCTCATCCGGCAGCGTGGTGCGCAGGGCCACGTACTGGCCCGGCAGGTAGTCGAAGTGCCCGGCGAGCTCGGCCGGCACCGCGAAGGTCACCTCGATGGCGTCCTCGGTAAGCCGGCGCACCTCCGCGACGGTGAGGGTGTGGAAGGACGGACGACGGCGGCCGGTGGCCTGCGCCTGTTCGGCGGCTGTCTGGCGGACAACGGGCATGGCAGATTCCTTACAGGACTTTGAAGTAGTCGAACGGTTCCTTGCAGTCCTGGCACACGTACAGCGCCTTGCAGGAGGTGGAACCGAAGCGGGTGAGTTCCTTGGTGTTCAGCGACGAGCACTGCGGGCACTTCACGGCCAGGCTGAGCCGGACCGGGCCGGAGTGTCCCCCGGCGGCGGCCCTGCCGCTGGGCGGGGCGATGCCGTACTCCTGCAGCTTGGCCTTGCCGGCGTCCGTCATCCAGTCCGTGGTCCAGGCCGGGGCCAGCACCAGCTCCACGTGGACGCTGGGGTAGCCCTCCTTGCGGAACGCGGCCTTGAGGTCGTCGCGGATGGCGTCCATCGCGGGGCAGCCCGAGTACGTGGGCGTGATGGTGACCTGCACGGCGGGCACCATCCCGCCGTCGTCGAACAGCCGTACATTGCGCAGGATCCCGAGGTCCTCGATGGTGAGCACCGGGATTTCCGGATCGCACACCGTGGCGGCGACGGCCCACGCCTTCTGCTCGGCAGTGGCCTCCGCAGTCCGCGTGCCCGATTCCTGAACGTACACGGCAGTCACCAGCTTGCTCCGGGATGCTCCCGGGCCAGGACCTGCATCTCGGCGAGGATGTAGCCCAGGTGCTCGGAGTGCCTGCCGCGGCGTCCGCCGCCCGGCGCTGCCGGCGTCTGCGGCACCTCCAGCCCGGCTTCGGCCAGGACCTCGCCGGTGAGGCGGTCAAAGTCCGCCCTCAGGCTGGAAGGCTCGACGGCGGCCCCGGCTTCAGCCAGGCGCGTGGTCAGCTCATCATCCGCGAAGAGCTCGCCCACGTACGGCCAGACCAGCTTCAGGCCGTGGATCATCTTCTGCCGGGACACCTCGGTGCCCTGCGCCAGCCGGAGGATCCACTGGGCGCTGTGGTCGCGGTGGTAGTCCACTTCCTTCACGGCCTTGGCGGCGATGGCGGCCAGCGTGGCGTCCGTGGACTCGGTCAGCCGGCGGTACAGCTCGAACTGGTAGTAGCTCACAACGAACTGGCGCGCGATGGTGACCGCGAAGTCGCCGTTGGGCTGCTCGAACAGGTGGGCCGAGCGGAACTCGTGCTCGCGGCGGAAGTAGGCGAGATCGTCCTCGCTCTTCCCCCACGCTCCCCCGGCGTAGGTGAGGAAGGACCGGGCGTGGCCCAGCTGGTCCAGGCCGATGTTGCCCAGGGCCACGTCCTCCTCCAGCTCCGGGGCACGGGAGATCCAGTGGCCCAGGCGCTGGGCCAGGATGAGGGCGTCGTCGCCCAGGCGCAGCGCGTACTCGGCCACCTCCGCAGAGGGCTTTACCAGGCCGGTGCGGACCTCGAGCGCGATGTCCTCGGGGCGAAGCGCATTGCCCGGCGTGATGCGGGTGGCGCTGGCGGAGGAGTCGCCGCTGCCGGCCACGCCCACGGAGATGTCGCCGTGGCCGCTGGTTTCTGTGTGTTCCGGCATGGTCACAGGTGCTTCACCCCTTCGCTCTTGGTGTAGTACGTGGCGTGCCGGTAGTCCTTGCCCTGCGGCGACTCGAAGAACGAACCCTTCGCATCGGGATCGCTAGCGGCGATGGCATCGGCCGGGACCACCCAGATGGACACGCCCTCGTTGCGGCGGGTGTACAGGTCGCGGGCGTTGCGCAGGGCCATGGCGGCGTCCGGCGCGTGCAGGCTGCCCGCGTGCACGTGCGAGAGCCCGCGGCTGGACCGGACAAAGACCTCCCAGAGCGGCCAGACGCTGCGATGCATCGAGGCTGACTCAGTGGTTGGTGCCGGACCTGCGGGGACCTTGGCAGCCGAGTTTTCTACTGCTCCGGCGGAGCTGGCCGGTACTTCCGGGTTGCCGTGGGGGCTCATGCTGCGTATTCCTTCTCTGCGTGCTTGCGTGCCTGTTTGTCCGCATAAGCTGCGGCTGCTTCGCGAACCCAGGCGCCGTCGTCGTGCGCTTCGCGGCGGCGCTCAAGCCGCTGGGCGTTGCAGGGGCCGCGGCCGGCGAGGACTTCCTTGAACTCTTCCCAGTCCAGCGGTCCGTGCTCCCACTTCTTGGTTTCTTCGTTGAAGCGGACTTCGCTGTCCGGGAGGGTGAGGCCCAGGACCCTGACCTGCTCCACCATCATGCCCACGAAGCGGCTGCGCAGTTCATCGTTGCTGAACCGCTTGATGTTCCAGGCCATGGACTGCTTGGAGTTGGGTGAATCGTCATCCGGTGGGCCGAACATCATCAGCGCCGGGGCGTACCAGCGGTTCACGGCGTCCTGGGCCATCTGCTTCTGCGCGGGCGTGCCGTGGGAGAGTTCCAGCAGGATCTCGAAGCCCTGGCGCTGGTGGAAGGATTCTTCCTTGCAGATGCGCACCATGGCCCGGCCGTAGGGGCCGTAGGAGGCGCGGCAGAGCGGCACTTGGTTGCAGATGGCGGCGCCGTCCACCAGCCAGCCGATCGCGCCCATGTCCGCCCAGGTCAGGGCCGGGTAGTTGAAGATCGAGGAGTAGCGGGCCTTACCGGCGATGAGGTCGTCCATCATCCTGTCGCGGCTCTGGCCCAGCGTCTCGGCGGCCGAGTAGAGGTACAGCCCGTGGCCGGCCTCGTCCTGGACCTTGGCCATCAGGATGGCCTTGCGCTTCAGGCTCGGCGCGCGGGAGATCCAGTTGGCCTCCGGCTGCATGCCGATGATTTCCGAGTGCGCGTGCTGCGAAATCTGGCGCAGGAGGGTCTTGCGGTACGCGGCCGGCATCCAGTCCTTCGGCTCGATCCGGGAGTCCTCGGACATGACGCGGTCAAAGTACGCCTGCCCCTCCGCCTCGAGCTGTGCCGCCCGCTCCTGATCCTCTGGGGACAGTGCCTCAGGCACTGGCTGCAGATTCTGCGATGCCATGGTTGCTCCTATGCATTCACGTGCGTACTCGGAAATAATTACCGACCGTTCGTTCAGGATATGCGGAAGCCGCGAAGGGCGTCAAGCACGGCGGCGCAGACAAAAGTGCCGTCGGCTTCTCTCGAAGCCGACGGCACTAGGTCGGATTGCAGACTGGGCCGGAGCCGTATTACTTCAGGTAGGCGGCTAGTGCCTCACGAGAAGGCCGGAGCGAAAATCCGTGCGGACTAGCGGGCACCTTGGGAGGACCAGACGGAAGCCCCGAGTTCCCGTGAAATTGTCCGTGCGGCGTCGCGCAGTTCGCGAACGGTGGCCTCGCTGGCTGGCCACTCGCTCGCGGGGATTACTACCGACAGCACGGCGACGACCAAGCCGCTTTCATCGTAGACGGGGGCAGCAATGGAAGCCTCGCCAATCACCGCCTCCTCGTACTCCAACCCGAGCGCGTTTTTCCGCACTTCCTCAAGCTGTGAACGGAGAACGACAGGGTCTGTGATCGTATCGCCGGTGAATTCGGCCAGCGGCTTGCTGAGCACGTCATTTTCGAGCTCGGGATTGAAGGCGAGCAGCACTTTTCCAAGAGCAGAGGCGTGGGCGGGCAGGTTGAGTCCTGTTTCCGGCATTTGCTCTGTGCCGTCGGGGCGGCGGTCGTGATGAATGATCAAAACCTCATCGAGAAGGTTCACTCCTAATCGGCTCGCGTAACCGGTCCGCCAAGACAACTCATGCATCCACCGCATTGCGCGGGAGCGGACATCCAGCGTGTCGAGGTAGACGCTCGAAAGTTTCAGCAGCGCCGGACCAAGGGCATACCGATTTCCCGAGCTTTCCTGAGCGACCAGCCCGTGCGCCTGCAGTGACTTCACGAGCCCATGGACGGTGGACGGCGGAAGCTCCAACGCGGCGGCCAGTTCGGAGATTCCAAGGCGCCTGGCGCCCTGGAGGAGCCCGAGGATCTTGGCCGCGCGGTCAATCGACTGGATCACGGACCCACTCTCCCATCGTCGATTGGCTTCTCATTCCTCCGAGTCAATTTAGCCCCTTGACAGCCGGGAACGCTAACCGGCATGATTCGATATTACCGAATCAGAGTCGACAATGTCGAATCTGAATCTTCGTCTAATTTCATCCACTGTTCAAAGGAGAACTTTCGTCATGGACGAAAACCGCATGTGGCAGCGCCTCGCTGCCGAGTTTCTGGGGACCGCGTTCCTCGTCTTCGTGGGCGTAGGATCCGTCCCTGCCCTCGCCATCGCCCGCGGCGACCAGCCGTTTACCGGCTCGGAGCTGGGCTTCATCTCCCTGTCGTTTGGTGCAGTGGTCATTGGCACCGTCTACGTCTTTGGCTACATTTCCGGAAACCACATCAACCCCGCAGTAACCGTGGGGCTGGCCGCCACAGGGAAGTTCCCGTGGCGCGACGTGCCGGGATACCTCGGAGCCCAGGTACTGGGTGCTATTGCAGGCTCCTTCGCGATCATCGCAGTGCTCGGCCAGAAGGCCAGTGAACTGGGCCTCGGAGTGGCGGCGTATGGTGACATCCCCGTCTGGCAGGCTTTCACCGCCGAGTTCATTGGCACTTTCCTGCTTGTCTTCACAGTGTTCGGCGTGATCCACCGCAAGGCCGCACCGGGCTTTGCTGGGATCGTCATCGGGTTCATCGTGTTCGCCGCAATCATCCCGGTCGCACCGGTCACCGGGGCATCGATCAACCCCGCCAGGACCACCGGGCCGATGCTCGTACAGTCCCTGATGGGCGGAACCGTTCACTGGGAACAGTGGCCCGTTTACGTGATCGCCGAAATTGCCGCGGGCGTCGCCGCCGGACTGTTGTTCGGTCTCATCTCACGCACCCAGGCTGACCGCACCTCCCTCACCGAGGCGCTGACCGAGCAGGAGTCCCGGGCATGAACATGCTGATCAACTCCCCGCAGACACTGCTGGCAGACGCCCTACGAGGCTTCGCCGCAGCCCACGGACAGCTGTCAGTGGACTTCGAGAACCGCATCGTTTTCAGCGCCGCACCGCGGGAAGGCCGCGTCGCGCTGGTCTCCGGAGGCGGCTCGGGCCACGAACCGCTGCACAGCGGGTTGGTCGGCGCTGGAATGCTGGACGCCGCGTGCGCAGGTGAGATCTTTACGTCACCGACTCCGGACCAGATTCTGGCCGCCGCTACCCGGGTGGACACCGGGGCGGGCGTGCTCTTCGTCGTCAAGAATTACACCGGCGACCTGCTCAATTTTGAAATGGCCGCCGAGCTCGCCCGGGAACAGGGTATCGAGGTCGCCTCGGTCGTCGTCGCTGACGACGTCGCGGTGGAGGACTCCACCTGGACAGCGGGCCGGCGCGGTGTCGGCACCACGCTGATTCTGGAAAAGGTTGCAGGCGCCGCAGCGGCCCGCGGCTGGTCCCTTGAGAAGGTACATGGGCTCGCCGAGCGGATCGCCGAGGCGGGACGTTCCATGGGGGCGGCGCTTACCAGCTGCATTGTTCCTTCCGTAGGCAGGCCCAGCTTCGATCTGCCTGAGGGCGAAATGGAGCTCGGCGTCGGTATCCACGGCGAACCAGGACGCAAGCGCGTATCGGTGATGTCGGCCGCGGAACTGTCCGACGCGCTGGTCGAGTCGATCACCACAGACTATGACTTCAGCGGCAAACCGGTTATCGCCTTGCTGACCGGCCTGGGAGGAACCCCGCTGATCGAGCTCTATGCAATGTTCGCCGAGGTCTCCGACCGCCTCAAGGAACGCAACATCACGGTGGCCCGATCCTTGGTCGGAAACTATGTCACCAGCCTCGACATGGCGGGTTGTTCCCTGACTCTGGTCGGTGCAGACGACGAAATTCTCGATTTGTGGGACGCGCCGGTGAACACCCCGGCCCTCCGCTGGAAGGATTGACATGCCGGAAACACTCACGATCGATGCCATCCAGCAGTGGCTGAACCGCTTCGCGTCGGAGATCACGACACAGGCAGACTGGTTGACCGAGCTGGACTCGGCGATCGGCGACGCCGACCACGGGACCAACATGGTTCGCGGCACAGCCGCGGTGGTCGCCAAGCTCGATGACAGGTCGACAAAAACCGTACAGGAACTGCTCAAGGCCGTCGGCATGACCCTGGTGTCCACCGTCGGCGGGGCCAGCGGGTCCCTGTACGGCACCTTCTTCCTTGAAATGGGCCGAAATAGCCCCTCGAGCGCGCAATTGGACGCATCGGAACTGGAGAACGCACTGCGTGCCGGCGTGAACGGCGTCATCGCACGCGGCCACGCGGCAGTTGGCGACAAGACCATGATTGACGCCCTCGAACCGGCCGTCACGGTCCTGTCCCAGTCCCTGGCTGACGGCCGGCAACTGCATGGCTCCATTGCGGCCGCCGCCGCTGCGGCGACGACCGGCCGGGACTCGACCGAACCGCTCGTCGCACGCAAAGGCCGGGCGTCCTATCTCGGTGACCGCAGCGCCGGGCACATCGACCCAGGAGCCGCGTCAGCGACCATCCTGGTTGCTGCGCTGGCCGCAAGCGTCGGTGAAGGAAAGGCACGATGATCGGCATCGTACTCGTCTCACATAGTGAAGCACTGGCCAACGCTGCAATGGAACTCGCCCTGCAAATGGTCCACGGCACGCAACCTCCCATCCGGATCGCCGCCGGCGCCGCCGGAGGATTCGGAACCGACGCAACAGCAATCGCGTCCGCCATCGATGACCTCGCCACCACGGACGGCGTGCTCGTCATCACCGACCTGGGATCAGCGATCCTCAGCGCATCCCTGGCCTTGGAGATCCGCGCCAGCACCCACCAGGTGGTGATCAGCGACGGCCCCTTCGTCGAGGCAACGACGGCGGCAGTGGTCGGCGCCGCCGCAGGCAGTTCGCTGGCCGACATCACCGCTGAAACGAGCAACGCCCTCAGCGCCAAGAAGACGCAGACCGTCACAGCCCCGGACGCTTCAGGTGGGGACGACACCGCCCCGGGGAGCCCCGCCGCCAGCGCCGAGGAACGGCTGATCAATCCGATGGGCCTCCACGCCCGCCCGGCATCGCTGCTCGTGCAGACCGCCGGGGAGTTCAGTGCCGACGTCGAACTGACCAACACCACCGCCGGGCGCGGGCCGGTCAACGCATGCAGCGTGATCGGCCTGCTGTCCCTCGCCGCAAGCAGGAACGACCGGATCCGCATCGATGCCAACGGCCCCGACGCCTCCCAGGCCGTGAACGCCGTAAAGCAACTCGTCCTTCAAGGCTTCGGCGAACTTTCCTAGCCCTCCCCGTCCCCTTTTCGCCTCTCATTCCACTGCCACTAACAAGAACCGGAGTACTTCCATGCCTACAGCCGTGCGACACATCATCAACAGCCCCCACCGCGTCATCGACGAAGCCCTGGACGGATTCGCCCTGACGCATCCGGAGCTGGTGACGTTCAACAACGAACACAACCTGATTTCCCGCAAAATCCTGACACCCGGCAAGGTCGGCCTTGTCTCAGGCGGAGGCTCCGGCCACGAGCCGCTGCACGCCGGATTCGTCGGCAGCGGAATGCTCGACGTCGCCGTCTGCGGCGCAGTGTTTGCCAGCCCCACCGCAGACCAGGTGCACGCAGGCACCAAACTCGCCAACACCGGCGCAGGCGTCGTGCAGATCGTGAAGAACTACACCGGCGACGTCCTCAACTTCCAGATCGCCGCGTCACTGGCCGATGACGACGGCGTCCCTGTCGAGCAGGTGCTCGTTGACGACGACCTCGCCTCCGACAACGGCAATGACGGTCCGGGACGCCGCGGCACGGCCGCCGTCGTCACCGTCGAAAAGGTATGCGGCGCCCTCGCCGAGCGGGGCGCCGACGTATCCACCATCGCCGCCCGCGGCCGCGACGTCGTCGCCCGTTCCCGCAGCCTGGCGATCGCCCTGGACGCTGGCGCACATCCCGGAGAGTCCACCGCCGCATTTGAGCTCGAACCCCACGAGGTCGAATTCGGGGTGGGCATCCACGGCGAACGAGGCACCCGCCGCATAGCCTACGCACCCGCCGATGACCTGGTCGAACAGCTCGTCACGCCATTGGTCTCCAACCTGGAGGTCAAGCGCGGCCAGTCGGTAATCGCCATCGTGAACGGCCTCGGCGGCGCCTACCCGCTCGAGCTCTCCATCGCAGCCCGCCACATGCACAACCTTCTGAACGGTCGTGGCATCCGCGTCGCGCGCTCCCTCGCCGGCACGTACGTCTCTTCCCTGAACATGCACGGCCTCTCCGTGACCCTGACGGTCGCCGACGACGAACTGATCAGCCTGTGGGACGACACCGTTCGCACACCCGCCCTCTCCTGGTAACAACACCAACAGACCGAAGGAAACATCATGACCAACCTCATCGACGGCACCGCTGCACTGACGTGGATAACCTCGTTCAATGAACGATTCGACTCGACTCAGGCCTACCTGACAGAGCTGGACCGGCTCGCCGGTGACGGCGACTTCGGCGTCAACATCGCCTCCGCCCTGGAACGCACACGAGCAGGTCTGCCGACCGCCACGGAAGCGACCTTCCCCACCGTGTTCCAAGCCGCAAGCCGTGGCTTCATGGCCACCGGAGGCACCAGCGGACCGCTGTTCGGGATGTGGTTCCGCGACATCGCCAAAGGTTCCAAGAATGACGCAGCAGCCGTCACCGACATCGCCCAAGGCATCGCGGCGGGGCTGTCGACCATCCAGAAACTCGGCGGTGCCCGGGTCGGTGACAACACGATGATCGACGCGCTCCAACCGGCATCCGTTGCTCTCACCGCGGCCGCCGAGCGCGGCAACACGCTTGGCGGGGCGCTCCTGGAAGCAGCCCTGGCCGCCCGGGCCGGCGCTGAGTCCACCGCCGACCTCATCGCCGCCCGCGGCAGGGCCACCTATGTGGGCGAACTCGCGCGGGGAGTGCTCGACCCCGGCGCGGTTACCATCGCCTTGTTCTTTGAGGCAGGCGCGGACACTGTCGGCGCCGGCCAGGCCTGGCAACCGCTGAGCGCCTCGGCCTAGTGGGGTTGACGGCGATCACGCTGCCCGTTGAAGGTTCGGAACCTCGCGCATGGTTGCTGCCACGATGAGGTCCGCCCCGGAGGCGTACCCCTCCGGGGCACCGGCGCGGCGGGAACGCTGATCCTGCCTTCTGCGCGCGGAGAGCTTGAAATCACCGATTTTAACCGCGTGTACCGCGTCTGGAACTATCCCTCCGCTAGCCGCTGTCTAGACTGTGACCGTGCCCGCGAACCCGCTTGACCCAAGACCCGGACCAACCCCCGATACGGGCCCAGCCCGCAGAAGCAGGATCGCCGAAAGGCTTCTCCCCGGTGGGACCGAGCCGGACCCGCGCTTCACGCTAGCCAATGAACGTACGTTCCTGGCCTGGATCCGCACCTCGCTGGCACTCCTGGCCGGCGGCATCGCCGTGGAGGCCTTCACCTCCGACGTCTTCCTGGAACCCGTCCGGCGGGGGCTCTCGGTCCTGCTGCTCCTGCTCGGCATGATCCTCAGCGCCGGAGCTGCCGTGCGCTGGCTTCGCGTCGAAGGCAGCCTGCGCACCAACCGGCCGTTGCCGCTGCCGCTCATTGCCCCGCTGCTCGCCGCCGGCTGCGCCGTCGCAGCGGCCGTGGTGATCGCCGTCGTCGTCCTGGCCTGAAAACATGACCCACAACCACCCGGACGATCGGCCGCATGGAGACCCCGGGCTGCAGCCGGAGCGCACGGTGCTGGCGTGGGGCCGGACGACGCTGACACTGGTGACCGCCAGCGCCATCTTCCTCCGCTGGATTCCGGAACACGGACCACTGGTCCTGCCCTTTTTTGCCGTTTCAGTAGCGGCCGGAGGCGGCATCTACTTCACCCAGCGGGTGCGGTACCGGCGCGGCATCCACGGCATCACGGCGGAGCATCTCGCACCGGACATCGCCGCCGTTCTGTGGACGGCAAGTTCATGCGTGGTTCTAGGCGCCCTGGGCCTCTGGCTAGTGCTAGCGTGACAGCACGCAGCACCTGTCCTGACATGCGGTATACCGTGCTGCAAGGAGCAATCCTTCCCTTCAGAAATTGATGCCGAGGTGCTGGCCTGGATCCGCGAAGGATATGCCCTCACCGGCTGAGGCAGCAGACCCGGGGCTGGCTGGTAAAGACAATTTCCGGGCGCCTGGTCTCGTTTGCGGTGCCGGACGCGGCGCGTGCAAGGCCGGTGGGGGAACCCATTGGCGCGGAAGGCTCTTGGAGCCATAGGGTCCCGCAAGCTTTTGTGAAGGTCGGACGGCCAACATCTGACTATCTGATCGCAAGGTGTCCTCCAACCGGTCAGTCCGCCGGACCCGGCAATGCGCTCCCCCCGCCAGCGCCGGGTCCGGCGACCCCCATCACGTTCGAGCACGATGGATCCGGCCCGCGGAGCCTCCCATTTTTAAGGACCGTCGGTGGACGGCAAGTTCATGCGTGTTTCTTGGCGCGCTGGGCCTTTGGCTGGTGCTACCGTGACAGCACGCAGTACCTGTCCTGCCATGCGGTAACCGTCCTGCAAGGAGCAACCCGTGTTCATGATCGCCGGCCTTCCGGCCCACATTCTCCTCGTCCACGCCGTGGTGGTCTTCGGGCCGCTTGCCGGGCTGGGTGCCGTGGTCTACGGCCTCGCCGCCCGGACCCGGAACTACCTGGCGTGGCCGCTGGGTGTCCTGACGCTGATGCTCGCTCCCCTGTCCCTCATCACCGCCCAGGCCGGCGAGCAGCTGCAGGCCATCCGGGGCGCCACCGACGCGATCCAGGCGCACGCCCGGCAGGGTGACATCTTCAAATACACCGCGGTGGTCTTCTTTGTGGTGGTGGCACTGATGCTCGCAGCCACCTACGCGCCGCTGGCCCGGCGGGTGCCTGCGCTGGCGGGCCTCCAGGAATCCCGGCCTGTCAGGATCGCCCTGCTGGCCGTTGGCGTGCTGGCCGGATTGTTCATGATCTACCAGAGCATCATCACCGGGCACTCCGGATCGTCCTCGGTGTGGGGCGGCTAGGCCCCCGGCATGGCGCTGCGACTTGTTCAGGTGAATTTCAAGGCCCGGGATGACTCGGCGCTCGGCCGGTTTTGGGCGGAGGCCCTCGGTTGGGGTGTGTCCAGCGAGGGACCCGGCGTGACCAATGTTGAACCTGTGGGCTTCGTCTGGCCGGATCCCGCCGCCGTCTGCGTCGATGTCGTCACCGTCCCGGACCCCGAGACGGTGAGGTACCGCGTGCACCTCGATCTCGCCACCACGTCTGCGGCCCATCAGGCGGAGCTGGTGGCGCGCCTGATGGAGCTCGGTGCGACGCCCGCAGATGTGGGCCAGGGTGATGTGCCGTGGACGGTCCTGGCCGATCCGGAGGGCAACGTGTTCTGCGTGCTGGAGCCGCGACCGATCTACCGGGACACCGGGCCGATCGCCGCGGTGGTGGTCAACTGCGCGGATCCGCGGGCCATGGCCCGGTTCTGGAGCGATGCCACGGACTGGACCCTGCACGAGGTGACCGATGATCATGCGAGGCTGCGTTCGGCCCAAGGCGTCGGGCCGTATCTGGAGTTCCTTCGCACGTCCGGCCCGGAGACCGTGTGGAACCGTGTCCACCTCGACCTGAGGCCGTACGCCGGTGACGACCAAGCCGCAGAGGTGGCCAGGCTACGGGCGCTCGGCGCCACTGATGCCGATGTCGGCCAGGGCGATGTGCCATGGGTATGCCTCGCCGACCCAGAGGGCAACGAGTTCTGCGTCCTCACCCCGGGCTGACGCCCCGTCACTGCTTGGCCATGCGCGCAGGCCCGTGCAGCGATCAACGGTGAGCGCGATCCAGGCGTGCTTGCGGACATGGCCAGTCAAAGAATGCGAGCCAAGATTCCCGAACTCACGGAGGCCCTCACCCACCCGGTTGACCGGACACCACGGATTTCTGATCCGCTTGCACCTGGACGTCATGGACGCCCAACTCGGGCCATCACCGACCTCAACTGGCATCCTGGGCCGGCACCGTATCTCAAAGCCGCGCTGGGAATAGCAGCAATGAGCGTTTCGCGTTCCAGAACCACGTACTTCAGCGCCAAATATCATCGAATCGCCGCCCGCCGCGGCCCTATCAGGACGCTCGTTGCTGTCCAGCACTCCATACTCCTGGCAATCTGGTACATACTCACCACCAGCGAGGTCTACTGCGACCCGGCCCGGACTACTGCAGCGACGCCTTCAGGAAAGCCGCAACACACGCCAAGGAATCTACGGCACCCCACTCTAGCCAGGCGCGCACCACACCAGCATCATGGGCAGTCCCCGCTGCTCCTGGCCGTGGACGTTCTGGCCGGGCTGTTCCTGATCTGCCAGAGCATCGTCACCGGGCACTCCGGATCGTCCTCGGTGTGGGGAGGCTAGGGCGAGCCCTTCGGGATGACCCCATTGACATCCAGCGGGCCGAGGTCTATTGGTTGGCATGTCCAACACCAACCAGACCATCCAAGGAGCAGATATGGACACCGCGCCCTACGGCATCGTGCATTTCTTCGCAGGCGGCACCAAGGACCAGTACGATGCCTCAATTGCCGCTGTCCACCCAGGCGAGGGGCTCCTGCCTGACGGCCAGATCTTCCATGCCGCAGGCTCTTCTGCCGGCGGTTGGACGATTATGGCTGTCCATGAGTCGAAGGAGAGCTGGGAGAAATTCCGCGACGGCATCCTCCTTCCCCGGATGCAGCAGGGCATCGAGGGCGGCTTCGCGTCGCCTCCGGAAGAGACCGTCATCGATCTGTACAAGGTGATGCCCTAGCGATTCGGGAGGACGCTGCCGAGGGGACCGGAGGGCGCTGGACCACCGGTCACGGCTCGGGACCGGCGCGCAGGCCCGTGCCGAACAACGCGGCGCTACCGCGGGCGGGCACTGCGGGTCCCTAGACTCATCAGATGTCCTTTGACGAGAAACCCGCTCCCCGGGCCGAACACCGCCTACCCGCCGTCATCGCGCTACTCGTCGCATTGGGCCTCTACGCCACCCTGCCCACCACCTTCCTTCCGGCTCTCCGGTACACAGTGGTGGCCATCGGGCTGCTGATGCTCATCCCGCTGATCGCGCTGAACCCGGCCCGCCTCCGCCGGCAGACCCGCTGGTCCAAGTACCTTGCCACCGGCCAGGCCCTGCTGCTGGTGGCCGCCAACGAGGTGGCACTGGTGCAGCTGATCATCCTGCTGACCTCCTCCGGGAAGCAGGACGGCCCCACCCTACTGCTTGCGGCGCTCCAGGTCTGGGTCACCAACATCATCGGGTTCGCCCTGGTCTACTGGGAGCTGGACCGCGGCGGCCCGGTCTCCCGCCGGCACGCCGACCGCAAAAACCTCCCGGCGGCCGACTTCCGCTTTCCGCAGGACGAGGACCACGACGCCGTCGAGGAGGTGGCCACCAGGTCTTCCGTGAAGACGGGCTGGGTGGCGTCCTTCGTGGACTACCTGTACTTCTCGGCGTCCAACTCCATGGCATTCAGTCCCACCGACACCATGCCCCTGTCCCCGCGGGCCAAAATATTCATGGTGGTTGAGGCCGCCGGCGGCTTTGTGCTCCTGGCCCTCGTGATCGCCCACGCGGTGGCCCTCATCAACTGAATCCCGCCTGTGGGCAGCACCGCCTCCGCGTGGGCGCCGCCTGAACTCGGCGCCCGTTTGAGTCCTACGCCCGCTTGAGCTGGGCTTTGTACACGGGCTCCGTGCCGTTGATCGGGGCCGCCGGCCGCTTTCGGTGCAACTGCGGGTGCATCCCGGCACCGAATACCGGCGCAGCCTGCGGCCGCTTCGCTTGCAGGGCTGCATCCCCCGGCTGGGGCCGGATGCGCCGCAGGACCCACGGCAGGAAGTAGGTCTTGGCCCAGACCAGGTCGTCGGCGCCCGCTTCCCGCCAGCTCCGCTCCGGCAGGGCCGGGGGCGCCAGCGGCTGAAGGGTGTGGGGCACGTTCAGGGTGTTCAGGACCATGATGGCAATGGTATGGTGCCCCAGCGGGGAGAAGTGCAGCCGGTCCGGATCCCACATCTGGGGGTCCCGGAGTTCCCGCAGAGCCCACAGGTCAGCCACCACGCAGTCGTGCCGGGCCGCGATGGCGTGGATATTCTCATTGAAAATGGCCACCCTGGCCCGGTTGCGGCTGAGCACGGGCGTGCGCCACCAGTCCGGTCCGGTGAACAGCACAACGGTGGCGCCGGTGGTCTTCAGCAGTTCAACGCCCGCGTCCAGCCTGGCAGCGAGCTTGTCCGGATTGCTGTTGTGGAACACCATGTCATTTCCGCCGGCCGAAAGGCTGATCAGGTCCGGCTTCAGCCGCAGCGCCTGGGCCAACTGCCTGTCGATGATCTCCTGCAAAAGCAAGCCGCGCACGGCCAGGTTCGCGTAGGCAAAGTCCTCATGGTCAACGCTGAGTTCCTCGGCCACACGGTCGGCCCAGCCGCGCCAGCCGCCCGGGCTGCGCTCCTCGGGATCGCCGATCCCCTCCGTAAACGAATCCCCCATCGCCACATAACGGCTCCAGGGATGCGGGGCTGTCCGGCTGGTGGCGGAACCACTGAGTTCAAAGCGGCCGACGGCGTCCATCGCCTTATCCTCTCCCTCGCCGCCCGCAGGCTCCCCAGCAGCTTGGGGCGTTACTGAGGTAACGCTTCCGATTCCGTCTGCATTCCAGTAATCCGCGGAAATTTGCGGAAGACGAGCTAGCGCCTAACTGAAGAAGTCAATCAGGACCGGGGCAACAGCCTCGGGGGCGACGCCGTGGTTCTGGCCTTCCAGCTTTTCCTGCTTCATGCCGGGAACGGCTGCGGCCACGGCGCTGATGGCAGCGCCTGCCCAAGACGGGCTCGCACCCCCGTAAATCCCCAACGCGGGGAGGTTAATGTCCGCGAACCTGTCCGCGGGAACGCTGCCGTCCCGCGTGAGCGTGAGGTCATAGGGCAGCGTGTGCGCGACGCCGAGGAGGGCAGGCCACCACGGCATGCTCTTCATCCCTTCGTCGAACTCAGAGCCCGTGTGGCGGATGAACAGTTCGATCGCGGCTCCCCGGTCTCCCGCGTCCACCGCCGCCTGGACCCGGTCCCGGAAGGCTTCCCAGGTTTCGTCCGGGGCCTGTCCGGTCAGATACGGCGGCTCATAGGCAGCCAGTTTGGAAATGGGCGCCCCGCTGGCCGCTGCTTCCAGCGCCAGGATGGCGCCCGACGAGTGGCCATAGGTGTAGGACGATCCGCCCGCGGCACCTATGAGGGCCGTCAGGTCCTCTATTTCACGCTCCGGGCTGTAGGGCGGACTGTCAGTGCTGTCGCCCCTCCCGCGCCGGTCATACGCGAAGACGGTGAAGTGCGGGGCGAGCAGGGGCACCAGCATGTCGGCCGAGCGCCGGTTGTTCAAAGCGCCGCCGATAATGATCAGGGCGGGTCCTTCACCGGTCCGTTCGAACGCGATCTTGGTGCCGTCGGCCGAGGTCTGGTGTTCGATCATTTACAGTTCCTGTTCGTCAGTGCCGGATACTTCGTCATAGCCGGATGCTACTTCATTGCCCGGTGAGGCGGCCCCCGAATCAGAGGTCCTGCGGGTGCGTCCCGATGAACGTTCCCGGCGGCATCCCGGCACCAAAGACCGGGCCGGCCACGGGCCGCTTCGCCTGCAGTTCTTCCTCGGTCTCATGCCGGATCCGCCGCAGCACCCAGGGGACCAGGTATTTCCTGGCCCAGACGAGGTCCTCGGCCCGGGCATGGCGCCAGCTGCTGTCCGGCAGGGCCTTGGGCCGCAGGGGACGCAGCGTGTGCGGAACATTCAAGGTGTCCAGCACCATCATGGCGATGGTGTGGTAGCCCAGCGGCGAGAAATGCAGCCGGTCCGGGTCCCACATCCGCGGGTCCGTCAGCGCCCGCAAGGCCCACAGGTCGGCGATCACGGCATCGTGCCGGTGGGCGATGGTCCGGATGTTCTCGTTGAAGATTGCCACCTTGGCCCGGTTGTGCCCGATCATCGGCGTCCCGCCCCAGTCCGGCCCGGTGAACAGGACCATGGTGGCGCCCGTGGAACTCAGCAGCCCGACGGCGGCATCCAGCTTGGCGGCCAGCTTGTCGGGATCGGTGCCGCGGAAGACAAGATCGTTCCCGCCCCCTGACAGGGCGATCAGGTCCGGTTTCAGCGCCATCGCCGGCCCCGTCTGCTGATCCAGGATCTGCTCCAGCAGCAGGCCCCGCACGGCCAGGTTGGCGTAGGCGAAATCCTCGTGGCCCACGCTCAGTTCCTCCGCCACGCGGTCCGCCCAGCCCCGCAGGCCGCCCGGGCTTCGGGGCTCCGGATCGCCCACCCCTTCGGTGAACGAATCCCCCAACGCCACGAACCGGCTCCACGGGTGCGGTCCCGCCATCCCTTCGACGGGACCGCGGCTCTCCAAACGGAAGCCGGAAGCGTTCATCCCCTCATCCTGCGCTTCGCCGCCAGCATCCGCCAGCGAAGGACGCACGACGCCGGCCCGGTCACCCCGGGAGGTGACCGAACCGGCGTCGTACTTCTTGAAAGGTCGGTGCATGGCAGCGTCAGGTCCCCTCAGGATAGGAGGCCTTGTAGTTCGACGCGTAGTGCCCCTCAACCTCTGTCTCATCGACGGGCTTGTCGGCGTTGATGGGATCGTTGTTGTTCAGGTCGCCGACGGCAAACTGGACCATCATGTCGTGGTCCTCGTGCACCAGGTTGTGGCAGTGGACCATGTACCGGCCGCCCTCGTGCTTGCCCGTATCGAACTGCATGAGGACAGTGACGGACTCGTTCTCCCCGGCGTAGAAGACGTCCTTCGGGCCGCCCTCCCAGGCGAAGGGCTTGCCGCCGTTGGTGTTCCGGCCGATGATCTTGCCGTCGATCAGGTGGATGTGCACCGGGTGGAACCAGCCGCCGGACTCGTTCACGATGGTCCACTGCTCCACCTGGTTCTTCTGCGGGTTCGCGAAACACCGGGTGAAGTTGGACTTTTCCACCGTGTCCCAGGTTTCGCCGTTGATGGTCCACTCCCCGCTCTTGCGCTGGACCCGCAGGATCCTTTTCGCCACGGCCATGTCCGGGGTCAGCGACATGGTGTCCAGGCCTCCGCTGTCCTTGGTGGGATGCTCGCCCGGGTCAAGGCTGGCCGGGATCGAGCCGATGGAATGGGAACCGGGAATCAATGACGGCGAATCCTCCACCACCTGGAACTTCATGACCTTGCCGGTATTGGCGAAGTCCACGTTGTTCTTGTTGCTCAGGTTCCGCAGCTCCACGGTCTGCCCGGGCTTGTACTTCCGGAAGTCGATCAAGACCTCATACCGCTCGGCCGTGCCCTGCCGCCAGGACGAGACCGCCTGGACCTTCGGGGTCATGCCGGCATCCGTACCCACCACATAGAACGGGGCACCGTTGGACAGCGCGAACCGGTAGGAGCGGGTGATGGAACCGACCAGGAACCGGAACCGGTAGATCTGCGGCTTCACCTTCATAGTGGGCCAGGGCACGCCGTTGACCATCACGATGTCGCCCCACAGGCCGGAATGGCCGTTGTCGTTGTATCCCAGGGAGCCGTCCGCGTTCAGCATCACGTCCGAGACCAGGATCGGCACGTCGAACTCGCCCTGCGGCAGCTGCTCCCGCTCCTGCTCGTTGGTGATGGAGTAATACGCGGCCAGGCCGGAGTACACACCCTGGGCGGTGAGCATGTGGTTGTGGTCGTGGTACCAGAGCGTCCGGGCCGCCTGCCAGTTGGGATACTGGTAGTTCTTCACCTTCCCCGGGGCGGTCCTGTCGTTTGCGTAGCCGTCGTACTGCGGCAGCGACGCCGAGCCGTGCAGGTGCGTCACCGTGTTGGACGGGTCCGGATACAGCAGTCCCTTGGTGGAAAGCCGGTTACTGATCCGCAGCTCGGTGCGGGTGCCCTGCTCCACGCGGATGGACGGGCCCGGAAAAATCCCGTTGTAACCGGCCAGTGTGGTGTTCAGGCCCCGGGCGATCTGGGCGGTCCCCGTCTTCTGGGTGAGGCAGTACTTCTCAAAGGGCTGGCCGTCCGGATCCCAGCCCTGCTCGTACGGGATCAGCTCCGGCGGCCGGCGGAAGGCGGCGGCGAAGGGAATCGGCATGTTCTTCGCCGCGAGCCTGCTCGGCGTGGTGATGGGAGTGGTGACGGTATCTGTGCCGCCCTTGGCCGGCACACCGGCCAGGGCGGCGTCCGCGGTGGCACCGGTCAGGGCAACTGCGCCGCCCATGATGCTCAGCTTCAGCACGTCGCGCCGTGTTGTTGCCATGAGGTCCTCCAGGAATTTTGGGTGGCGGGGGTGGTTTCGAGAACCAGCTTGCAACCCGGGCCTCCGGAAATCCTTGGAGGGTCCGGAGGTGCCGGCTGCAATGTTCCCCCAGATTGGGCCACCCCGCCGCAGGGTCCCCTGCCGGTCCCACTACACGGTCATACGGCAGGGTCCCAGTGAAGGGACCCCATTTGAAGCGTTCAGCCCCGGATGAGGGCGACGGTCAGGTTGGTTTCAGCGGCCGAATGGTCGCGGTTCATGGCCACCATGACAACCCGGTAGTTTCCGCGGTGCAGCTGGGCGATGCCCTCGCTCGTGAACCCGTTCGCTGTGTAGAACCTGACGGCACCGGCGAGAGCCTTGTCAGCGCCGCCTGTGACCAGCAGCATGGCGCTCCATTGGGGGGCCGTGCCGGTTGAGCCCTGGAGCTGCCCGGGCGGCAAGGGGACCTCCGCCGGCCAGTCCGCGGGCAGCGCTGGGGCTGTCTCTTATACACATCTAGATGTGTATAAGAGACAGGTGTAGGACGATCCGTCCGCTCTCCCGCCGCGGTTCCTTCCGCCGGCGCGGTTGCCGCCGCCGGCGTTTGGCTCCGAAGGGGGCAGCGCGGGCGCGGCAGCAGCTGCCCCCGCCGAAGCGCCGGGTGACGTGGCCGCCGTCGGGCCCGCCGCCGTCGTACTTCCTGCCGGCGTATGTCCTACCGGCGCATTCGCTGTCGCTGGTGCCGGCTGCGCCGTCGGCACCGGAGGAGCCGGGCTGCAGCCGGCGAGCACGCCTGTGGCGAGGACCGCCGAAGCGAGTCCCCGCCACAGGCTGGGGTGCGCGTTCATTTAGGCCGCGCTGCCGCCGTCGGCCTCCCGTGTTACCACGGAGAAGGCACCAGGGCGCCGGCGTTGTTAGTGCCTTCACCGTTGACCAGGAACGGCAGGTGGTACAGGTCGTTTGGCACAATCACGTCTCCGGGCTTCACGTTCTCCGGGAAGATGTACTCGAAGACCGGAGCGATGTACTGCCCGGGCTGGAGCCCGTTGGCCTTGGTGGGGGCGTTCTTGAAGCAGCTGTCCAGAGCGGCCTGGTTGATGGTGGTTGCCGTGGTGTTGACCGGCGTGGGCATGCACAGGCTGCGGACTCCCACGCGGACGGTACGGTCCGGCTGGCTGAGGAGGCCGGTGGGGGCCTTCGTGGCGCGGAGCCGGGCCCGCTGTGGCTGGGGGCCGGTGTTTTGCGTGGTGATGCCGCCCGTCGGCCCGGTAAGCGGGGCCGCGTTCTCGCCCGTCATTTCAAACGGCGTGATCCACCGGTTGAAGACCGAACCGTCGGCATTGCGGTCCTCGTAGTAGATATCCACCGGGGTCTTGACGTCCGTGGTTTCGGATTCGAGGAAGATCCTGTCCTGGGTCTCCTGCGCCACGCCGTTGGGTGCCGTCGCAAGGGGGTCCGCGGTGCCCACGCCGAACTCGCCGATCGCCAGGTAGCTGGGCTGCGTGCCGGGCTGGGTGTAGATGCCGAGGTTGGCCTCAACCGTGTGGGCCGAGATGTAGTCCGGCGACCCGTGAATGAGCGTTCCGGAGTAGTCCACCACGTCACCGATTTCGAAGGGCGCCTGCTGGTTGGCGTCCGGGGCGGTGGCGCTGATTCCCGGCACCGGCATCACATACTGCGAGCAGTACTTCTGGCCGGCCGCCGGGGCGCTGAGCTCTCCGCTGGCCGGCGGCACAACACCGGCCACGCTGAAGTTGCGGCAGGCAGGTACGGTGACCGTGGTGGCCGACGGTGCCAGCGGGCGGTTCTTCTGCGGGCACAGGGGGTCATCCTTGACGGACGGATCCGTGCGCGGGATGCACATGGGGTAGCCCGTGGCGGCGTGGATGGTGGGGTTGTCCTGGTCAACGCTGAAGCGGTAATCAGGCGACTGGCCGTTGCTGAACCGGCCGGTATCGGCGCCGGTGCTGTCGTGCAGGCCGGCGATCTTGGGGTCGTTCAGCTGGACGGTCACGGTTCCGCCCGCGGCGTCAGCCACCTTCAGGGCGCCGTTGGCGTAGTCGATCCCGGTGATTTCACCGCGGCCTGTATTGGCCGACTGCTGGGAGACAAAAGCCAGGCCGGCTATGTGGCGTGATCCCACGATGTTGCCGACGGCCCGCAGTTCCAGGCCGTCGACGCCGAGCGGAGCCGTGCCGCCGGTTCCATGGACGAAGTCCGCCCAGGTCAGCGTGTTGGCCGGCATCTGGACCACCAGGTTGCACGGGATGGTGATGAGGATGCCGTTGATGGTAACGGTGCCGCCGTAGTACTCGGGATCCGTCACGCCGGGACACGACGTGTTGTCGGTGTTGACGGTGGCGTTGCTGGCAAAGCCGGTGTCATCGAAGCCGCGGGCTGATGCTGCGGAGGCCGGTGTGGCCAGGGTGGGCACCACCCAGGGGGAAACGATTCCCTTCGGCGGTTTGGCCGTGCCGCCCTTGGCCAGGGCGGAACCCGTTCCGCCGGCCGCGATCAGCGCTGCGGCGGCGGCAAGGATGGTGATCTTACGAAGGGTTCGTGGACTTACTGTTCGTGGACTAACTGGAAGGTTCCTCATGGCTGTTCCTCTCGGAGATGCCGGTATCCGTATGCAGGACTGGGAAGCAGAGGGAGTTAACTCCAGAATCTCTGCGCTCAGGTGGGTGGGTGACTTGCGTTAAGCGTGCGAGGCTTATGTGTCTTTGCCGGGGCCGCAAAGGCTTCCAAATGGTTGCTGCTGCCAACTATCGGGAGTGCCCCTTGGAAAAACCCTGCAGACTTCCGGCGGCCGCCCCGCAGGTGGTGACCACCCCAAACTGAGCTCCCCCAAGGTGTTCACAAGTGGCCGGGCTCAACTGTGGCCGGCCTTGGCCCGGGCGGACCTGGCCCAATCGTCAAAGGCGACCCGCCCTGGCTGCGCTAGCCCTCCTGATCGACGGCGGACATATCGCCGACGCCGGGCGTGCCGTCGGCGAGCGCGTAGCGCTGCAGCACCGCACCTTTAGGTGAGGCGACCACCGGCTCGATGAGTGTGAGGTTCGTCGGAACCACCCCGTTGGCGAAGACCTTCTTTCCGCCGCCGAGGAGGATCGGATACACCCAGAGCGTGAGCCGGTCGAAGAGCTTCTCGGCGAACAGGGTCTGCACGAAGTCGAGGCTGCCGATGACGTGGATGTCCTCGTGCCTTTCGCGCAGGTCGCGCACGGCGGCGGCGACATCAGGACCGAGCAGCGTGGAGTTGGCCCAGTCGAGGGTGGGCGCCTGGCGCGAGGCCACGTACTTGGGAAGGCGGTTGAACAGCCGCGCGATGCTCCCCTCCGCATGCGGCCAGTACGAGGCAAAAATGTCGTACGTCCGGCGCCCAAGCATCAGCGCGTCCATCCCCACCATTCCTGCGTCGATCTGCTCGCCGACGACCTCGTCGATGAGAGGCGCCTGCCAGCCACCAAACGCGAAGCCGCCCTCAGCGTCCTCCTCCGGCCCGCCGGGCGCCTGCGCGACGCCGTCGAGCGTGGTGAACAGGTCGATATGGATGAGTCCCACGCCGTGCTCCTTGTCTGCTACCCGTCGTCGCCCGGCGGGATCACTTCGAGGCTGACACACGATCCCCCTGGGAAGCAACGGGTATCAACGGCTCACGCACGAGCCACTGCGCCGAAGGTTGGGAGACAAGCCCTAGAGCCGGTCGAGCAGCTCGGCGCGCTTCTTGACCGCGCTGACAAAGTCCGCCAGGGACTGGTTGGCGAAGCGCAGTGTGTGGCCGCCCAGCAGGTGCAGGAGCCCGCGGTGCTCGTCTTTTACGTGGAAGCTGGTCATGCCGTCCGCGGGTGCGAGCGTGAACGTGCGGGCGGTCGTCGAAACTCCTAGCGGCAGGCGGGCGGTCCAGACCATGACCCGGCCGGGCAGCTGCTGGACCCGCACCCGGATACTCCGGCGCCCCGTGCCCGTGGTGTGGAACCGGACCCGTCCGCCGTTGCGCAGCTCGCCGTCGACGGCTGTGATGCCGGATTCCCAGACTGTCAGGTTGCCGGCGTCGGTGAGGACCTCCCAGACCGTGGAGGGGCGCGCGTTGATCAACGCTTCGGATTCAAGGGAGTGCATGCGGGCAATGGTAGGGGGAGCGTGCTGCCGGTGGTCGTGTCCCGGCGGAAGTTCACGCACTGTTCGCCTGGCGGTACGTGGGTGCACGTCAGGCTGCGGCCGGTCCGGGATCCCGGTCCGGTGGAGACGGCAAGAGCCGGAGCGGGCACCGCAGGACACGCAGCTGATCGAGGTCCAGCAGTTGCCGGGTGCCTGTGCGGGCATCAAGAATCCAGAACATGTCCAGCTCCGGGACGACTGCCAGGACACGGCCCCGGTGCAGCGGACGGTCACCGCGCCAGGCTTCAGTTCGGTCCCCCGGGGAAAGTTCTGCGCAGGAACGGATATGCCTGCCTTCAAGGTCCATGACGGCTCCTTTCCCTGACTACTGGGACCAGTGTGGGCTCCGTTGGTTGCATCGACGTGACGCCCTGGTGACTTCTTCATGAATGGAGGCGATTCCTGGGTGTGTAGCTGGCCCCTGCGGCCGTCCCGTGGACAGGGCTCCGGACAGTGGTTGCTGTCCGGAGCCCTGTCCGTTCCTGTTCGCTCCCATGACTTCCGCGAACGCGCCCGCCATGGTGGCGCGAGGTGCTCAGGCTGGAGGCGCGGAGGCTACTTGCCCCGGGCCGGGCGGGTGCGCGCCAGGGCGGTCACGCCGGCGGCGAGGCCGATCAGTCCGGCGGCGAGCCCGAACCAGCCGGCGGTGTCGCCGCCGTTGGAGGACGCGGCGGCGGTGCTGCCTGCTGGCGCCGCTGCCGGCGTCGTCGCGGGGCCGTCGTCGCCTCCGTCGAGGCCGGAGCGGCCGCAGGTTCGGCGTCCTTGGCCGTGGTCACGAAGGAAGGGGCCGGGTGCTCGGGCTCTGCCTGGCCCTCGGCGGCCTTCTCGTTCCACTTCACCACGGTGCCATCGGTGTAGGTCTGCGCCGCGGGCAGGGTCACAGTGGTTCCCTCGTCAGGCAGGACACCGACGGAGAGGGAGAACGCCTGGTATTCGTTGGGCCCGATCTGGTGCGCGGCATCTGCGGTCCATACAACGCTGCTGGGCGCCTTGGTGATGGTGGCTCCGCCGACGGTGATCGGCTTGGGCAGATTGGTGGTGATGACTTGCGCCTTCCAGCCTTCAACCGGCTTGACGGACACCGAGGTGAACGGGGTGTCGGTGGGCAGCGTCACCTCGAGCTTGTTGGTCTTGGCGGTGGGTGATTCGTTGGGCACGTTGAAGGTCAGGTGCGTGAAGCCGCCTGCGGCCGGATCATCCGGGGCGACGTTGACGTGGGCGGACGCTGCGGCTGCGCCGGCGGCCAGGAAACCGGCTGCAATCGTGGTGGCGGCGGCGGTCTTGAGGGTACGGCGAACGGAGGTATTCATGGCGGGAGTGCCTTTCACAAAATGAAACGGATCGGGAACGGGCGGCCGGTGCGGCGGCCCGGGACAGCAGGCGAAGCGCCGCCGTTGGCCCTGTCCGTGAGTGAAAGGGACCGGCTCTAGGCGGCGGGCGCGGCCGCGGGAGGTCCCCGCCGGGAGGGCAGCCGCAACGCGGCGCCGGCCGGGCGAAGGATGGCCGGCCCTGCGGAGGGGCCGGGAACTCTCGCCGGAACAATGGCGGCAGGTTCGGGCTGCCCCAGGAGCGGGCGCAGCCAGCCGGCCAGGAATCCGAGGGCCCGCTCGCCCCGGGCCAACAGCAGCGCCGTGGCGACGGTAGCCACGGCGTGCGCGGCGATCATGAGCGCATCAGGGGCAGCAGTGTGGGCCGGCACGGCCACGGTCAAGGTCTCGTGGACCAACGTTGTTGCGGCGTGCCCGGCGTGGCCTGCCGGCATCACCTGATGGACCGCCGGCGGCGCTCCCACCGAGAGCGCGGCGAAAGCCCAGTGGAGCCAGAGCTGCCCCGCGCCAATGAGCCCGGTCAGAACCGGAAAAGACAGGCGGAAACGGGTCAGCGCGGCCACCGGGACCATGGTCACGGCGCACAGGGCCGCCAAAACGGACAGCGCCGGGAGCTGGCCCCCTCCGGCCAGGTGGCCGCCGGCTGCCAGACCGAACACGACTGATCCGATGAGTCCGGTGCGGAACAGCCGGAACGAAGCACGGGGATCCATCTGCGCCTCCTCCCATAGGGCCCAGACCGGTGTAACAACTCCGAGGCTAGGCAAACCAGCGTGGAGAAACCTTGAACAGCGATGGCCATTCGTCCCGGTTGCCACCCCGGATTGGTGGGCCCGGCAGGCTCGGCGCGGGTTCCATCCCGCCGGCGTCCTCACAGGCCGGCGCCCATGCGCCACCACCGTCCGGCGCTCACCAGCTGGCCGAAACGCGCCCGCTGCACGCGCCTGTGGGAGAATCTAAGGCGGCCAGCTCCGTCCGCCCGCGAAAGGAGTCCCGATGCCGCTGCCGCACCCCGGGCCCTCCCTTCCCCCGGGCCCCCGGCCGGATTCCCGGCTGGATCCCCGGACCCTTCGCGGTTGGTCCGGCCTTCTCCGCGGCGCCCCCGCCACCCTGTGGTTCGTTGCCGTGTTCTGGACCGCCGGCGCTCTGTCCTCCAGCCTCGCGTCCGGCCCGCCCGAAGCATTGCGACCGCACGTGGAGGGCACCGTGCATTCCCTGTCCGGAGACTGGTGGGCAGTGCTCTTATCCGGGTTCTGGGAGCGGGGCTTGCCGGGGTATGTGCTGGGCACGGCTTTGGTGCTGCTCGCCGGCATACCCCTGGAGCGGAAGCTGGGAAGCCTGCGCTTCGCCGCGGCGGCAGTGGGCGCACACGTTCTGGGCATCGCCGCCACGCTCGGCTTCCTGGCGGTGGCCGGATCACTGATGGGCAGCTGGACCCGGGACATGAGCGGGCATTACTTCGTGGGGCCCAGCGCGCTGGCCTGCGGGGCCGCCATGGCCGCCACCGCCGCCACCCCCACCCTGTGGCGGCGCCGCATCCGCGTGGTCATCCTTGCCGTGCTGATGCTGTTCGCCTTCTACGCGGGCGGTTTCGAAGACCTGGTCCGGCTCGGGGCCGCCGTTGCCGGCACGCTCCTGGGCCCGTTGCTGCTGGGCCGGGCGCCGCGGTTCGGCCGCCCCGCCGTGTCCCGGCACGAGGGCCGCGTCCTGGTGGCACTGCTCGTGGTGGTGGCGGCTGTGGGTCCGGTGGTGGCGGGGCTGGCGCCGCACGCGGTGGGTCCGCTGTCCGTTCTGCGGTACTTGTTCACGAATATCCAGCCCGTTGACCCGCAGACCCTGCAGGCGTTCTGCTCCCACCCGGCGGAGGCCAGGGACTGCGCGGCGGCCCAGCTGCAGCAGCGGGCGGCGCCGGCGGGCTCTTCATGGCCATCCTTCCGTCGTTTCTGCTGCTCCTGCTCGCGGACGGCCTCCGCCGCGGCCGCCGGTTCGCGTGGGCTGCGGTGCTGCTGATGCAGGTGGCACTGTCCGTGCTGGCCGTCATCACCATTGCCGGAGTCCTGCAGCCTGCGGTTCCCCCCGCGGGCCGCGAAGGGGTGGGCGGGATCGACCTGTCCGCCTATTCCCATCCGCTCAGCCTGGTGCTGCCCATGCTCCTGCCGGTTTTCCTGACGGCGGTCCTGTTCCTGGGGCGGACGCTGTTCCCTGTCCATGCCCCGCCCGGAACCTACCTGCGGCTGGCCAGCCGCGTGGTGGTTGCCTGGGTTCTGCTTGGCGCTGCGTATGTGGGCGCGGGGCTGGCGCTCGCCGGCGGCTTCACGCCCGCGCCGGGACTGCCCCAACTGATCGCCGACGTGCCGGACCGGTTTCTTCCGCTGGGCTTCCTGATGGATCTGTCCCCCGCCTTCTTTCCCGAAAGCACCGCAGCCGTGCTCCTGTACGAGGGCATCGGCGTCGTCTTCTGGGCCGTCACCGGCACCCTGCTGCTCCGGACCTTCCTGCGGCCGGCCCATGGCCGGCACAGCTCCGACGAGGACCGGGCCCGGGCCATCCTCAAGGCGCACGAGGGCAGCTCGCTGTCCTGGATGACAACCTGGGCCGGGAACAGCTACTGGTTTTCCTCCGGCGGGAGCTTCGTGGCGTACCGGGTCATCGCCGGGGTGGCGCTGGCCCTCGGCGTCCCGGTGGGGCCGCGGTCAGACAGGGAGTCCGCCTTCGGGGAGTTCGCCGACCACTGCCGGCTCAAGGGGTGGACACCGTGTTTCTACTTCGTGCCGCAGGACCTCCGCAACCACGCCTCCTCCCTGGGCTGGGGATCCGTTCAGGTGGCCCACGAGACCGTCCTGCCCCTGCACTCCCTGTCCTTCCGGGGCAAGAAGTTCCAGGACGTCCGCACCGCCCTGAACAATGCGACCAAGTCCGGCATCCGCGCGGAGTGGACCACGTACGCGGCTGCTCCCCGCTCGGTGCAGGCCCAGATCCAGGCCCTGTCCGAGGAATGGGTGGCGGACAAGAAGGTGCCCGAGATGGGTTTCACCCTGGGCAGCCTGGACGAGCTGGACGACCCCGAGGTCCGCTGCCTGCTCGCCGTGGACGGCAACCACACGGTCCACGCTGTGGCGTCCTGGCTGCCTGTCTACCGCAACGGCCGCATCGTCGGCTGGACCCTGGACTTCATGCGGCGGCGCAGCAACGGGTTCCGCGCCGCCATCGACTTCCTCATCGCCTCCGCGGCACTGAGCCTCAAGGACGAAGGCTGCGAGTTCATCAGTCTCTCCGGCGCCCCGCTGGCCCGCCCGCCCCGGGATCCGCTGGCGTCCCACCCCGTGGAAGACACCGACGGCGGCCTTGACCGGCTGCTCGACAGGCTGGGGGCCATGCTGGAACCCGTCTACGGCTTCCGGTCGCTTCTGGCCTTCAAGGCCAAGTTCAAGCCGGACTACACGCCCATGTACATGCTCTTCCCGGATGCTGCCGCACTACCCGCCATTGCCAACGCCATCACCCGGGCGTACCTCCCCACCGTCAAACTGGGCCAGGGCCTCACCTTGGCGCGCGGCCTGCTGGCCCGTCCCCGGGCGCACCCGTGATCTGACCGACGTGTCAGCGTCGGCACTTCTCAGGAGCCGGCGTTGTAGACGTCGGACCCGAAGCGGTTGAGGTCAGGGGCCGCGGCATAGCCGAGATAGGGAAGGTTAAAGGCGTCCTCGATGCTGGCCAGCAGGCTGTAGTGGTTGTAGGGCCGGTCACTGGCTGACCCGGCCTTGACCAGCGGTGACAGCAGGAGCGCTCCGACCCGGCCGCCGCCGGCGCCGCCGGGCAGCGACGAATCGGCGGTCTCCTTCCCCCTGGCCTCGTCAAAGGTGATGACCAGGAGCCCGTCCTGCTTGAAGGCGGCGGAGGACAGGATCTCCGGGACGTGCTGCCGGAGCCACTCGTCCGAGGTGGCAAGGCCGCCCTGGCGGCCGTCCGCGCAGGGGCTGTCGTGGCCGTCGTTGCACAGGTTGGGACTGATGTAGGACAGGTTCGGCGTGGTGGAGGCCGACTGGAGGTCGGTGGCGAGGTTGCTGAAGTCCACCACGTTGCTCTGGCACTCGGGTGAGGACGTGATCCCGGTGAAGTAGACGAACGGGTTGTGCCTGGTGGCGTATTGGTCGTCCGCGCGCGCCTTCTGGTTCGTGTCTCGGGCGCCAGGTTCCGGATGGCGGCACGGTGTCCCCATGTCCTCCATGTAGCCCTTCCACGTCTTCCCCGCGGCACTGAGCTGGCCGGCCAGCGTGGGTACGGAGTCGGGGTAGACGCAGCCGCTGCCCTGCAGCTGGCCCTGGGATGCTGTTCCGGTGACGCTAAAGGGCTCATACGTGGGGCAGTCGTCGCTGGTGGCAGGGTTGGGCCCCTGACCGGACAGCTGGGCGATGTAGTTGGTCAGCGATGAGTGGCCGATCGCGAAGTACTGCCTCAGGAGCTCGCCCTGCGGACGCAGGGTCCCGGACAGGTACGGGGCTTCAGACTGTTGGCCCCAGATGTCCCGGTACGACTTGTTTTCGAGGTTGATCACAAACACATGCCCTGGCTTTGCCGCCGCGGACGGGGAATTGGACCCGGCCTGGGAAGTCGACGCTGACCCCGATGGCGACTCGGACGGCGAAGGCGATCCGGACTGCGGAGGAGTGGTGGACTGGGAGGGAGACGGTCCGGGACCGGGGCCGGGCTGGCAGGCGGCGAGCGCCGCCACCAGCGCAAGGCACCCCAGCATGGTGGAGGCGCGGCGCAGGTTCCCGCTGCCTCCGTTCCGTATGCGGCTGTGGCCAGCGTTCATCAGATCCTGCCTCCTGAAGCCGAGCCGAAGCGCCCGTCCATCCAAGGTCCCATCGTGCCACCGGGTCCCCGGCAGCCAGATGAAGTGAACCTGAGAGTTCCATGGGAAAGGCGCTTCCCTGATCGGGTTCCGGGCCGCAGGCGATTCCCCCGGAGGCACCGGGCCTGTGCGTGTTAAGTTGAAATATGCGGACAGACCTGTCCGCCTCTGCCGCCGGAAAGAGCCAACACGTGGAATCGCCATCACCAGTCCGAATACTGACCGTCTGCACGGGCAACATCTGCCGCTCCCCCGTGGCGGAACGGCTGCTGCAGGCCGGGCTGGACCAGGTGCTGCCCGGCGGCTTCGAGGTCCGCAGCGCCGGAACCCGGGCCATGGTGGGCGATCCTGTCCAGCCGCTGTCCGCGGACATCATCCATACCTTCGGCGGCACCGCGGACGGCTTCGCGGCCCGCCAGCTCACCGGCAAGATCCTGCGCAAGGTGGACCTGGTGCTCACCATGACCTCCGGACACCGCGGTGATGTGCTCCAGCTGGACGCCTCGCTCCTGAAGCGGACCTTCACCATCCGCGAGTTCGCCCGGATGCTGGATGTCCTCGAGGAGCGGGAAGGCCACGCCGGCGGAGGCGAAGCGGCCGAGGCGGCCCTGCTGAATGGCGAAAAAATCTCCGCCAACGCCAAGCTGTGGCGCAAGCTCCCGGCACGGGCCGCCTCCGTGAGGCACCTGGCGCTTGCACCGGAAGCCGCGGACAACGACGTCGTCGACCCCTACCGCCGCAGCCCCGAGTACTACCGCCAGATGGAGGACGAACTGGCCCCGTCCATCATCTCCATCCTGCGCTTCGCCCGGCTGAACGTCCCCTCCTAACGCCGGCCCCGCCGACGTCACCCAGTACCTGGCCATAGTCCACCGCAACGCCGAGCGGCTGCTGAACCTGGTCACCGACCTGCTTTGGCGGAGAACTGCCAGGAGAGGGCCAGATTGCCCCTACCCCGGCATCAGGCTCACGGTCCCGTTTCGCGCGGGGAAAGGCTCAGCTGCCTGACATGGAAGTCGAAGTGGAGGGTGGGGTAGGCGTAGACATCGTTCAGCGTCATTCGTGGTGCGAAGAATGGGTCCCACCTGTCAGGGAACGGCATCGACCTGGACAGGGTGCCCGGGGTCTCGCGTTCGAGCCGTCGTGACAGCGAAGCGATGGTCTTCCCGAGTTTCGGGCCCATCCGCCTCCTGTTGTAGACCAACGAGGCCGCGCGGGACCCCCAATAGTTCACGGCATCGAAGGGACGGGTCCCGGCATTCAGCACCGCGGCGAACACTTTGCCGACGGGCACGGGCAGCCTGCTGACAGTGCGGACCAGGGGAAGGAGCGCACGGACCACCATGTATCCGAACACCATGTGGAAAAGCAGTTCTTCATTGGTCCACTTCGTGCCGTTGCTCCTGCGCCGGAGGTCCTCGGCCGTAGCGCCTTCCAACCAGGCGTCCAGTTCCCGGCGGGCACGGCTGTACCCCGCCAGGATTTGTTCCTTCGTCGGATTCACCCAATGTCCTCCCGCCGTCAGCCACGGCCCGCGACGTGGAATACGCCGACCGTCTGGCTTCATTATGTCGGCCTGACTGAAGTTGAGGCAGCCTTGCCCGGCAGCTGATACCGGCGCAGCGATGCGTGGGACATGCCTTCCGGCCATCACGAAAAACCTGCCCGCCGCCGTCGTTCTTTCCGGAGAACTTTGGTGGTACGGTCCGTTCATGGAACCCCGGCCTGACCCGGAGAAGACGGGCGGCGCAGCCCCCTCCGGAGGACCCGCGAAGCGCAAGCGGACGGCCTTCAGGGTGCTGCTGGCGGCACTGATCGTGATCCCGCTGGTGGCCGCCGGCTTCATCTTCAACCTGGCGAGGATCTGGAATACCGAAACGGCCACGCTCGAGACCGAGAGCCCGTCCGCAACCGCCACGCCCACGCTGACGCCCGCCGCGAAACCGTCCCCCACCGCCACGCCGCTGAAGCCGCCGGCCGCGCCCACACTGCCCATGAACATCCTGGTGCTGGGCAGCGACCACCGCCGCGGCGATCCCCCGGCCGCCAATGGCCTGCCCGACCAGCGCGCGGATGCCATGATACTGGTCCACCTCGCGCGGGACGGCAGGCACCTGTACGGCATCTCGATCATGCGCGACACCTGGGTGCCCATCCCCGGCTACGGCGAAGCGAAAATCAACTCGGCGCTGACGCTCGGCGGCGTGCCCCTGGCCGTGAAGACCGTGGAATCGCTGTTTGGCCAGAAGATCCAGCACGTCATGATGATGGACTTCGAGGGCTTCAGGGGCATCACCGAGGCGCTCGGCGGGGTGGACGTCAACGTCAAGGAAGCGTTCACCGCAACATTCGATACGCACCAGCACTTTCCCGCCGGCGTGAACAGACTGCAGGGCCAGCGGGCGCTCGAATTCGTCCGCGAGCGCCATGCGTTTGCCGACGGCGACTTCCAGCGGATCAGGGACCAGCAGACCTTCATCCGCGCCACACTGGCCAAGCTCCTCTCCGCCAAGACCCTGTCCAACCCCGTGACCCTGTACAAGGTGGTCAGCACGGCATCCCGGTACATGCAGGTGGACAAGGGCCTGAACGCGGCCACGCTCGCCAGCCTCGCCTACAGCCTGCGGAACGTCCGCCTGCAGGACGCCGTGTTCTTCAACATGCCCACCGCCGGGTTCGGCTTCAGCACCGACGGGCAGTCCATCGTCCTGCCGGACTACGGCGCCTTCTCCGCCGTCGGGGCGGCGCTGGGCCGGGACAATGTGGGGGCGTACGTGGCGCAGAACAGGCCCGGCTGACGTCCGACGGCGGCTGCTGAGTTTCGGCGTCAGACTTTCGACGGCGGCGGCTGGCTTTCGACGACGGCTACGGCGGCTGCTGGCACAAGAGCGTTGTTGGTTACCCCTGTTTGCCGAGGAACCCCGTGATGATTTCTGCCATGCGCTTGGACTGGGTCCAGTGCAGATAGTGTCCGCCCTCGAGCGTAACGATTTCCTGGTGTTTGACGTTGTTCAGCAGGGCCTGGGCTGCAGCGGTCTTGGTTGGTGTCGAGTCTGTCTTCTCGTCGGCGATGAAAGCCAGGACGGGCAGCCCATCGGGATAGTGGATACCCCTCAGCGCCGCCGCGTTGTTGGCAATTCGGGACGTTTCGTCGGCCACCGCGTCGTTGCCGAAGTTCCAGCTCAACATCAGGCGCATGCGTTCGAGCTCGTCGGCGGTGTAGGCGTCACCGTCCGGCGCCGCCAGGCCGGGCGCGATTGCGGTGACGTCACGGACCAGTCCGGTGACGGAGAGTGCCCGTTCCCAGTTGATGCCCGGCTGCGGGTCCTCGACCGGTTCGCTCCCCGGTTTCGGTATAGTGGCATCGATTCCGATCACTGCTGCCACTTCCTCGGGATAGCGGTTGGCATAGTCCAGGGTGTAGAAGCCGGCGATGGAGTGTCCTGCCAGTACATATGGCTGTTTGATGTGGAGCCGGGTCAGCACTTCATGGAGTTCCGTGCTGATGTTCTGGTTGGTCCGCGGGCCGGCGCTCATGTCGCTGTATCCGTAGCCGAATCCTTCAACCACCGTGATGTCGAAGCCTGCGAGCTCGCGGATCAGCGGGGCGAAGTCCAGGCCGGGCGCCGGTGTTCCCAGTCCGCTGAGGAGGACGATCGGCTGGCCGGCATGTCCGTTCCGGTACACGTTGATCCCGCCGCCGCTGATTGCGATGCGTTGGCCATAGGGGCTGATGCTGGATTTCTCTGACCGCTCAAGGATCAGGTTCGTCGCCGTCGAGATGAGCACCAGTCCCAGCGCGATCAGCGCCGCGATGCCGGCGGCCCGCAGCCTGCGGCGCGACTTGCGGGCGCCGCCAGCGGGATCCGAAGGCTGTCCGGAAGTCCGGCGTGAAAACAGGCGCATGATGAGCCTTTCGATGCCCGAAACTGTCTACGCGTGCCCTGCCGGCCGAGTCTGCGGTTGTTGAAGCCTACGTCCTAACGTTGGCCCGGCGGCGATCTGGTCCAAGCCTAGCCCTCCCCGCTTTCGCCGGTCCTTGACTTGCATACCCCCCAGGGGTATATTTCTGGTGTTGTCAGTGAAGTGGTATGTCCAGGCCGGTGCTGCTGCACCGCCGTCACAGCCGTTCAACCCCAGCGCTTATCGAACCGTTTCGAATGAATGGAACTGACATGCGCGAAACCGAATCCCGTAAAGAACTCCCCGTGGCTGCCTCGGCTATCGCCACTGCTCCCGCCCATGGCGGCCACCATGGAGGACACGGCCCCGACGATGACCACGTCGTCCACACCCACGGCCAGCACGCCGGGCACAGCACGGCCATGTTCAAGGACCGGTTCTGGCTGACCCTGGCGCTGTCGGTGCCTGTGGTCTACTTCAGCCCGATGTTCGCGCATCTGCTTGGCTATATGCCGCCCGACTTCCCCGGGTCGGCCTGGATCCCCCCGGTCCTGGGAACCATCATCTTCTTCTACGGAGGCATGCCGTTCCTCAAGGGCGGCCTGAAGGAACTGAAGTCCCGGCAACCGGGCATGATGCTGCTGATCGGCATGGCGATCAGCGTCGCCTTCGTCGCCTCCTGGGTCACCAGCCTGGGAATCGGCGGCTTCGACCTGGATTTCTGGTGGGAACTGGCCCTGCTGATAGCCATCATGCTGCTGGGCCACTGGATCGAAATGCGCGCCCTCGGCTCCGCCCAGGGAGCCCTCGACGCTCTCGCGGCCCTGCTGCCGGACGAGGCGGAACGCATCACCGATACCGGAACCGAGACCGTGAGCCTCTCCGACCTCCGCGCCGGGGACGTGGTCCTGGTCCGTTCCGGGGCACGGATGCCGGCAGACGGCACCGTCATCGATGGGCAGGCCGAGTTCGACGAATCCATGATCACCGGCGAATCCAAGACCGTGCTCCGGTCCGCCGGCGACGCCGTCGTTGCCGGAACGGTAGCCACCGACAACACCGTCAAAGTCCGCGTCACCGCCGTCGGGGACGACACCGCCATGGCCGGCATCCAGCGCCTCGTCGCGGAGGCCCAGGCGTCCTCCTCCAGGGCGCAGGCCCTGGCCGACCGGGCCGCGGCCTTCCTGTTCTATTTCGCCGCGGGCGCCGGGGTCATCACCTTTATCGTCTGGACCCTGCTGGGGAATGTTCCCGAGGCGGTGACGCGCACCGTGACGGTGCTGGTGATCGCCTGCCCGCACGCCTTGGGCCTGGCCATCCCGCTCGTGATCGCGATCTCCACCGAGCAGGCCGCCCGCACCGGGGTGCTGATCAAGAACCGGATGGCACTGGAGCGCATGCGCACCGTCGGCGTCGTACTGTTCGACAAGACAGGCACCCTGACCAAAGGCGAACCCGAACTCAAGGATGTCGCCACGGCCGAGGGCGTGAGCCAGGACGAACTGCTCGCCCTCGCCGCCGCCGTGGAAGCGGACAGCGAGCACCCCGTGGCGCGGGCCATCGTCCGTGCAGCGCGCCTGCATGGCCTCGCCATCCCCCGAGCATCGGGCTTCAGCTCCATGACCGGCCGGGGCGTGCGCGCCGCGATCGACGGCCGCATCATCCAGATCGGCGGCCCCGCCCTTCTCAAGGAAATCGGCCTCGCAGAACCTGAAGCCCTGGCAGCCACCAGCCGGGGTTGGATGGAGCGCGGCGCCGCCGTGCTGCACATCGTGGACGGGACCCGGATCCTCGGCGCCGTCAGCCTCGAGGACGCGGTGCGTGAGGAGTCCAGGCAGGCCGTCGCCGCCCTGCAGCGCCGGGGCATCAAGGTCGCGATGATCACCGGTGACGCCCGCCAGGTCGCCGCGGCCGTGGCGGGGGAACTGAACATCGATGAGGTCTTCGCCGAGGTCCTTCCGGCCGACAAGGACAAAAAGGTGGCCGAGCTTCAGGCCCGGGGTCTGAAGGTGGCCATGGTCGGTGACGGCGTGAATGACTCCCCGGCCCTGGCAAGGGCCGAAGTGGGCATCGCCATCGGCGCCGGTACCGACGTCGCAATGGAGTCAGCCGGTGTGGTCCTGGCAGGCAACGATCCCCGTGCGGTCCTGTCGATGGTCGATCTGTCCCGGGCCAGCTACCGGAAGATGTGGCAGAACCTCGTGTGGGCCACCGGCTACAACATCATCTCCGTCCCGCTGGCCGCCGGGGTGCTCGCCTTCGCCGGCGTCGTGCTCTCCCCGGCCGCCGGCGCGGTCCTGATGTCCGCCTCCACCATTGTGGTGGCCCTGAACGCCCAACTGCTGCGCCGGGTGAAACTGAACCCCGCCGAGGTTCGTTGACCCGGAAGGCGCCAAACGACCGGGAATACCGGAACACCACCAGTTCACGCCCGGTAGCCTAGACATCGCAGCCCGAACGGAAGGAGGAACCTCATGACCGCATCCCACCGGAACGCCGTGTCGGCGGCCCTCCACCGCGCTGGCCTTCTGGCAGGCCTCCTGGCCGTCCTCGCCGGGATCCTGGGCATGCACGTCCTCACGGGCACTCACAGCATTCACGCCCCGGCCGCCCTCACCGCCGCCGCGGACGCCGCAATGGAGCATGCAGAACCCGCAGCGGCCCATGGCCATCCGGAGGACGAGGTCGCTGAGGCGTCCCCGGCCCGTCTTTCGTCGGACGGGCACAATACTCCCGGCGTCATCGCGGAGCATTGCTCGTGCTCCGATAGCTGCGCGGGCATGCCAACGATGACGGTGTCCTGCACCCCGCTGGGGAAGACCGGGTCGCTGTCCGCCCCGCTGCCGGGCACCGCGGTGTTCGGCACCGTTTCCAACGCCACAGCACCCGGGGCGGTGCCCCGGTCCTATTCCTACCTTCCCGGCAGTCCTTCACCGGGTGAGCTGTCCATCAGCAGGACGTAAAAGAGCCGTCCGCCGGGAACAACCACTTCCGGCGCACACCCCCTTACTGAGGCGCCCGTTGGGCTGCCCGACCGCATCCGCTGATACACTCCCGTGCGGCGCCATGCGCCGACTGATCTTTGAAGGACCTGATTTCCCATGAACAAGAAACTTTTCCCCCTTTCCGCCACTGCCATCGCCGCAGCACTGGCCCTGGCCGGCTGCGCCAGCGGCTCCGGAGCCGGATCCTCCGGCACATCCACGCCCGGCACGGACCAAGGCAGCTCCTCGTCCAGCGCGCCCTCCACCACTGCCCCCGCTTCGGCCGCGGAACACAACGCCGCGGACGTCACGTTCGCCCAGATGATGATCCCGCACCACGCCCAGGCCGTTCAGATGAGCGAGACGATGCTCAAGAAGCAGGACATTCCGGCCGAAGTGACCACACTTGCCACCAAGATCAAGGCGGCCCAGGGACCCGAAATCGACATGATGACCGGCTGGCTGAAAGGCTGGAACGAACCCATGACGGGGCCCTCCGGCCACAGCATGAACGGGATGAACGGGATGATGGGGGATGGAGACATGAAGATGCTCGACGCCGCCCAGGGCACGGAAGCAGCCCGGCTCTTCCTGAAGCAGATGATCGCCCACCACGAAGGCGCGATCATGATGGCCAAAACCGAGAACACCGCCGGCAAGAACACGGACGCGGTGAGACTCAGCAAGGACATCGTCAGCGCGCAGGAAGCCGAAATCCAGGAAATGCAGAAACTGCTGGCCGCCCTCTAGCCAGCACGTTCGGGCACCGCCCCGCCGCCCCTTGCGGCGGGGCGGTGCCTGCTACACCCATTTCCGTCCTTCGATCCCGCGGAGCTTTCATGCGTATCTCATCCAAAACCCCATCCCGGTCCCCAGCCGTTATGGCCGGCGCCACCTTCCGGCCCTCCGACGCCTCCTGACATGCGTGACCCGTCCAGGGTCCTGACGGGCGGATACCGCGGGGGCGGGCATGCCTAGTTCCCGGTGAGCTCCGCGTAGAGCTTATGGACTCGGGCACTGATGTCGTCCCGGACCAGACGCATGCGTTCCATGCCTTCGATGCCGCGTTCCGACGGTTCGTCCGTTTCCCAGACCTCGAAGCGGGTGCCGTCGTGAGGTTCGAGCTTCGCTTCGGTGCCCAGGATGATGACGGCGTCCACGGCGTCCAGGATCTCGCCGGTCACGGGCTTGGGGTGTTCGCCGGTGATGTCGATGCCGAGCTCGGTCAGGGACTCCACGGCCTGGGGATTGAGGGACTTGCCCGGTTTGGTGCCCGCGGAATAGACCGTGACGGCCCCGCCCGCGAGCTGGTTCATGAGGCCGGCGGCGAGCTGGGACTTGCCGCCGTTCTTGCTGCAGACGAAAAGCACGGTCGGTGTCTTCTGGGCGTCGGGTGTTTCCTGGGTCATGAGTGTGTTTCCTTTGTGAGTGGGTCGGCTGTTAGTGGGTCAACCGGGGACTTGGCAGCAGTCCACCGATGGGTTCATAGGCTGGATTCCTAGTTGATGCCGGAGCGGCCGTGGGTCAGTCCTGTGGGGAAACCGACGAGCACCGGTTCGGGTGTGCCGCAGCAGCCGCTCTCCGTGGAGGCCGCGGACGTCGCAGTCCCGGCGGTGGCGGGGACGTCGCAGCTGGTGCCGGCGTCGGTGGAGCAGACGCCGGTTTCGGGGAGTTCGAGGTGGACGGTCTCCGCGGCTTCACGGTCTCCTGCCAGGGCGGCGACGACGGAACGGACCTGTTCGTAGCCGGTGGCCAGCAGGAACGTCGGGGCACGGCCATAGGACTTCATGCCCACGATGTAGAAGTCCTTGTCCGGGTGGGCCAGGACCTTCGCACCGTGCGGAGGGACGGTGCCGCAGGAGTGGAATTCAGGGTCAATCAGCGGCCCAAGCTCCACCGGAGCCTCGACAGCAGGGTCAAGGTTGAGGCGGAGTTCACGCAGGATGTCCAGATCGGGCCGGAAGCCGGTGCAGGGCACCACGATGTCGGCCTCCAGGATGCGGCCGTCCACGGATTCGACGGTCACCTGCGAGTCGAGGGATTTCAGCGAGCTGATGCCGAAGCCGGTGTGCAGTTCGATGGTGCCTGCCTCGACGAGACGGCGCAGGCGGGCACCGAGCTGGCCTGTCTCTTATCGGGCACCGAGCTGGCCGCGGGCGGGAAGCCCGTCGGTGCCGCCGCGGCCGTAGACCTTCTCGGCGGAGGCACCGCGGACCGCCCAAAGAATCCGAGTGTCCGGTTCTTCCTTGGCCAGGTCGGCGAGGCTGATGAGGGTGTTGGCGGCAGAGTGGCCGGCGCCGACGACCAGGATTCGGCGCCCGGCGAAGGCTGTGCGGTCGCGGCCGGTGACGTCGGGCAGCGGTGGGGAGATCCGGTCAGCGGCCGTGTCTTCGCCGATGGCCGGCAGCCCTGAGGTACCCAACGGGTTGCGGATGGACCAGGTGCCGGAGGCGTCAATGACCCCGGCCACGGTGTGGTCGCGGGTTTCGCCGCCTTCGTGCTCGACCCGGACGACGAAGGGTATGGCGTCGCGGTTGCGGACATGGGTCTTATCCAGCCCCAGCCGGGTCACTGCGACGACGCGGGCGGCGGTCTGCAGCCGGGAAGCAATCTCCGGCAGCGCGGCCAGCGGGGTCAGATAGTCGTCGATGAGTTCCCCGCCATAGGGCAGGGCCGTGGGCCGGGGCGATTCCCAGCCGGAGGCTTCGAGCAGGCGGACGGCGGCGGCGTCGGTGTTGAACCGCCATGGTGAGAACAGCCGGATGTGGCGCCACTGCTCGATGGCCGCGCCCGCCGTCGGGCCTGCTTCGAAGATCAACGGTTCCAGGCCGCGTTCGATCAGGTGCGCCGCGGCGGCGAGACCCACGGGGCCGGCTCCGATGACGGCGACGGGAAGGTTCTTCGCTGAATCCATGGTGTGGTGTCCGGGCGGGGTTATTTGGCGGCGGGGATGAGGGAAGCGATCAGGCCCTCGATGCGGGTCTTGATCTCGTCGCGGATCGGGCGGACAGCGTCCACGCCCTGGCCGGCCGGATCTTCCAGGACCCAGTCCTCGTAGCGCTTGCCGGGGAAGTACGGGCACTCATCGCCGCAGCCCATGGTGATGACCACGTCCGATTCTTTGACAGCCTCGGCGGTGAGGACCTTCGGGATCTCGGAAGACATGTCGATGCCGAGCTCGCCCATGGCCTCGACGGCGGCCGGGTTGACCTTGTCGGCGGGCCGGGAGCCGGCGGAGCGGACTTCGATTTCACCCTTGGCCAAGGTTGTCAGGAAGGCGGCGGCCATCTGTGAGCGGCCGGCGTTGTGGACGCAGACGAACAGGACGGAGGGCTTCTTGGCGGTTTCGGTGCTCACGGGGGGGTTCTCCTGGACTCAGTTAGGTGTGGATCGGCTTTGATGAGGTCATCGTTCCCGCACAACTTTTACTGACTGGACATTGATGATTGTCGATGCGTGCAGTATCGGACAATAGATCGACACTTGTCAATATTGCGGGTTTCCGGGTTTTAGGCGGCATGCAGGCGGGGTGCAAGGTCGCTGATGCGGCGGGCGATGTCAGTAAAGGCGCCTTCGAAGGCGTCCTCGGTGTTCAGCCGGAGCGGATCCGGAACGGACCAGTGGATCCCTCCCAGGTTGGGGATTTCCTCGTGGGCGTTGTCGCACACGGTCACGACGAAGTCTTCATCATGCGCCACCTCATCCAGCCGGCGCGGGGGAAGGTCCGCAAGAGCGACGCCATGGCGGCGGGCGACATCAATGGCGCCTGGGGCGATGCGGTCCGCGGGGTGCGTACCCGCCGAGGTCGAGGGGATTTCGCTGACCTGGTTCCAGAGTGCGGTGGCCAGCTGGGACCGGGCGCTGTTCCGGGTGCAGACGAAGAGGATGCGGCGGGCTCCGTGTTCGCGGCCGGGAGCCAGTCCTTCCAACGCTCCTGCGGCGAGCCGGATGTAGCTGCGGCGCTTATCCGCTTCAGAACGGCGGCGGGCGGTCAGGCCCGCGCCTTCCAGGGTGCGCAGGTGGTGGGACAGCAGGTTTGACGGCATCCCGAGTTCGGCCTGCAACTCCGTGGGGGAAAAGTCTCCCAGGGTCAGCAGGTCCACGATTCGCAGCCGCGCAGGATCCGCGAGGGCTGCATGCTTGGCGACCCGCACCCGGAAGATTTCAAATGGGTCAGTATTCATTGATTCAATTTTGACTGAGTAAATATCTTTGCGTCAAGCTGTTGGTATGACTTCTCAACAACCGCCGCTGTGGCGCCGCGCAGTCGCCGAACTGCTCGGCACCAGCCTGCTCGTGATGATCGTCGTCGGCTCCGGGATCGCCGCCCAGCAGCTTTCCCCCAATGACGTCGGCCTGCAGCTGCTCCAGAACAGCACGGCGACGGTGCTGGGTCTGACGGTCCTGATCCTCGTGCTCGGACCGGTGAGCGGCGCCCACTTCAATCCCGTGGTGTCCCTCGCCGACTGGATCCTGGGCCTGCGCAGCGGCTCCGGACTGACCCTGCCAGAGCTTGGCACGTACATCGTTGCGCAGACCGTGGGTGCAATCGGCGGCAGTGTGGTCGCGAACGCCATGTTTGAGGTGGGAACCTCCATCTCCGCGAAGGAGCGCGCAACCACGGGGCATCTGCTGGGCGAGGTCATCGCGACGGCCGGGCTCATCCTGCTGATCTTCGCCCTGGCGGCCACCAAGCGGGGCGTCCTCGCAGCTCCGGCAGTGGGCGCTTACATCGGAGCCGCGTACTGGTTCACGTCCTCGACCTCGTTCGCGAACCCGGCCGTGACAGTCGGCCGCATTTTCAGCGACACCTTTGCCGGCATCGCCCCGGCGTCCGTTCCCGGCTTCGTGATCGCCCAGCTGATCGGCGCGGCAGCAGGCCTTGGCCTCCTCATCATTCTGTTCCCCTTCGCCGGCCGCACGGCGGACGACGCCGTTCTGCCGCGCAGTTCCGAAACGGCCAGGCCATAGCGTTCGGCCGCACCCGGGGCGGGCCGAGACGTGCGCCGCTCATACATTGATGATTGTCAATGTTGGGGCATAATGGGTACATGAAATCGTTGCCTGTACTTGAGCCGGCCGCGGATGAAGCGTGCTGCGCTCCGGCGGGAATGCCTGGCCTCGGCGCTGAGGAGGCGAAGCAGAAAGCCGTGGTCTTCAAGGCGCTGGCCGATCCGAACCGGCTGCGGCTGCTCTCCATCGTCAAGGCCGAGGCCTCCGGTGAATCCTGCGTGTGCGACCTGACCGAACCCCTGGACCTGGGCCAGCCCACCGTCTCCCACCACCTGAAGATCCTGGTCGATGCAGGTCTGCTGCACCGCGAAAAGCGTGGCACGTGGGCCTATTACTCCCTGGTCCCCGGCGCCCTGGAACAGACGGCCGCACTCCTGGCCACCCTGTGACTGGGCCGGAACGCACCCTGGTCACGTGCAAACCTTGATTGAAAACCCCGCGCTTGTTGCACTTGTTTATGCGGCTCTCAGTAAATGCCAGCCCACAAATTGCCATGCCCAACGAGTCTGAGGAAACGGAGCCACCCTTGAGTTCCAAGAACGCCAAGCCGGAGAACATCACCACCGAGCAGCTGATCATCATCGGGTCCGGCCCTGCCGGCTACACCGCCGCAATCTACGCCGCCCGCGCCGGCCTGGAACCGCTGGTGCTGGCCGGGTCCGTTACCGCCGGCGGCGCCCTGATGAACACCACCGACGTCGAAAACTTCCCCGGCTTCCCGGAGGGCATCCAGGGGCCCGAGCTCATGGACGGCCTGCAGCAGCAGGCGGAACGTTTCGGCGCCAAGGTGGTGTTCGACGACGTCACGGAGGTGACGCTGGCCGGGCACCTTAAGCGCGTGGTCACCGGCGGCGGCGACGTGCACCAGGCCCCGGCCGTCATCCTCGCCACCGGCTCCGCGTACAAGGAACTCGGCCTGACCGAGGAGAAGAAGTTCAGCGGCCACGGCGTCTCCTGGTGCGCCACCTGCGACGGTTTCTTCTTCCGCGACCAGGACATCATCGTGGTGGGCGGCGGCGATTCCGCGATGGAGGAGGCCACCTTCCTGACCCGCTTCGGGAAGTCCGTGACCGTCGTCGTCCGCAAGGGCGAGCTCCGCGCCTCCCGGATCATGGCCCAGCGCGCCAAGGACAACCCCAAGATCAGTTTCGCGTGGAACTCGGCCGTCTCCGAGATCCACGGCAACGGCAAGGTCACCGGCGTCACGCTCAAGGACACCCGCACCGGCGACACCCGCCATCAGCCAGCCACCGGCATCTTCGTGGCCATCGGGCACGTGCCGCGCACCGAGCTGGTGGTGGGGCAGGTGGAGCTGGACGCCGAGGGCTACATCAAGGTTGATTCACCCACCACGTGCACCAACCTGTCCGGGGTGTTCGCGTGCGGCGACGCCGTGGACCACCGCTACCGCCAGGCCATCACCGCCGCGGGCACCGGCTGCGCCGCGGCCCTGGACGCCGAACGGTACCTCGCCGCGCTGGACGACGCCGACAGCATCGCCACGGCCCTGGTGGAGGAACCCACCCACGCCTAAGCCCCTCGCCCCCCAACCAACCTCGAAAGCGCGGGGTGCGGGACCGCCGTCGTCATGCTTGAAATCCCTTCCATTTCCAATCTATGCCCCGCACGGGGGCTTGCGGCAAGCCCCGGGTCGTGGCGCATACTCGCCGGAGGCCAGAAGCTAGGGAAGGGGAACAGCAGAATGAGTGTGACCGAGCATGCGGTGGTGATCGCCGGAGGTGGCCCGACAGGGCTGATGCTGGCGGCCGAGCTGGCGCTGGCGGGCGTCGATGCCGTCATTGTCGAGCGGCGGACCAGCCAGGACCTCGCCGGCTCCCGCGCAGGGGGCCTGCACTCGCGCACCATCGAGGTCCTCGATCAGCGGGGGATTGCCGATCGGTTCCTCTCGGAGGGACAGCCCAGGTCGCGGGGTTCGCCTCCACCCGCCTGGACATCAGCGACTTTCCTACCCGCCACCCGTACGGGCTGGGGCTGTGGCAGAACCACATCGAGCGCATCCTCGCCGGCTGGGTCCGCGAGCTGGCGGTTCCGATCCACTACGGCCATGATGTGACCGGTTTCGCGCAGGACCGCGCCGGCGTCGACGTCGAGCTGTCCGACGGCAGGTCGCTGCGGGCGCAATATCTCGTCGGATGCGACGGCGGCCGCAGCCTGGTCCGCAAAGCGGCCGGCATCGATTTTCCCGGCTGGGATCCGACCACGAGCAGCCTGATCGCCCAGGTCGAGGCCGCCGAGGAGCCGGAATTGGGCATGCACCGCAACGCTTTTGGCGTCCATTCCTTCGGCAGGTTGGAGTACGAGATCCGCAACGGCGAGGTCACATACAAGGACGGGGGGCCGCTTGGGGTCATGGTGACCGAAGAGCACGTCGGGGCCACGCGCAAACCCACGCTGCGCGACCTCAGCGAAGCGCTCGTCGCCGTATACGGCACCGATTACGGGATCCACAGCCCCATCTGGATCTCCAGGTTCACCGATATGTCGCGGCAGGCTGCCGCCTACCGCGACAGGCGGGTCCTCCTGGCAGGCGACGCCGCGCACGTACACTACCCGGTGGGCGGACAGGGCCTCAACACCGGCGTGCAGGACGCCGTGAATCTGGGATGGAAGCTCGCCCAGGTCATCAAGGAAACATCACCGGAGAGCCTCCTGGATACCTACCATGCGGAGCGCCACCCAGTTGCTGCCCGCGTGCTGCGCAACACCATGGCGCAGGTCGCGCTTGGGCGTCCGGATGACCGTGCCAAGGCCGCGGCCGAGACCGTCTCCGAGCTGCTCGGCATGGACGAGCCGCGCAAACGGTTCGCCGCGATGCAGTCCGGCCTGGACATCCACTACGATCTCGGCGAGGGGCACCCGCTGCTGGGACGCCGCATGCCCGATCTAGACGTCGTCACTGCCGGCGGTCCGCGACGGGTCTTCACCCTGCTGCACGATGCACGGCCGGTCCTGCTGAACTTCGGTGAGCCGGGCGGCTTCGGCCCCGCTCCGCGGCCCGACAGGGTCCAGTTGGTGGACGCGCAATACACCGGTACGTGGGAGCTTCCGGCACTCGGGGAGGTCGCTGCCCCCACAGCCGTGCTGGTCCGGCCCGACGGATACGTGGCCTGGGTGGGAGACCGGGCCGAGGCAGGGCTCGCCGACGCGGTGACCACCTGGTTCGGACCGCCTGCCGCGGCGTAGGGCACCGGCTTCAGTTACCCCGCGATGGAAGAATGCAGACGCGGCGCGGAGCCACCAATGACGAGGAGAGTTCCCCCGACGGAGGCAGAACCCCCGGCCCGGAGGACGGCAGGCATCGGTGCGGATCCGATACCGGCTCCGTTGTGCCGGCGGTGAATGAGCCCGTCCTCGACGTTTACACGTAGGGGTAACGGCCGGACCAGCGAAGCGGGGCGTGCGCCTGTCCGCGCCCAGGATAGGCTGCGCGGACAGGCGGCGACTGGTGTGACATCGACGGGGCTAGTGACCCGCGTGCGAGGCCTGGACCGTGCTGCCCTGGGCGGCGGCTGTGCTGTTTTGGATTCCGGTGGCGCTGGGTTCCGAACCGTCGGCGTTCAGCACGCGGTAGCGGGTGAGCATGCCGGCGCTGATGTGGTCGTTGACGTGGCAGTGGAAGAGCCAGGTTCCCACGTCGTCCGGCACCATATCCGCCACCACCATGCTGGCGGGCAGGAGGTTGACGACGTCGGTGCGCATCCCCAGCGCCGTCACGGTGTTGCCGTGCCAGTGCGGCGTGTGCAGGTCGACCTCGGTGCCCATGCCCATCAGGTACCAGCGCACGTGTTCGCCTTTGCGCATGGTCATCGACTCCAGCGGCTGGTTGCCGTAGACGTAGCCGTTGATGGAGTGCATCAGGTTGCTCTCGCCGAAGGCCTCGTCGTCGGCCTTGACCGTAGGAGGCTTGCCGGCGAACTTGTCGATGTTGCGCTGCAGGTAGGGGCTGGCGTTCTCGTTGCTGACCTTGAACTGGAGGAAGAACTCGCGGTCCACGTCGCTCGGGGTTCCGTCGTCGCGGGCGGCGCTGGCCTTGGTGATCACCATGGGGCCCACCAGGCCGGAGTAGTCGTCCGCCACCTCGTCGGTGTGGGAGTGGTACATCCACATCACGGAACTGCCGTCCATGGGTCCGGGTCCGGCGCGCTCGGGCACCTCGTAGCTGTAGGTGTAGGTGCTGCCGGGTGCCACGCCGTCGTCGCCTTTCGCGGCCCCGCCAGTGCCGTCGTTGTACGGCGCGCCTTCGCTGCTCTTGTCGTAGAACACGCCATGGACATGGACCGACGCCGGCCGGTCCAGGTTGTTCTTGAAGACCACCTTGATGGTGTCCCCGACGACGCCGCGGATCACCGGCCCCTGGAAACCCAGGTGCTCCTCGGCCGCGGTACGCGGCTTGAGGGTCTTGAACGACGAGTCGGTGTACTCCTGGTACAGCGACTTGATGTAGGTGCTTCCGATCCGCTGCGGCCCCTGCTTCGTGAAGACCTGCGCGGCCTCGTCGAAGGGCTCACCCGTGATCTGGTTCTTGCCGGTGGGCGCGTAGTTCCACTCCACCTCGTTGGCCGCGATGTAGTACGTGCGGGTCCGCGGCACGTAGTTGCTGGCGGCATTGGCTTTCACGGCCGCTGTCCCGGAGCCGTAGAACCCTGGCGCCAGCACGGCCAGAATCGCCAGCACGATGATCATGAGACCCCACCAGGGCGAGACGGACAAGAAGCCCGCGCGCCCCTTCAAAACAAACTCATGGTTACCCATGGCGTTCCTCCCCTTGAACGTTGAATTTTGGCTGGCCGGATTTGGCCTCGCCCGAATGGGAGCACGCTAAGGCCGCCCAGTTGTGAATTCCTTGGGGAGCTCAGACGGGCGGGGCGGTCACCACCCGGGTGGGGCGCCTGCTGGAAGACCCGCAGGTTCTTCCAAGGCAAGTTCCCCGACAGCCTGCATCGGCACGGATGTCTTCTTCTCACCGGGCAGGTATCCGACGGGCACGGATTCCTCCTCTGTCCTGTAAACGCTCGATTAGGTGACCGTTGCACGCCAGGCCTTCCCGACCGCGCCAAGCGTTGTCTTCTAACCCGTCACGACATCTATGTTGCCTAAACGCCGTTCATCTCGGCGCGGTGAAAGAAGCAGAAGCATGCTCTTAGGAAACCACCTGGCGGACCCCCCAAATTGGTGGCCTGAGGCAACCTGTCTCGGATGGGTCCTTGGTTTCCTCAAGGCAGCCCTGCCAGAGTGACCCCATCCCCGAAGCGGACGGCCCGCGCACCGTCCCCTTGCGGGGCGGGACGGCCGGACCCGGTAGCATTCCTTCAGGTATCGCCGGATCCGGCCACCCAAACGGTCCATGCACTCCGGTTACAACAGCCCGACGGCGGAGGAATATGTAGGGCAGAGGAGACCTCATGCTGTTGATGCGAACGCTGCCCGCGGCTGCCATTGCCGCAGCCGTGTTGACCCTCGCCTCAGGAAGCTTCAACGGACCCCTGTCCGCGCCCGTGCAGGTGCAAGTGCCGGCACTGCACAGGGAACTGGCCGTGACCGCGGCCCCCAACAACGTCCAGGCCGCAGTCCTCCGGGGATGGGGCCCGGTGAAGGCAGGTGACGAGTTTTCCTACACCGGGGCACCCAATCCCCGGAAATGGAAGGTTTACGACGGCGCCGGCCACGCGGGCAAAGGTATTCGCAGCCCGAAGGCGTGGAATGTGGCCAACGGCGTGGCCACCGTCAGCGGGAACGCCTACGGCGCGACGGGCGGGATGGCGGCAAAGTTCGCCCAGCAAAAATACGGCCGATGGGAAACCCGGATGAGAACCAGCGTGCGGGACCCGAAATACCACCCCGTGCTGCTCCTGTGGCCCAACGGCAACAGCTCCCCAAACTGTGCGGAGGTCGATTACGGCGAATCCCTCACCGACACCACCCTGATCAAGTTCGCCCTGCACTACGCGTGTGCCGGACTGCAGAGCTATCAGACCCGGGCTGAACGGAAAATCGACACCACCCAATGGCACAACTACGCCGTGCAGTGGACCTCGACCAGTATCACCGGATACATTGACGGCGCCCTGTGGTTCACGGACACCAACCGGGCACACGTGCCGCCGGTCGGAATGCACCAAACCCTCCAACTCGACTGGTTCCCGACCGGAAAGCCCACCAAGCCAAGTTGGATGCAGGTCGACTGGGTCCGCGTATACAAATGACACCGAGTGGCAAAGCCGGGTCTTGTCTTGGCCGGTAGGTTCGGTGGATTAGTTGGGCGGAGATGAGTTGAATAAGCTGTCCGGGCAGCGGCTCAGGCAGCCAGCTGCGCTCCCGTGCTCGGAACCGGACCGTAGTAAGTGCCCGTCACGGAGCACTGCCCGGAGGACGTTCACTCGGCCCTGGGCCAGGGACGGCAGCGCTTGAATGTGGGCTTGCCATCGCCGCGTTTGCGGTCGTCATAGCCACGTGAGGCGACGCAGCTTTTCACCACCGAGAGCGCGGAGATAGAAGTCCTGCAGCAGACGACGCCAGCGAACCGGTTCGTGGTTTCGAAGACGATCGGGTCTCCGCCGGTGGCGCCTAGGAATTCGGCGGTCAGGACCGGTCCGAAGCCAGGCTTGGACGAGGCCGGTAATAGCGGACCACCGGATCCCCCATCCCGTTGGACGTCCAGTCCGGCGCGGTCGCATGTGCCGGCTCCGCACGGTGGACATCCTGCTAATTACGCCTCGCCCGGTAGCCGCGACCCCAGAACGGCCCCGGCAAACCCCTGAGGCAACCACCGGATTTGTGCAGAGGGAGCGGACTTCAGCGCGGTCGAAGAATCCGATGCCCGACTCGCGCCGGATGAAATCAACGTCCGGCCCCGAGCCGTACTCGGCTTGGTCAGTGCAGCTGAGCGGTTCGCCTTACACGAGGCGGCCGCAGCGACCCCTACCCGGGGTGTCCATACCCGTTGCCCGTTGCCCCAAGGGGGCAACGGGTATCCTCTGGACCCGCCGCACGAGGCGGACCCTTGCATCGGAGACCTCTGTAAATCCTGGCGGTTTGTGCATTCATCTGCCGAAACACCACCGGTGCCGGTTGCGGGATCCGGCGCCGGCTCCGGCGATTTCTGGTTGGTATCAGCCGCATCACCTTGGACTCCAGAAATCCACACATTGGTACAAGGCGCGTGGCCTAAGGTGGGGCTGGCCGCCCCGAAATTGCCCCCTTGGCCTTCGGGCCGGTTGCTCAAAGCCGGTCAATCACCGTGCATTCTTCCGGCCCACATTTCAGTCCGCCGGCATATTTTGCTGGCCGGGCGGGTACGGCGCTAGTAACGTGGAGCATTCGCACGCCTAGGGCAACGGGGAGTGGAAATCGTGGGCAATGACGGAGCAGTCAACGGCAGGGCAATCAACGGCACGGCGGTAAATGACGGAACCGTGCCTGCCGGCTGGACTGCGGGGGCGGTGGAACTCATCCTGGTCCGGCACGGCGAGAGCCAGGGCAATGTGGCCGCCACGGCCGCCCAGGATTCCCGAGCGGACGTGATCGATGTCCCCGCCCGCGATGCCGACGTCGAGCTGTCCTCCACAGGGCGCGAACAGGTCCAGGCCCTGGGCCGGGCGCTGGCGGACGTCCCCGAAGACCTGCGTCCCGACGTCGTGATTTCCTCGCCCTACATGCGCGCCTACCAGACGGCCGAAATCGCCGTCGGCACGGCGAGCTGGCCCGTTGCCGTCCGCACCGACGAGCGGCTCCGCGACCGCGAACTGGGCATTCTGGACATGCTGACCCGCCTCGGCGTGGAGAACCGGCTGCCGGAAGAAGCAGAACGACGGCGGTGGCTGGGTAAGTTCTACTACCGCCCGCCGGGCGGGGAATCCTGGGCGGACGTGGCGCTGCGGCTGCGGTCCGTGCTCGGCGAACTGAACGCGCTGGGCAGCGGCCACCGCGTGATGCTGGTCTGCCACGATGCCGTGGTGCTGCTGTTCCGCTACGTCCTGGAAGGCATGTCCGAGCATGAACTCCTGGACCTCGCGGCGAGCACCACTGTCCTCAACGCGTCCGTCACCCGGTACGTGCGGCCGGACGGCGTGGGCCCGTGGACGCTGGAGAGCTTCAACGTGGCCGAGCACCTCACGCAGCAGGGCGTCGAGGTGACCGAGCACGCGGGGGATGCCAGTGTCCACCCGCGCTGAGTCCGCTTCGCCCGGCCAGAGCACGCCGGCACAGATCACGCCGGCGCTGCTCCGCGGTTGGCCGCTCCCCTCCGCTGGCGCGGACAAGTATTCCCGCGGCGCGGTGCTGGTGATCGGCGGGGCCAGGCGCACTCCGGGTGCGGCATTGCTGGCGGGAACGGCGGTGCTCCGGGCGGGAGCGGGCCGGCTCACCCTTGCCGTGGCGGAGTCCGTGGCGGTGCAGCTGGCCGTTACGCTGCCCGAGGCCGGAGTGGCCGGGCTGCCCGAATCCGCCGGCGGGTCGGTGGGTGCGTCCGGGCTGAAGGCCGTGGCTGAGGACCTGGAGTCGGCGGACGCGGTGCTGATCGGGCCTGGCCTGGACGACATCGACGAGACCGAGGCGCTGCTGCGCGAACTCCTTCGGCGGGAAGCGGAGCGGGACGCGGGGCCTCGCTCGGGACGCGGCTCAGGTGGCGGCAAGGGCGGCCATGCCACGGTGATCCTCGACGCCTATGCGCTGGGCTGCCTCCCCCAGCTGCTGGACGAGCTGGAACCGTGGGCGGGGCGCCTGATCCTCACACCGAACCCCAACGAAGCCGGGATCCTGCTGGGGCGGGACACCGACAACCTTGCCGCCGACGTCGTCGAAATAGCGGAGAAGTACCGTGCCGTGGTGAGCTGCCAGGGCGTGATCGCGCGTCCCCCGGGCGGGGATGCGCCCGAAGGTGCGGACCGCTGGGAGATCACCACCGGATACGGCGGCCTCGGAACGTCAGGAAGCGGCGACATCCTGGCCGGGACCATCGCCGGGCTCCGGGCCCGGGGCACCACCGACGCGCAGGCCGCCTGCTGGGGCAGCCACCTTCATGCCGCCGCGGCGGACCGGCTCGCGAGCAGGTTGGGCAGCGTCGGCTTCCTGGCACGGGAACTGGCCGATGAGCTGCCGCCGCTCATGATGGAACTGAATACCTAGGAGTTTCCCGGAGGGCACGGCACCGGGCGGGTCGAGGCCCATCGCCTCACGGATCACTTCACGGAACGATCACTTCACGGAGCCGAGAATCGAGCGCAGGGATGCTGCGGCCTTTTGCGCCGCCGCCTTGGGCTCGGCTCTGCCGGTCGTGACGTCGCCGACTGCCTTGGCGATGGGCAGTTCCGTCAGCGCGGCGCCGGCAAGATCGCCTTGGCCCTGGATGATGCCCCAGTGCCTGACCTCTTCGGCACCCTGCAGCAGCACGGCAAGCACGTCCTGCGAGTAGAACTTGCCCAGCGGTTCCTGTTTGCCGATCCCCACCGGCATGGTCTTCCACGCGTCGGTGAATTCAGCAGGCTTGCCGGGGCTGCCGGCACGGACCGGAAGGCGCTCCTCCGGGACGATCGCGAGCCAGTCAGCGTACCCGTCGCTCATGACGTATTCCACGAACCGGCGGGCGGGATCCGCGTCCGAGTCTTTGGTGATGGTCCAGGACGTGATCTCGCCGAACTGGGCCGGCTGCTTGCCACTTGGACCGAGGATGCCGGCCACCACTCCGGTGTTCCTGGCCAGGAAGCCGGGATCTGACGTGCACTCCGGGCAACTGGGTTTGGCGTCGGTGCGGAGTCCCGCCAATTCGTCCAGCATCATCGTGGGCCAGACGGCCATCGCTGCCTTGCCGGAGAAGTACGCGTTCCGGACCGTGTCAATGTCCTGGAGCCCGGGCCCGGAGTAGTTCTTCAGTATGTCGCGGTAGAACGCGAGCGCAGCCACGCATTGTGGACTCTCGAATGTGATGCCGTTCTTGGCGTTGACCATTTCGCAGCCGTTTCCCTGCGCGATGTGCTCGAAGGACTGCTGGGTGAATGCCTGGCCGGGTTTGTTGGCTGCGACGAAGCCCGCCATTTGGGGGGTGTCAAGCTTCTTTGCGGCCGCCATGATGTCTGCGTACGTCTTGGGTGCCGCCAGCCCCGCCTGGGCGAACAGGTCCTTCCGGTAGTACAGGAGGTGCTGCCAGGAGGAATCGGGAACGGACAGCTGCTTGCCGCCTTCCCTGGTCAGTTCCAGCGCACGCGGGGACCACGTGTGCTCGCCCAGGGCGAGGATGACGCTGGCATTGAGATCGGCATTCACCAGGCCGCTGGCGGCCAGGGTCCGGACCTGGCCCAGCGAAATGGAACCGATCACGTCAGGGAGGTCGCCCGAGGCCGCCGATGAGGCCACCATCTGCTTGAACCGGTGTGCGGGTATTCCCACAAGGTCCACGGTCACGCCCGTGGCGGCGGTGAAGCGTTCGACGATTGCACGGGACTTGGCCATGCGGTCCGGAAGCGTTTCCGTGGTCCAGACGGTGATGACGTGAGGTTCATTCTCACCGGGGTTAGGCTGCCGCCCCTCGTTTGGCGTACAACCCACCATCAAGGCTGCCACCAGCGAAATTGCAGAAGCGAATCCGGCCTTGGCCCGGCGCCTCGTCCCATTCACTTGGTTGCTCCTGCCTGGACGTGCCCGCAGAACAGGTGCAGCAAAGTCGACTATCTGTGACCTCTCTGCAGCCCGGAGACCTGCCTCCAGCGTATCCAAATTAGCGAAGAGTGTCAGTAGTAGGACGCGATCAGCCGCAGACGCGGGTGACATCGGCGAGAGGGCTGGGCATAGGGACGGCCCCCGGCCCTATGGCCGGCGGGCCGTCCTGGCGGGAGGCTTCCGGACATTGCTGCCGATGCGCTATCAAGCGCGGTGGCGTGCTCCCGGGCTAACCGCCCCATGTGGCAGCCAACTTGAAAGTTCGGAACCTCCCGTTCCATACCAGCTGATCTATGCCCGCTGGTATAAATTTTTTATAGCACCGGAATGAACTGTTCGCAAGCATTTTTCCGGGATTGCCGGCGCCCCGGCGGCCGGCGCCGGCCCTGGATTTCCGGGCTTCAGCAAGGGGCCGGCGGCTCTTGTTTGCCGGGCGGGCCGGGGTTATTTTAAGCGTGGGATTGACCTCAAAAAGTCGGGGCAAAGACGCCCAAATAATAGGAGCCCGTCGATGTCGACCATCTCCAACGCGCACCTCCCAGGCGGGGCGCACCGCCCGTCCGGTGATCGTTTATGGTGCCCCGAATGCCGGACGGACGAACATCTGATCGTCGAATCCATTGAGGCCTTGCATCCGCCGCAAAAAGGCCTGGTGGATGTGTCCTACACGTGCGTTGAATGCGACTTCTTCTATGCCCACCCGGCAAACGTCCACGACGTCGCCGCCGTCCTGAACCGCCACGGCCAGGTGATCGGCGTCCTGCAGTTCGGCGGTGAATACTTCCACTGCGCAACCCCGATGGTCTCCGTGAGCTCCGGAACCAGCAGCATCTACGGCCATGAGCTGGCCCGGCACCACACCATTCACGATGTCCATCTACCCACACGGCTGCTGCGCTGCGGCTGCGGGTTCCAGATGGAAGTGCCGGACTGATCCGGCCAACAACAAAGGAGAGGGCAAAATGGCTACTACCCATCACACGGCTGGTGCAAGGTCCCGCATGCAGCTGGCGTCCCAGGCTGTCGGGGCAGTATTCCTGCTCTTTGGCATCCTTGGTTTCATCCCCGGAATAACCACCAACTACGGTTCGCTGGGCTTGGCCGGGCATTTGTCCGAAGCAATGCTTCTGGGCGTCTTCCAGGTTTCCATCCTGCACAACATCGTCCACATGCTCTTCGGCGTGGCCGGCATCCTCATGGGCCGCACTGCTGGGCAGGCAAAGAACTTCCTCCTGTACGGCGGAATCGTCTACTTGGTCCTGTGGATTTACGGCTTGCTGATCGGCCACGAGACGGCGGCCAACTTTGTCCCGGTCAACACCGCGGACAACTGGCTCCATTTCCTGTTGGGCGTCGGCATGATCGCTGCGGCGCTGCTTCTGTCCCGCCAAAGCTCCACCGTGCGCGGACCAGTGACCGGGCACTGAACGTTTGCCCTTTTGCCGGGGTGCCGCCCGGGGCTATCCTGATGCCGTCGGTTCAGCGAACCGCCCACGGTCCGGCCGGCACCTCAGCCCCTGACAAGGGGCGTTGAAGCGCGAAGCCGGGGAGTGGCAGACGATGACCGCATATCAGCACCCAGCAGGACTAACTGCTACTGCAGCTCCCCGCGTGGTGCCCCTCAAAAAAGGCAACATGGTGGTCAAGTGGATCACCTCCACCGACCACAAGACCATCGGGTACATGTACCTGATCGCCTCGTTTATCTTCTTCCTCCTCGGCGGCGTGATGGCACTGCTCATCCGCGCCGAACTGTTCGAACCCGGCATGCAGATCCTGGTGACGAAGGAACAGTACAACCAGCTGTTCACCATGCACGGCACGGTCATGCTGCTCATGTTCGCCACCCCGCTGTTCGCCGGGTTCGCCAACGTCATCATGCCCCTGCAGATCGGTGCCCCCGACGTCGCCTTCCCGCGGCTGAATGCACTGGCCTTCTGGCTCTTCCTCTTCGGGTCGACCATCGCGATGTCCGGCTTCATCACCCCGCAGGGCGCGGCATCGTTCGGCTGGTTCGCCTACGCTCCGCTGCACAACACCACCTTCACCCCGGGTGTGGGCGGTGACCTGTGGGTCTTTGGGCTGGCGCTCTCCGGTTTCGGCACCATCCTGGGCGCGGTCAACTTCATCACCACCATCATCTGCATGCGCGCCCCGGGCATGACCATGTGGCGCGTGCCCATCTTCAGCTGGAACACGCTGGTCACGGCGGTCCTGGTCATCATGGCCTTCCCGCCGCTGGCCGCCGCCCTGTTCGCCGTCGGGGCCGACCGCCGCTTCGGCGCCCACATCTACGATCCGGAGAACGGCGGGGCCGTGCTCTGGCAGCACCTGTTCTGGTTCTTCGGCCACCCCGAGGTCTACATCATCGCGCTGCCGTTCTTCGGCATCGTCTCGGAAATTTTCCCGGTCTTCAGCCGCAAGCCGATCTTCGGGTACAAGGGCCTGGTCTACGCGACGATCGCCATCGCCGCGCTGTCCGTGACCGTGTGGGCGCACCACATGTACGTCACCGGCTCGGTGCTGCTGCCGTTCTTCGCATTCATGACCATGCTCATCGCGGTGCCCACGGGCGTGAAGTTCTTCAACTGGATCGGCACCATGTGGGGCGGCTCGCTGACGTTCGAGACCCCCATGCTGTGGAGCCTGGGCTTCCTGGTCACGTTCCTCTTCGGCGGCCTGACCGGCATCATCCTGTCCTCCCCGCCGCTGGACTTCCACGTCTCCGATTCCTACTTCGTGGTGGCGCACTTCCACTACGTGGTGTTCGGCACCGTGGTGTTCGCGATGTTCGCCGGCTTCTACTTCTGGTGGCCGAAGTGGACGGGCAAGATGCTCAACGAGCGCCTCGGCAAAATCCACTTCTGGATGCTGTTCCTCGGCTTCCACGGCACGTTCCTGATCCAGCACTGGCTCGGCGTTGAAGGCATGCCGCGCCGCTACGCGGACTACATGCCGCAGGACAACTTCACGTGGATGAACCAGTTCTCCAGCTTCGGCTCGTACCTGCTGGGGGCGTCCATGATCCCGTTCTTCTGGAACGTCTTCATCACCTCCCGCCGCGCCGAGCGGGTTGAAGTGGATGATCCCTGGGGCTTCGGTGCGTCGCTGGAGTGGGCAACGTCCTGCCCGCCGCCACGCCACAACTTCACGTCCCTGCCGCGCATCCGCTCGGAGCGCCCGGCCTTGGACCTGCACCACCCGGAGCTGCGGGTGCGCGAACACGAGACGACGCACTCCCCGGCCGCCGAGGTTCTCGGCGCGGCGGACATCGGCTCACGCGACGTGAAGAACCCGAATCCGGAAAAATGACGACGGCGGCCGGCGCGATAAAGCCTCGACGCTGAGACTCCCGCGCGCAGACCATGCCACACGATAAATATCCCGGACACGGCCCCAGGGCTTACTTCCTGCAAGGCCTGCGTCCTGGAAAAGGTTTCGTTCTGGAGGGCTGACTTTCCGGCTGAGTTGCCCGCCGCCGAGTAACGGCGGCCCGGGCAAACAGCGACAGCCGGCGTATCAAGCAGCCGCGGCTGCCGGAACCCTGCCCGCAATGGTTCGAGCACCGGCGTCTGACGGTGCCAGAACGCGGACGTTGCATTCGGACTGCGACGGGTCGATGGACCGCGGCAGGTGGTGCGTTTCGGAGCATTCCCGGAGCTGTTCAAGAGCGGACGGCTCGACGCGCGCGTGGGAGACGTCCACAACGAGCTGGAGGCCCTGCCGGAGGTGGTTGGCGCGCTTCATGACGACGTAAAGGGCCTGGATGCTTTGGGCGGTTACATGTCCCTGGGCGGCGACCTGAGCTTCGCCGCAATCGAGGTCCACCCGGACTAAAACCTTGAGCTTGTGGTTCAAGAAAACTACTCCCCTCATGCACGGCCGCGACGCTGCGACCGACAACTACCCTAACCCGCATGTGACGCAGATAACAGACGAAGGCCGAATATTGCGTCACGTTCCTGATTGCGGCTTCCCGCGGCGCGGCTTGGGTATTGCCGCAAACACGGCAACGCGGGGGCACGGATGAGCCTAGATCCTGCGGATCCAGCGGTACGTGCCCCCGCGTTGTGGACTGCGGGTGGACGGGTTCTTAGCTGCGGGTCGGGTCCGGGCGCAGCGGAGCCGGCCCCGGGTCCGGCACCGGCAGCGGAGATGTGTATAAGAGACACCGGCGGCTCAGGGGCGGGGAAAGGGCTTGGCGGCGCGGGTCGCGAAGGATCCGGCGGAATGGGATCGGGGCCAGGTTCCGGCGGGAACGGGTCGGGTTCGTGCACTGGCGGAATGGTCATGGCTCCCCCTCGGCTGCAGGATTGGTTCCGGTTTGCGGACGCGAGTTCAGGATACGCCCGGGCCGGGAACGGGGACAGGCTCCGGCGGGACGTTGGTTGGCCACATTCGCGTCTCTCCCCCGGTAGCGAACGGCCGCCCAAATGTCAGTGCGGCTCTATATATTGAGGGAATGACCCAGACTCCGCTGCAGCACACCGCAACCACCCCCGCCGCTGCCGTCCCCCTCCCTCCCGTTGCCAAGAAGGTGCCCGCCGAGCGCACCCACCACGGCGACACGTTCGTGGACAACTACGAGTGGCTCCGGGACAAGGAATCCGAGGAGGTCGTGGCGCACCTGAAGGCCGAGAACGCCTACCAGGAGGCCGTCACCGCGCACCAGGGACCCCTGCGCGAAGCCATCTTCCAGGAGATCAAGGGCCGCACCCAGGAAACGGACTTGTCCGTTCCCCACCGCAAGGACGGCTGGTGGTATTTCAGCCGCTCGGCGGAGGGCAAGGAATACGGAATTCACTGCCGCGTCCGCGCCCAGGACACCGGCAACCCGGTGGCCGACTGGACTCCCCCCGCAGTGGAGGCCGGCGTCGAAATCCCCGGCGAAGAAATCCTGCTGGACGGCAACGTGGAAGCTGAAGGCAAGCCGTTCTTCTCGGTGGGCGGCACCGCCGTGACGGTGGACGGGAACCTGTACGCGTACGCCGTGGACAACTCCGGGGACGAACGCTTCACCCTGCGCATCAAGGACCTCCGCACCGGCGAGCTGCTGCCGGACGTCATTGAGAACGTCTTCTACGGGGTCTCCTTCTCCCCCGACGGCACCCGGATCTTCTACACCGTGGTGGATGACTCCTGGCGGCCGTACCAGGTCAAGTCGCACGTGCTGGGCACGCCGGTCTCCGACGATGCGGTGATCTACCAGGAGGACGACGTCGCTATGTGGCTGGGCTTTGAGCTCTCCTCCGACCGGCGTCACCTCGTGCTTGGCATCGGCTGCTCGGAGTACAGCGAAACGCGGCTGCTGCGCTTCGACGATCCCGAGGGCAGCCTGACCACCGTCATCTCCCGCGACGAACGGGTCCTGTACGAGGCCGAGCCCTTCCTGCTCGACGGCCAGGAGCGCATCGTCATCACGCACAACCGGAACGCCGTGAACTCGATGGTCTCGCTGCTTGACCCGGCCGAGCTCGCCAAGCCGCTGGCGGAGCAGCACTGGGCCACCGTCGTCGAGCATTCCGATGACGTCCGCGTCAACGGTGCCGGCGTCACGTCCACCCACCTGGTGGTTTCGATCCGCAAGGACACCATCGAGCGGGTCCAGGTGATGTCCCTGGCCGGGCTGGGCACACCCGCCCAGGAACCGCCCGTGGAACCGGCGTTCGACGAGGAACTGTACACGTCGGGCGTGGGCGGATCGGACTACGAAGCCCCCGTGATCCGGGTGGGCTACACGTCCTACTTCACGCCGTCCCGCGTCTACGACTTCGTGCTCCCCACCGCGGAGCAGCCGGCCGGCGAGCTGCTGCTCCGGAAGGAAAGCCCGGTGCTGGGCGGCTACGACTCCACCGATTACGTCGCAACCCGCGAATGGGCCGAGGCCGCGGACGGCACCAAGGTCCCGCTCTCGGTGCTGCGCCACAAGTCCGTTCCCCAGGATTCCACCGCGGCCGGGCTGGTCTACGGTTACGGCTCGTACGAGCTGAGCATGGACCCGGGCTTCGGCGTTGCCCGGCTCTCGCTGCTGGACCGCGGGATCGTGTTCATCATTGCGCACATCCGCGGCGGCGGCGAACTGGGCCGGCACTGGTACGAGGACGGCAAGAAGCTCACCAAGAAGAACACCTTCACGGACTTCATCGCGGCCACTGACTGGCTGGCCGCGTCGGGTTGGGCGGCCCCGGACCGGATCGCGGCCATCGGCGGATCCGCGGGCGGCCTGCTCATGGGCGCCGTGGCCAACCTCGCGCCGGACAAGTACGCGGCCGTCCTGGCGCAGGTGCCCTTTGTGGACGCACTGAACACCATCCTGGATCCGGAGCTCCCCCTGTCCGCACTGGAGTGGGAAGAATGGGGCAACCCCATCACCGACCCCGAGGTCTACCAGTACATGAAGTCGTACACGCCCTACGAGAACGTCCGCGAGGTGGCCTACCCCAAGATCGCGGCGGTGACGTCCTTCAATGACACCCGCGTCCTATACGTCGAACCGGCCAAGTGGGTGCAGATCCTGCGGTCCAAGACCACGGGAACCGAGCCGATCGTCATGAAGATCGAGATGGACGGCGGACACGGCGGGGCCTCCGGCCGGTATGTGCAGTGGCACGAACGGGCCTGGGACTACGCCTTCATTGCCGATTCCCTCGGCGCCACGGAACTGCTGCCTGGTGCCGGGTTGAAGTAGGGCCCGCCCGCGCTGGCCTGTGGAAACGGTTGCTCCGCGGCCCTTTTGAGCGCTCAGAAGGGCATCTACGGAGCAAACGGCGCATACAGATCGTAATCATGCTTACTATTGACTCGCATACGGGCATCTTTGGTGCACCTGTCCGCTGGGGGCAGGGAATCCGGTGCCGGAACTGGAGCATGGCGTGAGCAATGAACAGGACTTGACCCCGCTTTCCGACGACGAACTGATGGCGCATTCGGGCACGGCCCTGCCGGACAAGGAAGTCGCCTCCGTACTTGACCTCAACGCAGACCTCGATCTGGGCATCAGCGCCGCCGCGCCCATCGACCTCGCCGTTGCGGCAAATGCCAACGTTGCCGCCCCGATCGACGCCGCGGCGTCCGCCAACATCCTCTCCTTCGGCTCGGAATCGCAGGCCCTTGCCGACCAGGGCGTCATCATCGACCAGGGAATCACCGCCGATGCCACGGCCGATTCCACCCAGGACAGCACCATCACCCAGGGCAGCGGCACGGCGGACGGCGGAACTGTCGACGGCGGGACTCCCGCGTCAACGGACGGCGGCGCGGTGGACGGTGGCCAGGTACCGTCCGGCACCACTCCGGGCGGCACTGTTCCGGACGTCGGAGCCCTGCCCGTGGACCCCTCCACAGCCCTCGACGGTGACCTCCTGAACGTCAACGTGGACCTCACCGCCGACGCCGACATCGCCGCCCCGATCAACGGCGCCGTGGCGGCCAACGCCAACGTGGCCGCGCCGATCGACGCCGCCGTAGCCGCCAACATCGGATCCATCGACAGCGACGCGGTCGCGGTGGCACAGCAGGACGCCATCATCACGCAGAACATCGACGGCGAAGCCACCGCCTCCGCCGACCAGCAGTCCGATCTCCAGCAGTAGTCCCGAATGAACACTGCGCCCGGCGGGCCGTCGAGCATGGACGGCCCGCCGGCTTCCCCACGCCTGCAGCCATCCCGACGGCGGCTTCCGCCCCGGGTGGACCGTCAGCGCCAGGCGCCCCGGCCGCCTGTCTCTTATACACATCTGCGCGAGGTGCCTTCCCGCGCCGACGGCATCCAGCTGATCGGCGAAGCCAAGGGCTCCGGCTACCGCGAGCCCCCGTCCCTGGTGCGCCGTGCAGACGGCCAGACCATCCAGCTCACCCGGCTGCTGTTCCTCGTCCTGGAGGCAGTTGACGGCATGCGGGGCATCGATGAAATCGCGGACCTGGCCGGCTCGCGTTTCGGCCGACTCGTCAGCGGCGACAACGTCCGGACGCTCATCGAGAGCCAACTTTTGCCGCTCGGGTTGCTGCAGCTCGCCGACGGCTCCCAGCCCGAGGTACGGAAATCCGATCCCCTGCTGGGCATGCGATTCCGCTACACCGTCACGGATCCGGAGCGCACGCGCAGGCTGACGGCCCCGTTCGCGGCGCTCTTCCATCCGCTCATCGTGGCTGCCGTCATCGCTGCGTTCCTGGCCTCCTGCTGGTGGGTCCTGATGGTCAAGGGGCTGGCGTCGGCCACGCACGCTGCCTTCGCCAATCCGTGGCTGCTGCTGTTGATCTTCGCTGTCACGATCCTGTCCGCAGGCTTCCACGAATTTGGCCATGCCGCGGCCGCGCGCCGGGGAGGAGCGAGTCCGGGCGCGATGGGCGCAGGCCTCTACCTGGTCTGGCCGGCGTTCTACACGGATGTCACCGATTCCTACCGTCTGGGCAGGGGCGGCCGCCTGCGGACCGACGTCGGCGGCCTGTACTTCAATGCAATCGTTGCCGTGGCCATCATGGGCATCTGGTGGGCCACCGGCTTCGATGCGCTGCTGCTGGTTGTGCTCACGCAGATACTGCAGATGGTCCGCCAGCTCATCCCCCTGGTCCGCTTCGACGGGTACCACATCCTGGCCGATGCCACGGGCGTGCCGGACCTGTTCCAACGGATCAGACCCACACTGCTGGGGCTGCTCCCGTGGCGGTGGCGCAGCCCCGAGCCCGAAGCGCAGGCCCTGAAACCCTGGGCCCGCGCCGTCATCACCGTCTGGGTCCTGGTGACCGTTCCGCTGCTCCTGATCAGCATGGTGCTTATGGTGATCTCGCTCCCGCGGCTGCTGGGCACGGCCTGGGCAAGCCTCCAGCACCAGCAGGCCCTGCTGTCCGGCAGCTTCTCGAATGGAGACTTCGCGGACGCAGCGGTACGGGTCCTGGCCATCGCCGTCGTCGCTCTTCCCATCCTGGGCACTGCCTACATGCTGTTCCGCCTGGCGCGGCAACTGGGCGTGTGGCTATGGGCGAAAACCAAGGGGAAGCGGCTGCAGCGCGGAACCGCCATGGCCGCCATCGCCGCGGTTGCCGCCGGGCTGGCCTGGGCCTGGTGGCCCGCGGGGGACAACTATCGCCCCGTGCAGCCCTACGAACGTGGCACGCTCTTCGATGCCACCTCCGCGATCTATCCCGCCCTGTCCGGCGGAGACGGAGCCCTGCGCGAAGGCCGGGCAGGCCAGACAGTTGCACTGTGGCCGGACGGCGCGCCGCTGCCCACCCGGGACAGGCCGCAGCTCAGCCTGGTCCTCGTCCCGCGGGGAGGGACAGCGCCGGCTCCGGCCCGGGGGGACCAGCCGAATCAGGGTGCGGACACCACCCGCGAAGCCGCGCCTCCGCCGTCGTGGGTCTTTCCTTTCGACCGGCCCGCGGGTCCGGAGGAGGACGGCAACCAGGCACTCGCGGTGAACACTACCGACGGCTCGGTGACCTACGACGTCGCCTTCGCGCTGGTGTGGGCCGGCGGCGGGCCCGTGGATACGCGCAACGAGGCCTACGCCTTCGCGAACTGCGCGGACTGCGCGGCGGTTGCTGTCGGTTTCCAGGTGGTGCTGATGTTGGGCCAGACGGATGTGGTGGTCCCCGAGAATCTCTCCGCAGCAGCGAACTACAACTGCGTGCGGTGCCTGACCTATGCCCTGGCCAGCCAGCTTGTACTGACGCTGGACGGACCCCTCAGCGAGGACGGGATGGCCCGGCTCAGCAGCCTGTGGCAGGAAATTGCGGAGTTCGGGCGCGGGTTGCAGGACGTTCCCCTCTCCGAAATCCAGGGGCGGCTGAACGCCTACAAGGAGCAGCTCATGGAGCTCATCCGGAACGACCCCAGCGCTTCCAAGGCCGCCGCGCCCGGCAGTGACCCGACACCCGGTTCGACGGCTACGCCCGGGTCTGGCTCCGGGTCTACGCCCGGGCCTGGCTCCGGCGGGTCTGGCTCTGTCTCTTATACACATCTAGATGTGTATAAGAGACAGGCGCTCCGACACAGGGCGCGACGCCGGCCCTGCACCGTCGAACGTGCCGGCCGGCCCCGGCGCGACTGCTCCCTCGGGCACGGTCCCCGGGAACACGACTCCTAACCCGTCAGCCACCACGGATCCGACGCCGCCCGCGACGGATCCGGCGTCCGATCCAGCGGCAGGCGCGGAGGCGGCCACTCCCGGCCAGGCCGCAGCCGCACCTTAGCCCACGCACGAGCCCACCAACCCACGCCCCGGCCGAGCCCATCGCGGCCGCGATTCACCAAAAATGGCCGCCTGAAGGGTCTCCCAGGCGGCCATTTTTGGCGAACCGGCGGAGCTCCCGGCGTAATGTCGCGGCTTGAGGACCCCACAACAGCCCAAAGCCCGGTGTTCCGCGCGGAATCGGGCCCGGCACAGCGCATGACGGCATATATTTGAACGATGCTCTCGGCGCTGAAGAAATACCTGCTGATCCCCAAACTGGTGAGGCTGTCCTCTGCGGCGCCCAGGGATCCGCGGCAAGCCTGGGACCAGTTCTGGGGCAACGTCCGCGCCACCGGTGCGGGCGGCGACGTGCTGTGGGACACCGGCGACGACCACGAAATGCTGGGCTACGTGGAACAGCTGAAGCGGCAGCTGAACCCGGACCTGCCGATTGTCGACGTCGGCTGCGGCAACGGCACGTTCAGCCGCCGGCTTGCCGCGCACTTCCCGCATGTACTGGGCGTGGACGTCTCCCCCAACGCCGTTGCCCGCGCGCACTCCGAATCTGCCGGGCTGGAGCGGGTGTCATACCTGGCGGCCGACATGACCGCTCCCGGGGCGTGGCGCGCGGTGGCCGATGCCCTTGCCGCCGCCGGGGTGGCCGGAGAAGCGAACATCTTCATCCGTGGTGTCCTGCATGTGCTCAAGCGCCCGGCGCAGGCTGCCCTCGCCGAGCAGCTCCTCCCCCTGGTGGGCAAACGCGGGCGGGTGTTCCTGGCCGAGACGGACTTCCGGGGCAACGCCGTCGAGTACGTGAGCCATCTTGGGGCCACGCTTCATTCCATCCCCGCTCCACTGGAAAAGGCGATCCGCGGCCTGCCCATGCCCGGCCGCTTCGGGCCGGCTCAGCGCAGGCGGGCGTTTCCGGAGCTGCGCTGGGACGTGGTGGAGGACGGGCCGGCCGTCATCGAAACCCGCCCGCTGACATCCCCTAACCAGTCCGAGCAAATCCCGGGCTACTTCTCAGTGCTCCAGGCCCGCTGACCGGTGGAGGAAAAACCGCCCCGAGCTTAGTGGTCCCTCAACCAGAGGAGGGCTTCGCGCTCCGACGTGAAGAATTTCGTGGGACACGGCACCTTGTTGATGCCCAGGAAAAAGTTGGCAATGACTCGGTCCACGGGTGAAGAACCGAGTAGCGCGATCCTCGATGCCTGGCACGGCCTGCCGAACACTGCCCTCGCGGCACGGCTCACGTCTGCGGTGGTTGCCATGTCCACGAGCATGGGATGGCGGCTCTCCCCGCAGAGGATATTGACCCGCTCCATGGCGGCTTCGGCGTCCTCCTCTGTAAGGCTCGCTCCCCGGGCCCAGGTCAGCCGCAGGAGCCCCTCGGGGTCCAGCTCCAATTCAAACAGGGCGTTCCGGCCGCTGGCATCGGCATCCACAATCAAGACCTCCGCGGTGGCTATTGAGACAACTATCAAGCTACAGGCCTCCGCGTTCGCGGCCAATGCGGTCCACGTGCTGATAATGTGAGTCGAAAATCACGGTAGCCGCAAGGGCTCGCGCACAACAGGGGGCACAGTGGTCCAGGCTTCGCCGGAACATCTTTCCGCGCCGCGCGACGCAATCGTCGCCATACCCGAGGCGGAACGGCTGCATGCTACCGCTTCCGTCCTCACCGGAGCGGGCTACACTGTGCGCACCGCTTCCGACACCGGAGCCCTCGCCGCCGAGCTGGAACGCAACCACGCCGCCGTCGTGCTTTTGGATACGGCACTGGCCGACGGGTACACGTGGGAGGGCACACCGGTGCTCCTCATCGTGGACCTCGCCGGAGACTTTGACCTGGCGCGGCTTGAGCCGTGGGGCATCGCCGACTACGTCTCCCGCGGAGCCGACGGGGAGGAACTGGCCCACCGCGTCGAAACACTGATCGGCCGGTCCCGGGAACGCCGCCGGATCCGCGCCCAGGCGGAGTTCCTGCGCGAGAGCCTCCGCAACGTTTCCGCCGCCATCCGCGGCACCAACAGTCCCCAGCAGATGGCCGGGCACCTCGTCCGGGGCTTCTTGGAGTCGCTGGGCACGGACCAAGTCTGGTTCACCACGTTCCAGGACACCCGCGTGCCCCGGATCACCGCCCAGTGGTGCAAGCCCGGGCTGCCCCCGCTGCCCGACACTTTGGGTTCCTATGAGGACGCGGCCCGCGAACTGGCGACGTCTCTCTGGGCAGACGCCGAGGTCCTGGCCGTCTCGGACCACCAGACCGATCAGGGATCTCCGCTGGCCGACGGTCTGCAGACCTGGTGCGGGCTGCCCTCCGTCCGGTCATCGATCGCGGTTCCTGTGGGCGACGGCGACTCCGCGCTGGGCATCATCTGGATCACGCAGCTGGACGCGCCGCGCGAATGGACCCGGGCCGAGATCGCCCTGATCCAGCACGTGGCGGGAAACCTCGCCCACAGCCTCATCCAGGGCCACCTGATCAGCGCCCAGGTGCAGGTGCTGCAGCAGCTGCGGGAACTGGACAAGGCCAAGACTGACTTCCTGGCCACCGTCAACCACGAGCTCCGGACTCCGCTGACGTCCATTACCGCCTATCTGGACATGATCCGCGACGGCGCCGGCGGCCCCGTGCCTCCGGGCATCGAGTCCATGATGGAGGTCATCTCGCGGAACTCGGACCGGCTCCGGCGCCTCATCGAGGACATGCTCACGGTGTCGCAGCAGGACGGCTCCGGAAACCTGAACCTCAAGCAGGTGGAGCTGGGCCAGGTGCTGCGGATCGTGGTGGCGGCCCTGCGCCCGCTGGCCGAATCGCGGAACGTCACCATCACCGGCGCCGATTCCCACGAGGACGTCAAGATCCAGGCCGACGAAGCCCAGCTCGAGCAGGTCTTCACCAACATCGTGGCGAACGCCATCAAATTCACGCCCGACGGCGGCCGCATCAGTATCAGCTTCATGCCCGAGACCGCGGGCCAGTCCGCCGTCGTCAGCGTCGCCGACACCGGCGTGGGCATTCCCGAACAGGAAATCTCCCAGGTCTTCACCCGGTTCTACCGGGCCTCCAACGCCTCCTCGGCGGCCGTGCCGGGCAGCGGGCTGGGGCTGGCGATCGCCCACGACATCGTGCACCGCCACGGCGGCTCGCTGGACCTGACCTCCACCCTGGGCTCGGGGACCACCGTTTCCGTCCACCTGCCGCTGACCGGACCGTAGCGCAGCAGCGTGGACTCAGCGGCGCCGGCTCAGCGGCGCCGGCTCAGCGGCGCCTACAGCAACCACCCGCCAAGAGCCGACATATGGAAACTGCCCCGGACCGATGGGTCCAGGGCAGTCCAAATTGTCGCGTTTGAGACCACGAACTTTAGTGAGGCCACCAGCCGATCTGCGAGTAGCTGACCGTTTCTGTCGAGGAGGACGAGGTGACGTCCTTGTCCTTAGCGGCGTTCGCAGGAGCAGCGAATCCGGCAACAGCCAGGATGCCGGTCATGAGGAGTGTTGCGGCTACTTTCTTCATCCGCTGTTCCTTTCGTTGTGATGTGAATTACTCATTACGGCGACAGTATACGTTCTTAATCTCAAGTTTTAGTCAAGTCAATTGCTGTCATTTCCGAAGAATTTCACCGGGGCCCACGGCAGGGGCGATATCGGCTGTAACAAGCGCCATTCCGCGGGGGAACGTCGGCGTTCTGCGCCCCGGCATGGATAATTGTGAGCATGTCTATGCCGCGCGACTTGTCACCCTTCGTGATTGCAGAATTGGCTGCCCGCGAAAGCTGGAAGCGGCGGGACTACAGTGCCGGTTTTACCCAGGCCGGGGAAGCCGCCGACATGGCCAGGGAGGTCGGCGATGACCTGAGCTGGTGGAAGATGGTGCTGCTCCAGGCAGAATGCCTCCGTGACCAGGGATCCGTTCAGGAATGCGTCGATCTGGCCCGCCAACTCACCGAGCATGAGGTGGCTGGCTCCGCGCCGGACCTTGGAGCCCGTGCCCAGATCCTGCTGGCGGTTTCCCTGCAGGGTGTGGGAAGGCTGCCTGAGGCCGTGCAGGCGGCGGCCGCCGCAGCCCGCCTCGTGGCCGGCGACTTCGAAAATGTCTACCTGCACCTCCAGGCCCAGCAGGCCCTCATCGCGGCCCTCGCTGAAAGCGGCAGGCTTGAGGAAGCATGGCGGGAGTGCCTGGACCTCGAATCACTACTCACTGACCATGTGGACGAGGACACCGCCGGCAAGGCCTACTGGGTGATGGGCAACGTTGCGTTCCTGAGCGACCGGGTCAACGAGGGCAGCCACTACCACGACCTCGCGGCAGGCCAGCTGTCACCGTCCAAGGATGTGGACCTTTGGGCACGCTTCAACCGGGGCTCCGCGGAAATGCGCCTGCACGCCCAGCTCGGCAACGCCGCGACCCTCCGCTGCATCGAGCGGGCCGAGCTGGCCACGGAAGTTGTGGGCGGCAGCGAACGCGACATGCTGGAAATGTCCCTGGTCCGCGCCCACTGGTACTACCTCACCGGCGACATGGATTCGGCGATCAACCTGCTGGAACCGCTCCGCAGCAAGTTCCCCGTCCTCGCAACGCAGACCGCCGCCGAGGCCTCCTTCATTCTCGGCAAGGCCCTCATGGCACAAGGATCCAGCACCAATTCCATGCAGATATTGGAAGAGGCGGCTACGCTGTTCGATACGGCGGCTGCGCCGGAGCGGAGCGCAACGGTGCGGACGTTCTTGGCCTCGGCCGAGAACCACCAGCAGTTTCTCCAAGGGGGGTAAGTGTCAGAGACAACAGTGGCTCCAGGCCCTGCGCCGGACCTGCCCCTGCCGCCGGCCGGTGGAGGACTGCCCGCACCTGCCGTGACTCTTACGGTGCTGCCAGACCTGGCCGTGAAAGCCGTGCTGCCACGCGGCGCGGACCTGGACGCAACCGGCGCCGCCCAGTTGAGCGAGCAGCTCGGTGAGCTGGCCGGAGGCCGCCGGGTCGCCGTCGTACTTGAACTGACCGGCGTGGCGTCCGTGAGCCGCACCGCGCGGGCCGCCTACGCGGCCATTCCCTCGGTGTCCGCCTGGGCGTTTGTTGGCCAAAGCCCCGTGGACAGGCTGCTCGCGCATTTCCTCCTGGGCGGGGAGTTCAGCCTGGTCCCGGCGCAGTACTTCACGTCGGACGCCGAAGCCCTTGACTGGTTGAGACGCCTGGACAATGTTCACTGACGGCGATCCGCGGCTGGGGCGGCTACTCGACGGCATTGTCCGGCTCGCCTCCGGGGAGCTCCATTCGCGCATCGAAATTTCCGACGCCCGGGATGAGCTGGACGCCGTCATCATGGGCACCAACCTGCTCGCCGAAGACCTCCAGATCATCTACCAGGAACTGGAAGACCGGGTTGAATCCCGCACCCAAATGCTCAACGCGGCGCACCTGGAGCTGCAACAAATGGCCCTCACCGATACCCTGACGGGCCTTTTCAACCGTTCCGCGCTGGTCAGCGCCCTGAAGGCCGCCCAGGCGGAAGCGGCCGACGGCGGGCTGCCGCCGGCGCTGCTGCTGCTGGACCTTGACGCCTTCAAGAGCATCAACGATTCCTTGGGCCATTCCATGGGCGACCAGGTGCTGGCCGCGGTGGGAAGGCGGATCCAGTCCTGCGTGCGCGACACCGACATGGTGGCCCGGCTGGGCGGCGACGAATTCGCCATCCTGCTCCCCGCCACCAAGCCGGCCAAGGCCGCGGCGGTGGGGAACCGGATACTGGACGCCCTCAACGGAACCCTCGATGTGGACGGCAAGACCATCCGCTGCGGAGCCAGCCTGGGGCTGCGCATTGCGGACCCCGGCGAGACCTCCGAGGAACTGCTCATGGAGGCCGACATCGCCATGTACGCCTCCAAGGCTGACGGCCGCAACAAGCTGCGGGTGTTCGAACCGGCCATGCTGCACGCCCGGCAGCTCCGCAACCAGCTGGTGGGAGAACTCCGCGAGGCCATTTCCGGATCACAGCTGGTGCTGTTCTACCAGCCGATCATTGAGCTGGCCACCGGCAGGATCGAGGGCGTCGAGGCCCTGGTGCGCTGGCAGCATCCCACCCGCGGGCTGATCATGCCGGACGAATTCATCCCCATCGCCGAGGAAACCGGCCTCATTTCCGAGCTGGGCAAGTGGGTCCTCAAGGCCTCCGTGGAGCAGCTCCGGCGTTGGCGGACGGACCCGGAGACCAAGAAGCACAACTTCACCATGCGGATCAATATCTCCGCCGCGGACCTGCAGCGCCTCGAGTTCATCGAGGACGTCCGCGACGCCCTCAGCTCCGCGGACCTGGAACCCGCGCTGCTGGTCCTGGAGCTGACCGAGAGCGCCATCATCCAAGGCAACGAGCTTGACCGGTACACACTGGCGAGCCTGCGGAAGCTCGGGGTGGGCCTGGAGATTGACGACTTCGGCACCGGGTATTCCTCCATCAGCTACCTGAGGCGACTCCCGGTGGACCGGGTCAAGGTGGACCGCACCCTGCTCACTGCACTGGGCAGCGACCCCGCCCAGCCGGCCCTGATTGCGGCCATCCACCAGCTCATCCGGGCCTGCTCGCTTGAGGCCGTGTGGGAAGGCGTGGAGACCGCGGAACAGGCCGAACACCTCCGAAGCACAGGCTGTGTCAGCGGGCAGGGCTATTACTTCAGCCGGCCCCTGCCCGAAGCCGAATTCACGGCGCGCCTGATCCGGCAGGACGTCTGGCCCGGCTGATCCGCGCCGGCCCCGTCAGGTAACCAAGCCAGCCCGCCACTCCTCGGCGAGCAAAGCGTAGATCAGCTCCGTGGACCACGCCCCCTTGTAGCGCCAGTTCTCCACGAGCGTGGCCTCCAGCCGCATGCCCACCCGCTCGCAGATCCTGGCCGATCCGGTGTTGAGCGAATCCAGCTTGGCATCGATCCGGTGGAAGCCCAGTTGACCGAAGCCGAGGTCCAGCAACGCCCGCGCAGCCTCGGTGGCGTACCCCTTGCCGCGCGCCTCGGGCGCCATGATCCAGCCGATCTCGGCCTGCCCGTCGCCCGGCAGCCACTTGAGCACCACCTCGCCGAGCAGCCCGGGATTGTCCGTGGCTTCAACGGCCAGGCAGATCCAGTCGCCCTCCTTCTCGAAGGCGAAATTGGCGTACCTGCCCACGGTTTCCATGGACTGCGTGTAGGTCTTGGCCTCCCTCAGCAGGAAGCGCGCCGTTTCCGGAAGCGACTGGTAGGCATGGAACGCGTCCAGGTCCGAGGCCTCGAACCGGCGCAGCCGCAGGCGCTCGGTGTGGATGGGCAGGGCGATGTCGGGCATGGTTCGAGGGTACGCCGCCGGCCGTCCGCCGATCACCAAAAACGGCCGCCCGGCGTGCCCTTCAGGCGGCCGTTTTTGGCGATTCGGTGCCGTTCCGAACGCGTTTGGGACAGGCTAACCTCCGACGACGGCGGCCGTCGCCTCTGCGATGGCACGTTCCTCGTCCGTGGGGACCACGAGCACCGGGATGGCGGACGACGCGGAGGAAATCACCCGGGGTTCCTTGGACCGCTCAGCATTCAGGCCGGCGTCGAGCTCGATGCCCAGGGCACGCAGCCGCTCCCCCACCAGCGCACGGAACTGGTGGGAGTTCTCGCCGATCCCCGCCGTGAACACCAGGGCCTTCGCTCCGCCCACCGCCACATGGTAGCCGCCGATGTACTTGGCCAGCCGGTAGGACGCGACGGCGAGCGCGGTGGCCGCCCGGGCGTCGCCGGCTTCGGAAGCCTCCACCACCGAGCGCATGTCGTTGTTGCCGGCCAGGCCCTTGAGCCCGGATTCGCGGTTCAGCATGGTGTCCAGGTCCTCCGCGTTCCACCCGACGCGGGCCAGGAACACGAGGATGGACGGATCAAGATCGCCGGAGCGGGTGCCCATGACCAGGCCCTCCAGCGGCGTAAAGCCCATGGAGGTGTCCACGGACTTGCCGCCCCGGATCGCCGTGACCGAGGCGCCGTTCCCCAGATGGGCGATCACGCCGTCGAACTCGTCCGCAGGAAGATCCAGCAGCGCCGCGGCCCGGTGCGTGACGTATTCGTGCGAGGTGCCGTGGAAGCCGTAGCGGCGAATCCCGTGGTTGGTGTAGAGCTTATCCGGCACGGCATAGCGCCAAGCGTGCTCGGGCAGCGTGCGGTGGAAGGCGGTGTCGAACACGGCGACCTGCGGCATATCCGGCCATTTCTTGGCGATGGCCCGGATGCCCAGCACGTTGGCGGGGTTGTGGAGGGGAGCCAGCGGATTGAGCCGCTCGATGGCGCGGGTGATCTCGTTGTTGATCAGCACGGGCTCGCCGAACCGCTCGCCGCCGTGGACCACGCGGTGCCCCACGGCATCCAGCTCCCGGTCACCCAGCACCTCGTGGATCGCGGCATCCACCTGCTCGAGGGCTTCGGCATGGTCCGCCGGGCCCACCACCTCGCCGTCGCCCTGGCCGCCGTTGGACACGCCGATCCTCTCGATCAGCCCGTCGGTGAGGATGCTGCCGGCCGCGACGTCACGCACCTGGTACTTGAGCGAAGACGAGCCGGAGTTGATGACAAGCACGAGCATGGGGCCTCCTAAGCCTTGGCTTCTGCGGACGGGACGGTTGCTGCTGCGGGTTCCGGCGCGGCGGCCTGCTGCGGGGCGGTCTGCTGTTCCGGGGAGGGCGGCTGCACGGACTGGGCCTGCACGGCGGTGATGGCCACCGTGTTCACGATGTCCTCCACCGTGCAGCCGCGGGACAGGTCGTTGACCGGCTTGCGGAGCCCCTGCAGGACGGGCCCGACGGCCACCGCCCCGGAGGTCTGCTGCACCGCCTTGTACGTGTTGTTGCCGGTGTTCAGGTCCGGGAAGATGAACACGGTGGCCTGGCCGGCCACGGACGAGCCGGGCATCTTGGACGCGGCGATGGAGGCGTCCACGGCGGCGTCGTACTGGATGGGGCCCTCCACGGGCAGCCCCGGCCGGCGGTTCTTCACCAGCTCGGTGGCCAGCCGCACCTTCTCCACGGCCTCGCCCGAGCCGGAACCGCCGCTGGAGTAGGACAGCATGGCCACCCGGGACTCCACGCCGAACTGGGCCGCGGTTTCCGCCGAGGCGAGCGCGATGTCCGCCAGCTGTTCCTCGTTGGGGTCGGGGTTCACGGCGCAGTCGCCGTAGACCAGCACACGGTCCGGCATGAGCATGAAGAACACCGACGATACGATCTTCACGCCCTCGCGGGTCTTCACGAACTCCAGCGCCGGGCGGATGGTGTGGGCCGTGGTGTGCGCGGCGCCGGACACCATGCCGTCCACCACACCAAGCTGGACCATCATGGTGCCGAAGTAGCTGCCGTCCAGCATGACTTCCAGTGCCCGGGCCAGGTCCACTCCCTTGTGCGCCCGCAGCTCCGCGTACTTCTCCGCGAAACCTTGGCGCAGCTCCGAGGTGGCAGGATCCACGATGTTGATGCCGGACAGGTCGATGCCCCGGCTGGCGGCGAGCTCCCTGACGTCGGTTTCGCGGCCCAGCAGCGTGAGGTCGCAGACGTCGCGGCGGTACAGGATCTCGGCGGCGCGAAGGATCCGGACGTCCGTGCCCTCCGGAAGCACGATGTGGCGGCGCTGGGACCGGGCCCGCTCGATGAGGTCGTGCAGGAACCGCAGCGGGGTCATGCGCTCGGCCCGGGGCAGGTGCAGGCGTTCCAGGATCTCAGCCTCGTCCACCCGCCGCGACCACAGGCCAAGCGCGGAGGCCACCTTGCGGCGGTGCCCGCTCCAAATCTCGCTGCGGACCTCGGCAACCCGGCGGGCCGTGGTGTAGGTGTCGTCGGTCGTGTCGAAGACCGGGAACGGGGCGGATGCCAGCAGCGGGTAGATGTTGGCATCCGGGGCCAGGCCGCCGGTGAGGATCAGCGCTGACGGCACGGGGAACTCCGGGGAGAACGACGACGCCAGGCACGCCACCATCACGTCCGCCCGGTCCCCCGGCACGATCACCAGCGCGCCGTCGTCGAGCACGTTCAGGAAGTTGCCCACATTCATGGCTGCCACTTTGACGTCCCGGACGTCGCGCTCCATGTCCGCGCGGCCGGCAATCTGGCGGATGCCCAGGGCGGCGGCCACCTCGCCCGTGGTGGGCCGGGCAATGTCGTCGAGCTCCGGGAAGATGTACACCGGACGGCCGGAGGCACCGGGCTTCACGGCTGCAGCGATCGCGTCCGCGTCCTGCGGATCGGCGCGGTTCACCATGATGGCCAGCAGCGTGCACTTCTCCGCCGCCAGCTCCTTCCGTGCGACGTCGACGGCGGCGGCCGTCTCCGCGACGCTGCGCCCCTTCGCGCCCACCACCGCCACCACGGGGGCGGCCAGGTTGTTGGCGAGGCGGGCGTTGAGGTCGAATTCGACGGCGGCCTCCTGACCCGTGAGGTCCGTCCCTTCCACGATGATCACATCGCAGTGCCGGCCCATCTCGGCGAAGATCTCCACGCAGCGGGCGTCGATGTCCTCGCGCTTGCCCTCTGCGAGCAGGCCGCGGACCTCCGTGAAGGTCAGGCCGCCGCGACAGCGCTGGTCCTCGAGGTCGAAGCGGGATTTCATCAGCGCCACCATGGGGTCCGCCCCGGCGTCGTCCCCGTGGACTACGGGTTTGAAGAAGCCGATGCGGTCCGCGTGCCGGTGGAGCGTGTCCGCGAGGCCCAGCGCTATGAGCGACTTGCCCGAACCCGGCGTGGTCGCACTGACATATATACCTTTGGCCATGATCAGTCCTCTGGTTGGAAGTCCTGCGCGGAGCGTGCAGCGGCGATGTGTCCCTTAGAGACATACCCCTCGGCGATTCCGCCCAAGCACCGGAGCCGCGCTTCTCCATACTTTCACTTGTTCGCCGACTTTCGGGAGCAGACAATGGTGTTGATTCCCACGTCAGCGGCTCAGCGCTCCACGGGCACGTGGCGGGCCAGCGCCTCGAGACCCATCCCTAACCGGCGATTCCGACCGACGGCACTGCTGATGAACTCTCCCGAGTCCCCTGCAACTTCGCCTGCCACGTCTGCGTCCCTCATCAAACGGCATCCCGTGGCCGCCTTCGTGGCCATTGCCATCACGCTCTCCTGGGCCGCCCAGATAGGTTCCATCCTGCCGATCGGGAACATCCTGCCCGGGATCCTTGCCGAATTGCTGATCCTGCTGGGAACGGCCGTCCTTGTCACCGGCTCCGCGAGCGGACGGCCCGCCGTGCGTGAGCTCTTTCGCCGGGCGTTCCGCTGGCGAGTGGCACCGGGCTGGTATGTGGCGGCGCTGCTGGCCGTTCCCGCACTCAACATGGTTATTGCCGCGGCCACCGTAACCTTCCACCCGCCTGCCGAGGGCTGGGCTCCGCTGCTGGGCAGTTATCTGCTGAACACCTGTCTCTTATACACATCTAGATGTGTATAAGAGACAGGGCCACAGCCTGCTGATCGTGGGGCTGTTGCACGGGTCCTTCAACGCCTCCGCGGAGGCAAAGCTGGACGTGTTCGACGGCGGCCGGCAGCAGATTGCCGCGGTGATCGTGCTGCTCGGCGGCGTCGCGGCGGCGCGCATCCTCCGGAGTCCCCGCCGCGCCGGCCAGCAACCCCTCCCCGACCTGCGCGAACGAACACATCAGCACCCCGCGGAGGCGGCCGGGACGAGCCCTGCGGAGGAGACCGGCCATGGCTCACCACCTGCCGGCTGACGGCCACGGCCGCGTGCCGCCGCGCCAGCCACCTCAGCAGCCCAGCCGCGCCGCGCGCCGCGCCCGGCGGGCTGTCTCTTATACACATCTAGATGTGTATAAGAGACAGCTGGCGGAGGTGGCGCAACCCGCGCGCGTGGACGGCCCGGCAGAAGCTCTCGCTGTTCTTCGGGCTGGCCTTTGCCATTTCGTGGTGGGTGTGGCCGCTGACACTGCTCAATCCGGACAGCTCGCCCATGGTCCCCTTCGGGCCCGCGCTGGCGGCGCTCGTGGTGGCATCCCTGTCCGGCGGCAAGGAGGGCCTGCTCCGGCTGGTGCGGCAGCTCGCCCGCTGGCGCGTCCCTGTCCGCTGGTATGTGGTGACACTCGCGTTGCCGTGCCTGATGGTCCTGGCTTCGGCCGCCCTCACGGTTGCCGGCGGCGCCCCCGCACCGGGACTGGGCCCGAACCCAGGCTGGTTCATGCTGATCGGCACGTTCGCCTCGACCCTGGTGATCGTGGGCCTGTTCGAGGAGCTCGGCTGGCGCGGCTACGCCCTGCCCCTGCTCCAGCAGAACCACACCGCGCTCGCCGCCTCCCTTCTCCTCGGCGTCGTGTGGGCGCTGTGGCACCTGCCGGAGCTCGTGTCGGACCCCACCGGACAGCGGCCGCCGGTTCCGTTCCTGCTCATGGTGATCGCCCAATCCGTGCTGCTGGCCTGGATCTACAACAGCACGAGTTCCACGCGAAGCGCCCTGGATCCCGTCACCGGGGAGCATCCCTGGCCCGGGGCCGGAAGCGTGCCACTTTGCATGCTGTTCCATGCCTCGTTCAACACCTCCGGAGCCCTTCTTTTCCCGGCGCTGGCCGGCCCGCATTACCTCACGCTGTGGTGGACCCTGGCCCTGCTCCACGTACTGGCCGCGCTCGTGGCCATTGCCTACGCGGGACCCTTCAGACTGGCACGCACCCTTGACACGAAGGCCCCCGATGGGATTACCTAATGAACATTCGGTAAATAAAGCTGGAGGCAATGACGCGTGGCTGAAACGACAATTCCCGGTATGACCCATCCCACCCTCGAGAACGACTATGCCTCGGAGTGGATGGGGATCGAGGTCCTTGCCCTCGGCGACGGCCACGCGACCATCCGCATGACCCTGCGGCAGGAGATGCTCAACGGCTTCGGCATGGCCCACGGCGGAATGATCTTCGCCTTCGCTGACTCCGCCTTCGCCCTCGCCTGCAACCCGGCCACCCCGGGCCCAGGCACCACCGGCACCGGCACCGGCAGCAACGGCAGCGGCACCGGCACCGGCACCGGCACCGGCACCGGCACGGACAGCATCACTGTTGCCTCCGGCGTCGACATCAATTTCCTCAAGCCGGCCTTCCAGGGCCAGGTGATTACCGCCGTCGCCGACCGCCGCTCGAGCGCTGGCCGCAGCGGCCTGTACGACATCCAAATCTTCGCCGCCGACCCCGGCACCCAACTGCCGGGCGAGCTCATAGCCGAGTTCCGCGGGCGCAGCCGCACCATCCCCAAGAAGTAGGAACCCATCATGACCCTCCACGCCACTGAACCCAACGCCGCTTCCGCCACGGCCGCGCACGCCACCGACGCCGTGCTGGACCCCGAAGAGACCATGTCCCGGGACGAGATCGAAGCGCTCCAGCTCAGCCGCTTGCAGCACACCGTGGCCTACGCCTACGACCGCGTGCCGCTGTACAAGCGCAAGTTCGACGACGCCGGCATCCACCCCACGGACCTCCGCGAACTGTCCGACCTCGGCAACTTCCCCTTCACCACCAAGGACGATCTCCGCCAGGAGTACCCGTTCGGAATGTTCGCCGTGCCGCAGAGCGAAATAGCCCGCGTGCACGCCAGCTCGGGCACCACGGGCCGGCCCACCGTCGTCGGCTACACCACGAAGGACCTGGCGGACTGGGCCAAACTCGTGGCCCGCTGCCTCCGCGCCTCGGGTGTCCGGCCCGGCATGAAGGTCCACAACGCCTACGGCTACGGCCTCTTCACCGGCGGACTCGGCGCGCATGCCGGCGCCGAAGCCCTGGGCTGCACTGTCATTCCGATGTCCGGCGGGCAGACCGAACGCCAGATCCAGCTCATCCAGGACTTCGAGCCGGACGTCATCCTGGCCACACCCACCTACCTGCTCACCATCGCCGACGCCATGGCGCACATGGGCATCGACCCCACGTCCACGTCGCTGAAGTACGCCGTGCTCGGCGCCGAACCGTGGACCCAGGAAATGCGGCACGAGCTTGAAGTCACCATGAACATCAAGGCCTGCGACATCTACGGCCTGTCCGAGGTGATGGGCCCGGGCGTGGCCGGCGAATGCGTGGAGACGCAGGACGGCAGCCACATCTGGGAGGACCACTTCCGGCCGGAAATCATCGATCCGTTCAACCCAGCTCCCGGCAAGGAGAACGTCCTGGGCGACGGCGAGCACGGCGAACTCGTGTTCACCTCGCTCACCAAGGAAGCCCTGCCGATCATCCGGTATCGCACCAAGGACCTCACCCGCCTGCTCCCCGGCACGGCGCGTCCGGCCCACCGCCGGATGGGCCGCATCACCGGCCGCAGCGACGACATGATCATCCTCCGCGGCGTGAACCTGTTCCCGTCGCAGATCGAGGAAATCGCCCTGCGCATCCCCGAGCTCAGCCCACACTTCCAGCTCGAACTCACGCGCCCCGAAGGCCAGCGGATGGACCAGCTGACGGTGAAGATCGAGCGCCGCGACAACGTCACCGCCGAGGCAAGTTCGACGGCGGCGCGCGCCCTGCGCGAGCAGATCAAGATCCACGTGGGTTCTTCGTGCACGGTGGACGTGGTGGATCCGGGCTCGCTTGAGCGTTCCAACGGCAAGCTGCGCCGCATTTACGACCTGCGGCCGAAGGCCTAAGGCCGTGCCGCGCGCGGCCGTCCGTGGCTGGCCCCGGCCGGCCACGGACGTGTCCGCGCCGGACGTCCCCGCGCAGGCTGGCAGAACGTGCCTGCGCGCGTTGACCGAACGTTCATGAGAAAATAGCCGGTATGCCCAGCACAGCAGCCAATACAGCAGCACCAACGAAGCGCGGCCGCCCCGGATACGATCAGCAATCCGTGCTGCTGATCGCCGTCGACGTCTTTAACCGCCACGGCTACGATGCCACATCCATGGGCATCCTCGCCGAGAACCTGGGCATCTCGAAGTCCGCGATATACCACCACGTGCCGTCCAAGGGCGACCTCCTGAAGCTCGCCCTGGACCACGCGCTGGGCGGCCTCGAAGCCATCCTGGAGCAGCCGGGCGCCACGTCCGGTGCCGCCGACGCGCGCCTGGAGTTCGTGCTGCGCCAGACCATCGCCGTCCTGGTGGAGCGGCTGCCGTTCGTCACGCTGCTGCTGCGGCTGCGCGGCAACACGGACATCGAGCGCACGGCCATGGAACGCCGCCGTGCCTTCGACCACAAGGTGGCTGGACTGATTTCCGCTGCCCGGGACGAAGGGTCGCTCCGGCAGGACATCGACCCCCGCACCGTCACCCGCCTGCTGTTCGGCACCATCAACTCGATCGTCGAGTGGTACAAGCCCGGCGGCTCGCTCTCCCCGGAAAAGCTCGCCGACGACGTCATCACCATCGCGTTCGACGGCCTCCACGCCAAGGCCTGACGCCGCGCCACGAATTGGCCGTTGACGCCGGCTCGCTGCCGCGCCCACGCTAATTCCATGGCCACCAAAGTATCCGAACTCCTGCTCGGCGCGTTTCCGGACCTCCGCTACGAACCCACCGCCAAAAGGGTCCGGGCAGGCCTCGACGGAAGTCCCGTCGTCGACACCCAAAGAGCCCTCCTCGTGTGGGAGCCGAAACGGGTCACCCCGGTGTACGCCGTCCCGGAGGAGGACCTCCTGGCCAGACTCGAGCCCACCGCCCACAACGGAAACGGCGACGGCCGGGGCACGGACGAGCTGCCCATCCGGCTCACGGCCGACGGCCCGCCCGCGATCGATCCGCGGACCGGCTTCCGGCGGCACACCACCCCGGGCGAGGAACTGGACGTCCTGGCCGCGGCCTTCGCCGCGCCGCACGCGGCGTTCCGCCCGGATGACCCCGATCTGGACGGCTACGTGATCCTGGACTTCGGCGCATTCCACTGGCTGGAGGACCACGAGGAAATCATCGGCCACCCCCGCGATCCGTTCCACCGTGTGGATATCCGCTCCACGCTGCGGCGCGTGGCGGTCATGCTCGACGGCGTGATGCTGGCCGACACCGTTGGGGCCCAGCTGCTGTACGAAACGCTGCTCCCGGTCCGCTACTACATCCCGCCCGCAGACGTCCGGCTGGACCTGCTGGAGGCCACCAAGCACCGCACCGTTTGCCCCTACAAGGGCGAGGCGAGGTACTGGAGCTTCCCGGAATCGGCCCGGGGCAAGAACATCGCATGGGCTTACGATTCCCGGTACGTGGATGCTCAGCAGATCCACGGCCTGGTCTGTTTCTTCAACGAGCGCGCCGACATTTTGGTGGACGGCGAGCCGCAGGGGCACCCGGTCACGCCCTGGTCATAAGAACCGAACCCTCCCCCACGGCGTGGGGAAGGGTTCGGGTGAGGGATGCCGGAGGTCCGGATCAGAGCTGGTATTCAGCCTGCGTGCCGAGCCTCTCGTGGACGCACAGAATGTTGTTCTCTGTGTCCATGAACCAGGCGCACTTTTCGGCGTCGGTTGTACAAATGTGGTTCTCGGTCTTGAGATCCGGGCGGTCATAGTCCTGGAACCGGACGCCCCTGGACTCCATGTCCTGGACGGTCCGCTCGATGTCGCTGACCTCGAAACTCAACGTGGTGTGCTCAGAGTGCCTGCCGTCCCTGACAGGCATGAGCTGCAGCATGGGTCCGCCTTCGCTGCCGAACAATTCGCTTCCGTCGTCTGCCACGCCACGGTGAGGGAGTCCAAGTGTTTCCGCGTAAAAACGACGGGCGCGCTCTTTGTCATCCACGGGCAGGACAGTTGTGGCTGTGTTTAGTACTAGGGTCATGTCGCCACCTCCTACGGAGCACATTTTACGCCCGGCGGCCCGCGAAAGATCAGCCCAAATTTGTTCCCTGGGCACCGTTCAAGCACCCCCGCCCGCCGCCCAACTAAGTAGCAGCAGAAGCCGTTTTCAGGGCTCAGAACGACGCCTGCTGCGACCTAGTTGGGGGAATCGGTTGGCTTACTTCTCCACGAGGGTCAGGACGTCGTAGGTGGCCACGATCTCGTCGTTCTGGTTGGTCAGCACGGCGTCCCAGGCCACCTCGCCGTACTCGTCGGTTTCGCGCGGCGTGATCTTCTTGGCCGTGAGCGTGACCCGGATGGAGTCACCTGCCGCCACAGGCGTGATGAAGCGCAGGTTCTCCAGGCCGTAGTTGGCCAGGACGGGGCCCGGGGCCGGCTCCACGAAGAGCCCCGCGGCCCAGCTCAGCAGCAGGTAGCCGTGCGCCACGATGCCAGGGAAGAACGGGTTGGCTTCCGCGGCTTCCTGGTTGGTGTGGGCGTAGAACGTGTCGCCCGTGGAGTTGGCGAACGCCGTGATGTCCTCCAGCGAAACCTGGCGCAGCTCGGAGCGGACGGCGTCGCCGATGCGCAGGGTCTCCAGGGACTTCCGGAACGGGTGCGTGCCCTCCGTCTCCACGGTGAAGTTGCGGTCCGCCCCGGTGTGCCACACGCCGGTCACTGCGGTCAGCATGTTCGGCGAGCCCTGGATGGCCGTGCGCTGCATGTGGTGCATGACCGAGCGGATGCCGCCCAGCTCCTCGCCGCCGCCGGCCCGGCCCGGCCCGCCGTGGACCAGGTGCGGCTCCGGGGACCCGTGGCCGGTGGAGCTGCGGGCGTCTTCGCGGTTGAGCATCAGCACGCGGCCGTGGTGCGCCGCGATGCCCGTGACGAGCTCCTGCGCGACGCCGGGATCGTTGGTGCAGACCGAGGCCACGAGCGAGCCGCCGCCGCGGGCGGCGAGGCGGACGGCGTCGGGAATGTCCTTGTACCCGATCACGGAGGACACCGGGCCGAACGCCTCCAGCGAGTGGACCTGCTCGGTCTCCGCGTCAGCCCAGCTCAGCACAACCGGGGACATGAAGGCGCCGCCGTCGACGACGCCCGTTGCGCCGTCCGCGCTGGTGACCGACGGCGAATCAAGGGTTCCGTACGCCAGCTCGCCGCCGGCGTCGAGCATGGACTGCACTGCGGCGCGGACGTCGGCAAGCTGCTCCACCGAGGCGAGCGCGCCCATGGTGACGCCCTCGGCGCGGGGGTCCCCGAGCACCACGCGCTGCTCAACCCGGGCCCCGATGGCGGAAATGACGGCGGGCACCAGGTCCTGCGGCACGATGGCGCGGCGGATCGAGGTGCACTTCTGGCCTGCCTTGACGGTCATCTCCGTGACCACGGACTTGATGAAGGCGTCGAACTCCGGGGTGCCTTCGACGGCGTCCGGGCCGAGGATGGCGGCGTTGAGCGAGTCGGTCTCTGAGGTGAAGCGCACGCCGCCCTGCACCACGTTGCGGTGCGATTTGAGCGACTGCGCCGTGGACGCCGAGCCTGTGAAGGCCACGAGGTCGCGGTAGTCCAGCACGTCCAGCAGCCCGCGGACGGAGCCGGAGATGAGCTGCAGCGAACCCTTGGGCAGGATGTTGGACTCGATGATCGCCTTCACCACGGCCGCCGCGACGTAGCCCGTGGGGGTGGCGGGCTTGACGATGGTGGGGACGCCGGCGATGAACGCGGGCGCGAGCTTCTCCAGCATGCCCCAGACCGGGAAATTGAAGGCGTTGATCTGCACGGCGACGCCCGGGATGCGGGTGTAGATGTGCTCGCCGGCGAACGAGCCGTCCTTGGACAGCACCTCCATGGGCCCGTCCACCACAACCTGCGAGTTGGGGAGCTCGCGCCGGCCCTTGGAACCGAAGGTGAACAGCACGCCGATGCCGCCGTCGATGTCGATCATCGAGTCGATCTTGGTGGCGCCGGTCTGCGCGGAGAACGCGTAGAAGTGCTCGCGGCGGGCGTTCAGGTACTGCGCGAGCTCCTTGAGCTTCAGGGCGCGCTGGTGGAACGTCAGCTTGCCGAGTTCCGTCTGGCCGGTGGTGCGGCCGTACTCCACGACGGCGGCCAGGTCCAGGCCTTCGCTGCTCACCTTTGCCAGGATCTCCCCGGTGCTCGCGTCGCGCACGGGAACAGCGGAAGCCGCCGAACCGGCGTCGGGGGTCCACCAGGAGTCCTGCACAAAACTGGGCACGGTCTCGACGGTGTCCAGGGAGGGCTTGGGAGCGGTAGCGGTTGTGGTCATCGTTGACGGGTCCTTCCAACGCGGAACAAACAAATCCGGGCAATCCGGCAATCCGGTCAGCGCATTACTGACCGTCCGTTCGGTAATATGTCTACAGTACATGAATGTGCCGTGCTGCACACTAGGAGCTGAGCACACCGGCCTGGCCACCTGCCGCGCTCCCACACCGTTCTGAGGAGACACCTATGACGCCCGAGCCCCGCGACGCCGAGCTGACCAAGCAGCCCGATACCCCCGAGCTGTGGAAGATCGCCCTGGGCGAACTCGACAAGAAAATGGGCGTGAAGATCCTCGAGGAATCCGTTGAGCGCGTGGTGGCCACCATGCCCGTGGAAGGGAACCGGCAGTCGTTCGGCCTGCTGCACGGCGGCGCTTCCCTGGCGGTGGGCGAGGCCGTGGGGTCGTGGGCGGCCGTGATCCATGCCAGCACGCTGGGAAAGACGGCGGTGGGCGTGGACGTCTCAGCCACCCACCACAGGTCGGCGCGCAGCGGCCTCATCACCATCACGGCCACCCCCATCCACCTGGGCGGGACGCTCACCACCCATGAGGTGCTGATCACCAACGACGCCGGCCAGCGGCTGTGCACCCTCCGGATCACCAACCTGCTGCTGGCCCGGAAGGCCTAAGCCGCCGCGGTTCCTTGATTCGCGCGGTTTCGGCCTTTCGCTTGGTTCCGCGATTCACGCGGATAGGCTGAACGCGTGACTGAGCTTGGCGACTTGGCCCCGACCCTGATTGCGGTTGCCCTCCTGATGGCGGTGACGGCCGCCGTCCTCGCGGGCACCCGGGTGCCGCATGCCGCCGCGCCGGCCTTCGCCATCCTCCGCGGAGCGGCGCAGCTCGCCGCGGTCAGCCTGATCCTCGGAGCCGTGATTGCCAGCGAGGGCTGGGTGGCCTTGGCGCTCGCGGTCATGTTTGGTGTGGCGGCCATGACGGCGGCGCGCCGCCTGGGTTGGGACTGGGGGCACCTGGGGATGGTGGCCGGTTCCATGGCTGCCGGCATCGCTGTTTCCCTGGTCATCGTTTTTGCCACAGGTTCAATCGACTTCACGCCGCGCTATGCGCTGGCGGTGGGCGGCATAGTAGTCGGAAACTCTATGGCCATCGCGGCTCTGTCCGGCCGCAGGTTCAACGAGTCGGTCATCGAGCGGTGGGACGAGGTCGAGGGCTGGCTGGCCCTGGGCGCCACTCCCCGCCAGGCCACCCGCGACATGGCCCGCGGCGCCGTGTACTCGGCGCTCATCCCGTCGATTGACCAGACCAAGACCACCGGGCTGGTCACGCTGCCGGGGGCGTTCGTCGGCGCCATTTTCGGCGGGCTTTCGCCCTTGGAAGCGGGGCGTTTCCAGATCGTGGTGCTGGCCTCCATCATGGCGGCCGGGTCGGTGACCGCCATGATGCTCATCAGCCTGCTGGCCCCGGTCCGCGTGCGGCCCGGCCGGCTGTTGTGAGGCCGCTTCGAATGCGGCTGCCCGGGCATCTTGGATGGGTCAACGCGCACCGTTGACTTTGCCCCCGGAGGCTTTGTACGCTGACACATCCGGATAGATGGCAGGCAGAGGCCGGCCCTCCATCCGGCCGCGTCTTCAACATAGGCCGCCGCTCGGATCACATTCCCGCGGAGGCTGATTCCGGACCGCGGCCAGCGACGGTGCTGCGCCGAAGTCCGCATTGTCCTCATCACCGCAGGTGCAATCATGAGCCCTAATTCCACGAAGGCCGCGGTGCTGGCGGTTGTCCTTTTGGTGGGCGGCCTGCTGGCAGGCGTGTCCACGTTTGCCTCGTCGACCGCGGGAACCCACTACTATCTCAGCGCGGTGGGCAGCGACACCAACTCCGGGACGTCCGCCGAGTCGCCGTGGCAGTCGCTGGCGAAAGTATCTGAATCCGCCCTGAGGCCCGGCGATTCCGTCAGCTTCCGCCGGGGTGACGAGTGGATCGGCACCGTGGTGCTGGACCACAGCGGTACGGCGGCCTCAGCGATCACGCTCAACAGCTACGGAACAGGGAACCTGCCGACCGTCACCGGGGGCGAGGGCGGGAACTGCTTCCGGCTCAGCGGCAACTTCATCGTGGTGGACGGATTGCGGGCCACGTCCTGCGGCTACGCGGGCTTCAGCGTTGACGGCGACAACAACACCGTCAGGAATTCCGAGGCCTCCGGCAACACTGCGGGCATCAAAGTGGGCGACGGTTCCGACTTCGGCAACTACACGGGCAACGTCCTGACCGACAACAACGTCATGAATGCGAACACCCCGGGTACCAACTGCGGGTCGCCCCAGGCTGCGAACTGCAGCGACGATTCAGGTGCATTCGGCGTGCTCATCAACGGCAACGACAACGAGTTCTCCGGCAACACCGTCACCGGTTCCAGCGCCTTTTCCTACGACTTCGGCCGCGACGGCGGCGCCTTTGAGATCTACAACGGCAGCCGCAACAGAATCCACCACAATACATCGATCGACAACAACGTGTTCTCCGAGATTGGCCGCTCGAACGGAACCGCGGACGGCAATGTGTTCCGCTACAACCTCGTGCGCGCGTCCTGCGGCGCGAACTGCGCCGAGGCCTCGGGACTGATTGTTCGCGGGCCCGGTTCGCAGTTCGGCCCGACCAACAACACGACGTTTGAATTCAACACGGTCTGGCTGAACGGCCCCAATTCCCGGGCTGTGGTCTGTCACGCAACGTGCCCGGCGTCGACCGTGATCAGGGGCAACATCCTGGTCGCTGTGGCCAACGCCCTGTGGCTGGACGGTTCCGGCTGGACCGAGCAGGCCAACGTCGTCAACGGGCCAAGCAACGTCTTCCTGGACCCAACATCCACCACCGCTCCCGCGCTGTTCGTGAACGCCCCCACGAACCTGCACCTGACCAGCGGCAGCCCGGCCATCGACCGGGTCGGCAGCAGCCCGTTCGGGGTGGACCTGGACCGGCTCCAGGTGCCGCAGAACGGCCATTGCACCGGGACCGGCAAGGCCGACGCCGGCGCCTACGAGTACGATTCACCGAACTGCTAGTACCCCGCCGGACCGGCACAGCAGGGCGCCGGGCACTTCATTTTGGGACCTTCCGCGCGCCCCGGCACCGGAAGATAATCAAGGTAACTGCTCTTTGCGCCATGGAGGTGGTGGATCGTGTCGGTATATACCTTGGGAATCTGGCTCATCAAACCGGGCCATGAGGACGATTTCGTGAAGGCGTGGCAGGACATGGCCGCACGAACGCAGACGGATTTCCCGGAAGCCAAAGGGGTTCTGATGCACGACCGGGACGTGCCTAACCGTTTCATCAGTACAGGGCCGTGGGAATCGGTGGACCAGATCGAACGGTGGCGGGCATCGGCGGCGTTCACTGAAGGTCTCCAGTCGATCCGCGAAATAGTTGAACACTTTGAGCCTCACACACTGGATGAGGCTGCCACGATCGGCATGGCCGCGAAATAGCCCGCCGGGCGTCGGCTGAGCAGCGGCTACAACCAGTTAACGCCTGCCGCGGCGCCTGAGAGCCACCAATAGCGCGCCGCCGAGCACGAGCGCGGCACCGGCGACCCCGCCAAGTGTGTATAAGAGACAGGCCGGACGCGCCCGTGTCTGCCAGCGTCGCCGTGCCGGCGCCGTCCCCGATGGCGATGTCCGCGAGCCTGTCCGGCAGCGCCGCGACAACGGACGGTTCGGCTGCCGGGGTGAGGACGGCGGGCTGGTCCCCGTGCGCCGCTGCAGGCCGGGACGGGACAGCGGGCTGGCCCGCGGCGGGCGGATTCGACCGCGTGCCCGGCTTTGGCGGGGCGGGTGTGGGAACCGTGCTGAAGCTGCTCAGGGCGGACCGGCTGAAGCCGTTGATGGCCTGTGCCGTGAACTGCGTGGCTGACGCCGGCGCGGTGAAGGACCAGTTGCCGCCGGCGTCCACTGCCACGTCAAACGGTTCGCTGCCAGGCAGGGTGATTCGGACCTGTGTTCCCGCCGGCACATCCGCCGCCGGCGCCGCGGCAAGCCTGCCCGCGATGCGCTGCCCCGCCACAACCGGCCCGGCCGGCAGGGGCGCCGTAAGTACGGGTTTGTTCAAAAAGAGCCTGAGCTGCACACCCGGCAGGACGGCGAGCGACTGCTCCAGGGTTGCCGCAACGGCGAAGTTCTCCACCGACGACCTCGCGTTGCCGGCCGAATGCGTCCCCACCGCGTAGTTTCCACTGATCCAGGGACCGCCCGAATCGCCGCCGCTGGACTGCACGGAGGTGGACAGGAACCCACGGAAAGACCGGAGGTCATCGGGATCTCCTGAGCTTCCGCCGACTACGTAGATCCCCACCTCATCCACGGTTCCGCACGACCAGCCCTCGGTGCGCCCCGAGCGGCATACGGCCTGGCCTTCGAGCGGAGCCGCTGTGCCGACGATCGGGACGGAGCCGGCGCCAAGATCTGCGGGATTCTGCCACTTGGTGGCGGCCGGGAGCAGGTCCAGATCGGAGCGGATGGACTCAATGACCGCGATGTCGGTACCTGGCGCCCCCGGGTTGGCGGGATCCGTGATCCGTGCGTTTCCCGGCCCGCCGAACTGGCTGAAGCCGAACGTCCCAAGCTCTCCGGTGACCCCGCTTTCCGCCAGGAATCCGCCGGCCGGATCGCCGGCGGGCAGGGTGACCTCGGCCAGCTTTGCGGCGCCGTCGTCCGCGCAGTGCCCCGCGGTTAGCACCAGGGGCTTGCCGTCTGGGCTGAAGGCGCTGAATCCTGCGGAGCAGACAACCCGGCCGTCGATCCGGTACCCCTGGCCGCCGAGGAAGTCCTCTTCGCTGGCGATGGGATCAGCCTTTTCCAGCACCACGTTGGCGTATCGGGCTACGAAATCCGACGGCGACATGTGGGGCTCACCGGGCTGGCCGGCCGGCGCGGGCTCGGCGGCGGATGCCGGATCCCCGGCCGCTGCGGAGGACCTGTCTCGTGCTGCGGCGACGGGGTCAGCTCCGGGCGGAGCCCCGGCGGCGGCGGTATCGGTTGCTGCACCGGTTTCGGGCGCATTGAGGCCGCCCGTGCGGATGATGAATTTGCCGTCCGCGGCGGCCACTGCCTGAAGACCGGCTGCCCCGACATCGCGCACATACGCCCGGTAGAGCTGGTCCGTACTTGTGGCCTGGAGCGACTTTGCCTGGTCAGTCCCCTGCACCGGAGCAGCCGGCGGCGTCGCTGCCTGCCCGGATGCGCCCGGCCCGGAAATGTCCTGGGCCGGAGCGCCCTGGCCGGCCCGGGTCGGGGCGGGTAATTCCGCCGGTGTGTTCACGGGCGATGTTGGTTCCGGTGCGGTAGCCCCGAGATTTGTGCCCGGCGGAACGAGCACAAACTCGTTCCGCCGGGCAGCATCGGCTGCGTTGAGGGCACCAATCGCCTTGTTGAGCGCGGGGCCGGCGCCTTCGACGAGGATTTTTCCCTGGCGCAGGCGCATCGCCACGAATCCCGGAAGCTCGCGGAGGGCGGCCATGGCGTCGGCCGCGCGCTTGCCCTGGGCGCCTGCGGCGTCGAATTCCGCCACCGTCATGCCCAGATCCCGCTGAACGGCCTCAGCGAGACCTTCTTCGGCAATATTTCCGGCCGCAACCCGGGCGCCAGGGGCGGCCGGGTCAGCGGTGCCAGTGGCCCCCGAATCCTTTGATGCCCGAGATCCCCCGGATGCCGGGGACGAAACGGGCGGAGGCGCAGAACCCCCGGTGACTGCCGTCGTCGTGCTTTCCGCAGCCGAAGCGGGCACGGAAGCGAAAACAGCACCGAGCGCCAATGCTCCTGCCGCCCCCAAGGCAAGCGCGCGCCGGGCTGCGGCGCCGTACGCGGAAGAAGTCACAGGGCCACCCTAGCGCCGAGGGCAGACAAAACGGCTGCCAGCTCCGGCTCGGAGACGCCATTCCGCAACAGGAACTGCCGGGTGTTGAGCTCCCGCACGAAGTCCAGGACCACAGCGCCGCGGCGCTCGAGGAGCGGCGCGAACGTGTCGTCATCGAGGTACCGTTCGTGCGGGTGCGGTGGCCACAGCGTCCGGTGGCGCTCGTTGATGGCGCGCATCGCGGCCTGGTAGCCGGCCACGATGTCGTGATCGCTGGCGCCGGCCAGGTCCTGCAGCATGGCCGCGATCATGCCGCTGCGGTCCCGTCCGGCCGAACAGTGGATCACCACTCCGCCGGACGCAGCGGCCACGGCCTTGAACACGGCTGCCAGTTTGTCGGGGAAGATCCGGGCGTTGGCGGCATAGTGGGCGGGGTCGTTCAGGTACGGATCGCACAGGGCTTGGAACTCGCGGTGGTCCGGATCCTCGGTGGGCGTGAAGACGACCTCGAATGCGTCGAGCGCGTCGCCCACGTCGGGATCGGTGTGACGGGGCTGCCGTTCGGCGGCATTGCGCAGGTCGATGATGGTGCGGACGCCGTCGTCGTAGGCCTCTTTCCAGCCGGCCCGCGTGACCCATTCGCGCCGCCCCATCCGGTAAACGGAGCCTGCGACGCGCCAGGCGTTCACCGCGCCGTCCCAGCCCACAGGTGCCTGATCCTTCGCATTCACGGTGCCAGCTAACCACACCCGGCGCAGCGACAGCACCGGGCGGGTCCGGGTAGTTCACGTTTAGGCGATATAAAAGCGAGTACACGTTCTCGGATCATGGCCGCCCTGCCGGGCGTACCCTTGGGCAATGAGCGCCGCACCGCGCCGTCAGATTCCATGCCTGCCGCTCGGCGGGCATTCGTCATCGCTTGCCGATTTCTCCGCAGCATCTCCTGCGCCTGTGTCCATGGTTTTCCCTGAATGAGGGGGTTTCATTGTGTTAACCAAAAAACTGCTTCGGCGTCGTGCCGCCCGTTTTACCGGCGTCCTCGCCGCTCTGGCGCTCACGGCAGGCTTTGCCGCCGCTCCAGCCACTGCTGACCCGCAGCCGATCTATATCGGGCTGGGCGACTCGTACGCGGCCGGAACGGGCGGCGGGGCATACCTGCCAAACTCGTTTCCCGCTCCCACCGACTGCCGCCAGACAGCCTCGGCCTACTCCACTCAGCTGCATGGCTTCAACTGGGGCTGTTTTGGGTACACCACAGAGGGTGTCTCCGCGGTGGTGAACGGTGCCTCACTCGATCCGGCCTCGGCACCGTACTTGGCGAATGCGTCGGTCATCACCGTGACGGTTGGCGGAAACGACATCGACACCGGAGCAGTGGCGGCCAACTGTGTCCCGTCCACGGCCACCGCCGGGTGCAAGGCAGCGCTGTTCAATTCGCTGGCCGTGAAGCTTCCCAAGCTGCCCGCAAAGATCAAGGCCATGGTGGCGCTGATCAAACAGAAGGCCCCCCGCGCCAAGGTGGTGCTCACCGGCTACCCCCGGCTGTTCACCGTCAGCGACCTCATGCCCGCTGAACAGAAGGCCGCGGCAAAAACCATGAACTCCGCGGCTGACCTGCTGAATGCGACCATCGCCCTCTCGGCGCTGGCGACCAGAACAAAGTACGTCAGCGTCACCAACCAGTTCGTCAACCACGGAGTGGGATCGGCCAGCCCGTGGATTGTGGGGCTTCAGCCGCAATGCCAGCTCAGTGCCACCTGCCCGCCGGGCGAACAGCCGCTGGACACGTTCCACCCAACCGCCACCGGCTACACCAGCGGTTACAGGGCTGCCGTGGCCGCGGCCTTGGCGCCCTAGTCCTGGCGTTTTCTGCCGCGAATGCTGAAGCCCCGGCCGGGCTACCGCTGCTTGGCAAGCCTGAATTCAAGGCCATTCCGGACCATGGGCCACTCGTGCTCGAGGATCGAGAACACCACGGTGTCCCGGAGCACGCCGTCCGCGGTCCGGGAATGGCTGCGGAGCACGCCGTCCTGCTTGGCCCCCAGCCTTGCGATTGCCTCGCGGGACTGGTGGTTCAGCCAGTGCGTGCGGAATTCGACGGCGGGGCAACCCAGGGTTTCAAAGGCATGACGCAGGAGCAGCAGCTTGGAATCCGGGTTGCTGCCGCTGCCATGCGATGACGCCGCATTCCAGGTTGACCCGATCTCAACGCGGGGCGTGGCAGCGTCGATGTTCATGTACGTGGTCATGCCGATCACCCTGCCGGGACCGCCGGTGACCGGATCCACCAGCCGGGTGGTGAACGGCAGCATCGAGCCCTGCGCCTGGAGCGCCAGCCGGCGGTCGATCTCGGCCGCCATCTGCTGGGGTGCGGGCACGGACGTGTACCAAAGCTTCCAGAGGTCGCCGTCCCGGGCGGCGTCCACGAGTCCATCATGGTGGCTGTGCTCCAGCGGCTCGAGCGTGACATATGTGCCGGTCAGGGTGATTGGTTGGATCGCGTTCACCGCACCATCCTAGGGGCCGATCGCCTCCGGTTTGGCCGCCAGTTGTAGGATTCCCCTACCGACGGACACCAAGGAGCCGATCCATGACCCACGAGCCCACCCCCGTGACGCATGCCCTGGCGGCCTACGCCGCCGCCGTCCACGCCAAGGACGTGGAGGCATTCACCGCGCTGTACGCCGACGACGTCCACGTCTTCGATTCGTGGGGGCAGTGGCAGTACAGCGGCATCGGCGAATGGCGCGAGATGGCGGCCGGGTGGTTCGGCTCGCTGGGCGACGAGCGCGTCGAGGTCGAGTTTCATGACGTGCGGTCCTCCATCGGGGCGGACATCGCGTTCGGTCATGCGGCGGTGACCTTCACCGGCGTCTCGGCCCAGGGCGAGCGCCAGCGGTCAATGACGAACCGGCTCACGCTCAACCTTGCGAAGCAGGACGGCGCGTGGAAGATCGTCCACGAGCACTCCTCGCTGCCGATCGACATGGAATCCGGGAAGGGCATTTTTTCGCGCTAGCCGGGCGGCAGGGCGGCACCCGCTCGCGGCACCCGCTCGAGCGCGCCTCACCGGCAACCCAGCGTTTCCGCTAGCCCCAGCGCTCACAGTAGCTGTCCCAGCAATCGTCCGCGGCTTCGAGGAACCGCCGCCTGCCCGTCCGTTCGCCGATGATGGGGAACCCGTCGAGACCGGGCAACGGCCCACTGCCCGGGTCGGACGCGATCACGGCAACCGCCACCCAGACCGGAGGAGCCAGCACGCGCGCGAACACCAGCGCGAGTCCGTACTTCACGCCCGGAAGCTGGTTCTTCCACGTAAGGAAGCGGAACCCCGACACGGCAGACCCCGGCGTGTGTCCCTTCGCGTGCATCGCCCAGAAAATCAGCAGAAGCGCCACCCATGAAGCCGCGGCCACCAGCATGGCTCCCTGCCCATACCGCTCAGCTCCGAGCGTCACCGCGAGCACAGGCACGGTCCAGAAAACGGCGGCATCGATCAGGCCGGCAACCAGCTGCGAGGGCCAGGACACGGGATTGCTCTTGGACTCCGGCATCCCCTGATTCTAGGGGCGCTGAGCCTTCCTCAACGGCATGCGACTCACCCGCTCAGTCGGCCCAGTCGAAGAAGCCCTTGCCCGTCTTCCGGCCCAGTTCGCCGCGTGCCACCTTGTCCTTGAGGATCTGCGGCGGCGCGAAGCGCTCCCCCAGCGTCGAGTGCAGGTATTCCGCGATGCCGAGCCGCACATCCAGGCCCACGATGTCGGTGGTCCTGAGCGGGCCGGTGGGGTGCTTGTAGCCAAGGACCATGGCGGCATCGATGTCCGCCGCGGATGCCACGCCCTCCTCCACCATCCGCATGGCCTCCAGCGCAATCGCCACGCCCAGGCGTGAGGAAGCAAACCCCGGAGCATCATTGACGACGACGGCGGTCTTGCCCAGCGCTTCGGTCCAGGCTTTCGCCGCACTCGCCAGAGCGGGCGACGTCTCCTTGGCCAGCACCACTTCGATCAGGGTTGACGCCGGCACCGGGTTGAAGAAGTGCAGCCCCACGAAGTTGGCGGGCCGCTGCAGCTGGGCCGCGAGATCCGTCACCGACAGCGAAGACGTGTTGGAGGCCAGGACTGCCTCGTGCCCCAGCTGCTCCTCCACAGCCTTGAGCGCGCTGACCTTCAGCTCGAAGTCCTCCGGAACCGCCTCCACCACCAGGCCGCAGCCGGCAAAGGACGTGTAGTCGGTCGAGGTGCTGAACCGGGACAGGACGTCGTCCGCGGACCCCTCGAGCACGCCGCGGGCGGCGGACTTCGCCACGGCTTCGGCCACACGCGTGCGGGCGCCGGCGGCAGCGTCGTCGTCGCGCTCCACCACCACCACGTTGGCGCCCTTGATAAGGAAGGCGTGGGCGATGCCTGCGCCCATCCGGCCGCCGCCGAGAACTCCGACGTGCTGGGGAATGGCGGTCATGGCTTGGTCCTGTCTGTGCTGTCTGCTTCTGAGGTTTTGCCCGGGGCCTTCGTGCCCGAAGCTTTCTTGTCCAGGAACGCCTGCATGCGGTCGAACTTGGCCTGCGATTCGAAGAGGATGCCCTGCGCCAGCTGGTCGATCAGCGGGTGGGCTTCCGCGGGCGCGTGGAAGACGGACTTGGTGATCCGCACGGCCAGCGGATCCTGCCGGGCGATGCGGTCCGCGAGCTGGTGTGCTCCGTCCATGAGCACCGGAGCCTCGTGGATCTCGGTGATCAGGTTGACCCTCAGCGCCTCTTCCGCCCGCAGGACGCGTCCCGCCAGGAGAATCTCCTTGGCCACCGGCTCCCCCACGAGCTCCTTCAGCCGCCAGCTGGCTCCGGCGGCGGCCAGGATTCCGAGGCCGGTTTCGGGATTGCCGATCCGCACGCTCGGCGTGCCGATCCTGAAGTCGGCCGCATAGGCCAGCTCAGCCCCGCCGCCCAGGCAGTAGCCGTCCAGCGCCGCGATCACGGGCATGGGGAGCTTGGCAATGCGGACGAAGATCGTGGAGTTGATGCCGGCCAGGGCGTCGTCACGGCGCCGCTCGCGGAGCTGGGCGATGTCCGCGCCGGAGGCAAACACACCCTCCACTCCGGCGATGATGAGCACCTTGGGATTCTGCTCCAGCGCGGCACACACGGCGTGCAGCTCGTCCACCATCTGCTGGTCGATCGCGTTGCGGACTTCAGGGCGGTTCAGGAGCACCACCACGCGGTCGTCGCGCTCCTCCACCAGCAGCGTGCTGAAATCCAAGGTGCTCAAGTGTCCGTTCGCGGTGTCCGGGCCGGCCATCAGACACGCTCCAGCAGCATGGCCGTGCCCTGGCCCACGCCGATGCACATGGTGGCCAGGCCGATCCGCGCGTCTTCGCGCTCCATCCGGCCCAGCAGGGTGATGGCGATCCTCGACCCGCTGGAACCCAGCGGATGCCCCAGGGCGATGGCCCCGCCGTCGTTGTTCACGATGTCCGGGTCCAGGCCCAGCCGCCGCATGCTGGCCAGCGACTGCGTGGCGAAGGCTTCGTTAAGTTCGACGGCGCCAAGGTCACCGACGCTGAGTCCGCTTCGCTTGAGCACCTTCTGGGTGGCCGGAACCGGTCCGATGCCCATGATTTCGGGTTCGCAGCCGGCGGAGGCGCCGTCGATGATCCGGGCCCGCGGCGTGAGGCCGAGCCTTTGGATGGCTGCCTCGGAGGCCACGATGATGGCGGAGGCGCCGTCGTTGAGCGTGGAGGAGTTGCCTGCCGTGACGACGGAGCCGCCGGGAACCACCGGCCGGAGACCGGCAAGCACGTCCATGGTGGTGCCGGCGCGGGGGCCCTCGTCCGTGTCCACCACGGTCTCGGCTTTCCGGGTTTTGACCGTCACCGGGACGATCTCGTCCCTGAAGCGCCCCGCCGCGATGGCTGCGAGGGACTTTTCGTGCGACCGGACGGCGAAGGCGTCCGCGTCCTCGCGGGAGATGCCGTCCACCCGGCCCACTTCCTCAGCGGTTTCCGGCATGGAGAAAGTCATCTTGCCGTCCCGCGACAGCTCGCCCTTTTTGAACAGCGGGTTCACGAAGCGCCAGCCGATGGAGGTGTCGAAGATTTCCCCCGGCTTCGCGAAGGCAGCCTGCGGCTTTTCCTGGACCCACGGCGCGCGGCTCATGGATTCGACGCCGCCGGCCACCACGATGTCCGCGGCGCCGGACTTGATCATCTGGCTGGCCATGATGATGGCGCTCAGCCCGGAAGCGCACAGCCGGTTCACGGTAATGCCCGGGATGTGGAGGGGCAGCCCGGCAAGGATGGTGGCCATCCGCGCCACGTTGCGGTTCTCCTCGCCGGCGCCGTTGGCGTTGCCGAGGATCACTTCGTCGATGGCGTCCGGGTCGACTCCGCCCCGGGCCACAGCCTCGCGGACCACCAGCGCGGCCAGGTCATCCGGGCGGACCGCCGAAAGCGCACCGCCGTATCGCCCTACCGGGGTGCGGGCACCGCCAACCAGAAAAGCCTCGACCATGAGAACATCCTTTTCGCAGGGAGCTGGGCCGGAACAGGAATAAATTACCGACCGTTCGTTCTATAAAGATTACACGGCCAGCCGGGCCGGTCAACCGGCCCCCTGTTACAGACGCCCCGGGGCTACGCCACCACCATTCCCATATGAGCCGCCAGGAGCGGGGCGATGAGGCCGAGCTGGTAGTCGTCGATCACCACGCCGGCCAGGCTGCCGAGGCCGCTGATGGTCCGGAAATCCGTGCCGCGGAGATCGAAGTCCTTCAGCTTGGCTCCGCTCAGGTCCAGGCTTCCGATGGTGCAGTTCTTCAGCGATACGCGGGCAGCGGTGACCGAACCAAGGTCCAGCTCGTTGATGATGCAGTCGCTGATCAGGACGTCCGCCAGGCGGGCGCCGCGCAGGTTGACATAGTCCAGCTTCCCGCCGTCGATCTTCACGGACTGCCAGCCGCTCTCATACAGCTCAGCCGAGCCCCAGCGGGGATTGCTGAACTCGACGTCGTGCAACGTGGACCGGGCCGCACTGAGGACCGGGGCGTAAGCCTCCTCCACGACGCAGTCACGGAAGCTGGCGCCGCGCAGCTGTGCCTCATTGAAGGAAACCCCGGCAAATTCGCACTCCGAAAAGACAATGCCGCTCAGCTCCAGGCCGTCGGCATCCGCCCTGCTGTACCGCACGCCGTCGTACCGTTCTCCGCGCCGGAAGTCCGGCGCGTCATCATCCCGGAGCCCCTCCAGCCGGACAGCTGCGAGCCTTGGGGGCGTGACCTTCAAGGCCTTGCCGTGCGCGGGCTTCCCCGCCACGCGGCCCGCCACTACAGTGACTCCGCTTTCGCTGCGATCTCGGCCAGGTCCTTGGCGAGTGCCTTCCGCGTGATGCTCATGCCGATGCGGCTGAACATGGCCATCATGATCCTGCTGAGCACCGTCGGTTTGAGCACCTCGGCGCCGAAGGTCAGCGTGAGGTCGGTCCCGCCGTCGCGCTCCGCCAGCGTGAACCGGGAGGTGTAGTCGGCCCCGCCCTGCAGCGCCTTGACCGTGGTGCTGCGCGGCGGGTCGGCCTCGGACACCCACATTTCCACCGTTTCGCGGCGGCCCATCATGGACCGGGTTTCCTTCCAGCGGGTGCCCTCCCCGTACGGGCCCCCGCTGACCATCTGGATGGATTCGACGCCCGAAAGCGTGGCCGCCGAACCCGGGATGTCCGAAATCACCGCCCAAACCTTCTCCGGGCTTGCGTTTACGTGCTGAGTCAGGCTGGTGCTGTGATCCATGTTCCGAGCCTAGTGCCGGGGACCGACATTGAGCACGCACCGGCTGCCTGCCCGCCCACCCCGCGACCGCCCCAGCCAGCCAGGAGGCCACCACCGCCCAGCCCAGGAGGCGGCCGCCGGGTCCCCGCCTTGAATTAGTAAGCATGCTTTGTGTTAGGCTGAAACGGCTTTGTCAGATCAACCGGCAACGGAAGGTGGTTCCCGACCATGGGCATCGGAGACAAGATTCAGAACACGGCTGAGGGCGTCGGCGGCAAGGCTAAGGAAGCCGCCGGCAACGCCACGGACAATGACCGCCTGAAGGCCGAAGGCCAGAAGGACCAGGTTGTTGCCGACGCCAAGAAGGTCGGCGAAGACGTCAAGGACGAGTTCAAGAAGGACTAGCTCCTCACGAACCTGCATGTGCAACGACGGCGGACTCTCCTTGGGGGGAGGCCGCCGTCGCTGTTTGCGTCTGCAAGACTGTGGCCATGACCCACGTAGACCTGAGCCGGGCCACCGTCGCCGCCGGCGGTTCGCTCAATCTGGGCGGTTACCTTGCGATACCAGAAGGCGCCGGCCCGTTTCCCGCCGTCGTGATGATCCACGAGGCCTTCGGCCTCAACGATCAGATGCGCCGCCACGCCGACCGGCTCGCCGAAGCCGGCTACCTGACCCTGGCCGTGGACCTGTTCAGCGACGGCGGCCCGCGGCGCTGCCTCGTGGGCGCCATGAGGTCCATGATCACCGGCGAAGGCCGCGTCTTCACTGACCTGGCCACGGCGCGGACCTGGCTGCGCGACTCTGACCTCAGCACGGGCAAGACGGGCGTCATCGGGTTCTGCATGGGCGGCGGATTCGCCCTGCTGGCCGCCAATGACGGCTTTGACGCCGCCTCGGTCAACTACGGCCGCCTCCCCCGCGACCTGGGTTCAGCACTGCAGGGCGCCTGCCCGGTGGTGGCCAACTACGGCGGCAAGGACCGGACGCTGCAGGGTGCCGCCGCCAGGCTCGAAGCCGCCCTGGACGCGCTGGGGGTCGAGCATGACGTGCAGGAATTCCCCGCCGCGGGACATTCCTTCCTGAACGATGAGGAAGAGGGGCCGCGCCCGCTGCGCCCGCTGACGCGCGTGCTCGGCATCGGACCGGATCCGCAGTCCGCCCCGGAGGCGTGGCGCCGGATCGAGGAACACTTCGCCAAACACCTGAAGACCTGACATCGGGAAGAACGACGACGGCGGGCACCTCCCGAAAGGAGGGCCCGCCGTCGAACGACTTTGAGTCGGACTGCGTGGGTGGAAAGGCTAGCTGAAGAGCTCGCTCTTGGGCTGGTTGTTCTTGACCTTCTGCCAGCCCAGCCACAGCACAACGGCGAAGAACGGGATGGTGGCCAGGGTCCAGAGGCCCAGGTGGAAGACCTCGCCGGTCTTGCTGGTCATGGTGTCGAAGCCGATCAGCACAGCGATGGCCAACAGCGCGACGAGTCCGGCCCAGCTGGTCCACGGCGAGCCGGGCATCGGGAGGCTGGAAACCTTGCCCTTCTGGTGGCGCAGTGCGATTTGGCTCGCGAAGATGGCGCCCCAGGTGAAGATCACGCCGATGGACGCGGTGTTCAGCGCGAGGTCGAACGCGTGCGAGCCGCCCAGCCAGATGTTCAGCAGGATGCCCACGAGGTAGAAGGCCGCGATGGCGAGGATGGCCGCGTACGGCACGTGGCGCTTGGACATCCTGGTGAGCCACTGCGGGGCATGCCCGTTGTTGGCCATGGTGCGGAAGACGCGGCCGATCGAGTACAGGCCCGAGTTGCAGGAGGACAGCGCGGCGGTGATGACGATCATGTTCATCACATCGCCCACCCAGCCGAGGCCCATCTGGCCGAACACGGTGACGAACGGGGACACGCCGGCCTTGTACTGGTCGGAGGGCAGCAGCATGGCCAGGAGAAGCACGGACCCTACGTAGAACACCACAATGCGCAGGACGACGGCGCGGATCGCCTTGGGCACTTCGCGCTTGGCATTTTCCATCTCGCCGGCGGTGATGCCGACGAGTTCGATGCCGTTGTAGGCGAAGATCACGGCGTTGAGCACGAGGACCATCACCAGGGCGCCCTTGGGGAACATCCCGCCGTCGTCGGCAAAGAGGTTGGCGACTGAGGCGTGGCCGGCGCCGACCTTGGCGTTGGTGACCACCATGAAGGTGCCGACGGCCAGGAAGATCAGGATGGCGCCGACCTTGAGGCAGGACGCCCAGAATTCAAACTCGCCGAACGCCTTGACGCTGAGCAGGTTCACCGCCACGAGCAGCGCGAGGGCCGCAATCGCGGAGGCTTCCACCGGCACGTTGGGGAAGAAGAACTGGAAGTACAGGCCGATCGCGATCAGTTCCGCGATCCCGGTCATGCCCCAGTTGATGAAGTACATCCAGCCGGACAGGAAGGCGCCCTTCTTGCCGAACATTTCGCCGGCGTAGCTGACGAAGGAGCCCGAGGTCTGGCGGTACATGATGAGCTCGCCCAGTGCCCGCATCAGCAGGTAGGCGATCACACCGGCAATGGCGTAGGAGAAGATCAGCGCCGGGCCCGTGGAGGCCAGGCGTCCGCCGGCCCCCATGAACAGGCCGACGCCGATGGCGCCGCCCATCGAGATCATCGTGACGTGGCGGCCGCTCAGGGTCTTCTTATAGCCCTCGGCGCTGAGGGTCGAGTCGACGGCGATGGATGGTGCCGTCGGGCTCTTAAGTTCGGTGGGGGTACTTTGAGGCACAGCTGTTCCTTGTAGGTCGGGGGGATGCCGTAGGGGCAATGCCGGTTCCGGAACCTGGAGTATTTGCACAGATAATTCGCGTTCCAACCCCTTATGAGGGCCGTATGTGTGCAAAAACTCGCGAAGCGTCGAAGGTTCGCGCGGCTCATCCATCTTACAAGATTTCCGGAGTGCCCCGTGACGCGGGCAACATTTCCGGCCTGCGCAGCATCCTGGACCGGGGCGGCCGGCTCCTAATTCGAATGGATAAAATCCTCCAGAATGTCACTAATTACCGCTACCCTGAGCACCATGGGCCGGGACACGTTTCGGCCCTGCGTCCGCGCCGCTCGCGCGGGCACATGGCACTCGCGCCATTCCTCAGGGGGGACTATGAGAAAGAGAGCACTACTGCCCGCAGCACTGCTGCTAGCAGTTGCGGGGTGTTCAGGCGGCGGCTCCGGCCCTGCCGAACCGAGCGCAAGCCAATCGGCACCTTCACCAACGGCAACAACCTCGACGGCGGAGTCTCAGACGCCGGCCGAGTCACTGCCGGCTACCACCGCACCATCCCTGCCCACGGACGTCTCCACATCGCTCAATGCGATCGACGCCCTGGAGAAACACACCTGCACGGCGGGCCCGGACGGGTCCTGGACGTTCAAGGCCACACTGGTCAACAAGTCGGACAAAGCCAAGACGTACTCGGTGGCGGTCGCGGTGACCGTCGGCGCTGCCGTCCAGGGCCACGCCCTCATCACGGAAACCGTCCAGCCAGGAAAGTCTGCGGACGTGTCAGCCGAGAACTTTGCGAAAACCGCGGGCCAACAAGGCACGTGTGAACCGGTTGTCTCGGTGGAGGACGCTTCGTGAAAAAAACATTACTTGCGGCTGCCCTGCTCCTGAGCTTCGCGGCCGGATCCTTTGCGCCTTCGCCCGCCCTCGCCGACGACGCCCCGCCGTCCACGCCGCCGGCGCAGAGCCCGGATACAGGGCCGGCCACGGATACGGGCAGCCTGCCCGCAACGGCAGAAGCCACCCCGCAGCCCGATACCCCGGCCGAGACGTCCGGAACAGGCGGAGTGCCGGCCACTCAACTGGCCGATCCAACCACTGACCCGGCGCCCGCACCCGACCCCGCGCCCGCACCTGACCCGGCACCAGAGTTCGTCACGCGCGGCGGCATCGGTTCCAAGTGGCTCGCCCTGGGCGGCGAGGGCGGCGCTCTCGGTGCGCCGACAGCCAACGAGCAGTGCTCGGCGGGCCTTTGCGTCCAGGCGTTCACGGCCGGCTCGATCTACTGGTCCTCCACGACCGGCGCCCACCCCGTCTTCACGGCCTCCGGACGCACCGGCCCGCGATGGCATGCGGCCGGGGCACTTCCAACGTTCGGGTACCCGGTCACCGATGAAACAGTCATCGGCAGCAAGTCCCTGCAGAAGTTCTCCAGCGGAAAAGTGCTGGTCTGGACCGGCACGCAGTTCCTGAATCTCTCCACCAGGACCGGCATCGGCAGCCGCTGGGCCGCGTCAGGCGCCGAAACCGTGCTCGGCCTCCCGCTCGCTGCCGAAATCTGCGGGCTCAAGGGCGGAGGCTGTTCGCAGGCCTTCGACCGCGGCGCCATCTTCTGGTCGCCGCTGACCGGAGCACAGGCGGTCCGCGGCGGCATCGCCGGACGGTGGCGCGCAACCGCCGCTCAGAACGGCGTCCTGGGCTACCCCACCGCCGGCGAACTCTGCGGCCAGGCCGCCGGAGGCTGCAGCCAGAAATTCCAGCGCGGACTCATCTACTGGTCCCCGGCCGCGGGAGCGTGGATCACCCGGGCCGGCATCGGCAGCCGCTACGCCGCCGCCGGGGCAAACCGCAGTTCCCTCGGGTACCCGCTCGCCAACGAGGCCTGCGGCCAGCCGGACAGCGGCTGCCTCCAGCGCTTCCAGGGCGGCACAATTCACTGGTCGCCCACCACCAGCGCCTGGATTGTCCGGGGCGGAATCGGCAGCAGGTTCGCTGCCAGCGGGGGTGCCGGCGGAACACTCGGCTACCCCACGGCTAACGAGAAGTGCTCGCCCGGGCAATGCATCCAGTCGTTCCAGCGCGGCTTCATCAGCTGGATGCCGGCGGGCACCCGGACGTACGGGATGACCGAGTGCCAGAAGCTCAACAACGGGCGGACCAAGTACTCCACGTACGGTGCCAACCGGGTCCTCCTCACGTTCACGCAGGGCTACGGGATGTCCCGGGCCACCAACGTCTACTGCGTCCGGATCGCAGGCACGTACGTCCCGGACTGGAAGACCGACGGCTACGTGGGCGCGTCCGGGTTTAAGGCGCCGGGCGTCGCATCCGGGCCAACCCGCAACCTGTATTCCCCCACCGGGTCCTACTCGGTCACCGAGGCCTTCGGCTTGGGCAACCCGGGTACGAAGCTTGCCTACCGCACGCTGAGCCCCCGCTCCCGCTGGGGCGGAAACCCCTGGACCGCGACGTACAACAAGTACTTCGAGTCCTCCTCGTGGGTGGGCTGGGACGAGAACATGTGGTACTTCGCCACCCGCGCCACCCATGACTACCGCCAGGGCGTGGTGGTCAACTACAACCGCCCCAACATTGTCCAGGACGCCGGCTTCGCCATCTTCCTGCACATGAACAAGGTCCCGACGGCGGGATGCATCTCGCTGGACGACTGGGCGGTTGTTGACTACATCAGGAAGTCGACACCTGGCGACCGCATCATCATGGGAACCTACAACGACCTCTTCCGGTAAACCGGACGGTTGTCCGCCGACAAGACGGCCGTCCCCGATAGGACGGTCGTCCTCCGATACGTAGTTCCCGCACGAAGTAGTTTCCGCACGAAGTAGTCAGGCACACTCTGACGCCCGGTGCCGGCGGCCGCAAGCCGCCGGCACCGGGCGTCAGCTTTTTCCGGAAGGCGCGCTAGGCGGACACGGGTGCCGGTTCGAGTATGCCGCCCTCCATGGTGTACCTCAGCCACGTGCCGCGGGGAGGTGCCGCGGTCAATCCTGCGGGATGATCTCCCCCGCCCCGCTCAGCCGGCCGGTCCCCGGAGCGGCCGGCGCAGTCACTGAACCACTGGCGCAGGGCGCGGTCGTGGCTGACCATCACCAGCGTTCCGCCGAAGCCCGCGAGCGCGGTCTCAAGCTCCTCCACGAGCACTGGCGCCAGGTGGTTGGTGGGTTCATCGAGCAGCATGACGTCGTTGTGGCCGAGCAGCAACCTGGCCAGCGCCAGCCTCCGCTGCTGCCCGGCGGACAGCCCGCCCACCGGCACGTGGAACTCGCTGGCACGGAAGAGCCCCAGGCGCAGCAGCGCCTCGGCGTGGTCGTCAATGTTTCCGCCCAGCCCGGCGGCAAATGCCGGAAGCAGGCGCAGTGCCGGAAAACGCGGCGGCTCGAGCTCCTGCTGGAGATAGCCGATCCGTCCCCGGCGCTCCACCTCGCCCACAGGAGTCTCCAGCGTGCCGGCCAGCAGCGAAAGCAGGGTGGATTTCCCCGCACCGTTGGGGCCCGTGATCAGGATCTTCTGCCCCCGGTCCACGCGGAATTCGGACAGGTCCAGCCGGCCCGGCAGCCGGGCTCTGCGCGCCCTCAGCACCAGGTTGGACGCGTCACCATCGGCAGTTCCACCACCGGCCGCCCCATCACCGGCCGTCCCGCCGCCGGCCGTCCCACCGTCGGGCACCCAACCGCCAGACAACGTGCCGTCGGCGCCCGGGCCGGAGCCCGGAACTTCCTCCAGCCCGGCATCCAGCTTCAGCCGCTCCGGCGGCCGCTCCACCGGGTTGGCTTCCAGGCGGCGGAGGCGTTCCTGGGCGTTGCGGATTTTGCTCGTGGCAGCGCGCTCCCACGTCCCAGCCTTGAAGTCGAAACCCATCTTGTCGCCGTCGCGCTGGCGGGCGTAGCCCATCTTCGAGGAGACCGTTTCGGCCTGCCGCTGCTCCGCGGCCATCGCGTCGATCCACCCGTGGTACTGCTGCACCCAGCGCTGGCGTTCGGCCCGCTTCTCCTTCAGGTAGCCGTCGTAGCCGTTGCCGTAGCGGTTCACGGTGCGGCGTTCGGCATCCACTTCAATCACGGTGGACGCGACCCTCCTCAGCAGCACGCGGTCGTGTGAGACCACCACCACGGTTCCGCGGTGCGCGGCGAGGCGGTTCTCCAGCCAGGCCGTGCCGCTGGCGTCGAGGTGGTTGGTGGGCTCGTCCAGGAGCAGGATGTCCGCCGGGTCAGCCAGCAGGCACGCCAGCGCAACCCGCTCCTGCTCCCCGCCGGACAGCGACCCCAGCGTCCGGCCCCGCTCCACGCCGCCCAGGCCCAGCCGGTCCAGCGCCGCCTCCACCCGCGATTCCGCGGCATAGCCCTCGCGCAGCTGGTACTGCGTCTGCAGGCTCCCGTACGCCTCAAGTTCTTGTGCTTCAGCCGTGGCCAGTCCCGCCTCCAGCCGTTCCAGTTCGGCTTCCATGCCGCGCAGGGCGCGCAGGGCGTCGTCGATGGCGTCGGCAACGGTCAACCCCGCCGGCAGGCCGGAGGTCTGGGCAAGGTATCCCACCCGGCCCTGGCGGACGGCCGTCCCCGAGTCCGGCGCCTCATGGCCGGCCAGGATCCTCAACAGGGTGGACTTGCCCGCGCCGTTTTCGCCGACGATCGCCACATGTTCGCCGGGTGCTATCACCAGCTCGACGCCGGCAAAGAGTTGGCGGTCCCCGTAACCGTGGGCGACGCCGGAAAGGAGCAGCTGTTCAGTACGGGCGGTGGGTTCAGTCATGGAAAGTCCTCGCAATCCGAAGGGCGGCCCCGGAGCCTGTCCCGCAGGGAAGTGAATCACGGGGGTACTCCACGGGGCCCGGTCGACGGGATGCAGCGCGGCCAGGGCCGGCGCCGCTAATTAGGACTTCATGCGTCAAGCCTGCCCGGCGGCGGCGATAGCGTCAAGGCGCGCACCGCCGTCGGCCCTCGCCTCAAACCGCGAGCGCGGCTCAGACGGCGAGCGCAGCAGCCTTCCGCCGGCGGGCCTTTGCCAGCCGGGTGCCGATCAGTCCCTGCCGCGGACTGAACAGATAGACGACGGCGAACACGGCACCCTGCGTGAGCACCACCATGGCGCCGGACGCCGTGTCCAGGTAATAGCTGAAGTAGATCCCGGCGATGGAGCACGTCGCCGAAATCACCGGAGCGATCACCAGCATGCGCGAAAACCGGTCCGTCAGCAGGTACGCGGTGGCGCCCGGAATGATGAGCATGGCAACCACCAGGACCACGCCTACCGTCTGCAGTGCCACCACCGACGTCAGCGCCAGCAGTCCCAGCAGCAGCGCGCCGAGTCGTTTCGGGGACAGCCCGATGGCGTGGGCGTGCGTGGGATCGAAGGCGTACAGGGTGAGGTCCCGCCGCTTCAGGATCAAAATGGCGAACGCCACGACTCCCAGCACGAGGACCTGGATGAGGTCCGGGATGCTGACGCCCAGCAGGTTCCCGAAGATGATGTGGTTGAGGTCGGTCTGGCTCGGCGTGACGGAGATCAGCACCAGGCCGAGGGCGAACAGCGACGAGAAGACGATGCCGATGGCCGCGTCCTCCTTGACCCGGCTGGTGTTCCGGACCACCCCGATGAGGGTCACCGCGATCAGGGCAAACACCAGGGCACCCAGCGCGAAGGGCGCGCCCACGATGTAGGCAAGCACGACGCCGGGAAGCACTGCATGGGAGACGGCGTCGCCCATGAGCGACCAGCCGATGAGCACCAGCCAGCAGCTCAGCACCGCGCAGACAATGGCGGCGAGCGCGGTGGTGAGGATGGCGCGGACCATGAAGTCATAGCTCAGCGGTTCCAGCAGGAGGTCGAAGAGGTCCATGGTCAGTTCCTGCCCTGTTGGTTCGAGAGATCCTGCGCCTGGCGGCCCGCGCCGGAAGCATCCGGAGCGTCCTGATCCGGGAGGTCCTCATCCGGAAGCGCCCGGTTGAGGACATCCAGGCCGAATGCCATGGCCAGGTTCTCCGGCTGCAGCACCACCTCGGGCGCTCCGTGCATGAGCACCTTGCGCATGAGCAGCACGGCCTCGTCGCACAGTTGCGGCAGGGCGTGGAGGTCGTGCGTGGAGATCAGGATGGTGCAGCCGTCCGCCGCGAGCTCGCGCAGCAGGCGTGTGATGGTGGCTTCCGAGCGCTTGTCCACGCCGGCGAACGGTTCGTCAAGGAGCATCATGGTGGCGCCCTGGGCGATGCCCCGGGCAACGAAGGCACGCTTCTTCTGTCCGCCGGACAGCTGGCCGATCTGCCGGTTCGCGAACTCGGAGAGTTCCACCCGGTCAAGGGCAAGCTCGACGGCGGCGCGGTCCGCCTTCGACGGACGCCGTGTGAATCCCTGGTGCCCGTAGCGGCCCATCATCACCACGTCCCGGACGGACAGCGGGAACTGCCAGTCCACGTCCTCGCTCTGCGGAACGTAGCCGATGCCGCCTTCCTTGCGGGCCTTGGCCGGCGGAGAACCGTTGATGAGCACGCGGCCGGCGTCGGGCTTGATCATGCCCATGATGGCCTTGAACAGCGTTGACTTTCCCGAGCCGTTCATGCCGACCAGCCCGCAGATCCGGGCGGGCTCCAGGCTCAGGGAGGCGCCGTCGAGGGCGAGCACCTCGCCGTAGTGCACCGTGACGTTTTCCACCAGGATGGCGGGCTGCGGCGCGGCAGGCTCAGCCGTGGCCGGCTGCGGCGTGGCGGAGGCGCTCACGATGCCGCCCCTGCCAGTGCGGTGGTGATCAGCTGGGAGTCGTGCCGGATGAGGTCAAGGTACGTTGGCACCGGCCCGTCCGATTCGGAGAGCGAGTCCACATAAAGCACGCCGCCGAACTTGGCGCCGGTGGCCTCCACCACCTGCCTCATGGGTGCGTCGGACACGGTTGATTCGCAGAAGACGGCCGGGACCTCGTTCTTCCGGACGAAGCCGATGGCGTCAGTGATCTGCTGCGGCGTTGCCTGCTGCTCCGCATTGACCGCCCAGATGTACACCTCTTCCAGGCCAGCGTCCCGCGTCAGGTAGGAGAATGCGCCCTCGCAGGTCACCAGGGCCCGCTGGTTCTTCGGAACTGCTGCCAGTTTGGCCTTCATCTCGTCCTGCACAGCCTGCAGCTTCGCCTTGTAGGCCTTGCCGTTCGATTCAAAGACCTTGGCGTTCTGGGGATCCAGCTCGGAGAAGGCCTTCACCATGTTGTCCACGTAGATCTGCACGTTGACCGGCGACATCCACGCATGCGGGTTCGGCTTGCCCTTGTAGGAGTCCTCGCTGATGGGCATCGCGTCCACGCCGTCGCTCACCACGGCATGCCGGACGTCCACGCCCTCCACGAACTGCGCGAACCACGCCTCGAGGTTGAGCCCGTTGTCCAGGATCAGGTCCGCCTGCGATGCTTTCCGGATGTCACCCGGGGTGGGTTCGTACCCGTGGATTTCCGCGCCGGCCTTGGTGATGGACTCCACCCGCAGCTTGTCGCCAGCCACGTTCTGGGCAACGTCCGCCAGCACCTGTCTCTTATACACATCTAGATGTGTATAAGAGACAGCACCACCGGGCGGCCGTCGTCGCCCCGGCCGGAGGTGCTCCCGCCGCAGGCGGCCAGGGCCAGGCTGAGAAGCACGACGGCGGCGGCTCCCGTCCCGCGGGCGGCCGCGGCGCTGCGGGCAACGGACTGGCTGGACACGGCGCGCGTCGTCGCGCGCCGGCGGGCGATAGTTCGGTGGACAACTTTGGCACACCGAAACAGAGAGTTAGGCATGCCGAATATTCTACGGTGGCGACCGGGCCCCTGCAACGCGGGTCCCGCCGTCGAACTCCACGCCACCCGTCCGGACTACGCTTGAAGGATGGCGACCATCCGACGCACCGTTCCCCCGCCGCGCGCGGACTTCTACCGGTTTTCGCCGCTGGACTTCACCACGGTGGGCCTCTACGTGACTCTCGCCGTGTTCTTCGCCGTGGCCGGGGACCTCCTCCTTCCGCTGCTCCGGCAGCTTGCCCCGACCCCCGCCGTCGCGTCATATGGAGTAAACCTCCTGTTCTACGGGTGCCTTGGCATCCTGGCACTGTTCGCCGCCCGCCAGGTGGTGGCGCGCGACCTCAGGGTGCTGGCCACCAGGCCGTGGTTCACCGCAGCAATGGTGCCGGCATCGGTCCTCGCCATGATGATTTTCACCGCCGTGCTGGTGCTGGTGGGCGGCACCACGGAGACGTCCGCCAACCAGGCCGGGCTGCAGGTGCTCATGCGGCAGGTGCCCGCGTGGCTCATGGTGCCGCTCGTCGTTGTGGTGGGACCGTTCGTGGAGGAGTACATCTTCCGGCACCTGCTGATCGGCAAACTCAGCAGGCGCCTCAATATCTGGATCTGCTGCGCCCTGTCCGTGGTGCTCTTCGCCGCCCTGCACATCGTGGGCCAGGAAGCCCTCACCCTTGCCGCACTCATGCCCTACCTGGCCATGGGCGCAACCCTGGTGTTCGTGTACGTGTGGACCGGCCGGAACCTGATGTTCTCCTACTTCGTCCACGCGGCCAAGAACCTGCTGGCCGCCATCTTCCTCTACTCGATCCCGCCGGAACTGCTCGACCAGCTGCAGCACGTGCAGGGGTAGTGCCCCGGCACGCGACCGCCGCTGCCCTGTTCACGGCGACCGCCGGCGTCGTAGTTTTGTCCCATGGGACTCAACATTCAGATCACCGTCGACTGTAAGAATCCACACGATCTCGCCGACTGGTGGGCCGAAACGCTGGGCTGGGCCGTGGAGCCGCAGGACGAAGGCTTCATCCGCTCCATGATTGAGCAGGGCTTCGCCACGGACGCTGACACGCTGACCCACAGCGGCAAGCTGGTGTGGCGGGACGGCGCGGCGATCCGCCCGGGTGAGGAGATCGAAGCCAAGCAGCCTGCGCGGCGCATGCTGTTCCAGATATCGCAGGAAGAAAAGACCGTGAAGAACCGCGTCCACTGGGACGTCCGCCTTGAGGGCAAGGACAAGGATGTGGCACGCAAGCAACTGGAGGCGCGCGGCGCGACATTCCTCTGGACCGCCAACCAGGGCCCGCATTCCTGGCACACCATGGCGGACCCCGAGGGCAACGAGTTCTGCATCAGCTGACCCGATTACTAGACTTGGACGGTGAGCAACGAAATCCCCGCCAAGGTATCCGATGTGTTCGACCCGTCGCGCTGGCGCACCGTGTCCGGCTTCGACGACTTCCAGGACATGACGTACCACCGGCAGGTGGAGCGCTCCGCAGACGGCGCGGTGGTGCGGGACCTGCCCACGGTCCGGATCGCCTTCAACCGCCCCGAGGTCCGCAACGCCTTCCGCCCCGGCACGGTTGACGAGCTCTACCGCGCCATGGACCACGCCCGGATGACCCCTGATGTCGCCACGGTCCTGCTCACCGGCAACGGTCCCTCGCCCAAGGACGGAGGGCACTCCTTCTGCTCCGGCGGGGACCAGCGGATCCGCGGCCGGGACGGGTACCGCTACGCAGACGGCGAAACCCAGGAAACCATCGATCCCGCCCGGGCCGGCCGGCTCCACATCCTAGAGGTCCAGCGGCTCATGCGGACCATGCCCAAGGTGGTCATCGCCGTCGTGAACGGCTGGGCAGCCGGCGGAGGCCATTCCCTCCATGTTGTCTCGGACCTCACCATCGCATCCCGCCAGCACGGCAAGTTCAAGCAGACCGACGCCACCGTGGGAAGTTTCGACGCCGGCTACGGCTCGGCGCTGCTGGCCCGCCAGATCGGCCAGAAGGCCGCCCGGGAGATCTTCTTCCTGGCCCGCGAATACTCGGCCGACGACATGGTCCGGATGGGCGCCGTCAACGAGGCCGTGGACCACGAACGGCTCGAGGAAGTGGCGCTGGAATACGCCGCGGACGTCGCCCGGCAGTCCCCGCAGGCCATCCGGATGCTGAAGTTCGCCTTCAACCTCGCCGACGACGGCCTGGCCGGCCAGCAGGTTTTCGCCGGCGAAGCCACCCGCCTGGCCTACATGACCGATGAGGCCGTGGAGGGCAAGGAGGCCTTCCTCGAGAAGCGCGATCCGGACTGGTCCAGGTTCCCGCACTACTTCTAAAGCACCACTAGCCAAAGGCAGCCCCATGATTCCCAGGCCCACGTTTCCAAGGCAGGCGAAGTGAACATCGAACCCGCTCTCAAGGCGCTGGCCGCCGCCCTCCACGGTGAGGGGCCCGCCGTCGAGCTTTCCGACGGCCCCAACGGCGAGCCCGTGGTCCGGCTTGTCGAGACCCCCGGGATCGACGACGCCGCCGTAGTGGTCCGCACCTCCGGGTCCACCGGCACGCCGAAGGCGACTGTCCTGACGGTGGATGCCCTCGCGGCGTCGTCCATGGCCACGGCGTTCGCGCTCAAGGGTGAGGGCCAGTGGCTCCTGGCGCTGCCGGTGCAGTATGTGGCCGGCGTGCAGGTGCTGGTGCGGTCGCTCTTCGCCGGCACGCGGCCCTGGGCCATGGACCTGTCCAACGGGTTCACCACGGACGGCTTCACTGCCGCCGCCCTGGAGCTGACGGACAAGATCCGTTTCACGTCCCTGGTTCCCGCGCAGCTGCAGCGTCTGCTGGAGGAGCCCTCCACGGACACGCTGGCTGTACTGCGGCGCTTCAACGGGATCCTGCTTGGCGGCGGGCCGGCATCCGCAGAGCTCCTTGAGTCCGCCCGGGACGCCGGCATCCGCGTGACCACCACCTACGGCGCGGCGGAGACCTGCGGCGGCTGCGTCTACGACGGGTTTCCGCTCGAGGGCGTGGCCGTCCGGTTGTCCGAGGATGGACGCATCCACCTGGGCGGAGCCACGCTGGCCGCCGGTTACCTGGACGCTCCGGGCCTGACCCGGGAGGCATTCGCCGAGGACGACGGCATGCGCTGGTACCGCACCAACGACCTCGGCGTGCTGGACTCCGACGGCCGCCTCACCGTCCTGGGCCGCGCGGATGACGTCATCATCACCGGCGGCGTCAAAGTCTCCGCCGCGCATGTGCAGGCCGAGCTGGAAAAGTCCGACGGCGTGACCGCGGCGTTCGTGGCCGGCGTCGAGTCCGCGATGTGGGGCCAGGCCGTGGCAGCCTATGTGGCCGTGGCAGGCCCCACCCCTTCCGAGGCCGACGGGGAGGCCTGGGCCGAGCAATGGCACCGTACGCTGGGACTGCTGGCCCCGAAGACGGTCCTCCCGGCCGGCGAACTGATCATGCTGCCGAACGGGAAACCCGACAGGCTCGCGATGATTGAACGGCTCAACGCCCTCCATCAGGGAAAATAGACTAGTTCCCGGCACGCCGCGATGATGCGGCACGGGCAATGTCCCACCGAACTCATCACAAAACGTTCCACCGAACGTCCACCGAACCAACACGAGGTACTCACCGTGGCCACAGCCGCACAATGGATCCAAGGCGCCCGGCTCCGCACCCTGCCGGCCGCGATCGCCCCTGTCCTGATCGGCACGGCGGCGGCATACGAGCTGGGCGCTTTCCGCCCGCTCAACGCCATCCTGGCGGCGCTGGTGGCACTCCTGCTGCAGGTGGGCGTCAACTACGCCAACGACTACTCGGACGGGATCCGCGGAACGGACGAGAACCGGGTGGGGCCGCTACGGCTCGTGGGATCCGGCGCCGCGGCCCCGGAGCACGTCAAGTACGCCGCGTTCGGTGCGTTCGGGGTGGCCATGCTGTTCGGGCTGGTCCTCATCATCCTCACGCAGACGTGGTGGCTGCTCCTCGTGGGCCTCGGCTGCGTGATGGCCGCGTGGGGCTACACCGGGGGCAAAAACCCTTACGGGTACATGGGCCTGGGCGACGTGTTCGTTTTCGTCTTCTTCGGCCTGGTGGCCACACTGGGCACCACGTACACGCAGGCGGGCCAAATCAGCCTGCCGGCCGTTGTGGGCGCGATCGGCACCGGGCTCATAGCCTGCGCCCTGCTGATGGCCAACAACGTCCGCGACATCCCGTCCGACATCCAGGCGGGGAAACGCACCCTCGCCGTGCGGCTGGGCGACAAGCACGCCCGTGAAAGCTACGTGCTGATGCTCGCCGTCGCCATCCTGCTGGTGGTGATCCTCGCGCCCATCCGGCCCTGGATGCTGATCGTGCTGCTGCTCATCCCGGCCTGCCTGATGCCCGCGTGGCTCATGATCAACGGCCGGAAGCGCAAGAGCCTCATCCCGGTCCTGAAGCAGACCGGCCTCATCAACCTCGGCTACGCGGTGCTGTTCTCGCTGGGACTCGTGCTGAGCCACGGGGCCTGAGAGCCTAGGAGCCTGACGCGGCCCACGAGGCCTGGGAGCCTGGCGGCTCCGGGCGGCCCCCGGGCCTAGCGGTTTGGCACGGGAGCGGGGTGCTCAGCGCGGGAGCGGGTTGCTTCCTAGGCTTCCTTGTTCCGGAGGTCGTTGCGGACCGTGATGTCCGGGTTGGAATCGACCAGGCGGTCCTCGGCGTCGGCGTCGTCCACTTCACCGGCGGAGCGCAGGGGCTTGGCCCGGCCCGAGAACCGGGCGTGCAGGGAGGCCGTAGCGGCATCGCGCTGCTTCTGGAAAAAGAGGTAGCTGAGGGCGAAGGAAATCAGCCCGGCGCAGACGACGGCAAGCAGCCATCCCAGCTGCAGGAAGACGAACAGCGCAAACAGCGGAGCGAAGAGGGCGAGCCGGATCAGGGAGTATTTCAAGAATGCCACCATCCAAGTTTAGCCGCCCGCCCTGAACGTAGCCTCCCACCGGAGGCCGGCTTTGCATCCGCCCCGGATCGCCTGGCTGGCGTGGTTTCCTGCCCCTTGTGGCCGGGATCCGCGACAAGAATTCACCGGCCTTTTGGTGGCGGGTTCTGTGGGCATACTGTAATCTCCGCAAGGGCGTCCGGCGGCTAGACTGATTGCATGCTCCGTGTTGCCATTGCAGTCGCCGTTCTTGCCATATACGTCTACGGACTTGTGGACGTGATCCGGACTGATTCGCACCTCACCCGGGGATTCTCCAAAACAACCTGGATCATCATCGTTGTCTTCCTGCCGATCATCGGCGCCGCCCTGTGGTTCCTGATCGGACGCCCCCGCTATTCGGCTCCGGTACCTCAGACGTACCGCCACCCAACAGCGCCCGACGACGACCCCGATTTCCTCCGCAACCTGGAGCAGCGCCGCCGCAACCAGGCCGAAGCCGAGCGCCTCAGGAAGCTGAAGGACGACCTCGAGTCGAAGAAACCCAAGCCCGGCGCCGGTCCGCACGGCAGCGGCAGCCCCAGCACGGGGAGCTCGGGCACGCCTGGCGCCGCGGGAGATGCCAGCGCCGAGGGCAATCCCGAGATCAAGTAGTCCGGTCCGGCCCGAGCTTGTGCCGGCAACCGGCGGGCCCGCGATTCTCCAAATATGGCCGCCTGGCACCCCGCCGGGCGGCCCTTTTTGGCGAATGGCGGAACCGGGGAGCCCCAGCCCGAGGCCCGACTGGTCCTCCACACGGGACCATATCTGTGGACAACGCGCTGCGACCTCGTTCCGGGATCAGAATGCTTCTATGCCGCGCCCCCGCCCGCTTCCTCCCCCGCTGTCGGGGCAGCCGTTCACCATAAAGCAGGCCAAGGCTGCCGGACTGACCCGCCGGCGTTCGAGGGCCCGGGACCTGGCCAGCCCCTGCCACGGCGTGCGGATTCCGGCGTCGGCCGACCTCACCCTGCTGGTCCGGGCCAGATCCCTGGCTTTGGCTACCGGAGCGGTCGCCAGCCACCTCACGGCCGCTGCGCTGTGGGGATTTCCGTTGCCCCGTTGCTTCGACACCCACGTGGTCGTGCATCTCACGTGCAGGCCGGGCGCCAGGGCGGTGCGGCGCAAGGACGTGCGCGGCCACCAGGCAGTCCTCATGCCGGAGGAAATCGTCGAAGGCCGTCTCGTGGCCTGCACGTCCCCGCTGCGGACCTGGTTTGATCTGGCCGGTGTGCTGGACCTGCAGGACCTCGTCATCGCCGGCGACTTCCTGTTCAGGCGCCGGAACCCGCTGTCCACGCTGGCTGCCCTGGACGCCTACCTCGCCACGAAGGCAGGCCGGCCCGGCTACCGCAAGGCCGTGAAGGCCCGTGCGCTGATCCGGGCGGACACCGATTCGCCCAAGGAAACTGAACTGCGCCTCCTGCTGGTTCGGTCCGGACTCCCCGAACCAGCCATCAACCTGCCGCTCCTGGATGAAACCGGCGGCTGGATCCAGGACCCGGACATGTCCTACGAAAAGTTCAAGATCGCCATCCAGTACGACGGCGGCCACCATGCCTCCCCCACCCAGCGGCGGAGCGACATTTTCCGTGACGAGAACGCGCGCGGGCTCGGCTGGCACGTGGTGGTCCTGACCCAGTGGGATCTGGACCCGTTCGGGCCCGGCATGGAGCCCTCCGCCGTGACTAGACGATATGAAGTGTGGCGGGCCGGTCCCTGATGTAGGACTGGAACCTCGGGTTCAAAGAGGTTCGTGGGTTGCCGGGCCACGGTCTGTTCCGCCACCAAGAGGCGGGGGTGTGGACTGGTAGAGCCACATTTGAACGTCGGGAGGTTCCAGCCATGAATAAGCGTACCTACGTGGGTTTGGATGTCCATGCGCGCAGTGTGAAGGGCTGCGCGATCGATCGTGAGACCGGCGAGATCCTGCGTCAGAGCCTCGCCGCGAACGATGCCGGGATCGCCGAGTGGATTTCTGGATTGCCGGGTCCGGTCCGCGTTGTCTATGAGGCAGGCCCAACGGGATTCGGCCTGGCCCGGTTGCTGGCAGCCGCAGGGGTCGAATGCCTGGTCGCGGCGCCGTCCAAGCTCCAGCGGCCGTCCGGGGACCGGGTGAAGACCGATGCCCGCGATGCAGAGCATCTGGCCCGGTTGGCGCTGCTCGGGCAAATTACCCCGGTGCGGGTCCCGGGTCCGGCTCAGGAGGCGGCCCGTGATCTGGTACGTGCCCGCGAGGACGTCCGTTCGGATCTGATGCGGGCAAGGCACCGGATCTCGAAGCTCCTGCTGCGCCACGGTCTGGTCTACTCCGGCGGCCATGCCTGGACCGACGCCCACCACACCTGGCTGCACCGGCAGCGTTTCGACGATCCTGCCCTGGAGGCTGCGTACGAGGCCGGCCTGGAAATGGCAGAGCTGACGCTGGACCGCCGCAACCGTTTGGATGCGAAGATCACGGCGATGGCGGCGACCGAGCCGTATGCCCCGGTCGTGCGGGCGCTGATGTGTCTGCGCGGCATCTCGGTGCTCACCGCCTTCGGCCTGGCGGTGGAGATCGGCGACTGGACCCGCTTCACCGGCTCCACGATCGGCGCGTATCTGGGTCTTGTCCCCTCCGAACATACCTCCGGTGCGTCCCGGTCCCAGGGAGCCATCACCAAAACCGGAAACACCCACGCCCGACGCCTGCTGGTCGAGGCCGCGTGGCACCACCGGCGCCCCTACAACAATGCCAGCCGCGACATGCGTTCCCGCTGGGATGCAGCCGACGAGGCCTCCCGGGTCCGCGGACACCAGGGGAACCACCGGTTGCACCACAAGTGGGAGCAGTTCGAAGCCCGGCACAAACGCCGGGTCATCGCCAATGTCGCCGTCGCCCGCGAATTGGCCGGCTGGTGCTGGTCCCTCGCCGCCGCGGTCCAACAGGAGCAGCCGTGGACGGATGAATAGACGTGTGCCGTTCCCGGCCCTGTCCTGATGGCTTGGCAGCGTGGAGGAGACCCGCGAAACACCTATGGACAACCGGGTAGTTCCGGTGACGCCCGACATTGCTAGACCAGCGGCACCCCTCCAGCCGAACACCTCGTCCTGCGGTAACCAACCCGCGCATATCAGTCTGACAGCGCCCGTCGATCACGACGCGCCAGCCAGCCCCGGACGGGCCCAAGGAACGGAACACAAAAGGAGCGGTCCAAGACACCCAGTCTCGGACCGCTCACCCTTGCCCCCTTGACAAGAAATACCTACATATCAGGTGTACTGAGTCAGGACGTTGGTTACATCGTGAATAGGTGAAGACCTCTTAGGTTGGTGGTTACCACACACAGCCAACGACTAAGAGGTCTTCATGATCCACCGTAATGCCCGCCTGACCCCGACCGGTAGACGGATCCTTGTCGAACGCGTCCTGAACGGCCGTCCGATTGCCCATGTGGCCAAAGAACTGGGCATCTCGCGGACCTGCGCCCACCGCTGGATTAGCCGCTACCGGGCCCACGGCTGGGAAGGGCTGCAGGACCGCAGCTCCAGACCAAAGTCATGCCCGCACGCCACTCCGGGGAAAGTCGTTGCCGAGGTCCTGACAAAACGCGTAGAGCACCGCGAGGGGCCGGCCAATCTGGCATTGCGTTGCGGGGTCAGCGCCCGGACGGTCTCTCGGATTCTGGCCCGTGCCGGCATGCCGCGGCTGTGGGACCTGGACCCGGTGACCGGGGCCCGGATCCGCGCTTCCCGTGCCACTGGCCGCCGCTATGAACGCGACGGCCCGGGGGACATGATCCACGTCGACGTCAAGAAACTCGGGCGGATCCCCGAGGGCGGAGGCTGGCGGGCCGACCCTTCCCAGGGCCCGGCTAACCACCGCAGATCACACCAGAAGCTGGGTTTCGACTACGTCCACGTGGCCGTCGATGACTACACCCGCTTCGCCTACGCCGAGGTCCTTCCCGACGAGAAGGGCCCGACCTGCGCCGGATTCCTCACCAGAGCTGCGGCCGCCATGGCCGCCAACGGAGCGCCGGTCAAACGGGTCATGACCGACAACGCATTCGCCTACCGGCTCTCCCGCGATTTCCAGGACGCCCTAACTGCGCTGGGCGCTAAACACATCCTGATCAAACCCCGGCATCCCTGGCAAAACGGCAAAGCAGAACGCTTCAACCGCACCGCACCCTGCAGGAAGGCTGGGCCTACCGGCAACCATTCACGTCCAACCAGGCGCGCACCGACGCCCTGCAGCCATGGCTAAACTTCTACAACAACCACCGGCCCCACGGCAGCCTCGGAGGCAAGCCACCCATCAGCAGGTGCAACCAACCTACTGGCTGAGTACAACTAGGGTGCGCGCGGCACTGGTTAGCCGCGGCTGGAAGCCCGGGCGCTAAGCCTCGCCGATTCGCCAAAAATGGCCGCCCAGCGTACGTGCTGAGCGGCCATTTTTGGCGAATCGGTGAATGGGAGGGGCCCCGTCGGCTGCCTCGGCGGAACCCCGAAGCTACAGCCCCGCCTTACAGCCCCGAGTAGGAGTGCAGGCCGTTGAAGAACTGGTTCACGATGGTGAAGTTGAAGACCACGCACAGGTAGCCCACGATCGACAGCCAGGCCGCGCGGGTGCCCGTCCAGCCGCGGGTGGCCCGGGCGTGCAGGTAGCCGGCGTAGACCACCCAGATCACGAACGTCCATACTTCCTTGGTGTCCCAGCCCCAGAAGCGGCCCCACGCCTTCTCGGCCCAGATGGCACCGAACATGAGGGTGAACGTCCAGCCGATGAAGGCGATGGCGTTGATCCGGTAGGAGAGGTTCTCCAGGCTCAGGGCGGACGGCACCAGGCGCATGAAGCCCAGCTTGTCCTGGCCGCCGGCCGCGATGATCTTCTGCCGGTGTGACTGCACGAGTTGCAGTGCGGACATGGCGAACGTCAGGGTGAACAGGGCCGAGGAGAGCACCGCGATGGAAACGTGGATGACCAGCCAGTAGCTTTGCAGCGCCGGCACGAGGTGGCCCACCGGGGTCCAGTAGGCCACTGAGGCAGCAACCAGCATGATGATCACCAGGCCCACCACGAAGGTGCCGAGGAAGCGGAGGTCGCGGCGGATCAGCACCACCAGGAACACGGCCACAGCCACGAAGGCGCCGGTGGTCAGGAACTCGTACATGTTGCCCCACGGCACACGGCCTGCGCCGACGGCACGCGTCAGCACACCGGCAGCGTGGATCGAAGCACCCAGAACCGTCAGCGCGACGGCAACGCGGGCGGGAACGCGGCGCTCGGCGTCGTACTTCATGCTGGCATTGGCGGTCCGTCCCGCTCCGCTGCCGTTCCCTCCCGCAGAAACGGACGACGACGGCCGCTCGGCTCGGCCGGCAGGCCCGGCCAGGTGCCCCGCAACACGGTCGGCATCCCCGGCAGCACTGCTGACGGAGCCAGCGGCCACGGGGACCTTTGCGCCGGCGTCTGCCGCTGCTGCGTCGGCTGTGGCCGCTTTGAGGTCCACAGCGCGGAGTGCCCTGCTGCTCTTGGCCAGGTCCCACGCGAAGGCTATGAACGCCACCGTGTACGTGCCGGCGGCCAGCAGCATGAAGAGCTCACTGTACTGGCCCATGGTTTCGTTGATGGGGAACATTACTGGTCCTTCTTTGACTCGTTCGAGCCTGCTGTTGACTGGATGAAGTCTTCTGAGGTCATTGCCGCGGAGGCGTCGGCGCCGTCGGCCGAGGCATCCATCGGCCCGGTGCACGCCGGGCCATTATCCGCCAGTTCGCTGGGAGGTTTCTGGGAGTCCAGGCCCCACGCCTCTGCCAGCAGCCCGCGGAGCGCAACCGCTTCGCCGGCCAGCCTGTGGTCCTCGCCGCGGGCCAGGAGGCCGTATTCCACCATGGTGCGGCCGTCCTCGTGCGTCCCGGTGCGGACCCAGACGCGCCGCCGGTTGACGTAGAGCGAGACGACGAGCCCCGCCACGGCCAGCAGCGCGAAGATCAGGGCGGAGAGCTGGCCCGGATTGTGGTGGATGTCGACGCCGACGTACTTCTTCACGCCGTCGAAGGTGATGGAGCCCTTGCCGTCAGGCAGCGTGTACGTGTTGCCCGGGCCCAGGGTGATGCCGCCGGCCTTGAGGTCCCGGCTGTTGAGCGGCTTTAGGTCCTTGACGTCGAGCTCGAACACGTTCTGCGGTGAACCCTTGTCCAGGCCCAGATCACCGTAGTACGAGTTCAGGCTCAGCTGCGGGTTGATGAGGTCGGGGTCCCCGCTGAAGGAAATGCCCTTGTCCGTCACGAATGCCGTGGGCAGGAAGAACCCGGCAAACCCGAGCTGGTCCGGCTTGGCATCCGGAACCTTGATCACCACGGACGAGTAGTAGTTTTCGCCCTGGAGCTTCGCCACCACGGGGCCCTGCATGGCGATGTTGCCTTTGCCGTCCCGGACCGTCACCACCGGGGCGTAGCCGTTGCCGGTCAGGTAGATGCTGGTCCCGCCCAGGGTGACGGGATCGTTGACCTTGAGGACTTCCTTCTTGGCCGGCGCGCCCGGGTTCTCCTTGGTGGTGACGTCCGCCGTGAAGTCGATGGGCTGGCCGAACTTGCCCTTGGACTCTCTGTCAAACGTTGCCTGGAACTTGTCCAGCTGGATGGAGTACGGCTGCAGCTGGCTGCTCTGGAAGTTGGTGCCCGGCGTGAACTGGTCGTAGCCCACCAGCGTGTTCACGAACGTGTCGCCCTCCACGAGGATCCGCTGCCCGCTGTAGCCGAACAGCCCGCCAACAGCCACGGACACGAGCACGCCGATCAGCGACGTGTGGAAGACAAGGTTGCCCACTTCCTTGAGGAAGCCGCGCTCCGCCCCCAAAGACGGCCGCGCGCCGTCGTCGTGCCGTACGTCAACGCGGTAACCGCGTTTCCTGAGCAGCGCGGCTGCGTCTTCAATAGCGTCCGACGCCGGGACGCCGGCTTCCGCCGGCAGCACCAGGGTGCCGTACTCCGGCAGGCGGGAGAGGCGTTTTGGGGTGCGCGGCGGCTGGGAGCGCATGGCCCGGTAGTGCGCGATGGCACGGGGAACGACGCAGCCGATCAGCGAAATGAACAGCAGGATGTAGATGGCCGAGAACCAGGCCGAGGAGTAGACGTCGTAGAGCTGCACCGAATCGAGGATCTTGCCGTAGTCCGGGTGGTCCTTGATGTACTGCGTGACTATCGACGGGTTTGCCGGGCGCTGCGGAAACAGCGATCCCGGCACCGCGGCCACGGCGAGCAGCAGGAGGAGGAAGAGTGCTGTGCGCATGCTGGTCAGTTGGGTCCACGCCCAGCGGAGCATGCCGATGATCCCCAGCGCCGGGAGCGCCGCGTCGGCCTTGGCCGCGACGAGGTCCTTGCGGGGATCTTCGGGCGCAGCCTTGGGGCTGGCCGCTCCGGGGGAATTCTTAGTTGGCTTCACACGCTCGCTCATCAGATCGGCAATTTCACATCGTTTTGGAACCAGTACTGCAACTGCGTGACCCAGGCTCCCCAGACACCCGTGGCCATCAGGACGCCCAGGGCAATCAGGACGCCGCCGCCCGTCCGCTGGATGGCCACCCGGTGGGTGCGGAAGAAGGACAGGACCCCGGCGCCGCGGCGCACCGCGAGGGCGATCAGGAGGAACGGAATGCCTAGGCCAAGGCTATAGACGAATGCCAGGAAGGCGCCCTTCGCGGCCGAAGAGCCGCCGGAGAGGCTCAGGAGCTGCACGGCCGAATAGGTGGGGCCGATGCAGGGTGCCCATCCGAGGCCGAAGGTGATCCCGAGCAGCGGCGCGCCCCAAAGGCCTGCCGGCGGTTTGGCATGGATCTTGGCGTCGCGCTGCAGCCAGCTAAAGCCGCCCATGAACACCACGCCCATGATGATCACCAGGACCCCGAGGAGCTGCGTGATCCAGGCATTCTGCGAGCCGGTGATCAGCGTTCCCAGCTGGCCGAAGGCCCCGCCGAGCAGCACGAAAATGACGGAGAACCCGAGCACGAACAAACCGATCCCGGCAAGCATGCGGCCGCGCTTTTGCTTCTGCAGGTCCACACCGGTCAGCCCGGTGACATAGCCCAGGTATCCGGGCACGAGCGGCAGCACGCAGGGCGAAAGGAAGGAAACGAAGCCTGCCAGCAGCGCCACCGGGATGGCAAGCAGGAGTGATCCGTTCAGGATGGCTTCGGCGAAGGGGCTGTTCACGTTGGGAGACCGCCGCTACTCAGCCACTGCGGATTCGATGAGGGCCTTGAGGGTGCCCTTCTGGATCTCCCCGAGCACGCGCGAAGCCACCCGGCCCTGCTTGTCAATGACGAGCGTGGTGGGGACCGCACCCGGGGGCACGAGTCCGGACACGGCCAGCAGCACGGCGCCGTCCTTGTCGTTGAAGCTCGGGTAGGTGAGGCCGAATGTCTTGTCGAAGGCGTCGGCCGTAGCCTTCTCGTCACGCAGGTTCACGCCGAGGAACTGCACGCCCTTGCTCTTGAACTCCTGGTGGAGGGCCTCGAGGGACGGGGCTTCCACCCGGCACGGCGCGCAGGCAGCGAACCAGAAGTTCAGCACGGTCACCTTGCCCAGGAAGTCCCTGGCCGTTACGGCGGTGCCGTCAAAAAGGTTGCCCTTGATGTCGACGGCGGACTTGCGGTCGGCCGCTGCGAATTCAGTCACCGAGCCGTCGCCGGCCACGTAGTTCTTGTTGTCCCCCGCTTTGGCCTGCTTGGCCAGGGCGTCTTCCTGCGCGCACGCGGACAGCCCCAGCGTGAGGGCAGTCAGGGCTAGGCCACCGGCGGCAAGAACGCTGCGCCGGGAACTTATGGGGCTGTTGGGCATGGTTAGGCTCCGGGGGTGGTGGAGGCGCCGGGCAGAAGGGCTGCGGCCGGTTCGCTGTACTCGACGCGGAGGAGGGTGCCGTCGCCGTCGAAAATCAGGGAGGTGAGTGACGTCAACGTGCACTCGCGCTTGCGCGGGTCATGCCACAGCGGCTTTCCCTCCGCGCTGAGCCGGGTGGCCCAGATGGGCAGCTGGTGGCTGACCATGACGGCCTCAGCGCCGTCGCCGCCGAGTTCAATTGCCTTGGCCCGGGCGTCCTGCACTGCTTCCCTCACCCGGGCGGCCTGGTCCTTGTACGGCTCACCCCATGAGGGCCTGAGCGGGTTGACGAGCTGGGGCCAGTGCCGGGGCTTGAGCAGCTCGGCCTTGGTGACCTTGAGGCCTTGGAAGTGGTTTTCGGCCTCGATGATGCGCTGGTCCGTATGGATCTCCAGGCCGAGGGCCCGGGACGTTGGCTCCGCCGTCTCCTGGGCGCGGGTCAGCGGGGAGGCCACCAGATAGACAATCTTTGCGCCCTGGGAAACCCGGTCGCGGAAGTGCTCCGCGAGGGTCTGCGCCATCTGCTGGCCTAGCTCGGAGAGGTGGAACTCAGGCAGCCTGCCGTACAGGACGCCCTCGGGATTGTGGACCTCGCCGTGGCGGAGCAAATGAACAGTGGCTTGGGGCATGTCTACCAGTTTCTCAAAGATGTCGGACGATCTGAAATCTTCTACATCTAGTAGAACTCAGGAATTTTTAAAAATGTTCCCCGGCGATGGAATAAAAGATGCAAATGCATGTTTATACTGGATGCAGCAGTTAGTTGATACTTCAACAAATGAAGCTTCAACCGGAACATTCCGCTTCGTCCACAGATTCAAGGAGAACCATCATGGCACTTCCCACCAACGTCACCGCCGGCACCTGGACCCTCGACAACTCGCACAGCGAAATCGCCTTCACCGTCCGCCACGCGGGCATCAGCAAGGTCCGCGGCCAGTTCAAGGAAGCGGCCGCAACGCTGGACCTCGCCGAGAACGTCGCTGACTCCCGGATCAACGCCACCATCCAGACCGCGAGCTTCGACTCCGGCGACGTGAACCGCGACGGCCACGTCCGCGGCGAAGACTTCTTCGACGTCGAGAAGTTCCCGGAAATCTCCTTCGTTTCCAACGGGCTGGTTGCCACGGGCGACGGCTACGAGCTCCAGGGCGACCTCACCATCAAGGGCGTTACCCGCCCGGTGGCCCTCGAGACCGAATTCAACGGCGTGGCCGTGGACCCGTTCGGCAACACCCGCGCCGGAGTTTCCGCGGAAACCACCATCAGCCGCAAGGACTTCGGCCTGACCTGGAACGCCGTGCTGGAAGCCGGCGGCGTGCTGGTCAGCGACAAGGTGGCCATCAACCTGGAACTGGCCTTCATCGCCCCCGCCGCGTAGGTTGCTCGGCTAGGTTCCTAGCCACGCAGTACGCCGCCGACGCCCCGCCCGTGAACTCCACGAGCGGGGCGTTTTGCGTTGGCCGGGACATGGTCCGGGACCTCCTAGAATTCGCCAAATCGCGGGTCTACAGTGAGAGCCATGAGCAACCCCAGCGATGAACCGCAGCCTCAGCAGCCGGGCTCCGAGCCGCCGCTTGAGGACCATCCCGCGCCCTGTCTCTTATACACATCTAGATGTGTATAAGAGACAGCAGCCGACCGGGTCCCGGCCGGCAGCGTCGCAGCCACCCGCGTCTCCGGCACCCGCATCCCAGCCTCCCGCGTCGCAGCCAGGGGTGTCTCCGGCGGCAGGGCAGCCGGGATGGCAGGACGGGCCGCCGTCGGGGCAGGCGCCGCAACAAGCGGCAGGGCAGCCGGGCTGGCAGGACGGGCCGCCGTCGGGGCAGCAGGGCTGGCAGGCGGGGCAGCCCGGCGGCGCCGGACGCTTCACGATGCCCGCCGACCGGCCGCGCAGCTGTCTCTTATACACATCTAGATGTGTATAAGAGACAGGCCCAACGGCGGCTTCTCGGGCATCTTCGAGGTGACAAATCTCCCCACGGAACTCAAAGTGTCCTACTGGGTCTGGGTGATCGGTGGCCTGCTGGGCCTGTTGGGTGGAGTGATCGGGCTGTTCGGGGCGCTGGTGCTCTTTGCGATCCTGCCCGGCCTGGCCATCCTGGTGCTGTTGCTTGTGCTCGTGGCACTTGCACTGGCCGCTGCTCAGATCGTTCTTGCGATGAAGATGAAGGAAGGCCGGGAGTGGGCCCGGCTGGCGCTGACGATTGTCGCGGGCGTATCGCTGCTTTTGGCGGCCATCAATTCCAGTTTCGCGGGGGGCCAGGGCGGTAACTGGCTGGGATTCCTGATCAGCCTGGTGGCAACCGTGCTCATGTGGGTGCCCAACTCGCAGAGTTGGTTTGCGGCCGCACGGGGTTCCGCCTGATCTCCAGTTCGCGTCGCCAATTAGGGTCGCCGCGGCAGGCGCCGCCGCTTCGTTTGAGGCGCTTCAACGCGGGCCCCGAGCCGCCTTCCCGGCCTGCGGACGCGCCGCACGAATACCTCTGTGGAATGATCCTCACGGTGCCCGCCGAGGGGTACGGTGGAAGTGAACCATGCTGGGGGCAGGGCAGGCTACTGAACCCGGTGGCCGATCCCGACGTCAACACGCAAAGGACCGCTCATGAGCACTCCTCCAGTTCCCCCAACGCCCAGCGACCCGAACTCCAACGAGCCGAGCCAGGACGCTGCGGAAGCACGCGGCGCGCAGCCCCGCTATGGCCAGGATGCTCCGCAGTACGGCCAGAACACGCCGCCCGCTCCCCAGTACGGCCAGAACACGCCGCCCGCTCCCCAGTACGGCCAGAACACGCCCCGGTACGGTCAGGGCGCACCTCAGCAGCCGCAGTATGGACAGAACGCGCCCCAGTACGGCCAGCAGTCCTCTGCCCCGTCCCCCTTCGGTCAGGCACAGTCCGGCAAGTCCCCGTACGGTCAGTCACCTTACGGCCAGCCCCCGTACGGGTATCCGTCGGAACAGCCGCAGGGTGGAACCGGAGCCGGTGCGCCGCAGCTGGTGAACACTTCCTTTTGGATGATCCTCGGCGCCGGCGTCCTGTCCGTCCTGTCAGTCCTGCTGGCGATTCCGACCCTGGATGATCCCGCCATTCGCAACTCGTTCGAAGAGCAGCTCCGCGGAAGCGGCCAGAACGTGGCGTTCGACGACGTCAAGGGCTTCCTCATCGGAACCATGGTGGTCTTCGCCCTGATCGGCGCGGGCCTCTATGCGCTGGTGGCCTTCAACGTCCGAAAAGGCAGGAACTGGGCCCGCATCCTGGGAACGGTCCTGGCGGCGCTGTCCGTGTTTAGCATCTTCCCCCTTGGCCTGAACACGCTCGTGGGGCTCGTGGGCATCGCAGCGATTGTGATGCTGTACATGCCGGCGTCGGCATCGTACTTCCAGAAGCCCCAGCCGTTCGCCAACCCGTACTCGCAGCCGGGCGGCCCTTTCGGCCGCTAAGGCTCAGCCGCTAGGCTCACCCGCCAGCACCTGCACGAAAACCAACCAACGGGCGCGGATTCCAGGAAGGCCGGACTTACTCCGGCTGACCTGGGGTCTGCGCCCGTTGCGCGTGGTACGCCAGAATCTGCAGCTCAGTGGCCATGTCCACCTTGCGAAGATTCACGCCGTCGGGAACCTGGAGCATCACGGGCGCGAAGCTGAGGATGCTGTGTACCCCGGCCGCCACCACACGGTCGCACACACTCTGAGCCACGGCAGCGGGCAGGGCGAGGACCACCATATTGGCACCGGTCCGTTCCAGCACCGGCTCAAGGTCGGCCACATCGCTGACGCGGAGCCAGCCCACTTCATTGCCCACAACCATTTGGTCAGCGTCGAAAATGGCAACAACGTCGAAGCCCCTGGATTCAAAACCGCCGTACCTAGCGAGGGCCTTGCCCAGGTTACCGGCGCCGACGATCGCGACCTTCCAATCGTGCGTCAGGCCCAGCGCGGCGGCGATGTGACGGCTCAGATACTGGACCTCATAGCCCACGCCGCGCGTACCGTACGACCCCACATGGGACAGATCCTTGCGAAGCGTGGACGAGCTGACTCCCGACAGCTCGGCCAGCGATTCGGAAGATACGCGCTCGGTGCCCTCGGCCATCAGGGTGTTCAGGGCGCGCAAATAGATGGTCAGCCGGGCCACGGCCGCAGGCGGAATCTGCTTTCCGGCAGCTCCGGTGTCCCCGGGCACGGCCTGGGGTGGTGAATCGAGCGAGGTCACTATCTGCTCCATTGCGTCGCGTTGTGAGTCCACTCTAGATCCCCATCACTTATGTCAACAAAGCCGGTGCCATTGCGCGGAACAGGCTACTGCCTCGCCATCGCCTGACGCAGCACCCTGTCCAGCCTGGCTTCGTCAATTTTCCAGAAGTCCCGCTGGATTCCGTCCACGAGAACCACCGGGATTTCCTCTGCGTACTGGTCCCGCAGGGCGTCGTCGATGTCCACCGACCGCTCCGTCCACTCAAGTCCCAGGGCGCCAGTCACCCGCCCAACGGCGTCGCGCGCCGCGGCGCACAGGTGACAGTCAGCTTTGGTGAGGAGAACGACGTCGGGGTTTGCCATATTCCAACCGTATCGCGGCAGCGGCCTCGTCTGCCGGGCACATCCCCTGCATTGACTAGACTCAGTGGCATGCCCGAGGAGAAGTACGTCGCTGTGGTCACGCAGCCGGTTGCGCAGCCGCAACACGGCGAGGCCGCATTCTTCGACGTCGACAACACCCTCATGAAGGGCGCCAGCCTCTTCCACGTGGCCCGGAAAATGCACCAGCGCGGCGCGTTCACCCTTCCGCAGGCTGCCGGGATGGCGTGGAAGCAGTTCAAGTTCGTGCTCCGCGGCGAGAACATGGACGACGTCCACGCAGTGCGGGACTCCGCGCTGACGCTCGCGGCCGGCATCACGGAGGAGGACATCAAGGCCCTGGGCGAGGAAGTCTTCGACGAGATGATCGTCTCCCGGATCTGGCCGGGCACGAAAGCCCTGGCCGAGCAGCACCTGCGGGTGGGGCGCAAGGTCTGGCTGGTCACCGCCACTCCGATCGAGGTGGCCACAGTCATCTCCACTCGACTGGGGCTCACCGGCGCCCTGGGAACCGTGGGTGAGATCAGGGACGGCTTCTACACCGGCCGACTGGTGGGCGATATCCTGCACGGCGCTGCCAAGGCGGTGGCGGTCCAGGGCATCGCCGATGCCGAAGGCCTGGACCTCAAGCGGTGCTGGGCCTACAGCGACTCGTACAACGACATTCCGCTGCTGACCCTCGTGGGCCATCCCGTGGCCATCAATCCGGACGCGCGGTTGCGCAAGCACGCCCGCGAGCACAACTGGCCGGTCTACGATTTCCGTTCCGGCCGCCGCGCCGCCACGCTTGGACTCAAGGCCGCCACGGCCGGCGGGGCCATCTACGGCCTCTGGCGCGGCTACTCCCGCTTCCGCGCCCCCCGCGTCTGACGCGCATCCGTCCCACCGACGCGCAAAATCCCTGAGGACACCGGAATTCCGGCGTCGCAATGCGATTTCCGCGTCGCCGGGCAGCGTGGGCGTCCCACACCAGAACGCAAAAATGCCCGCACCCTCGAAAGGGAGCGGGCATTGACGCGCAGGAAGTATCTCTACTTCTTATTGCGGCGCTGGTGGCGCGTCTTACGAAGCAACTTGCGGTGCTTCTTCTTGGCCATACGCTTGCGACGCTTCTTAATAACTGAACCCACGAAAGTTCCTTACAAACTAGATGCGTACCTGTCTGATGGAGAAGGTCCGTGGACTAAGCAACAGACTGAAACAACTGACAGATTCTTACAATGACGTAAAACGTTCTTTAACAGGGTACCGCTTATCCGGAGCACCTTCTGACCGCCACCCGCCATGACCTGCAGCGGCCCCCAAGGCAGCTGCATTGTCATGAAGACTGTGCGGACAACCGTGCGCCAGCTACTACGCGGTATCCGAGTGTCCGTCGACAACAGCGCCCTTGAGGTACTGTTCGACGGCGCTCTCCGGAACCCGATAGGACCGGCCGAACCGAACCGCGGGCATTTCCCCGGAGTGGACCAAGCGATACACGGTCATCTTGGAGACACGCATCAGCTCAGCCACCTCAGCCACGGTCAAGAACTTGGCGTTCGAGAAGTTCGACTCTGCGGACATTTCCCATATTCCTTTGCTCTCAGCATCTTGCGGCGACCCCAATTGTCTGCGGTGCGCCGATGCTGAGCCATCGGACAACCGTGTGCTAGTTACTCTAGATGCTCACGGGGCCATTGTGAAAGCCCGGCGTTTACGCGACGAAGCGGCAAGCTGTTCCAGCACGGATGCCGTCACATCCCACTCCATGCAGGCGTCGGTCACGCTCTGGCCGTAGACCAGCGCTGACCGTCCGGCGGCGTGCTCGGCGACGTCCAGGTTCTGGGCCCCGCCGACCAGGAAGCTTTCCAGCATGACGCCGGCGATGGCACCCGCTGCCTCACCCGTGCCTTCGAGCTGGGCGCCGATTTCAAGCGCAACCTCGGCCTGGCGGTGGTGGCTCTTGCCGCTGTTGGCGTGGCTGGCATCCACGATGAGCCGCGGGTTCAGGTTCTTGGCAGCGAGCTTGGCTGAAGCCGCCTCGACGTCGGCCGCGGAGTAGTTGGGACCCTTGCGTCCGCCGCGGAGAATCACGTGGGTGTCCGGGTTGCCCGCCGTGGCCACGAGGGCCGCCCGGCCGTCGCCGTCAATCCCCAGGAAGGCCTGTGCGGCCGCGGCGGCGCTGCAGGCGTCCACCGCCACCTGGAGGTCGCCGTCGGTCCCGTTCTTGAAGCCGATCGGCATGGACAGCCCGGAGGCCAGCTGGCGGTGGATCTGGCTTTCCGTGGTCCGGGCGCCGATGGCTCCCCATGACACCAGGTCCGCCATGTACTGGGGGCTGATCGGTTCGAGGAACTCCGTGGCGGCGGGCAGCCCCAGCGCCGTGACCTGCTGCAGGAAACGCCGGGCCGCGCGCAGGCCGCCGGCGATGTCGTGCGTCCCGTCCAGGCGAGGATCGTTGATCAGGCCCTTCCAGCCCACCGTGGTGCGCGGCTTTTCGAAGTACGCGCGCATGACGATCAGCAGGTCTTCCTTGTGCTTCTCGGCCTGGCTGACAAGGCGGCGGGCGTATTCGAGGCCGGCCTTGGGGTCGTGGATCGAGCACGGGCCCACGATCACCAGCAGGCGGTCGTCCACGCCGTCCATGATGGCCCGGACTTCGTCCCGGCCGCGTTCGACGACGTCTGCCACGCGGGCTTCCAGCGGCAGTTCTGCGATCATTTCCTGCGGGGTGGGCAGCGCAGTGAATTCACTGACCCTCAGGTTGGACGTGGATTGCTGCGGCGCGGACTGCTGCGATGCAATCTGCGCCGACGCGGGCTGTGCCGACGAGGGCTGCTGGGTTTCGGTGGCTGCGGTGCTCATGTGCGGGTCCTGTTCCGGGTGGGGCGGAGCGGGCCCAATCAGAACCCGCCGGAGAAATGGCGAAGGGCAGAGAATGATCTCTGCCCTGTTGGCTCTGAAGGAAAGTTGGATGCGTGTCAGTTAGACGCGGGCCCCTCCAGAGCCAACGAAAAATACGCATACCAACGGTTAGTCATAGCCAAGACCATAACGGCCGAACGCACGGTCCGCAAACCGGGGCGTCACAAAACTCCGCCGACGCCCCTCATCCCGTTTGTTGCCATCCGTGGCACAACTGGGTAGCAGCAGGTGCGGTTTTGAGCCGTCAAAACGACGTCTGCTGCTACCAAGTTGGGCGGGGGGAAGGCGGAACCTTCGCCTTAGCCCAGGAGCTTGCGCAGGAACTGCAGCTGCCGGATCCAGTGGTGCTCCTGGCCGCCTTCGTGGTTGTTGAAACGGTAGACGTCGATGTCCTTGGATGTCCCGCCGCCGGCGTCAGCCCCGTAGGCGTTGTAGCTGGCGAAGACGGTGGAGGGCGGGCAGACATCGTCCATCTGCGCCGCCGAGAACAGTGCCGGGACCGTCGCGGCGCGGCCCAGATTGACGCCGTCGAAGTAGTTCAGCACGGCCAGGATCGGCTCGTACCGCTCACGGTGCCGCCCCAGGAATGCGGCGATCTCGGAGTAGGGGCCGCGGGGCGTGATGTCGATGGCGCGCGGGAAGTCCTGCAGGAACGGGACATCGGGCAGTGCGGCGATAACGCCGTCGAGCCTTCCGGCAGCCAGCCCGGCGACGGCGACGGTGATGCCGCCGCCCTGGCTCACGCCGGCCACCACAACCCGCGAGGCGTCCACGTCCGGGTGCGCCTGCACGGCCTCGACGGCGCGGAACGCGTCCACATACACCCGCCGGTAGTAGTAGTCTTCACGGCTGCCGGCACCGCGCGTCATCAGCCCCGCGTAGGCTACATCGCCGGCCGAGGGGTGAGGATCGGCGGTGTCGCCGACCGCTCCCCCGTAGCCCTGCCCGCGCGTGTCCATGATGAAGTGCGCATAGCCCGCCTGGGCCCACTTCGTGTCCTGGTTTGCCAGGCCGCGGCCGCCGGAATAGCCGGCGTACTGCACGACGGCCGGCAGCCGCGTCCCAGCGTCCCTGTTCGCCGGGAGGTGCAGCCAGCCCTTGACCGGGGAGCCGCCGTAGCCGGCGAACGTGACATCGAAGGTGTCGATCACGGCCAGGTAGTTGTCCACCGGTTCGAAGACTGCGCCCAGCGGGAACTCCCCGGATTCGCTGATGGTCCGGTCCCAGAAGGCGTCAAAGTCGGTGGGAACTGTGACACCTGATGCGTAGCCGCGCAGCTGATCAAGCGGGAGATCGAAGAGGGGCATGGGGTTCCGTTCTCTGGGTCGGCAGGGTCTGCGTTCGTAGTATCTCAGAGCTTCGATCTCAGACCAGCGACGACTCGAACCTGTCCAGCGCCTGGGATGCGCGCACCAGGGCGCGCATCTCAGCCAGGCCTCCGGCTACCGCGCCTCCGGCTCTCGCCTGGACCAGCACATTGCCGAGCGCCGTGGCCTCGACCGGTCCGGCGACCACGCGCTTGCCGGTGGCTTCCGCGGTGAGCTGGCACAGGAGCCGGTTCTGCGAGCCGCCACCGACGATGTGCACGGTGTCGACGGCGACGTCGGCGAGCCGTTCGGCGTCCGCTATGGTCCGGGCGTAACCGGCCGCAAGGCTGTCCAGAATGCAGCGGACGATGCGGGCGGGCTCGTCCGGCAGGACGTGGCCGGTGTTCCGGACGGCGGCACGGATTCGCTCCGGCATGTTGTCCGGGGCGATGAACGCGGGGTCGTCCGCGTTGATCCGTGGGCCGCCCGCGGGCAGTGCGGCTGCGGCGTCCAGCAGTTCCGCCAGGGCAGGCCGGTGCCCTTCATGCGCCCACGTGCGCTGGCATTCGCTGAGCAGCCAGAGCCCGCCGACGTTGCGCAGGTACCGGATGGTGCCGTCCACGCCGCGTTCGTTGGTGAAGTTCGCCGCCCGGCTGGCCTCGGTGAGGACGGGATGGTTCAGTTCAACGCCGACGAGCGACCACGTGCCGGAGGAGATGTAGGCGAAGTTCTCCTGTTCTGCGGGGACGGCCGCGACGGCGGACGCGGTGTCGTGCGAGCCGACCGCGACCACCCGGGTTGCTGCCGGCAGCCCCGTCCGCTCGGCGATCCCGGGCAACAGCGTGCCAATGGTTTCGCCGGGCTGGATCAGCGGCGGGAACAGGTTTTTCGGCAGCCCAAGTGCCGTGAAAAACTCGGTGGCCCACTCCCCCGCCACGGCGTCGAAGAGGCCCGTGGTGGAGGCGTTTGTCGCCTCGGTGCGCCGCTGGCCCGTGAGCAGGAAAGCTATCAGGTCGGGAACGAGCAGCGCCTGCAGCCCGCCCAATTCCCGTTCTGCAGCGAGCTGGTAGATGGTATTGAACTGGAGGAACTGCAGCCCCGTGGAGGCGTACAGCCGGGACTCGTCCAGCTGCCGGTGCACTCCGGACACGGCCGCGCGGCTGCGTTCGTCGCGGTAGCTGAACGGCTGCGCGGTGAGCTCCCCGGCGGCGCTCACGAGGCCGTAGTCCACGGCCCAGGTGTCGATGCCGATGCTCGTGAGGTGCTCCCCGCGCTCGGCGGCGGCGCGCCCGGCCGCCGCGAGGCCGGTGAGGACCTCGGTGAAGAGGGCGTCGAAGTCCCAGCGGAGGCCGCCGTCGGACTGCACCACGCCGTTGGGGAAGCGGTGCACCGTCTCCAGCACCACGCCGCCTTTGCCGGCACCGCCGGTGGTTCGTCCGTTGCTTATACGTCCCAGGATGACGCGTCCGGAGGAGGCGCCGATGTCGACGGCGGCGAACAGGCCGCCGTCGACGTCGGTCTCGGCACGTGGTGCCGTTGCCGGAGCGCTCATCGCAGGAAGGCTGCGGCGACGCCGGCGTCGACCGGGATGTGCAGGCCGGTGGTGTGGGACAGCTCGGCGCTGGTGAGGACGGCGGCGGCGTTGGCCACGTTTTCCGGCAGCACCTCGCGCTTGAGCAGGGTGCGCTGGGCGTAGTACTTGCCCAGTTCCTGCTCGTCCACGCCGTAGACCGCCGCGCGCTTGGCGCCCCAGCCGCCGGCAAAGATCCCGGAGCCGCGGACCACGCCGTCGGGGTTGATGCCGTTGACGCGGATGCCGTACTCGCCGAGCTCCGCGGCGAGGAGCCGGACCTGGTGGGCCTGGTCCGCCTTGGTGGCGGAATAGGCGATGTTGTTCGGGCCGGCGAAGACCGAGTTCTTGGAGGAGATGTAGACGATGTCCCCGCCCATGTCCTGGTCGATCATGACCTTTGCCGCGGCCTTGGCCACCAGGAAGGATCCCTTGGCCATCACGTTGTGCTGCAGGTCCCAGTCCTTCTCGGTGGTTTCCAGCAGCGGCTTGGAAATGGAGAGCCCGGCGTTGTTCACCACCAGGTCCACACCGCCGAAAGCCAGCACTGCTTCCTGGATGGCCGCGGCGATCTGCGCTTCGTCCGTAACGTCGGCCTGGACGCCGACGGCGACATCCGCGCCGCCGAGTTCGGCGGCGACGGCCTGGGCGTTCTCCAGGTTCAGGTCCGCTATGACTACACAGGCGCCTTCAGCGGCGAGCCGGGTGGCGATGGCCTTGCCGATTCCGGACGCCGCACCGGTGACCAGCGCGATGCGGGTGGCGTGCGACTTGGGCTTGGGCATCCGGGCGAGCTTGGCTTCCTCCAGGGCCCAGTACTCGATCCGGAACTTCTCGGATTCCTCGATCGGGGCGTAGGTGGAGATCGCCTCGGCGCCTCGCATCACGTTGATGGCGTTCAGGTAGAACTCACCGGCGACCCGTGCGGTCTGCTTGTTGGCGCCGTAGGAGAACATGCCCACGCCCGGGACCAGGACGATGGCAGGGTCTGCGCCACGCAGGGCAGGGCTGTCCGGGGCCGCGTGGCGGTCATAGTACGCCTGGTAGTCCTCCCGGTATTCGGCGTGGAGTTCCTTCAGCCTTGCGACGGAGTCCTCGATCGAGGCCTCGGCGGGCAGGTCCAGGATGAGCGGCTTGACCTTGGTACGCAGGAAGTGGTCCGGGCAGGAGGTGCCCAGCGCACCGAGCCGCGGGTGCTCGGCGGCTTCCAGGAACTCCAGCACGGCGGGTTCATCGCTGAAGTGGCCCAGCTGCGGCTTGTCCGTGGATGCCAGTCCCCGGATCACCGGAGCCAGCGCGGCGGCCTTGGCCCGGCGTTCGGCCTCCGGCAGAGCAGCGTAGCCGGGAAGCTTCGGCCCGAAGGGTTCGGGCCGGCCGTTTTCCTTGATGAATTTTTCGGCCTGGTCGATGATCCAGAGCGAGTTGGCCTCGGCGTCCTCGCTGGTGGCGCCCCAGGCGGTGATGCCGTGGCCGCCCAGGATGGTTCCGACAGCCTGCGGGTTGGCGTCCTTGATCGCGGCAATGTCCAGGCCCAGCTGGAAGCCGGGACGGCGCCAAGGCACCCAGACCACCTTGTCGCCGAAGATCTTGGTGGTGAGGGACTCGCCGTCGGCCGCGGTGGCGATCGCGATGCCCGAGTCAGGGTGCAGGTGGTCCACATGCGCGGCGTCCACCAGCCCGTGCATGGCGGTGTCGATCGAGGGGGCGGCGCCGCCCTTGCCGTGCAGGCAGTGATCGAAGGCCGCCACCATCTCGTCCTCGCGCTCCACGCCCGGGTAGACCTTCTTCAGCGCCTGGATCCGGTCCAGGCGGAGCACGGCGAGGTTCTCCGCCCGCAAAGTTCCGAGGTCGCCGCCGGAACCCTTCACCCAAAGGAGCTGGACGTCCTCGCCCGTTACCGGGTCCTTCCCGGCGCCCTTGGCGGAGGTGTTGCCGCCGGCGAAGTTGGTGTTGCGCTTGTCCGCGCCCAGGCGGTTGGAACGGGAAATCAGCTCGTCAACGGTCTTGTTCGTGTTCTTGTCGGTGCTCATCGGTTTAGTCGCCCCATCCGGATTGCTGACCGCCCACGCGGTCCTCGTTGATTTTCTTCTGGTAGCCGCTGGCCTTGAACGCGGCCATCGGGTCCGCGGGCAGGCCGCGGGTTTCACGCCATTCCGCCAGGACCGGGCGGACGTCGGTGTAAAAGGCGTCGTTGAAGATGCCGTTCGCGGCCAGGACGTCGCCGGCCCGCTGGGCCTCGGACAGCGCCGCGGTGTCGATCTGCAGGGCCCGCGCCGTCATTTCCTGGACGTTGAGCACCGAGCGGATCTGGCCCGGGATCTTCTCCTCCAGGTTGTGGCACTGGTCCAGCATCAGCGCGACGCCGGAATCCTTGCCGAAGCCGCCGCCGCGGATCACCTCGTGCATGATGCGGAACAGCTGGAAGGGATCCGCCGCGCCAACGATCAGGTCGTCGTCGGCGTAGAAGCGCGAGTTGAAGTCGAAGGAGCCGAGCTTGCCGAGGCGCAGCAGCTGCATGACGATGAATTCGATGTTGGTTCCCGGCGCGTGGTGGCCGGTATCCAGGCAGACAAACGCCTTCTCACCCAGCGCCAGCGTCTGGGCGTACGACGTGCCCCAGTCCGGAACGTCGGTGTGGTAGAAAGCCGGCTCGAAGAACTTGTACTCCAGCACCAGGCGCTGGTCCTCGCCAAGGCGCGCATAGATCTCCTGGAGCGATTCCGCCAGGCGGTCCTGCCGGCCCCGCATGTCGTCCTGGCCCGGGTAGTTGGTGCCGTCCGCCAGCCAGACCTTCAGGTCCTTGGACCCGGTGGCGTGCATGATGTCGATGCACTCGAAGTGATGGTCGACGGCCCGGCGGCGGACTGCCTCGTTCGAGGACGTAAGGGAGCCGAACTTGTACTCGTCGTCCTGGAATGTGTTGGAGTTGATGGTGCCAAGGCCGACGCCCAGGCCCGCCGCGTACTCCTTCAGGGCCGCGTAGTCATCAACCTTGTCCCAAGGGATGTGCAGCGCCACCGTGGGAGCCAGGCCGGTAAGCTCGTGGACCTTGGCGGCATCCGCCAGCTTTTCCTGCACGGTCCGCGGGGTGCCCTGCGTGCCGAACACCTTGAAGCGGGTGCCCGAGTTGCCGTACGCCCACGAGGGGACTTCGATGGCAAGCTCCCCGAGCCTGCCCAGCGCCGTTGCTACGTCATTCATGATGGTTCTTCCGGTCTCTCGTACTGCGTTGTCTGTTGTTGGCCGGCTCCCGTGCCGGCCATGTCTATTTGTCCGCGGCTTCAGTCGGTCCGCGGCGCTGGTTCCTTGGTCCCGCCGTGGGCTCCGGCCTTGGTCCCGGCGTGGGCCGAGCCGCTAGTCCCGGCCCTGGCCGAGTCGCTGGCCGTGGCCAGCTGGTCCTCCAGGCTGAAGATTTCCTCGAGTGCCACGAATCCCGCGTCCGGCGGCTGTTCCATGTCCGCGAACAGCGTGGCCATCTCCGCCTGCCAGCGAGCGTTCACCGCAGTGAGCGCCATCCGCGCCCGGGCGGAGTCGAAGTAGTCGCACTCGACGTAGCCCACCAGGAGACCGTCCTCGCCGAGGAACAGCGAGTAGTCATTCCAGCCGACGTCCTTGAGCGCACGCAGCATCTCAGGCCAGACGGCGGCGTGCCGGCGCCTGTATTCACCGATCAGTCCGGGCTGGACCGAGGATCGAAAACACACCCTCATCTGCGACTCTCCTGAAATCTTGACGTTTGAATCGTTTCATTGGCACGATTCAAAGTACCCTTGGATTTGAGCAGGTGTCAAGCAATTGTCGGGGAGCGGGAGCTTTCGCCTAGGCTGGTCCGCCTGTCCGGCAACGGGCGGGGGCTGGATCACGCAACTGGTCACGGGAACCGACTAGGCGCCTTGCACACCGTCGCCGCAGTAGAGAGCTTGGAGAAAGATGTCACGGTCAGCCAGCATCAAGGATGTTGCGACGCATGCCCAAGTGGCGGTGGGAACGGTTTCAAACGTCCTGAACTACCCGGACCGGGTCTCCCAACGGACCAAGGACCGCGTACTGCAGGCCATCGACGAGCTCGGATTCGTCCGCAACGACGCCGCTCGGCAGCTCCGGGCCGGGCACAGCCGGACCATCGGCCTGATAGTCCTCGACGTCGGCAACCCCTTCTTCACGTCCGTGGTGCGCGCCGCCGAGGACGCGGCAGCCCTGCACGGAAGTGCCGTCCTGCTCGGGGACAGCGGCCACGACGCGGCGCGCGAGTCGAACTACATCGACCTGTTCCAGGAACAACGGGTCCAGGGCCTGCTGATCTCGCCCGTGGGTGACGTGACGGACCGCCTCAACGTGCTGCGGGAACGCGGCGTGCCGACCGTTCTGGTGGACCGCCTGGCTGATGAGGCACAGTACAGTTCCGTTTCCGTGGATGACGACGCCGGCGGCTACCTGGCCGCCCGGCACCTGTTGGACCTCGGCCGCCGTCGGCTCGCCTTCGTGGGAGGCCCGACGTCGATACGCCAGGTCGCAGACCGCCTCCAGGGGGCGCAGCGCGCCGTCGCGGAAGTGCCGGATGCTTCGTTGGAAGTATTGGATTCTGCGGGGCAAACCGTCTTGGCGGGCCGCAGCGTGGGTGACCAGCTGGTCCGCCGCAGCGCAGGCCAGCTGCCCGACGCCGTGTTCTGCGCCAACGACCTTCTGGCCCTAGGCGTCATGCAGTCCCTGGCCATGATGCACACGCTCAGGATTCCCGAGGACATCGCACTGATCGGCTACGACGACATCGACTTCGCCGTGTCCGCCGTGGTCCCGTTGTCCTCCATTCGGCAGCCCACCGAGGCCCTGGGTCGGACGGCCATCCAGTTGCTGGCCGAGGAACTGGACACCCCGGATTCGGCGCAGCCGCACCACCGCGCGGTCATTTTCACTCCCGAACTCGTGGTGCGGCAGAGCACCGTTGGCGCGCCGTAGAAACCCCGCGGTAATTGCCCCGTTAATTGTCTGACCCCTCTGGGAGAGTTTCCCTATGGATGCCATTGGGGAATGCGCAGCGGGTCACGCCGCGGGGCGGGCGGTCACGCCAGGCCTTGGCGCGGTTGCCCTGCTGCGGGGCCGCCCGGCTGCGCAGCGTTCCTGCTTCTGCCTTCCGCACGGATTGCGTGGCGTCCGACGGCGGTGCTGCCGCCGGCTTTGGTGCCGCCGGTTTTGGCGCGGCAAGCGACCGCCTGCAGCGGTGCTTGGGGCTGCTGGAAGCCGCCGTCGAATCCGCACCCGGTGAGCTGGCCCTGGCCGGTTTCGCGGAGGCCGCGGATTTCGCCGGGCTCGCCGAGGAGATCTCCCGCCGGGCCGAATACCTGCAGGTACTCGCGGCGGGGGCCGTGGACCGGACCCGCACCGAAGCGATCAACGCCGCCGGACCCGCAAGCAAAGCCGCAGGCTGGACCACCGGCTGGGGCCACGACGAGGCTGACGACGGCGGAGCCGCTGGTGCCGGCGGCGCGGCCGCGGCCGCTTCTCCAGACTCTGTTGCCGTTCCCACTTCACCTTCCGGCTCCGCCGCCACAAACTCCGCTGGCTCTGTCCCGGCGGTGTCGCCGGCCGATGACGGGTGCCGGAACACCGCGGAGTTCCTGCGGATCCGGCTACGGATCGGCGCCGGGGAAGCCCGCCGCCGTCTCGCCCTGGCCTCCGCCGTCCTCCCCCGCACCGGCATCACCGGCCAGCCCCTGCCCCCGGCCTGCGAAGAAACCGCCGCCGCCCTCGCCACCGGCACCATCGCCTCCCGCGCCGGAACCATCATCACCACCGCCCTGGACCGCGTCCGCCACATCGCCGCACCCGAGGACCTCGCCCGGATGGAACACGTCCTGACCCGCACCGCGACCACCAACGACCACGACTTCCTCACCCGCATCACCCAGCGCTGGACCGACGCCATCGACCAGGACGGCACCGAACCCAGCGAAGAAGACCTCCGCCACCGCCAAGGCGCCTTCCTCCGCCGCCCCCGCCGCGGACTCCACCACCTCGAAATCTTCGCCACCCCCGACCAATACGAACACCTCCTCACCGTCATGAACACCGCCACCAACCCCCGCACCCCACCCACCACCGGCCCCGGAACCGGCACAGACAGCACAGACGGCGCCGACGTCACCACCACGGACGCAGACACCGCGGCGGCGGACACGGCCGGAGGGACGGACACGAACACTTCGACGGCGCCGCCCACACGGGGCCGGGGTTCGGCGCGGCAGCCGAGGCCGCCGCCGACACCGCCCACCTGGAACGCCGCACCCGGCCCCAGCAACTCCTCGACGGCCTCATCGGCGCCTGCAAAACCGCCCTCGCCACCGCAACCCTGCCCGCCACCGGCGGCCTCCGGCCCCAGGTCATGGTCACCATCAGCTACCAGGACCTCCTCAACCGCCTCGAGACCACCGCCACCAACGGACCCCGCTACAACACCACCGCGGGCGGGCCTCCAGGCACCGCGACCGGCACCGGAACGTTCACCTACACCGGACCCGTCACCCCCGCCACCATCCGCAAAATCGCCTGCGACGCCGACATCATCCCCATCCTCCTCGGCAGCGAAGGCCGCATCCTCGACATCGGCCGCACCACCCGCATCTTCCCGCCCCACATCCGCAAAGCCATCACCGCCCGCGACCAAGGCTGCACCTTCCCCAACTGCACCATCCCCGCCCCTGGTGCGAAGCCCACCACACCACCTACTGGTCACACGGCGGACCCACCAACACCGACAACGGCACACTCCTCTGCACCCACCACCACCACCTCATCCACAAAGAACAATGGACCATCCACATGCAAACCGGCATCCCCTGGTTCATCCCCCCCACCCCACATCGACCCCAAACAAACACCCCGCCGCAACCACCAACACCACAACTAAACCCACCTCCGGGAGGCCGCAAGCCAGCCGGAGGCGGCACGGCGGCAAAGGTTGTGCGGAGCCCGGCAAACCGCATCAGCCGTCAACAAATCGACGCCACCAGGTCAGCGCCCAGCAGCTGCGCGTCCACCAGCTCAGCCCCCAACAACGCAGATGTGCCCCGACCGGATCCTGAATCCGGTCGGGGCACATTCTGACGCCACATCAGCAGGGCGGTGTTGCTAACAGCTAGCTGCTGATGGCTGATTTCATTTCATCCACGGCCTTCTGGCCGGCTTCCTCCGGCGAGAGCCTGTCGAACAGGACCTCGGAGGTGTACCGCTTGACGATTTCCTGGATGGCTCCCGCACCCTTCGGCGGCGGAGCGGGCGCTTCGCCGAGTTCGCCCTTGATCTGGTCAATGAAGCCCACTACCTTGACGTCGGCCGGAGTCAGCTTCGGGGCGATGGCCTTGCGCACATCGGAGTTCGGCGCCACGCCGCGGTCGGCTAGTAGTGCTTCGCCGGCCTTGACGTTGTTCGCCAGGAAGTTGATGAACTTGGCCGTCTCTTCGGGGTGCTTGGTCCGGGACGAGGCCGACCAGAACTGGGACGCTTTGTACCAGAGTTTGCTGTCCGCAGAATGTCCCGTCTTGGACGGCATGCGGAGGATCTTCAGATCGCTCCCGGCCGCTTTCTCAAGCGCGGGCAGCTGGTTGGACCACCAGAAGGCCATGCCGTTTTTCCCTGTGGCCAGGCCGCTCTGGTCCAGCGGTGCAGCCTCCGCTTCCACCACCTCAGAAGCCGACGGCACGGCCTGCTTTTCGCTCAGTTCCTTGAGCAGCGACCACCACGACGCAATGTCCCCCGACTCGAACCCGAGTTTGCCGTCTGACGTGTAGAGCGACTTTCCGTCCTGACGCAGCCAGACACCCAAGGAAGCCTCATCGGTGCCATAGGCCGCCGCCCCGTAAGTGCCCTTGGGCGATTTCGCGGTGACCTCGGCCGCGATTCGCCCGAAGTCCTCCCACGTCCAGGTGGCATCGTCCGGCAGCGCGACTCCGGCTGCCTTGAAGACTGCCGGGTTGGCAATGATCGTGGCGGCGTTGATGCCGGCCGCGATGCCGGTGAGGCCTTTGCTTCCCTTGCCGGCGTTAAGCGCTGCTTCGTCGAATTTGGAAGTGTCGACGTCGTACTTGGACAGGTCAAGGAGTGCCCCACGGGTGGAGTATTCCGTAATGAACTTTTCGTCCATCTGGATGATGTCCGGGGCGTCGTTGGCGGCCACTTGGGTGGCTAGCTTGTCCCAGTATCCACTCCAGTCACCGAACTCCGGCTTGATCTTGATGTTCGGATTCTCCGCTTCGAAGGCGGCAATTGCGGCCTGCGTCAGCTGCGCCCGCTTGTCACCGCCCCACCAGGAGAATCGCAGTTCTACTTTGCCGTCGGCGCTGGTGGGGGCTGCTCCACCGCCGCAGGCGCTGAGCGCGAGGACGACGGCGGCCGCTGCGGCCACCGCGCCGGTTCGGCGCAGCCTGCGGGTAGGTTTCGTGGATTTTGGCTCGGCTGCGCCCGGATTGGCGGCCGTGGATTGGCGGGAAAATGGCACTGAATTCTCCGATCTTCTTTGATCTTGAACGGTGGACGATCTTGAAAGCTGCAACTTGAAAGGTGGACTGAATTGCTGACTGGCTGTGGTGGAAGCTGGATTGAACCTGGACTCAGCTGAAACCTGGACTGAGTTGAAGGCCTAGTGCCTCCGGATATCCCACTGACTGCGGAAATGAGTGCGGAAGCTGACTGCTGAAGTGAGTCAGGAAAGCGCTTTCTGAAACTGATCATACAAGCAAGTAACTTGTACTACAAGATGTTTCCGGCCTAGATCTTGGTGCCCCGGTTCTGGCATCACTTGCCGCGGCACGGGCTAAAGGCAGGCCCGAGAAGCGCACACCTCCACCCCTACTTGATTCCGGTCGTCGCGATTCCCTTGATGAGGAAACGCTGCCCGAAGAGGAAGACCAGGAACACGGGCAGCAGCGACACGATGGACATCGCGAAGAGCGAGCCCCAGCTTGTCGCAGACTGCGAATCCACGAATGCCCGCAGGGCAACCGGCACGGTGAACATCTCAGGATCAGTGAGGTAGATCAGGGCGCCGAAGAAGTCGTTCCAGGTCCAAATGAAGGTGAAGATGGTTGTCGTGGCGAGGGCCGGGACCATCAGGGGCAGGATGACCCGCAGGAAGATGCGGGGGTGGCCGGCGCCGTCGATCCGCGCGGCCTCATCCAGTTCCGTGGGAATGCCGCGGATGAACTGCACCATGAGGAACACGAAGAATGCGTCCGTCGCGAGGAGCTTGGGCACGATGAGCGGCCAGAAGGTATTCACCCAGCCGATCTGAGAAAAGAGGATGTACTGCGGCACGATGATCACATGGAACGGCAGCATGATGGTCAGCAGCATGATGCCGAAGAACAGTCTCTTGCCGCTGAACTGCAGCCGGGCGAACGCATAGGCGGCCATGGAGCAGGAGATCAGGTTGCCCAGGATGGAACCGATCACCACCACCGCTGAATTGAGCATGTAGTGCCCGAACGGGTGGGTCAGCGCCGACCATCCGTCCGTGTAGTTGCCCATCTCCAAGGTACTCAGCCAGAGACCGGGATCGCGGAAGATCAGCTCGTTGGGCCGCAGCGATGAAACCACCATCCACAGCAACGGGTAAATCATGATGCCGCCGGCGATTATCAGCACGCCGTGCTTCGCGAGGGCCTTGAGGCGTGCGCTGCGGCTGAAGGCCAGCGTGCCGCGGGATTCGCGTTTCCTGCCGCCGCCCCTGGGGCTCTTGCCCCCCGTTTTCCCTCCGGAGGACGGCAGTTTCTCCGGAGCCGGCAAGGTCTGTAGATCAGTCATCGTAGAACACCCAATACTTTGAAGCGATGAAGTTGATGGCCGTAAAAGCGCCGATGATCACCAGCAGGACCCAGGCCATTGCCGAGGCATAACCCATCTCGAACTGGCCGAATCCCTTCTGGTACAGGTAGAGCGTGAAGAACATGGTGGAGTCGGACGGCCCGCCGTTGCCTCCCGAGACGATGAACGCCTGGGTGAAGGACTGGAAGGAACCGATGATCTGCAGGACCAGGTTGAAGAAGATGATCGGGCTCAGCATCGGCAACGTGATCCGCCAAAACTTCTGGAGCGTAGTTGCCCCGTCCACCTCGGCCGCTTCGTAGTACATGTTCGGAATCTGGCGCAGCCCCGCGAGGAAGATAATCATGGGGCTGCCGAAGGTCCAGACGTGGAGCAGGATGATGGAACCGAGCGAGGTGGACGGGTCCGAGATCCAGCCCGGCCCGGTGACCCCGAACATGGCCAGCACCTGGTTGACCAGTCCGGAGGTTCCGAAGATCTGCTTCCACAGGATGGCGACGGCGACCGAGCCGCCCAACAGGGACGGCAAGTAGAAAATGGACCGGTAGAACGGCAGGCCGCGGAGGCCCTTGTCCAGCACCAGCGCGATGAGAAGTGCCACGGCCAGTTGCAGCGGAACTCCGACCAGAACATACGTGAAGGTGACGCGCAGTGAATTGTGGAGCCGCGCATCCCCGAGCATGCGGGTGAAGTTGTCCAGTCCGGTCCACTCCGGCGGCTGCAGCAGGTTGTAGTCCGTAAAGGACAGGTAGAGGGACATCGTCATGGGGCCGACAGTGATCGCCACAAGGCCGATCAGCCACGGCAGCAGGAAGATGTAGGCCGCCTTGTTGTCGCGGCGGTTGGCGCGTTTTTCCTCGGCCGTGGCCGGCCCTTTGCGCCGGCTCATGGAGGACAGTTCGCTAATTGCGCTCATTGCCTGCCCCTCGGTGCCCGGACGCCTTCCGGCGTCCCGCGGTGATGCTGTGCGGCCATGTGGTCTCCTTTGGTCATCGTGGCCTTCCACGGCGTGCTGGGGTGAAGTGCTCTCGCCGTCCCGGGCTGCGCCAAAGAGCTCCGGCGCCACACCCGTCTGCCTGGCTTCCGGAGGACCGGGCCAACAGCGGCTTTGTACCAAAGTAAACGGTTTCTTGACCGCTGTACACCCTTTTGCTAATTTTTAGGAAAGCGTTTTCCAAAATTCGTCCACTCCGGATCAGAGCAGCTGCGAGAGGCAGGACAACCATGTTTCCACCGGGCAGGCCGAGCCGATGAATTCAGGTCGAATAGATGACGCGCCACGGCCAAGTGCCATCGGCGGCTACGAGGACTGGCCCGCTTTCATGCGTTCCCGCCCGCGCCTCGTTGCAGAGTCCGCGCCCGCCCAGGAACTGGCCGACGCCCTCGGTGTTCCGGCCGTTCCCGCACCCCCGCACGCTGTGCTGGAGTCGACCGAAACGCACGACGGCGTCACGACTTCCCGCGTCAGCTGGCAGCTGGGCTTTGGTCCCCGCACCCGCGCCTGGTTCCTGCGTCCCGCTGGCGCGTCCGGCCGGCTGCCCGGCGTCCTGGCACTCCACTGCCACGCGGGCATCAAGTCGGTCGGCGCAGAGCGCCTCCTGCCTGCGGGCACAAGCCCCGCGACGTCTGCTGCGGACACCGCTGCGGGGCAGACGCGCACGGATTTTCAGCGGCAGTTCTACGCCGGCAGGTCCTTTGCCGCCGGCTTGGCATCCCAAGACTTCGCAGTCCTGGCCCACGACGCCTTCTCCTGGGGCAGCCGCCGCTTTGAGCTCGGCACGCCCCCGTGGCGCACGTCGGCCGTCGTCGAGGGCCACAAGGCACTGTGGCGGGCGGCCGGCGTCGTGCCTTCCGAAGCGGAGGAGTACGACGCCGCCGCGGCGGCGCACGAGGACACCGTGGCGAAGGCAGCAGGCGTGCTCGGCACCAGCTTCGCCGGGATGGTGGCGCACGACGACCTTGCGGCCCTCCGCGTCCTGGCAGGTCTGCCGGGCGTGGATCCGGGCCGGTTGGGCACCGCCGGTTTCTCCGGAGGAGGCGGCCGGTCCCTCATGCTGGCCGCGCTCAGCCCGCTGGTCCGCGCTTGCGTAGTGTCGTGCATGATGACCACTTACCGTTCGCTGTTCCCGGCGTACCTGGATGCTCACTCGTGGCTGCTGCACACGCCTGGCCTGCCGCGGCTGGGCGAGTTTCCGGAGCTGGCCGGGCGCTCGGCGGCGAACCGTTTCCTGGTCCAGTACGCCCTCGCGGATGAACTTTTCCCCGAGAACGGCATGCGCGACGCCGACGCGACTCTCCGTGCCCAGCTGGCGCCCGGCCGGTACACCGGGAGCTTCTGGCCAGGGGGACACGCCTTCAGCGCCGGCATGCAGGACGAGGCCGCGGGTTTCCTGGCCGAGTCGCTGTTCGGGTCAGGTTCCCCGTCAGGATCCGTGCCCGAATCCCTATCCGCTTCCCGGTCCGCGGGCGCCGCCCCGGTCCCTTTTCGGCCAGCCAGCCAGGACGGTTAGACATGACACGCACCTCCTCCGGCGCTTCAGCGCCCGCATCTCCCCATTCAGACACCGCTCTCAGTCCGGACACTTCTCTTCGGCCGGACACCATCGGAGCCCTGGCTTCCCCCGCGGACACTCCAGCGGCAGTGCTACCCGCGGCGGCACCGCGGGTAGCACTCGTGGGCGCCCACGGCTACGGGGCACGGCACCTGGAGAACCTCGCCCGCCTCACAGCGCTCAACCTCGTAGACCTCGTGGCCGTCGCCGACCCGCGTCCTCCGGCCGAAGGCGTCCTGGCCGCCGACGTGGCCACGTTCTCGTCACTGGCGGAACTCCTCGCCGCCGGTCCGGCGCCGGATGTGGTCATCCTGGCCACGCCCATCCAGACGCACGCCCCGCTGGCCCTCGCCGCCCTCGCTGCGGGCGCCGACGTCTATGTGGAGAAGCCGCCCATGGCCTCCCTGGCCCAGTTCGACGACGTGCTGGCCGCAGCGGAAGAGGCGGGGCGCCTAGTGCAGGTTGGCTTCCAGAGCCTCGGCTCGCAGGCGTTGCCCGCCCTGGACCAGCTGGTGGCGGACGGTGAGATCGGTGACGTCCGGGGCGTCAGCGCCGTCGGCACCTGGGTGCGCACCACCGGCTATTTCAAACGCTCCCGCTGGGCGGGCAAGCGCAGTCTGGACGGCACCGATGTGGTGGACGGTGTAGCCACCAATGCCCTGGCTCATGCGGTGGCCACGGGACTGAGAATCGCAGGCGCGGCCCGCGCGGCCGACGTCGCCTCCGTGGAGACGGATCTCTACCGGGCGCACGCGACCGAAAGCGATGACACGTCCGTCATCCGGGTGCGGACCGCCGCGGGAACGGTCCTGCTGTGCGCCCTGACGCTGTGCGCCGACGAGCAGGCAGCGCCGTCGGTGACCATCCACGGCAGCAAGGGGCAGGCCGAATTCTTCTACACCGAAGACCGGTTGACGGTTTCCACGCCCGACGGCGAGCGCACGCAGACGTTCGGCCGCACCGACCTGCTGGAGAACCTGCTGGCGGCCCGCCGTTCCCGCACTCGCGATGCAGGCCTGCTCAGCCCGCTGGCCGGCAACGGCGCGTTCATGAGGGTCCTGGAGGCCATCCGGACAGCGGAACCTCCACGCGGCATCGGCGCCGAGCATGTCACGTGGAAAGGCGACGGCGATGACGCCCATCCCGTCGTCCACGGCATCGGCCGGCTGGTGCGCAGGGCCGCGGCAGCGCAGGCAACGTTCGCGGAGCTCGGCACGCCCTGGGCCGCGGAACTGCCCGGCACAGCAGGTCCGCTGCCTGCATTCACCGTGAACGGCAGAGTGGTGGCGCGGCCGGCAGACGGTAGCCGCATCCGGCCGACGTCGTCTCCCCGGCCTTACCTCCATCGGGTCAGCACCCTGGCCGGCACGGTGGTGACCGATCACATGCCCGAGGACCATGTGTGGCACCTCGGCGTGGGCGTTGCCATCCAGGACGTGGACGGGGTCAATTTCTGGGGCGGCCGCACGTACACGCGCAACGCCGGGGCTTACGTCTGGCGCAAGGACCACGGCCGGATTGCCACCCTCGCGGTGGAAGCCGGAGAGTCGGCCGACAAGAGCGGTGGGTGGCGGACCGAAACCCTGAGCTGGCTGCCGGAGGGCGGCTCCGCCGAATCCGGCGCTCCCTTGCTCAACGAGCGGCGGAACTGGAGCTGGGCGGCCGTCGGATCCTCCACTTGGCGGCTAACCCTCGACTTCGAGCTCACGCCGGCCGGACCTGATCCGGTCGCCCTTGGCAGCCCGGGTTCCAACGGGAGGCCGGAGGGCGGTTACGGCGGCTTCTTCTGGCGCCTGCCGGCAGTCGCGGAGGCGAGGGTACGGACTTCAATCGCGGAAGGTGAAGACGCCGTGCACGGCGCCCTCCCCCGCCCCGAGGCTCCTTGGCTGGCGTGGTCCGGCAACTTCCGGAAGGGAGAGCCCGACGGCGGTCCGGCCACCCTCGTGTTCCTACCCCAGGCAGCGGGGCCAGCACCGGTGAACGATCCGTGGTTCGTCCGCGTGGCGGGCTATCCCGGCGTCGGTCTGTCTCTTGCGTGGGAACACGCGGCAACGGCCCGCCACGACAACCCGCTTCGCCGAAGGGTCACGGTGCTGGTGGCCGACGGCCTCCTGTCCACGCCGGACATCGAACAGCTCATCACAACCTTGGGGGAAGCCGCATGAACATGACCGTGAACACCACTCTGACCACCACGGCCGAGGCGCCGGGCGCGGCCGCAACCCCGGGGAACCCGGCAGATCGTGCCGTCAAGCGGCAGCGCGTGCTGGACATCCTGGCCGAGTCCGGCCGGGACTCGCTCCTGCTCACCACCAACACGGCGCTGGCCTGGTACCTGGATGGGAGCCGGGTCCACATCAGCCTTGCCGGGGATCCCATTGCGGCGATGCTGGTGGACGGCGACGGCGACCACCTGGTCACGTTCAACAACGAGGCCGCCCGGATCGCCGCCGAGGAACTGCCCGACGGCGTCGCGCTGCACTCGGTGCCCTGGCACGGGCACCTGCATGCCGCGGCGGCGATGCTGTCACCCGGCGGCAACCCGCTGGCCGAGGCCGAAGTTACTGCCGAGCTGAGGGCTGCGCGGCAGCAGTTCCTGCCCGGCGAAAGCGCCCGGTATGCCCTCCTCTGCGCCGAGACTGCTGCCGCTTTGACCGATGTCCTCTCCGAGGCGACGCCCGAAGCCACCGAGTTTGGCGTGGCGTCGGCCCTGGCCGCGCGGATCGTCGCCATGGGAGCTGAACCGTTGGTGCTCCTCTGCAACGGGGCCGGCCGGGGCGAGTTCCGGCATCCGCTTCCTACGCACTCCCCGCTCGGGCGGCGGGCCATGGCCGTGGTCTGCGCGCGGCGGAACGGGCTCGTGGCCAACGTGACCCGCTGGGTCAGGTTCGACGCCGGGACGCCTGCAGAGCTCGACGCCGAAGCCCGGATCGCGGCGGTGGAGGCCGATGTCTTTGATGCGACCGTTCCGGGTGCCCGGCTAAACGGTGTCTTTGCCGAAATCCGGGAAGCCTACAGCCGGCATGGTTTCGGCGCGGGCCAGTGGACCCTCCACCACCAGGGCGGTCCGGCGGGCTATGCGGGCCGGGATCCCCGCGCCACTCCTGCTACCGACGACCCCGTGGTACTCAACCAGACCTTTACATGGAACCCCTCGGGGCCGGGGGTAAAGATCGAGGATACGGTGCAGCTGACGGAGTCCGGCATCGCCGTCCTCAGCGTCGATCCCCGCTGGCCAACGGCCCTGGTGAACGGAATCCAGCGCCCGCTGGCCCTGCAGCTGTGACTGCAATTATTACTATCTTCCGCGAAACAGCTGTGCCGCGATGGCGTGAGCGCGAGCTCCCGCCACCGCGGCACACTGCATTCCAGTGCAAGCCTGCAGTTCAGGGCTGTCCAGTGCAGACCAAGGTAGACCAAACGAGGCTCAGCTCGTCCGGCCTTGAATGTTCTAGAGATCGGGCGAGTGCCGGTTGAAATCGAACCCTAACCCCGGCCGGCCCGTGAGTGTGAGCCGGCTGTTGCGGACCTGCACTGGTGACGGGCCGTCCAGCACGCCAAGCTGTTCAAAGGAGGCATCCTCGACGTCCTCCACCATGGTGGGTTCGGCCATGGTCAGCGCGAGCTGGCCGGACAGTTCCGGCAGCAGGTGCGGCATGACCCTGATGCTGTGGGCGCGGGCGAGCTCCACGATGCGCCGGAACGGGGTGATCCCGCCCACCCGGATGATGTTGGGCTGGATGATGTCCACCGCCCCGGCCTCGATGAAGTCGCGGAAACGGTAGATGTTGTGCAGGTTCTCGCCGAGCGCGATGGGAACAGGCGAGTGCTTCCGCAGCCTGCGGTAGGCCCAGAGATCGTCCGCCCGCAGTGGCTCCTCCAGCCACTCCAGGTCAAACTCGCCCAACACCTCCAGGGCGCGGAACGTGGCGGGCAGGTCCCAGCGCTGGTTTGCGTCGATCATGAGCTTCCGGCCCGGACCCAGGACCGTCCGGACGGCGGCCACGCGTTCGGCGTCCTCCCGGATGTCCGGCTTGCCCACCTTGATCTTGACGGCGCTGTGCCCGGCCGCAACCCAGCGTTCCGCCTGGGCCACGAGCTCGTCGAGGGAGTAGTGCAGGTTCACGCCGGATCCGTAGACCTCCGCCGAGTCCTGGCGCTGCCCGAGCAGGCCGGCCATGGAGGTTCCGGCGCGCCGGGCCTGCAGATCCCACAGCGCAAGGTCCACTCCCGCCATGGCGATGGTGGTGAGTCCTCCGCCGCCGGCTTCGTGCAGCCGGTTCCACAGCTGGTCCCACACTCCCTCGGGGCTGGCACCGAGGCCCGTGATGAAGGGCGCGACGTCGAAGTCCAGGAGTGCCTTGACTGCCTGCGGACCGATGGTGGGCGTCCAGGAGAAACCGTGCCCCGCGCCGCCGTCGTCCGTGTGGATTTCGGTGACGATCACATGGTTCTCCGGCGCTTCATCGCCCCAGCTCCGCAGAAGCGGAACGGTCAGGTGGCGGGTGGAAAGCCCGGTGATCCGGGGCAGCGCCCGCGCCGCTTCGGCGGCTGACGCTTCGGCAACTGTCCCTTCCGCGACTGGTGCTGCTGCAAACCGCGAGCCCATCAGCGGCCGGCCAGCTCGTAGCCCTTGGCCAGGATGGACTTGAGCTGGACCAGCTGGTCTTCGGAGGGGTCCACGAGCGGTGCACGGACCGGCCCCACCGGCAGGCCACCCAGTCGCAGCCCGGCCTTAATGAGGGAGACGCCGAACCCGGGAGTCTGGTCGCGCAGTCGGACCAGCGGGGCGTAGAAGCCTTCCAGCAGGGCCTGCCGGCGGTCCTCGTCGCCGGAGGTGTAGGCATCGTAGTAGGCCTTGGCGATTTCCGGAGCCATGGCGAACGCGGCCGACGAGTACAGCGGGATGCCTAGGCCGCGGTAGGCGCCCTGGGTCAGTTCGGCGGTCAGCAGGCCGTTGAACAGCAGGAAGTCCTCGCGTCCGGTGGCCGCGAGGGCAGTGACGATCTCCTGCGCCAGCCCCACATCGCCAAGGCCGTCCTTGAAGCCGATCACCTTGGAGTTTGCGGCCAGGCGTGCCATGGAGGCCGCCGTGTATGTGGCGTTGCCGCGGTGGTAAACGATCACCGGCAGGCTGCTGGCGGCCGCCACAGCCTCGATGTACGCCCTGTCTCTTATACACATCTAGATGTGTATAAGAGACAGCAGGGCGTCCGCCCCGGCTTCTTCGGCAACCCGCGCGGCGGCGAGCGCGTGGCCCAGCGGTCCGCCGGCGCCGGCAACAACCGGCACCTGAGATGTGTATAAGAGACAGGGCCTCGACGGCGGCAGTCACCACGGTGCGCACCTCGTCAATGCTCAGGGCATGGAATTCGCCGGTTCCGCAGGCGGGGAACACCCCTCCCGGGCCGTACGGCAGGCGGGACGTGATGTGCTCCTTGAGGACGTCCACATCCACTGCCCCCTCCGGCGTGAATGGCGTGACGGGAAAGAACAGTACGCCGTCGAATTTCATGGGGTCTCCTTGGATCCTGTGCCGGCCGCGACCAGCGCGGCGGGGGTCTCGTCATTGAGGTTGGTTTCGGTCTTCAGTTCGGTCCGCCAGGTGCGTTTGGGCTCCCAGCCCAGGAGGTCGCGTGCCTTGGCGATCGAGAATGCCGGGCTGGTGCCCGTGAGTCCGGCGGCAAGGCGGGAACTGCCGGCCAGGAACTGCGGCATCAGCTCCGAGAGCGGTGCGGCGGCCAGCGCGTCGGCGGCCCCCACGAAGAAGGTCTGGCCGTTGGGGATGGTGTCCATCTTCGCGAGCAGCAGGTCCAGGAAGTCAGCCACATCCCGCGCGTCCACATAGTTGAACAGGGCAGGCGCGGACAGCGCGGGATCGTCCAGCCGTTCGCGGACGGTGTGGCCCTGCTGCGTGGGCGCGCCGGCCCATTCCTCCGGCGAGATGACATAGCAGGGCCGGAAGGCCGCGTAGCGGATGCCATCCCCCTGGGCAGCGGCGAACATCTGCACGGTCTGCTCGGCGATGAGCTTGGACAGTGCATAGGCGTTCCACGGCCGCGGCGTGGTGTCCTCGTCCACCGGGAAGCTCTCCGGCAGCCAGCCCGCGGGCGAGCCGTAGCCCAGCACCGTGGGGCTGCTTGCCGTGATGATCTTGCCGACGCGGAGTTCCGTCGCCGCGCCGACGACGGCGTACGCCAGCCTGGTGTTGGTGCTGAGGATGACGTCTTCCGGCGCGCTGAACGGTACGGCGATCGCCGCAAGGTGGACGACGGCGTCGGGCGCCGTTTCCCGCAGGAGGCGCAAGGCCTCCCCCGGTGCCAGGAGGTCGGCAGTGCGCTGCTCAACGCCGTCGGGCAGCTGGGCGGCGGGAACGGCGTCGCGGTCCACGGAGATGACGTGGTGGCCGGCGGCCGCCAGGCCGGCAACAACACTGCGCCCCAGGCGGCCTGAACCGCCGGTGACAAAAATCCTGCTCATGGTTATCGGTTCCTTCATCAGGGGTGCGAAGGTCAGTTGCCGCGGCGAAGGTCGACGCCGAGCCCCAGGTCCGCTGTGCGGACCGGCAGCCCGGATTCCAGGGATGCGTTGCCCGCGATGCCGACGGAGACGGAACGCAGGCCGTCCAGGTAACCGGACGGCCGCCCCAGCGGGTCCACTCCCGGCCCGTTGAAAAGATCGGACAGGAGGAGTTCGTCGCCGCCGCCGTGGCCGCCCTCGCCGTTGACGATCGGCACCTCGTAGGCCGGTTCCCAGTGCCGCTGGACCACCAGGCGTTCGCCGTTGCGCCGGACCTGGTCGTCCTCCTGCACGGGCGTGGCGCTCGGATCGACCACTGTCTTCTTGTCTGTGCTGTGCTGCACCGCGGCGCGCTCCACCACGTCCAGCTCCGCCCGCCCTTCGGTTCCGTTAACGGCCACGCGATAGCCCTCCCACGGACTGTGCGCGTTGAGCGAGTAGCTGAGGACCGGCCCGCCCTGGTAGTCCACCACCAGCGCCAGGTTGTCCTCGATGGTGATGCCGGACGTGAAGACATCCTGGTCGCGGCGGTAGCCGTCAAAGTGCTCGTTGTCGTAGTACAGCGCGCGCAGCCGTTCGTCCTCCCGCAGGTCAAGGACGAACGGGTCCGTGGCCGCAGCGCCTGCGCCGGTGTCCGGAGTTCCGCGCTCGGGCCGGGCGCCGAGGCCGCGCTCCGCGGCGTTCCTGTCCCCGTAGAACTTCAGGCCGCCTGAGGCGAACACCCGCTCCGGAACGTCGTCGATCCACCAGTTGACGAGGTCGAAGTGGTGGGAGGACTTGTGGATCAGCAAGCCGCCGGAGTTGTTCTTTTCCCGGTGCCAGCGGCGGAAGTAGTCTGCGCCGTGCACTGTGTCCAGGACCCAGCTGAAGTCGACGGACGTGACCTTGCCGATCACACCGCTCTGGATGATCTCCTTCAGGGCGCTGTTGCGCGGCGAGTAGCGGTAGTTGAACGTGACCACCACGTTGCGGCCGGTCCGCGCCACGGCATCGGTGATCCGCCGGCACCCCTCAGCGTTGATGGTCAGCGGCTTCTCCACCACGACGTCGGCGCCGGCCTCGAGGCCTTCCACGATGTAGTCCGCATGCGTGTAATCGGGCGTCGTGACCACCACCCGCTCGATTCCGTTGTCCCTGATGAACGCCGTCAGCTGCCCCGGTTCGAAGGATTTCACCGGCCGGGTGCCGCCGAGTTCCTGGATCAGCTTCTGGTAGAACTCCACCCGGCCCGGGTTGACGTCGGACAGGCCCACCAGCTCGGCTGTGTCGGCATGCCTGCCGTAGATGGCCCGGATGTACATCTCGGAACGTCCCCCTGTGCCGATCAGGGCGATGCGCGCCGTGCGGACCGCGGCGGGGGAAGCGGCTGTGTCGGCGTCGACACTGCCGCCGGGGTTGGCGAGGTTGGCTGTGTTGACCATGCGGTGAATCCCTTTCGGAAGGCAGAAGGCTGGCCGCTTGACGGCCCGAAGTGGTGCGGGAAGAATACTGAGAAAGCGTTTTCTCAGAGCGTTATAAGCTTTGTATCAAGACTCTGGCGGTCGCGTCAACCATCACCCCGAACGGGGCGGTGCCAGAGACATCCCGGAAAGGGGCAGCATGGGCAGGAGAGCCACCACACGGCGGATCGGCATCGCCGACGTCGCGCTCAAGGCCGGCGTGTCGCACGCCACCGTGTCGCGCGTCATGAACGGCAACTTCACCGTGGACCCCGCCATCGCCGAGCGCGTGCGGGCCGCGGCCACCGAGCTGAACTACCAGCCGAACCTCGTTGGCCGCAGCCTGGCCCTGGGCAAGACGGACACCATCGGCATTGTGGTCCCGGATCTGGCCAACCCCACCTTCCAGGCCATTCTCCGCGGGCTCAGCATGGCCGCGGCGCAGGATGGCTACCGGGTGCTGATTGCGGATTCGTCGGAGGTCTCCAGCGAAGAGGCCATCCTGGCCGGCGAGGCGCGGCGCCGCTGCGACGGCCTGGTGCTGTGCGCCCCGCGTATGGGCGACGCCGAGCTGGAAGAGCTTGCGCCGTCACTGCATCCCATGGTGCTGATCAACCGCAGCACCCTGGACACGAAAGCTCCCAGCCTCATGGTGGACTACGGCCGGGGCATCCAGGAACTGGCAGAGCTTTTGGTGGGGCTGGGCCACACACGGCTGGCGTTCCTGGCCGGACCGGCGCGGAGCGCATCGAACGGGCTGCGCCTGCAGGGACTGGAAAGGTTCAAGGCTGCCCACCCGGACATCGACCTCCGGATGCTCGACGCCGGCTCCAACTTCGAGGCGGGCCACCAGTCCGCGGATGCGGTCCTGGCCAGCGGGGCCACTGGCGTCATGGCCTTCAACGACCTCGTGGCCATGGGCCTGCTGAGCGGGCTTCACGAGCGCGGCGTCCGCGTCCCCGAGGACATTTCCGTGACCGGCTTCGATGACATCCCCTTTGCGCGCTACACCACGCCCACACTCAGCACTGCAGCTGTTCCCATCGACGAGCTCGGCCAGCAGGCATGGCACCGGATGCGGGACCTGATCCGGAATGTGCCCCCGGACTCCGGCGCCGGCGGACCCACGATATTCCTGCCCCGGCTGGAAGTTCGCGGCAGCACGGGTCCAGCGAAAGGCTAGCGCGCGGGCGGCGCGAGCAGGACGTCGATGAGCTCCCTCAGGCCCGCGGCCATGTCCACACTCTTGTCATACAGCCACTGGAGCTGGAGGCCGTCGAAGGCGGCGATGATCAGGCGCGCCAGGGACTCGGCCCCGACGTCTGCCCGGATGGCGCCGGCCTCCTGTCGCCGCCCGACGTCGCGGGCCAGCTCCTTGACCAGCCTGGCGTACCTGTCCTGAAAGTGACCGTGCGAGGCATGCCCGGGGTCATTGGCAGTTGCTGATGCGACCGCGTAGAGCGTGGTGAGCCCCGGCTCCTGGCGGTTCCGCTCCGCCACCGGCACGATGGCCTCCAGCCCGAATTCCTCTGCCCCGCCCAACTCCCTGCCGCGATGGTCCCGTTCCGCCAGCACCGCCGTCAGCAACTCCTGCTTGCCGCTGAAGTAGTGGAACAAGGTGGCTTCCTTGACACCCACCAACTCGGCCACGCGCTTCAGTGCGGTGCGTTCAAACCCCTCGATGGCGAAAACGTCGGTGGCCGTCTGGACGATCTGCTCGCGGCGTTCGGCACCCTTGGCGTACTGTCCGCGCGGCTTCGAAGTAGACATTCCGCCAGTGTATTTCACCGCCGCAAGGCCGCTCCCTTAAAACCTAGTCAGACTCGATTTTTGACGCTACGATATTCCCAAGGCCCAAGGGAGGGTCACTTTTCGTCGGGAGGCAAGGTTGCCGCACCGCCCCTCCCTACCCGCATCAAAGGAGTCAGGTAAATGAACCCCACACTCTCAGCGCAGAAGAAGACTGCCGAAACCCCGGCCGGGCCCGGAGACTTGCTGCCCGGAGAGTTGCCGCCCGGCGAGTTGCTGCCCGACGCCGAGGCCCGCCTCCGCGAACTTGCCCGCAGCCTGAGCCTCGAACAGCAGATCAAGCTGCTCACAGGCGCGGACGTCTGGTCCACGCACGCCCTGCCGGAAATCGGCCTCAAGCGCATCGTGCTCTCCGACGGGCCAGCGGGCGTCCGCGGCGAAGACTTCGACGAGCGCCACGACTCAGTCTCCCTGCCGTCGTCGTCCGCCCTTTCGGCCACGTGGAGCGTGGGCGTCGCCCGCCGCTACGGCCAGGTGCTGGGCCAGGAGGCGCGCCGCAAAGGCGTCCACGCCGTCCTCGGCCCCACCATCAACCTGCACCGCTCCCCGCTGGGCGGCCGCCACTTCGAATGCATGAGCGAGGATCCCCGCCTCACGGCCACCATCGCCGCAGGCTACGTCTCCGGCGTGCAGTCCATGGGCGTGGGAGCCACCCCCAAGCACTACCTCGCCAACGAGGCCGAGACCGAGCGCTTCACGTCCGACTCCGTGGTGGACGAGCGGCCCCTGCGCGAGCTGTATCTCGCCGCCTTCGAGGACGCCATCACCGAGGCCCGCGCCTGGCTGGTAATGAGCTCGTACAACTCCATCAACGGCACCACCGCCAGCGAAAACACGCTCCTCGAAACCCCGCTGTCCAACGAATGGGGCTTCGACGGCGTCGTGGTTTCCGACTGGACCGGGGTGCGTTCCGTGGAGGCGGCCAACGCGCACCAGGACCTGGAGATGCCCGGCCCCGTGGGTCACTGGGGCGCCAAGCTGCTCGCCGCCGTCGAGGACGGCCGCGTCAGCCGCGAGGCGATCCTGGAGAAGGTCACGCGCATCCTGCGCCTTGCGGCGCGCGTCGGCTCGCTGGAGGGCCTCGAACCCGCGGTGACTGAGTTTCCGGGCATGCTCGACGGCGCGCAGGTGGCCCGCGAGGTGGCCGTCCGCGGCGCGGTGCTGGTCCGCAACGAGGGCGGCCTCCTCCCGCTGGACGCCGCGGCACTGGGCAGCGTGGCCGTGATCGGCCACAACGCCGAGGAGGCCCGCACGCAGGGCGGCGGCAGCGCCACCGTCATGTCTCTTATACACATCTAGATGTGTATAAGAGACAGGCGCACGGCACTGCCCGACGACGTCACGGTCACCTATGCGCGCGGCGCCAAGGTTGCCGAAGGCCTCCAGCCGTTTCCGCGGAAGTCGCTGCACAATCCCGTCAGCGGCGTTCCGGGAATGCGCGTGACGTTCGTCGATGCCGAGGGCGCGGAGATCTCCGGCGAGGACCGGCTGGCCTCGCACCTGATCTGGTTTGGCGTGGGCATTCCCGAAGGCACTGCGGCCATCCGGATGCAGACCGAATGGACGGCCGAAAGGGCCGGCATCCACCACCTCGGCGTCGGGACCGTCGGCCGGATCCGGCTGGCGATTGACGGCGCGGACGTGTACAACAGCGAACTGGAGGACGACACCAACGTCCTCGGCGCGGCACTCTTCGATCCGCCCCAGACCATCCACTCCGTCGAGACCGCCGCCGGCCAGCGGGTCGCCATCGAGGCCCTGTACGAGCTGCCGCAGCAGCAGGAGATTCCACTCACCGCCATCCTTCTCGGCGAGGAAACCGTCGTCGCCGACCCACAGGCGGAGATCCGCGCGGCCGTCGAAGCGGCCCGCACAGCTGACGTCGCCGTCGTGGTGGTGGGCACCAACGCCGCCATCGAATCCGAAGGCTTCGACCGCAAGGACCTTGACCTGCCCGGGCACCAGAACGAGCTCGTCGAGGCAGTGGCCGCGGCCAATCCGCGCACGGTAGTGGTGGTGAACTCCGGTTCGCCTGTGCTGATGCCGTGGCTGGACAAGGTCGGCGCCGTGCTGCTCGGCTGGTTCGGCGGCCAGGAGTTCGGGGCGGCCGTCGCGGACATCCTGCTGGGCAATGAGGAGCCGGGCGGCCGCCTGCCCACCACCTGGCCCGCAGCGCTCGAGGACGTTCCCGTGCTCAACACCACGCCCGTTGACGGCAAAGTGGTCTACACCGAAGGCATCCATGTGGGCTACCGCGCCTGGCTCAGGCAGCAGGCCGGCGGGGGCGCCGCCCCGCTGCTGCCGTTCGGCTTCGGCCTGGGCTACACGACGTTCGAGCTCGGCGAGGCCCACGCGCCCCAGTCAATTCCCGCCGGACAGGACGTCGTGGTGCATGTGCCCGTCCGGAACACCGGCGACCGCACGGGACGCGAAGTGGTGCAGGTCTACATTGCGCGTGAAGACTCCGCCGTGGAGCGGCCGGTCCGCTGGCTGGCGGGCTTCGCCGGAACGCATCTGGCGGCGGGCGGCATGGACAGCGTCCAGGTGCGGATCCCGGCCCGGGCGTTCGGCCACTACGACGGCGGGTGGCAGGTTGAGCGCGGATCCTTCCGGCTGCTGGTGGGCCGCCACGCGGCGGACGACTTCCAAGCGCTGGAGATCGAGGTCCGCTAGCACCTTCAGCCCAACTGGATCGCAGCTGATGTCGTTCTGACCGCTCATAACGACGTTAGCTGCGATCCAGTTGGGGACGCCTCCACCCGGCCAGCCGCGGCCGGTCAGCGCGACGCGTGCCCCAGGCCGGCCTCCTTGTAGTAGCCCTCGATATGTGCGGCCACCAGCTCGGCCGCACGGCCGCCGTCGTCGTTCATGATGGCCGCCAGGATTTCCCGGTGCTCCGTCCGCAGCCGCGCCGCGGTGGCGCCCCAGTCCGGCAGGTTGGCCGTCAGCTTCTCCGCATAGCCCTGGATGGCTTCGCGGAGGGATCCCATCATGGCGCTGACCACCGCATTGCCGGCGGCGTCGGCCAGGGCCAGGTGGAAGCGGACATCCAGGGCCAGGAAATCATCCACGCCGCGGTCCGCGTCCATGTCGTCCAGCAGCGCGGCGGCGAGGCCGAGTTCGGGCGCTCCGGGCTTTGCGCGCGCCGCAGCCCAGGATTCGAGCAGCACCCGGGTTTCCACGATGTCCGCCACGGGCAGATGCTGGGTGGCAACGTGCAGCCGCAGCGCCGAGCCGAGCGCCGCCGTCGGGTCCGAAATCACCACGGTCCCGGCGTCCGGACCGGAACCGACGCCCGCGCGCACCACGCCCATGGCCTCCAGGATCCGGATGGCCTCGCGGACAGACGTGCGGGAGACGCCGAGCTGCTCGGCCAGGCTCCGTTCGGCGGGGAGGCGCCCGCCCACTGCCAGTTGGCCGCCGGAGAGCTGGTCCTCGATCCAGTGCAGGACAAGTTGGTGCGTACGCATGTGCCCATGGTACTTGATGTGGTTGGACCACATGGCCTACAGTGTGGTTAGACCACAGCACGCAGCTGTCCCGCTGACCATCGTCCCGGCCCACCATCGGAGGAAGCCATGACCCACACCATCCAGCCGAGCAATCCTGAGACCACTCCCGCGCCGGACGCAACGGACACCCCCACCGCAGCAGGATACGCCGCACCCGGCGGGCGGCCCGCCGCTCCCCTGGTTCCGGCCGCCCTCAAGCGCCGGATCCCCAAGTACTCGGATCTTGCCCCGCTGATGCAGTTCAAGAAGCCGGAATTCAGCCGCGCCGCGAAGCTCAAGCGCGCCAGCACCATCTGGGAGCTCCGCGACATGGCCAAGCGGCGCACGCCGCAGGCCCCGTTTGACTACACTGACGGCGCGGCCGAAGCCGAGATCACCCTGCGCCGCGCACGCGAGGCGTTCTTGGACATCGAGTTCCGGCCGGGCATCCTGCGGAACGTTTCCAGCATCGACCTGAGCACCGACATTTTGGGCAAGCCCTCACGGCTCCCGGTGGGCATCGCTCCCACCGGCTTCACCCGCATGATGCAGTCCGAGGGCGAATACGCCGGGTCCCAGGCCGCCGAGGCAGCCGGCATCCCCTACACGCTCTCCACCATGGGCACGGCCTCCATCGAGGACGTGGCCGCGGCGGCGCCCAACGGCCGGAACTGGTTCCAGCTGTACCTGTGGACGGACCGGGACCGTTCCCTCGAACTGATTGAACGCGCCGCGACGGCCGGCAACGACACCCTCATGGTCACGGTGGACACCGCCGTCGCCGGCGCCCGGCTGCGCGACGTCCGCAACGGCATGACCATTCCGCCGGCATTGACGCTGAAGACCGTCCTGGACGCGTCCTACCGCCCGGCCTGGTGGTTCAACTTCCTGACCCACGAGCCGCTTACGTTCGCGTCCCTGTCCCGGTACACGGGCACGGTGGCTGACCTCATCAACTCGATGTTCGATCCCACCCTGACCTTCGACGACCTCGACTGGCTCCGCGAAACCTGGAAGGGCAAGCTCGTGGTCAAGGGCATCCAGACCGTGGAGGACGCCCGCAAGGTGGTGGACCACGGCGCCGACGGCGTGGTCCTCTCCAACCACGGCGGACGCCAGCTGGACCGTGCGCCCATCCCGTTCCATCTGCTGCCGGACGTCTCCAAGGCGCTCAAGGCGGACAACAGCGACGCCGCCATCATCCTGGACACCGGCATCATGAGCGGTGCGGACATCATCGCCGCCCTGGCCCTGGGTGCGGACTTCACCCTGATCGGCCGCGCCTACCTGTACGGGCTGATGGCAGGCGGACGTGCCGGGGTGGACCGCGCCCTGCAGATCCTCGAAAAGGACATGGCCCGCACCATGGCCCTGCTCGGCGTCAGCAAGCTCTCCGAACTCACGCCGGACCACGTGCGGATCCTCGGCAAGTAAACGTTCCCGCCGGCACCGGCCTCCCCGCCCAACTAGGTCGCAGCAGGCGTCGTTTTGAACGCTGAAAACGAAGCCTGCTGCTACTTAGTTGGGTGCCAGGTTTACTTTTTGCGGCCGAACTTCGGCAGGTTGGCCAGGAGGTCCGCCGCCTTCTTGGCACCGCGGCCCACGGTGCGGCCGATCTGCTGCGGGACGGTGTCGTCCTGCGCGGATGCAGGAACCGTGCCGCCCGGAACCACGACGGCGGGGCTCAGCTGCCCGCTCGCGGGGCGTCCGGGCGCGTGGGTAGCCGCATCCGCCGCGGCAGTTCCCGGGGCTCCGCCCGAGTCTGCCGCCGCGAATGACTCCGGCACCTCCGCCGCGGATGCTACGGACGCGGGACCCTGTCTCTTATACACATCTAGATGTGTATAAGAGACAGGTCTGGGGGCGGCCGCGGGACGGCTGGGATGCCTCCGCTGCCTGGTGGGTATCCGCCTCCGGCGACTTCGCGGCGGCAGCCGCAGGGCCGACGTCGAACGTCTCCAGCCAAGTGGCGATCCCGGCCAGCGGCTTCGGGTTGAGTGCGTAGTAGCGTTTCTGGCCCTGCGCGCGCATGCTCACGAGGTCGGCCTCGCGCAGCACCTTGAGGTGCTTGGAGATGGTGGGCTGGCTGGCGGCGAGCTCCTCGACCAGCTCCCCCACTGCTTTGTCCCCCTTGCGGAGGGAAACGAGAATGTCACGCCGCGTTGCCTCAGCAATGACGGCAAATACGTCGTCTGTCACCATGTGTCCCACCCTAGCGACATATACGCCGGATGGCATCTACTATTTCAGTCGAACCAGGGATCCAGCCCGTACAGCGGGAAGACTTCCTTGCGCGTGGCCATTACGGTGCGGTCAACATCGTCGTTGGGGTCGAATCCCACCTCCCAGGACCGCCACCACACGTCCGCGTCATCCCCCATGAGCCCGGGCGCGGCAATCCCGTACCGCTCCTGCACATACGTCCGCCACTCCTCCGGCACCGGCGTGCGCAGCGGGACGGGGCGGCCCGCTGCGATGCCGATCAGGTGGCTCCAGGCCCGCGGCACCACGCCGGTGATGTGGTATCCGCCGCCGCCCGTGGCGATCCAGCGGTTGTCGCAGTGGCGGGCGGCGAGATTCGCGACGGCGGTGGCCGCCTCGCGCTGCCCGTCCACGCTGACGTTGAGGTGCGTCAGCGGGTCCAGCCGGTGCGAATCGCAGCCGTGCTGGCTCACAATCACCTCGGGCTGGAACGCCCCCACGAGCTGCGGGACCACCGCATGGAAGGCGCGCAGCCAGCCCGCGTCCCCGGTCCCTGCCGGCAGCGCGACGTTGACGGCGCTGCCCAGGGCGTCCGGCCCGCCGATATCGTTGGCGAATCCGGTGCCGGGGAACAGGGTCATGCCGGTCTCGTGCAGCGAGATGGTCAGGACCCGCGGATCGTTCCAGAAGATGCTCTGCGTCCCGTCCCCGTGGTGGGCGTCGACGTCGATGTATGCCACCCGCTGCACCCCGCCGTCGAGCAGTTTGCTGACGGCGAGGGCAGCGTCGTTGTAGATGCAGAAGCCGCTGGCGCGGTCACGGGAGGCGTGGTGCAGGCCGCCGCCGAAGTTCACTGCCCGGACCGCCGAGCCGTCCAGGATCGAACTGGCCGCGAGCAGCGAGCCGCCGGCCAGGCGCGCGGCGGCCTCGTGCATTCCGGAAAAGGCCGGATCATCCTCCGTGCCCAGCCCGTGGGCCTCGTCAGTGGTCCACGGGTTTTCGCTGACCCGGCGGACGGCCGCCACGAACTCCGGGCTGTGCACGGCCGTCAGTTCGTCGTCGCCTGCCACCTCAGGGGCTGCGAGCTTGACGTGCTCAAGGTCCAGCAGCCCCAGGCTCCTGGCCAGCCGGGCGGTGAGGTCCATCCGGTCCGGCGCCATCGGGTGGCCCGGGCCGAAGTTGTACGCCGTCATGGCAGCGTCCCACACTACCGTCGTTGGCAGTGCAGGGAGGGAGAGACCGGGCAGGAATGTCATCAAGGACAGGCTACCCGAGCCCGGTGACCGGGATTCCCCGTCATGCGCGGAATATAGTGGTTTACTACTGAAGGAAGCCGTTTCTACCGAGGAAAAGCCGCACATGACGCAAAGCCAGCCGAGGTCCAAGAGCCCGGCTAACTGGCACCCCGGCATGCCGGAGCGTGAGGGCCTCTGGATCTTCACCGGCATCCGCGACTTCATCGACAACATCGCCAACACCTCACCCGCGCGGCTGGCGCTGACCGCGTTCGGTGTTGTGATCCTCGTGTTCACCGCGGTCCTTTCACTGCCGGCGGCATCCGCCACGGGCGAGGTCACCCCCCTGCACCAGGCCCTCTTCACCGCGGTGTCCGCCGTCTGCGTCACCGGGCTGACTGTCGTGTCCACCGCGACGCACTGGTCCTTCTTTGGCCAGCTGGTCATCCTCATCGGTATTTTCGTGGGCGGCCTGGGCACGTTGACCCTGGCCTCGCTGCTGGCGCTCATGGTCAGCAAGAAGCTCGGCGTGCGCGGCAAGCTCATCGCCCAGGAAGCCATGAACAATGCCGGCCGCCTTGGCGAAGTGGGCACCCTGCTGCGGATCGTTATCACCACTTCCGTGGTGATTGAGGGTGCCCTGGCGCTTGCCCTGATCCCCCGGTTCCTGACGCTCGGCGAAAGCTTCGGCCAGTCGGTGTGGCACGGCGTCTTCTATGCGATCTCGGCGTTCAACAACGCCGGCTTCACCCCGCACTCGGACGGCATCGTCCCCTATGAGACAGACCTGTGGATCCTCGTTCCGCTCATGCTGGGCGTTTTCCTCGGCAGCCTGGGCTTCCCGGTGGTGATGGTGCTGCAGCAGAACGGCCTCAACTGGAAGAAATGGAACCTGCACACCAAGCTGACCATCCAAGTGTCGTTCATCCTCCTGGCGGCCGGCACCGTCTTGTGGGGGCTGATGGAGTGGGAAAACGTGCGGACCATTGGTTCCATGGGCGTCGGGGACAAAATCACGCACTCGCTTTTCGCCTCGGTCATGACCCGGTCCGGGGGCTTCAATCTGGTGGACCAGAACCATATGGATTCCACCACCATGCTCCTGACTGATGCCCTGATGTTCGCCGGCGGCGGTTCGGCGTCCACGGCCGGCGGCATCAAGGTGACCACCATCGCCGTGATGTTCCTGGCAATCGTGGCCGAAGCCCGCGGCGACGCCGACGTCAAGGTCTACGGCCGCACCATCCCGCAGGGCACCATGCGGGTGGCCATCTCGGTGATCGTCGCCGGCGCGACCCTGGTGTCCGTCTCGGCGTTCCTGCTCCTGCACATCAGCGGCGCTTCCCTGGACCGGGTGCTGTTTGAGACCATTTCAGCCTTTGCCACAGTGGGGCTCAGCACCAACCTCAGTGCCGAGCTGCCGCCGTCGGGCGTGTACGTCCTGTCCGTCCTGATGTTTGCGGGCCGCGTCGGCACCGTAACCCTAGCCGCTGCCCTGGCCCTCCGCCAGCGCAGCCAGCTGTACCACTACCCGGAAGAGAGGCCCATCATTGGCTGATCCCTCAGGCGCCGTAAATCGCCCCGCCCACAATGCCCCCGTCCTGGTGATCGGGCTGGGCCGTTTTGGCTCCTCGACCGCCGAACAGCTGGTCAAGCAGGGGCGCGAAGTGCTGGCCATCGAGCGCGACCGCACCCTGGTGCAGAAGTGGGCGCCCGTCCTGACCCACGTGGTGGAAGCGGACGCCACGAACATCGATGCCCTCCGCCAGCTCGGGGCGCAGGAGTTCAGCTCCGCCGTCGTCGGAGTCGGCACCTCCATCGAGTCCTCGGTGCTGATCACCGTGAACCTCGTGGACCTCGGGATCCAGCACCTCTGGGTCAAGGCCATCACCCCGTCGCACGGCAAGATCCTCACCCGGATTGGCGCCAACCACGTGATCTACCCCGAGGCCGACGCCGGCGTCCGTGCCGCGCACCTGGTGTCCGGACGGATGCTGGACTTCATCGAGTTCGACGACGACTACGCCATCGTGAAGATGTACCCGCCCCGGGAAACCGTCGGGTTTACCCTCGAAGAGTCCAAGGTCCGTTCCAAATACGGCGTGACCATTGTGGGTGTAAAGACCCCAGGCGAGGACTTCACCTACGCGCGGCCGGAAACCAAGGTGTCGGGCCGCGACATGCTGATCGTCTCGGGGCATGTGGACCTGCTGGAGCGCTTCGCCGCCCGGCCGTAATCAGCTGCCGCTCCGGCACCGAGAAACCTAAACATACAAAACCCGGGCACCGCGGTGCCCGGGTTTCGTGGTTCTGCAGCTCTGGCGCCTAGCCTAGCTGCTTTGTGATCTCGGCGGCGCGGTCGGCCGCCGCGCGTGCGCCCGCCGCGATGATTGCCGGCATGCCGCGCTCATCGAACGTCGCAATGGCGCGTTCGGTGGTGCCGTTCGGGCTGGTCACGGCCTTGCGCAGGGCGGACGGCTCGGCGCCCGGTTCCGCCAGCATGAGGCCCGCGCCGGCTACGGTTTCGCGTGCCAGCAGGAGCGAGAGTTCCTCGTCCAGGCCGAGTTCAACGCCGGCAGCCGCCATGGCCTCCGCAAGGTAGAACGCGTATGCGGGGCCGGAGCCGCTGATGGCGGACAAGGCGTCCACCTGCTCCTCCGGAATTTCGACGACGGTTCCCACGGCGGAGAGAATGTCTTTAGCCTGCTGGAGGTGCGCGGGCGTGCAGTTGGTGCCGGCCGACACTGACACGACGCCGCGGCCCAGCTTCGCCGGCGTGTTGGGCATGGTCCGGATCACGGGCTGGCCCGGCGGAAGGGCGGCCTCAAGCTGGGCAAGGGAAACCGCGGCGGCGACGCTGATGACGATCGCGTCCTTGGACAGCGAGGAACTGATTTCGCGCGCGAGGTCGGCGATGCCCACCGGCTTCACGCCGAGAATCACGACGCCGGATCCCTTCGCCGCCTGCTTGTTGTTGTCAGGTTCTTCCTCTCCGGCGATGGCGGTGATGCCATGGTGGCGCTGTGCCAGCTCGGCGGCCCGCTCGGTGCGGCGGACTGTTGCCACGACGTCCGTGGGGTTTGTGCCCGCCTCCAGGAGGCCGCCCATGATGGCCTCGTTCATTGATCCACAGCCAAGGAATGCGATTCGGTTGCTCATGGCTCCATCATTGCAGTTCACCGTCCGCGATGCAGGCCGGGGCCATTCACAGGTAGCTCACATGGTGGCTGAAGCTTTCACACAAATTTGGGCCTTAGGTTTGTTATTACCTCATTGAGGGTGCGAGTGATGAGGCAAGCATGGGGATGTTTGCCTGGCACCGACGGACTGCAGCAGTTTTACCCATTTTCCTGCAGCAGGCCGTCGGTGCCTTCGCTTTTTAAGGCTGCAGGGAAGAACAGCCGGATTCCCAGCGGGCATTCAGGGAAAACCCGCCGAACACTCAAACTCGCCCGTTAGTGTCGTTAATGCCTCACAAGGTGCGAGTGATGGAGCCGGTCCCCCGGGACTGGCGCGGCGCCGGTCGGTTGCAGGAGTGTTCCCCCAGCTCCTTCTGCAAAACCGTCCGGCGCTTCCTCGTTTAAGGCGTCGGTCCCCTATGACGTCAATCGTCGCGCCGGCGGGCAAGGCTTGGCAGGCGCCGTTTGGACGGCGGCAGTGCTAGATGGCGGGCAGCGTCGCGGACTGCTGGGGCCCGACGTGCGGGGCCGGCTCCAGCGGGCCGTCAAAGACCAGCTGATCCAGCCGGCGCAGGATGAGGCCTTCGCGGAGAGCCCACGGGCAGATCCTGATCTTCTTGAATTCGAAAAGCTCGAGGGCTGCCTCAGCCACAAGCGCGCCCGCGAGGAGCTGATTGGCGCGGGCTTCAGAAACACCCGGGAGGTGCAGCCTGTCCTCCGTCTTCATGGCCGAAATCCGCTGCGCCCAGATCCCGAGGTCCGTGGCATTCAGTTCGCGCTTGACGTACGGGCCGGCCCCGCTGGGCGCCGCTCCTGCAATCCGCGCCAGCGAACGGAACGTCTTGGAGGTCCCGGCCACCAGGTTGGCGCGGCCGATCGGGTCGAAGGTTCGGACCGCAGGCTTGAGGGTTGCACGGATGTAGCGCCGAAGTTCCTTGACGCTCTTCGCCGAGGGAGGGTCCTCGTGCAGCCAGTCCCGTGTGAGGCGGCTGGCGCCCAACGGCACTGAGGTGGCCAGCTCCGGCAGCTCGTCCTGGCCGGAGGCCATTTCGAAGGATCCGCCGCCGATGTCCAGGTTCAGGATGGGCCCCGCGCCCCAGCCGTACCAGCGGCGGACAGCGAAGAACGTCATGGACGCTTCCTCGCTGCCGGTCAGTTCCTGCAGCGTGACTGTGGTTTCGTGTTTGACGCGTGCCAGCACTGCCGGGCCGTTGGTGGCCTCGCGGATGGCGGACGTACAAAAGGCCAGCAGGTCATCCGCCTTGTGCCTGGCGGCGAATTCCCAGGCTTCCAGGACGAATTCCGTCAGCTCATGCTGCCCTGCATCGGTGATGTTGCCGTCGCCGTCGAGATACTGCACCAGCGAAAGAGGCCGCTTATGTGATGCAAAAGGGACCGGGCGCGCGCCGGGATGGGCGTCCACGAGGAGGAGGTGGACAGTATTGGACCCGATATCGAGGACGCCTAGCCGCATCCTGCCATTATTCCCCCCGGAGGAGCAGCAGGTGCAACCGCGCCATCACATTTCGGGAGCCACACATATCAGGGGTTGCCGTTCCCCGAGCCGGGCTATTCGCCTTCGAGTCCGGCGGGGTTGGCCTCAGCTTCGTCGGCGCGCTTGAAGTCACGCTTGATGTTGGCGATGCCCTCCGGGTTGATCTCAAAGCCGTACGCGGCGCCCGGGTTGATGACCATGCCGAGTTCGTCCCCGATGTTCGCGATGATCGCCGCGCCCTGCGTGCCCAGGACGTTCGGGGCGGCTTCGAGGTACTGCGCGTCAACGCGGCTGGGGTGCGAGAACACGGCCAGGACGGGCTGGCCCTCCGCGTTACCGAGCACGAGCGGCTCGACCTGGGAGTCTTCGCCCTCGAGGGCGTCCGAGCTGACGATATAGACCTCGTTGTTGAGGAAGGAGAGGATGACGTCCACCGGGTTGGCATCCGGCTGGTCCCCCTGGGCCAGCTTCTCCTCGAGGTCGTTCAGCGGCGTGTTGTCTGCAGGTCCGGGCGTTTCAGTCATGTATCTACTCGACCACGTTGAGCACACGGGCGCAATTCCGGGCCGGATTCGCCCCCGCCGGTCGGCCGCCCCTGGGCGCGAACTACGCTGGTCGGGCTTGCCCAGACCCTTGGTTCCGGCAAGCTCAACCAGCAGGCACGCCCTACTTCTTCGCCGCGGCCTTCTTGGCGGGGGCCTTGCGCGTGGTGGTCGTGGTGCGCTTGGCCGGGCCCTTGACCCGCTTTTCCGCCAGCAGCTCGACAGCCTGTTCCCGGGTCAGTTCCTCTAGTGAGGTGCTCCGGGGCACGGTGATGTTGGTGACGCCGTCGGTGATGTAGGGCCCGAAGCGGCCTTCCTTCACCACGATGTTCTTCTCCGAGACCGGGTCCGGGCCGAACTCCGCCAGCGGCGGCACGGCGGCGCGGGCACCGCGCTGCTTTGGCTGGGAGTAGATCTCGAGTGCCTGCTCCAGCGTGATGGTGAAGATTTCCTCTTCCGAGCCGATGGACCGCGAGTCCGTGCCCTTCTTCAGGTACGGTCCGAAGCGGCCGTTCTGGACCGTGATCACGTTGCCGTCGGCGTCGGCGCCCAATGCCCGCGGAAGGCTCATGAGCTGCAGGGCCTCATCCAGGGTGATCGAATCAACGGTCATCGACTTGAACAGCGAACCCGTGCGCGGCTTGGCCTTCACCGGTTTCTTCGGCGGCTTCGGCTTGCCGTTCTTGTAGTACTCAACGGGCTGGTTGGCCAGCTGCTCCTCCGTCATCTCCGGGATGACCTCGGTGACGTAGGCGCCGTAGCGGCCATTCTTGGCCACGACGGTGTGTCCGGTGTGCGGGTCGGCGCCCAGGACCCGTTCCTCGGGCGCGGCAGTTTCCATGAGCTCCACGGCCTTGGCGGCGGTGAGCTCATCCGGGGCGAGGTCCTCGGGAACGTTGGCGCGGGCAGACTCCACCACCTCGCCGGTCTTGGGATCGACCGTGGGGATGGAGCTTTCCAGGTACGGCCCGAACTTGCCGACGCGCAGGGTGATGCCCTCCGCGATGGGCACCGAGTTGATTTCCCGGGCATCGATCTCGCCCAGGTTGTTCACGATGCTCAGCAGGCCGGGATCGGCGTCTTCACCGTAGTAGAAGTGCTGGAGCCAGGCGGCGCCAACGGCCTGGCCGTTGGCGATCTTGTCGAGGTCGCCTTCCATGTCCGCCGTGAACTCGTAGTCCACGTAGTCCGTGAAGTGCTGTTCCAGCAGCCGGATCACGGAGAACGCGATCCAGCTGGGAACCAGGGCCGACCCCTGCTTCCGGACGTAGCCGCGGTCCTGGATGGTGGAGATCGTGGAGGCGTAGGTGGACGGGCGTCCGATGCCCTTCTTTTCCAGCTCCGCGGTCAGCGAGGCTTCGGTGAAGCGCGGCGGCGGCGAGGTCTCGTGGCCCACGGCCACGATGTCCGCTGCGGTGAGGGAGTCGCCCTTGGCCACGTTGGGCAGGCGGCGTGCTTCCTCGGACTCGTCGTCTCCGCGGCTTTCGTCCTTGCCTTCCTCATAGGCGGCGAGGAAGCCGGGGAACGTGATGACGGTGCCGGAGGCCGAGAACTCTGCGTCGCGGCCGTCGGAGGCCACGGCACCCACGCGGATGGTGGCCGTGGAGCCCTTGGCATCGCCCATCTGGGAGGCGACGGTGCGCTTCCAGATGAGTTCGTACAGGCGGAACTCGTCGCCGCTGAGCTGCTTGGCAACCTGCGCGGGGGTGCGGAAGGAGTCACCGGCGGGCCGGATGGCCTCGTGGGCTTCCTGCGCGTTCGCGGCTTTGCTGGTGTACACGCGGGGGGACTGCGGAATGTACTCGGGACCGTACAGTTCGGAGGCCTGGCGCCGTGCGGCCGTGACGGCCTCGTCGCTCAGCGCAGACGAATCGGTACGCATATAAGTGATGTAGCCGTTTTCATACAGCCGCTGGGCCACCTGCATGGTGCTCTTGGACGAGAAGCGCAGCTTGCGGCCCGCCTCCTGCTGCAGGGTGGAGGTGGTGAACGGCGCGGCCGGACGGCGCGTGTACGGCTTGGTATCGACTGAGCGGACGCGGAAGTCGGCGTCCTGCAGCGCGGCCGCCAGGGACGTGGCGAGTTCCTCGTTGAGGTGGGCCACATTGCGTGAGGTGAGTTCGCCGTCGTCGTTAAAGTCGCGGCCGGTGGCGACCTTGGCGCCGTCAACCGCTGCGAGCTTCGCTTTGAACGAGCCGGAGTCGGCTCCGAACTGTCCGGTCAGGTCCCAGTAGGACGCCGCCTTGAAGGCCATGCGCTCCCGCTCGCGGTCAACCACCATGCGGGTCACCACGGACTGCACGCGGCCGGCGGACAGGCCGCGCGCCACCTTGCGCCACAGCACCGGGGAAATCTCGTAACCGTAGAGGCGGTCGAGGATGCGCCGGGTCTCCTGGGCGTCAACGAGCGCCGCGTCGACATCGCGCAAGTTGTCCATGGCGCGGTGGATGGCTTCCTTGGTGATTTCACCGAAGGTCATCCTGTACACCGGGACCTTGGGCTTGAGGACCTCCAGCAGGTGCCACGCGATGGCCTCGCCCTCGCGGTCCCCATCGGTTGCGAGATAGAGGGCGTCGGCGTCCTTGAGCTGGGCCTTGAGCTCGGCGACCTTTTTCTTCTTGTCCGGGGACACCACGTAGTACGGCTTGAAGCCGTTTTCGACGTCGACGGCGAACTTGCCCACGGAGGTTTTCTTCAGTTCCGCGGGGAGTTCCGACGGCTGCGGCAGGTCGCGGATGTGACCAATGGAGGCCTCAACGATGAAGCCCTCGCCCAGGTACTTGGCGATGGTCTTGCTCTTGGCCGGAGACTCCACGATCACGAGTTTCTTGCCGGTTTTGGCCTTGCTTGGCACAGTGCTCCTACAGAAAAAGGTTGCTCGGGCAGATGAGCCCATATTGGCCTAGTTCACCATATTTTGGAGAATCATGCGCTGTCATGTGGAAAACAGGTGGCCACCGTCACTGCCAAACGGGCTGACTTAACTCCCGTCGGAAGCACCGTTCCGGGCCGCCTCTGCCACCGCGCGGTCGTCCGGAATCATGGACCACATCGTGGCGGTCCGCTCGGCTCCTTGGGGGATGACACTCGGGTCCTCAAGCTCATATTCGCGCAGCAATTCGAAGACCCGCCTGGTGAGTTCGCTGCGCTGCCCCGGCGTCAGGTAAAGGAGGTTGCTGGCCAGGACCACCACGGACGACGACTCGGAAGACTCGCCGCGCTGGCGCTGCTCGTTCCGGACCGCTGCGTAGGCGTAGGCGCGGCGGCGGAAGGCATCCAGCTCGAGGTCGATCACCGCGAACTCGGGGCTGGCCACACGCCCGCCCGAGTTGATGGCGAAGTCCGTGCCAGCCGCCTTCCATCGGCGTTCGCGGGCGTCGCCGGCGGTTTCCGCCGGGACCACGATCCCCCATTTCTGGAGGGCCCGCAGGTGGTAACTCATGGCACTCGGCGTCAGCCCGGTCTGCTGGGCAAGTTCGGTGGCCGTGTGGCTGGACTGGGTGGAGTACAGCTCGGAAATGACCTCGAGCCGCGCGGCATGGGCCAGCGCCCGGATTGCCTTGGGATCGGTGATCTCCACTTTCTTTTCCTCGCGTGGCCTGCGCTTCGGTCCCGGACCCGATCCGGGCGTCATCGTGTTTGCCGGCTCCGCGGAGGGCGTCTGAGTACTCACCTTTCCAGTCTAGCCAGCGGCAGCGAGTTATGAAATAAATGCTTGACATTCTCGCGGCGCCGGGAACCTCCGGGCCGGGTGAACGCTGGGCCGGCGGAGCCAGCCGGGCTAGGCACCGCCGGACGGGAGCAGGAAGCCGTCGCGGACCAGGTTAGCGACTTCGGTCAGCAGCCCGGCACGGAAAGCCTCGCCGTCGAACCCGTCCGCCCCGCCCAGCAGGGCCTCGAGGGCGCCGATGATCTGCCCCACGGAGAGGTCGCCGTCGCACGCTGACACGAAGCCGGCCAGCTCGGTGCTCAGGAGGTTGGTCCGGCGGAGTCCGGCTCCCTGCCGCAGCAGGATCACACCGGGATGCTCGGCGCCGGGGCGCTGGTGGCGTTCCTCGGTGACGTCGTCGGCGACCAGCAGGTGGGTTTCGGACAGGTCGTGGGCGGCCAGCCAGTCCGCGCGGTCGACGCCGGCGCCCAGGTGCGGCCCTACGGGCTGCTCGATCGGATAGGTGATCTCCTCGAACCGATAAACCCTCCGCTCTCCCCCGGCGGGCCGCCGCAGCCAGATCATGCCGAATCCGATCCCGCCCACATCCCGCGCGGCAAAGTCGTCCAGATAGGCGGCGTAGGCGTCCTGGTAGTGGCGCCGGTCCCGGTTTTCCGAGGCGTCCTGCAGCCAGGTCTCGGCATACTGCTCAGGCCCGAGCTGCTCGCGCTGGATGAACCAGACGTCCGTGTCCGGACTGGCCCAGCTTTGCGGCCGTTCCTCCCAGGAAGTGCCCGCCGTGATCTCCCAGTTGCCCAAAAGCTGGGCTGTTCCGCCAGGGGCAAGCACACCGGGCAGCGTCCGGACCAGCGACGCCACGATGTCGTCCCCGGGCAGGCCACCGTCGCGGTACGTGAATTGGTCAGCCGCTGCTTCGCCGGTGCTGCGGGGCGTGATGACGAACGGCGGGTTGGACACCACGAGGTCGAATTCCTCGCCGGCCACGGGTTCCAGGAGGGATCCGAGGCGCAGGCTTACCCGGCCGTCCGGCTGTGACCGGTCTATGTGGAGGGCCTCGGCGTTGAGCAGGAGGTTGAACCGCGTGAACGCAAGGGCGCGCGCCGAAATATCAGTCGCCGTGACGTGCTCGCTGTGATGCAGGAGGTGGAAGGTCTGGATGCCGCACCCGGTGCCGAGGTCCAAAGCACGGGCAGCGTGCCGCCTGATGGTGGTCTGCACCAACGTGGTGGAGGCCTGCCCGATGCCGAGGACGTGGTCGTGCCGCAGCACACCCGGGCGCTGGTGCGCGGCGAGGTCGCTCGCCACCCACAGCTCAGCGCCGCCGCTGCCGTCCTCGTTGGAGTCCCAGCCATAGGGCCGCAGGTCGGCCGCGGCCGCGATCTGGCCTTCCAGCGCTTCGGCCAGACCGAGCGCCACCAGCCCTTCTGTTCGGACGCGCGGCAGGGCGGTGTCCAGAACCCCGGCGTCCTGTGGAACGGCCAGGAGCCAGAAACGCACGACGGCGGCGAGCGCGGCCGTGCGCGGCTCACCGTGGGTGGCTTGCTCGGTGACGATCAGCGCAGGAATCAGCTGGTCCCGGCCCAGTGCCGCGTACGCCGACGTACCGAGCAGGTCAGCGACACCGTCCAGCGTGTAGCCGATGTCCCGCAGGTCGGCGGCCAGGGCGTCCAGGAGTTCGGGGAGGTCGCTGCGGGGGGCGTCAGGCGTGTTTCCGGCCGTAAAGCGCGTTGATTCAGTCACCGGGCAAGTCTATTTCCCATGCCCGGGGCTCGGTCCCCCCGGGTCCTGCCTGTTGACCGGGCCGGGTGGGCCTGGGCGAGTTAGCCGGGTCTATTTTGTCGGGGCGGGAGGCTAAAGTGGGGCCATGCTCGGAACCCAGGCAGCGGCCGCTGATCCCGGATGGCTGGAGTACGTGGCCGCATTCGCACCGCTCAGCACTCTTGTGGCGGCCATCATCGCCGGCTGGATTGCGTGGCGGACCCTCGCCCAGCGGCGTGAAGCGGACCGCCGGGACCAGTGGTGGCAACGGACGCAGTGGGCCATCGACCTCGCCATGGACCCTGATTTTAGCCGGGCGGTCGTGGGTCTGATCACGCTCAAGCACCTGGCCGCCAGCGATCTCTGCACCGAAGAGGACTACCAGATGCTGGACAAGATCGGCGGCGCCAAGATCGATGCCCTGACACTTTCGGAGGCAAGCGCCGATCGCGAACCGGGCGCGGCGCCCGGTCATACCCCCTGGCCGTCAACGCACCCACCGCAGCCCGGGCCCGCAGCCCGCGCCGACGTCATCCCGGTTCAGCTCGAGTCCCGCGGCGAGCGGGTCTTCGCCATGTCCGCGGGAATGGCGAAGGTCCTCACGGAGGCAGACAGACTTGTCTCTTTCGTGGGATCGCGGCATGCGGTACGCTGACCCGACCGTCCCGCGCCTGCTGGCCAGCGAGAGGCAGGAGCGATCCCGTCCGCAGCAGAAGGTAAGTTGGATGCATGGCTGAATGTTCTCCTGCGATGCCCCGTGTCCTGTCCGGGGCCGCGGCAGCTGCCCTCCTTTTGCTGGCGGCGACCGCATGCTCCTCCGTGGTCTCGATCGAAAACGCCGACGTGCCCGCCTGGAAGGCCACTGCACTGCCGCCCGTCAGCGGCGCGGTGCTCGAGGATTCCGGCAAGATTCTCAACCGGGACCGGATCATCCGTGAGGCAGCCAACGTGCCGGCCGGCCGCTACACGCTGACCGTGACGTGCGACGGCGGCGGCAAGGCGTTCTTCGCCGTGACCCTCGCAGGAAAAGATGTCGCGGACGCCGGCGCAGCGTGCAACGGCAGCCGGGAAACCGCGAAGATCACGGTGACGGACCCCGGGACGGTGGAGATCAGCACGTCGAGCGTGGACGCCCCGCTTATTTACGCGTACCACCTGGCCCCCAGTCGGTAGCTTGCAGTCGAGTGCCGACGGGGCTGATTCCGCCTCTGGCCCCGCGCGGCGGGCAGGCTTAAAGTCGGAGTATGCCCACGGTGCGGATGTTCTCCGTGCATTGTCTCGTCGGGCGGGATTCGCCGGCCTCGCGACAGCGGACCCCGGCAGCCGCCGTCGTGGTTTCCACTGTGCTGGCCGCCGCAGCGGCCTTGGCTGGCTGCGAATACAGCTACGACGACGGCCGCGGTGAGCTTTCCCCGGCCCCTGTGGTTACCGATGCGGCGATACCGCGGGATCCCTTCGAGAACCTGCCCGTTTCGGGCGCCGCGCTCGACGCGTGGGCCAAGGAAGTACTGCCCGATGCCGAGGGCCAGGTTTTCCACGTCAACTACGGGACAGTGGCCGCGGGCCACGTGAAGAGCGGGTCTACGGGACAGCTGCCCAGCGGAACGTACTCCCTGACACTCGCCTGCCGCAGCGAACGAAGGGTCTCATTTACAGTGCGCGACGCCGAATTCGCACTGGTGGACCTTAGCCTGCGATGCGGCACGTCGCGGGTGAACGTTGTGCACCTTTCGAGGGACTCCGTGCTCCGGATGACGGTGGAGGCGAGGTCGGACGCAAACTTCGCCTACCGCATCAGCAGGATCTGATGGGGCTGAGGGTTTTTCGTCGACGTGACTGGCTGTGAAGCCGGGGTCAGGCGGCGCAACCGGCCGGGCAGCGCAGGGTTTCCGGGCTGGAGGCGCACCCGGCGCAGTACAGCGTGAGCGTGCGGCAACTGGGGTTGGAACAGTTCTCGAATTTGCTCGTGGGCGCTGCGCAGCGGACGCACTCGCCAATGGTCTTGGCGTCCTCGCTGAATTCGAGGTGCATGCGCTTGTCGAAGACGTAGAGGGAGCCCTCCCAGAGGCCCTGGTCCTTGAACGTCTCGCCGTAACGGACAATCCCGCCGTCGAGCTGGTAGACCTCTTTGAAACCGCGGTTCACCATGAGGCTCGAGAGCACCTCGCAGCGGATGCCGCCGGTGCAGTAGGTGACCACCGGCTTGTCTTTCAGGGAGTCGTACTTGCCGGAATCGAGTTCCTTGATGAAGTCATGGGTGGTGGCGACGTCCGGGACAATCGCGTCTTTGAACTTGCCGATCTGCGCCTCGAAGGCGTTGCGTCCATCGAAGAAGACAACCTCTTGCCCGCTCTGCTTCTTTGCGTCCACCAGCTCGTGGAGCTCTTCCGGTTTAAGGTGCGTCCCGCCGCCCACGACGCCGTCCTGGCTCACTTTCAGCTCCCCGGGGGCGCCAAAGGAAACGATCTCGTCGCGGACCTTGACGCTCAGGCGGGGGAAGTCCTGCGCCCCGCCGTCGGACCACTTCACGTCGATGCCGTGGAAACCCTTGTATTCACGGGTGGTCTTCACGTACTGCTTGACGGCGTTGAGCTCGCCGCCGACGGTCGCGTTGATGCCGTCCTTGGAGATGAGGATGCGCCCGGTGAGGCCCAGCTTCTCGCAGAGGGCTCGCTGCCAGAGCCGGACGGCGTCCGGGTCAGCAATAGGGGTAAAGCCGTAAAAGAGCACGATTCGGTTCAAAGCCACGTATTTAAGGGTACTTGGTGTCGGGAAACCCCAGGAATGACGGGCGCGTGCAGGGCGGAGGCACGCGGACCGTGCGCCATTGTTCGGCGTCCACACGCCGCCCCGCACTGTGCCGCGACGTGGCCGGCGCGCGCCCATCACAATTGCATAAGCAAGTGCCAAAGCCCTGTTGCTTGTGACAGCGCTGGAATAGTCTCATCACATGACGCCAGAAGCCATGGTAGGAGACATCACTCATCTGCTTGAAGTCTGGGTAGCCGGCTGGGCAGGCTGCCGCGGCTACGAGACCGGCACGGAAGGTCGCTTCCCCGCCGCCCTGCGTGCCGACACCACCGGCGACTGGGAGTATTTTGCCTCAGACCCGTCGGACGCTGAGTTTGCCGCGTTGGCCGCCAAGACGGCCGAGGCTCCTGCCCGGGTGCTGACCATCCTGACGAATGACGTTCTTCGCTACAAAACCCTGGCAGAGCAGCACGGGCTCAATGTCACGTCGGCGTCCCAGAGCATGATGGTGGTGGACATGGAAACCCAGGACGCCGAGGACCCATGGCTATCCGACGATGAACTGTCGCTGGAAACGTCCGAATCCAACGGGGTGCACCATGCCGTGGTGCGCGCCGGCGACACACTTGCGGCGAGCGGGCAGGTCTTCGTGGTCAAGGGAACCGCGGTGTTCGACAAGATCGTGACCGAGCCGGCGTTCCAACGCCGCGGGCTGGGCAGCTTCATCATGAAGGCGCTCGCGGCCCAGGCCTATGCGCACGATGTGGAGGACGGCCTGCTGCTGGCGTCCCTCGACGGGCAGAAGCTGTACTCGCACCTTGGCTGGACCTCGGTGTGCCACGTCCTGATGCTGTCCGCCTCCGATGAGGGCGCCGACCTTTCCGTCAGCTGACATCGTTCCTGCCGGGCTTTTCGGCGGGCTCCGGCTGTTCCGGTTTTGACTCCGGCACAGGCTCAGACGCGGACTCGGGCTTGGGCACGGGCGGCGATTTTTGCCCGGATGAAAGAATGTTGGGGTGAACCCTCATGACTCGCTGATTCCCTTGCTGGGCCGCGGCCCGGACCCGGAGCAGCTCCGGCATGTGCGGACCATCCCGGCCCGCGAGGCGGTGCACGAACCGTGGCCTGAGTGGGCCCATCCCGATCTTGTGAGTGCCTACGGCAACATGGGCATCCAGCAGCCCTACCGGCATCAGGTCCGGGCGGCCAACATCGCTCATGCCGGCGAGCACGTCGTGATCGCCACCGGCACGGCGTCCGGGAAGTCACTGGCGTACCAACTGCCGGCGCTGGACGCGATCCACCGTTCCGAGCTCCGTGTCCTGTCGGAGCCCGGAAAAATCCACGACGACGGCGCCGTGACCCTCTATCTTTCCCCCACCAAGGCGCTTGCCGCAGACCAGCTCGCGGCGATCCGGTCGTTGAAGCTCCCGACTGTCCGGGCAGAAACCTACGACGGCGACACGGACCCGGCGTCGCGGCGCTGGATCCGGGACCACGCGAACTTCATCCTGGCCAACCCTGACATGCTGCACTTCGGTATCCTCCCCAACCATGCGTGGTGGGCCGGGTTTTTCCGGCGGCTTCGCTACGTGATCGTTGACGAGGCGCACAGCTACCGGGGGGTGTTCGGATCCCACGTGGCCAACCTGATGCGTCGGCTGCGGCGCATCTGCGCTTATTACGGGGCAGGCACGTCCTTCCCTGGCCCGGTCTTTATCGCGGCATCCGCTACGGCGTCGGAACCCGAGACGTCCTTTGGCCGGCTGATCGGCGCGCCTGTCCGCGGCGTCGCCGAGGATTCCTCACCGCACGGCTCCACCACGGTGGCTTTTTGGGAGCCCGCCCTGACCGAAATCCGGGGCGAGAACGGCGCCAAGGAACGCCGGACCGCGGTTGCCGAGACGGCCGACTTGCTTGCGAACCTCGTCTCGGCCAGGATCCGGACCATTGCCTTCATCAAGTCCCGGCGGGGCGCAGAAACCATCTCGTCGATCACCAAACGGCTACTCGACGAAGTTGATCCGAGCCTGCCGCAACGGGTGGCGGCGTACCGGTCCGGCTATCTCCCGGAGGAACGCCGCGCCTTGGAAAAGGCTCTGCGGGCTGGGCAGCTGCTGGGTATTTCGAGCACATCGGCCCTCGAATTGGGCATCGACATCTCGGGGCTTGACGCAGTGCTCGTCGCCGGCTGGCCCGGGACCAGGGCGTCCCTCTTCCAGCAGATCGGCAGGGCGGGACGCGCCGGGCAGGACGCGATCGCCGCCTTCGTGGCCAGCGACGACCCGCTGGACACCTACCTGGTGAACCATCCCGAGGCCATCTTTGACGTGTCGGTCGAGGCGACCGTGTTTGACCCGTCGAATCCCTATGTGCTCGGACCCCACCTGTGCGCAGCCGCCGCCGAGCTTCCGCTGGGCGTGGCGGAGCTGCCTCTTTTCGGTGCCACGGCGGAGAAACTCCTCGGACAGCTGGTGACGCAGGGCTACCTGCGGCGGCGCCCGGCCGGATGGTTCTGGACACATCCCCAGAGCGCGGCCGGCATGGTGAACCTGAGGGCCGACGGCGGAGGGCCGGTGAGCATCGTGGATGCGGACACGGGTTCACTGCTGGGAACCATGGATTCGCCGCAAACCCACTACCAGGCGCATACCGGCGCAATCTATGTCCATCAGGGCGACAGCTATGTGGTGGAGGACCTGAATGAGGCCGATCACTGCGTAGTGGTGCGCCGCGCCAACCCCGACTACTACACCACCGCCCGGGACATCACCCAGATTGAGGTGCTCGAAACCCAGCGGTCGGTCCAGTGGGGGGATGTAGCCGTGCATTTCGGCGATGTGAAGGTAACGACGCAGGTGGTCTCCTTTCAACGGAAGGCCCTGATTTCGAACGAGGTCCTGGGCGAGGAGCCCCTGGAGCTCGGGGCACGGGAGCTGTTTACGAAAGCCGTGTGGTTCGTCATGGACAACCGGTCGCTCACCGGTGCCGGCCTGATCGAGGCACAGTTCCCCGGCGCCCTCCACGCCGCGGAGCACGCCGCCATCGGGCTGCTGCCGCTGGTTGCGTCCAGCGACCGCTGGGACATCGGCGGCGTCTCAACCGCGATCCACGCGGACACCGGGGTGCCCACCATTTTCGTGTACGACGGACACCCCGGCGGCGCGGGCTTTGCGGAACGGGGCTTCGAGAAAGCCAAGGTGTGGCTGACCGCGACGAGGGACGCCATCGAGGCCTGTGAGTGCGAGTCCGGATGTCCCTCTTGTGTGCAGTCTCCGAAATGCGGGAACAAGAACAACCCGTTGGATAAGGACGCCGCCGTAACGTTGATCGACGTCCTGCTGCGGGATGCCACAGAGACCGCGGCCCCGTCCCCGTCTCCGACGCAGGAACATGCGGCGCAGGAACATGCGGCGCAGGAGCATGCGGCGCACCACGCGTCAACCGGCCTATAGCGTTGCCACCTGCACTTACGGTGGCGGACCGGCCCGGCGTGCCCGCAGCCGAGCCTACGGTGGCGGCCCCGCCCGGGCGTGCCCCGCAGCCGAGCCGAGAATTGCGCCGGCCGTCAGTTCGGTACGAACTTCGACAGACTGATCACCTCCCTCGACACAACTGGCCAGCCTCGCGTCGTGACGGGCTGCTACCTGTCTCTTATACACATCTAGATGTGTATAAGAGACAGGGCTTCCCCGGCCGAAACACCGCGGAGTGCGTCCGCCGCTGCCAGGGCGGCGAGGTCGGCCGCTGCTGCCGCCCGGGAGGCCATCACGGCTGCCTGCGCCAGCATGAGAAGCAGGACCATGGCCGCGAGGACCACCAGGCCGAGCCCGGCAGCCAGCACAGTGCCCGAGCCCCGCTCTGAATCCTGCGCCCCGCCCGGCTGTTTATTCCGGTTCATATGTGCCCCTTGGCGGCGAGCTCCGCCCCAGAGCGGGATAGGGCCGGAATCATGGTGGGCGGGAACGAGAGGGATTCCGCCGTTTCGCCCCGCGCCTCAGCCCTGGCTGTCAGTGTCCACGGAACCACGCTGCCAAACGGTCCGGTCACGCGGTCCGACACCGTAATGCTCAGCCATTCGCCGTCCGCCACCACAGCCGACGATGCCGTGGCCCCTGCCAGCTTCCTGACCATTCCCTCGACGGCCGGCGGCTCCTCTCCCCGGGCCAGCGCCCGCGCGCCGCCCGTGCCGCCTCCTCTAACCGGAGCTGGGTAATTCCTGCCGCAGACCCCGCCAACAGCATGGCCAGGAGCAGCATCACGGCAGGAAGCGCAACGGCGAATTCTGCGGTCACGGCACCTCCGGTGTTTCTTTCGCGGACGCTCCCGCGGCCGCGGGGATTCCCCGCCCCACAGCCCGGTCGCCGCCGCGGCTTCCTGCTCCGAATGCCTCCGGTCCGCGCCGGCGGTGCCGCCGCCACCGCGGCCGCCACCAGCGGGGCCTGCGGATGCGGGCTCACGGCAAGGCCAGCGCCGTACGGATCAGGTTGAGCAGGAAACCCCGGACTTCGTCGCTGCGCAATATGAACACCAGCAGGCCGGCGAATCCGACTGCGGCCAACGTGGCGATGGCATATTCCGCCGTCGCCATCCCTGTCTCTTATACACATCTAGATGTGTATAAGAGACAGGCCTCCGGGTGCGCGCTTTGATGCGAGGCGCCGAACTGGCTCCCGGATAGATCTCCCGGACAGCTCCGTCTCCGCTGTCCTGGTACAGGGGCCGGGCCTCGCTGATGCTGTTTTGGTTCAGGGACATGGTTTTTCCTTTCTGGATACCGGCGGGATTGCCGGTTTATCCGACTGTTCCGTCTGCCGCGCAGGCGGGTAAGTGATGAATTCGCCCAAGTGGAAAAGCACTCGGCGTGCCGCTTTGTGGAGGAGCAGTGGCCGGTGGGCAGCGGCACGGCGGTCAGGCTCCGGAGGGCACCAGCGCCAGGAGCACGGGGACGACACCCAGGCAGATGAACGCCGGGAGGGAGCAGAGGCCCAAGGGAATCACGAGCTTGACGCTGAGCGATGCGGCGCGCTTTTCGGCGGCACGGAACCGTTCACGCCTCATTCTGGCGGCCTGGGCATAGAGAATGGCCGAGGACGGCGCACCCGTCAGCGCGGCGAATCCCAAGGCGTCGCGAAGGGCAAGTATCTCGGGCGAGCGTGACTCAGAACTCCGCCATGCGGTATCCCAGTCAGCTCCGATGGCCATGGCCCCCACGACGGGCCTTAGGGAGCGGCTGTACTCGGGCGAAGCCGCGGCTGCCACCAATTCCAGAGACCGTCCGATCCCTGATCCGGCGTCGAGCATGGCCGCGACCAGCTCCAGCATCATCGCGGTGTCACGCAGGCCGGTCCCTTGCCCGGTGGGAGCGGGCCTTCCGGACGCCCCGCCATGTGTCCCAGTATTCAGAATCAGTCCGTTTCCGCTGAGAAGGCGCCTACGCGTGCGTGAATGACCCGTAAAGGCGAGCGCCGCAGCAGCAGCCAACACCATGGCGGTGATCGCAGCTGAAAGAATCGCCCCGGTCATGTGACGGGACCCGTCGTGCCGGGATGTCGTGACGCTATTGCCGCGTCAAATGGGGGCGGCGCCGGGGCCGGAATATGTCTCCGGCCGGGTCTTCGCGCCAGCCACGGGACTGTAGCCGGGCACCGTCCTGCCGTTTGCTCGTCGCGTCGTAGCCCGCTCATGGCACTCCTGCTCCTGCCGCGGCCCGCACGAGCCTGGCCGACCACAGCCTGCCGGCAACGGCGAGGACGATGCCTGCAACAAGTGCCGCAACGCCGATCGGCGTTCCGAGCAGCATCGCCAGCGGATCCACGCCAAGGCAGAACCCCAGCCCGAGTCCGAGCAAGGGAAGCCACGTCAGCAGCGTAACTGTCGCTTTGGGGCTGGCGAGGGCAGTCTGGCGGGCTGCCTCGGCGTCGTCCTCCACCTCGAGCTGTGCCGCGAAGCGGGTCAGCACGTCCGCCAGCGGACAGCCGCTGGCCTCAGCGATATCGAAGCAGGCGGCCAGCTCCTGCCCTGTCTCTTATACACATCTAGATGTGTATAAGAGACATCGCGGCTGCCGGCAGCGTGGCCGGATGTCGCCGCGGCAAAACGAACGGCCTCGGCCACGGGCGAGCCGCGCATTGCCGCCCCACGGGCAGCAGCCAGGACCGCCGCGGAGCCGGGACTGAGCCGCGGCCTGGCGGGAGCTCCGTCGGCGGGACCGGAGCCTCCGTACACCAGGCACAGTTCGTCCCACAGACGGGCCGGAGTCCGCCCGCCCTTCAGCAGGGCAGCAAGCTGCTGGACAACTACTGTGAGGGACACCGCGGCGACCTTGCGCCGGGCGGCTGAGGCCCAGGCTTCGGCCACTGCGGCCAGTCATTGAAAAGTCCTGACCATCCCAGGCGCCGCGGCCGTTCCATCGGCGATGGTACTGGGACGGCGCGCCGTCGGGAGGAAATCCTTGGGTGGTCGGGGACCCGGTGTTTGCCCAGCCTCTCGCTCCTCCCCTGCTCCGGGCGGCCCGGCTCCCGGCGGCGCTCCCGGCGAAGGCTCTGCGGACCCTGCGCCGCAACCCGTGCGGTGGCCGCAGGATCAACCAGAGGGCAATGGCCATCACACCAATGAGAACGGCGGTCACGCCGCAGCCCCCTTTGTTCCGAGCTCCTCTTCCGTTTCCCGCTCTGGGTCACGCGGCAGAACCCACGCCGCCTGCGGCTGCGCCTGCTGTGCCTGCGTTTGTTCGTGAGCCTGGGGTGCCAGCCGGGGATCCATGCCAAGGCGGCGGGCCAGGCCCTCCCACGCCGGGCCCGCCACGAGCTGTCCGCCCGAGTTCTCCAAGGCCACGGCCACGCCAAGTTCGCCGGACGCCTCCGTGATGACACCCACGCAGGCCACGTACCGTCCGTGCCGGGATCTGGCCACATGCACTACGGCGTCCACCGCGCTGGCGACCTGCAACCGGACAGCGTCCTGTCCCAGCCCCGCCAGCGCCCCGAGCGCAGTAAGCCGCGCAGGCACGGCGCCGGCTGCGTTGGCATGGATGGTCCCGCCGCCGCCGGTATGTCCGGTGTTCATCGCGGTCAGGAGTTCCCGCACCTCAGCACCGCGGCATTCCCCCACCACTAGCCGGTCCGGACGCATCCTCAGCGCCTGGCGCACCAGCTCACCCAGATCCACCGCGCCGCCGCCTTCCAGGTTGCCGTGGCGCGATTCAAGCTGGACAACATGCGGGTGGACCGGGTTCAGCTCGGCAGCGTCCTCGATGAGGACCAGCCGTTCACCGGGATGACAGAGTCCCAGCAGCGTGGAGAGCAACGTGGTTTTACCTGACCCTGTGGCACCGCTGACAAGAAAGCTCAGCCGCTGCGCCACCATGTTCGCCAGCACAGACTGCACCAGGGGGCCGAACATCCCGCCCTCCCGGAGCTCGTCCATGGAAAAAACCTGTTCGCGCCGGATCCTGACGCTCAGGAGCGTCCCGGATGCGGAGATGGGAGGCAGGACTGCATGCACGCGGTAGCCGCCCTCGAGCCGGACGTCCACGCAGGGCGATCCGTCGTCCAGGCGCCGTCCGCCGGCCGCGACCAGCCTGGCCGCCAAGGCCCGGACCTGCGCTTCGCCAGCGAAGACCACCGGTGCCCGCTCGATCCCCCTGCCGCGGTCGAGCCACACGGAGCCGGGCGAGTTGACGAATATGTCCGTCACCGACGGATCCCTGACCAGCTGCTGCAGGGGCCCGAGGCCGTTTAGTTCGGCGCTGATCCGTTCGACGGCTGCGAGGGATCCGGCCGTGCCGAGCAATTTGCCGGTGGCCTGGACCGCGGCCGCCACGCGCGAAGGGGTGACCGGCCCGGCGTCGGCCATGACGGATTCGCGAACGGTTTCCAACAGCCCCGCGTCCAGAACCCTCGCCGCCCTCCGCCGGCCGGCGCTCTCCGTCAGGCCGGCGCCTGCGTCAGCGCCGGCTCGCTTTCCAAAGCTTGGTTCCGGGACTCCCGAGTGTGCACTCACCGGATGTCCCCGGCCAGCAGCTCATCGTCGAGCAGGTCCAGCACCGTCGCCGCGAAACGCCGCACGCTCTTACGCTTGCCGTGTTCCAGAAGACGACCGAGTTCGGCGGCCGCAGCGGTGCCACGCACTTCCGGCATCCGGCCGTGCAGCGGAAGCCCCACGGACTCCGCAATCAGGGCGCCGTCCAGCGCGACGCCGGTTTTGCCCCGGACAAGCAGCGCCGACTCCACCGGCGGAAGCTCCTGCAACAGCCGGGCAGCAGCGACAGCCGCCTTCAACTGGGCCGGGACCACAATCAGCAGCCGGTCGCAGTCCCAGGCAAATGTCCGCAAGGGTTCGGCATTCCGACCGATATCGACGATGACC